>CAWDYX010000030.1:0-16863 GCA_963806575.1 uncultured Chloroflexia bacterium | reverse complement strand
TGGATGAAGTGGTGGAGATAAGCATCGTAAAACCGCGCTTGATAGTCCATTAACCCCAGCCGGTAATTGTTCCCCTGGGCATCCAGGTTCCTTTGGGCGGTGTAACCAAAGTCGGTCGTGGAGATCGTTCCCACGTCACTGCGAACTCCGCCATAAGGATAATAAGCCTGCCGGCTCACCAGCCCGCCGCTGGCATTGACCACCGCCACCACCGAGCCCAGATTGTCCGTCAGGAGCAATGCGATGAGTTGAAAAGTCGTCACGGCCTCACTCCACCAGGAATATCGCCTTCACCTCCTGCGCCCCTCCCAACACCGTCCCCCGCCTGCCGGGCGAGCAGCTCCCCACCGTCAGCCGGAACTCTCCGGGCTCGAGTCTCTGCTCGCCTTTTTCGTCCACGAACTGCATGGCTTCCGGAGGCAGGCTGAACCGCAGCCTCCTGGTCTGGCCCGCCTTGACGTGCACCCGCCGGAATCCGACCAGTTTATGGATCGGCACCGGGACAGACGCTTGCAGGTCGCTCAGGTACACCTGCACCACTTCGTCTGCGTCCATCCTGCCGGCATTTTTCAGGGTCACGTTGAACCTCAGCGCCTGGCCAGCCGTGATCCGGTCCGAGCGCATTATCAACTCCGAAAATTCAAAGCGGGTATAGCTCAACCCGAAGCCGAATGGATAGAGCGGCTCGGCCGTGCTGTACCGGTAGGTGCGGTTTTCCATGCGATAATCTTCAAAAGGTGGGAGCTGTTCGATGGATTTGGGGAAGGTCACCGGCAGCTTGCCGGACGGCGACACATCCCCAAAGAGCACGTCCGCCAGCGCCTGGCCGCCGGCCTGGCCCGGGTACCAGACCATTACCACCGCCTCCACCATTTCCTCCAGTTCCCCCAGCGCGATGGCGCCGCCCCCGCACAGCACCAGCACCACGCGGGCCCCCGCCATGACCAGCTTCTTCACAAAATCCACCTGGGCTGGCGGCAGGCTGATATCCGCCCGGTCGCCCGAGTGTTCCGACAGGATCGCATCCCCTTCCTCGCTTTCCAGCAGCGGCGAGTAGCCCATGCAGGCGATCACCAGGTCCGAGGCGGCCGCATCGCCGGTGGTCCAATCCAGCGGGTTGACGCCAGCCTGGTGCAGCGGCACGCCCATACGGTAACCCACCCGCACGCCCTCGGGAGCGCGCCCGAGGATGCCTTCCATCAGCGTGGAGAGCGAGTCGTTGTAGCCATGGTAATTCCCCAGCAGGGCTTCGATGCTGGCGGCGTTCGGACCGACGATCGAGATCTGCTTCACCTCCGGATGGATGGGCAGGAAATTCGCCCGGTTCTTGAGCAGCACGATCGACTCGCGCGCCGCCTGGCGCGCCAGCCGCCGGTGCTTCGGGCTGCAGATCACGCTCTGCGGGATGGATGCGTACGGGACCCTTTCGGGCGGGTCAAAGATCCCCAGCTTGAAGCGCGTCAGCAGCGTGCGCCGCAGGGCGGTGTCGACATCGGCCTCGGTCACCAGGCCGCGCTGGATGGCTTCCTCCAATTTATCATAGGTTGCGCCGCAACTGATATCGCAGCCGGCCAGGAGCGCCATGGCCGCCGCTTCCACCGCGTCCGCGGCCAGCTTGTGCCTGGCGTGGATGTCGGTCAGGGCCCAGCAATCCGAGACTACGTGGCCCTTGAACTGCCATTCCCCGCGCAGCTTATCCACCAGCAGGGTCTGGCTGGCGCAGGCGGGTTCGCCGTTGACGCGGTTGTAGGCTCCCATCACCGCCTCCACCTGCGCCCCCTCCACCAGGCGTTTGAATGCCGGCAGGTAGGTGTCGTTAAGGTCCCGTTTTGAGACGCGCGCGTCGAAAACGTGCCGCTCGGATTCGGGTCCGCTGTGGACCGCGAAATGCTTGGCGCAGGCGGCCGTCTTCAGATATTTCGGATCGTCACCCTGCATGCCGCGCACGAAAGCCACTCCCAGCTCGCCGGTCAGGTAAGGGTCCTCGCCGTAGGTCTCCTGGCCGCGCCCCCAGCGGGTCGCGGAAGATGTTGATATTGGGCGACCAGAAGGTCAGTCCCTGCAGCTGGACGGTGTAACCCTGGCGCTGCAGGGCGGCCTGGTACTTGGCCCGGCCTTCGTCGCTGATGGCGGTCGCCACCTGGAAAAGAAGAGGCGCATCCCAGGCGGCCGCCAGCCCGATCGCCTGCGGGAAGACCGTTGCACGACCGTTCCCGACCACCCCGTGCAGGCCTTCGCTCCAGTAATTGTAGGCTGGCATGCCCAGGCGCGGGATGGCCCGGCATTCGTTCAACATCTGGCTGACCTTTTCCGTCAGCGTCATGCGGCCGATCAGATCATCGACACGCTTCTCCATCGGAAGGGAGGCATCAAGATAGGCTGGGGTTTTTTTAGAGTCCATGGTTGCACCTTTTTGGATATAGAGTCGGAACTTGTGCCTGCATTTTAACGCCAGTTCTGATAATGGAACAGTCACGGCAGAAAGAAAGGTGCTGCTGCACCTTAAAATTGGTGAGAAGATTTTACACGGGCTTTACACGCAGGTTACAGGCCCGTTCTATACTGGGATTAATCCACCCATCCAAAAAAGGAGTCAAGAATGAAAACCAGTCATCCCATTTCCATTTTTTCAAGCAAGAGCCTGAGGCTGGCGGTGTCCGTGCTGCTGGTACTCGGAGCGGTCCTGGTAGTGCCGGCAGGCACTGCCCTGGCGGCCGGACCGGCGGATCCTTCCAGCCGAAACCTTGGCACTGCCTACCAGCATGAGCAGCACTGGTTGACGGTGCAGCAAGGCAACCTGGACCTGGCGAACGGCATCGCCACAAGCGTCCAGGACCTGATCACGGAGGCACAGGCCAGGAGCATCGATACCACTGCCATATCGGCCGCATTGACCACGTTCCAGTCGCAGATCAGCGCCGCACAGAGCTCGCACGATTCGGCCGCCAGCCTCCTTTCCACGCACAACGGCTTTGATGACAGCGGCAATGTGACCGATGCGGTGGCGGCGGCCCAGACGGTGGCTCAGGCCGGCCAGGCGCTGTTGAACGCACATACCATCCTGGTGCAATCCTCCCGGGGTCTGCTCAACGCCCTCAAAGCCTGGGAAAAAGCCAATAATATCCTCACGAAGATCGATGGTTTGCAGGTGGCCTATGCCAACGAGCAGGCCTGGTTGAACGGACAGGAGACCAACCTGGGCAAGGCTGACACGGCCGCGACGGATGTGCAGAACCTGATCACGGAGGCACAGGCGGACGGGTTGAACACCGAGGCGCTTGCCAGCGCCCTGACTGCCTTCCAGACAGAGCAGATAAACGCGCAGAACTTGCATGCCACTGCGGACGCCATCCTGAGCACGCATGACGGTTTTGACAGCAACGGGAAGGTCACCGATGCCACGGCTGCAGCCGCCACCGTGAAGACCGCCGGCGACGCCCTGATGGGCGCCCACAATGAACTGGCAAGTTCCTCCACCAAGCTGATGGTCAGCCTGGACAAATGGAAGCTGAAGAACCACATCACCTCCGCCTCGCCGGTGTATGCGACCTTCCACCAGGCACGCCAGGCCGCCCAGGACCTGTTCAACTCGGTTCACGTGGAAAATGCCCCACATATCGCCAGCCTGGATACCCGCCTGGACAACCTGCTGAAAGCGTTGTTGAACGAACTGTCATAAAGAGGATCGGTTCCATATCGAGGCCGTCCGGAGTGATGCCCGGGCGGTTTTGGTTTTCTGGCGCAGATGGGTCAGTCACACGTGAGAGCAGGAGACCGGACCATGTACCTGCCAGCACAGAGATTAACCAGCCCCTCCCGTTTTTGTGATCGCTTGCCGGGAAGATTCCCTCTCGCGTAAATTTTTTTCATATTTTCCTGAAAACGTATTTGAGTACCAATGGATGAATACCATAGGGGAGAATAAAAAGTAATAAGCACTTTGCCCAATTTGTTATACAATATCAATTGTAAAAGCGCTTATGTTTGCAGTGTAAAGACCGCAACGGACACGGCGCAGATGATCAGGCGAAAGTGAAGATGAACAATATTGAGAAACTTATTGTTCCATTGATAACTGTCCAATTAGAGAAGGAAAATTGGGAAACGATAATTAGAATTATTGAATCTGGCGATATCGGCGAGAACCTGGAATCAAAGAGAGAAAGGGTGGAACAATTAAAACAAACCATTCAAGCTAAATTGACACAAAGACTCTCGATTTAAACCTTTGGTGGCACTCTCCAAGGAAGATTGGAAAATAATAACAAAGAGAATTTATCGTGATTGTTATAAAAAAAATAAGGAATGGTCTGATGGGGCTGGAGATATGATCACAAAAATAAACGCAGCGATTTCTGAAGCCGAACGAATAACTCACGTCAATGAGCTGATTGAAAGAAAGAAATTGGTGACAAGAAAAATAGCGGAAATGTCCAATGATTTCAGGGATGTTTCTGGTTTACAAAATCTACAAAACCAACTGCTATTGGAAGTAAATTTCTATTCAAAATATGAGGTATCAATTCTGATGAGTCTGGGTTCATCTCTTTTTGAGGAAGAAAAAAGCGAACTCTTTTTGTTTGCTTGCCTTGCGCTGCGTCAATTTCATAATATTGGACATAATCTGGTCGGCGAGGCCTTTGCAGGGTTATTCTTAAAGAGTGAGGCTACAGATGAAAAATTGGAAGTATGGGACGGCATGGATTGGTATATGGGACGGCCTCTTAGACATAAAGCAGAGGACCTCTTGGTAGAATCTCATAAATATAAATTGGAATTGAAAGGTTTTGAAAAAGACGAAATTGAATGGAAGGGTTTGGATGCATGGGTGAACTATCGTTGTGACACCGTCGTTAAAACACTTGATGAAGACTATTTTCAAAAACTACCTGAAATAATTAATTATCGAGGAGCGGGAACAAAACAATTCATAATGACATGGTCTCAGCCTGTATTGAAATGGTCTCACCCTGTATTGAGATGGAAGGAATCCAAAAGAATTACAGTAGATTGGAGCTATTATGATCTACATGCCGTTGTTGCTTTTTATCGAATTCTCGCGAATAGACATTGGGATGATATGGATTATCGAAAAAAATTGAAAATAGTTGCGAGGGATTGTGCAATGCTTTATATAGGAAATAAAATCCCCAAAGACCCGGCTGGAGTTGCAGAATATATACTAAAAAAGGTGGATAATCTTGAAAAGAAATATTGACAGATAATGAGGTACACCATGTCCAATCAATCATCTTTGTCCGATGCAATAATCCTGATAACCAGGCAGGGAATGGGTTCTGCCGATGTGCCATTACAGCAGAAACTCCTTGATACGTATCTTCATCTCCTGATGGAGGACAAGACCTTACCAGCCGCCATCTGTTTCTATACAGATGGGGTTAAGTTGGTAATTGAAGGTTCACCGCTTCTGGAGCGTCTCTCTCAAATCGAGCAAAGCGGTGTCCGCCTGATCATTTGTTCAACCTGCCTGAACTACTTTGGCCTGTCGGAAAAAGTTCGTGTTGGTATTATCGGGAGCATGTCGGATATCCTTGAAGCCCAGAAGAGAACCAGCAAGGTGATTACACTTTAAGGGTTCCTGATTATATCCAGACCTCCGCGTTCTTAAAGAACTTGGAGGTCTGAGAACACTCGGAGGAAACCATACCCCGAAGAGCCGTACCATTTTTACCGAACCAGTATTATCACTTCTACAATCGAGGCAACAATCGTCAAGAAGTGTTCTTTGAGCGCGGAAATTATTTGTATTCTCTTCGCGGAATTAAAAAATACCTGCGCAAGCATGTAGATATTCTTGTCTATAGTTTGATGCCCACACACTATCATATTTTGGGAAGAGTTAAGCCTTTACAGACTTCCGAAGTTTTAAAAACTTCGGAAGTCTTGGATGTCTCGAGGGCGGTCTCGCTTGCAATGCAAAAATTCTGTATATCCTACACCAAAGCCATCAATAAACGCTTCAACCGGGTCGGTGCATTGTTTCAAGGACAGTTTCAAGGCAAACCTGTTCACCATTACAATCATTTGTTGAACCTGTGTGTTTACATACATGCCAATCCTGTCAAAGATGGCCTGGTGGAATTACCTGAAGATTGGGAATTCTCAAATTATGTGGAATGGATGAATTTCCGCGAAGGAACGCTGGTCAACCGTGATTTTATCAGTGATAATTTCGGAACACCTGAAGCATATAAAACACTCGTAATGGAATATATCCAGACAAGGTATCTGCCTGAGGATGTGAAGGAATATCTCCAGAAGCTGGAAGACTAGCCTGAGCCTCCAGAAATCCCCCCTGCGGAGACAATTTAAAGACTTCGGAAGTATCAGGAGAAAGGGCATCAATAAATGAACCGTCGCGATTTAATGCTGAGCCTGATTCAGGACCAAGCCGTACCTGATACCATCCCCGCCGCCTTTTTTATGCACTTCGACCATGCCTACACGCAAGGCCAGGCCGCCATTGACAAACACCTGGGATTCTTCCGATCGACCGGCATGGATTTCGTCAAGATCCAATATGAACAGGTTCAACCGCCCGGTCTGCGGATCCGTAAACCGAAGGATTGGGCACATGTCCCCCTTTACGACGAAGAGTTCTTCGAGCCCAGCTTGCGCGTGGTGGCTGGCCTGGTCAAAGCCGCCGGAAACGAGGCCCTGGTGATCATGACGCTCTATTCGCCCTTCATGTGGGCAGCCCAGTTCGATGAAGAAGCCGATATCGCCGCACATCTGCAGGAAAATCCTGAAGCCGTCGCAAAAGGTCTGGCGGTCATGACCGAAAACGTGCTCAGGTTGGTGCGTGGCTGCATCCGCCTCGGCGTGGATGGCTTTTATGCCTCGACACAAGGCGGTGAGGCCTTCCGCTTTGCAGATGCTGCGATATTTCGAAAATATATCAAGCCGTCCGACCTGGCTGTCTGGGAGGCGATCCAGCCCTGCACTTTCAATATCCTGCATATCTGCGACTATCAGGGCGGGTACGCCGAACTGACGCCATTCCTGGATTACCCCGGCCAGGCGGTCAACTGCAGCCTGAACCTAGGAGATAAGACCCTGACCGCCAGGGAAGTCTCACGGATGTTCGGGCGGCCCTTCATGGGCGGCCTGGAACGCAAAGGCGTCCTCGCCACTGGCGGCCCGGCAGCCATCCGCCAGGCCGCCGGACGGGTGCTGGCAGAAGCGCCGGAGCGCTTCATCCTGGCAGCCGACTGCACCGTGCCCGGCGAAACGCCCTGGGAAAACCTGAAAACTGCCATCGAAACGGCGCACCAATACCGGAAACAATTGGCCGCTTGAAGTTATTTGCTATCCGGACCGATCAGATCCCACAAATTCCCATACAGGTCTTCGAATACCGCCACGGTTCCGTATGCGGCGGTCTTCGGAGGTCTCACAAACTTAATTCCGAGGGAAAGCATCTCGTTGTAATCCCGCCAGAAATCATCCGTGCGCAGGAACAGGTAAACCCGGCCTCCGGTCTGCCTGCCAATGAACGCCTCCTGTTCAGGTGTGGAGGCGCGTGCCAGCAGGAGCGTCGTACCATTGGATCCGGGAGGAGCCACAACGACCCAGCGCTTGTCCTGTTCAGGCTGGTAGGTATCTTCCACCAGGCTGAAATGGAGTTTGTGGCAGTAGAACGCCAGGGCTTCGTCGTAATCGCGCACCACCAGCGCGACATGGATGATCGACTGTTTCATCTACCCATACCTCCGGACCGCCTCGGTCAGCTTGCCTGAATGCATTGGCCCCTCCACGGTTACCGCCGCAAGATATCCCCATATTCGCCAAAGATCGCGCCTTTCCCGGAATCCCGGGTCTATCGGAATTTCCTCCTGGTATGCCTCCAGCACATCCTTTGGGACGGGTTGGAAATAATCAATATAGGTCAGATCCATTTCCGGATGACCGAAGTATGGCGCCGGATCGATGACGACCGCGCCCGCCCGGGTGCTGATAAAGTTATTTTGCTGGGCATCGCCATGCAGCAGGGTTGGCGCCGGCTCCGGACCACACAGTTCGGGCAGGCGTGCGATGATACGCTCAAGTTGCGGGACGAGCTGCACCGGCAAATTGCCTGAATCAACTGCCATTCGCAAGCCCGGCAACAGCCGGCATTCTGCATAGAACGTCGGCCAATCCCGCCTGGGGGAGTTGTCTTGATAAAGCGGCCCAAAGTATCCGTGCCTGTCCAGACCGAAGCGCTCCCCCCTGACTTTATGGATGCGGGCTAAAGCCTGGCCGATTTCCCTCCATTGGCGTGGGCCTCTTTCGACGACCTGGACTGCCTCGAGTACCAGGATGCATCCACCGGGCACTGGAAGTATCCCGATTTGAGAAGGTATCAGCACTCCCGACCGTTCAGAAAGCAGTCTCAATCCGGCCAGCTCGATTTCGAATTGTTCGCTCCCATTGGCTGCGTCGCTGAATTTGGCGAATATGGAAAGGGAACCATCCGAAAGGATGGCCGCCGGATGGCAGGCAAACTCGGCCAGGTCCCGGGTTTCTTTTATTGTCCAGCGCCGGCCCGAGTGGCAGGTCATGAATTGTTCCAAAGGAATTCGCAGAAGGTCATCGGTTAATTTCATGAGTTTGCTTCTTCAACGGCTGTTTTCCTTCAACCAATCGATGAACTCCGCCTTCGCTGCCATCTCTATCAGGCTCTGGATGGAAGCCTTCCCCAGGAAATAATGAAATACAGCCGCATAGCCTCGATAGCTGCCTCGTTCAGGGTTGAGGATTATTGCGCGTATTTTTGGGAAATCCAGGGCTGGAACGTTCTTTTCAAATTGATCGGCTGCATACAGTGCGAATCCTTCATAAAACCATACCGGCCCCATGCCCTGCTCGTTTCCGCCCAGGATGCGGATATGCAGCCTGTGCGCCATTTCGTGGGTCAATAATTTCTCGAAGGCACACTCCTCGTCCCCTTCCGGGTAAAGGGCCCGGTAGAGCTCCGGGGAAACGCTCATCAACACATCCTGCTCCAGCGCGGCGCAATACGTTGCAGGGAGTTCAATGGCTGGATCAAGACCGCAAATCTCCAAAAGTGCCCGGTCAAAGGAGGCTTTATCGCTGTAAACACGGAAATGGCTCGCAAAGGGTTCTTTCACGTAGGCCTGCCAGGCGTGTTTTTGCGCGAAATCCCTTAACCGTCTTTGGGCGGCCAGTAATGTATCTTCCAGAAGAACCCGTTTCCCCTCCAGGGATTCAGCCAGTTGGATTGGAATAAGATGGACGCCGTATTCGGCCGGCTTTGTTTGCGTGACGTGGATTGGTTCGCTCGACATTTGATCTTTGCAGCATTTCCGACTAAGGAACCGTTGCTGAATACAGCAAATTGTTATTCATTTTTGAATGTAATTTACTGCATCCGGGTTGTACCTGGCAATGAGGGCGGCCGAGTCTTGCTCCAGGACGCCACCATGATAGCTCTTGATATGCCGGCGCACATACGGGTTGGTCCCGACGATTTGATCGGATTGCACAACCTTGTCATGCAGACCGAAGATGATGTGCGGTATATCGGCCATCACGGCTGCGCCCAGGCAAAGCGGACATGGCTCAACCGTCGTGAACAGGATCGCCTGGCGGTAATCGTGCCAGAGTCGCAGCCCCCCGTCCAACATTGCATTGAGCTCCGCATGCCGTAGCTGGCTTTTCATGGCGTTGTGGCTTGCGCGTCCGCGCGCAATGATCTCGCCGCCGATGACAATGACGGCCCCGATCGGGTACTCGCCAGCCAGGCCGGCCAACTCGGCTTCCCGTAGTGCCTCCTGCATATACTCAGCCAGATTCAAGTCTGCAATTTCAGCCGCAATGAAATCCAGCATATATTCCTTCTTTCCGTCCAGCCTGCCTTACCCATGGAAAAGATTCGCGACGGTCGCAAATTTCTGGATGGTCCGGATATGTTCCTGCGGAGTCTTGAACCTGCTGCCCATGCTGTTGAACGAAAGGTGTGTGTAGGGGCCTGGTCGAGTTCGTATGCGCCTCCGGTGCCTGTCCCGAACGGAAGCGATGGATAATAGTTTGTCACTTTCACCGTCACATTCTGACCGAACGCACCTTCGAAATACTCCTGCCTCACCCGGTTGCCGTCGCCATCATAGAAGAAATTCCAGGTGGCTGGCAGGGTCTGATCGTTCCACAGCTCCACCTGCGTGAGCTGGTACTCTGCATTATTTCAGGCGTGGAACGTCGGGGAGACATGCTGATATTCTATCCTGAAAAATCAACCCTACCCTGGCCCTCCCCAAATCTGAAGATTTGGGGAGGGTGGCCAACGGCCGGGTAGGGTTCTTTTCCTGCCGGCTCACCAGCTCTCCGCTGGAGTTGACCACCGCCACCACAGAGCCCAGATAGTCGGGCAGGACCTGCAGGTCATCCCCTGGGGCAGCAAGAAGGTCAAGCTGCCGCCAAGTAAGTTGAAGACTTAAAGGTTGAGCGGTTTCCCATACACGAAAGTGTAAACTCTCCGAAGAAAGACCCAAAGGGTTTTTCGGGCATGCCGCAAGACTCTATTATATACAATCCTATATTGGAATTTAAGTACCCATCGAATCATGTTTGAGTCGGGTAGGTGAAGCATTGCTATTTCCTTGTTCCTAAAACATAGGTGTAACGAATCGCATAACGGTACTATGCATTGAAGCATGAAAAATTTTAGTAAAGTGCTAAAGCCTGAAAAAGTTTCGCCAATTAATCGGTATTAGGGATTTAGGAATTCTGGGTAAAGCAAATTAATGTCTCCATACCCTTTCCAAGCAACTAAATTATTCTGAGAATTTCCATTACTATCACTGGGTATTAAAAACCCTTTTTGTAGTAGCAGAGTGAATTTCTTCGGATCGTAAATACTGGCCTGTGATATAAAAGTCGTCTTAGCGAGCTTAAGATTTTCTCCCAACCAGACATTATAAGTATCATGGCTAAGGACTATTCCGGTAGAAGGATAAATTGCTGAAAACCATATATGATTTGCATCCGAAGCCGGAATAATAGGTAATCCAGGACCCAAAGATGATGAAATCGCTGCGTACTTAGGATCTCCCAATTTAGCAATGCAATTTCTGAAATTAATTCCTTTCAAATTGCTGACCATAATGAGTGAAACCACATCATCTATCATGTATACTTGAACTTTTTCATCAGTGACCAAATTAAAATCAATAAAATTGCTGAATATGTTCCAAGGGCCGCTGATGCTTATGTTATCCAACTTTATATCAGAATATCCTTTTATAGCCTTTAATGCCTCCGCTGAATTTGTTTTTCCTGGTTCTAGATTTCGCCAACAAGGAGCAGAACATTGTTCAGAAAATATAATAGGCGTTTTAGGCTGACACCTTGAGAAAATAATCAGGAACAACAAGAATATTAATATATTTACTAAGTCAAACCTCTTCCTCATCGTTTTTTCTCCTTGATAGTTCTAATGATATGAGGCTTGAACCTTCACAAGAACCTGCAGGTCAATTACAAGATCAGTCGATCCCAATCTTTCAACGCTTCCGGTGAGCATCATTTGGACGGATTGAATTGCAATTCGGTCCCCAGCCAGGTCAGGCGATCCTGCGTGGCGGTCTGGTTCCGTTGGAGCGCGTGCCCTTCGGGGCCTTTATACCATGCAATGTTTTTATGTGCCGGGATGGCATTATACAGGCTGGTCGCCTCCGCATCCGGCACAAAGCCATCGTTCCTGGCGCTTTGAAGGAATATGGATGCCTGCGCGTGCCCGATATAGTTGATCGGGTCGACGGTCAACAGGATGCGGCGGTATTGGTTTTGCTCGGCCGGTTTCAGCTCGGAACCGATTGTGAACCAGTCGGTGAAATCCGGGATGACGGTCATCAGCACGTAGGTCTTTATGCGAAAGTCCACCCCCGCCAGCACGGCCCCGAACATCCCGCCAAGGTCGTGACCGACAAATCCGATCCGCCCGGCGTCGACATTTGGCTGCGCCGCCAGGACATCGATCGCCCGCCTCAGCTCGATGATCTGCTGGATGACAAACTGGCGATCCTCCTGGGCGTCCCTGCCGGTCCACTTTCCCCGGGCGTACGGGGCGGAACAAACCTCGTCCACCAGGATCGAAACCACGCCATTTTTCGCCAGCCCAACCGCCTCATCCAGGAATTCCCTCCGGTTGGAGTTGGCCTCCTCATACCAGTGTGCATACAGGATGGCCGGGAAGGGTCCTGCACCGGCGGGAGTTACCAGATAGGCCGCCACCATTCCCTGCACCGGGCTGTCGAAGGTGATATCGTGGATGCCGATATCCCCCTGTCCTTCAACCCCGGCCTCCATCACGTTGAGCGGCTTTTGGCTGTCATAGTTGAATTCCGCCAGCCATCCCTGGTACGAGCCGAAGGCCGGAGCCAGCGGCATGGTGGCGGTGAGCGTCGGCCGGCGTGTGGGAGTGGCAGCCCCCGCCGTGGCGCTGCAAGCTGACATTAGAAGGATACAAACCGCCAGGACATACCGTCTGGAGAGTTTCATGGTCAAGCCTTCCTTTTAGGTAAATTGTTGCCTTACATGCAGGCCAGGCAGAGGCTGAATGACATCCTCACCGATGCGCCTGCCCAGCCTGGGAGCATCCTTTGCGGGCAGTCTTCAGAAGGGTCGCGGCTTTCGTGATTAATTCCTTCCCGCTCCCGGCTTGAACAGGTCGCGCAGCAGCAGCGCTCCGCCAACGCCGGTGACCACCACCGCCAGGATATAGCCGATCAGCCCCGCCGTAACCAGCGCGGACTGCCAGCCACCCGGCGCGGTCCTGCCGGAGGCCAGGCCCGTGACCTCGGCCAATTCCTGCAGGCCCACCAGCAGAATCACTGCACTGACCAGGCTCCATCCGATCAGCCCGCGGCGACTGCGCCTCCGCCATGACGCCCAGAGCAGCAGCCCGCCTCCAACCAGAGCCAGCGGGAAGAGCTCCGCCGGCATCAGGTAGTCGAGCCGGAACAGGCCCTTCTTGATGAGTTCCGCCGCAGCAAGCAGGATGGGCGCGGCGATCGGCACCCACACCAGCAGTGTCCCCGTTATTGCCAGGGTTTTCGTAAGAACACTTTTTTCTTTCATATTCCTACCAGCTTTCTTCGCCTCAAATGGGTCCAATGATTTTTTAATAATTCCGTGATCCCGGGCGATTCAGGCCTGCAGGCCGTGCCCGAAAAATCTCCCCTCCCCGACTGCAAGTACGATACAATATATCGCCGCTGCCCAGGTCAAAGGCAGGTTGTCCTGCGTGCCCGAGGAGATTGGTTTGATCCTTAAGCGCAATCCGTTTACAAAGGTTCCTGTCATTTTTCGAAAAATCCTGTCATCCTCCTGGCTCGGATGCCTGATGTGTATTGCCGGCTTAACCGCCAGCCTCTATTGGCGGCGGCCGGACGCTTTTTATAATCCTCAATTATGGGCGGAAGATGGGGCCATTTTTTTCCCGGATGCCTTCTTTCAGGGTCTCAAGTCACTGGTGCTACCCTATGCCGGCTATTTCCATATATTAGCACGTTTTGTGGCCTGGCTTGGCAGTTTGTTGCCAGTTCGTTACGTGCCTCACTGGTATGAGTTCGCCTCCTGGCTGCTGCTGGTCGGTATCATCGTTTATATTTTTTCGAGGCGTTTCCCGTTTGGCGGGGGACTGAAATTGCTGTTGGGGCTGGCCCTGGTGGCGACTACTGCAGATAATGAGGTTTTTTTCAACCTGGCCAATTGGGCGTTCCTGTGCAGTTTTTTTTGGCTGCTGTTATCAGTCTCCAGTGAGCCGCAATCCAGAGGACAATCGCTTTTTGATGTTTTTCTTTTAACTCTGGCCGGCTTGAATACGCCATTTGCGGTTTGTCTCTGGCCATTGTTCCTGCTGCGCTGGGGCATCCGCCGCACACGCCACAGCCTGATCCTGTTCGGGTTGAGCCTGATCGTTGCAGCCATCCAGTTTTGGAATATGCCCGGCCGCATTGAGGCGGGCGGCATGATCCCTGCCATGAGCCGGACCTTTGCGGATGTGCTGATCTATCGTTTTGGGTTCATCTTCCTGGGGGAACATATTTATAAACTCCAATTAACTGATCCACTGCGGTTCCTTGTCCTGATCGGGATGGGTGTGTTCTACGGCGGGTTGATCTGGCTTGCGCTGAGAAAGAAGAATTGGCCGGCGTTGTCGATCATATCGGGTGGATTGCTGGCAGCCGCGCTTTCGCTCTACGTGATGCGGCAGATACCGGCTGCGTTGATCCATTCGGCGGGACGCCATTTTTTCATCCCGGCTGTTACGCTTGTGTGGGGGTTGCTCCTGACTGACAATAAGCCCAATTACTGGCGCTGGGTGCCGCTGGCCATGATATTTGCCGCCTTTCTTTTTTTTACGCCGGCCTATAAAAATGAAGTCTGGCCGGATCTGGATTGGGCCGGCAAGACCGCGCAGTGTGTCGGCACCCGGCCCGAGTGTCGGATCCCGGTCAATCCGGTCTGGAATCCACCGGTATGGTTTGCGACCATGAGCTCGCATGTTTTTCGCGTTCCCGCGACCTCCAAAAGCATGTCCGAGCGGTTCGGTGAACAGATCGGATTGGTTGGGTATGAAGGGTCGCAAAATTCCACAACCCTTGATCTGAAACTGATCTGGCGGGCGTTGGGGAAAATCCAAAGCGACTACGCATACTTTGTGGTCCTTTTCAGCCCCGGTGATCCCACCCGGATCCATATTCAAGAAGAAATGCCGCTGAACGGGCAGTACCCAACTTCCAGGTGGCTCCTGAGGGAAGTGATCACTGATGAAGTTACACTTTCCCTGACGCCCCTCCAGCCCGGGGAATATCAGATAGGTGTCGGGTGGTATGATCCGGCTTCTCCTGACAAGGTGCCTCTCCCGGCCTACGAACCCTCCACCGGCCGGACCTGGAACGACAACCTGGTGGTATTGCCACTAAAGATAGACGTGCACTAATCCCCCCCCGCACCACGGGATCAATGCCGGTCATGCAGTGCACCTTTTACGCTGATCGCAATATGGCCGGGCAATCCGAACAAAGCACTCCACTAACGGCAAACAGTTTCTCAAACTCTTAAAATCTCATTTATCTTCAGCCCAGATATGGATATTTTTATATTCAGTTCCCTGGACTTTTGATGGATTCTGATAGCCAAGGCTTAAGGTACTCCCAATCAGGTAGTTATCACTCCAGACTTGGACCTCCGATCTCTTTAATCCGATATATGGGATGGAACAAGATCCTTTATATTGACCGTTAGCATAAATCCTGAACTGGTCAATAAACCCGAAAGGCTTGCTCCATTCAATTCGGTAGGCGTTCCACCGGGTTGGGTCAACCCCCGAAACACTTCCTATACAAAGTGGAATAAAGCCCTTTGTGTACTCGAACTTAAGCCCTGCGATAAGTTTCGTCGACTCGGGACTGGTGTAACTTAAGCCGAATGCGTTAAACCCACTGGAAACCATCACTCCCTGAGTGTTAAAAGTATTTTCCGCCTCCAACCAAAGTCCGGCTGTGCCCTGATAGGCGGGATCTATTTTCATACCGAACTCTATTACTACTCTTTGTGTCCAAGCAGGGGCAAAACCCGCTAACCCAATCGCAAATGCATTGTTATATTGTGCCGCTGCAGCTTCTCCACTCTGCCATTTGGCACTTTCATTTTGAAAATTCGGATCTGGGCTGACCTCAAGCCTTAGGATCCCAGCTTGAGCCAAAATACTTCCGTCATGATATGGTGGCGGCTCTGCCTTTCCCAAGCCGTCAACAAGTTTTAACGACCAGTTAGAAAGAGCCGGATTGGAAAAATCCTCAGTCATTGCCGCAGGATTTGTTCCGGGCTTGAAGGTTACTGCCTGGTAAGCCGCAAGGGCTATTGCCGCAAGCAGTATTGCAAAAACTACCCAACCCGCTACACCAAGGAATTTACGCATAATTCCTCCTTGCAGTAAATTAATTATACAACTTTGGGAAGTATAGCACGCCTGTCAATAAACCATTATTTGCTCTTCCTGTCGATATTCATTCACTGGCTCTGTTACTATATGGCATTGCAGCGGGTAATAACGTTCCCTGCATTGATTTTCATGGTCTCCCAATGATGCTCTGATAGTCCCATGGCTAAAAACTATCATCCATGCCCGGGAGCGGGTCCCGGGCGAGGGCGATGCCGGGGGGGAGCGGCGTGGACCATTCCAGCCGGTCGAGCATGACGCACAGCGCGGTGGTGATGAGGTCATCATCGTGGAGGAGTTCTCCACTGAGCGGGTCGTGCGTGCCGTCCGGCACGCTCCAGCGCATCAGTTTGGCCGGGCCGGGCACGATCTCGGAGATGGTGTGGTCGAGCTGGCGCCGCAGGGTCTCGTCGAAGGGGGCATACTCCTGGTAGCGCCCGCTTTCGACGATGCCGAGCAGGCCGTAGCCCAGTTCACTCTTGAGCGAAGGCGTGAACTTGACCGGGATGACCACGTCCGGACCGAAGGCATTCTCCATGAGCGACCAGAGCCCTTCGCCCACGCCAGTGGCGTCGATGACGATATGGCGTGGATGCCACGTGGTTGCCAGCGCGTGCAGCGCCCCAAAGACCGTGACGTGCTTCTGCCCGGTCCACAGGCGGCGCTGGACCACCCGGTATGCTGGCTTGCCGAGGGCCGGTACCGTGCCCGGATTGATCTCGACGATCTTGAGGGCGGTGGAATCGCGCGCCCCACCCCCACCCCCGCCCCTCCCCATCGCAGATTTAGCCATGGGGAGGGAGAGAGGTGTCTCGTCCTGCCCGGCCACGTTGATCAGGAAGGAGTAGATCTTGCCCGGCTCGGGGTCCGTGCGGGCTGCGTGGCTGCCGTGC
>CAWDYX010000029.1:0-8642 GCA_963806575.1 uncultured Chloroflexia bacterium | reverse complement strand
TCCCCCCGCACGAATCCCAGTCCATGCATGTCAAAGATACCGAAATTATCCGGGTCGGCCTGCCCGCTCCCGGCACAATTGCCAGGCCTTGCCACCCACGATGAACTGGTCGCAGCCAGGCACATCCGAAAAGATAGAAAATAAATCTTCAACGCCTGGCACTCCGGCACGTTCCAGTTGGGCATCCACCAGAACCCAGCGCTGCAGATCCGCATTCCAATACTCGGCAACCCAGTGGTCTTCATAATCGCCCGGGATGAAGTAAGCGCCGAACCCGCAGCGAAGGGCGCGCCGGGGTGCCCTGATGCCGCAAGATGGACACCAACAGCAACGTAAAATCCCGGCAGTTGCCCACGATCTTTCTTTCAAGCGGACGGGTTTCTATCAATGGACCCGGACCCAGTTCCAGTGTGTGCGTTAACCGGCGTTGCAGAGTGCGCAACTGCACCTCCGCCTTGCGCTGCTCGGACAAATTCAGTCCATAGCGCTCTGCCCAGAAAATATGGACGGTTGTCCCTTGCACGATCCTGCAGAGTTCATCGATGCCGGTAGGCAGGCCATCCAGAAGGTGGGCATAGGGTCCAGGATCCGTTAATCGGGAGGTTGGAACGAAAAAAGCCAGATCATTCTTCATCTGGGACTCCCGAGGGTCTTTCCATGACTACTGAGACTGCTGTACCTTTCCGAAAAATTCATCCTGTAATTTCTGGGTTTCCGTATCATCCTTGATCGCCCGGATGATCTTTGCTAAATCTTGACGCGGTCGGTCAGCCAGCGTTCGCCTTTTTCGGCCGTGGCGGGACGTCCATCCCCGCAGTAATGGGTCGGGTGATCGGCGTACCACCAGATGCCCATGTCCGTGCCCAGGTCGCGCAGGGGTTTAAGGCGCTCTAGGGGCATGCCCTCGCTGTCGGTAGGTAGAGCGCCGGTTCGGACCAGCTCGGGGTGGATGGCAAGGATCATGCTGGTTTCACGTTCTCCGGCATGACCGTCCACGGTCGTCTCCCATTGGGAGGCGGTGGTCACTTCTTCGGAAACATGAGGGGGTTGCGCCACATATACCACATAGTCTCGCGGACTGGCAAGCTGGATATGGGCGAAGTAATGGATCAGGTGGTCGTTACCGCCATGTGAGTTGACGATAACGATCTTCTTCAGCCCATTCCGGGATATTTCGCTGCAAACGTTCTCCAAAAGACGAATGGTCAATTCCGGCTGGATGCCGATGCAACCCGGCATGTGGCGCGCTTCCAGGATTTGGGTGTAAATGAAATCCGGGAATACCACCACCGGTTCGAGTTCGGCGGCACGCTTGCACAATTCGTGGCCGATATACATGTCCGTGCCGAGCGGCATATGATGCCCGTGCCGTTCGATGCACGAGAGTGGCAGCAGGCAGACGCCTTCAGATTGTTTGACGGCCTGTGGGAACAGGTCGCCGGTCAATTCTTCCCAACGCATAGGTTTCATCCTTTCTCGAAAATGGAAATGCTTTCGATGGAATAAGTTTGCGGGAACAGGTCAAATGGAGTGACCTGGATCAGCCGGTACCTCCAGCGATGAGACGGACTGCGTCGCGCCCCAGTGTGGACGGGTCGCACGAGACGTACGCGATCCTGGCTGGCCCACACGCCAGCAGACCTCTGGGACGCGTTTTTCCAGGCCGGCGCGCGGTGGGTCCAGGATGGCAATATCGGGAGTGACATCCAGGTTGGGCAGCACGGCCTATCCGGGGGCCTCGTAAAGAGCTACATTGTCGAATTCATCCAGGTTGGCCACGAAATCCTCGCAAGCCGATGGGGATGCCTCGACCCCGATCAAGCGCCCGACGTGACCTGCAAAGAATGCACTGAACAAACCAACTCCACAATAGACATCCAGCAGGATAGTGCTGGAAGAAACCGGTAAATGCTCCCGCAGGTGATCCACCAACTTCCCAGCCATCGCTGTGTTGACCTGGAAGAACGAAGCCGCCGAAACACGGAAACCCCGGTCTTTAACAGACATGCTCAGAGCTGCATCGCCTGCCATCACTACCATATCATCGCCAGTCACATGCACCACCGAGAGCCCTGCCTCAAGTTCCAGTTCGGGCAGTTCGAGACCTCGGACTCCACCACCAGCATGAACTCGGCATTCATCCCCACACGCAACGAGATACGTTCCACCCCCAGTTCAGGGTCGAATTCCAGGCTGGGCCAGAGTTCGTTCAGGCCTGTTTCGGGAAGATGACATTCCGTTATGGGAAACACGCCCCGCCCGTTCGCTGCGATGTAGCCCATTTTCCCTTCACGCGTCAAATGGAATTGAACGTGGTTGCGGTAATTCCATTCAAGCGGGGAAGCGATAATCGGCTCGACCGGTGGGTCTGGGATTTTTCCGATGCGCATCAACTGGTCGCGCAAGATGGCGGTTTTTACCTGAAGTTGGGTTTGATAAGAAAGGTGTTGGTAATGACACCCCCCACATACCCCGAAATGCTTGCATCTCGGCGCAATACGCTCCGGCGATGGTTCCAGCACTTCGACCAGTTCAGCGCGCACATGGCCGGGCTTCTCCTCGATCACCCTGACCTTTACTTTTTCTCCCGGAAGTCCAAATGGGACAAAGGCAGCCACCCCATCGGAAAGCCGTCCAAGGGCATTGCCGCCGTAGACCAGTTTTTCGAGTCTGATGGTCAGCAGATCTGAAGGAGAAGTCATGGGTGCATGTGCAGGTCCCAGAGCCGGCCTAGCACCGTTTCGAGGCGAGCCTCCAGTAAGTCCGGTTTCCCAGTGGTAACGTCATCCTCATTCTCGAAAACCGCATAAGGCATGCGGTGACCATTGACTTCCAGGAAACCGTTTTCGCCGTGAGCCAGCTCCGCCCAATCGTCGTTCCCGTAGAGCCGTTCCAGTTTCTCGTCCGATAGACCGTGCTCGAGAATGCTGTCAGGACGGTCAGGGTTGAAGCGGAGGCGGTTCTTGCGCAGCAACTCGGCAAAGGGGACTATGACATAGACCAGCGCAGCCTGGCGCAGGATTTCTTCCGAGAGATGGAGGAAGGCCTCCCGGTAACCGCCGTGTTCGCTGCCGCGCGAGAATTCGATCAGTGTCGTGGTACGGTCATGGTAAACCGGGTCGCGCAGGCGTTTGTGGTATTCGAGGCTGAGACGTTCGACCAGCAGTTGCCACAATCCCGGCGAAGCGAAATAGCCGTCAGCGTCGGTGTGTAGGCGCGCCATGCCGAGTTCGTGGCTGAGGATTTCGTCCTCCTCGAACCAGGTCCATAGCATGGGGAAGTCATCCAGAACATCCAGTCCACTGATGTGGAAACGCCTTCGCCGGTCATCTGTGTCGATATGGCTGAGGAAATCCATGATCTCACTCTTGCCCGAGGCTGGACGACCTACCAGCAGAATGATCTCGAAGGTGTCTTTGCTCATGACGTGTGCAGGATGGGAGTCGCAGCTCAACTGCGCTGCTTCCGGATCAGGTTATTTTATAAAGAATGCCAACAGTTGGTTCTGGAATATAGCCAGCACAATCAGAATAACAACAAATGTACCGGCCAGGATGCCGATCCGGCGCAGTTCGCGCTTGGTGTTGCTGTAGTCCGGATTGAATTCAACCGTTTTTGCTGCCATGCTGGTGGGTGGATGGGGAACCTGACGGTAAGACTGACGGGAAACCTGACGCTTACTTTTCTTGCTCATAATTCTCCTAAGGATTTTGAAGTGTTAGTAACTCCTCGATAAGAGGGAGAGGCTATCTAGATTATTGAGACGAAACAAGTTTTGCAAACACTACGATACGTTTTTTATCAACCATGTACGGGTAACAACTGATGAGCGTGACGGTCGTCTCGCCGGTAGGGTTCATCACTTCCACTTGCGTCGGTTCGACGATCTGGCTGCCGGTAACGATGTAAATGTATTGTCCCTGGGCCGTAAAGAGCATTACCTGATCACCAGGTTGGAGATGGTCCAGGTTCCGAAATATCTCGCCAAAAACGTCGTCGTGTGCAGAAAGGACTACATTGCCTACTTGGCCTGGATCGGCCGAACCAACGTGCTGGCCGACACCTTTCTTCAACTGCTCCCAGCTGTCGCCCTGGACAACCGGCGCATCCACGTTGATTGCCTGTATTTGGATACGCATGGCCTGGTCGGGTCCCGGTGTGGGGAGAGGCAGGTTGGCAATCGACTGTACCAGCGGGCGCAGGTGCTCGGGAATCTCCGCTTCGTTGGGCTGCGCACCACCCGGTGCGGTCGGCGGGGTGTGGCCGCCTGGCAGTACGATTGCCGTAATGAGGGGAGTGGGCGTCAACGTATCCTGGCGCAGGGCGACAACCACCTCGTGGTTCAACGATTGCAGCATGCCGAACCAGTTCAGCATCAGCCCAACCAAACCAAGCACTGCCAGGATTTCAACGCTCAACAATATGCCATCATACCAGCGTCTGCGGGCTGGACGGACAACCGGTCTATCCGTAAGTGAGCCCTCTCCATCGACTGGAGGCTGCGTGCGCCATTCACCCAGGGCAGCCGGCGGCAGATCCGGAGAGAGCAGGACGGCCCGTCCGCTGCGACGGAAGCGCTCCAGGCGCTTCTGGCGCGCATCGTGGCGCTTATCGAGCAACAGGCGGCGCAACTCCTGTTCCGAAAGTTCTTCGGGGCTCTTCGGGTTGGTCACGGGCGTGATTATACCGCACCTGTTGTTCGGTTTTTCAGTGCCGGAAAAGGGCGTTCTGGGAGGCTCAAATGCTGTATAATAAGTTTGTCTGGCCAATTGTGCTTAATTTCCGGCACAACCTATTTTCAAAAGGAGGTTTCTATGGCTTTCAGTTTTAAAAACAAACGCGGTGTCACTTATTTCTTGCATGCAAGAGTAACCAAAACGAAGACAGGCAAGACCCAGACGCTTTACTTCTTTTCCAAAGAGAAGAAAGCGGGAGTTTTGGAAGTCGTGCCCCAGGGATACAAAGTGCAAGAAACAGCAAATGGCTTGCCAGTGTTGAAGAAGGTCTAGCAAGGGATATTTCTGGAATCAAATGCTCCCCGGATGGGGAGCATTTGATTCCAGGGAGAAGTATCCGGATATTTTCGGGCAAAGTCGATTTGATCCTATTTCTTGACGGGAAGATACAGCCGTGCGATATACTCTTTGAGCATCCGACGTGTGCTGAATTGCGGGGTAATGGTCTGGATGGATTTTTTCATCATCGCCAGCCACTCGAGCGGGGTGTTATCGGCGTTGCGTTCGGTGTAATAGAGCGGGATGATCTGGTTCTCCAAAACATCATAAAAACTCGTGGCGTCTGCTTCATCCTCGACCTCGGCATCCAGGCCGGGGTCGTCGCCGATGGCCCAGCCGTTGGAACCGTTATAGGCCTCGCGCCACCATCCATCCAATACCGAGAAGTTGATCACGCCGTTCAAGGCGGCCTTCATCCCTGAAGTCCCAGAGGCCTCGTTCGGGCGGCGCGGGTTATTCATCCACACATCCACGCCCTGGACCAGGTAGCGGGCCAGGTTCATGTCGTAATCCTCCAGGAAGACCAGCCGTCCTCCATTCTCGGCCTTTTTGATGATCCGGTACACATCCTGGATGATATGTTTGGCAGGGTCATCGGCAGGATGCGCCTTCCCGGCAAAGATGATCTGCACCGCGCGGTTGGGGCGGTTGATGATTTCAAGCAGGCGCTCCAGGTCATGGAAGACAAGGTCGGCGCGCTTATAGGTGGCAAAGCGGCGCGCAAAACCAATGGTCAGAACGTAGGGATCGAGCATAATGCCGGAGGCGATGGCCTGAACCGGGTGGTAGCCGCCTTCCATCCAACGTTGACGGGTGAGTTCGAGAGCATAGAATACCAGCTTGCGCTTGAGGTGCAGCCGGACGTCCCACAATTCGTTATCAGGGATCGCGTCCACCTTTATCCAGGTCTCGGGATCATCCAGGCGGTCGAGCCAGTCTGCTCCCAGATACTTGTCGAACAGGACGCGCATCCGGCGGGCCAGCCAGGTGGCAGTGTGAACGCCGTTGGTCACATAGTTGATCGGCACGTCGTCTTCGTTCTGGATTTCGGGCCACAGGAATTTCCACATGCGGCGGGCGACGCGCCCGTGCAGCTCAGAGACGGCATTCCGGCCATCCGAGAAACGCAGAGCCAGGATGGGCATGCTGAAGGTCTCACCCCAGGCCTCCCGACTGCGGGCAAGGTCAATGAACTGGTCGCGATTCAGACCAAGTTCGGGCCAGTAATTGGAGAGGTTTTTGTCCACCAGCCAGAGCGGGAATTCATCGTTCCCGGCCGGGACGGGCGTATGCGTGGTGAAGATATTGCCATGCCGGGTTTTGGTGATGGCTTTTTCAAAGGTCAAGCCCTTGGCAATGAGCTCACGTGCCCGTTCGAGGGTCAGAAAGGCCGCGTGACCTTCGTTCATGTGCCAGACAGTCGGGTCGTACCCCAACGCCCGCAGGGCACGGACCCCGCCCACGCCGAGCAGGATCTCCTGGGCAATCCGTAAATCCAGGTCGCTCCAGTAGAGGCGCAGGGTCAGGTTGCGGTCGGCGGGAGTATTCTCGTCCAGGTCGGTATCGAGCAGGTAGAGCGGCACACGTCCCACCCGCAGCTCCCAGATATTGGCTATGACTGTGCGATCGGGGAAGCTGACCGAAATTGCAAGGGGTTTCTCAGCGCTATCGAGCACCTGCAGAACCGGCAACTCCTCGAAATTAAGCAGGTTATTGATCGACTCTTGCCAGCCATCCTCGGAGATGCGCTGGGAGAAGTAACCCTCGGCATACATCAGGCCCACACCCATCAGCGGGAGGCCAAGATCAGAGGAATTCCTTAAGGTAATCACCGGCCAGTATGCCCATGCCACCGGAATAGATGGGCAGGGTCTCGTGCAGGCCGAATTCCATCGAGAAGTAAGCCCATTGCTGGTTGCATTGTTCATCGTATGTTTCGGTACACCAGGTCTCCTTGGCATTCATGTAGGCATCAAAACTGGCGAAGACGCGGTCGTAGATCTCCAGATAGATGGGATTCTGCGCGGCAGCGTTGACCTCGGTGCGGCCGACCGAACGCAGGAAGAGCAAGGGATTGTGGCTGAGACGTTCCCAGAGGGCGTAATCAATCCGGTAGAAGAGCCTCTGGCCGGATGGATTCCAGGTCCACCAAAGGTTATAAGCCAGTTCACCCAGCCGGTCGATACGGCGTGGCAGGTCGAAATGGTTTGGAATTTTTGCGCGAAAATTCGGCATGTTCTCTCCTCCAAATATGCAATCATACCAAAGAATCAGGCCAGCCTGTAGCGAATGTCACAGAATTAAATGAAGTCTTTTGATTGACGATTCCGTGGGCGGATGATAAAATCACGCCCGCTTGGCAAAGGTGACATCACATGTGCCTGCCTGCACTCGTACGCCACACCGTCCTGCGATCGGTGTAGGGCAGGTGCGGGCGAGCCACCATTGGCCATGCCGTTGATCCAAATTGAACGGCGCATAAAGCCCCCATCGTCTAGTGGCCCAGGACGGGGCCCTCTCAAGGCCCAAACAGCGGTTCGAGTCCGCTTGGGGGCACAACCACCCGCCCACATGCGGGTTTTGATTTCCAGGCCTTCTTACTCCTCCACGGGGGACACGAGGCCCAAACCCACAGGGTGCGCTGCCTGTCCCGTACGATCTTTGCGGGCGAGACGGTGTTAGGCGTAGGTTCGGATATCGTAGGGAATGTAATTTATGTGATGTGCCAGAGGTTTTGACAAGACGTGAAGTCAGGGTTATTGCACCTAAATATCCAAATCATTGAATATATTGATAAGTTCCTTGATCCCCCGATTTACAAATTGGTTTTTGATGATCTCTTCCTGAAGATCGCTCCCGGATAGACTGGCCTCAAAGCAGGCGGGATCCATGGCGATCACGCGCGTGTATTCAAGACCGCGCAGATCCAGGGAGAATCCATCCTTGGCTGTGATGAGAAACAAATTAAACCGATACACATTTCCTTCATCCCATTGTGCGGGAAGAGACAGGCTGAAATTTGCGATCTTCGACAGGTCCTTGAAGGTTTGTATTTCAGGGGAAAGGTGCAATTGCTCAAAGGGGAAAAGGATTTCCATCCCGGCTGCCTGCAAGTCATAGGAGGTCCAGGCCTTGTGGATGGACTGGCGCCAGGAGTTCCCGTCCCGAGAGATCAATGACACCCTGCCATGCTCTCCCAAAATGCTGCCGGAGCGTGAGGCACAAGAGCATGCAATGGCCTCCTCCAGGTCACCGCCGTTCTCCAGGCTGGCACGTTCGCGCAGGCTCAAAAACCGTAAAGCCGGATCTTCATCTTCATAAATCGAGCGGGTCTCGAAACCCAGCTGGATGCCTGTCACAAGATCAAGGAGCTGCCTGATGGTCAATGGGTTGAAAAGAAGAAGCGCTAATTCCAGCCCGGTGATGGTCTGGTTTTGATAGGCTTCAGGATAGTAGTTGGTCGATCCGTTTTTACCAGGCATAGGTATCATTAACTTACGATAATAATACAGCGATCCCCTCCACCCTGCAGCATTTACGCCGCACCCCGCAGGGCACCCTTGATCCGTTTTACTTTGCAACCGTCGGGTTGACCTCGCTCCAGCTACCACCACCGTTGGTCGTTTG
>CAWDYX010000028.1:0-411327 GCA_963806575.1 uncultured Chloroflexia bacterium | reverse complement strand
ATCCTTCCAGACTTCGCCGTAGACGGATCAAACAGGCGCCTTCCGATGGTTCCGAACCTTCGGAAGGCTTTTTTGATTCATGTTTTTCACCGAGAGAAATGCAGGTGCGCGAGCGGCAAATATCCAAACGATGAGGAACGATTTTTGAAAACAGGAAAAAAGCGAGGGAAAACAAGAGAAAAGGCAAGAATTTGGCAGGATGCGCGCTTATTTGAAGCAACCCCAGAATTGTTCCGCGCCGATCCCGATGAAAAATGCGAAATTATTCAGCTTTTTGGAGAAAAAGAGGGGGATCAAGGAGTAGAAATTAAATAAGTGAAATGAGAGAAGGAAGAAGGGGGAGGGAACGAGTTAGAAGCTGCTGTCCATATCCTCGAGCGGATCCCGGACGCGGACGATGAGCGGTGTGGTCTCCTGGCAGGCCGGTTCCCAATCATCCTTGTCCAGCAGGCAGCAAAGCGCAGCGGTCATCAGGTCATCGTCGTGCACAGCCTCCCCATGCTCGTCGCGGGTCCCGTCCGGCACGCCCCAGCGCATGAGCTTGCCCGGCCCCGGCATGATCTGCGAGCGGCACTTTTCCATTTGCAGCCTGAGCACCTTGTCGAGCGGGCAATACTCGCGATAGCGCCCGCTCTCGATCAACGCCAAAAAGCCGTAGCCCAGCCCGCTCTTTAATTTGGGTGTGAACTTGACCGGCTTGACGATCTGCTCCCCAAAGGCATTATGGAGCATGCTCCACAGCCCTTCCCCCACCCCGGTCGCATCGATCAGGATACGCTCCGGCTTCCAGGTCTGCACCAGGAGGCGCAGCGCCCCAAAAACCTTGACATGGCTTTCCCCGATCCATTGCTTGCGGAAGACCACCAGATAGGTCGGTTTCCCCACCAGGTCGTTGGCCTCCGTTTCCACTTGCACGATCTTGAGGTTGGTTGCGTCGCGCTCGAGATTCTGCAGGCCGTCTTCGCCCGCCATGCGGCTCTCATCCTGTCCCGCCACGTCGATCAGGAAGGCGTAGTCCTTGCCCGGCTCCGCTTCTATACGCAGGCTGTGGCTGCCCTGCATCAGCGCCAACCGATCCGGCGGGAACATGCCCGCCTCGCCGTTGATGGTCTCGCAGAAGAACTGGGTCTTGACCAGGGGATGCTGCCGGCCCAGCCTGGTTTCCGCTTCATCCACGTGCCGACCATATTCCGGCACACATTTGCGCACATCATTGGCGGTGAAGAAGAACACCCGCTGCCGGCCATCCTGTTTTTGAGCTTCCAGCGCCTGCTGGTACTCGCGCTCAAGCAGGGTGGTTTCGGTCCAGCGTGTGCCGGCGAACAGGATGGCGGCGTGGCTGCTAGCGGCCATCGGGTCGATGTCCTTGTCATATTTCAGGATAGCGATATCCTGCGCTTCGTTCACCACCAGCAGCCGGTTCGCCGTGGCGCTGACCACGTGCGCGGTCGGATCGGCGCTCAGGTAGGTGCAGTACGCTTTGCCAAGCTGATAGATGTAGCCCGAACGACGCTTCCACCTGCCCATGGTGAGGGGATTACCGTCCAGCCGGCACTCCAAACGGCGCATTGAAGTCTCGGTCTGGGGCTTGAAGGTGGGGTTGAAGAAGACCATTTCCCCGCCCTCCTGCTTGAACAGGGTCAACAGATACTGAACCAGGATCGCCAGCGCCTCGTCCTTGCCACTCTGCCTGGGGAAGATCCAGACGAAGCGCAGCCCGTCCCGGCGCCGGACGCCATCTGCCACCGCCTGGATGGCCTGCTCCTGGTAGGAGCGCAGTTTGAGGCGGCCCGCCTGCGCGAAGCGATCCGGTCTGGCCAACAGGTAGGAGGTCCGTTGGGAGGTTTTCATGAGGCGTCTGCCACCCCAAGCAGCCCGGCGGCCCCGTGATGGGGGCGAGGCGGCTTTTCATCCAGAAAAATGGGCATGTTGTCGAGTGCCTCGTCGAGGGCGTCATTCAGCAAGGAATTCCTGCCGTTGAAGACAGCATAGGTGCGGGCGGTGGTGTTGAGGGCGGTGACCGCCAGCGACAGGCTGTTGGTGATCCTGGAGAGCCCTTCGAGGTCGGCCGGCTCCCCGAGGACGAGCTTTTCTTCGACAAGCCGGCGCAGCCTGTTGTGGATAGCGTAGAGATTGCTGACGACCGAACGCATCAGGTAGAGCTCGTGGCGGAAGTCCTCCGGCGACATGCGGCGCAACTCTGCCCGGTCCTGCACGTCGTAGTGCCTGGCATATAATCCGTGCTTCAATGCATTGGTGTTGCCTTTTATACCGGCCATATTCACCTGACTTCCTCAAATAGAATCGATTTCTCCAGACCCCAGAGCGGAAAGGCGGCCTTCAAAATGGCCAGGTTCCCAGCGGCGGTGAGCGGATCTTCCCTCATAATCACGTCCTGGAGGGCGTGCGCCAGCTTAAGTTCCCTTGGATAGGCCGTCCTGAAAACATCTTCGTACTTGAGTAAAAGGCTTCGTTCAGCGCCGCCAAGAGGAACGTAGCGCAGGAGGGTCCATGTTTGCATATAACGGAAGACCAGATAGCGCTGCTTGAACAGGAGGTCCTGATATTTCGACAAGACATCGATGCCGAAGAAGGCCGCGGCCATTTCATATTCAAGCCAATAAAATGAATCGGGGGAATAAGGCTTGAGATCTTCCTGCTGGAGGATGCTGCTGGTGGGAATATCATCGACCATTGCGACCAGCATCCGGATGCTTTGCTCTTCCGTCTGGCTGGCGTCCATTTTGATGACCACCCGGCGAAAGCCTTTTCCGTAAGCCAGCAGGCCAAGAGTGGCCGCCTGGGCGATGGAATACTCGATAAATTCGTAAGGCTGATCGGGATCGATGGGGATCCTTATCCCGGGCAGGGCATCGAAATCACAGTCCTGCATCCCCAACAAGCCGTCCGAACCATCTTCATAAACGGCGACGGGCCGGCCGGCCTCCCGGCTGACCTTTTGAAGATAATTGCGGAGTTTAGTGGATATGTGGAGCATGGGTCCTTTCCTTTACGGGTGAGAATGATTGGTTGGCGGGCGAAGCGCTCAGGCTATTAAAGCTACCCGGCGAGGTTTGCGCTTCGCCGGGCATGATATAATTATAGAACAAAAGTTCTATTTTGTCAAGCCCCCCGGTCCTGCGGACATCCCCCCATTTACGCCATTCATAGTTTGGTAGGGCTTGAATTCCGGCAGGCGAAAATGAGGGGGAGCGAGAAACCCGTCAATCATCCAGCGGGCTTTTCACCGCCAGGCCGCCACGCTGGAGGACGTGGGTATAGATCATGGTGGTACGCACATCCTTGTGGCCGAGCAGTTCCTGGACGGTGCGGATATCGTAGCCATTTTGGAGCAGATGGGTGGCGAAGGAGTGGCGGAAGGTATGACAACTGACGCGTTTCTGGATACCCGTTTTTTTGGCAGCTGCTTTGACGGCACGCTGCAAACCGGTAGCATCCAGGTGGTGGCGGCGTTCTTTTCCAGTACGCGGATCGAGTGAGCATTTGGAAGCGGGAAAGAGGAATTGCCAAATCAGTTCGCGGGCGGCATGCGGGTATTTCTTTTCGAGGGCGTAGGGAAGATATACTTCCCCACAGCCAGCGACGAGGTCTTCTTCATGGAGCAGGCGAACGCGCTCAATTTGCCGCCGGAGGTCGGGAAGGACGGAATCGGGCAAAGGGGTAACACGGTCTTTTTCGCCCTTGCCATCGCGGACAATGATGGTCCGGTGTTCAAAGTCGATATCCTGGATGCGCAGACGCAAGCAGTCCATCAGACGGAGACCGGAACCATAGAGAAGTTGGGCCATGAGTTTGTATATCCCGCCGAGGTGGTGGATGACGGCTAGGGCTTCTTCCCGAGTGAGTACGGTGGGAAGGCGCTCGGAGCGTTTGGCGCTGGAGAGCAGGATGGGTTCAATTTCCTTGTGGAGGACTTCGCGATAGAGGAAGAGGATGGCACTGAGCACCTGGTTCTGTGTGGATGCGGCGACGTTGCACTGTGTGGCGAGGTAAGTGAGGAAGGCCTGGATCTCAGGAGCGCCCATATCGTTGGGATGGCGTTTATTATGAAAAAGGATGAAACGGCGCACCCAATCCAGATAAGATTCTTCTGTGCGATAGGAGTAGTGCTTGATGCGAATGGCATCGCTCATTTGATCGAGAAGTTTTTTAGGCATGGATTTTGCTTGATTTTTTTGAGGATATCGCTATACTGGATTCAAAATATGGATACTGATAATTTGCATTTTAGGTTGATAATGTCCGTAATTATAGTACAAAAATGACAATTTCCATCCATAGACTATTATACAGAGACACCCAACCGAGTACGTAGTTGGGCGCAAAGAACAAATAATGACGCGTATACACCTCTTTGAATTTACCGATTTACTGTGGTATCCGCAGGAATTCCGGGATATCCAAACGGATTATCTACAATTTGCTTCATCAATGGGATCGGGTCATAAAAATCTTATCCCGTTGTTTCAAAAAGCATTGGAACATGCAAAAACGTTGAGGATCGTTGATTTATGTTCCGGCGGAATAGGTCCATGGAAAAATCTTCAAAAACAGTTAAATGATAATGGTTTATCAGTAAAAATTACACTTACGGATAAATTCCCGAATTTAAAGTCGATAATGAAATTGGCGAATAACCCAATACCAGGAATTGAATATTGTCCGAATTCAATTGATGCTAGAGATGTGCCGAATAATTTGGATGGAATGCGCACGATGTTTGAAGGATTCCACCATTTCCGACCCGAAGAGGGAAGAAAAATATTGTTCGATGCGCAAGCGAAGGGTAGGGCAATCGGTGTATTTGAGGCAAGCCTTATTCCTCCGTCCGGAATTATTTTACTAATATTATCTCCAATTATTACTCTCTTAACATATTTATTTATAACGCCGTTTATTCGACCTTTTAGGTTCTCGCGAATTTTATGGACTTATATAATCCCTATTGTTCCACTAGCTACATGTTGGGATGGGGTGATCTCATTATTGAGAGTGTATTCTGAAAAGGAATTGAATGATTTGGTAGATCTTATCCGAACCACAAATTACGTGTGGGAAACCGGTCAAGCAAGTACAGGCACACCAATATTCAATTTTACATATATTATTGGTTATCCAAACGAATAATTAATGTTCATAAAATTGAAGTGCGCCCAACACGCGGCTGCAGGCGACTTGGCCTAAGGCTGCGAGAGGTAACGCAACTTGCTTCGATGACGTTTCGGGTAAAATGAACCAGGTTCTGCACAGCCGGCAAAGCGCCTGAGCCGCCAGCCGTTGGGCCGCTTCGCGCAGGCGATATTATTCATTGCCGATTTTCAAAGATACCACTTCAAATCATAAGGAATAGCTGCTATGGCCATGTTCATCACAGGTGGAACAAGTTCGATTGGGCGCGTTTTGGTAAGGGAATTGGCCGCAAAAGGGATTCCCATGCGTGTGATGGTCCGCAAGAACTCCAATCGGTCTATGCTCGAATTTCCGGAGGTCACATTTGTTGATGGGGATGTAACCGATGCAGATGCCATCCGGAAAGGAATGGAAGGGTGTCAATTCGCGACCCACTTGGCCGCAATCGTTGGGCATAACGTCCCAGAGGCAGAATGGTGGCGTGTTAACCGAGATGGAAGCCGGAATGTCCTTCAGGCAGCGTATGACCTGCACGTAGACAGCATTGTACAGGTGAGTACGCTATCAGTCTTAGGTCACACTCGATTGGGAGAAACCGCAGATGAATCGCGGCCGATTGATACCAGTAAGTATGTGAACCTCTATCAAAAGACTAAACACGCGGCTGATGAAATTGCCAAAGATTATGCAGCGAAAGGATTGTCTGTCAAAATCGTTTACCCTGCATTTGGCTATGGTTGCTCACAAGCGACGAGCCATCCGAGTCTCCAGGATCAAACTCTCTTGCGGATGTCAGAGGGCAAGCCTGTGGCAATTATGGGAAATGGAAAGAATCGGCTTTGCCTATCGTATTATAACGACACCGTGGCTGGTATTCTATTAACCCACGAGAAAGGAAAAATGGGAGAAGGCTATATCTTGGGGAATGACAATCTCACATTTAAGCAAATCTGGGCTATGGTAGCGGAGGTGCTTGGCAAAAAACCGCCCCGAAGACGTATACCTTTATCTGTTCTAAAGCTAATCTCTTCTGGTAGCCGTTTTCTTACAGGGAAATCCGTCTTTCCACCAGATTTTTTTGATATGATCGGGTTTGATTGGTGTTTTAGCAATAACAAAGCGAAAGAACAATTAGGATGGCAACCACATTCGTTCTTTGAGGGTTTGAGTGAAACCTGGGTTGAATATCAGAAACAAGGATGGTTACTCCGCAGTTGAGTAACTAATCCAAGCGGCCCAACACAGCGTGAAGCGGACGGTGGGGATTTATCCCGCCAAATCGGTTTATACTACGCCCAAGCAGAATCCTGCTCCTGAGCCGAGTTTACACTCCGCCCCACCGCCGCTTACGCTCACCGTTAGGCGGCTTTAGTATGATGAAATTTCATGGAGTTGGAATAATATGTCTGCTTCAGAACGGATTGAAGACGCAATAGCACTAAGGCGGGGAAATTCCATACCCGTTGCGCCTCTGATAATATCATTCGCTGGTCGATGCGCTGGTATGACACAGGCCGACATTTTTTCCAGTTTGCATAAATGGCAACAGGCGCTGGAGGCAACTTTTGCAAGAGTTGGCACGCCAGATGCTATCTTTCCCCTATGGCCTCGTGATGCTGCGAAGTCACAAATGTTGCGTCTCCTATTACCTGGCGACGAGCTTGAAGCTGATGCTCAATTCCAATATTCTGAGAGCGAAGTGATGAGCCGTGATGACTACGCTTTCATCATCCGAAAGGGATACTGGGCATGGTTCATGCAGTATCTCCCCAAAATACGCACTGATATTTCTTCCGGTTTGCTTGGGCGCATTTTAACCATTCGGGGTTTCATATTGCAGGGGATACGCATCAAAAGCAATGTCAATTACTGGAAGAAGAAAATGGGACTCCCTGCCATGTTCTACGCAGCATGTTACCCAGCATTTGATCTATTTTCGCTGGCGCGTTCGCTAATACCATTTTGTCACGATCTATTTGATTGTCCCGAGATTGTTGAGCAAACGATTAAAGTCGCCACCCCTGAAATCGTGAATATGGCAAAAATCCCGTTGCGCCTCACGGGTGGAAAACGAATATGTATTTACCCAATGAGAAGCAGTGCATCCTTCATTTCGCCAAAGATGTTTGAGCGTTTTGTGCTACCTAGCCTAAAGCAAATGGTGGATGCTTTCCAAAAAAGCGGGGTCGTTTCTGTTTTGCATTGTGACGGGAATTGGATACTTATGCTTCCCTATTTGCGAGAGTTACCGCGCGCAAGCTGTGTTGTTGAACTCGATGGCATGACAAACATTTTCAAAGCCAAAGAGATTCTTGGGGATTGGTTATGCTTGAAAGGAGATGTCCCTGCCACGCTTTTGGCACAAGGAGAACCTGATCAAGTTTCAGAATACTGCCAAAATCTAATCAGGAATATTGGCCCAGATGGTGGCTTTATCTTGAGTTCTGGCTGCGAAGTGCCACTAGATGCAAAACCCGAAAATGTGGCTGCTCTTATTCAATCAGTTCGCCGATGCTAACACGCCGCCCAACACGTGGCTGCAGGCGACTTGGCCAAGGTTCCGCAAGCGAACGCCGAATTGCGATTTAAAATTCCTGCTAAAATAACAACTACCAATCGGAAATGGCCAAGCGCCTAAGCCACCAGCCGTTGGGCGGATAAAGTAAATTCAATCTAAACCAGTGAGGCTTCTGATATGGAAATATCACGAATAAGTAAAAATGAATTGAAATATATTGTGTTTAATGGAAGCAAGATAAAATATTTTGAAAAAGGCGAAGGTGTCCCAATAATTTGTGTTCATGGAGGGATATCTGATTATCGAGTGTGGAAATATCAGGTAGAACCATTATCAAGTAAATATAAAGTCATCCTTTTAAATAGAAGGTTTGCATATCCCAATGTTCCAAACAAAAATGATAATTGGTCAATAAAAGATAACGTTAACGATTTATTAGGATTTATGAAGGAAAAGAAAATAGAATTTGCGCATTTTGTCGGCCATTCATATAGCGGATTATTATTATTGCAATTTGCTCGTTATAATAACAAATTCATTAAATCTCTCGTCTTAGCAGAACCAGCAATACCCCAATTAGTTTTTAACAATTCATTAACTCCACGGCCAAAGGATATGTTCAAATTAATGCATAGTAAGCCAAAAGTGATATTTTCAATTATTAGATTTCGAATGGGATCGGTAGTACCAATGGAAAAGGCCATACAATCAGGGAAATATGATAGTGCAATGAAATACTTTTTACGAGGAGTTGAAGGAACAGAATTATTTGATAAATATTCAGACGATATAAAAGAAATGATGTATAACAATTCTAAGTCATTATTAATAAATTCTGATTTCAAAGGGATTTCCTTCATTTACTAGTGATAATGCATCTGAAATATCAAGACCAACATTAATATTTAAAAAGGGGAAAATAGTGATAGTGCAAGGTTTTTTCTGTAAATTCGAGATCAAGTGCATCCTCTGAAAGAAAAAGAACGAGCTACTCTGAACCTTGAAAAGTCAAATATGTTCTGCCAGTCAGCCACTCATCGCTGATCTCGCTGAGCACAGCCGAGACCAGGCGCAGGCAGGAAGCCGGGTTGGGGAAGATACTCACCACGCGTGCCCGGCGGCGGACTTCGCGGTGTAAGCGTTCCACGCCATTGGTCGTGCGGATCAGGCGCCGGTGAGCAGCTGGGAAGGAGAAGACCGTCAATCCTTCCGGGATGTTCACGGCCATCCATTCGGCCAGGCGGGAGGCGGTCTTCCGGTACTTCTCAACCGCCTTGGCCAGGTAAGCCTCTGCGGTGGTGCGGTCCGGGGCATTGAAGATGGTGCGGATATCTTCGGCGACCTCGGCTTGCATCTCCTTGCGAGGCACGTAGGCCTGGGCATTCTGTTGCAGGTGGAACTGGCAACGCTGCCAGGGAATGCCACCGAACACAGCCAGGCGGGCGGCTCGCAGACCGGCATGGTCATCGCTGGTGATGAGCTGCACTCCGCCCAGGCCGCGAGCTTTCAAGCTCTCCAGGAAGGCTCGCCAATGGACTTCGTGCTCGCTCAAGGACACAGAAACGCCCAGGATCTCGCGTTTTCCGTCCAGATTGACGCCCACGGCCGATCAAAACGGCCAGATGGCGCACCTGTCCATCCTCCCGCACCTGCTCGTAATAGGCATCCAGGAACAGGTAGGGATACTCTCCCAGCGGTCGGTTGCGCCACTTCTCCAGTTCTGTGTCCAGGAGTGCAGCAGCATGACTGACCTGGGTCGAAGACATGGCCACCCCGCACAACTTCTCGGTGACCGCCTTCACCTTGCGGGTGGAGACGCCCTGCACGTACATCTCCGCCAGCGCCAGCAGCAGGGCTCGTTCACTCCGCAGACCCTTCTCCAGCGCTTCCGGGTAGAACCCGCCTTCACGCACTTGCGGGATCGCAGAAGGTGATGCTGCCCACCCGGGTGTGGACCGTCTTCGGCTTGTAGCCGTTGGCATGCCCTTCTCGTTCTTCGGTATGTTGGTAAGGTTCTGCTTTCAGGTACTGCTGCCGTTCCGCCTGCATCGCCGCATTGATGATCACCTGGATCAGTTCCGGCAGAATGTCAAATCCTTGCTTGCTGACCCGTTCCATAAGTTCAGCGGGTAAGGTAAAATCCTCTCGGTAGGTCATGGTGTCTCTCCTTTTGGTGTGGTCACCGTGAGGATAACACCTGACCTACTATTTCATGAAATTACAGAAAAGAAGTTACACTACTTATGAAAATATCTCGGTTGATAATATCCGAACAAAACACTGACAAATTGCTTCATTCGTTTATTCCGTCTTTTTTTGTTTGGAAAATCACTTTCATGTTTTTTGGAGCAATCCATGACGAATACCATATCACGCCGTGACTTTCTTAAATTGGGTGGCGCCGCTGCTGGTGCGCTTGTCCTGGGCCAATTCATCCCACCCCAGGTGGCTGAAGCGGCGCGCGCCAGCGGACTATTGGATGCCACGAGCAACGGCTATATTCCCAGCATGTGCGAAATGTGCGTCTGGCGCTGTGGGCTTTTGGCCAAAGTGGAAGCAGGCCGCGTGGTTAAACTCGAAGGCAATCCCGAGCATCCGCATTCACTCGGTAACCTGTGCCCGCGCGGTCAATCGGGCCTGATGAACACCTACGACCCCGACCGGGTGCTTACTCCACTCATTCGGGTGGGCAAGCGCGGCGAAGGCCTGTTCCGCAAAGCCTCCTGGGAGGAAGCGCTGGATCTTGTTGCCAGAAATATGCTGGATATCAAGCAGAAATATGGGGCGGAAGCGATGGTGTTTTCAACCACGCACTGTCTGAGCCAGTTCCAGTTTGAAAATCTGCTGAATGCCTTTGGTTCTCCCAATTACGGCACCCAGCGCAGCCTGTGCTTCAACGCCATGATCGTCTCGAATCTTATGACCTACGGTATGGAAGAGCCTGACCGCAAGTACGATACCCTGAAATACATCATCCTGACCGGTCGGAATTTGATGGAGGCCATCTCCACCTCGGAAACTTCAGCCCTGAGCAAGGCCATTGACCGGGGTGCCAAGGTTATCTACCTGGACCCGCGCTTTACCAAGACGGCGGCCAAGGCGGCTGAATGGCTGCCGATCCGCCCGGGCACTGACCTGGCCTTCCATTTGGCCATGCTCAACGTGATCATTGGTGAAGGATTGTACAATCGCACCTTCGTATCGAATTACACTTTCGGTTTCGAGAAACTGCCCGACGTAGTTGCCAGGTACACACCCGATTGGGCGGCTGGCATCACCGGTATCCCGGCCGAAACCATCCAGCGCATTGCCCGGGAATTTGCAGCGGCCGCACCGAACGCGCTGGCCCATAATGGCTGGCGCACCTCTAATTTTGTCAATTCATTCCAGACCGAACGGGCCATTGCCATCCTAAACGCCATTGTCGGCAACTGGAACACGGCCATGTTTACGGCCAATGGGGAGGAAAGCGGTAAGCTGGGTGCCCCCAAGCAGCCACCCTTTCCGCGTATCTCGGCCCAGCGGCTCGATGGCGTTCCCTGGAAATATCCTTTCGTACCTCTAAGCATCGGCGTTTTTCAGGAGTTACGCGAGGCCATACTGAGCGGCAGCCCCTACCAGGCGCGTGGCTGGTTGATATCCCGCCAGAACCCGGCCATGTCCCTGCCCGACCGCGGCCGCACCCTGCAAGCCTTCGGCAAAATGGACTTCATTGTCACGATGGACATCCTCATGAATGACACCTCCTGGTATTCGGATGTGGTGCTGCCGGAAGCCTCCTACCTGGAACGCTATGATCCGCTTAACATCGTTGGCGAGCAGGCTTTCATCCGACAGCCGGTCATCGAACCGCTGGGCGAAGGGAAATCAGCCCTGTGGATTTACAAGGAGCTCGGAAACCGTTTGGGATTGTCTGATTACTTTCAATATAAGGATGAAGAGGATTATCTTACGCAGCAACTGGCTCCCCTGGGTGTCTCGCTCGCGGATGTCCGCCAGAAAGGTTATGTCGACCTGCCCGAAACAGGCGAAGAGTTGGATACTGAGTTGACCTGGGGCACTCCTTCCGGGAAGATCGAGCTGTTCTCGACCACGCTTGACAAAGGTGGTTTTCCAGGCGTGCCGCAGTGGGAGGAACCGCCTGCGCCCAAGCCGGGCCAGTTCTATTTGCTGACCGGCAAGGTGGCCCAGTACACCCAGATGGGCACCCAGAACAACCAGCTCCTGCATAAGTATGCCGACGAACCGCGCTTGTGGATGAACGCCCAGACCGCCAAAAGCCTGGGTCTGGCGGATCAAGATGACGTGGAAGTCGCCAGCACGGCCGGCAAGATCCACATCAAGCTGCTGGCCACCCAGGCCATCAGATCGGATTGCGTCTACCTCACCCCCGGATTCGGGCATCTCTCCAAGGGCCTGACGACCGCCTACGGTGTGGGCGCCAGCGATTCGGACCTGCATGTCACCTATACCGACCCGGTCAGCGGCGGACAGGCGCTCAGCCAGACGTTTGTAACGGTGCAGAAAATTGCGGGAGCGTCGCATATTGAAAAGTCCATGCCGCTCTATGCAGGAGAATAGAACATGACAGTACATCGATATGGCTTTTTGATTGACGCCAGCCGCTGCATTGATTGCCGCTCCTGTCTGGTGGCGTGCAGTGTCCAGAATAATGTTCCCATGGAGCATACGCGTATCTGGATAAAAGATACCGGTATCATTGGCGAATTTCCTGATTTGAAACGCTATACTGCCCCTTACCACTGTATGCACTGTGTGGATCCATCCTGCGTATCGGCCTGCACGGTCGGGGCTTTACAGCAGAACCAGGATGGGATTGTGACTTACGATGGAGAGCGCTGTATCGGTTGCCGTTATTGCATGTATGCTTGTCCGTTCCAGGTCCCGCATTTTGAATGGGAACAACGTCTTGCTTTGATCATTAAATGCGATCTCTGTGTTGCCCGCCTGGAAGAGGGACAATCGCAGCCTGCCTGCGCAGCTACTTGCCCCACCCAGGCGATTCAATTTGGAACTCGTGAAGCGATGTTGAACCTGGCTCACGACCGTATCAAGAACCAGCCGGAACGCTATATTGACCATGTATATGGCGAAGACGAAAATGGCGGTACTTCCACGTATTATATTTCCCCGGTTCCGTTTGAAGAACTTGGCTTCCCTATTCCGAAAGGAACGCAGTCTCCGGCCGAATTCAACCGCATGGCAACAGAAATCGGCACTCCCATCATCGCTGGGAGCGTGGCGGTTGGGATGACGGGCATTTACCTGGCGCTCGAGCATAAAGAGAAGAAGCAAGCCGAATCCACGGTTGAAAGTACAAAGGAGGAGTAGGCCATGTCCATCTTCGTCCAAGTCAAGAGGATCAAGGAATTGGAAAGTCTGCCCCGTTTTGCGTATGTCCTGGCGGTATTGACCGTTTTAGGGTTGAGTGCTGGCTTGTATCGTCTGTATGCCGGCCTGGGGAGCACTACCAACTTGAGTACCGTATTCCCCTGGGGGGTATGGATCAGTTTTGACCTGACTATGGTAGCATTTGCTGGCGCAGCCTTTACACTGGCTGCCTTGGTTTATATCTTCCATGTGCACGATTTGCATTCAGCCATCCGCCCGACTGTTTTATTTGGGTTCCTTGGATACAGCTCGGTATTGGTCACCTTGTTCTTCGACCTGGGTAGATGGGATCGTTTCTGGCACTTTTTAGTGTACCCAAATCTTTCTTCGGCGCTTTTTGAAGTGAGTTGGTGCATTGCAATCTACTCGGCAATCCTGTTCTATGAATTGAGTCCGGTATTTTTGGAGAGGATGAAAAATAAAAAGTTGCTCACTCTCCTCCAAAGAATAACCATTCCTATGGTTATTGCCGGCATCATCCTTTCATCGATGCACCAGTCATCCCTCGGATCTTTGTTCGTTATCATGGTGCCTCGCGTGCACCCCTTGTGGTACTCCATCATTCAACCCGAGAATTTCCTTGTCTCGTCGCTGGCGGCGGGTATCTCCACAATCATCATTGGCTCTTTTATCAGTATCCGGCTATATGGTCAGACTCTCAGCGAAAAGGTGATTGAAAAACTGGGCTGGCTGTTGCCGTGGGTATTGGGACTTCTACTTGATTATGAAATTAGGCGAACTTACCTTGACGGGAGAATTGGGCCTGCTTTTCACCAGCGGAATATTCAGCGTCTTGTATTTGACCGAATTGGTCATTGGGGTTGTTGTTCCCATCATATTGTTCTCCATCAAGAAAATACGCTCGCAACGCGTTGGCGCACTGATCGGCGCTTTGTTCGTAGCTGCGGGAATACTGCTCAATCGTTTTGACATAACCTGGTTCACGATGAAACCACTAAATGGCGTTTCATATTTCCCCTCGATCTTGGAATTAGCTCTCTTGGTAGGTGTAGCCTCAGGAGTATTGTTGGTCTATACCCTTATCGCCCACTACTTCCCGATCTTTACCGAGACCATGCCCCTCGAGATGGCTTCAGTGCGAGAGACAAATGACCTCCTGCCTGCCAAGTCCCCGGCTGGTGATTAAGTTTGTATAAGAAATCACGGTCAGTTCATCTTCCCTGAACCATGTCGACCGCTCCTGGCATAGGGGCGGTTTTCAGCCAGTGTGTATAATTTATAGATGCGTCCATCCTTCTTTCACCATCTCCATCCCCCCAGCATCCCAGCCAGGCAGGCACGCTTTCGCTACACCCTGGCGGCCGGCGGCTTGGCGGTATTCCTGGTCCTGATCCTGGCGGTGACAGGCATCCTGGAGGTTTTCTATTACATCCCAACCCCGGGCGAAGCGGCCCTTTCGATCCAGACACTGATCTACCTCGTTCCATTTGGCGGATTGGTACGTAACCTGCATTTCTGGGCGGCGCAATTCCTGGTGATTGTCTCGGTCGTGCACCTGCTGCGCGTAGTTTTCACCGGGGCTTATTTGCCACCCCGGCGCTTCAATTACCTGCTTGGGATGGGGGCATTCGTGCTGGCGGTTCTCCTGGACTTTACCGGTTACATTCTACGCTGGGACGAGGGCATCCGCTGGGCGCTGGTTGCCGGCACCAATCTGATCAAATCCATTCCACTAATTGGAATGGCTCTATATGGCAGCCTGGTCGGCGGAACTCAACCGGGGTCCTCAACGCTGATCCGTTTTTACGGCTGGCATATTTTCGGCTTAATGATCCCGGCGGTCATCCTGGTGGCCTGGCACATCTTCCGCGTCCGGCGGGATGGCGGGATCGCTGTTCCGCCACCACCCCTGCGGGAAACACAATTACGCATTTCCCGGTATGAACTTGTTCGGCGGGAAATGCTGGCGATGCTGCTGGCTTCCGTGGCGCTCCTGCTGCTGTCTGTATTCGTTCCCGCGCCGATCGCCCCGCCGATCAATGCTGCTTCAACCTTGCCGGGAACAGTGCGTGCCCCCTGGTTTTTCCTGTGGGTGCAGGAACTACTCAAGCTTGGCAGCCCGTTCCTTTGGGGAGTGGTCGTCCCGCTGGCAATCCTGGCTCTGGTGACGCTCATTCCGTATATTCTTCCAAAGCCGGCACTTAGAGAAACGGGGCATTGGTTCCCAAAAAGCAACCGTCTTGCCCAAGTTGTTGTCATATTGATTGTATTATCCATTATGATTTTGACGGTTCTGGCATTAATGCCGGTGTTCTCTTGATGCGCCGCTGGATGGTAATCGCTTCCACTTTACTGCTGCTCACCCTGCTGTTAATTGCCTGGCAGGAGAGTCGCCGCATTAATCCGGTAGCGTTGACACCCACTTTGACCGGTCAGGTGGAGTATTGCCTTTCGTGCCATGGTGACCTGCCCGAAATAAGCAAATCACACCCAATTAAAACATTCGGCTGCGTTATTTGCCACGGTGGCGAACGCCTGGCTCTGGATGCGAATCTTGCCCACAGCACGATGCGAGGCGGCAAAAACCCGGCGGATTTTTCGGTGGTGCAGGTTTCCTGTGGAGGCGCGAACTGCCACAGCGGTACTGCGGCGAGTTACAATGACCATATCCAGCGCGCCACCACCAGCATCCAAGCCACTTATGCGGGTGCGATCGCCATCATTCGCTTTACCTTCGGAGTTCAACCCGATCTGATTGCCCACCTGGGGGCGACCGCCATCCAAGACAGCCAAAGCGCCAGCGGGATCACCAGCCTGGCTTCTTTTGACGCGCGTGCGGAAACCAATCCAGCAGTCCAGGCATTCGGGCAGAACTGCCTCACCTGTCACCTATCCGCCAAGCCCGAGCAGACGGGAGGCCGTTATGATCATTTCACTGGCTGCGCGGCCTGTCACACACCGACACAATCCACCGACCTGAACAGCGTGGACACGGGCACGGCAACCCAGGTTCACAAATTGACCACTGCCATCTCCTATACACAGTGCGACACCTGCCACAACCGCGGCAACTACGATTTGCGAACGATCACCTTTCAGCCGCGTCCGGATAATCCCACTGACCGCCTGCATGATTTTTACCAGCCCATTGCGCAGTTCACGAAATGCGAGTACACCCTGGATTGCATTGACTGCCATACCCGCACCGAAGCGATGGGGGATGGTAATCTGTACAGCAATAAAAAACAGATCCAGTACATTCAATGCAAGACCTGCCACGGCACTCTCACCGAATTGCCCCAGACGCTCGTGTTGACCGATCCGAACAACATCGCCTTCCGGCAGGCATTGCTCAATCCGGTGGTGAATCTGCAGATCGGCGATACCATCCTGATCACCGAGAAGGGCGAACCCCTCTGGAATACGCGGGTTCTGTCGAATGGGTCTTACGAGTTGGTCGGCAAAACGACCGGGCAGGTGTTCACCTTCAAACCAGTGATGGGTTCAGGCTGCACGCAGGATCCGAATGACCAGAACTCGGCGTCCTGTCATAAATGCCATTCGGTACAAAGATGAATGCGAAGCGACTCTCCCGCCGGGACTTTCAGAAATTGGGCCGGAATGCTCTCCTGACTGCCAGTGGTCTGCTTGGTTTGGGCGGGCTGATGCGTTTTCTGGGCTATCCATCGCAGCCACCCGTCCCGACCGAATTCGATCTGGGTCTGGCTTCGGATTATCCGATTGGTTCACGAACGGTTCGCGCAGACATTCCGGCAGTTCTGATCCGAGATGATAAAGGCTTCTCTGCTCTAAGTCTGGTCTGCACCCACCTGGGCTGTACCGTGGAAAGCCAGACGGAAGGCTTTGTCTGTCCCTGCCATGGCTCGCGATTCGATGCAGATGGCAAGGTAACGCGTAGACCGGCCATTCAAGCATTGTCCGTTTTCCGGCTCGAAACCAAGCCGGACGACAAGTTGCATTTATATACGATTTAACAATGGGAGTCCCCTGTGTCGATCGAATTATCTGCACTTCTAAAGAAATCTTCCGCCAGGCACAAACATCTCTGTCCCCGCCAGGTTCTGGGTGTGCGGATGGGTTTGGCCGGGCTGGCGGCGGTTGGGCTGGAAGCACCCTTTCACAATAAAGCCGCCCTCATCATCATCGAGACAGATGGCTGTTTTGCTGATGGGATCGAAGTTGCCAGCGGGGCAACTGTCGGACATCGTACGCTGCGGGTTGTGGACCTGGGCAAGATCGCAGCCGTGTTCGCCAATGTAAAGACGGGGAAGACAATTCGCCTGGCTCCTTGCCTAGACGTGCGCCAGGGTGCACTGGCATATGCACCAGAGGTAAAGAAGAAATATTATGCCCAACTCAAGGGCTATCAGATTATGCCGGAGGCAGAATTATTCACTTTTCAGGAAGTTGAGTTGGATCCGCCACTTGGGACCATTCTGAGCCGTCCAGGCTTACGGGCGAAATGTTCAAATTGTGGGGAAGAGATTATCAACGGACGGCAAGTGTACGTGGATGGAAAACTTTTATGCCGGACTTGCGCAGGGGAGCGATATTACCGCGGGAAGGAAACGCACTGTTAATTTTCTAGCAACCTGGCTTGTTCTTCCGCCTGCCGGAATTCGTCCGGCGTGTTGAGATTCCAGAATGCCAGGTTATGCGGATCAAAACGCGCCACTTCTTCAGGCAGGACAATCCTGACATTTACCTGCGGCAGCCAGGCGATCGTTTTCAACCTGCCAGCTTCCAAAGCCGAACGGACGACCGGCAGACAGGTTTCACGACGATAGACAGCGTGCAGCGGTTCCAATCCCTTTTCTGTGGATGGTATGACCACGTCTACTCCAGTTTTGGAGAGGAGATCGTTTTCGTGTTTAAAGAGGTCTGGGCTGGTGAAGGGCATGTCACAAGCGACTGCGGCGACGAAAGGGTTTTTGGCTGCGACGAGCGAAGTGTATAAACCGCCCAGCGCACCACGGTCCGGCAGGATGTCCGAATAAATTGGCAAGCCCAGGAAAGCATAATCTGCCGGGTGATTGGTCGTTAGGATGACTTCGTCCGCGATGGATGCCAGGCGTTCCAGGATACGCAGAATAAGCGGGCGGCCCAGGAAGGGCATGAGGGCCTTATCCTGACCCATGCGACCGGATATGCCACCAGACAGCAACGCCAGAGAGAGCATTGGATATTAACCATTTACTTCCGCGTTTTGTTGCTTCATTTCTCTTCTGGCTCTTACCGCTTCCACCACAACCGGGACAAGCGAAATGAGAATGATGGCGATTATGACCAGCTCAAAATTCTTCTGAACGAAGGGGATATTTCCGAAGAAGTACCCGAGCAGGGTAAAGGTTGCCACCCAGGTGGCGCCACCAATGACATCCCAGGTTACGAAATAACCATAAGGCATTTTACTCACTCCGGCAACAAAGGGAGAAAAAGTACGGATAATGGGTACGAAGCGTGCCAGGAAAATTGTCTTGCCTCCGTGTTTTTCATAAAAAGCATGAGTGCGTTCCATGTATTCTTTTCTAATCCATTTGACTTCACCAGTGTAAGCCTTGGCGCCGACCGCATGTCCGATCCAATAGTTGAGGTTGTCTCCAGCGACCGCTGCAAATGCCAACAATAGAAAAAGCAACCAGGGGTTGAACGCGTCGTGCGCGAATGTGGCTGCGGCGAAGATGAGCGAATCGCCCGGCAGGAAGGGAGTTACAACGAAGCCGGTCTCCATGAAGATGATGAAGAACAGCAGTCCGTAAGTCCACGCACCATAATATTGGATAATACCATTCAGGTAAACGTTAACGTGCAATACGAAGTCAATAATTTTCAAAATCAAACTCATGAGAACTCCTTGGTAGTTAGAGATGAGGCGGGGCGATTATATCACTTTGCATTGGTCTATCGGAGACAGGAGGCACAGGTCTCAAGCGGCGATTGATGATCGGAAGAAGAATCATGATAGCTACAAACAACGATCCGAGAATTCCAATCCCAGCGAGGACAAACAACATTCCAAGCGGATCAGAGCTCCCACCAGGAAGTGTGAGCCGCAGGGCTCCAAAGACAGCCAAAATCACTGAACCGTTCCACAGACCGTGAATACTGACGGATATCAAAAACGCCCCAACCAGTCGTCCATAACGTTTCTCCAGTCGGGCTGAGGCGATCCCCCATCCCATCAATCCGGTGGCTGTAATGTGCATCAGCGAACTCGCCGCGCGCCCGGCGATTCCGATTCCGACCATTTGAGTGCTCCCACCGGCTGCCAGCGTCCCTTCCAGTAAGGCAAAACCTGCTCCGCATAGTGCGCCCAAGGCAAAGCCCTCCGCAGGGGAGCGCAGGCTTTTTCCAAGCAACCAGACGGCGGCTGGTTTGAGGGTCTCCTCGATAACCGGCGCAAGGACGGCTGCGAAGATCAGGGCGAGCAGAAGAACCAAAGGATTGGTAAGATAGGGAGCCAGTGTGGTCAATAGTGCCTGCACATCACCGGCATTGGCCACCTGGTTCCTGACCCGCTGAAAAATGGTGAGCCAGTCAGGATTTGATGCAGCAACAATTCCGGCTGCCAGGGCGGCAATCGCCACGAGCGAATATTCAAATAGCAGGGCTCCTAGCGTGCTTCCAGTCATACCGATACCGAAGGCAGCCCAGAACCGTCGCCAGGAACCAGCCGGCAGGCCACCGATGGCGACCCAAACCAGTCCGGTGATAGGCATCGCAATCCCCAGTAAGAAGAACGGCAAAGCCACCACCTCCCCAAATTTGAGCAGACCAAAAAGGACCGAGCCCAGAACAACCATGATCACCCATGCACCTAAAAAAACAACAACTTGCCAGAATTTCACTTGCGGAAGGTTTACCAGGTGGATTTCTCCCCCATTTAATTTTCGGACGCAGAGAATTAGGAGTGGTATGAGCAGAGCTGCACAGAAGAACATGCCACCGGCATCATAAAGGCTGGAAGCCAAATCGTTCATTGAGGCAAGTTTGGATGAGGTAAGTCCGGTGATGACCAAATAAATCCCGCGACCCGCCAAACCCAGAATGCCGACCATGCTGAAGACGAGTAACAGGATGTCCCGATGGCGATGGGAAGTTAAATTGGGCTGCATAATGGTATCTCAACGTTCCTGGATGGCAACATTGATGAGTTTATCTCCTTGCGAAAGATAAACTCCAGGTTGGGGGTTACGCGGCGTGAGATTGGAAAGCACATCCATTCCGGAGAGAACCTTTCCGATGATCGTATATTGTCCGTACAACTGAGCAGCGGGGGCAAGCGTGATCAAGAAGCGGCTGCCATTTGTGTCAGGTCCGCTGTTATCCATTGCAACCAGGCCGGGTTGATCGAAGCGTAAATTCGCGGAGATTTCGGTCTGGAAAAGGTAACCAGGATTGCCCATTCCAGTCTCGCTCGGGTCGCCGGTCATGACGAGAAAATCGGGAACCATTTTATAGAAGGTGATGCCGTCGTACCAACCGCTGCGGGCAAGGAAGACGAAATTATTAACGGCCAAGGGAGCTTTGTCCGCGAATAGCTGGATGACCACGTCGCCTTTGGCGGTGTGGAGCGCAGCAAGATATTGCTTGAGCGGGTCAATCATCCATGGCGGACAAGTTATGAATTGGTGTGCGGAGAGTGCCTCCATGCGTACGACGGTATCGAGGCTGGCAAAATCAGCCAGGCCAGAATAACGGGAGGCGCTGTTGACGAATAAAATAGGTGGCACAATTGACTGACCTGCAGAGGATTGGGCAACCTGCCGGAGACGATCCGCCACCTTTAGGCCTTTGAAATCCGCCTGAAATTTCGCCGGGTCCAACCCGAGGCTGGTCACCTGCTGAACGACCCACGCTTCGAAGGCTGCTGGAGAGAGAGGAAACCATTCGGATTGTTTATCAAAAAGGAGATCGTGCATTTCCCAGAACTTCCCCTGCAAATCGGCCGATTCAACTGCCTGAATGGCAAGTGCATCCTTGTCATGGCTCGAAATTAGGATATTAACATAAATAAGTCGCACGTCAGTGGTATGCGTCAGGCGAATTTGCTTCAGACTGGCAGCCAGAAACGCGCAAGCCGGGCACTGGTAATCGCTGAAGACCACAATGGTCACTGGTGCGTCCGCCGGACCGGCGATGTGGCCACGATCTCCGAACTGGGCTCCCAGTGCCTCCGGCGTGGCCAGGACATGCAGTATCGTGCATGGCATGGATCCCGGCGTGGATGTGGTCACCGGTGTGGCACGCAAGGTTGGATTTGTCGTTGCAGGGGCCGATGAGCAGGAATAAAGGATAAAAATGGAAACCAGGAGAATGGACAGGGATGAAATCTTCCGCATATAGGCTCGATTCAATGGGTCAGGGCGTCCTTCAATTGCTCGAATGAACTCATTTGAGCGATCCTCTTTAAAAAGGCAGACAGAGAGCTGCTCTGGGCGCGCAAGGCACGCACAGCCGGACCAACCGGGTCTTCTCCCGCGGCGCCACCCGGTATATCCGCATAAGCACCGTAAAAGGCGAAATATGCCTGGTTGAGTTTGCGAATGAAACATTCAGAGCAACCCTGATTCCAGAAGAATTGACGGCGCTGCTCCATATAGGTTTCGGCTTCGGTAATTTTTCCGGCAGCGAGCAGTTCGTCCACGTGAACGCGGGTGGTATGCATCTCAACGCGGAAGTTGAAATCCGCCTGGGCAGGACTGCCCTGAAGCCTTTCCTCCTGGACCTGCAAGGCATATTTGGGGACTAATTCAGGGTAGTAACGTTTGAGCAAAGCCGCACCCACTTCACCTCCGACAATATCTGCAGTTGTTTCGTTCATTGTACGCAGCTCCGGCGTGGTCTCATAGTTCAGGCCTAGCGGATGCCATGACAGCCAATTGTGCGTCCACTCATGGGCGAGTGTGTCGGTCAGCCAGTCCAGGGCGGTTGTGCGCTCGATCATGGTCGGGTAGGTACCAATGCCTCCCACAGGAACAACCAGCGAAGAAACATCCAGGTTTTTATCCACCTGGTTTTCAAGCACTACTTGTTGGTCCACGGTCAGGTCTGGGAGAAGGGAAATGGAGGCGTCCTCCTGGATTTTTCCTCTCGGCGAGATGACCAGGTTATAGGGCAGGGGCGTAATATGGAACAGAACTGGAGGGATTGGTTGGCCTCCGGTGGTCAGGCCTAGGTCGGCAAGGGTGGCTGAAACCTGTTCCTGCAAAATGGACTCGGCCAATGGGGCGACCTGGCGTTGGCGGGTGTAGAGTTCGCCAAGTTCGGCCCGCAGGGTAGCAGAGGCGGTCATGGGATCGCGGATCGAGGGATCCGTGTATAGGAGGTTGAGCTTGTTTTCGTCCTGGAGGATGTTATCCATCAGATGCAAATAATCCACTACGAGCTTATGTTGGTCGGATCCGCCAAAGTAAAACGGAGTGTCCATGGCAGCCTGGCCCAGTTTTACACCCAGGGCATCCAACGTCCAATTGACAAAATCGAATTCGACCGGACGGGTGTAGCGGCGGGCGGCATCGGTGGGAATCGCGGAGACGAGTAAGGTGCTGCCTGACAGGAGAAGGGTGAAGAAGAGAATGAAAAAGCCGATTTCGATGGCGCGCAGAAGGCGGGTATGCCAGGGCATGAGAAGATTATAACAAAGTACTTAAGAGGCTGATTAGAGAAATGGGATTCAGCCCCCCCGGACGCGTTGGGCTTCCAATACGTTGGGCAGGTTCTCGATGCGAGCCAACATGCGACTCAACTGGCCAATATCCTTGACTTCGATCACGATGCGTAAATCGGCCAGGTTCTTATTGATTCGAACCTGCACATCAACCATATTGACACTTTCACTATTTAGCAAAGTGGTGATGTCTCCCATCAGCCCTTGACGATCATAGGCGCGGATGCGGATAGGGACCGGATACGTACGCACATTTTCTCCCCAGGAAACCTTCACCAGCCTTTCCCGATCCTGGATACGTAATATGTTGGGACAATCCTGGCGATGGATGGTCGCTCCGTGCCCACGGGTTATGTAGCCGATAATTTCATCGCCGGGAGTCGGATTGCAGCACTTGCCCATGCTGGTCAACAAGCCTTTCAGCCCGAGTACGGTGACTGCTTCGGTGGGAACCGCCTCACTGGTTGGCGGAACTACAACGAGTACGTCATCACTTTCCTTGGTCTCCATTAGTTTGTTGACCACACGGGCGATATTCATATCGCCACAGCCGAGGGCAACATATAATTCTTCGGGGGAATGATCAAATTGCTTGGCCAGATTTTTGAGTCCATCATCATCCAGTTCCGGAAGACCGAGACGCTGGATCTCATGAACCAGGATCTCCTTACCCTGGGAGACATTCTGATCCTGGTCCAGTTTTTTGAACCAGGCACGGATCTTTGAGCGGGCACGCTGCGTACGCACCAGTCCCAGGCTGGGGTTGAGCCAGTCACGGCTGGGTCCGCCCTGCTTGGCAGTCAGGATTTCCACCTGTTCGCCGGTTTGCAGTGCGTAATCCAAAGGAACAAGTTTGTTATTCACCTTGGCTCCCCGACAGCGATTTCCGACGTTGGTATGAACGTGGTAAGCGAAGTCGATTGGTGTGGACCCGGCCGGGAGGTCGATGATATCCCCATGCGGCGTGAATACGTAGACCCGGTCTTTGAAGACGTCGGTTTTCATTCCGTCCACGAATTCCTGGGCATCGTCGACATCCTGCCGCCATTCCATGAACTCGACGGAGCCAATTGATGCGTTCGTCGTATTTATCGCGCGAACCACCTTCCTTGTAACGCCAATGTGAGGCAATACCGAACTCGGCATTCTCATCCATTTCGAGAGTGCGTATCTGCACTTCCACTGGTCGGCCATCGTCGTGGATGATGGCGGTGTGCAGGGATTGATAAAAATTATCCTTCGGAGCGGCGATGTAGTCATCGAACTCATTGGGAATCGGCCGCCAATGGGTGTGGATGACACCCAGGGCTGCATAACAGGCTGCCACATCCGGGACGATCAGCCGCACGCCGCGCACATCCCGCACGAGATCAAAGGACTTGCCCTTCTCGACCATCTTCTTAAATATTGAATAGATGTGTTTGGGCCGTCCGGTTATTTCTGCCTTGATGCCGGCGTCTTTGAGCAATTTCGAAATGGATTCGATGATGTTTTGTATTTCGGTTTCACGCGATTCGCGCCGCACAGCCAGTTGCTCGGCAATTTCCTTGTACTTCTCAGGATTGGTATACCGGAAACCCAAGTCTTCGAGCTCCCATTTTATTTGCCAGATGCCCAGACGGTTCGCCAGGGGAGCGAAAATATCAAGAGTCTCCTGCGCGATCCGGCGGCGCTTTGCTTCAGGGAAGGCGCCCAGGGTACGCATATTATGTAAACGATCTGCGAGCTTAATGAAGACAACGCGCACATCGCTATCCATGGCAAGGAAGGTTTTACGCAAGGTTTCGATGGAAAGCTCATGTTTACGGTCACGCAGGTCCACTTCTTCTTCGGTCACTCTGGCAGCTTCTCGAGATGAAGGAACAGCCCCGTCTCCATTTTCCCCGGGAAGTGCCTCCTCCCGGTGTTCACCGCGCGATACACGCGGCAATTGGGTCAGTTTGGTCACTCCCTGGACCAGGTCGACAATCTCCTCACTGAAATCCCTGCGTAGATCCTCGGCCTTAATGGAGGTGTCTTCAATTGTATCGTGCAGCAAACCAGCAGTCACCACATCGGCAGGCATGGAAAATTCAGATAGAATAGCAGCGACGGCAAGCAAGTGGTTCACATACGGCTCACCGGAAGCGCGTTTCTGACCGGCATGAGCCTTCTCCGCCACCCGGTAGGCGCGCTGGATCAACTCCCGGTCGGCAGGAGTGTAATAATTGGGGAGTTGTGCGAGGAGTTCTTCCAAACTGAGCGGCGAGGCAGTCTTCATGAAATCTATTATAATCGTCCTGGTACCACTTATGGCAATTGTGAACAACATCACCCGCCTGCTGGACTCACGAAAAATTTCCTATAAAACCTTTGAACTGCCTGCGGAAAAACGCGGGGCGCGTGAAACTGCCCACCTGTTGGGAGTAGACCCGGAACTGGTTTTTAAGACCATTGTCGTTACGTGTCAAGCAGGCAAACCCATACTGGCGGTCATCCCCGGTCCCAACCGCGTCGACCTGAAGCGGTTGGCAATTGCGTTGGGCGAGAAGAAAGTGAACCTGCCCAGCGAGCGCATAGCCGAGGAGTTGACCGGATTAGAGGCAGGCGGCATTTCACCCCTGGCGCTTTTGAACAAAGGCTTTCAGGTGGTAATTGATTCTATTGCGAAAACCCGACCCGAGATCCACGTGAGTGGGAGGCAGCGCGGATTGAACATCAAACTGCCAGTCCAAGCGCTGGCTGATCTGACGCGTGCCCGCTTTGCCGAGATAAGCGTTCCAGATCCCGAGAATCCTGATTGAAGGCTTATGCCTATTTCTTGATCAGTACAAAGAAGCGGTATAATATCCAAAATTTGTTCCGGAAGAAACGATGAGCAAACCTACCACAGGCGAACCAATCATTATCGCCCGCGACGTGCAGAAATGGTACGGCCATTTTCAGGCACTCAAAGGGATCAATCTCGAGGTTGGGAAGGGGGAAGTGATCGTCATCTTCGGCCCGTCGGGGTCAGGGAAATCCACATTCATTCGCTGCATCAACCGTCTGGAAGAACACCAGGAAGGCCAGATCATCGTAGATGGGATCGAATTATCCAATGACATGCATAACATCGAAAAAATCCGGATGGAGACAGGCATGGTCTTCCAGCAGTTCAATCTCTTCCCGCACCTGACGGTGATGCAGAACATTACTCTGGCCCCCATCCAGGTGCGCAAGTGGACAAAGGAAAAGGCCGATGTCAAAGCCATGGAGCTGCTCAACCGCGTGGGTATTCCTGAACAGGCCAAGAAGTATCCCGGTCAACTTTCCGGCGGACAGCAACAGCGTGTAGCGATCGCCCGGGCCCTGGCGATGGAGCCCAAGATCATGCTCTTTGACGAGCCGACCTCGGCTCTTGACCCCGAGATGATCAAAGAAGTATTGGATGTCATGATCGAACTGGCAAAATCGGGCATGACCATGATAGTGGTAACCCACGAAATGGGCTTTGCCAAGGCAGTTGCAGACCGGATGTACTTCTTCGACGATGGTCAAATTGTAGAGACCGGCACACCGGAAGAGATATTTACCAAGCCGAAGGAAGACCGGACGAAGTTGTTCCTGTCACAGATCCTGCAGAAATAATATCTATAAGATAAATACGAATAAAGGATGCGAGTGACGCAAAACGCCTGCTCGCATTTTTTTCGCTACCCCTTCACCACCACCAGTGGACACAAGCGGGCCACCTTGCGGGCAATCCCGGCCAAGACGACCGTCTCAACCACCGCATCCACGTCTTTGTAAGCGGAAGGAGCCTCCTCGGCCAACCCGGACATGGATCCGGCCCGGACGTGGATGCCCTGTTGCTCCATGGTATGGCGCAGGTCATCACCGCGGACCTCGTGTTTGGCTCTGGAGCGGCTCATCAGCCTCCCGGCACCATGACAACTGGATCCAAATGAACGCAGCATACTCATTTCCGTCCCAGCCAATACCCACGAGGCGGTGCCCATGCTGCCAGGGACGAGCACCGGCTGCCCGGTCTTCTGGAATTCAGGCGGAAGACCAGTGGTACCCGGACCAAAGGCGCGCGTGGCGCCCTTGCGGTGGACGCATACCTTTAGAGGCGATCCATTTACAATGTGGGTCTCAAGCTTGGCGATGTTATGGCAGAGGTCATACACCTGAACCAGCTGCCAACCCTTTAGCTTACCAGAGAAAGTCTCTTCAAAGGCGTGCCGGGCTGAGTGAGCCAGAAGCTGCCGGTTGACGAAGGCAAAATTGGCGGCGGCACGCATGGCACCCAGATAAGCCTGTCCTTCCGGGCTGTCCATCGGTGCGCAGACCAGTTCCCGGTCGGGCAGATCAATGCCGTAGCGGCGCACCACAGACTGGAACTCCTGGACATAGTCGGTGCAGACCTGATGGCCCAGGCCGCGCGAGCCACAATGGATCTGTACAACCAGGCAGCCTGCCTGCAAGCCGAAAACAGCCGCAGTTTCAGGGTCCAATATGGCTTCAACCCGATCCACTTCGATGAAGTGGTTGCCGGCACCGAGCGAGCCAATCTGGGCGCGCCCGCGCGCCTTGGCCCGCTGGCTGACTTTAGCCGGGTCGGCTCCTTCAAGGCAACCGCCCTCCTCCGTGCGGGCAAGGTCCGATGCGGTGGCGTAAGTGTTCCTGAGCGCCCAACGGGAACCCGCGCGCATCAAATGTTCCAATTCAGGCAGGTTAAGGCTTAGAAGGCCTTCCTTGCCGACGCCACTGGGACAATAGCGGTCCAACAGGGTGGCCAGGGTATCCATATAAGGTACGGCGGCCTCGGCCTGAACGGATGAGGCCAGCAGGCGGACCCCACAGTTAATGTCGTAACCAATCCCACCCGGCGAGATGACACCATCCGGAAATTTTGTTGCGGCCACTCCGCCGATGGGAAAGCCGTAACCCTGGTGCATATCGGGCATGACCACCACCTGCCCTACCAGGCCGGGAAGCGTGGCGGCATTGACGGCCTGCTCGAGCGATTTATCCCCGGCGATATGCTCGAGCAGTACGCGTGTGGCAAAGATTCGCACGGGAACGCGCATGTCGGGACGAAATGTGCGCGGGATTTCCCATTCGTGGTCGGAAATTCTAGTCAAGTCCTGGATGCGGACCATATCTGGCTCCTGGACGGCAGGACCCCATCCCTATACGTCAAACACAATTTCCACCTGGAAACCTGCGCCCATTTTACGGATGTGTAAATTGTGATATGTAACGGCTTTGATGGATTTGTTCACTGAAAGGATGAGCGAACCCGAAAATCTGGCTTTCAATTTCGGGCCTTTAATTGTAACTTTGAATTCGTCGAACACCAGGTTTTCCTGCTCGGCTGCCCAGACCAGTTCGGAAAGAAAAGCGACCAACAGGCTTTCCGCGTCGAGTGCCTCGGCTTCGAATTTGCGGGTTACGCGCGGACCAGGGGCCGGTTTCGCACCCGTCAGCGCGTTCATCCCGCGGGCTGCTTCGGCAAACAGTGCCGGCAGGCTCGCAGCCCAGACGCGCATGGCCCAGTCGGCAGTGTGAGGAAGCTCCTCGAATCCAAATTCTCTGGTGACCATGATTGGAATTGTAATGCATAAATTAAATGTAAAGATCCTAAGAATTACTCATGGTCTGAAGACTTCAATAATACTATCTGGACTTTTAGGTTGGAAACAAGTTAAGAATCCCATTACCAACCTTTCAAAGAGCCGATAAGTTCACCAGGAAGATTATTAGCAGGATTTAAATTCATATCAGTATGTTGCGGCGTTACCTAACCTGATCAGGAATGCAAACTGGTCTGATGCGAGCGGGTACTCAATTCAATTGAGGTTGAGAGATTTGAGGGAAAGTCGTTTGCCCTGCCAATTTCCAAAATTCGCCCACCGTTGATGTTACAGACCCGAACTTCACAACTACTTGAAAACCTCTAAAAAAAGCGCTATACTGAAATCACGGTTCGAGGTTGTTTTTCAGTGAAAGGAGGCATTGGGCAAATTCTTTTTATTTTTTTTAGTTCATACATTCAAAGTCCAATCTTGTTCCATTTCATCCTGAGGAGGTTATCCATGAAAGCATTACGAATCCATTTTACTAAAATCATGGTATCGGTATTGTTGATTGCAATGGTGTTAATGTTTATTGGGACACCCAAGATTGCGGCCCAGGGTCCGATGCCGGAGTGCGCCTCGCAAGGTGCAATCTCAGCGGATTGCAAATCACAATCGCCTGGTACGGTAAATGCCCAGACTGGCGCTTATTTCTCGAAAGCCTTATCCGTAACGCTGAAAGGTGGTTACGTGGCGCATGGGGTTGGGATGCGTAACACCGGCTCAGGCACCATTGTTGTCACAGATGTACCAACAGGCTCAACTGTTTCCAAAGCTTATTTGCTTTGGGCGGTGATGGGCCCGGCAAAAATGCCAGGTTTCTTTTACAATAAAGGCTACCTGAATGGGGTCTCTGTGACCGGTTCATTGGTCGGCACTAACCCACCACCGTGTTGGGGTCCGGACCCGATCTGGTCCTACCGTGCAGACGTGACGAAGAAGATGAGCAAAGGCGGCAATAGCACATACTACCTGAGCGGCTTTGCCTCTGGTCGTACAGATGGTGCAGATCCATGGACGTACGTTAGTCCTACGCCAATGCTCGATGGCGCTTCGTTGGTCATTGTGTACAAGCAAACTAATGGACCTTTGACCACCGTACAAATTTACAATGGCGCAGCCACCTCAGTGTATAACCAGATCCATTTGAATATGCCCGGGGTGAACGCACTTGGGATGAAGGGATTGGCATATACAACTTTCATCGGAGCAGATGGACAGAGTGATTACTCACAGACAGGAAGCACTTTCTTCACGAGCGCCCTGCCGACCGTTGGATGGAGCGGAAGCGATCCGAATGGCCGCGGTACGGACTTTTCCCGTGGAAATCTTTGGGATACCAGTACCGTGAATGTACGCACGCTGTTCGATACGCCGGAACCCGATTTTTGGGCCTCGACATCGGGTGCGTTGGGCTATTCAGCCGATTGCCTGACTTGGGTGGGACAAGTGGTTTCCTACAGCACAGGCAACCAGGACTCTGATGGGGATAAGTTGCTGGATGGTTGGGAACTCGACAACTATGGTCTGGCTGGGATGGGAGCCAATCCGCTTCACAAGGACCTTTTTGTCGAGGCGGATTATATGAGTAATTCCGCCCTGCCCGATCTGGCGCACCTGAACGACATCGTAGCGGTCTTTAACAATGCGCCGGTTGCAAATCCGGATGGCACCACCGGCATCCACCTCCATATCGACACCGGCGGTGCGGCGTATGGATCTGGCCCTGGTACATATCCTGCGTATGATCTCGGTGGAGGCAATGCTGTTCCATTTCAAACATATCTGGGCGCCGATACTCCGGGTTGTGCCACTTATGATTGGACGCAGTTCCAAGGGCTTAAAAATACCTACTTTTATTCTGGGCGCGCCCCGATCTTCCACTATATGATCTTTGCAAACGACCTGGCGCCATGCATGGGAACCACGAGCGGAATTTCACGAAACGGATCGCCCGATTCTGTTTTCATTACCGGCGCAACCGATTTCATAGTGTCCCTGGGAGGTTGGGGTACACCTTATGGAACTCAAATTCAGCGGGAAGGCACTTTCGTCCACGAATTCGGCCATAACCTGGGGCTACGCCATGGCGGGAACGACCATGTCAACTACAAACCCAATTACCTGAGTGTCATGAATTACTTGTACCAGACCATTGGTCTCTGGCGCGATGGTGGAGTTCACATTGATTATTCGCGCATCCTGAACCCCAGTCTGAATGAGAATAAACTCAACGAGGTCAATGGATTGGGGACGGCGGCAGCCAATTATGGCATCATGTGGTTCTGCCCCGGTGGCGGTTTAAACCTGGATTACACTGCGGGCGACCATGTTGACTGGAACTGCAACGGTGATGGCGGCATCCAAACCAATGTCAAAGTGGATATTAATGGTGACGCCTGGCGCTATCCCTATGTTCCTGTTTACAGCACTCTCGGTACGCAGAACAACTGGGCGAGCATCACCTTCCAGGGCGGAGGCGTGATCGGCAGCGGCATGAGTGCTGCCGGGCTCTCAGAATCTCTGGGAATCACCTCCTGGGTGGATGAATTGACCTATGAGCAAGCTCAATTAATTGGAGACTATACTAAGTAAGCGAATAAATAAGTTTTTATGAGAAGGCAGGCGAGGTGCGTTCCAGGCACCTCGCCTGCATCCTGAAAAGATTGAGCATGGCGATCCAACCAAAAATGATCCAGCAAGGTTGGACTGGAATACGTTCTAGCCCGGCTGAATTGTGGCGCGTAGTCATTCCATTGTTATTGCTGGCCACGGCATGTACAAATGCAGGGCCAGGCTTGCCTCCGGTGACTGAATTGACTTACGAACAGGACATGACCCTGCATGCTCCGTCTCCAACATCCAATTGTGTAATCTCCGTGTTGCCTGCCAGCCCTGGTCCAGAGTTGAGCTACCAGGAAGACCTAGGCATCCACCCACCTCCGCCGTGTAACTTGAAAGCGACTAAAACAGCCAATGGTATTGATTTGCAGTGGGATCTGCCCCCAAAAGTGCCCGTGCCTCATCAATATTCTGACAAAGTGCTATTCTACAAAATCTATCGACGAACGGAAACGACCGGATTCGTATTTCTAGTAGAAACCGGTGACCTATCCTTCATGGATCAGAGCGCAACGGGAGTTGTGAAATATTATTATACGGTCACGGCCATGCACGAGAATGGGCTGGAAAGCAGTCGAGCAGACGAAGTGACAGCATTGCCATAGAAATTGGTAATCCAGCGGGGGAAAAAAGAATAATAAGATGAAGATAGGTGTTCTTATGGTTGTCGAGCAGGATAAGCAATCACGATCAAGCGATAGGTGTTGCTCTCCGGCGGCCAACAGGAGATGAGGGTAAGGCGCGGGAAGAGGTGTATCTGCCAGGTAAGACTGGTAAGCGAGACGTTGCTCGGCACTGGTGCTCAAGATGGGCAGAAATAAGACCTGATCCACCTCGAATTGCCAGTTGCGCTGGCCGGTTTCAAGAGTAAGTTTGTCTCCGGCGTTGAGTTTCCCCAGGTTCCGGAATACGGAACCATACATGTTGTTGTGGCCATACAGGATGACATTGCCAGCCTGATCGGGAAGAGCACTGGAGAGCACCCATCCGACAGCCGGGCCAGGGGAATCCCATTCTGCCATGGTGTTGAGTGGACTTAGGCTCCGGTCCACCAGCCAGCCAACGGTAACGATGGGGCTATTCACTCCAATTTCGGGGATAAGAATACGCCGGATCAGGCGCTCCCCATAAGTTTGCGCGGCAAGGTCCTGCAAAGAGAGCAGGCGGGGGGTGGGAGTATCAGAAGGCTCCGGCGAGGCAGTGTAATTCAAGGTTGGAGGAGGCTGGTGGGTAACCTGGATGATAGGCGTTGGCAGGTTGTCGGCCGTGGGGAGATTCAAAACTGCTGACTGACAACCTGCTAACACGGCACAGAGCAAGCCGATGTACCCAGAAAGGGATCGCATGGCAATCAGAGGCGGTGAGGCGAGTTCCTTTTACGCCTCCAACTGATGAGTAAAGCCAGGCCACATGGAACAGCCAGGATTACGAGGATTGTTATTGGCTTGAAGGTAAAAATGGAGCCGGTAACCGGTAGTATTGCCGGCGGGGGCTTTGTTACCACGGCATAAATGGATAAATGAGGTGCCAGAGCGGTCAAAAGGCGCTGGCTTGAATTGGAGGCAGTTGGCAGGACATCCCAAAACTTACGGGCCGGATCATATGCAGCCAGGGAGAGATTCTCGGCATGTCCACCAGCATGCAATACGTCGGAGGCCGTGTAGTGATAACATACATACACTTCGGGCATAGGGGAAAGCGGGAGCGGTGGTGAAAAGGACAGGCTTATATCGGCGAAGTGGTCCAGGCTGAACAAGCCATGGGGGAACAAGGGGCCGCGGGCAAGGTTCTGGATTTGCAGGGTGGCGGGTTTTTTCAGTGAATTGGCCGGGATATCCACGCAGAAGGGGGGTGCATCAAAAAAACCACCGCTTTCATCCACCTGGCGAGTATATGTGTTGCAATAGTTCGAAGGGGGTGTGTTGCCGGCAGCATAGGGGATAAAGAGCAACGCTTGCCCCTCAACGATTGCTCTAGCCTGGTTATATGAAAATTCCCGTCCGGCAGTGCCATCGGCATATTCCACGCCAATGGTGGCGGAAGATGCGTCTGCACCAATGCCTTTCAAGGTCAGGTATTGGAAAAGGATCTGGTTGTTGCCTTCGGATAAGGTAATCTCGAAGGTTAACTGGCTATCAGAAAATAAGAAACCGGCGCGCGGCACCTGGTACCATTCAATTACATATTGGCGTTCAGGAGCACTGCCAAAAGTGGTTTGGTATATCCAGCCACCCCCGGATGGATTAAGGTCGTCCCAGAATGGGGCGATAAAATTATTGGGCTGGGCGATGCTAGGAATGATGAAATTATCTTTGATACTTCCGTCGCCTCCAAAGGTCAAATATCCATTGGCGCTGACGGTAACATTATCGTAAGTATGATCTCCGAATTGAAAAGTGAAAGGCAGAGAGACAGTGGCGTAGCCATCATTGCTAAAAACCGGTATCCCAGCCCCTGTTGTGGCATCCCGCCAGTTAAACTGGATCAGGTTATTGCAGGATTGCGAATTCAGTATGTCATAGGAGGTTACTGGAGGAAGGGGAGTGGGTGTTGGCACAAGGTTCGGAGAAAAATTCAGAGCGTTGGCAACCTGGAGCAGGCCATAACCGGTGTTTTTGTCGGGACCTGGGATGTCCAGGTCTCTTGCGGTACTGGTCAGGGCCTGATAAACCTTATCCGGCGTGTCGAATTTGGATAGGGAACTGAGCAGGGCGGCTGATCCCGCAGTAAAAGCGCTTGCCATCGAAGTGCCGTTGAGCGTGCCGTATTTCGGCGTTACCTTGAGGAGATCCTTATAGAAAAAACTTCCATATGGGGTGGTTGAGAGGATATCGCTGCCTGGGGCCATCAAGTCAAGTGCCGGGCCGGTGTTGGAGTAGGAGGCGCGCTGGTCTGTCTGGTCAGTGGCACCAACCGCCATGACCCATGGATAGGCAGCCGGATAAACGACCGGTGAGGAGCCGGAGTTCCCGGCCGCGGCGAAAAGCGCTGCCCCGTGGGTGTAGGCGTAGTAAGTTCCGTTTTCGAGCAAAGTAGATGGAGCGGAAGTGCCCAGACTCAGGTTTATCACTCTCGCTCCGCGTTCAACCACCCAGACCAGCGCTTCGGCCACACCCACCGTAGAGCCGCTGCAGAATCCATCGAGTACGCGTACAGGCATGATTCTGACATTCCAGGCCATGCCAGCGATACCAATCCCATTATTCCCGGTTGCAGCGGCAATGCCGGCCACGTGCGTACCGTGTCCACAGGTATCCTGCGGCTGGCTATCTCCATCAATGAAATCATAACCTGGCAGAATACGTCCAGCAAACTCGGGATGGTGTTCATCGATGCCCGAGTTGATGATTGCCAGGATAACACTTCTTGAACCGGTCGTTATAGCCCATGCGTCCGGTGCCTGGATGTGGGCAGGACCGTATTGCTGGGACCAAAAGGGATCGTTCGGGATAACGGCCTCGGTATCCACGACATAGTTTGGTTCCGCCAACTGGATACCGGGTGTGTTCTGGAGCTTTTGAACGTAAACGCGTTCCTGTCCGACCGGCACGCTCATTACGGCGGCATTCAGGCTGTTCAATTCAGGGTTGGCTTGTGCAACCGAAACGCCTACGGGAAGGTTGATGGAGCTTGCTCTATAACCGACCTTTGTGATGATCACTACTTCGCCAGGGATAATTTTGGCGATTGACGGTAGTAATGAATCCGCCCTAGCAGAAGAACTGAATCCAAATCCCGCATTCAATAATAATAAATTACAGAGTAGTAATAGTAGAAACCGGTGACGCATGAGGTTCTTCCTGTCAAGAAATGCGATTGCATTGTACCATCCCTTTTCAAAGGCAAAAGGGTGAATGACCTTGGTTAAATCTTGAATTGGAAAGAATAAACTGGAGATACAACTCCTGTTTACTTTCAAAACATTTCAATCGAAGAGAATTTCCTTATCAGCGCGCTTGAAATAAACCCGGTAGGCGGCGGATTCCGCCAGCAGGGATTGAATTTCAGCCCATAATTGGGTAGCACGTGACGGGTCCAGCGAAGAATCACCGATGGACAGGACCAATCCAGACTCATTTTCCAGCATTATTTTGAATTTTCCCTGCGAAACCAGCCATTGCACAGCCATACGAACGGTAACGGCCCGCTGCGCTGTGGCTGTTTCCAGGTCTGAATAAGCGACCTTCCCAGCACGGTGATTAACGGCATACTTCATCAGGCCGGCCAGCTGACCGATGAAAGCTTCCGGCGATTGAACGGTCTCGGTTACCGCAAAAAGGATTACTTTGCGGGGATTGACCGTGTTCACGGCGAGCCGCAATTCCTCAGGAGAAGGCGGAATGGTCCAGATGGCGAGCGTGTCTGCGGGTGACAGTTCGTAGCGGGTTTTTCCGCCGCGCGGTTTCTTTTCAGCTCCTTCGGCCCAAAGCATGGTTGACGGTTGCGATTGGATGTTTGAGAGGACTTCTTCGAGGTCATTGGCATTTCGAAAATCAACGACCTCTCGTTTCTGGCTTATTATTTCTACTCTGTCCGTATCGAGCTGGCGGAAGTCGATAAATTCCATCTGGACCTGAGGTGAGCCACGCCAGTCAGAGGCGCGCAGGCTGTAGGCCAGGTCAAAGCGGCCGTGCGGGAGATTTTCCTTTTCTTCCGCGCCGTTCCACCATAGGGCGGTTTGGGAGTTGCCAGCTTCATCCGCCAGCTTCAATTTCAGATGTTCCTGGTTGCGTCCGATGGTGGTGGTTGAAAGCAAATTCAGTGCGCGCGTTGCCAGAGTCAGCTTTTCGTTGCCGGGACCGTAGGGAGCCAGGCTTTCCATTTCCCTGGCGAGACCCAAGGTTATTTCAGAGAGATTAAGCCAGCCATCAATTTCAAGGTGGCCCTCTTTTTCGCTTTCTCCCATCATCCCAGCCACGGTCTTTGCCAGGCGCCGGGTGAATTCCGGCAGGTTTTCCGGTTCCAGGGAAAGACCGGCGGCCATCGGATGTCCGCCAAAATTAAGCAACAAATCCTTTTGGGCGGCGATCGCGGCGGTGATATTCAGTCCTTCAACGGAACGTGCCGAGCCATGGGCCGGTTCGCTGGAGGGCGTGGAAAACAAGATTGCAGGTTTTCGATAGCGGTCCACCAGGCGGCTGGCGACAATTCCCACCACTCCACCCGGCCAGGACGGATGTCCGAGCACCAGGACGGGCTGGGCGAGCAGGGCCGGGTCAGCGAGCAACTGGGCTTCCGCTGCCCGGGTTACCTGGCTGCAAAACAACTGACGCTGCGCATTCAGGCCTTCAAGTTGGGTGGCCAAAACGCGCGCCCGCAGTGCATCGGACGTGGTCAATAGTTCCACGGCCGGGTTGGCATCGCCGAGGCGGCCGAGTGCATTGAGGCCAGGTCCCAGCACGAAGCCGATATGCTCCTCGGTCAGGTTGGCCGGGACGAGTTCGGCCATTTCCATGATAATCTGTAAACCGAGGCGTTGTGGATTTCTCAGCGCTTCCAATCCTAGCTGAACCAGGTATCGAGCATCGCTGGTCAGCCGGGCCAGGTCGGCAACCAGACCGAGCGCTGCCAGATCAAGGTGTCGAGTGGCTGCGTTGGACTGGCCAAAACGTGCGTAAAGCTCTTCGGCAAGTTTATAAGCTACTCCGGAACCCGAAAGGGTAGAAAGTGGATGGTCCTGCGGCAGGAACTTCGGGTTGACAATCGCAACCGCCGGGGGAAGGAATTCGGGTAAATCGTGATGGTCGGTGATGAGCACGTCCACGCCATGCCCACGGGCATATTCCACAGCTGCGTGGGCGGTGATACCGGTATCGCAAGTCAGGATGAGTTTCGCACCTTGATCAAGGATTTCCTGCAGGTGTGGAATATTGACGCCGTGACCCTCGCTAGCGCGCACCGGGATATGGAAAGTTACATCCGCGTCCAACTCCTGGAGCGTCTGGTAAAGGATGGTTGTGGAAGTCTGACCATCAACGTCGAAATCCCCCCAGACGCAGATCGACTGGCGCTTGCGGATAGCCATTTCAAGGCGATCGACTGTAGAAGCGAGTCCGGGAAGGTCTGCAGCCGGGGCTGGGGAGTAAGCGCGTGGATCCAGGAAGGCATGTGCGGCTGCGGAAGTTTGTATGCCGCGCCGTAGGAGCATCTCTGCCACGAGCGGAGGCAGGTCCAGCAGGGGAGTGGCAGAACGAATTACAGACGGCTCAATCCAGATCATGGGGATTTAGAACTCGATTTCAGCGATCTGTTCGTAGTTCAAGACCAACTCAGTGGCAGCCTCTTCCGTTCCAGCCTCAGCTTCGTCCATTTGTCCGGCCTTGCCCCCACGGTTGCAGTAGGAGCGATAGGGGCAGTAGTTACATTTCTTTGCGTCTTCAGTCAGCGGAAAATGCCGGTGGTTGCTGATTTCGTTGATGATGGCAGTCAAAGCGTCCCAATCGCGCTTGAACTGGGTGGCATTGTATCGGAAACGGGCTGGCTCGGATGGAAAGTCGGCATACCAGTAAATCATCTCGACCTGGTCAGGTGAGATGGGCGCGCCACTGAATAAGTACCCTCCAGCTTGAACCAGCAAGGCCCGGTAGACACGTGTTTGCATCCGGGCGGCCATCCACTCGTCCCTGGGACGTTTGTGGGTGGTTTTCCAATCAAAGATAAGGGCTTTTTGACCGGGCTTGATTGCGAGCAGATCATATTTTGCCAGCAGGCGGCGGGTACCAACCGGCGCGATAAGGGTTAATTCTGTATATTGCGTGTAGTCATTAATATTGAATTCATATTCAAGATAATTCCCCCACCAACGTGTCAAGTCAGGTGTGTTGGCCAACCGCGCCAGCGATTCGACAGGCAGACCGATCCGGTGCTGCTGAACCATCCGGTGAAAGAGCTGTCCCTCCTGCAGGCGGCGTTCGTTTTCAAGAACCGGTTCCGTTTCAACAGCCGGCCAGGCAAGCTGTTCGATGTAGCGCAACTGGAACCGGCGTGGGCATTCATAATAGTCCTGCAAGGAGGACTGACTGAAGGTGAAAGATATAGAAAGTTCGGATTTGAGGTTGCCGGGCATAGATTTCAGTTTCATCTTACATCGAACCGTTTGAAATGTCCCAAGGGAGTTTCCCACTCCACATGGGCTGTCTCAACATGGGAGGCACGCGGACCGGTTTTAACCACCTCTACAAACCTTTCCAATACCGGACGGGAACCTTCCGCGACTGTTTCAACCTGATCGTAACCGAGGTTGTGGACCCATCCGACAAGACCAAACCAGGTGCCGGCCTGCAAGACGAAGGCCCGAAAACCAACCGCCTGGACACGGCCCGTCACCCAGATATGGACGCGGGCCTGATCCTTAGGGCTTAGCTCGGTCATGCTGCTCCTTTTTGCGGATCCGGGCGATGCATATCACCTACGCAAGAAATACAGGACAAGAGTAAGCGTGAGTGGACTGAGGATCGTGCTAACAAAGACGATGGCGGTTATCAAAGCAGTGTCAAGCTTATACTCAGTTGCGAGGACAGTTGTCATCACGGCAGAAGGGCCACCCATTTCGGTTATACCAGCCTGTCGGGCGGGGGTAGAAAGACCAAATAAAGCTACGAAACCCAAGCCGATGAGAGGGCCAATCACCAGACGGATGAAAACCGGGATACTCATGGCACGAATTTTATGGCTCCATTCGATCTTTTGCAATTCTAACCCAAGCAGGATGAGCATAGCAGGGATGGCTCCACCCGCCGCCAGTGAAAGGGTCCGTGAGATCGGTTCGGGCAAAGTCCAACCAGTGCGAATGAAAAGTAGTGCAAGCAGGATGGCATAGATTGCCGGGTACTTTTAAAAGGCCAAGCAGGGCTCCTTTGAGATCCAGGTGACCCAGGGACGAGATAATTACTCCAAGTGTGTAAAATATCAACGTGCTGGTAACGTAGTAAATGCTGGCATAAGCCAATGCTTCCTGCCCGAATGCAAAGGATACCAATGGTAGACCGAAATTGCCGCTATTCACACACATGCTGGTCAGGACAACAATAATCAATGCCCCGCGTTCAATGCGAAATAATTTACCAATCAGAAAAGCCAGACATGCAATGACCAACGTCCCGGTAGCAGTGAACCCCATCATGATTGCTAGCCGGGCGAGTGGAAGGTTATTGCTTATGAGCACATTAAAAACAAGAACCGGGCTGAGAATGTAAAAAATAACTCGCCCAAGCGGGCTAGGGTCTATTTTTAGTGCTCTACCAAGCGCGAAACCAGCACCACTGAGGAGGAGAACAGGCAGGATATTATTGGCGAAGGTGTCAAGTAGGAGCATGCTGTAATTAGTGGTTTGTAGAGAGAATTAATTCCGGTAATCCTCATCCATTCCGTCTTCCTCGTCCAATTCCTCTTCATCAAGATTTGCTTCCGAGTCCAGGTCAAGCAGACTAAAATGGGACAGGTCTTCTGTGAAGGTCAAGTTATCCAGGGCCTCCTCGATGAAACCGGCTTCCTCATCGTCTGTTTCAGCCTCAAGGAGTTCCTCAAGCCGCTCACGGACACCCTCCCCGGCGATCTTCGATAGTGCCCAGATGAGCTCGCGACGAATTTCCAGATCTTCCTCGTCCTCCAGCAGATCGAGCAGGATCGAACGTGCGGAGGCCAGCTCCAATTCTCCAGCAGCATGGATAGCCTCGGAACGAATGTCCTCGTCGGGAGCGCGCAATTTCGAAAGCACCTGCTTCTTCCAACGCTCGTCACTGGAACGGCCCATGGCGAACAAGGCACTTACCACCCAGTCGGGATTATTATCGTGGTAGGCGGCATCGATCAAAGGGATGACTTCCTGGCGTCCAGAATATCCGAGCGACTCCAGTGCGCGCCGGCGGACGAGTGTCTCTTTGGCGGAGGTGGCTGCTTTAAGAAGATCATCTTCAATCAGATGATGTAATTCGGAGGGGATCTTTTCCAGCTCACCCTGCAAGACGAACAAACCCAGAGCATTGGCGGCTGCCGCGCGCACTTCGGGATCTGCATCCTTGTTCATAAGTTTCAGGAAAACTGGGACGAGTTTTGAATCCTCATTTTCCCAGAGCAGGCGAATTGCACGTATGCGCACCTGCGGGTCGGAGTCCGATAGTAAAGGTCGTGCCAAATCATCGAAGCAGGTTAAAGTGTCTGCTTCGGCCAATTCCTCCAGATCTTCAAGCAGGGTATGTTTCCGTCGAGCGGTTACTTGCGGCCAGGCCTTTAATAGAATTGCTAAATCCGTGGGTGCAATATCTGAGAATTGATGCAAGTAACGCGCCGAAAAGGGAGTGCCATCATCGAGCAGAGCGTCCACCACTGTCTGAAATGGTACCTTCTGACTCATAGAAAAATTCCGGTCTTTTATGGAAGAGTAAAAGTGATCGGATTAATTAAATCCTTGATATAGAAAAAGCCAAGCAGGACAAGCAAGACCAGGAAACCAATACTATTGATGGCAGTCTGGTATTTGGCTGGTATGGGACGACGCAGCACAATCTCCACCAAAGTTGTAAAGATGCGCCAGCCATCCAACGCTGGAACAGGCAATAGGTTGGCTACGCCGACGGTAATTGTTAATGAAATAATAACCAGCAGGGTGTAGTTTGTTGGGATCTGGGATTGTCCTCCCGGGGCTGGTTGGCGGCTGGAGACATCCCGGGCTACGGATTGCTGGAACAAATTCCAAATGCTGCGCGGCCCACCAATCTGGGCTTCCTGTGAAGAAACGGTCCCGGCAATGATGCGTCCGGGTAGGGATAAAAGGTTTTGGATGTCACTTCCAGCAGCAGAAAAACTGACCGGGATGGTTGAAAACCAGTTCTTCGCCGGGCGTAACAGTTGACCGACGGCAATTCCCATCGGACCCTGGTTGGAAGGATAAACGATGCGCGGAGTAACCGTGATATTCAGAGTCTGCCCGTTGCGGAAGATGGAAAGCGGCAAAGGCTTGCCGAGAGAATTGCGCGTAATCGTAATCAACTGGTTGTAATTGGTGATCGCGGTTCCTCCGGCGGTCAATACAATATCGTTGACCTTCAACCCGGCAATTTCTGCCGGAGAACCAGCTTCAACCATGGAAACGACTGCGGTGTTTTTATCCGGAATACCCACCTGGTTGAATAAGATGGTGTAGACAAGAACCGCCGTCAGCAGGTTCATGGCGACACCTGCAAGCAACACGAGGATGCGTTTCCATGGAGCGGCAGCCGCCATCCCCCCGGGGATGCTTGGATCGTCTTCCCCTTTGATCTTGTTGAAACCTCCCAAAGGGATCCAATTAAGTGTGAAATTGGTGCCCTTCCAGTTGAACAATTTTACGAGACGTGGAGGAAACCCGACGCCGAATTCTTCAACATCGATACCCAACAACCGGGCTGCTATAAAATGCCCCAATTCGTGCAGCAATATTATTCCAGCAAAGACCACCACGAAGGTGATCCCGCCAAGCAAATTCGTGTTCATCCGGACCTCATAAACAATAAATATAGGCCTCCTGTGAGGCTGGCAGGCTGATTATATCCTTTTTGAGGAGGATAGTTAACAGAGAAGCATTAATATAACATATGAGTGATTTGAAATGGCGCAGTCAGGCCAATCTTGCCGGACCACCAACGTTCGCCATGACTACTTCTTGAACCCCGGGTATGCTGCGTAATAAACCATCAACCCGCTCAACCTCAGCTGCTTCTGTGATCACGTGGACATTCGGTCCGGCATCGATGGTGTAGCAAACAGGCAATCCCTGCACTGCGGGCTTTACGGACGGTCTGCATGACGGACAAAGTGGCGGCCTGCCAGTAAAAAAGGGGTGTCCGGGAGGTCATCATTACTGCATGCATCATGTTCCGAGTCGAGTTCTATGATCTCTGCAAGAGCCGTAAAATCCCGCTGCTGGAGGGCGTTCCGGCAAATTTCCAGCCTGCGGGGAGCATCCGCTACACGGGTTGCCTGCAAAGGACTGGTACCGGCCAGGGCATGGCCCTCGGTGGAACCAGTGGACTTGTGCTCACTGGAAAGCATTGCGATGCAATCGACCAGGTGCCATCGCCCAGGTGGTGCAATTGAAATAGCATAGGAGTCGGCATCTCCTGTACCCATCTGCCACTCGACGAACCCGCCTGGGATGGACCGGCAAGCCGAACCAGAGCCACGCCGGGCCAGTCGGGAAAGAGCGGCTTCGCTGAGCTTGAGGCCGGCGGCCTGAGTGGCGGCCAGGGCCAGGGCCGCAAACGCGGAAGCAGAAGAGGCAATCCCGACACCGGATGGGAAATTATTCACGCTGATCACCTCAGCGCGTAGATTGATTTCCGCCATTTGCCTAACCAGATCCAAAAGAGCGGAAACGCGTTGTAATCCAGCTCCGATGACTGGTTTGTTGTTGAGGGTGAGCGAATCATACTGTCGCGAAACGGTAAACGTCACGGATGTGCGTGTTTCCAGACCTTCCAGGTTCATGGAAATGGAACCATTAGCTGGCAGACGCAAGGCCTCGTCACGGTTGCCCCAATATTTGATAAAGGCGATATTTGGATGGGCGAAGGCGGTGGCTGAATTTGTTTGAGCGGAATTGATTTGAGACATAATAGGAATAGTTTACCATTAAAAATCCACTCTACTGAACACATGATAAAATCAGTCTGAGAATCCTTTCACATTCCCGGGATAAATTAATATATTAATTTTTTCAAGAAGCGCCTAATGAAACGAGTTGCGTCTCTCATCCTTATCGGATTTCTTTTCCTGACCGCCTGTGCTTCCGCAACCCCCGAACCAACCGTCACACCGACTACTATGCCTATACCTATCGCTTCACCGACGTATGGATGGAACTCACAGGGTTGGAAGCTAATTTGGTCGGATGAATTCGATGGGACGACTATTAATCCAAAGAACTGGGTCTTCGATAAAGGTGGGAATGGCTGGGGCAATGTGGAAATGGAGTACTACACCGACCGCCCGGAAAATGCGAGGGTTAAAAATGGCATGCTGGTCATTGAAGCCCGCCAGGAACAGTATGAAGGTCGCGACTATACTTCAGCCAGGCTTACTTCACGCAGTTTGCAGGAGTTCCAGTACGGACGCATCGAAGCACGCATGAAACTGCCTTCCGGACAGGGGATTTGGCCGGCTTTCTGGATGCTAGGTGCTAACGCAGCCTGGCCTTTCGGCGGCGAGATCGATATTATGGAGTATATCGGAAAAACTCCGGATACTATTTATCAAACTGTGCATGGTCCAGGCTATTCAGGCGCCAGGGGGATCGGTTCGCATTTTGCTCTTACGACCGATTCGTTAAAAAAGGATTTTCACGTTTTCGCAATTGAATGGGCGCCAAACGAGATCCACTGGTTTGTGGATGATCAGGAGGTGTTCACTGTGACCCCCGACCAGATACCTTCGGGAACGCAGTGGGTATATGACCACCCGTTATTTATCATCCTGAACCTGGCGGTCGGCGGAAGCTGGCCCGGCTTCCCTGATGAGACCACGGTCTTCCCGCAGCAGCTACAGGTGGATTATGTTCGGGTCTACCAGAAACCTTGATGTAGATCCCGTTAATAGCAACCCAGCCATAAGTATGATTGGGGCTGTACAAAAAGTAGCGGTTTTCTTAGGATTTATAATTCAAGTGTAGTTCGCATAACCCATTGAAACGAGTAACACAGGCGGCAGTTAACACTGGCTGCCTGGATTTCCTTTCCGGACAACCCCCTTTTTCGACCGAAATATTAACCTAGGGATGCAATTCTACAATCCAGGTTACAGAGGCTTTGCACCCAGCCTTGTTTGATTTCCTCATCCGTTGTTTTCAACCCGGGTAGGGGATTTTCCAGCCCGTAGCGTTCATATTTAGCATTACCCACGTTGTGGTAGGCCATCAAGTCGATCCCGTCCAGATCCGGGTAACGGTGGTGGAGTGCGGCGATGCCTTCCAGGTGCTCGGGGGAGTCGTTGACGCCTGGAATGAGTGGACAGCGTAGCCGGAGGGTGGCACCCTGCCTCACCAGGAAATCGAGGTTGGAGAGGATCAGTTCATTCGAGACGCCGGTCAGTTTTTTGTGGGTTTCTGGATTGGTGGCCTTGTAATCGAAAAGGAACAAATCCACAAATGGCAGGACCTGCTCGAAAGCGCACTGACTGGTCCAGCCGCAGGTATCCAGGCAGGTGTGAAGGCCCTCGGTCTTGGCAGCCCTAAGTAGCTCAAGGGTGAACTCTGCCTGGAGCATCGGTTCACCGCCACTGATCGTCAGCCCGCCACCAGATTGGTCGTAGAAGGGCCGGTCACGCAGAACGACTGCCATAACCTCTTCGACAGTTTGTTCCTTACCAGCCAGCTTGAGTGCTTCATAGAGACAGGTCTCGACGCAATCTCCACATCTCTCACATCGAGAACGATCATAAAAATGGACACCTTCCACGATCTGGTGAGCGCCGTGCTGGCAGGTTTTGACGCACTCCCCGCAAACTGCGCAGGATTCTGGACGAAAGGAAATTTCTTTGGACTTTGATTGCGACTCAGGGTTGTGGCACCAAACACAATGCAATGGACAACCTTTTAGGAAGACGGCAGTGCGAATGCCAGGCCCATCATGCAGGGAAGAGCGTTGGATATCGAAGACCATGCCGATAAATGTCATGAAGCATTAACCCAAGCTATATTAATAAAGTGTCCTGGCAATCAAGTCACGTTGGATCTCGGGATTGAGTTCCACGAATTGAGCGCTGAAGCCGCCTATCCGCACGATCATGTTGCGATATTTCTCCGGCTCAAGCAAGGCAGCTTCCATCTCGCCGCGGCCCACCACGGTAATCATGGCCTGGGCACCGCCGTTGGCGAAATAGGTATTAAGCAACGCCTCCACTTTGGTCCTTTCATTCCGGAAGGTGAATTTGCTGAACTTCATATTTTGAGTATAACCGGCATGGAGATTGACATCCGGCTTGACGACCGAGTTCATGAAAGCGGTCACACCCTGAGTGTCGTTGCCAGCAGTGGGGGTATTGCCATTGGCCAGAGGCGCCCTGGACCGACGCCCTTCGGCGGATGCTCCCGTCTGGGCTCCCAGACCGACATTCATATGATTATTGATGTTTACGATCATGAAGTAATCCAACCCAACGCGCTTTGCCTGGGCGTGGGTGTGCTTGGCGATATGGTCGCTCAAGGCACACAGCATGCCATCGGCAGCAGGCTCATCGTTGCCGTACTTGGGTACAAGACGCATCAGCCGGTACTCACGATCAAAGCCAGCGAAGTCAGCATCCAGAGCCGTCACCATTTGTTGAAGGGTCATGACTTTACGTTCATATACAAGCGACTTAATGGCAGTCAGGCTGTCAGCCGCATTTACCATCCCGTAGGTCTCGATAATACCGCCACGGAATCGCACGCCGCCACCTACCAGAGACTTGCCCCGGGAAATGCAATCGTCATAGAGCATGGAGGCGAACAGAAATGCAGCAGATTCGTCCTCGACCTGGTATTCGAACTTGTGCCGATCCGCCAATGCGCCGACAGAATATTCCACCTGCCGTTTGTAGGCTGAGAAGAGATCGTCGAAACTGGGGAATAAGGCGTCCAAGGAGATCGCTTCATTTGGCAGAGAACGTCCTCCTCGCAATGACACATCAGCCGGATCCAGGCCGATCTGCTCACCTGTAAGTAGATCCCGGCCATGATGCAAGACAACTTCGAGGACCTTGAGCAGGTTGAGCGAGCAATTCGGGGAACCGAAGCTAAGATGATCAAGGCAATATTCCCCGCATCCGTAGGGCAGATATTGTTCGGCATAGACAGCCGGTACACCAAAGCCCTTTTCGACGGCAGGGATGTTGACATCGTCATTAAAGAGCATCGGGAAGGTCCGACCTTCGCCAAGCATATCGAGCGCTTTCGCCATCAGGACCGGGTTCATCCCCTGATAAAAGCGCAGGGTCAATTGCGGTTCGATTTCGATTACCGTGCGAGTGGCTTCCAGTGCAAGCAAAGCGAATCGGTCGGCACTGGCCTCGTCCGGGCGGCCGCGCCCGCCAATAAAGACCCGCCCGTTGAAGACGGTCTTGCGGTCGGCGATCAACTGCCAAAGCGACTGCATCAAACGTAAAGCTCCGGCTTCTCTCAAGCGCCCGCTGTCCACATCGGCAATATAAAAACCACCCAGGTAAACGTCCATGCGACCATAATTGACCGTGCCAGATATCATGGTGTACAGCCAGGTCAATTGAACAGCTTCCCGCAAGGTTTTCGGGGGGCGGACCGCCACGGCATCGAGAACAGTGGCCATTTCTAAGTAATCCTGTTCCTCCAATTCGTCTTTAGCAGCGGTTGCCAAAGCACGAGCTTGTCCGGAATAGGAGTTTATGACCTCCTTGAGGAGGTCGAGGGCCATTTCCATGCCCGTGTAAAGAGGAAGATCCCCATTTTGTTTTCTTGCGGCCAGGATCTCTGCTTGCAATCCGGGCAGGCCGATCCTAGTCAGTTTTTCATAGTCGAGCAGGGTTCCGGAGAGGCGTCCCATCATCTCAGCAATGCGGTTGGACGTGGCTTTCAAGGTTGCTGGAGGCAGCCGATGGATCAATTTTCCGGCAATGGTGGCCTCTGTCTTCCAGAACTCGATCATTTCCAGAATGGGCTGGCGTTCTTGAGGAGGTAGAATCCCGAGATCGGGCAGAATATGGGAATCGTAGCAATAATAAACAGGGCCACCCGCAGCGTCCTCCAGTCCGAACCCGATCGGCAGGTAATGTGTCCTTCCGGCGAACAGGTCGCCAGGACGAATAGGATCGAAAAGGTACTCGTATTGTACCCGCAGGCAACACGCTTCTCGGATGGCGGGGTGGTCTTGGATATGCTGTTGGTAGGTTTCCGTGAATATCCGTTCGACTGTAAAATTATCGGTGTGAATCATTGTATTGAGTGTGTCGAACAAAGCCATGGCCAATCCTTTCGAACGAAGCAACCCATGCCTCTATTTTACGTCAAATCCGCCCCAAGAAAATTAACATACTTTCGCTCCAGACGGCGACCTAAGTGGCGTATGAACCTGCCAGCGGTCACCGCTGCCAGATCACGATACGCCATAAACTATTCTATGCTTACAACAGCCGCCCCGACGAATTCTCCGTTGCGCAGCTGCTCCAGGGCTTCTCCAGCCTGCTCCAGCGGGAATACTTTCACATCTGTCTTGACAGGGATCTGCGAGGCGAGCCTCAGGAATTCCTCACCATCCCGACGGGTCAGGTTGGCCACTGAGCGGATCACGCGTTCCTCCCAAAGCAGGGAATATGGGAATGAAGGGATGTCGCTCATGTGGATTCCGCCACATACGACTACGCCGCCCTTATGGGTGGCTTGGAGAGCTGCCACAACAAGCGGACCGACGGGTGCAAAGACGAGCGCGGCGTCCAGCTTTTCAGGCGGCATCTGCGAGGAATCTCCGGCCCACACTGCGCCCTGATGCAAGGCAAACTCCTGGGCAGCTGTGTCACCAGGACGGGTGAAGGCATACACTTTCTTCCCGGCATGTTTCGCCACCTGTGTAATGATGTGTGCGGCTGCGCCAAAACCGTAAATTCCCAGTGTTTCCACGTTTTCCCCAGCCAAGCGATACGTCCGGTAACCGATCAGACCGGCACATAGCAGTGGAGCCACTTCCAAATCAGAATACGATGTCGGCAAGTGGAAGCAGAAACGCTCATCAGCAAGTGTGTATTCGGCAAAACCGCCATCCACAAGGTAGCCGGTGAATACAGGGTGGTCGCACAGGTTTTCCTGGCCGCGCAGGCAATAACGGCAGGTTCCGTCGGTTGAGCCCAGCCAGGGCACTCCCACCCGCTCACCGATCTGGAAACGTCTGGCATCGGGTCCGGCTCGCTGGACCGTACCGACGATCTGGTGGCCCAGTACCAGGGGTAGTTTTGGATTGGTTAATTCACCGTCCATGATATGCAGATCGGTATGACAGACACCACAGGCGCTCACCTCGATCAGAACCTGTCCAGATCCAGGTGTTGGAATAGGCAGTTCCGCTAAATGCAAGGCAGTGTGGGGGAGGTCAAGCAGCATGGCTCGCATCGTTTGCATTTTTTCCCCTTAAAGTGTGGGCAGGGTCGGCGTAATATTCAGACCACCGAGCCAGTCCATCAGAAATGGGAACGGATCTACTTTTGTAAACGGGGGTGCCGGATCCGAGATTTCAAAATGAACATGAGGCAGGGAATTACGGGCGTCGCCGGTATTCCCAACCAAGCCGAGCAGTTGTCCAGCCGGCACCCAAACCCCGGGCAGGATACCTCTTGCGATCGTGGAGAGATGCGCGCCGTAGTAACGAAATCCATCGTCACCAATGATACGGACAGATAAACCACCTGCTGTGGTATTGTCAATTATGCCCGGGTTCCATTGATCCACAGTAGAGACCTCATCCACCACGCCATTCGTTACTGCGACGAATCTTGTACCGAGCGGGGCGAAGATATCGGTCGCCGGGTATGGATGCCCACCTTTGGAGAAACCGGCCAGGTTGGGAGGCTGGACCGGGAAAACATGTGGATAAAGATTGAGCGTCCTGGTAGGTGTATTGGATGGCAGGCTGGTGGGGGTTTCTGTTGCAGTCAGGGTATCAGTTGGTGTTTCAGTAGGTGTGTCGCTGGCGATATATCTAACGGTGGGGGATGGAGGTAGCGTTGATGTGGAGATTACAGGAGAAGCAGTAAAGGCTAGTGGTAGGCTGGGCGTGGGTAACACAACCGCAGGTGCGGCAACCGCTCCAAAATTACAAGCGACCATTAAGAAAGGTAAGATCAGAAGAAGTCTTCGTCGCATGGGTAGGTTTACTTTTCCTTTTTTCAAACTTCAGGCAAGGGTGGTGTGACATTATGGCCATCCCTCCATGCCTGGAGGAAGGGGAATGGATCCACCTGGCCTCGCCGGGCCTTCCAGTCATCGGGGTACGTGGGACGCGAAATCCCGAAGTGAAGATGGGACATGGTGGTACGGGCGTCGCCAGTATTCCCAACCAAACCGAGCAATTGTCCGGCAGTTACCCGGACTCCCGGCGCGATCCCTGCGGCGATAACTGACAGGTGCGAGCCATAGTAGCGCAGCCCGTCATCGCCAATAATCGCTACAGACAATCCACCGCGTAAAGCCGGATCATCGTGATCCGGGTCCCAGAGGTCCTGGTACGAGACAAAATCCACCACACCGTCTGTCACAGCAACAAACTTTGTTCCGACAGGGGCGAATATATCAGTGGCCGGGTAACCGTGACTGGAAGTACCTTCTGTAAATCCGGCTGCCCCTGGTGGCTGGATGGGGAAAACATGGATATATGAGAATGGCGTCTCAGTTTCTGTTCTGGTTGCTGTCTCAGAGGGTGTATTGGCAGGCAATTCGGTGAGTGTGTAGGTCTCGGTTGGCGAGACATTCATGGTGACGTACTGAACAAAAGGTGTGAAGGTGGGAGATGGTACTGAAGGTATAGAAATCAAGGCAGTCGGCGCGGCAGGAGACAGCGGTGAAGCACATGCAGCCAATACGAATTCAAGGAGTAGAAAGAGACTTCGACGCATAGTCAACCTAGCTTCTTTTCCTGTGCAAATCTTCCAGATCAGGGATGTCTTGGGCAGCGCGCTGGAGGAGGTCGAAGGCCGCATCAGTCAATAGATCCAGACGAGTTGCAGAGATTTCCTTTCCTGAATCAACTTCTTCGAGCATCTTGAGGATGTTGCCGCGCAACCCGCTGGCGCGCCTGGCCAAATTAGAGTCCACTGAAAGGCGTTCCAGACGAGCGGCTAGAAGACGGAGGAGTAGTGTGTGGTTTGTGAGGTCGGATGACACAAGTGTATTATACCGTTGGAGCTAGATTGGAACGAGCTATGGTTCATGTTAATGAAACAAGCCAAGAGACGACCTCGTATACTGATGCTATACAGCCAATTTGCTCCTACTTAAGATCAAACAGAGATTCTGCAATTGGTGAAGCGAGCATTCCAGCGCTGGTGCCAAACAGACAGAGGAGGTCAATCTTGGTGTCAGTCAACCCATGAGCTTCATAAAAAAGAGTGACAAAAAGGGAAAAGTATTTCAGGTGATGAAGTGAGATTAATCATAATATTGTGACAAATTGGGAATAATATTGAAAAATGGAATATCATCATGTATACTTTAGTTATCGTTGATATTTCATTACCAAAGTCGTACAGGTATTGATGTTTCCACCTTGTGATTCATATCCAGGAAACAAGGAGAGAAAAGATGAAAAGACACATTCGAATGTTCAGCATCATTCTGCTAATCATCATGATAACCCTGGCCTGCCAGGTGTCAGGTGGAAATACAAACTCAAGCCCCGACCTGAAAAGTACGCAGGAGGCGATGGCATTAACGCTCACGGCGATGAGCAGCGGGCAGACAGGACCCCAGCCCACCCAACGAGTGGTACAAGTGCCCACTGATACTCCAGAAAACATCGCGCCGACTAATACCACAGGGGCACCGGCGGCACAGGATATCCAAGCTATGATCAATTCCTCGAACATCCTTGTATATGAGGAAATCGCAGGTTACGCGGAATACATTCCTTATGTGGCACGAGCACTTAAATCGGTGGGAGGCAACCAGGTGTATGTTGGAGATGCCATGGGGACCTTCCTGGAAAAACTTAGCTCCGGCACCAAGTGGGATTTGATCATTGTGGCAGCAGAAGCCCGCAAAGCGATCAGTGGAGACTATTGGACAGCGATCAAGACCCAGGTGGATAATGGAGCTGGGCTTGTAGCTGAGACGTGGTACCTGAACAAAATTAGTGGAGGTAAAATTGCTCCGTTCCTGAACGAATGCGGAGTGCAAGTACAATCAGATTGGCAGCGAGGGTCTGGCTTCAATCGTATCAACTACGCGATGTTTTGGGTAGAACCAGATAGCCCAGTATTCACCACCCCGAACAAGGTGAGCAGTTTCGAAGCTTCATTGTCCGATCCGGCGTGGTATGGTGATATCGGGGATTTACTGACTCTAAGCAGTGGCTCAAATGCGAAAATCCTGGCCAGTCGTATCGCCGGTCAGAATCAGAATAACGGGCTGATTACAGAGTGTATGGATGGTCGTGTAATACTACAAACGTTCGATAGTCACGATTACCCGACGGATGGAATGGTTGCTTTGTGGCAGAACTACATCATCTATACTTTGACGAATCATTTCTCAGCGAAATAGAAGATAAAAGACAAATTGAGACCACAGGAACAGATCTGAAGTTTCCGAACGGCGCTGAGGTGATTCTGCTTATCTCAACCAGTTCATCCTGACACCACGCGTTGCCCTCATGATAAAAGCCTGCGTTCATCAAGTTAGCTGTGGATGAACGCAGGCTCTTTTACCTGCCAAACCGTTCTTTCTGCATGAGTGCTTTGGTAGTATCAATGAGAAGATCACGCATGGCGTATCCATTCAAACCGGCCTCTTCCATGCCGAGCAATACCCCGCCAATCACCGGGGGAACGGTCAGGCGGACAAAGCTGGCCTGTGGAGCGACTTCGAGGATTGTTTTTCGAAGGGTCTCGTCCAAGATGGGGGACCCGCCGTGAAGACTGCCAATCAGGACAACTTCGAATCGCTCCTTTTTAAGATCAAGCTGGTTGATTATGCCGAGCGCCATCTCCCCGAGCTCGCGTCCGGCCCAGCGCATGACAGCCTGAGCTTGCAGGTCACTACGCCGGGCAGTTTCGAAGACTTTCAAAACCAATGTCGAATCGAATGGATAGCGTTGCAGGTAGACCCCTTCAACTAGAGCGTCCAGATCTTTGGCTCCGGTGTGTTCCAGAAACACCTGCGTGAGGGCAGTAGCTGGTCCACGCTTGAGCCACTCGAACGTCACCGCTTGCATGGCCCGGGCAACGATATCAAAACCTCCGGCATATTCACCTGACCAATAGCCACCTCCACCGACAGCCCGACCTTGGCGTTTATGATCCCTGCTCCAGCCGCGTGCATTACAACCCGTCCCGGCTACCACGGAGACACCCCAACCTTCGGATGTTCCGGCTAATATTCCCAAGGTAGCATCGTTGACGATCTCAATCGGGCAGGCCAACCCGATCGGGCGGATGGCATGCAGATGGTCCTGCCGCTCGGATGGCCAATCATACCCGCCGATCCCCATGCCAGCCCCGACAATCTGGTCCACCTTGATCCTGGCCTGATCCATTGCGCGACAAGTTACATCGAGTAGAACTCGGGTCAGACCATCATAACCGACCCCTTCCCAATTACCGGGACCGCCAGTGGCGAAACCCTGTGCGTGCCCGGTCTCATCCGCGATCAAGGCATGAGTCTTGGTACCGCCAACATCCACACCGAGATAATATTTCATCGAATTCTTCCCTATTGAAGGTTTCAGCTCCTCGATCCCAGATTTCGTCTGGTATGAATTCGCTGTTAGAAAACCGGGCTTCGGTGGCAATCTGAAAGGCATGAGTTAAGAGGGACTGGAAAACTTTAAGAGAATTGGGGTAAATACTTTTTATTGGTCTCGAGAAGGTCATCCAATACTGTCTGGATCTGATCTGCTTTGGGGCCGAGCGGATGAACAAGAAGAGCCTGATAAGCGGCCTCCCGGTCCCCATGAACGGCGGCCTCGACTGTCAACAGTTCGTAGGCTTTGACATGGGCAAGTAAGCCAAAACAGGCAGGAGGCAGGGGTTCGGCTGGTAGAGGATGGATGCCTTTCCGGTCGATTTTGGCGGGCATTTCCAGAACCCAGTCGGGCGGCCAACCTTCTATGGCACCATTATGGCGGACGTTGACAACGTGCGTTTCGCCCATATCGTTATAGTGGGCGTTGAGCAACTGGGTAGCCACCGTGGAATAGTAGGCACCGCCACGCAACATCAGGTCAGGGGGCGGTTCGTTCAAACCAGGATCTGCGTATTCCTTAAGCAGTTTTTTCTCGATCTCGATCACCTCTTCGCCGCGCGATGGCGGCCACTTCCCCTGTGAAGCCAGCTTATGATCCGTTTGGTAATAGTATTGCAGGTAATAATTTGGGATCATACCCATGCTTTCGACCATGCGTGGATCCCACTCGGGTTCGGTTTCCTTTTTAAGTTCGGTAATATAGGCAGTCAATACCTGCGGCCAGACATCCTCCCCATCCACAGTAAAGCCACGATGCCAGGATAAGTGGTTCAAGCCGAGAGTATCCAAATCCGCCCTTTCCAGAGCAATTTCCTTGCCAGTGGATTTCTCAAGTTCTTTGACGATTTGCATCTTCATTCCAATGGGGGCATTACAAACGCCTACCGAAGGGACAGCTGGGGCATAACGCTGGAGCGCCTCGGTCACCAGACCGGAAGGATTGGTGAAATTGACCAACATGGCGCCGGGTGCCAGTTCTTCCATATCCTTCGCTAATTTTAGCAACACCGGGATGGTACGCATGGCTTTGGCCATACCGCCAATGCCGGTGGTTTCCTGGCCGATCAAGCCATGCCGCAGGCCGAGATATTCGTCCGCCACCCGGGCGGGCATATGTCCAACGCGAATCTGGGTGGTAACATATGTGGAGCCTTCAACAGCAAGGCGCTGGTCGGTGGTCAGCACCACCTTGAAAGGATCGCCTTTAGCCGCCACCATACGTTGGGCGAATCGGCCGACGATTTCCAACCGTTGCGGATCGATGTCCATCAACCAGAGTTCGGTCAACGGAAAGCTCTTCATCCTGACCAGGAATCCGTTCACCAACTCGGGAGTATATGTTGAACCTCCACCAATCACTGCGATTTTCATTCTTTCGATCCTTTCTTGTTCCACCGGCAATGGAGTCAGTTTTTCCAAAATTCAGGCAGATATTCTTTGTAGCTTGACAAATAATCATCCAAGACCTGTTTTGCCAGCTCGAAATCATTGATAACCGGGTCGAGCAGAAGGCATTGCAGGGCCTTCTGACGGTCACCTGCGATGGCGGCGTCCACGCATAGCTGGGCAACGGTGGTTTCACGGCGCAGGAGTTCGGCCACCGGTTCAGGGAATGCACCAACATGAACAGGATGAATGCCTGCGCCATCCACCACTACCGGAGTCTCGACGGTAGCGCCAAAGGGCAAATTACTGATTTGCCCGACATTTGGAAGGTTAGCCGCCAGATGATAATGTGTACTGGCTGCGGCGACGTTCTCGATCATCTCCAGCGCGCCCTCGGAATTTGTCTCTTCCAGAGCTTGGATGGTCATCTCTCCGTCAGCCATGCGCTCCAGCCGGCCATGCTCGAACTCACGAACGGCAGCATTCAAATCCCAATCGTATAGCTTCAAGTCATATTTCTCCCACGGCTTGGTGACGGGGTTAGATACCCAGGGTAAATATTCACACAGATGCGTGTCACCCGGGATCGGGAAAAGGCCGAAGGCGTCGAAAACACGCCGGGTAAGCGGCTCGAATTTTGGATCCAACTTTGCCCAGCCTTTTCGGAAAGCCGGATACAGGTCTTCACCGGTCTGCCGGTCGCGGATGGACAGGATCCAGGAGAAGTGGTTCAGTCCGGCAGCGCGGATATCCACTTTCGGCACGATCTGCCGGCGGACGTGGTCATGGAATGGAGCCTGCATGGGAGAGGCTTCCATTCCGGTCAAGCCATCTGGCACATCAATCCCATATTCCTTGCCGAGGGCTATGCCGACCATCGTATAGCCGATAAAAATCTGATGACACAAGCCGACAGCCTTGATCCGGCTGTGCCGATTGATTGCATCGCAAATACGGATCATTGGGTTGGTGAAGTTTATGAACCATGCCTCCGGGCAGGCTTGTTCCATATCGCGAACGATTTCCATAACCGGGACGAGGTTGCGAGCGGCGTGGGCGAATCCGCCTGGGCCACCGTTTTCGGCATAGGGTTGTCGCACTCCATATTTGAGCGGGATTTCGAAATCCTTTTTCCACAACCCTTCGCGCGCTCCAACTTCGATGGCAGACACGACAAAAGCTGCCCCTTCGAGGGCTTCGCGGTGATGATTGTGGGCAGTAATGCTGAATCCGGAATTCCACTCACGGTTGAGGCGCCCGGCTAGACGCGTAATGATGCTGAGTGTTTCAGTATTGCGGTCCACAAGCGCGAGGGTTGAGCCGTGCAGCGCTTTTGAACGCATAAGGGCAGAAAGGGTATTCTCACCAAAAGAAGCACTGCCAGCGCCGATGACAACGATTTTCGTTGGAAGAGTCATGGGGTTCACCTCTTATCGTTTTCGAGTTTCGACATTAATTTTGTACGAATTTTCACCCAAGACTTTGCCGTCGGAGCTAAGAGTGACGGTTAGTCTAGATTGGCCTATACCCAGGGATGGTAAGGTTAGTTTTACTTCTTCGGATACCCCATCTGCAGGGACGGCCAACGGGAATGAAGCTGAAGCAATCTCGCTCCCATTGCTTGAAATTTGCCAGGAGCATATAGCATCGGGGAAAGCCTCGGTCAGGTCATTGACTGCCCAGAAGGACATCACCGTAGGTTTTCCGGCTTTAATTTTCTCCGGAAGAAGGAAGCTCGGCAATACAGGCTGCATGGAATATCGTAAGGCACTAAAAGCTGCTTTAGGGTGGCGCCAGTAATCCAGCACAGACCAGGTCACCGCCGGCCATGGATCGGTAAAATCGAACTGGACGATACCGGTGACTTTCACGTATTTGGAGCGGCGATAAAACTCCGTGCCGTACTGGATGACATGCGCCTGGTAAGCCTGGCTGTTGGCGATGAATTCATCCAATGAATTGCCGGTCATGATTCCATTCTCGAAGGTTTCCATTAATTGGGCATTATGGAATTGCCAGGTTTGCCAAACCTGGCGTGCATGCAGCAGATCGTCGGGTGTTTCTTCCGGCGCAGGCAGGTTTTGATATATGGAGCGTTCGGAGGTCTGGCCTCTTTTCATGGCCCACTCCATGAAAAGAACTTTAGCATGCCTTAATCCCGGGTGCTTCTCCATGAACCTGAAAAGAGCCAGACCGGGGCTCATTAACAACCTAGTAGTTGGTCTGACCTTTTTAATGGATTCGATCCAGCTCTTGAGACGAAATAAATCAGCAAACCCAGCATCGGAACCAAACCGGGAGAGCATGCGCTGGAGGCTCTCCTTGACCGGCAAGCCCTGGGCGCCGTACTCGGTGATGAATGGTGCGCCGGGCAGATCCCGGAAATCGCGCCAATGGCCCTGGTACCAGCCCGGATAAACATGCCCATCACCTGTTCCAGAGCTGAGGTGCGTATAGCGGTCAGGGTCGATCTCTCTGGCGAGCGCCTGTAATTGTGTATCAAGGTCGCGATTCTGGTTGGGGTCATACGTACCACCAACCGCTCCAGCCATCCAGGGGGCATCCCAAGGGCTTTCATTATGACAGCACCAAGCCACAATGGACGGATGGTTATAAAGCAGGGTGATCATCGCACGCATCTGGCGCTTGGCCTCAGTCTGGAACCCTGGTTCGTCGGAGTAGCCCCACTGCAATGGGAAATCCTGCCAGACGAGCATACCGGCGCGGTCGCAGGTTGTGTGAAATTCGGGCGGCAGGACGTGAGCATGGACGCGCAGCATGTTCAGGTTGGCTTGTTTTGCCAGATTCACATCGCGGGGGAAAAAATCGTTACTTGCAGCACCCCCGAATGGGTGGGTATTTGAGGCAGCTACTTCCTCAAAAAGGGTTTCAGAAAGCCACTGCGAACCAATGTAGTTCGATCCACGGATGAAATAGGGCTGCCCATTGACGAGCCAACGGAAGCCTTCCTCGAGTTTCACGGTACGAAAGCCGAACAGAAAGCTGACAGAGACTTCTTTTTCAATGGCAGTTAAAGAAGTGGTGATTTTGTATAGATGCGGGAAACCACGATCCCAGGGTTGCCAGAGACGGACATTCGGAACAGATAATTGGACAGTGAGGGAGCTTTCGCCTGCCGGAAGATCTATTACAAATTTCGAAGTAGACAAATCCCCTTTGAAGTTCTCTGGGACACAATAAACCTCGAGACTGGATTTCTGTTTCACAGCGCGGTTGTTTGCCTTAATCTGGATATGCAGGATTGAAGGCTGAATTTCCAATTCTGCACGCAGAAGTACCTCCTCTATCGTCACCGCGCCGTGTTGTTCCAAGTAGACATTGTTCCAGATGCCGCCTGTATTATAGGATTGACCTTCTGGATTCCACCCGCCACCCGGGCGGCAATCATGGTGGTTAAGAACCCCTTTAATGAGTCTCTTGCGAATATGCCAACCATCGACTCCGGGTTGCTCGTAGGGACTATCCACGCGAACCGCCAGACAATTTTGTCCGGGCATGAGCATATCCGTTACATCAAAGGTAAAGGGTTCAAAATAACCAGAATGATGACCCAGGAATTTTCCATTCAGATATACATCCGAAAAATAATCTATACCATTGAAGTGTAAAGTTACGAAATCTCCCTTTGGGTTGAAGGTAAACACGTGGCGATACCAGACTACGCCATGATGGTCCAGGCCGCCCAGAAACCAGTTCTGGGGAATGTGCATGGTTTGCCAAGCAGAATTGTCGAAGTCAGGTTTGGCAAATTCGGGCTGATCTTCGATGGAATAACGCCAGTTTCCGGAAAGAGAGAGAGTCATCTATAAATAAGCCTTTAATATATTACTTCAAACAAGTCTTCCAAAGAAAAGACATATTATATCAACGGTAATTATCAGGAAGAATTTGTAAACCTGCTGTCAGGATTAAATACGTGACAAAGCACCCAATGACCTGGTTCGACGGTTGTCTTATCTGGCATCACTTGGCGGCAAATATCCATAACTTTAGTGCAACGGGCTGCAAATGGACAGCCAGGTGGAGGATCGATCAATGATGGGACTTCCCCACGGACCCGGGTCTCCTTGGCGGTTCGCAGCCCTGAGCGGGGGTCTGGAACCGCTGAGAGCAGGAGTTGTGTATATGGATGAGAAGCGTTCCCCATGATCGACTCGCTCTGGCCGCCCTCAACGATATGACCGGCATACATGACCATGATCTGATCGCCGATGTAGCGGGCCGAGGCCAAGTCATGGGTGATGTACACATAAGAGATGCCACGTTCTTCCTTGAGTTTTTCGATCAGATTGAGAACGCCCATGCGGATGGAAACATCCAGCATGGAGATTGGTTCGTCCGCAAGGATCACCTCCGGGTCGACGGCCAGGGCCCGGGCAATAGCCACACGTTGACGCTGCCCACCGGAAAGTTGGTGAGGATAACGGTTGGCAATTTCCGCGGAGGGTTTGAGCTCAACGGTTTCCAATAAATCACAAACCCGATCGTGGATTTCTTGCCTTCCTGAGGCCTTCTTATGGATAATGAGCGGGCGAGCCAGATGATGTTCGATGGTGTGGACGGCATTCAAAGAGGCAAATGGATCCTGAAAGATTAACTGCACCTGCCGGCGGTAGTTTAAAGAAGCCTGGAATGGCTCAGTCTTCAGGATATCCTGGCCTTTGAAAAAGATCTCTCCATGGGTTACAGGGATCAGGCGGGCAATCATGCGGATGGTGGTTGTCTTTCCACTACCCGATTTGCCCACCAGGGCAACCACCTGACTGCGTTGTACGGTAAACGAGACATCTTCCACCGCATGGACCTGCTTTGAGCGATTGAATACTCCTATGGGGAAATGCTTAGTCATTCCTCGAACATCCAATATGGGGTTGATTTCAGAATAATGCAGGTTCATGGTGACCCTTATTGAGATTGATCGAATAAATGACAGGTGACCGAGTGACCGGGGGAAATAGACCTGGTCAGTGCGGCGGTTTTCGAACATATCGACATGGCTTTTGGGCAGCGCGGATGGAACCTGCAGCCGGTCGGCGGGTCAACCAAGTCGGGCGGAGAACCTGGGATACCGGTGAGTTTATGCTTGCCACCACTTATGGAAGGGAAGGAATTCATCAAACCCAGTGTGTAAGGATGAAGAGGTTCTTCAAAGAGTCCACGCGCTGGGGCGTACTCGACGATCTCGCCAGCGTACATAATGGCAATCTTATCCGACATCTCCACGAGCAAGGAAAGGTCATGGGTGATAAACAAAATGGAAAATCCCAACTTCTCACGCAGCGTGGCGATCTGCAGGAGGATGTCTTTCTGGACCACTACGTCCAGGGCAGTGGTGGGTTCGTCCATGATCATCATGTCAGGGTTTAGCGCCAGGGCAATGGCAATAACCGCCCGCTGACGCATGCCTCCGGAAAGCTGGTGGGGGTATGCATCCAGACGTTGAGGATCGATGCCCACCAGGTCAAACAAACTTGCTGCCCGTTCATTCGCTGACGCCTTAGGCATGCCATGATGCATCATCACGTCCAGCAACTGATCGCGGATGCGCATGACAGGGTTGAGGGCGTTCATGGCGCTCTGGAAGACGATCGAAATATTGTTCCAGCGAAACTGTTCCAATTCAATTTCGTCCATCTCGAAAATATCCCGTCCGGCGCAAAGGGCATGTCCACCTGTGATGAGTGCCGGGGGGTGCAGAATGCGCAGGATGGCGTGTGCGATTGTGGATTTCCCGCTGCCCGATTCGCCAGCCAGACCTACGACTTCTCCCGGCTGGATGGCAAATGAAACACCATCAACTGCTTTTACCGGTCCGCGCGTGGATAAATAGACAACTCGCAGGTCACGGATATCCAACAGCGGGCTAGCGGGTGCCAGGTTCTTTGACGACGGGGGTAGACCGGCTTGAACCGATGCGGAATTTTCTAAGGACACGGATAATCTCTTTCTCACTTCTCAATCTTGGATTGGTGACTTCGTCCATCGCATAGATCAACATGGTGGTGGCGAAGGAAACCAGGGCGATACATAGACCTGGTGGCAGGAAAGTCCACCAAGCCTCCTGCAGCAGGGCAGAGCTATTGGAAGCCCAATACAACATAGTGCCCCAGGAGACAATGTTGACATTTTCAAACCCCAGGAAAGCCAACCCGGCATCCGCACCGATGGTGTAGATTACGGCTCCGAAAAGAGAAGACATCACCAAGGAAAGCATATTGGGGAGGATCTCGGAAAAAACAATACGGTTGACGCCTTCCCCGCTGACAATTGAGGCAGATACGAAATCCTTTTCACGCAGACTGAGCATCTGGGAGCGAAAGACTCGTGCCGGCCATGCCCAACCAGTAAAAGTCAGGACCAGCATGACGGTCAGCATGCCCTGGGGTAGAAAAGATGCCAGGGTGATCAAAAGGGGAAGGCCGGGGATGAGCAGGAACACATTTGTGAACATGTTCAGTACGCCATCAACCACACCAGGGATGTATCCTGAGATCATTCCAATCACCAAACCCAGAATTGTACTCAAAATCCCAACTGAGAAACCAATCAGGAGCGAGATGCGCGAGCCCCAGACCAGCTGGGTGAACACATCCTGACCCTGGCCGGTCGTTCCAAGCCAGTGCTCGCTGGAGGGGTGCTCGTGAGGCAGACCGACGTATTTATTCGGATCGTTCGGCGCGATCAACGGGGCGAACAGGGCCATCAGGATGAAGATCCCCAGGATGACCAAACCGATAACCGCCTTGGGTTGGGCGACCATCCGGCGCAGAAAATCCAATTGCGTGGAAACAGGTTTGCCATGGGATATGGATTGCGACTTCCCATTATCCGGCTCGCGAGGTGGAAGATTGGCGTTGGGATTCATTTTCTTATTGTCCACTCCAGCTCAGCTTACCCGAACGCGCGGGTCAAGCTGTACGTAAAGGATATCCACAAGGAAATTCGCAACCAGGACCGCCAGGGTGATCATCAGGAACAACGCCTGCATGAGAGGGTAATCCATCGTAGTGACAGAACGGACCAAATAAAATCCGAGCCCGGGGTAGGAGAAGACCATTTCGGTCAAAAGCTGGCCTGCGATAATGAACCCGATTGACATGCCGAACTGGGTGATGTTTGGCAGGATGGCATTGCGCATCGCATACTGAAACATAACGGTGCGTTGGGACAGACCCTTGGCTTCTGCCATCGTGATGTAATCCTCGTTCAAAACTGCGATCATCGTGCTGCGCATACCCATCATCCAGCCGCCGACTGAGACCAGGATGATCGTCCCGGCAGGTAAGAACATATGCTGAAGTACACTGCCGATGTACTCCCAAGTGAGACCGGGAGAAATATAGTCTGAATAGGCATGGGACATCGGGAACCAGCCCAATTTGAAGCCCATGAAATACAGAGCCACCATTGCCAGCCAGAAATAGGGGAAAGAACCAATGAAGCCGGTCAAGCCCGGCAGGGTTGAATCCATCACACCACTACGTCTCCAGGCAATGATAACTCCCAGGGCAGTGCCAAGCACAAAACTGATGACCAGGGTGACCACACCGAGCAAGATCGTCCACATAAAGCTGGTGGCGATTATGGTGGACACAGGGGCGGGGTAGGAAGATATAGAGATTCCAAAATCGCCACGTAGTGCGTGGGACAGATATTGAAAATATTGCTGCAGGATGGGACCGTTCGTGAACCCGTAGGCAGCCTTGAGGGCTTCGATCTGTTGGGGATTGAGCCTGCCGTGCATACGGGCAACCAGAGCGGTGACTGGATCACCAGGCATAGTGCGCGGCAGGATGAAATTAAGCGTCAGGGATCCCCATGCAGCCAGGAGGTAGAGACTCACCTGCCGCAGAATGAATTTCATTAACCTATTCTCCGATGGAAGGATTTAGTTACCGGGGCTGCCTGGCATCGAGCGAGACAGCCCCGGCTGTATTACAGGGGTTACTTGGGTTTTACCGTGGTCAAGACAATTAGGGCAGTGTTGTAGGGACCGCCTGGCCAGGGCACGCCCGGGGCGTAAGGGTTATCTGCGCTTGGGAATCCGGTGAACCGGGAGGTATTGTATTCGTACCAATCCGGTCCAGGGAAGAGCGGCAGGGCGGGAGCCTGATCGACGAAGATCCCTTCGATCTGGGCCATGAGCTGTTTTTGTTGGGTCATGTCAGAGGTTGTTGCGAAGTTCGCAAGCAGCACATCTGCCTGCGGGTTAACATAACGAAGGAAATTTTCACCAGCATCCTGCCCAACTGGTTGGACGGTAATCTTGCTCATCTGCCCGCGGTAGAAGTTATAGGGGGTTGGGCCACCTGATCCCGAATACATTGACCATTGGAAGTCGCCTTTTTCAACCCGGTCGAGATCCGTGGTTTCATCGGGAGTGGTCAGGTTAATTTCAATCCCAAGGTCATGCATGTTCTGGGCGATGATCTGGCCGGCTGAGATCCAATCCGTCCAGCCGGCGGGGACGATCAGTTCATATTTCATTGGCTTGCCGTCTTTGTCAAGGCGCGTCCCGTTTGCCCCCTTGGTCAGGCCGGCTGCATCGAGGGCGGCATTGGCAGCGGCAGGATCATAATTGACCCAGGTTCCAGCTGCGATGGCAGCAGGGTCTTTCCAGGCCTTGTATGTATCACCCAAGCCGGTGGCGTCGGCTGATGGGATGTAGTTGAACTCGGCGGTCTGGACGATCATTTTTCGGTCAATGCCCAGGCTGATGGCTTTTCGGACAGCTGGATCATCGAATGGTTTTATGGTCAAGTTGATGTAGAGTAGCACGCAGTCTGCACCGACGAAGTAGTAATGATAATTCTGAGGATCTTTGGCCACATAGGTCTTCTCGATGTCAGGGACGAAGTTACCGGCCCAGTCAAGATCGCCATTGGCGAGCGCCAGGTTTGCAGCATCATTGTCCGCAAAGGATGGATAGCGGATGCCCTGGAAGTACGGTTTGCCTGCCTGCCAGTAATGAGGATTCTTTTCGAGGATGTAAATCTGGGCGTCGAACTTGGCTACCTGGGTGAAGGGGCCAGTACCGACTGGACTGTCATTAGTCCAGGTGGTAGGGTCCGCAACATTCTTCCAGACGTGTTCCGGTACGATGAGCTGGTTGGCGAGGTCGTACAGAGCCGGGGTATACACCGTATTGAATTTAAACTCGACAGTAAAATTATCGGGCGCTGAAAAACTATCTATGTACTGGTTCAGGATGTTGGAAGCAGTTCCCGACAGGGCAGAATTGGTCTTGAGCAAATTGAAAGTGTAAATGACATCCTGAGCAGTGAAGGGTTGGCCGTCTGACCACTTGACGTTATGGCGGATCTGGAATGTCAGGGTTGTATTATCGCTGCTCCAGGAATACGCCGTTGCCAGCCAAGGCACGAGTTCTGCCGTGGACTTGTTATAGATCATCATTGGTTCATAGATGGCAGTCGCGGTCGAGCCAAGCGCAGAGGGTGAGAAGGGGTTGAAATTGCGCACCCATGTGGACAATTGTTCGTAGTTGATCGTCAGGTAGGCCCCGCTACCCGAGGACGTTTTGGATCCGCAGGATGCCAGAAGCATACCGCTTATGACGAGCAGGCTGACGACCAGCCATAAGGTTCTTGATTTCATATTCTTCCTCCAGTGAATGAGAATGGAAAGGTTGGAATTGAGAAGATGATGGGAAGATAATCGGGCACCTCCTTTTGGAATCAGTTTGAGCAACCACATGATTGACGAATAATTAGTTCGGTAGGCAGAACCAGTCGTGCTTCCACCTGCTCGCCGCGGACCAGGCGGATCAACTGCCTGACGGATTCGCGCCCGACCTGTTCAATCGGGGCGCGGACTGTAGTCAGAGGAGGGGTCAGGATGCGTGCGAAGAGCGAGTCGTCGAAACCGGCCACAGCCACATTCTCTGGAACGTGACGTCCGGCTTCCCGCAACGCCTGAATGACTCCGACGGCGCTATCGTCGTCGCCAGTGAAAATGGCATCGAATTCAAGGCCGTCAGCGAGCAATCGACAGACGGTCGCATGGGCCTGGTTGGGTTCGAAACCACCCCGTGCAATCAGGCAGGGATCGATGGACAGGTTGTGCTTTTTCAAAGATTGCCGGTAACCCTCTTCGCGCTCTTTGGAATCTTCATTGTCGACCGGACCTTGAAGAAACACAATCCGATTGCAGCCATGTACTTCGATCAGGTGGTCGACGATTTTTTGCGCGCCGGATTGATTTTCGATCGTGATGACAGGTATTGTTATATTCTTGGGGGGGGATTGGTGCAGCAGGACGACCGGAAACCCAATCGCGGCCAGGCGGGTCAATTCGGCATTATCAATAGCTTCCGTGAAAACCAATAAACCGTCAGTGTTGTGTTCACCCAGAGCGCGCCGAGAATTGCTCCCAGATAGAGGCGAACTCGTAGAATGGATCAATAGGTCGAATCCGGCTTGGCTGGCAACCGCCTCGATGCCGCGCAACATGGGCGTGTAAAATTCACCCCCGATGTCCAGTAATAAAAGACCTATGGTGTTTGTCCGGCGGCTGGCCAGGATACGGGCAGCCGAGTGGGGGGTATAGTTGAGTTCGGTGACAGCTGTACGGACACGTTGGGCGGTTTCTGCATCTACGACAGCAGTTGCATTGAGAACCCGGCTGACAGTAGAGATTGAAACCCCGGCTTTTTTAGCAACATCAGAAATTGTGGCTCTAGAATGCATGTCTTCACTTATTATGAAAACGTTTTCAGAAAGCGCTTTCAAAGTATAATAAAAGATCCCCCATTTGTCAATCTGTAAACTGATATTTTAAGAATTATGGAATGCTCAACCTATATAGCAGCCCTGATCTACTCAATCAGCCACCGGATTCATCTGGCGGCATTTTTTTGATTGCGCTTTTCCAGCAAGCGCCGAATACGAGCATGCCGCTCACGCGTCAGAGGATAGAACCATGTTGTAATGACGGCAGAGAATAACAGTATCGCGCCAAATGGTCCGATCAGCAGGCGAATGGCTGTCAGTGTGATAGGAGACTGCCTGAAAATCGTCAACCCCTCCGGTGGTGTCCTATATCCGAACCAACCCAGCACCTGTAATGCGAGGAAGATTGCCAGCGCGCCAGTCAGCTTGCGGACAAAATTTTTAACGCCATAGTAAATGCCCTCCTGGCGGCGTCCGGTACGCAGTTCGTCCCATTCAATCACGTCCGGGAACATGGCGTCCGGCAGCACGTGAGCTGCAGAAACGCTCAGACCGGCCAGGAAAGCCATCCAGAGTACCAAAGTGATCTGCCCGGGCTGAACCAAGAAAATACCAATCTGCACGGCAGCCCAGAAGACCATCCCAATGATGTAGGCGATATGTTTCCCAAGGCGGTTGGAAACCCACAACCAAAATGGCAAAACAGCGACCGCTGTGACAAGCAAAAGCGCAAAAACTGCAGATTCGAGCGGCATTTTAATTCCCAACAGACTGACCGACGTCAACATATTCCCGCGCGCGATCCAGTAAAGCAGGTAGAAGGGCAGGATCAGAGCCACCAGATCAAAGGTGATCCAGTTCAACATGTAAATAATTGTGGCAAGACGGAATGGAATATTGGCCCAGGCTGTCCTGACGGTCTGCAGAAAGGTGGTGGTTTCCTGCGGCCGGTCGATTGCACCATAACGCTCGCGTACCACGGCAAATATGAGCAGGATCGGGATTGAAGCCAACCCACCAAAGATCGCTGCTACGATCAGGTAGCCCTGTTGTTGGGTCAGACCAGCGGACAGGGCTGCATCGATGATGGCAGGCGCGGCCACGGCAGTCACCAGTGAGGCTGCCAGATTGAAAAAGATACGGAAGCTGGTCAAGGTCGTGCGTTCATCATAGTCGGAGGCCAGTTCCGGGAGGAGGGAAGAGAATGGTACTTCGCACAACGTCTCGAATGTATCGCTGATCATGAAAGCCATCGTAACCGTTGCGGCCAGGGCAAACTGATTATGCCAGGGAGGTGCCCACCAAAGGAAAAGGAAACTTAAACCAAAGGGAATTGAAAAGAGGAGCAGGAATGGCCGGCGACGACCCCAGCGGCTGCGGATCCTGTCAGTCACGAGCCCGACGAGCGGGTCATTGACCGCGTCCCAGATGATACCAATCAGGGCTGCGACCGAGGCCAGACGCGGGTCCAACCCGACCACGTCGGTGAGGAAAATAGCGTAAAAAATCTGCCGGAGGGTTCCATAACTGGCAAAGGACCAGTCGCCAGTTCCATAGACCAGTTTAACCCAGAAGGACAGTAATTTGGTTTTGGTTTGTTTGATGACCGCGGCTCCTTGTAAGTGAGCTACCGGAGATCAGTTATAAAGGTTAAGTGAATTGCTGGATTTTAGCATCATATCACCAAGCTTGCATTACAATTGCGCAATGCCTTCTATTTCCGACAAGCTGAAATCCCTGGGTGTCAAGGTTGGCGCGGCGAATCTTTCGAAGGCCGATCCTACCAATCAATATGAGATAGACAAAGTCGTTTCTGGAGAATACCGGACCACCTCTGCCGGGGAAACGTTCGTCTCCAGCCAAACTTTCGGAGGGGAGTACCGGCACGGGCAAGCCTCCATCCGGCCCGAGGTTCCGTTTGACACATTGGCAGCCTGGTCAGGTGAGCCGCGTTTTATGGAGCTGCCGCTCGAGGGCTATGCCTTCCTGGATACGGAGACCAGCGGTCTGGCGGGAGGCACTGGCACTTATGCCTTTCTGGTAGGCGTAGGTAGATTCCAGGAGGGTGAGTTCCATCTGGAGCAATTCTTCATGCGTGACCCAGCCGAGGAAGAGGGCATGCTTGAAGCTTTGGCGAATTTCCTCGCATCGTCAAAGGCGCTGGTTACATTCAATGGCAAGGCTTTTGATGCGCCGATAATGCTTACTCGTTACGCATTGCATAACATTCCTTGTCCCTTTGCAGATTTTGCCCACCTGGATCTGCTGCCTTTGGCACGTCGCTTGTGGCGTGACCGGCTGCCCAGCCGTGCGCTGAAGTACCTCGAAGAGAACGTGCTGGCAGCGCCACGCACGAGCGAGGAAGTTCCTGGTTATGAAATCCCCTATCTTTACTTTGACTATCTCCGCAGCCGGGATGCCCGTCCATTGAAAGGCGTGTTCTACCACAACGCCATGGATGTGGTGGCAATGGCAGCGCTGCTCTCCCATGTGACAGCCGTTATGGCGGATCCGTTTAGCGAGATGGTCGAACATGGATTGGATGTGCTGGCACTGGCGAAACTGTACGAGGACATGGGCCAGTGGGATAAGGCTGCCCGGCTCTTCGAACGAGGCCTGGAAATGAATCTACCCGAGGCGGATTTCTGGATGGCGATTCAGCGCTTATCGCAGCTGCAGAAGCGGCGGGGCGACTTGGAAACCGCGGTAGGGTTGTGGGAGCGTGCCGCAGGACGCGGCCACATTTATGCCCATGTGGAATTGGCGAAGTACTACGAGCACAAGCGGCGGAACTACACGGAAGCAATGAAATGGACGAAAAGCGCGGTGGATCTGGTGAGTACACTCGACATTCCGCGTTACATATTCAATCATTGGATGGAAGAATTGACACATCGTTTTGAAAGATTGGATGGGAAAATCCAGAGGCGGGCTGGCAGCAGGTAAAAGGAGTTGAGGATCAATGAAATCTGGCATACAAAGAATCATTCCAGGGTTGGTGCTGAGCACCCTGCTGGCGAGCATGCTGGCATGTGGGAGTACGCCCACCCAACCACCGGCAACGGATACGCCAAAACTTCCCCCAACGCAGACCAGCCTTCCCACCCAGACTCCTGAGCCGCTTTTTCAACTGGTTACATTGGCTTCTGTTCTCCGGAATGAGACAAGCAAGACGCCGGCATATATACTGAAGGCCCAAATTCCAGCTCTGCAAGGCAGCGATGATCAGCGCGTGACGAATTTCAACAATGAAATGACCCTGCTAACCCAGGAAGAGATTGCCAAATTCAAGGATAATGTGGTGCAAGTGCAGCCCATGCCCGGTGTAGTGGGGAGTTCCTATGATCAGCAATACCAGCGTCTTTCCCCGCCCGGTAACCTGATCAGTCTGAAATTCCAAATCATGATCTATATTCAGGGTGCAGCGCACCCCGGTACACACATGCGAACGGTTACTTACGATCTGGAAGCTGGTACGGATGTGAAACTGGCTGAGCTCTTCCTGCCCGGCTCCGATTTTCTTGAGAGGATCGCCAACTACTGTATCGCTGAACTAGGTAAACGGGGAATCAGTTCTGAGACCTCGACAAGCGGAGCCAAAGCCACACCGGAGAATTATGGGAATTGGAATATCACTCAGGATGGTCTATTGATCACTTTCGACGAATATCAGGTGGCGGCTTATGCACTCGGGCCGCAGGAAGTAGTTGTGCCATATGCAGAGCTTCAACCCGTCATAGACCCGCAAGGACCATTGGGAGAATTCCTGCCGTAGATTGTCTATCAAAACCTCGCTCGGGGATGTGCCCTCGCTGCCGTCTCCCAGCGGCGGGAGCAGTTTTGTTGGGGGTTTTTGGAAGGGGCTTTTCCCACAACATTTTCAAAAACGCAAGAATTACTTCAGATAGTATTCCTGGTACAGTTCATCCCGTACGAAGATCAGACCAAAGGCGTCGCGATAGACAAGGTGGTAGCCTTTGATCGTTGCGCTGTCAGCATCGCGGTAGAACTGCTGGTTGCGGGCGAACAAAGCCGGGTCGATACCGACGGCATTCGGGTTCAAGTAGTCGCGGATACGTTGCTGTTGCAATAACAGCACGTCGAATTGGTTCTTCTGGATATATTTGTACTCAAGAAGATCGAAGTTGGTCTCGGTCACCCAGCCAGGCTTTCCCGGTACATACATGCGATAATCATAATAGACGTGCAACTTTGCATTCGGAAGTGGTTTAAGAGATGCCAACACCTGATCGTAGAACTTGATGCTGGTACTATGATCCGCCCGATGCATCCGTGTTTCAAAGGTATGAATATCTGCGCGCACGAAAAGGACAAATTGGGTGAATAGTGCCAGGAGTAGAACAGCCCGGGCAAGGCGTGGCAGCCATGAAGCCCCGTTTGGGTTTCTTTTTTCGGGCAACAGGAGCACCAGGCTGGAAAAAAGAGGCAACGCTACTGGCAGCCAGTACTGGAACTTAAAGTGGGTCAGGAAGAAAACGGTTATGCTGATCGGCACAAACCAGGCCAGGATCAGGGCCTGCAGCAATCGCTGCGGTCCACGGCAGGCGCCCCAAATGGCTGCACCCAGGGCGATGAGCAGGAAAGGTAGTTCACCGTATGATTCGTGAACGAGCGGCCAGGAAGCGACCAGACCTTTCAAATACACCACGCCGTAACCGTTCTCGAGCAATCCGCCTTGTTTGTTAAGAATATATTGATAGGCTGTGCGGGCCCAGTGGGAGAATAAGAAAGGATTGGCAATCAGGTAGGACAATCCCATGGTCAAGATGAAAGCGAATGCCATCCCCACCAATTTCTTCCAGGAGGCCTTCTTGAGCAGCAAGCCCAACAGAAGGGTCAACCCGACCGCCAGGAAGAAATAGACTCCGACCAGCTTCGTGGCAGTGGCAACCCCGCACATGACCGCTGCCACGAGGAAATTTCTCCCGAAACGCAAGTTGTCACGATAAAGGAAGAAGATGGTGAGCACAACCAGCAGAAATGTTATCCCATCCGGGTGCCACCAGGAATTGTTATCAACCACCGCTGGAACACTGAGCAAAAAGAGATACAGCAGTGGTGAGCGGTAAGTGCGAAAGCCATCCTGCATGTAAACCAGCAACAACAGAGCTACCAGCATGGGCAGAACGCTAACAAACTGGCGCAGGATCAGCATGACCAGCGGTATATCGCCCAGGCGTCCCAACCACTGCAAGGGTAGAACCAGCAAGGCTGAAACGGCAAAGAATGGAAAACCGTAATAATAATAATCGTAAAATACAAAATGCCTGAGGGCCAGGTTCAGCGATGGGGCGGGGGCGATCATGTGGAAGACGTAGGGTAAGGGCCCGGCCTCATCGGGCTGAAAGATTTGCACCATGGATATATTCTTTGAAGCAACCGCGTTGGGTAAAGCAAACACGACGAACGCGGCGGTTGCCATGAACAGCAGCAGAGCGAAAATCCGTTTCTGAGTGGTGGTCATGAGAGTTCTATATCCAATGCAGAACCGGGATGAAGAGGATCAGCGCAAGAACGACCACGGTCCAGATACTTCCGACTGTAAAAAGCTTGCTCTTCATGGTTTTCATATCGAAGACCCAGAAAGCCATGATAAAAAAAGTCAAATAGCCGAACAGGAAGATCAGCCAAGGTGCGCCGCGGCCCCACCAGGCATAGTCCCAGGTGAGAGCCCCGGCGGAGTTGAGCAGGTATTCCACGAAGACACAGAAAGCGGATCCAACAACGGCGATGAAAGCCCGGTTGGGAATGCCCAGGAGCCTGGTTCTTCTATCGGGGAGCAGCATCTTGGTCCAAATGATGCCTGACACGGCGAACATGAAACATATTTCGATGTTGAGGCCGATAAGAATAAGGAAAGCTGTCCTGCCAGGCGCTCCCCAGATGGGAGCGTAATTGGTGAAGTGAAAGACCAGGCCATTGATAATCTCATTCAGCCAATCCATACCCCAAAAAGCCAAACCGGCCAGGATCAGGTTCCAATTGCGTTTTTCGGCTTCGACCGTGTACACATAGAAGACGAAAGCCATGAGAGGGATAACGTACCATTGGAAGGTCTGGCTGCCGAGGCGCAGGATGGCAAGAGCTTGTTTTGCAGATTCGGTTGGCAAGGGGCCTCCTTTATTAATGGAATTTCTGCAATGCGTTGAAAATGGCAGCCACTCCGAAATCCAGGGCAGCGACGGGGACGCGCTCATCGGCGGCATGGATGGTACCGGCGAAATTGAAATCATCCGGTAGCTGAAGCGGCGTGAAACCATAGGTCTGGATGCCCAATAACGAAAGGAAACGTGCGTCCGTTACACCCGACAATACAAAAGGCAAGGGGATACCTGAAGGGTCAAGCGTGTGGAGAATGCTGCCGAGGGTCTCGAACAGACCCATGTCGGGTGCCGAAGGTCCGGGTTCGGCTTTGACTACTTCGAACTGAACATTCCCTCCCAACAAAGCGTGCAACTCCCGGAGCATGTCTTCGGGTTTAGCGCCCGGTACCAGTCTCCCGTCCATGCCAAGATGAACTTCGCCTGGGATGACATTAACCTTATCGCTGGCCTTCAGCATGGTCGGGCTGATGGTATTGTGAAGCAAAGGTAGGAACAGGTTGGCTTTTTCGCCGAGCATTTTAAGGATCAAATCAGTCAGAGATGGGTTGAGGAGCTGGCGGATCACGAAACCAGAAACGCCACCCAGGTTGCTGGCAAAGCTTTCGATCATCAGCCGTACAGCGGGTGTGACGTGAACGGGTAATTGGTGTGTATCAAGAAGATGCAGTGACCGGGAGAGTTTTGCCATTGCTCCGCCGTGGATGGGGATTGAACCGTGCCCGGCTTGGCCTGTAAAGGTGGCCTTCATCCAACAAACCTGTTTTTCGGCCACCATGATAGGATAAAAGCGCTTCCCACCAATGGACAGGTTAAAACCGCCAAACTCTCCGAGGGCATACCGGACGCCCTCAAAAAGGCCGGGATGCTCGTTCACCAGGTAACGCACCCCGAAATCCTCTCCGGCTTCCTCGTCCGCCACGGCTGCGAATAGCACATCCCCGGGCAGGGCGATATTTTCCGCTTTGGCTTTCAGGAAGGCTGCCAATAACATGGCGACTCCGCCCTTCATATCCAGGGCACCACGGCCCCAGATGTAGCCATTCACAAGGCGAGCCTCGAAAGGTGGGTAGGTCCACTTTTGACCCTCAGTAGTAACCACATCCACGTGGCCGTAGAGCAGGAGCGGGGGGGCCTGGCCCGTACCTTTCAGACGGGCAACCAGGTTGGGACGATTGGGTGTACGCGCCACTATTTTTGTCTCTATCCTGGCATCCTTGAGCAGGCCGTTGATATACTGGATACAGGCGCGTTCGTTACCGGGTGGATTGGTGGTATCGAAGCGGATCAGATTCTGCAAAAGTTCGGCAGGGCGTTCGTAGATGAGATCGGACTGTTTCGGCATGGATGACTCCAAAGGAGGCTGAATGAAAAACGCCACATGAGGTGTGCTGATGATATAGCATAAATCACGTGGCGTCAAAGGGAAAAAACAGTATCGTCTTTATTCAACCAGCATGGAGCTTGACGGTCTGGGGCAGGCGGCGGAAACGGACAAAGACTTTCCGACGGACGTCACTCACCCATCTACGGACAGGAGGGAGACGCAAGATCAAAAGGAGAATGGTGAGAAGCAGCCACAGAAAAGGCCGGAGAATGTTCCCGCGGAAGGTGAACAGATTACCCTTTTGAGCCAAGGCATAATGGAGAATGGAGACAACGACCGCTGGATAGACCAGCCAGTGCAGACGTTTCCAATTCCTGCCCATTGTTCGGATGAAATAATCGAAGGAGGTGACCGCCAGGGGAATGAGCAGTAGTACTGCCAGTACGCCGACCAGCAAGTAGACCTTGCCGGTAACCAGGCTCCAGATCTGGGCGAGGTTGAAGGCATAATCGAGCCCAAAGAAGACCAGCAGGTGCAGGCAGGTGTAGAGGAAGGCGTAAAGACCGACGGCGCGGCGGCGGTTGGGAAGATCGCGCAGACCGGTCAGCGTGTAAAGCGGCGTGACCGCCAGTGTGGCGACCATCCAGTAGATGGCAATTCGCCCAAGAATTTGTTCAAGGTCCTGGACCGGGTTGATGGTCAGCTTGCCAGCATAGAAAGCATAGATCAGGTAAACCAACGGCAACCAGCCAAGAAGATGGACCAGGACGCGCAGCCAGGGAAAATGTGGTTTTCTTTTCACTTCAATACCTGTCCCATACTTGACATTGCCGAGGCCTCAGGAGGCGGGGAGACCGCCTGGAGATCAAACTGCTAGTAATTCGCTCTCAGGTCCATGCCGGCGTAGAGGGAGGCTACTTCGTCGTAATAGCCGTTAAACATCAGGGTGGACCGACGGCTGACTTCGCCGATGCGGCGCTCGGTGGCCTGGGACCAGCGCGGGTGGTCGACGTTCGGGTTGACGTTGGAGTAGAACCCATATTCATTTGACGAGATGGTGTTCCAGAAAGTGGCCGGCTGGGTATCGGTCAGTTCAATTTTAACGATGGCCTTGATGTTCTTAAAGCCGTATTTCCAGGGCACCACCAAACGCAGGGGGGCGCCATCCACATTGGGAAGGGCATGACCGTACAAGCCAGTGGCAAGAATAGTCAGGCGGTGCATGGCTTCGTCCAGGCGCAGGCCTTCGGTGTACGGCCAGGGGTAGAGCGAGGAGGCCTGGTTGGGGAACTGCGCCGTGTCCATCAGGGTGGTGAAGGCGACATATTTGGCGCTGGTCATAGGCTGAACCTCATTCAGCAGGTCACTCAGTTCGAAGCCGGTCCAGGGAATGACCATGCTCCAGGCTTCCACACAGCGCAGGCGGTAAATCCGTTCCTTTTGCTGAAACTTTAGCAGGTCCTCGATGGCATAGGTCTTCGGTTTTTGCACCAGACCGCCGACCTGCACCGACCAGGGAGAGGGTTTGAAATTCCTGGCGAGGGCAGCGGGGGCCTGTTTATCCTCTGAAAACTCATAGTAATTGTTGTAGTTGGTAATCTCGTCGAGGGTGTTGAGTTTATTGCCCAATTCGTCAGTCGTCTGCCCCTGGGCATCATCAAGGACGGAGGCGCTGGGGGTGGGCGTGAGGACGGCCCAACCCGGCAGGGGAGTGGGTAATCCGGGCACAGTGGCCTGCCTGCTGTTGGAAACTCCGCCCCCTATGGGGACTGCGCACGCAGCCAGGAAAGCTGTGGCACTGACAATCCCGGCAGCTTTCAAAAAGTCCCGACGGGTGAGATAAAGACTTTCGGGTGTGATCTCAGAGGACGGAACCGAAACGTGTTTCAGTTTGCGCTCCATGGCCATGTCCTTTCACCAATAAACAGACAAAAATGGTAGAAATTACAACCATTCTACCCGAGTAAGGTTAAGAAAGCGTTAAAAGATATTGCTCAGGCCGCCTCCGTCCGGGCCATTTCCCAAGCGAGAATGGCTTTCTTGCGGGTGGAACCGTAACGGTAATTTCCAAAATGGCCGGTTTTTAGAAGCACACGGTGACAGGGAATCAGGTAAGCGACCGGGTTGTGGGCAACCGCATTCCCAACTGCGCGGATGGCTCCGAAGGAGTTGATCTGTTCCGCCAGGGCCTGGTAGGTGGTCACCCGGTCGAGGGGTAGTCGCAGGAGGGCCTCCCAGACCTTGATCTGGAAATTGGTGCCGCGCAGGTGCAGCGGGAGCGGCCCGAGAGAGTCCCCTTCAGCAGGGGAGAAAATCCGGTCAACGACAGGGGCGGTGCGGGCAGGAGCCTCGGTCAGAGTGGCATTTGGCCAGGATCGGCGAAGTCCCGCCAAGGCGGAGGGACGGTCCGCATCCACAAAAGCCAGGAAGCAGACGCCGCGCCCGGTAAGAGCCAGCAGGCACAAGCCAAACGGAGAAGGGTGGAAGCCATAGAAGATGTCGACACCCGCCCCCTTGGTCTTGTATTCGCCAGGGGTGACCGCCTCGGTCTGCACGAACAGGTCATGCAGACGCCCGAGGCTGGAGAGACCGACGGCATAGGTGGCATCCAGCAGATTGCCGGAGCGGGCCAGCCAGGCCTTGGCGTTTTCTCTGGTCAGGAACTGAAGAAAGCGCTTGGGGCTGATGCCGGCCCAGCGAGTGAAAAGGCGTTGGAAATGGTATTCACTCAGACCGACGTGGGCGGCCAGCTCGTTCAGGTCCGGCTGGCGGTTGGCGTTGGCTTCGATGTAGCCGATGGCCCGGGCGATACGGGCGTAATCCTCGGAGAGTTGGTTCAATTCGTTCATGGGCTGATTGTACGCGTTTCCGGGCTGCGCGCCACCCGATTCTTGCGCAGTAGAGAAAGCCCCACCCCCTCCCAAGTGCCCCCTTGACTTTTTAGAATAAATGTTCTACCATATAAACAAGCACGGGAAGGCTTATCAGCATCCCATGCTATTCTAATAATACCTTCCCGAGCCCGGATCATGTGTCATTGAGAGACCCGAAGGGGCGAAGCAATCCCCTTATCTATCGAGGAGATTGATTGTATGAAAGTGCTGCACCTGTACCTGCCCCTGTCCCGTCCCGAGCCAGGGACGGGGCGGTACTGCCTGCACTAGGCCGCAGGCACTAGTGGCGCAGGCAGGCACACGTGGCGGTCAGGCCAGGGCGGCATAATGAAGGCAATCACAAAAAACAACCTGGTGATTTCACCAGGTTGTTTCCAGCGGACCCGACGGGATTCGAACCCGCGATCTCGGCCTTGACAGGGCCGCATGTTTGGCCGCTACACCACGGGTCCAGGAGCGGGCTGAATATACCATAGGCATTTTCAAGCGTCAAGGCGCACCGGCTCCATAGAGGGCGGGATCGGTGGGAGTTTGACCAGACGGGTCATAGACGTAGACAAAATCACCTTCGGAGGCCCAATCGAAGAGCCAGTGGGAATCACCGACAGACAGGTTGACGCAACCATGACTGTGCGGATACCCAAAGCCGTTATGCCAGTAGGCGCCGTGGAGGGCGCGGTCTTCGTCAAAGTACATGGTCCAGGGGACATCTTCCAGATAATAAAAATCGTCCGGGTCGCTGTTGGCCATGGTTTCGGTGAGCAGTTTTTTCTGAATATGGAAAAGGCCCGGACGAGTCCAGAAATGAGCCACGCCGGTGGAAGCCATGGTGGCGAAGACAAGACGACCATGATCGTAGACGGTGAGGGTCTGTTCGAACAGGTTGACGCTGATCCAACGGGCGCCGGTCACGCCGGGGGGCGGGATGGGATTGGGGTCAACGCGGGCGATCTGGCGGGACTCAATCCACTCGTCCGGACCGACCAGCTCCCAGGTCAGATTATCGGCTTTCTGCGTTGCGTAAATCTGGACCATATTGAAGCGGTAGCGGGTGATCCCGGTCAGGGGGCTATTCAGACCAGGGGCTGAGTGGGATTCGGTTTCCCCGAGAATCCAGCCGAAGGCGTTGCGAGGGGTGGAGCTAAAGACAAGTCCCTGGAAAGGCGGGTCGAATTGGCCCAGGCGACCACCATCGGCGAGAACCCAATAGCCGGAACGCAGCGGGTAATAATAATCCTTGCCTACCTGGACCGAAGCGCCCTGGTATGAAACGTACAGATCGTTGCTCGGATAAAGTATCTTAGAAGGTGCGTTAGCCCTGGCCGCGTCCAGGGAGGCATAAAGCGATGCCCCGGTTTTGACCACTTTGAAATAAAGATATGGAGTATCAACCAAACTTCTATCAGGAGCATAAGCCGGGAGAGGAATTTGAGGGTAGGGAATACCCTGTGCAACAACATGGGCCAAATATTCCGACGGGCCAAGCGGTAGGCAGTCAGAAGGGACGCCCGCATAGATTCCGGGTGAACACACCACCGAACCGGAGGCGGTTTCGGGTACAGAGGGCGACGGGTCAAGGGCTGGTGCGGACCAATTCCAGGACGGAAGCAGAGCAACCAGCAAGAATGATATGAAAAGGGTTTTACGCATGGGTGGTCATTTTCAGGAACCGGAGGAGGATTATAGCATGTTTGTATTTAACAAATTTGTGATGGACGTAAAGTGGAAGCCAGCTTGACACATCATGATGCCTGTGCTACATTTGAAAGCGCGGACCTCTTTGAAGGAAACAATTCATTCCAGGAGGAAATTTGACCAAGAATCGCTCTCAATTAATGGTTGACCGCCTGCGCGAACTACAGGCTTCCTCCCCGGACACGGAAGCCTCGGCGATTGTCAGCGTGGACGGCCTGAGCATTGCCTCGGCCCTGCCTCAAGGAGTGGAAGAAGACCGTGTTTCAGCTATGTCGGCTGCGATGCTCTCGCTGGGTGAACGGATCGCTTCAGAGCTTGGGCGTGGAACGCTGGAGCAAGTGTACATTAAAGGGGAAAAGGGTTATGTTGTGCTGATGTCGGTCGGCGAAGAAGCGGTGCTGACGGCACTGACACGCGAGCAAACCAAGTTAGGCCTGATCCTCCTGGATATGCGGCGTGCAGCCGAAGATCTGGCGAAACTGATCTAAGGGGGTGTAAGCCATGGAGATTATTCCAAAAAGCGGTTTCTATTACGCCAACAAATTCGCGCGAATCTCCCTGCAAGCCTACGAAGAGGTGGTGGGGAAAAATGGTCTCAATGCCATTCTGCACCTGGCGGGACTGAGCAACCTGATCGAAAACTATCCTCCGGACAACCTGGAGCGCGAGTTCGACTTTGCAGACTTCACGGCAATCCACGTGGCGTTGGAAGATATGTACGGACTGCGGGGCGGTCGTGGAATGGCCCTGCGGGCCGGCCGAGCGACTTTCAATGATGCATTAAGGAACTTTGGCGCACTAGCGGGGGTTAGCGACCAGTCTTTCCAGGAGTTACCGTTGCTGGCAAAGATCCGGATTGGCCTGCCGGCATTGGCGAAAATCTTCTCCCGAGCAACCGACCAGCTAACCACGGTGGATGAAATGGAGGACGCTTTTCTCTGGACAATCCATCGTTGCCCAATCTGTTGGACGCGCAAGAACGCCGATAAACCAGTCTGTAACATCGAGACCGGCTTGTTGCAGGCCATGCTAAAGTGGGTTTCAGGGGGATTGGAATTTCGGATCAGCGAGTCCAAGTGTTGCGCGGCCGGTGATGACGTCTGCGAATTTGTCATCCAGAAGGAACCGATCGCCTAAAAGGAAACCCAATGGTCGAGGCGAAAAAAAGATCCTTATCGTCGAAGACGACCTCGATCTGGCAAATATACTGACAGCGTATTTCGGCGTCCAGGGATACGAGGTTTCTGCCGTGACCAGAGGGGAAGAGGCAGTTTTACAATCCCAAACGGCCAGTCCGGATGCAGTCATTCTAGACTTCCGGCTTCCCGATATGGACGGTTTCGAAGTCGCCCGGCGCCTGCGCAGCAACCGCCGTACAGCGGATGTTCCCATTTTATTTCTGACCGAAAAGCGTGAACCTTCCGAGCGTTTGCATGGCCTCGAAAGGGGGACGGACGACTACATTCTGAAGCTCATTGATGCAGAGGAATTAGAGCTTCAAATCCGCACTGCACTGAAACGAGCAAAGCATGATCCCCTGACGAACCAGGTAACCGATCTGCCAGAGGGCAAACTGGTGGATGAACGCATCTCTACGTACCTTAACAGACAAAATTGGACCATGTTGATCATCTCGCTGGAGAACATGATCATTTTTCGCGAATCCTATGGAATTGCGGCATGCGACGATGTGTTACGAACGGCAAGTTTGATGGTCCATAACACCATGAAAGAACTCGGGTGTCAGGATGATTTTCTTGGGCATCTGAGCCCGACAGATTTTGTATTGATCACGGAAAAATACTGCGCTGCGAGCCTATTGGAACGAGTCCGCAGCCGCCTGGACCAAAGCCTGGATTATTTCTACCCGATCAAAGACCGTGAAAAGCACGAAGGACACAGCAAGCGGATGTTTGTCAGAACGGGGATATTACGAGGCAGTGACAGCCATTTCAGTTCCCCGGATGAGCTTAAGTCATCCCTGATACGGAATAAATATCAGGAGCAGCCTTGAAGATCGTGGTCGTCATCCCAACCTACGATGAAGCGGATAACCTACCCAAAATGGTCGTAACGCTATTTGCGCTACCATTAGACTTGAACCTTCTGATCGTCGATGACGGCAGTCCGGACGGGACGGGCAGGATTGCTGACGAGCTAACCAAGGCCAATCCAGGAAAGATGGACGTGATCCATCGGGCAGGGAAGCAGGGGCTGGCTTCAGCATACCGGCAAGCTTTCAAGAGGCTGTTGGACAGCAACGCAGATGCGATCGCGCAAATGGATTGCGACTTCTCACATGACCCTGAGGTGCTGGTCGAAATGGCGAAACGGATCGAGTTGTGTGACCTGGTGCTGGGTTCCCGGTACATCCCCGGTGGAAGCACGGACACACGATGGCCATTCTGGCGCAAGGCGCTTTCGGCTTGGGGAAGCCTGTATGCCCGGATCATTCTGGGAATGTCGATCCGTGACCTGACCGGCGGATACCGGATGTGGAGGCGTGAGCTGCTGCGTTCCATGCCGCTGGAACGGGTTAAATCCAATGGATATGTATTCCAAGTGGAGATGGCTTATCTGGCGGATTGCCTTCGAGCCAGAATATGCGAAGTCCCGATCTATTTTGCCGACCGACGCCGGGGCAAGTCAAAGATGTCATTTAAAATTCAGGCGGAAGCGGCTGTACGGGTCTGGCATGTTCTATGGAATTATCGCGATTTGAGGGCAAAGAGACGAGACCGCTAAACCTGGATGGTTTTCGTGGTAAAAGAATTAGACCCCTTCCCCAGCCCCTCCCCTGACCCCCATTGAGCGGGGGCAGGCGGGAGGGTAGATTGTTCGAAAAAGGCTGTGGTGGCGCTCTGCGCCACCACAGCCTTTTTTCGCCATTCTTTACGGAAATTTAACCTTACAGAGGATGCCCCACTCTCCCAAGGATAAGGTCTCTGCCCGGCGGATCGGATCGATGCCAGCGGCGGCGAGCATTTTTTCGGCCTCGGCAGGCGCAATCCCAAGCCCGCCCGAGAGGGAATTTCGCAGGGTTTTGCGTTTTTGCGAGAATCCGGCCTTTATCAATGTGAAGAAAGTGTCCAAAAGGGCAATGGATATCAGTGGTTCCGGAAGGATTTCCACGCGGAATACGGCTGAATTGACCTTCGGAGCGGGGAAAAAGGCTTCCGCCGGGATATATGCCACGATTTCAGGGTTTCCATAAACCTGGACACTCAAGGCAAGCAAGCTCATTTTTCCCGGTACGGCGCAAATTCGCCGGGCGACCTGCTCCTGCATGGTCAGAACCAGGCGGCGCGGGCGACCGGCGCTTTCCAACAGATGGCGGAGGACGGCCGAGGTGATGTAGTAAGGGATATTGGCGACCACCAGGTAACCCGGCCGGTCCATCAATGCAGTTGGGTTGACATCAAGGATGTCAGCCTGCACCAAAGTGACGTTCCGGTACGGCGCAACGACTGCCTCGAGCAGCGGGAAAAGATCCCGATCCAATTCAACAGCCATCACGTGATGGGCAGCCAGCGCCAAATAACGGGTCAGATTACCTAAGCCGGGACCGATCTCGAGGACATCATCGGAAGGCAGGATGTCTGCAAGGCGGACGATCTCCTGCAGAGCATGGTTATCCTGCAGGAAATTTTGTCCCAGGCTGAACCTGGGACGCAGCCCGAACCGCTTCAGCAGAGCGGGAATATCGAGGGGCGGAAGCGCGAGGCCGGTCATGGCAGGATGTAAACGATATTCTTAGGGACGGGGGTGAGGAAATAGACGGTCGTCCAACCTGACATGGACTGATAATCGGCGTCAGTCCAGGCCAGATCGAGCCAGTAATGGTTGCCGGGGGGCAACCCACCGCCGACATCGCCGACGGTGGCGAAGCCGTAGCCGGGGATATACAGCCGGTCGAACCCGAAGGCCAGGTACCATGAATAAACCATGGCAACCGTGCCGCGTTGAACCGGCAGACCGCTGGAGGTGCCATAAGAGCATTTTCCGCCAGGCGTGGCCGACCGGCAGGGGGAATAGGAAGTGGTCATCAGGGTGAGGGCCCGGTAATACTCGATGGAAACCCCGTCGACCACGGCAGTCCGGATGATGATCTTCGTCCCGTAGCCCATGATACGATCCTGGGGCGGGCGGACGATGTTCTCACTCTCGGTTTCTTGAGAGACCTGCACCCCGTTCTCGCTGCGGGTGCGCACACGGGTAACAGCCAATCCCGGTTGGCCACCCTGTATAAGCGCCTGCTGGTCCAATTCCAGGTCGGCGGTGGGTTCGGTACGGCTGAGGAATGGGAGGAACTTCTGTGTCAGAGTGACAGTTTCAAGAATCCGATTTACCCGGATCTGACCGTCGGCAGGCAGCGGGGCATTTTCGGAAGGCGTGCTGGAATCCAACCAAATGAGGGGAATGCCGACTTCGGCCAAAGCCTGTCCCACGCTGGAGGCGGCGGAACGCGCTGGGATGTGGGTTCCATCCACCGTAACGGTCAAATCTTGGGAGGGATGGTAGGTGACGGTCAGGGATTTTTCCAAAGGCGTCTCGGCAGGAGGATCAAGAAGGTCAGCAGCGTATAGCGTGTAGCCATTCTCAACAAGTGCCTGACCGACGGTCTGGGCACAGGTCGGGATGGTTTTTTGTCCATCCGGAGCAATAAAGGTCAAATTGACTGCGCGGCGGACAGTAAGGGTGTAGGAGGCGGCATCCGGGAGGGGGAAGCGAGCGGCAACGGGGGAGCCGAGATAGAGAATGCAATCGTGCGAATCGAGGGTTATTCTGGCTTGAGAAAGGATTTGCGCCGGAGTACGCCCGGAGGCTGAGATGGAGTAGGTACTCCCATCAGCGAAAATTGTGACGTCAGATTTAGCAGTCTGGCAGGCGGAAAAGATAACCAGGAACAGCGTAATCAACCACCAGAATTTCTTCATATGAGAAATTATAGTCGATTCGAGTAAAATCAAGGCATGACAGAACTCATTTCCAGTTCCAGCAACCCGCTTGTCAAACAAATCCGCGCCCTGCGGCAGCGCAAGGGGCGCGATGAGACCGGTCTATTCCTGGTGGAAGGCATCCTTCCTGTGGGGGAAGCCATCGAAGCAGGCTGGGAGATCGAAGAGGCTCATCCATGTCCCGGGAAAATTAACCAGCGATTTCGCCCGGAGGATGATAGATGAACAAGCACTGCGCGGCGTCCGTTCTACAGCCTTGACCCCGGACCTGTTCAACAGCCTGGCAGAAAAAGACAACCCTCAAGGCATCCTGGCAATCGTCAGACAGCGACATATAAATCTGGAAGATGAGGCGCTTAAAGGCTTTCATTTTGGCATGGCACTGGTCTCGCCGCAGGATCCCGGGAATGTCGGGACGATCCTGAGGAGCCTGGATGCAGCCGGGGCAGACGGGTTATTCCTGCTGGATGGGGGGGTGGACTCGTACCAACCGTCGTCCGTGCGAGCCAGCATGGGGACGATCTTCTGGAAACCTATCGTAGAAGTTTCTTTTGAAGATTTCAACAGATGGAGGCGCGCGAAAGGTTTCGACCTGATTGGATCATCGGCACATGCCGAAACCGATTACCGGACATTCAAACGGAGCAGCCGGCCAACGATATTATTAATGGGTAATGAACAGAAAGGCTTATCCCCGGAACAGATGACGGCGTGCGATGCAAGCCTGTCCATATCGATGAAAGGACGGGCCAGTTCGCTAAACCTGGCTGTAGCAGCCGGGATATTGTTGTTTGCAATCGCAGAATAGGGTGGTTGCCCGATTTAAGAAACCATTACCACGAAGGGCACGAAGGAGCACAAAGCAAAGAAAGGTAGGGGTGAGCATTGGCAGATAAGCCGCCAACCAATGGCCCAGGCCCCGATTTCATTTAGTAAAGATATATGCATAATGAAGCAGGGACGCATCTTGCGTCCCTGCCGGTTGGATAAACAGGACGATTTTGTTAGATTTCGTCTTCCTCTTCTTCCCAGCTATCGTCTTCCTCTTCGTCCAATTCCTCTTCTTCCCACTCTTCGAGTTCCTCCTCCTCCCAATCGTCGCCTTTGGCGGCGGCTTCCTCGTTGGGGGTGTAGGTAGCGCAGCCAGTGTCGGGGTCCAGTTCGACCGCCGCGGCGCCGCAGTAACCGTCGTCCACAAAGACACAATCAGCATAATGGCAGCGGATGCGGGGCATGAATTCCTCCTAATTTGCAGTTTGTTTGACCAACCGGATGATGGCCATAATGAATAATAAAGTGATGATGACTGCTGAAGCCACACAGAACGGGCAAATGGCATTAATAATGTAAATTTCAAGGTAGGTAAGATAAATAGAAAACGCGACCCCACCCAGGCTGATACCAAAGATGGCGAGCGGACCATTCTCCATGGCAATTTTCAGGCGCCCCTCCAGAAACAAGATGCACAGGATGGCAAGATAAGCTGACATTCCAAAAACTGAGATGGGGATTCCGCGGATCTCGGAGTAAGGGCTAAAATTTACATTGTGGCAGCCTCCATTGCCCAAACACATATGGTTATTGCCGGTCAACTTAAAGATAAACAGGTAAAGGGAATCCGCGGCTCCTATAGCAGCAAGAATCGCACTACTCCAAAAAAGGGGTAGACCGGTTTTATCCGCGCGAGGGTTCATTATTCGATGAGCCATATCTCGACTTCCGAGGCTGCAGGCAGCGATTTTACCCCAGAGGGCACAATCAGTAAAGCATTTGCCTGTACCAAAGAAAAGATGTTTCCCGATCCTTGGTGACCGGTAAGGCGAGCCAGGAGCTGGCCATGCTCTTCGGAGACCACGGCTCGCAGGTACGATTCGCGCCCGTCCGACTCCAGCGGTTCAACCAAACGGGCTTTTTGCCGGAGAGGCGAGCGGGGAGTCTTTCCAGATAATTTTTCCAAGGCAGGGCGGACGAAGATCTCAAAACCTACAAAAGCTGAGACGGGATTCCCAGGCAGCCCGAAGAAAGGGATGCCATGGTACATGCCAAACGCGAGCGGTTTGCCCGGGCGCAGGTCCACTTTCCAGAACTCCAATTCGCCATTTGTCTCGACGACGGATTTGACATAATCGAACGCACCGACGCTGACACCGGCAGAGGAGATGATCACGTCGACATTTTCAGCCACGGCCCGGTCAAGACGGGAGCGGAGGTCCGCCTCTGAATCGGAAGCGACGCCCAAAGGGACCAATTCGACACCGGCGCTTTCAGACAGGATCGCGAGAATATAAGAGTTAGCATCGTGGATCTTCCCGGGCGTAAGGGCTGCACCCACCGGCAGGAGTTCATCCCCACTGGAGAGCAATGCCACCTTCGGTAACCGGTAAACTGATACTTCCAGAAAACCGAGCATGGCGAGCAACCCGACTTCCTGGGCACGTAGGCACGTCCCTCTGGAAAGAACCTTATCGCCCAGATGCAAATCATCCGCGCGGTGACGGACGTTTTCTCCGGGCTTAACGGGTTTATGAACAATCACAGACTGTGGCGCAGGCGTGCCAGCACGGCGTACGTTGAAATCGGTATCTTCAACCATGACGACCGCGTCCGCGGCGGGGGGCAGGGGCGCGCCGGTCATGATGCGGGCAGCCTCGCCAGCCTGGAGGGGGACAGCAAAGTAGCTACCAGCGCGAATATCGGCGATCACATGCAATGTCCGAGGAGAGGCAGGATTGGTGCCAGCCAGGTCGGAGGCCTGCACGGCAAATCCATCCACTGACGAATTGTCGAAGCGGGGGAGGTCAGTCTGTGCGATGAGGTCGCTTGCAAGCACACGTCCCGAGAGGCGCTCAAGGGGCAGGCTGGTCGCCTCCACCGGCTCGAAGACCGCCAGGATACGTGTGCGGGCGTCAGATACGCTTAACATAGATGTCGCCGTCTCCTAGGGGGAGCGGCGACATTATACCATGCGTGAGGAAACGGACAGGCTTAATCTAGCCGTTCTTTTGCTGAAATTCCTTCATAAACTTCACCAGTGCTTCAGATGCCTCGACCGTCAGTGCATTGTAGAGGGAAGCGCGCAACCCGCCGACCGAGCGGTGACCTTTCAAACCGATCAAGTCGTTTTTCTTAGCTTCGCTGGCGAACTGGTCTTCCAAAGCCTCGTTGGGCAGTCGGAAGGTGATGTTCATGCGTGAACGATCCGACCTGGCGTGACCTTTGTAGAAGCCTCCGGATTCATCGATGGCCTTGTAAACGAGAGCAGACTTTGCCAGGTTGCGCTTCTCGATAGCCGGTAAGCCGCCCAAGACCTTGGCCCACTTCAACACCAGGCCGACAATATAAACAGACCAGCAGGGCGGAGTATTGAGCAGAGAGTTCTCTTCAACCAGTGCCTTGTAATCGAGCAGGTTGGGCAGGTTGGCCGGGACTTCGCGTGAGCAGGTCCTCCCGGATGATACAGATGACCACACCGGCAGGACCGGCATTCTTCTGGGCGCCGGCGTAGAGCATGGCGTATTTGGAAACATCGACCGGGTGGCTGATAAAATCGGAGGAGGCGTCGCAGATGAGGGGAACGCCTGCCGGCGGGACCGGTTCGGTGAAATATTCCACACCGTGAATGGTCTCGTTGGAGGTGAAATGCAGATAAGCGGCCTGCGGATCCAGCTTGAGATCGGACTGGGCAGGCAAATGATTGAAGTTATCGGCTTCCAGGTTGGCGGAAGCCTTGGAGCTACCCAGTTTTTGGGACTCCTTAAAGGCCTTCTTGCTCCAGGTGCCGGTGACGATGTAATCAGCGGACGCCCCAGCCGGGCGGAAGTTCATCGGGATCATGGCGAACTGCAGGCTGGCACCACCTTGCAAGAACAAAATCTTGTAATCAGCCGGGATATTCATCAAATCACGCAGGTCGGTTTGGGTATCGTTAACGATAGCTTCAAATTCCTTCGAGCGGTGGCTGATCTCCATGACCGACATGCCAGTACCCTTATAATCGAGCATTTCGGCCTGGGCTTGCTGGAGGACTTCCAGCGGCAAGGCTGCGGGTCCGGGGTTAAAGTTGAAAACGCGCTTGGGTGACATAAATTCTCCTCTGAAGACTTGACATTAGTAGATAGGCTTTACCCATCGGGGTTTTTTTGATCGCCTGACCAGATTATAGTCGAAACGAATTATAAATGATAAAATCGATTGTGCAATCTTTCTCAAGTTCATTAACATGATATAGGAAGTTCGCAGCCGGGAGATCTTGTTTTTTGTTTTTGAGATATGATTAACCAAACCCTAAGGAGGAACCCATGAAGATCCTAGTATGTGACAAGACCGAAACAGAAGCGATCGAGCGAATGCGTGCCGCTGGCCTGACGGTAGATACCAATTTCGAGATCACACCCGAGGAGTTGCTGAAAGTCCTGCCAGCCTACGATGGCATGGTGGTTCGCAGCCGGACCAAGGTACGCCAGGCATTGATAGACGTTTGCCCCAATCTAAAGGTCATCGTACGGGGCGGCGTCGGGCTGGATACGATCGATGCGGAGTATGCTCGGTCCAAGGGAATCACTGTCATGAACACTCCCAAGGCCAGTTCAGCTTCAGTGGCGGAACTAACCATCGGCTATATGTTCGCGCTGGCGCGCTCCCTTTACAAGGCCACGGCAACCATGAAAGCCGAGAAATGGGAAAAGAAAGCCTTCGAAGGCGACGAAATCGGGGGAAAAATCCTTGGTTTGATCGGGATAGGTAATATCGGCAAGGAAGTTGCCAGACGGGCGGCTGCCCTGGGCATGAAAGTACTTGCCTACGACCCATATGTCAAGGAAGCCGAAGACGTCAGCCTAGTTTCACTGGATGAACTGCTGGCAAAGGCGGATTACATCAGCCTACACCTGCCCAAGACCAACGAATCCCAGAACATGATCGACAAGGCCCAGTTCGAGAAGATGAAGACCGGCGTACGGATCGTCAACTGCGCGCGCGGCGGGATCGTCAACGAAGGGGCACTCTATGAAGCGCTGACCAACGGCAAGGTTGCCGGGGCAGCCATAGATGTCTATGCCGAGGAACCGCCGACGGATTGGAAGCTGGCCAAAATGGATAATGTGATCTGTTCGCCGCATATCGGCGCGCAGACCAAAGAGGCGCAGGGTCGTGTAGCCGCAGAGGTGGCGGACAAATTAATCGAATTCTCGAAGAAGTAATTGTTGGCACTGGCAGGGGCACAGTGACCCTTCGACAAGCGCAGGGCTAGCACTATGCCCCTAACGGGGTATCTTGCCCCTACGGGAACCATGGAATGAAAACATATAACGATATCGGCATCCAAATCCCAATTATCCATTTGCCGAAAGCGGGAACGGACCTGACCAAATGGGCCGTGATCGCCTGCGACCAGTTCACTTCCCAGCCGGATTACTGGAGCAAGGTAGAAAAAATTGTCGACGAAGCACCATCCACCCTCAACCTGATCCTGCCCGAGGTTTTCCTCGAAAAACCAGACGTAGCAGATCGCATCCAACGGATACAGTCCAACATGAGGACATATCTGGACAAAGGCATGCTCCAATCCCGTGAAGGTTTGATCTATGTTGAGCGCAGTGTGGCTGGTAAGACCCGCAAAGGAGTAATGGTGTGCTTGGACCTGGAGCAGTATGACTTTACCAAAGGCTCCAACAGCCTGATCCGCGCGACGGAGGGAACGATCGTGGAACGGCTTCCCCCACGCATGAAAATCCGCCAGGGGGCGGCGCTGGAGCTGCCGCACATCCTGGTGCTGATCGACGACCCGCTGCGGACGGTCATTGAACCGCTGGAAGCAGCCAAAAAAGGGTTGGAAAAGCTGTATGATTTCGAATTGATGCTGGGGAGCGGCCAACTGCGCGGGTACGCAATTGACGAAAAAAGTGAAGCCATGGTAGTCGAGTCTCTGCGGGGATTGGCCAGGCCGGAAGTCTTTGCCTCCAAATATGGGATCAGCCAAAAAAGCCCGGTCCTGCTTTTTGCCATGGGAGATGGAAACCATTCGCTTGCCACCGCCAAGGCAATCTGGGAGAAGATGAAACCCCGGGTCGGATCGGACCATCCGGCGCGTTATGCCCTGGTTGAAATCGAAAACATCCATGATGAAGGATTGGCGTTCGAACCCATCCACCGGGTTTTGTTTGGGGTTAAGAAAAATATCTATACTACAATGCAGCAGCATTTTGGAGCAAATGTCAACTTTAAGCATGTAGCCACCGCCCGTGAAATGGTTGAGCGAGTGGAACACGGCCGAGGAGCAAAACAAATTATTGGCGTCGTGAGTGACGGAGGCTGGGCATCCTTCGGCGTGATCGAAATTGCCAAACCTTCGTCCAATCTGCCGGTTGGTACTCTGCAGACTTTCCTGGATGATTTCCTGAAGGCCGGGGGTGCGGAGAAGATCGATTACGTGCATGGCGAAGAGGCGGTCTGCAAACTGGGAGCGCAACCGGGCAACGCAGGCTTCTATGTGCCCGGCATGACCAAATCCGATCTTTTCAAGACGGTCATCCTGGATGGCACCCTGCCCCGCAAGACATTCTCAATGGGGGAAGCGAAGGAGAAGCGATTTTATATGGAAGCGCGGAGAATAATCTAAACACGAAGGACACGAAGGGGAAAGGTTAACAAGAGCCGGTCTGAATACACGGCTCTTTTTTCATCGCGGGTTGTTAGCTGAAAGATAGGCAGCCCGGACAGATATGAATTATCGTTGGTGCATAAGGAAGAATCATTTCGGAAGAAGGATGCGTCAATGGAAAAACTGGAATATGGCAATTGGATCCGCACAAAAATGCTCTGGTCCCTTGGAATGATAACGCTTGTATTTGGGATTTTGAGCGTGCTTCCGGGGTCAGCCGTACTCAGGGTTGTTTTTGGCATCCTTTGTCTTGGCACCCTGGTCAGTTTGCTATACCCGCTTTATTTGTATTTCCTGTTCTCGCCTCGTGGTGGAAATATGCAGGATAAATTTTACGAGCTAATCCTGGATCATCTGCAAAACCAAGGACCAGGGAAGATTCTCGACATCGGTACGGGGAACGGGATCCTGGCAATCAAAGCATGCATGAGGAACCAAGCCGCGCAAGTGACCGGTGTGGATTATTGGGGAAAGGATTGGGAATATTCGAAATCAGTCTGTGAGCAAAATGCACGGCTTGCTCGGGTTACCGGAAGCATCCATTTTCAAAAAAGCGATGCGGCTGCGTTAAATTTCCCGGATGCCAGCTTCGATTCCGTGGTCAGCAACCTGACCTTCCATGAGGTCAAGTTGGTGAGGCGAAAAAGCGATGTACTGCGGGAGGCGCTACGTGTACTGAAGCCGGGTGGGGATTTCGCTTTCATCGACTACTTCTATGATGACGGATATTACGGTGAAGTGGCGGATTTCGAGCGACTGCTTGGGGGTTTGAAATTACAGAAGGTGGTGTTAAAGCCTTTGCATGAAGTAATATTGTTCCCAAAATTACTCCGGCATCCGAAGGCGCTGGGAAGGGTCGGAATAATTTACGGGGAGAAATAATCCCCCTCAGGCTGGGTCAGGATTTGGTTCGCAGGGCTTCCAGAGCTTTCATAAAATCCTGCGGGTAAGGGGCGATGAACTGGAACGGTTTTCCTTGGAAGGTGAATTCGAGCGAAAAGGCGTGCAAGGCGGGACGCGCGATCAAGCCGGTTGGGGGGGCGCTGTAGAGGGTATCACCGAGCAGAGGCAGTCCCAGTGCGAAAGCATGGACACGCACCTGATGAGTGCGTCCGGTGGTGGGAATTGCTGTCAGGAGCGCATAGCCATTGAAACGCTCTACAACACAGAAGGTTGTCTCAGAGGGTTTCCCTTGAGCATGGTCAACGACAGTCCGATGGGTGTGCCCGACATTGATGCGCAGGGGATGGCGGGCGGTGTGCTCGTCCCAAGCAGGAGTTCCAACCACGATGGCGTGATAGACCTTATGAGCCTGATGGTACTCGAAGAGGATGTTCAAGGCACGGTGAGCCTCGGCGCTGCGAGCAAAAATCACCAGACCACTGGTAACCTTGTCCAGGCGGTGAACGACCCAGATACGGCCATAGTCTGCTTGCAGGATCCCGAACAGCGAGGAAGAGTCCTTTTCCCAACTGCCAGGGAGGGTGGCGAGACCGGAGGGTTTATTCACGACAAGAATGGAAGGGTCAACGTAAAGAACATCCATAGACTTATTGTACACGCAAACGATTCTCGACGAAGTCACACGAAATGTAAGATGAAAATCTGACTTTTCCTATAGAATTCTCAACCAATTCGCCCTTCTATGTGTTTCTTGGTATTTTTTCATAGACATTATTATTATTTCCACCCTTGACATTAACGTAACGTCATGGTTTATCTTAGGTCAGATGAAATGAGGCGAAGGTGTACACCATAAAACAACTTTCCAACCTGGCAGGCATCAGCGTGCGCACACTACACTATTACGACGAGATCGGGCTGCTCAAACCGACGTTGGTGGGCGAGAACGGCTACCGCTATTACGGCGACGCAGCGCTTTTCCTCCTGCAGCAGATCCTGTTTTACCGGGAACTGGACCTGAGTTTGAAAGAGATCAAAAGAATCGTCTCAAGCCCGGATTTCGATGTGATAGAAGTTCTGCGGGCGCACAAACAAGCCCTGGGTCGGAGGGTGGAACGCTTGGACCGTCTCATCAGGACTGTTGATAACACAATCAATCATTTGAGAGGAAAAAAGGAAATGAGCAAAAAAAGTCTTTTTGCAGCGTTTACGGAAGAAGAAGAAAAGAGATACAGCGCAGAGGCGGAACAGATGTACGATCCGGCGATCGTCAAGGCCTCCCAGAAGAAATGGAAGTCGTACACCAAAGAGGACAAGCAACGGATTGACGAGGAGGGTGAGGCGGCCTATGAAGCGATTATCGCGGCAATCCCATTGGGCGCAGCGAGCCCAGAGGCCCAGGCGGGGGTGGAACGCTGGCGCAAGCACATGAGTTACTTCTGGACACCGGAGCCCGAGCAACTGACCGGTCTGACCGAGCTTTACAATACCGATCCACGCTTCAAGGGCAATTTCGACAAGATCGATCCACGACTGGTGGAGTTCATGAGGGAGGCGGTGAAAGTATATGTGGAGAGGACGAGGGAATAAGTAATAAGTAAAGAGTTAGAATTAAATGGTGAAAAGTGAAAAGTGAGAAGTGAGCAGAGAGAAGTAAGGAGAAAAAAAAGTGAGAAGTGAGTGAGTATTGAAGATACGCTCTGGAGGCAAAAGTCTTCGGTCGCTGGAGGCTATGTCACGGCCTGGCGGTCCGTCGGGAATTTCAGGTAGTGTTTCTCCTGCACCACGCGGCGGATGCGGTCCACAGCCTCCCAGACGTCAACAAAGGAGGTGTAGAGCGGCGCCAGGCCGAGACGCAGGTTGTCGGGTTCACGGAAGTCGGGGAGGACGTCCATTTGCTCGATCAGGGCGCGGTTAATGCGATAGCCTTCCGGGTGACGCAGGCTGACGTGCGAACCGCGCCGCTCAGAATCGCGGGGAGAACCAAGGCGAAAGCCGAGCGGTAACAGAAAGGTGTCAGTCAAGTAAATCAAATATTCGCTCATGAGCAAGGATTTCGCCCGCAATTTGTCCATCCCGGCTTCCAGGAGCGGGTCAAGGGCGGCCTCCATGGCGAGCATGGACAGGATCGGCTGGGAACCGGTCAGGAAACGAGCCACGCCCGGGGCGGGAGTGTAATCCAGGTCAAAGGCAAATGGTGCGTTTTGACCCCACCAAGCCCAGATGGGTGAAATAACCTGGTCCTGTAAATCAGAACGGACATAAAGGAAGGCCGGGGCACCAGGCCCGCCGTTGAGGTATTTGTATGTGCAGCCGATGGCGAAATCGGCGTTGCAGGAATCCAGTTCCACCGGTACGGCTCCGGCCGAATGGCTCAGGTCCCATAGAACGAGGGCGCCGAAACGGTGAGCCAATTCAGTAATAGCGACCATGTCGTAAAGGTATCCACTTTTGAAGGTGACATGCGAAAGGGTGACCAAGGCGGTGGTGGAGTCAATGGCGGCGGTCAAGGCATCCAAGTCGGGAGTGATATCGCCATCCTGCGAGCCAACGCGAAGGAGGGTGTGACGTTCACCGAGCAGGTGCACGAGACCCTGTAAAATGTACAAATCAGACGGGAAATTGAGTGTGTCGGTAAGGATGCGCGTGCGATACGGGAGCAGACCCAGTGCAACAGAGGCCAGTTTAAACAGGTTGATCGAGGTGGTGTCGCAAGCGACCATTTGACCCGGGGCGGCTCCAACCAGCTTGGCAATCTTCTCTCCAACCCGGACGGGTGCATCCCACCAATTCTCATTCCAACTGCGGATCAGGTCATGGCCCCATTCCTGCCCAACGAGAGGCTGCATCCGTGCGAGGCTGGCGTGGGTAAGGCGCCCAAGCGAGTTGCCGTCCAGGTAGATGAGATTGGGTTCGTCGATGACGAAGCGGGAGCGGAAAGCGGCGAGAGGATCCCGGCCATCCAGGTTTTCTGCAAAGAATCGAGAAGGAAGAAAGTCCATGGGTTTACTTTACCACAGATGAACTCTGTTGAAAACCGATAGGAAAAAAGAAGAAATGTTTATAACGATGAATCAGTACCCCAGCCTGCGAGAAGATTGCTGCCCTGACCCAGCCAGCCACCTGTTCTTGCCCTGCCGTCTCGCACCGGCGTCCACAGGATCGCTTCGCTGATGCCGCCGGTGTTCGCCTGTCCTGCCTGCACTGTGCCGCACCTGTACCCCCTGTCCCGTCCCGGGCCAGGGACGGGGCGCCACCTGTACCTGCGGTACTGGCGCAGGCAGGCACAGGCGGGCCAAGGACGGGGCGGTACCGGTGCACGCAATGACACTTCAAAGTTTAGGTGGTTTTCGGGGGTATCTTACTCATGGCGTATTCGGCGAGGGCGGTGATGGTCAGGCTGGGATTAACGCCCGGGTTGGCCGGCATAACCGAGCCATCCACCACATACAGACCAGGGTAATGATGCACCTGGAAGGATCCATCGATTACGCCTTCGGAAGCATCCTTGCCCATGGGACAGCCGCCGAGGATATGCGCCGTGGTGGGTACGTCCAACAGATTTTCGCCCAGCGAGCCCATCGGGATGCCATTCGTCTTCCCAGCGAAGGAACGGGTGATGGCATGACCAACATCCACCCGGGGGTTGATCGCATGTCCGATCTCCGGCTCGGCCACCAGGCCTTTACGAAAAAAAGTTTGCAGGCTGCGGCCCAGATGAACGATCATGCGGTTGTCCACATTTTGCATAACCAGCAATATGGTTGCCTTGCGAGCCCAACCGGGCAAGACTTGCGCCTGTAAAAAGTCGAGCGGATGGCGGATGATCCAAAGAAAGGCTTTGAGCATGCGTATCGGGACGGCATGCCCATTGGAGATGAGGGGAGCGGCCAGGATACGCATCAGGTCGGAACCGCGTGGATAGCGCACCGGTTCAATGCGTGTGGCCGGGTCGGCATTGAAGATGGATGTAATGGAAATGCCTTTGGAGAAGTCGGCCTGTTTTGCGCGCGTGACGCTGCCCAGCAATGCCTCAGAGTTGGTGCGGACGCGTTCACCCAGGCGGGTAGATAAATCCGGTAAGGTGTGGTAGCGATCACGACAATTCAGGAGCAATTTCAGAGTTCCCATGACGCCAGCTGCAATGATCACATTGCGGGCCCTGACCTGGTGCCGGCCCCGATTAATCAGGGCGGTTGAGGATATGTATGTAATCCGATAAAGTGCCCCATCGGTTTGGGCTACGGGCAACGGAAACACATCACGGACACGCGCCTCGGCCCTGACAATCGCACCCTGTTCTTCGGCGAAATACAGGTAATTCTTGGGCAGTGTATTTTTTGCATTATAGCGACATCCAACCATACAGCCGCCGCATTGGGTGCAACCGGCACGCTGCGGGCCAGCCCCGTCGAAATAGGGGTCAGGGACGGTCTGCCCCTCCGGCCCGAAGAAGACCCCCACTTCGGTAGCGCGGAAGGTGGAGGTCTGTCCGAGGCCAAAGGCAATTTCCTTTAGTGTGTCATCCGCAAGCCAGAATTTGGGGTTGGTGGTCACACCCAGCATCCGGCGGGCGGTTTCGTAAAATGGTTTGAGGATTTTCCCCCATGGAAGTGGCTCGTTCCAGGCCGGTGTTGAAAACGTCTCGTCGGTGGGGATTTCGAGCACATTGGAATAGCCGAGGCTGCCGCCACCCACACCGGTACCATGCAGGATCAGAGCACCTTTCAACAGGCTGATCTGCAGAATGCCAAAAGAGCGCAACGGCGGCACCCACAGGTACTTCCAGAAAGACAGGTTGGATTGGGGGAAATCCTGGTCCCGGAAACGTTTCCCCTTTTCCAGGACCAGAACCGAATAGCCTTTTTCGGTCAGGCGCATGGCTGAGACAGAAGCTCCAAACCCGGAACCGATGATGACGTAGTCAAAGCAGGCAACCATGAGAATTTAAACACACCTGCCTCCGCAAAGTTATGAGGAGGCAGGCAAGAAAGTTCCGGAGGAGTGATGAATCAAACTGTTTTCCAGGCGGCAAAAATGCGACGGTAGGACTCGTCGAGTTCCTCCGGCAGGACGCGTGTATCCGCCAGTGCGGACATGAAATTGGTGTCTCCGCTCCAGCGAGGCACTACATGCAAATGCACATGCCCGGCAATCCCCGCCCCGGCAGCCTCGCCAATATTGGCACCGAAGTTAAAGGCAGCCGGCTGGTAAACCTTGCGGAGGACGACCAATCCCGTGGTTGACAGTTCCATCATTTCGGAGCGTGTCAGAACATCCAAGTCTTCGAGGGATGGGCGATGAAGGTTGGATACCACCATCAAGTGCCCGCTGGTATATGGAAAACGATTAAGAATCACAAAAGCCTTGCGCCCGCGAAAGATGATCAGGTTTTCTGCATCATTTGACTGTACCAGTGCTGTGCAAAAAACACAATTTACGTCGTGGTCATTTGATTGCACATATTTCATACGCCAGGGTGCCCAGAGTCTTTTCATGGAAGGAACCTCTTATCGGACCTTGCACTACATTATATATCTGCATCCATAACGATCAAAGCCTGGGCTCAATTGTACTATCGGTTGACATCTCCCTGGAATGCGAGTATTCTCTATGCCATGGAACAAATGGCACTCTTTGATGCCACGCCGCGCTGGACGGTTTCGACGCTGACGCGTTACCTGCGCGAATTGCTCGAATCGGATGCCAGCCTGCAAGGAGTGTGGGTGCAGGGGGAAATCTCCAACCTGTCACGACCCGCGTCAGGCCATATCTACTTTACCCTGAAAGATCCCGGCGCATCGTTGCGGTGTGTCATGTGGCGGAGTGAGGCGGTCCGCTTGCGTTCTGCCCTGCAGGAGGGCAGGCGGTGGACGTGCACGGGAACATCAGCCTCTACGAAGCCGGCGGGCAGTACCAGCTTTACGCAGATTTCATCCGTCCGGTGGGGGAGGGCGCGCTCTACCAGGAATTCCTGCGCCTGAAGGCTTTGCTGGAGGCAGAAGGGCTTTTCGAGGCAGCTCACAAGCGTCCCATCCCGGAGCTTCCCGGCCGGATTGGAGTTGTGACATCACCCAGCGGGGCAGCCTTGCGGGATATTCTCAATACTCTGCGACGGCGCCTCCCGCTGGCGGAGGTAATCCTGGCGCCAACACCCGTACAGGGTGAGGAAGCTCCGCCGGCAATTGTTTCAGCGCTGGAGATGCTTAACCGGGTGTGTGCGCCGGATGTGATCCTGCTGGCGCGCGGGGGTGGTTCCATCGAAGACCTGTGGGCTTTCAACGATGAGCGGGTGGTGCGGGCAGTGTATGAATCCGCTGCGCCGGTCATCACCGGAGTGGGCCACGAGACAGATTTCACCCTGGTAGATTTTGCCGCCGACCTGCGTGCGCCCACGCCAACTGCGGCTGCGGAACTGGCGACCCCTGTGACTGTGCTGGATCTGACTTCCAACCTGGCCAAAATCGAGAACACGCTTGTCAGTAGTTGCTCGGTGCTCATCCAGCAGAAGCGCGAATCGGCAGCCTGGCTGGATGGGCGCCTGCGGCTGGCCTCACCAGTCAGGCGTTTTCAGACCGAACGCCAGCGCCTGGATGAGATGAGTCGGCGCTTGAATGCCGCTCAATCCCACCGGTTGGAAATGGCTGCAGAGAAATTCAAGGGATTGGAGAGCCGTCTCCAGGCGCTCAGTCCAATGGCAGTGTTGAGACGCGGTTATGCGGTCATCACGAAAAACAAAAAGGTCGTAACCAGTGTAACCCAGGTCAAGATGGAAGACGCGCTGCGAGTGCGCGTCCAGGATGGCGAATTTACGACCCGTGTGACGGGCAATGGATAGGTGAATATGGCAAAGACTGAAACCAAACCCATCGAAAAACTGACATATGAAGTTGCATATGCCGAGCTCGAGAAGATCGTTATTCTTCTGGAAACAGGTGAAAGCCCACTGGAAGAGGCGCTCGTCCTTTTCGAGCGCGGCCAAATGCTGACCAAACATTGCGCCGAGCTGTTGGCTAAAGCAGAGCTTAAAATCCAGGAACTTTCCGGAGAAACTCTGGAACCTTTCCAGGAGGGTGAATGAACCTTGCGGACATTTTCCGGAACCACGTGCTTCTCACAGGGCTGGCAGGCTGGATCCTGGCGCAAGCGCTTAAAATTCCCATCGATCTGATCCAAAGCCGCCATTGGAATTGGGCCTTGTTCTTTGCTGCCGGAGGAATGCCGAGCTCCCATTCGGCGCTGGTTACTTCAACAGCCATGGCGGTCGGGCTATATTATGGTTTCGGCAGCCCGCTTTTTGGGGTGGCGACGGCCCTGGCAATGATCGTCGTCTATGATGCCACCGGCATCCGTCGGCAGGCCGGGATGCAGGCGCAGAAAATCAATATTCTGGTGGAAGAACTCCTGAAAGGCCATCCGATCAGCCAAGAGCATTTACGCGAAGTGCTGGGACATACCCCCCTGGAAGCACTGGGCGGTGTGCTATTGGGTCTTGCAGTCTCATTAGGTCTGTGGCTGGTGTGGCGGTAAAAATTATTTTAGCAGCAGCCGCTTCATCCATTGAAACAAGATGTGCAACTCCGGAACGCGTAAAAAGATCAAAACCAGCACGTAGAAACCCGCTCCGATGACCACTCCCCCCAAGGTGGTTACGGAGGCAGGATAATTGCGCATGACCTGCAGCCAAAGCAGGAGCGCGGCGGACATGCCCAACGTACCGAGAGCTGCCACAGCGGTACCTTTGGCAAGCTCCTGCCCCTGGATGCCATGCAGGCGTTTGCGAAGCAGGAGAAACAGGGTGGATGTTTCGAGGGCGGTCGACAGGGAGATCGCCAGCGCCAATCCGCCCAGCGGCATCCACCCCATCCGGTTAAACCAGAGGACGAAGGTAATGCTGAAGATGATATTCAGCCCCATGGCTGCTGCGCTGACAAACGCTGGGGTTTTTGTGTCGCGCAAAGAGAAGAAAGCCCGCACCAATATCTCCAGCACGCAGTGAAAGACCAGCCCGACGGTATACCATAATAAAGCCCAAGAGGTCATTTCAGTGGAGAGTGAAGTAAAGTGGCCGCGTTGAAAGAGGAAAGTAATCAGCGGTTGGCGGAGCAGGATCAGGCCGAGAGTGGCCGGAAGGGCCAGAAACAAGACGCCGCGCAAGGCTGCCGTCAATGAATTGCGCAGCGCGCTCATTTCACCCCGGGCAACCTGGGCCGAGAAGGTCGGTAGCGTGGCGATGCCGATCCCGGACCCGATGACGACGAGCGGTACGGTCATGATTGGGAAGGCAAAATTAATGGACGAGAGCGAGCCAGTGGGCAGTATGCTGGCGATTATGCCTGTGACGACAAAATTAAGTTGCAGGGTGGCCACGCTGATCAGGCGCGGTCCCATCAGCACAATCACTTCGCGAACGGAGGGATTGCCCAGTCCCAAGGTAAGGCTGTAGTGTCGTTTTGGCAGGCGGAACAGATCGGGAAGCTGGATGCAAAGATGCAGGCAGGCGCCCAGAACGACCCCCCAGGCCAAGCCATAGATCCCCAGGGAGGGGACAAAGAAAATCAATCCAATAATGATCCCAACCCAGTAAATGGCCGAGGAGAGCGATGGCAGCCAGAAACGCTGGTGGGCATTGAGGATCCCTGACAGAAGACCACTGGCACCAAAGATCGTGGACGTGATCAGCAGGATCCTAAGCAACTGGGCTGTCAATAATTGCTGAGCGGGAGGGTAGCGTGGTGCAAGCAGTCGGGCGATCTGGGGTGCGAAAAGGGATGAAACGAAGCTGAGGGTGGTCAGTGCCAGAACGACCAGGTTGAGGATGGCGGAAGCCAGCTTCCAGGCGGAGGCATGGTCGTCTTTTACGAGGCAGGCGGTGAAGGTTGGCACGAAGGCAGACGCAAGCGCACCGCCAGCGAGAAGGTTGAAGAGCAAATTTGGGAAAATGCTGGCGGAATTAAAGGAATCCATCAGGCTGGTGGTGCCAAACGCACGTGTGACGAGAATCTGGCGAACAAGGCCGGCGACCTGACTAAGAGCAAAGGCAACCATCACGGTCCCGGCGGCACGGGCGATTTGTTGGTTGGCGTTGGTGCGAGTCTCGTTCATGAGAGGGGATTATACACCGAGGAAAGAAGGACTGTTCCGTGACAAAATCGATGGATGGGTATTTCCAAAGGAAACTGCCCGGCAACCAGAAGCAGTATAATCGTGACAGATTGAGAAAGGAAAGGCGAAATGAAGAATCGAAGGTCAGCGTGTAGCCATTATCTCATTATTATGTTTGTATTGACGCTGGTTCTATCTGCTTGCGCCTTCCCGACCCCTGGCCTATCCACCCCATCCCCGATAACAACCGGGACCTCCGCCAGCACCACGACCGACAAATTCGAAATCTATTTTACCGACCCAACTGCACCACATTCGAAGGATTACCGGGGTGGCCCGGATGAGATTATTGCAAATGAAATTGACCAGGCACGCCTTACCGTGGATGTGGCGGCGTACAGCCTGGATCTCTGGAGTATCCGGGACGCGCTCATCCACGCCAATCAACGCGGTGTGGTTGTGCGTATGGTGATGGAGAGCGACAACATGGACAACCAAGAAGTCCAGCAAATTCTGGACGCCGGAATTCCAATCATCGGGGACCAACACGAAGGCCTGATGCATAACAAGTTCGTAATAATCGATCGCGCAATCGTTTGGACCGGATCGATGAATTTTACCGTCGGGGGGGCATACAAGGATAATAATAACCTTCTTCGAATTCAATCTGGAAAAGTCGCACAAGACTATACCAGCGAGTTCGAAGAGATGTTCATTCACCATCTTTTCGGTCCAGATGCTAAAAACAACACCCCTTATCCCAAACTGGCGATCGATGGAATACCTACCGAAATTTATTTCTCGCCGGATGATAAAGTTGAGAGGCGAATCGTGGCGCTGATCAAGAATGCGCAGGAAAGCATCAACTTCCTGGCATATGCCTTCACATCCAACGATATAGGAGATGCCATCTTGAAGCGGGCAGAGGCGGGAATCAGCGTGGCAGGAGTGATGGATGGCAGCCAAGTTAACTCCAGCCAGGGGAGCGAATATGACCCATTCCAACAAGCTGGATTGGATGTGCGTCTGGACGGAAACCAGATCGGCCTGATGCACCATAAGGTAATCATCATCGATAAGGCTATTATCATCACTGGGTCCTACAACTTCAGCGCGAGTGCCGAAGAAAGCAACGATGAGAACGTGGTGATCATTTTCAATTCAATCCTGGCGGCGAAATATATGGATGAGTTCCAACGAGTTTATCATCAGGCAATACGCCCGTGATCCAACCCGGCAATAGCTGGTCACCGGAAATACCGTTGCAATTTTCTGTCAGGTAGAGTAAAGTATCCACGAATTTAAAGGACAGCCATGTTCTGGTTATTTTTGGCGGTACTCTTATGGGGATTTCTCCATTCCCTGCTGGCTTCATTGAAGTTAAAAGCATTGATCCAGCGCTGGTCAGGGAGGCAGCCGGCACGTTTCTACCGGCTGGCTTATAACCTGCTGGCGGGCATGAGTTTCCTGCCTGTGCTGGTGATTGCCGCTGTGACGCCGGACCGAAGGCTTTACACCGTCCCTTTGCCCTGGTCCGTACTGATGGTTTTTGGTGAATTCCTGGCGGTGGTGCTGCTGATGGTCGCCTTCCAGCAAACGGATGTATGGGAATTCCTCGGCCTGCGGCAGGTAATGGGGTCTGCCTCGGGCAGCGAACCGGAAGGACCACTGGAAACAATGCAAGTGCATCTGGTTACCACGGGGATATATCGCTATATTCGGCACCCGCTCTATACCGCCGGGCTGGTGTTCATCTGGTTGCTGCCTGTGATGACGGTCAATATACTGGTGATCAATATCGCTTTGACCATTTACATTGTGATTGGAGCATATATCGAAGAGCGCAAATTGCTGGGTGAATTTGGGCAGGAATATCGCGATTATGCGGCTGTCACGCCCATGTTCATCCCGTTCCTGAAAGGGAACAAAACGCCTCCCTAGACGTCTGAAACAGGAACCCGTCCCGAGGTTATAATCAGAAAATGTCCTTCGTCAACGCATCACGACCCCCACGTTCGCCACTCCTGCTTCAAATCCTGGCCGCTCTTCTCGGCGGATTGATGTTATTTCTCCTGGCGGCTGCTGCAATCAGCAGCGGTTACCAACTGCTCTTTTCGGGCCGGGTTTTTCCCGGGATCTCGATGGCGGGCGTGGACCTTTCAAGCCTGACTCCGGATCAAGCCTCGGCGGCTCTCAACCAGCATCTCACCTACCCCAAGAGCGGACGAATTGTTTTTCGCGATGGTGAACACGTTTGGATAGCGACGCCGGCTGAATTGGGCATGATCTTTGATGCCGGGACCAATGTTCAGCGTGCCTATGGGCTGGGCCGCCAGGGGGGGTTATTGGAAAACATGGCCAGCCAACTGAATGCCTGGCAGGGCGGACTGGAGCTCCCACCGGTCATCATTTTCGATGGACGTGTGGCGCATGGTTACCTTCAGAATATTGCAGCCCAAATGGACCAACCGAAGGTCGAAGCCGACCTAGAATTGAGTGGTACCGATGTAACCTATACGCCCGGTCAAATTGGCCGCATTCTCGATGTGGACAAGACGTATGCAGCCCTGTTAGCACAATTAAAGACCTTCCAGGACGGCGAAATCACACTGGTCATTGAGGAAGAGACCCCGGCGATATTGGATGCTTCGGTTCAAGCTGAGACTCTACGCAGGGCATTGAACGCACCGCTGACAATCCATCTTGCCGAGGCGCAGAGCGGTGACCTGGGTCCCTGGACGATCTCCCAGTCACTTTTAGCGGACATGTTGAGCGTTGGACGCGTAAAAACCGATAATGGATGGCAATACCAGATCTCGGTCAATCCGCAGGCAATCGAGCAGTTGCTGGGGCAAATTGCTCCGAAGGTGGATCGGAGTGCACAAAATGCCCGTTTCTATTTCGATGATGGGAGCCGGCAGCTAGTACTGGTGCAGCCGTCCCAGACAGGGCGCACGTTGGATGTTGCAGCAGCCCGCGATATGATCACGCAGAAGCTTCTTCAGGGAGAGCACGACATTCCGCTGGCGTTGACGGAAGTGAAACCCCTGGCGGGCGACGATGCTAGTGCAGAAAAGCTTGGCATTACGAGTTTGGTTGAATTGTATACCAGTTATTTCCGTGGTTCGGGTGCGGCGCGGCTGCAAAATATTCAGGCGGCTTCTTCCCGTTTTTATGGTCTGCTCGTCCCGCCCAATGCGACATTCTCGATGGGTCAAGCAATCGGAGACATCAGCCTGGATAATGGTTACGCGGAGGCCCTGATCATCTATAACGGACAAACGATCACCGGAGTGGGAGGCGGAGTATGCCAGGTGAGCACCACACTATTCCGCACGGCGTTATTCGGCGGATACCCGATCGTCGAGAGGCACGAGCACGCCTACCGGGTCTATTATTATGAACAAACTCGCACAGGCCACGACCCCAATCTGGCCGGGATGGATGCCACAGTATATTTTCCTCTGGTGGATATGAAGTTCACGAACGACCGGCCATACTGGCTGCTGATGGAAACATACTTCAATGCTGATGATTACTCGCTTACCTGGAAGTTCTATTCGGGCGATGACGGCCGCCAGGTTGACGTACAAAACCTAGGCTTGCGGAACGTCAAACCTGCCCCGGATCCGCTTTTTGTGGAGAATAAGGACCTTCCACCCAATACCTGCAAACAGGTCGATTGGCCGGGGGATGGAGCAGATATCACCGTGACGCGGAATGTTTCACGTGGCGGGGTGGTACTTTTCACCGACACAATCAGAACCCATTACCAACCCTGGCAAGCTGTGTACCAATATGGGCCAGGAACAGACAATCCAGAGTCCCTGGCAGCGAGTGGGATGTGTAATTAGACGTGGTAAAATTGCCGTCGGCTGGCCCTAAAAAATGGAGAATGGAATGGTCAATCAAGAGTTACTAGAAATCCTGCGTTGCCCGGTCTGTGTCCATGATAAAGAAGGCTTATTAAAAATCTATCAAGATTGCTGGCTGGTTTGTCAGGATTGTGGTCGTAAATACCCGATCACGGGCGACATTCCGGTCATGCTCATCGAAGAAGGAGATAAATGGGCGAAAGTGGCTGAAAGCGATCTACCTGTACCACCTCCGCCTATCAAGTAAGATGGTTCAAAAGAAACTCGATCCAATAACAAAACCACGCGCCATCACCTTTCCTTCCACTTTCCAATTCATTCTCATGGGGGTGGGGTTGGCTCTGGCGATCGTACTTTTTATTTTTCTAAGCGGTTTTATATCCTGCTGGCGGCTGACCTCGCTTCCGGGCATTCCCCTGCCGACGTGTTCCATTGGTGGGACAGCACCCATTGCCACGAATCCCAGCGGTACACCCATCACGCAAACCACCACGCCGGGGTTAAAGTGCACCACAAGTACCGCTGCCGCCTCCCTGGGATGGTGCAAGCCGGGTGACCATCATGGTGGTCGGACTGGATTATGGCGATTGGTCGGCTGATCGGGAAGGCCCGTCCCGATCGGATACGATGATCCTTATGACCATCGACCCGGTGAGCAAGACCGCCGGGATGCTTTCCATTCCACGAGATATGTGGGTCAATATTCCCGGCTTCGGGTACAGCAAGATCAATAACGCCTACGCTTATGGCGAAATGTACAAACTCCCAGGGGGGGGGCCAGGGCTGGCAATGCAGACGGTCGAAAATTTCCTGGGTATACCAATTCAGTATTATGCACAGGTTGATTTTACGGCTTTCGCGAGGATGATCGATGACATTGGGGGAATATGCCTGGATATCCCTACAACGGTTTTTGTCGGTGTAATCGATGAAAACGGAACGACCAAAGTGAAAAAGGGCCACCGATGCTTGAGCGGCAAAGTGGCTCTGGGTTATGCACGCGCCCGAGATGTATCACAAGGTATAGGAATGGGCGACGTGGAGCGATCCCAAAACCAGCAGCGGGTGATCCTGGCCATCCGGGATAAAGTCCTCGCCAATTTACCCACATTAGTGGCCAAGTCAGGCTCTATTTATAATGAACTTTCCTCCGGCGTGCATACAAACTTATCATTGGATGATATTCTGCGACTGGCAATGCTCGCCAAAGACATCCCGCTGAGTTCCATCGATACCGGAGTGATCGATTACACGATGATGACGGATGCGACATACGACCTGAATGGCCAAACGCTGGATGTTTTGCGACCATTCCCCGATAAGATCCGCGAGCTGGTTGACCAAGTCTTCGGCGGCGGTTCGATCAAGCCGCTGGCCTCGGGCGATGCGACCGAGCTGATGAAACAGGAAGGGGCACGGGTGCTGGTGATCAATGGATCAGGTGTAACCGGGATCGCCGCGCAGACCGCCGATTACCTGAAATCCCAGGGTATGAATGTGACGGCATCCGGGAATATGGCCGATTATCCCGACAAATATTATTATCCGCCCCTACCCGGGCGCACCATGCTGATCGTCCATGCAGGAAAGCCCTACGCCATGAAATACTTGATGGCATTGATGAAATTTGACAGCGCCAATCAACTTGTGGTGGATTTCGACCCGACCGCCCCGGCAGACATCACCCTGGCCGTAGGCGCGGATTGGGCGAACTCCAATCCGATGCAGTAAGGGCGGGAGGCGCCTCCGTGAGCCTTTGATTTTTCCAGGATACCTTTCGGGAGATCAAAACCCGGAACGGTGTTTTATTTTTAGGGGAAATATATCAGGCTTATAAAATCTAATGAGATTGTAATTGTTTTTCCTCTTGACGCTATTTTTATGCAGTAGTATAGTGTCGCAGACAATTGAACCTCGTTAGGCGAGGCGTCTGCGTGCTAAACAAGCCATTGTCCCGAAACGTCGAAAGACGCCAAGGGATAGACCAGGCCGGGCCGGATTAAGGCCCCGCTCAAAGTGGCTGGGAGTGCAAGTCCCTACGACGCGCAGTGCCAAACCCCGACCAGGAGGTGCCCACGGCGCATGTCGTGTGCTGTAATTAGGTTTCAAACCTCCTGGAATTCCGGGAGGTTTATTAATTACTTGCAAGGCTTTGCCGAATTTTTCGCATAGGGAAAGGAGGTAATGGTGTGGACAATGATGCCATCCCGCTAAAATCCAAACGACACTGGCAGAAAGCGCAGTTTTTGAGCCCGAAGCCTGCGGCATGTCCGCGCCTGGCCCAGGCAAGTTTTCGTCATCGGAGACTCAGAAACGCCGCCTTCTGCTGGTAAAACAGGCGGCGTTTTCGTTGCTCTTTGGAAAAAACGGTAGCCAAGCATATTTCGCATGATTTATGCATATCCTATTTTAATAACGGGCTTTTGTAATACAGCTGTATTATCAGAATGCTATTATTTGGAGGTGGATCATGACTTATTTGAGTGAGATCATCGGACGACCCGTCACAGATCTGGACGGGAATTCTGTCGGCAAACTAAAAGATGTGATCGTCCGGCCATGGGCAGAGTTCCCGCATCCGTTGATCGAGGCAGTGACAATCGTTATCAAGGGCGGCGGAACGCGGTATCTACCCTTCGCGGCAGTGGCAGCTCTATTGGCGCCGGTCATACCTTTAAAATACAAAGGGGATGAAGTGCCAGCGTTTGAATTGAAAAAAGATGATATTCTGCTTTCCCGGGATGTGCTGGACAAGCAGATCATTGATACAGACGGGGCGCGGGTGGTACGCGTCAACGATGTGGAACTGGTGCGCGTGAATGGAACGATCTATGTCAGCAATGTGGACGTGTCCTGGCTGGGGATCATCCGCAGGATGGGGTTGGTAGGGCTGGCCCATTTCCTGAGCGGGCATATCAAGCAGAAAGGGATCTCTTGGGAAGACGTGGAACTGATGCACCGTGACCAGTCCATGCATTTGCGCGTGCCAGCTGAGAAGTTACACGAGCTGCATCCGGCTGACCTGGCGGAAATCGTCAGCGATTTGAATAAACTTGAAAGTGGACAACTGCTCGATTCGCTGGATGTAAAGCACCTGGCCGATACCCTTGAGGAAGTGGAACCGGAATTCCAGGCTGAACTGGTCGAACACATGTCGGACGAGAAAGTTGCAGACGTGCTCGAGGAGATGGAACCGGATGAAGCCGCCGACCTGCTAGGCGATCTACCGAAGGAGCGCAAGGAAGACCTGCTGGCCTTGATGGAGAAGGAAGATGCGGACGACGTCCGCAAGCTCCTGGCTTACCCTGAAGATTCGGCCGGCGGTATCATGACGACCGAATATGCCTCCATCCAACCCAACCTGACGGCAACTGAGGCAATCGCAGTATTGCGTGGCATGGCAGATGAAGTGGAGACGATGTTCTATGTCTATGTGGTGGATAAGGAAGCGCATCTTATCGGCGCGTTCTCCTTAAACAACCTGATTTTTGCCCGTCCCGAGCAAAAGGTCTCAGACTTCATGACGAACCGCATTATCACCGTCAACCTGACCGATGATCAGGAAACTGTCGCCCAAACTGTTGCCAAATATGATCTGATCGCCATCCCGGTGGTGGATGACCAGAACCGACTGCATGGGATCGTCACTGCCGATGATGCCCTGGATAAAATCATCCCGACCGCCTGGAAGAAGCGCCTGCCGCGGTTTTATCGTTAACCACTTCCGGGGATTTCCATGAATGAGATCACTGCACCCCGCAAACGCAGAGTCCTGCCGGGATTCTGGAAAAGGATCCTCATTTTTTTGTCCATTTTTGGGCCGGCTACGATCACGGCCATGGCTGACAACGACGCCGGTGGCGTGGCGACCTATTCCCTGGCGGGCGCGAAACTCGGCTACCCGATCTTATTCCCGCTAGTAATTATTACCGTACTGCTCGGCGTAACACAGGAAATGGGCATGCGTCTGACGGTCATTACGCGTAAGGGTCTGGCGGACCTGATCCGGGAGAAATTCGGCGTCAAAGCGGCCATTTTCATGTTTGGCGCTCTGCTGATCGCCAATTTAGGCACGCTCATCACCGAAGTTTCCGCCATCAAAACCACCAGCGCCATGCTTAATATTCCACCCCTTCCATTTGTGATGGCGGTGGTCCTGGTCTCGTTCTTTTTCGTCACGAAGGGTAATTACAAACTCACCCAGGGAATCATGCTGATCGCCAGCCTTTTCTACATCGTTTATATCATCTCGGCAGTCAAAGCACATCCGAACTGGGGGCTGGCGGTAAGCAACTTGTTCTACCCGCACGGCGTCGAAATGACATCGGTTTACCTGCGAGATTTCCTTTTGATCGGGATGGGCGTGCTCGGCACGACCATCACCCCTTGGGGTCAATTCTTCATCAGCAGTTTTGCATTTGACAAGAAGATCGAGAAAGGCAAGATCAACTACTCCCAGATGGAAACCTACTGGGGTGCTTTTCTAACGGATTTCTTCTCGTTTTTTATGATTGTTGCAACGGCGGCCACCTTGTTCATCCACAGCATCCCGCTGGTTTCCGGCGAGCAGGCTGCGCTGGCAATCGAGCCTTTTGCAGGAAGACTTGCCGGCACTCTTTTCGCAATCGGGATCCTCAACGCCGGTTTTATGGGTCTGGTGATCGTTTCGCTCTCCACGGCATATGCCTTCGCGGAATTTTTTGGTATCTCCGGCAGCTTGGACGATTCATACCAAAAAAGCCAGACGTTTTACATCCTGTTCGTAATCCAATTGATAGTGGCAACGGGAATTGCGCTATTTATCCCACTTTCCCTTTTCAAGGTGGCAGTTTTCACCCAGACCATCAACGCGGTGGCACTGCCGCCTGTTTTCTTCTACCTGATCAAACTTACCAACGATCGAAAGTTGATGGGCGAATTTGCAAACAGCTTATTCCAGAAGTATTTCGCAATCATCTGCACGATTGTGATCGTAATCGCCTCGATCATTACCGTCGGCGCTGCCTTTTTCAATTTTTAGTTAAGCCCCTCTCTCTATGCATGGAGCTGGAAATGGATAATTCCAGAATCCCAACCAGGCGGAGCTTCCTTTTCCGCTACTGGAAACAAATCCTGCTTTTCCTGTCCGTTTTCGGACCTGCCACCATCACTGCAATGGCAGATAACGATGCCAGCGGTGTAGCAACCTATGCAGTGGCAGGCGCCAAACTGGGTTATCCGATCCTATTCCTGCTGCTGATTGTCACCGTCCTTTTGGGCATTACCCAGGAAATGGGTATCCGGCTGACGGTTGTAACCCGGAAAGGTTTGGCCGACCTGATCCGGGAGCGCTTCGGTGTGAAGGCCCCCATGTTCATTTTTGGGGCGCTTTGCATTGCCAATTTGGGCATCCTGGTGGTGGATGCGGCTGCGGTGGAGGTCACAGCCGAGTTATTTAAAATTCCATCCGCCCCAGCCGTAATTTTTGTCATAGCGATTGCCTACCTTGTGGTTGTAAAGGGGAACTACAAGTTCACCCAATACTTCATGCTCATTACCTGTCTCTTCTTCCTCGTATATATCATTTCAGCGGTGAAGGCCCACCCAGATTGGAACCTGGCGCTTGGCAATATTTTCTATCCGCATGGAGTCAAAATAACTTCACAATACCTGCGCGATTACCTGGTAATTGGGATGGGGGTTTTGGGAACCACCGTCACCTCATGGGGGCAGTTTTTCATCAGCAGCTTCTCTTCTGACAAGAAGATCGAAAAGGGGAAGATCAACTATTCCCAGATCGAAACCTATTGGGGTGCCTTCCTAACTGATTTCTTCTCATTTTTCATGATCGTCGCGACGGCAGCGACGCTCTTTATTCACGGAATTATCCTCAATTCTGGCGAAGAAGCATCCCTGGCAATCCAGCCGTTCGCGGGGCAGCTGGCAGGAACCCTGTTCGGGATTGGTATTTTGAATGCCGGTTTCATGGGCCTGGTGATCGTTTCGCTTTCCACGGCTTATGCATTTGCAGAGTTCTTTGGCATTACAGGAAGTCTGGACGATAGTTTTCAAAAAAGTAAAACTTTTTATATCATTTAATTATTCCAATTAATATTTGCCGGTGGAATTGTCCTTTTTCCTCAAGTCTCCCTATTCAAAATCATCATTGCCACCCAGGTGATCAGCGCCTTTACCCTGCCACCGATTTTTTATTATCTCATTCGATTCACGAACGACAGAAAATTAATGTGAGAATTTGTCAACAACGATTTCCAAAAGTATTTTTCGATTGTTTGCACGATAATCATTGCCATCGCATCACTTTTCACACTAGCGACAATCTTCATTAAATTTTGATGTCTTCGTCACCACGAATAAAAGACCATCCAAGGCAGTTCCGGGTGGGAAGTTTTTACTCGTTTCCGTACAAAGCTTCGAAGCCATGCCAAAGGTCATTACGCCAGGAGGTGTAATTATGCCCCCCGGAGAATTCGCAATATTTCACCCGGTACTGCTTTTCCTGGAGCAGCGCGTACATCTGGCGGTTGCCATCCAGCAACCACTCCAATCGCCCGGCATCCATCCAGATTTCAATCCCCGGAGGTGGAGCGTGGCGGACCAGGTCCACAACAACGAACTGGTAATCCGGCGAAATGAAGGCTCCAGACTGGGTGAGAACCTTTCGAAAGACCCGTGGCAGGCGCAAGGCGGTAAAAAGCGCCATCGAGCCGCCCAACGAAGCGCCCATAACCCCATAATTACCAGACTTAATCGGCTCAAGGTTCAGATTTTCCCTGGTCAACGGTAAAACACATTCCATCAGAAAGCCCAGCGTCGATTCTGAGCAAGAATATTCGACCGTACGGGCTCGACCGCCGTTCTGAACCAGAGCCATGGCAAATGGACGGACGCGCTTCTCCGCGATCAGGTTATCCACGATAATGTTCACCATGGCACGATGCAGGTAATCGGACCCATCATAGACAAACAAAAGCGGAACGGGTGTGACTACCGGTGGACGGTAAAGGTAAACAGTGCGCTTCGAACCGGCTGCAAAATCACGGGTTGGGACAGAGTGCCTGGTCACCGTTCCCCGGGCAATCCCTTTTGCGGGATGAATTAGCGGGCTAGGACGGCCTTCCGGCATGTAGAAATAATGGTTGTAGCTGTTTTCGCCGTTCCAGACTCGCCTGGGGTTGAGTGGGTCAGGAATGCGCGCACCAGTTTTCGGGTCGAGAAAGGCATATTCAAAATATGCATCTGAAGGGAGGGGGATGGTGAAGGACCATATTCCTGAACCGAGGCGCAGCATCTTCTGGGGTAAGTCGTCCCAATTATGCAGGTCATCAATCAGGCGGGGGGCGGCTGGTCCCTGCCAGATAAATGTGGCAATATCACCTTCGATAATAGGATCACCCGAGGTTCGAGCCATGGCTAATAAAGGGTGGGGAGGCATGATACCAATTCCTATAACTTCTTTATGAGTTTTTTTGAAAGACCCGCCGGTTGACTGTGCTCGATGACAAGTTCTTTGGCGGAGTGGAAGGCCATGAAATCATGAAATGCGGACGTAATCCCTTTTATCAACTCTTCATCCGGCTTCACTCCCGGCTCGAGGTAGATGGCTTTTACTCTTAAAATGCCATTCTTACGTTCCATTTTAGGGTCGAAGCGGCCTACCAGCCGGTCCTTGTGAAGGATGGGCATACAGAAATAGCCGTATTGGCGTTTTGACGCGGGAAAATAGGCTTCCAAAGCTTGATGAAAGCCCCAGAATTGTTCGTCACGCCGGCTGGCCCACCAAAGGTTATCAAATGGGCTGAGAAAAGTCGTCCGTTCAGGCTTAAGTTCACCACCGGCAGCCCGCTCCAGCAAGTGCAGATTGTCACGGTGGATCATAAGTTGCGCGGTTTCTCCATTTTCAAGTGTCCCCTGGATTTGGATCAAAATGCCATCCTTAACCATCGACTCGAGGATGGGTTTAGAGCGGGATACTTTCATCCAGGTGTAATCACCGGCGTGGCGTGGAAGAAAGACGCCCAAGGCCTTTGCACCGCGCTCGACCCAGAAGCGATCTCGTTCTGCGACGGTCGGTTCGGTCATGTCGACCCATTGCGGAAGGACGCGTTCGGTCAAGTCATAAACCCGCTGAAATTTAATCCGGTCGGAGATCATCAGTTCGCCATTTGCGAACAGGAATTCCAGCGCAACCTTGGCAGGACGCCAGTTCCACCAGGTGCCCCCTTGGTGCCCGTCAGATTCAAAGTCGCTCACCTTCAAGGCACCTTCGCTGCGGACGCGTTCCAAGACCTGTGGAACGAAGTCCCTTTGGACAGTAGCGTTCAACCAACGGTTGTACCAGTTGGTCGGGTGTTCACGCAGATTGCGCTGATGGGGCAATTGGAAACGATACTCGGTCAGTGGAATGATCGAGGCAGCATGCTGCCAGCCCTCAAAGAGACGGCGGTCGGCGGCGGAGGTAAGCATATCAAAGTCGACGGGATCATAATTACCCAGACGACTCCACAGGACAAGATAATGACTGCGGCGAACCATGTTGAGGGTATCAATTTGGACGCAACCAATCTGGTCCACCATATTATAGACGGCATCACGGGTCGGAGATGAACCATCAGCTTTGTCCAAGCCCTGAGCCCGGAGTGCAACAGTGCGCAATACAGATAACGGATACGGTTTCATTGGCCTCGCAGGGAAATACGCATGGGATGGAGTTCTGCCATCATCACATTTTTCCTGACAGATGGATCATTGAACATAAAGGTCTGCGCGGCTTCGTCATTCTCGGCTAGGAAGACGACGATACCGAAAGTATTGTCGAGGCATGGGCCGGCCAAAAGGACAGTACCAGTCTCGGTAGCCTGCTTCAGATATTGGAAATGCTCTTCCATAATGCCATCTTCTTCCGGTGTGGGCTGTTCGAAAAAACCATCACGAAAAGGATGGATGAGATACAGATATTCAGGCATGGTTAATGCAATAATAGTCCCATCCAGGTCCCGAAGCGATTGCTGCGGAGTCTGGCATGAATATGGAAGGCCAAGCAAAACATAATTCCGATATTATAGCCGTAATGCCTAAAAACCATAGAAAATAAACGATCCGTGAGGTTTTTTTATGGTCAATTCCATCCGTTTTGCCTTGACAGGCCTTGTAATAATAAGGCGAATTAGGGTACCATTACCTTAATATGACCATCCAACATCGTCCCACCCAATCCCGACCGAGAAGTGGTGTACATACTGCGCGTATCCTGCAGACTGTGTTTAGCGTGGCGATCCTAATGGCAACCCTGTTTGTGGCCTTTTCGCCGAAAATGTTTTCCAGTAACTTAAACTCCCTGGTTTCCGGCCTTCTGGCTCCACGCCAGGTCAGTGAGGTGGCCGTTCCGACCCAGACCAGTGCAGTGCGCATTGGTATCGTATCCGGTCATTGGGGAAACGGCGCCGACCCGGGAGCTGTCTGCCCGGATGGGACAAGTGAGCAGGATGTCAACCTGGCGATCGCCTCACTTGTCCGGCAAAAACTGGAGGCACGCGGCTATGTCGTGGACTTGCTGCAGGAGTTTGACCCGCGCCTGGATAGTTATCACGCCGCCGTCCTACTTTCCATCCATGCCGATACCTGCGATGTGATCGATGACCAGGCCACCGGCTTCAAGATTTCCACTTCCACATACAGCCGCGACCAGAACCTGGCAAACCGCCTGACGGCATGCATGGATGACCGTTACGCCAATGTGACCGGTTTACGTCTTCATTCGGGAAGCGTGACCGTCAATATGACCGATTATCATGCGTTCAGCGCGATTGATCCTGCCACCACGGCTGCCATCATAGAGACTGGCTTCCTGAACCTTGACCGAGAAATATTGGTCAAACATCCAGACGTTGTCGCCGACGGCGTGGTAGCTGGACTTCTATGCTTTGTCAATAACGAGAACGTCAAACCAACACCCGTACCTGCACCATGAAGCCCGATCCTGAATCCGCCCGAAAGACACTTCTGAATGCCCAGGACGCCATGCAACGCGGTGATCGCAAGGCTGCGCGCAATTTGGTCGAGCAGGCGGTCGTCCTTGACCCAGATTCTGAAGAACCCTGGCTGTTGCTGGCGGCGCTAGCCAGCCCGCGTGGTAGTGTGAGTTATCTTGAACGGGCACTTAAGATCAATCCGAAGAGCATACGGGCGCGCAACGGGATGCATTGGGCAGTGGAGCGCCTAAGGCGTGAGCAAAAGGAACAGACTTTAAAAGAGCAAACAATCCCCAACCGGAAGCGGGCGGGAGATCCAGAACCGGACAGGAACTTGCAGCCTGTTTCAGAGAAACCTGACATATCCGAATCCAAGACCCAACCTATAGTTCATAAATCTCCTGCAGGGACGGTCATCCGTCCAGCTGGCCCAGCCGACCTTCATTTAGCCACATCCACAATCAGATACCGCTGGTCATTCCTAACGCTGATCCTGGTGGCCATTTGTGTGACCGCGGCCTGGGCGTTGTGGCCGGGAAGCGCTTCCCCGGTTCTAGCCTTTTTACACGCCCCACATTCCGCAACGGCTTTTCCCGGTTTTCAAGCAGATATCGATAAGCCCACCTATACGCCCAGTCCTACAGATACTTTCACACCTACCGCGACCTTTACTCCGACACCGACCTTTACACCCACACCAACCTCCAGCGATACTCCCACTCCAACCGAGACCTTTACGCCCTCGGATACACCCCTGCCAACCAAAACGAAAATCCCGCGGCCTACCAACACGCCCAAGTCGGTTGCCAATCCACCTGGTAACGGCGGCGTTCGTTGGATCGATGTTAATCTTTCGAAACAGAGATTGTATGCCTATGAGGGAAATACCGTTGTGGCAAGTTTCCTGGTCTCCACCGGTGTGCGCCAATTTCCAACCGTGACCGGGCAGTTTCACATTTATTTGAAATTCGTTTCCACTCTGATGGCGGGGGATGGGTATTATCTACCGAATGTGCCCTACACGATGTATTTCTACAAGGGTTACGGCATCCACGGCACATACTGGCATCATAATTTTGGCCATCCGATGAGTCATGGCTGCGTGAACATGTATACACCAGATGCAAAATGGATGTTTTATTGGGCACCCATGGGCACGTTAGTCAATATTCATTATTGAGAATTTCCGGATTCCGAAGGTTCGATTGTGGAAGTTGAAGATAAATTATCGGTCAAGAAATGGTTAAAGGTATCCTTTCGCGACGTGAATTTCTGAAACTGAGCAGCGCAACGCTGCTCAGTATGTTATTGACAGAACTGAAGATTGATTCTGCCCAGGCTGCTCCGGCTCCCAGGCAGGGACGGGTGCTGGCTACCAGTTTGGTCGTCCGGGACGCTCCAGCCTTCACGGGCAGACGGGTAAATTCGTTTAAACGTGACGATCTGATAGATCTCGATGGACAGATCCATGGTGGGGTAGAAGGTGATTACAACCGCACTTGGTATCGCCTCTCCAATAAAAGTTATGTGTATTCCGGCTGGGTCCAGGAAGTCAAAACGGAACTCAACCAGGTTGTTACGGAAATCCCCGAAACCGGCGTGCTTGGTGAAATCACCATACCATATGCGGATTCATCCTACGGAATCAATACCAGCCCGTCGGCCGGGCCGCGCCTGTACTATGGGACAACCCATTGGCTCACGGCCCTGGTATCAGACAAACGTGACGGCAGCATGTGGTACCGTGCCTATGATGCCGCCACCCGGGTCAATTATTACGTCAGACCGGCCTGGACGCGGCTCTTTTCCCCGGAGGAGATCGCACCGCTTTCTCCGCAAGTGCCTGAAGCCGAAAAGCGCATCGAAATCTATCTCGAGCGCCAATTGCTCCTGGCCTATGAATGGGACGTGCTGGTCTATGCGGCACGCGTCGCAACCGGCCGGAAGAATTATGAAAGTCCGACCGGCTGGTTCCATACATTTCACAAGCGTCCCACTTATCACATGTTCGGAGGTGCGGATGAGTTTTCCATTTTTGACCTGCCGGGTGTGCCCTGGGATTCATATATCACCGATAGTGGGGTCGCCCTCCACGGAACTTACTGGCACAATGATTTCGGCACCCCACACAGTCATGGCTGCATCAATATGGCTATCGAGGATGCCAAATGGATCTTTCGGTGGACGCTCCCGACCGTGCCGGCAAATGAACGTCTTATCATTCAGCCGGGGAGCGGGACCAGTGTAAGAATTTCGCGAAATTGAGAATAAGAACGGGATGGTTTGAAAGATAGGGTAAAATACATCCCGAGGTCCAAACCAACCATGACACGAAAACCTCTTTTTGCCGGTCTCATAGTGGACGAAAACGAACAACCGGCTGGAACCGCCTATGTAGGGGATGAACCCTGCTACGTGGTGGATGACCACGGGTTCCTCCGCCACATCCCTTCAGACCAGGTGGACCGCAAGGTGCTGGAATTGATGCGACAACAAATCAGCGGTAATGAGGATTTGCTGAGCAAGCAAGCCGCCAAAATGCTTGGTACGGATGATATTTTCTCGAAAGCCATGCTTGAGAATCAATTAAAAAATATCGACAAACAATTCGACGCTATTCTTGAGACGGGTATTCCAGAAGAAAGCCGTGCTTTTATGGGCATGTCGGGTTTCAAGGTGGTCATCGACATCCACGGCGAAGTCCTCCGGCTGGATCAACCTGCGTCAACAGATGAAGGAGGGGAGGATGACGAATAAGCTCCAGGGGTGTTTTGAAGAATTAATAAAATGCATATGGAAAGCCAACAAATAATTGGTATAATTAGATTGTATATATCTAATTATTGGAGGCTCATATGATTTCAAAGTCAATGCAAGAAGCAATCAACGAACAGATCAACAAGGAACTATATTCATCCTATTTATACCTATCCATGGCAGCATACTTCGAAAACAAGAACCTGCCAGGTTTCGCCAAGTGGCTGCATGTGCAAGCCGATGAAGAGCGCGGGCACGGTATGAAACTATATGAACACCTGGTGGACCGGGGCGGCCGCGTGGTACTGAAAGCAATTGCTGCACCACCGACCGAGTGGAAATCCAATCTGGAGACTTTCAAAGAAGTGCAGGCACATGAGGCGGTTGTAACAGCCTCCATAAATTCCCTATACGAAATGGCCCTTAAAGAGAAGGATTATCCTGCACAGGTACTGCTCCAGTGGTTCATCACCGAACAGGTGGAAGAGGAAAAGAATGCGGCGGAGATCGTCCAGCAATTGGTGTTAATCGACGCACACGGCACTGCCGTGCTTATGCTCGACCACCAACTCGGCAAACGTGAATGACCAGCCAATGATAATATTCAGGGTTGTTATGCGGGTTTACCCTGCATCACAACCCTGATTTGATCCGTCACTGAAGGATCTAAAGAATATTTCCCCTTGACTCCATCCCGGGAGAATTGTATGATGGAGTCTGATGGTAGAGGAAAACCTAACGCCCGAAGAAAAAAAGATACTGCTTACATTGGCGCGTCAGTCGCTCGAAGCCGGGGTTCGGCACTTAACTCTCCCGGCCCTCGAACTTGACACCCTGACGCCAAACTTGCGCGCCGAGGGCGCTTCCTTCGTTACGCTGACAGAACATGGTGAACTGCGCGGTTGCATAGGTGCTTTGGAACCATACCAATCCTTGGCCGAAGACGTGCGCGAGCATGCCGTGGCTGCGGCGTTGGAGGATTACCGGTTCCCACAAGTGCAGGAAAATGAACTGGCGAAAATCCAAATAGAGGTTTCTCGCCTGACCATCCCCGTTCCGTTGGACTATAAAGATGCCGGGGATTTACTTAGCAAACTCCGTCCGAGCGTGGACGGAGTAATCCTGAGGGATGGTTTCCGGAGGGCGACTTTCCTGCCGCAAGTATGGGAAAAAATACCGGATCCAGCGACTTTCTTGGAAAATTTGTGTTACAAGATGGGTGCCGAGCCGGATACCTGGAAACACAAGCATTTGGACGTGCTGGTTTACCAGGTGGAAGAATTTCACGAGTGATAACACCTCTCTCCATACAAAAAAGTCACCGCCCCGGATTCAAGGCCGGGGGGGATTATTCAAGTCTGGGTAAAATACTGGCTCTCTATTCCTTGCCAGGTTTCATCCGGCAGTGACATATACCTTGCCAGAAGGGGATGAACACGCCGAATCTCCGCGGCAACACGCTGGGCCACCCGCCGCATCGAAAAATGAGCATTACCGGCTGAGCGCAATTGACAGAACTCAAATGCTTCCCTTAAATTCATACTGAACAGGACGCGCCGGTTATAGGCGTTGGGGACGATATATTGCGCCACCTGTGGATCCCACTCTGACAGCTTTTCGTAGGCCAGTTCGGCCGCCTGCATGGCTGAGCGGTATCGAAGCTCGAATCCGACCTCACCAAACCGCTGTGGGACAGCGTAGCCCAGCCGGGTAGTGAGCGCCTGCGGAGTCTGCGTCATCATGCGGTGACGCTTGAACTCAGCATACGCACCCTGGTCAAGGACCAGCTCGAACATATAGGAGGTGTGTTCCAGTTCACGCAAAGGTGTGTCATGCTCGCCCAAGCCTGCCAGCAGGGATTTAGCCAGGCTGACACGTTCCACTTCAGGGGCAGCACACAACCTAGCAAGCGCTTCCGGATAGGAGGCTTCGCCGAAGTGAACCAGTGCGGCTGCCATTACCTTGTTTTCCCCTTCCGGGTCAAAGGCAATCAGCCTGCACCAATCCGTCATTTTTAGATGGCTGCCCGCATCGGGGAGTAACAGGTCGCGGGGAAAATCATGGCTGGTCTCCGCCAGATATGGAATTCTTCGGGCATACTTGACCAGCGTCGGCACTTCGACCTGGGCTACGCGTTTGATCTCCTCACCAATTTGGCGGACTTCGGCCAGAGAATGTGAGAGCATCTTGCTGATGGCATGTTCGAGAACACGGGCATTAGCGGTCATGCCCAAGTTGGCGAGGGAAGCTGCCGGGAGAAGGAACCGGCACGAATCAACATACTGCGAGCGGATGCGCCGGTCGTAGGTTTCGTCAGACTCATCCACATGGCGTGGAGACTGTCGCTCGACCAGAAGGCGCATGGGTTGGAGCGAATCCAAGTAGGTTTGGAAAAGCAGCGTACAGGTGCTAACATACATTTCTAGCAGAGGATGACCTTCCAGCTCTGGCGGGATGAAGAAGGCCTGTTCTTCCCATTTCTGGTAGCGGGTGGATTTTTCCGTGTATGAGGCCAGCCGATTGGATTCGAGACATTCCACTGCCAGACGGGAAACGTTCTCAATGGCAATGTGCAGGATGGCATGTTCAGCCACCGAGGCATGCCCATAGCCAACCACCCATTTTTCATGAAACCGGGCGGACTTCTCATCACTTAATCCGGCGGCAATCTCCTGGAAGGATTTAGGCGAGCGTGAAGTCTTCGCAAAGGCGACCGCGATGGTCTCAGGCGATAGTTGTTTGGGGGAGAGCAAATAGATTCGACGAGGATGCATTAGGAACCCTGTTAACCACCAGAATTTTTGGGGAAGAACGCGGTAGAAGCAGGTTCAGGCATGACCTTCTTTAGCTTATCGAGGGCCTGCAATCCAGTGAACAGGAACCACAGGAAAAAAAGGTGAAAACCGAAACCAATAAAATCGGGGGAGACCAGGGTCAGAACGGCATCCAGACCGAAAAGGAGCATGCCGGCGATAAAAGCCCAGCGTTGGCCTTTAACGGCGAGAACTCCACATAAAACAAATACGCCGCAGATGAATAAATCCGGCACTAAACCGACCAGGCGGATGAGGAGCAGGCTATTCGGATAGGATACTGAAATGTTGTGGGATAAAGTATCGATAAATTGCGTGATACCCAATCCAATCACGAAACTGGAGCGGGTGCTGAAGATAAAGAATATGGAATTTGCCAAGGATAACCCCGCGATCCAGTAAAAATTATAGGCCCCACTTCTCATCTGCCGTCGCAGATTGGCAACATTCATCCATATTCTCCACGCAGCGTTTAATGCTTCCTGCAGAAATATCCGAACCGATTTAGGCTAATCGCCTGCAAATCGAGAAGACTGTTCAAGATATATATAAGCAATACCCTGCAGATGCTTTCGAACTATAGACGAAAAACCCCCGGGAGTCAACGGAGGTGCCTGCCCTTTCAGGCTCCCAATTTGATACGAGTTTGAGCGATATCCTTCTGAATTTGATCCATCAGAGCCTGGATGGTTGGAAATTTACCTTCCGGGCGTAAATACTCCACAAATTCGAGTCTAACTGGATGGCCGTAGAGGTCACGATTGAAATCGAGCAGGTAGGCTTCAATGGTTGGAGCAGGTGGCTCACCGTTATAGAAAGTCGGGCGAACACCGAGGCTGGTTGCTGCGGCAAATGCCTGTCCACCCACCCAGGCGCGGGTGGCATAAATACCGTAAGCGGGCAGAAGTTTACCGGCAGGAATTTGAATGTTCGCCGTGGGGAGGTTGAGGGTATGCCCGCGCCCATCTCCATGGACAACCGGACCAGTGATGGAATAAAAACGGCCCAGGTCATAAGCGGCGGCGGAGACGTTTCCGGCGGAGACGGCGGCGCGGATACGCGTGGAAGAAATAATACCAGCGGCATCTTTTAATGGCGTGACAGGCTGGACGGTATAGCCCAATGCCTTCCCGATCTCCGTCAGGCGGGCTGCGTTGCCTTCCCGGCCGCGTCCCAGGGCGGTGTCAAAGCCGATGAAGAGCTGGCGCAGACCCAGGTTGCGAGAGAGGCGGCGCATGAACTCTTCGGCGGTCTGATCCGCGAGTGCCCGGTCAAAGGTTTGGGTAATGACCCCGTCCACGCCGAACGATCCAAGTAACGCAGCACGCTCGTCCGGCAAGGTCAGGCATTTGAAGTCAGTTTTTCCGCCCAGGACAATGGCAGGGTGAGGAGTAAAAGTTAAGACAACAGCAGGGTCGCCGGCTGCGTGTGCTCCGGAGACGAGCGAACGCAAAATCACCTGGTGGCCGCGATGGACGCCATCGAAGATGCCGATGGTCAGCCAGGTGTTTTGCAGGCGAATATCGTCGAGGGATTGGTAATATTGCATGGGAAGGGCGACCTGCCTGGTCGCCCGATTGATTTTACGAGAAGAAGACTTTCTTCGGTTGCCATTCCGGAGAGCCGTCTTCGCCGGTGACGAGGTCCATAATGGCGATGAGCTCGCCAGCCATGCTGACACCGCGCACCAAACCCGGCTGAGCGTCTGCAGCGGCTTTTATGCGGTGGCCATGCTTAACTTCCTCGACCTGATCGGGGTTGAGTTCTACCGCAGACCATTCGGCGAGAGCCTCGGCGGCAGGGATCAGGAACTGGTACCAATTCCCGGCGGTGAAAGTCTCCTGCAGTTTTCTCAGGGGAGTGGCATCCCGCAAAGTGAAGCGACCGGATTTAGTGCGGCGCAGGCCCACCAGGTAGGCGCCGCAGCCGAGGGCCGTGCCCACGTCGTTGGCTAGGGAACGGACATACGTCCCGGAAGAGCAATGCACATCGATGACAACTTCCGGTGGGGTCCATTCGAGGATTTCGAGATGATAGACGTTAATCTTGCGCGGGGTCAGCTCCACTTCCTCCCCTTCACGCGCCATCTCGTAAGCTTTACGCCCATGTACCTTGACCGCCGAATAAGCCGGTGGGGTCTGCTCGATCTCCCCGATAAAACGCTGAAGAACTTCGTTGAACTGCTGCTCGGTGATATTGACCGGTTCGGCGGTTTGCTGCGTGAAGCGTCCTTCCGAATCATATGTATCAGTTGAGCTGCCCAGGCGCAGGATGGCCTGGTAGCGTTTATCAGAGGCTGAGACGAACTCGCTTAGGCGGACTGCAGGCCCGATGAGAACGACGAGAACGCCAGAAGCGCGCGGGTCCAATGTGCCAGTATGACCGGCGCGGCGAATGTTGGTACCGCGGCGAATAATGTCGACCACGTCGTGAGAAGTCAACCCAACCGGTTTATCCACCACCAGGATGCCAGAGATGGCATTTTTGATATCCTGACTTTCCATAACTTTCCTCCTTGGAGTATACCCCTTCCCCGATTATTGAATGATTACCAGCATTTTACCGCATTATGTAGGCTATTGTAATGCTTTGCGGGTGGCTTCCAAGACGCGCTCCCTTACCTCGTCCAGGCTGCCGGAAATTTCGGCACCGGCAGCTGCCTTATGGCCACCGCCGCCGAATTGGATGGCGATCCTTGCGACGTCCATGAGAGGCTTTAGGCCGCGCCAGGAAATCTTGGTATTGTTTTCGTCTTGTTCCACGAAGATAATGGCTATATCGGCATCTTCAATGGATGAAATAATATTTACGAGGTCTGCATCATCATTGCCGTTATAGCCGGAGGCGATTCGGTCGGCTACCGTCAGAGTGGTCCAAACGATCCCATCGGAGCGCTGGAGGCCAGAAAGGCCGGCTCCCCAATATTTCGCCGCCGGGAAAGTTCGCCGGACCAGACTGAGAAAGTAGAGCGTGCTCATATCCACACCGAGTTCGAGCAGATCGGCAGTCTGGCGCAGGCTTTCAGGAGTTGTATTGGCTGTACGGAAACCAAGCGTATCAGTGACGAGACCGGTGATCAGGTTGGCTGCGACGGGAGCAGTAATGGTGAGCCCCCAGCCTCGCATGTAGCGGACCAGCACCGAAGCAGTGGCTACGGCCTCCGGATCGATAAGGTTCAAAGTGCCGAACGCTCCGTTGGTGCTGTGGTGATCAATAACAATATCAGGAGTGTGGTAGCCATCCAAGGCATTGCCAACGCGTTTCAAGTCCGAACAATCAACGCAGACAATCAGGTCGAATTCACCCTGCGCCCTGGTGCTGATCAACTCGCTGCCGGGAAGATGCTTGAACGAGGCCGGCAAGCCATCCGCAAGCACCACCTGGACCAGTTTATCGTCATCAAGCAATGCGAGGGCGAGTGCCAGGCAGGAACCGATCGCATCACCGTCCGGTCGGATATGTGAAGTGATCAGAACCCGCTGAGCGGATTGAATTCGTTTTTTAATTTGGTTTTGCAGGTGGTTCATTTTTCCTTATTTCCGCCAACAGACGTTCGATATGGTCAGCGTGCTCGGGGGTGGGATCCCAATGGAAACGCAGACGCGGGAAGGTTCGCAATTCGATGCGGGCAGCCAGGGCGCGCCGCAGGAATCCGCTGGCATGGTCGAGACCTTCAAGAATTTCAACGCTGCGAGTCGCTCCTTCCACTGCCGAGACATAGATGTCAGCGAAGGCCAGCTCACGATCCACCTTGGCATCGGTGATGAAAATCTGATGCAATCGCGGATCACTGATCTCCCGGATGAGCAATTCCGAGAGGTCCTGGCGGAGGCGGTCCGCGATGCGCTGGAGCCGGACTTTGGATGGCATGGACTATTTCCCTATCTTCATAATTTATTCGGTCTTCTCGAGCGTAAAGCATTCAATGACATCGGCCACCTGGACATCGTTGAAATTCCTCAGGCCGATACCGCATTCGAAACCCTGGCGGATTTCACGTACGTCTTCTTTTTCGTGTTTCAGTGACGCGACCTCGCCTTCGTAAACGATGTCCTTATCCCGGGTTATACGGATCTTCCCGTTACGGCGAATTTCACCTTCGGTGACACGGCAGCCCGCAACTTTGTTGCCTTTTGACAAGCTGAAAACCTGCAATACGACCGCCTTGCCAACCGGCGTTTCAGTGAACTCCGGAGCCAGCATGCCCTTAAGGGCTTTTTCAACATCTTCGATCAGGCGGTAGATGATATCGTACAACCGGATGTCCACGCCTTCTTTTTCTGCCAGGCGGCGCGCAGCCACATCAGCTTGAACATTGAAACCGACAACTATAGCCTGGGACGAAGATGCCAGAAGCACATCATTCTCGCTGATGTTACCGGTCTCAGCGTAAAGGATGTTAATGGTGATCTCGCCTTTACCACGGTTATTAATTTCGTTGATGATGGGTTCCAGGGAGCCTTGTACATCTGCCTTCAAGATCAGGTTGAGTTCTTTCGTCTCGCCCGATTTAACCTTTGAGAACAGCTCTTCCAGGGTCATTTTTTTAACAGTGGAGGTCTGTTTCTTGGAAGCCTCGACTCGTTCCTGTATGATTTGCCTGGCTTCTTTTTCGGTGGCAACAGCACGGAACACATCACCAGCGGAGGGCATGCCGGTGAGTCCCATCACCGAGACCGGGAAAGAAGGCCCGGCTTTTTCAACCTTGTTTCCCCGGAAATCGAACATGGCACGCAGATGACCAAAAGCATTCCCTGCGACAACAATATTCCCGGTCTTTAACGTCCCATTCTGAACAAGCAGGGTTGCCACAGGTCCCTTGGATTTATCCAGCTCGGCTTCGATGACGGTACCGATGACCGCACCCTTGGAATTGGCGCGGATATCAGTGTTATCAGCCACCAGCAGGATGGCCTCCAGCAGGTCCTCGATACCCATTTTTTGTTTGGCCGAGACCGGAATGACCATGGTATTGCCGCCCCAGTCGTCAGGGGTAAGGTCGTTTTCGCTGAGTTGCTTTTTAACGAGTTCCGGGTTGGAATTTGGCTTATCGATCTTATTGAGTGCCACAATGATGGGTACACGGGCTGCCCTGGCGTGGGCAATGGCTTCCTTGGTCTGCGGCATCACGCCATCGTCGGCGGCTACTACCAGTACAACAATATCCGCACCCTGAGCACCGCGTGCCCGCATGGCGGTAAAGGCCGCATGACCGGGTGTATCCAGGAAAGTAATCTGCCTGCCTTTCAGCTCCACTTGATAGGCACCGATATGTTGTGTAATTCCACCCGCTTCCCCTTCAGCCACATTGGAATGACGAATGGCATCCAGCAGGGAGGTTTTTCCATGGTCGACGTGACCGAGGATGGTCACTACCGGAGGGCGTGTTGTCAAAGTCGCCTCATCCTCGTCTGCAATGGTCTGCCTCCACAATGGCACTTCTCCAGTCTCTTTTTCCTGGAGGGCTACCTGACTTTCCAGAGTGGCTTCAAAACCCATTTCATCAGCCAGAATAGCGGCAGTGTCGAAGTCGATCGCCTGGTTAATACTGGCCATCACCCCGTTACTCATTAACTTTTTAATGATTTGGATTGGGCTTACTTCAACAAGCAGAGCGAAATCACGGATCGTGATGTTTGCGGGAATTTCAATCTTTTTATTCTTCGGATCGCTCATACGGTACCTCTTTCCATCAAAATGCCTGTGGGATAATAACCGTTACCCACAAGCGGGTTACACAAATCCGGACCATAGGGTTAGTTTTTATGAAAACCGACCAGGTCCGCCGGCTGAGCGATCGACAAATCGTCAGCCCATAAGAACTCTATTCCTACTCACCGGCTGCCTCGTCGCTTTCAGGCAGGGTTTGCATCAACTGGCGGAGACGATCCGAATCATCGGACGTCAGTTTCACTTTCAAGGCGTTCGCCAGCGGCCCTTTCAAGGCCCTTTCCCAACAGGAGCGGACATTATGCAGGTAAGCTCCCCGCCCTGACCGTTTGCCGGTTGGATCGACTTGGACGCCTTCCGGTTGCCGTACCAGGCGAACCAACGCTCGCTTGGGCAGGACCATTCGACAGCCTACGCAAGTTCGCTGGGGTATATGTTTGGGTCGTTTTCCAGGTTTGGCAGACACCTTGATTAATCCATACGGCTGTCACGTACATCCACTACCACAGGATTATTCCCATTCTTCGTTGACAGTATCATCGTCGCCGAGTTTGTGTTTCTTGCGGGCTACAACCTCACCACGTTTCTCATCGAATTCCAGTTCACGGCCTTTCTTGGCTTTCTTCTCTTTCTTCTTGTTACGCTCTTCTTCGCTCTCTTCATCAGAAACCGGCGCCACTGCCAGAACATTTTGAAGTGAGAATATTTTGTCGAAGTCTTTTTCCACTTCCAGGGTTTCTTCAGTGGGAACAACCACTTCGGCTGCTTCTGATTCAACCGGCGCCAGCTCTTCCGCGACCGGCGCAGTTTGGATAACCGCAGCTTCCGCGAGCTCTGCCACCGAAGCTACGAGTTCGAGGCTAGGTACTTCGACAGGTTTCTCGGGTTCCGGGAAGGAGACATTTGCCAGTGCTTTTTCGATGGATTGCATGGCCTTGGGACCAATCCCGGACAGGCTCAGGACACTATCGGGATTGAGTTTCATCACCATCATCAAATCGCCGACTGTGCGGTGATCAGCCTCGGTCAGGATGGTATAGACACGATCGGTCAGGCCCAAGCTGGCGATGTCTGCTTCAAACGCAGCATCCGGAACACCCGCACGGGCAGCCGCAACGAGTTCCTTCTCGGCTGCAGCTTCGGCCTTCTTCTGTTCAACCGTACGCCGTTCAACGCGGTCAACGAATTGGATAAGGGACAAAAACTCTTCCGGCGTAAGCGGACGACCGGCGCTTTTTTTGGATAAAATTTCTTCGATGACCGGGATATGATCATGTTCAGCCTCAGCGATATTCGCCAAGGTAGGATCAGTTTGAACCTTGACAATTGCATCACCAGCTGCCTCGGTCAGGGACTTGATGTCAATGCGCCAGCCGGTCAATTTGGCGGCAAGCCGGGCATTCTGCCCGTCGCGACCAATTGCCAGGCTCAATTGATCCTCCTGAACAACAACGGTAGCAGTCTTTTCGACGTCATTCAGGTAAACGCCAGAGACTTTGGCCGGACTGATGGCTTTTGAAATATAGATCACCGGGTCGGTGTTCCACTCGATGATGTCAATCTTTTCATCGTGAAGTTCTTTAACGATTGCCTGGATACGAACCCCCCGGATACCCACGCAGGCACCAACCGGGTCAACGTTCGGCTGAGTGGCCGAAACAGCCACTTTGGCGCGCTGGCCTGGTTCACGAGAGATGGCTCGGATTTCAACAATGCCGTGGTAAATTTCAGGGACTTCGTTTTCCAGCAATCGGCGTAGGAAGTTACGATGAGAGCGCGAAAGGATGATTTGAGGACCACGCGGGCTTTCCTTGACTTCTAGGATAATAGCGCGGACACGGTCATGTACTTTGAAGCGCTCGCCAGGGATCTTTTGGTTTTGCGGCATGATCCCCTCGGCCTTCATGTCCAAGCCTACGGTGGCACCCTGGGTCATATTGACAGCCTGCACAACCCCACTGACGATTTCGCCGACTTGTTTTTCGTAATAGTCGGATTGCATCTGCCGCTCAGCTTCACGGATGCGTTGTTGGATGACCTGGCGGGCCGTCTGGGCAGCAACCCGCCCGAAATCCTGCGGAGTGGATTCAACAATCGCCATATCTCCCAGATTAACTTCCGGGTTCACACGCCGGGCATCTTCAAGCAACACCTCGGTACGCTCATCCTGAACATCTTCGACAACCTCTTTCTCGACGAAGATGGTCACCTGACCGGTATCCGGGTCAATTTTGGCTTCGACCTGCTGGGCGTTGGAGGCATTGACAGCCCGCCGATAGGCAGAGACCATGGCCGATTCAATGGCCGAAAGGATGATCTCCTTAGGTAATTGTTTTTCTTCCAACACTTCGTTGAAAGCCAATGCAAATTCGTTCTTCATAATCAACCTGCTCCCCGAATTGTCCTTCACTCGGTATCTTCTCAATATCCGGGGGCGGTGGGGGGGTGCGAGCGATGTAGCCGTTCGCATGCTACCACATCCACCCTATTTATCGAGAAGTTGCATTACACGCAGAAAAGTGGGGGTTGCCCACTTTTCGATGCGTTCGGTATTGGTACTACAACAACAAGATAGATTTTAACATATAAGCCAAAAAGGTGCAAGGATTTTGATTATCCTTCTAAATAGTAACGAGATAAGAATTATCAACGATGCTGGAAAGATGGTGGGAAGTGAAGTGACTTTAAGAACGGAATCCTCTTTCTCGCTGGGTAAATCAGAAATACGCAAACTTCCAACAGGAACGTGATTCCCGCCGCCCAATCCAAGAGAATTTGGGTCAACGGCAGCTTCCAATCTGATGGACGGCGGTTGATGAAATCAAGCAACTTCTTGTAATCTGAGACGGGAATCCGCTCAAAGAGTTTCGCACCATTCACTTCGGGAAAGACCAAACTCGAAGGATCAGTCATATTGTAATAACCATCCTGTATGTTGAACACCGATCCTTCATGGACCAGGGGGGTTAATAGAGAATTGTCGTCTCCGAATAAGGTATCATAATGATGGGTTGTATTGCTGGAACCCGATATGAACACTTCATAGTCATTCATATCCGGGATGATTTGGTGCACCGGGAAGGTTTGACCGGCGGAACCGAGGCGGTAAGTTTTATTAATTGAAGTTATGGGGAAAAAACGTGCCTGAATATCCAAAGGCATAAGGTAATAAGACCACATGCTGGCGAGGGAAATCCCACAAAGAACGCCAAAAGCAACAAATGTTTTAATGCCAGACTTCCATTTACCTGCCCAAACATCAAAAACCTTGGCAGCCACAAGTGCAAGTGGAAGAATGAAAGAGGAGGTAAAACGTGTAACGGCATGCAATGACAGAAAGACAGGCAGCTGCTTGAGCAGTTCATAGAGGGGGCCTTTTGCAGTCGAGAATTCAGTTGCAAGGCTTATGGCGAGTAGAAGACATATCCCGGCAATTCCTTTCTTAATCATTACGTGCCTCGTTTCCAATTGTGGTTTGCGAGATAGCATCGATAGAATGCCTATAATAAGAAGGATGAGCAATCCGGGAGCGATGGATGAATCCAGCTCCCAAAAACCATATGGCGTTTTTGTCCATGCCATGAGACGGACTGTATAAGAGGTACTGGCTTTGTGAATCAAACCAAGAAGCGGGTACCAATTCAACGTTCCAACCAATTGGAAAATCATACCCCGCAAACCCGTGATCCAATCCACGCCAAATAGATCGTGGGCTGTTCGGGGGAAGAAGCGCATATATTCGGCGGTTGCGTATAGTTTAGAGCCGCAAAGAAGAGCTGTAAGAATCCCACCCCAGATCAAGACAACCAGGATTCTCCGCCAGGAAAACAATCCAGGCTTCAAGAAATACACCAATGGAATAATTATGAGGGCTGAAAAGAGGCAGATAACGGCAATATATACTCCACCAGAATAAACCAATACACCACCTATGATTGAAATCAGAACGCCGGCAATCCAGCCAGGAGGTTTGGGATTTAGTATTGCATAGATGGGGATTATGATCAGAGGAAAAGTTATGAAATTAACATGGCCGACAACCACTTGTTCGATCAGGAATCCGTTAATGAGAAAAAAATCTGCTCCAAGAATTGCAGAGAGGGGATTCAATTCCAGTAAATTGCGTAGGAAAAGGTAGGTAACAGTAAACCCGATGGCAACATAAATTGCTAGAGTAACAAAAACAGCGGCATATGGATTGATAAACCAAGTTACCAATTGAGGTAACGAAAATTGCAGCTGGAGTGGATTGGGGTAAGCCGGCAGGCCGCCTCCAAAATTGGGAGTGTACCATTCGATACGGAGCCCATTGGCTTTATAGTAAAGATAGGAATTGATCATGATCGGAATGTGCTGTCGAAAATCATGGCCAACCAGCGGATAGGTAGCATTCGTATATTGAACCAGGAAGAAAACTATCACCAAAATGTTAATTACGATGAGGAGGATGTATAGACCATTTTTTTTCATGGTTCATCGCCTCGAAAATCGTAGATCCCACCGGTGATATTCCACCTATGGTCAGAGGCCGGACAGAGGATCAGTCCATCAGAGATTACCAACGGTGAATGACCGCATTCAGGACATTTAAAGAATAAAGAAAGGTCCTTTGGTACAACCGAAGAAACATTATCATCAATGACCCGGGCGCGTAGAAAAACACTGGGCGAGAAATGTCCCAGTGCCCCGGTCCATTGAAAAATGAAATCAAGACCTGCCAGGAGGGCTGGCGGGACTGTTCGTTTGAGCAGGCCGATACGGAAATAAGAGACTGCCAGCGTTCTTTCAATGCGAAAACCAAGTCTCATCAGGATCTTGCGAAGTGTGCGTGGGTGGAAGTCAAAATTCAGCGGTGCGAACTCCACCGATTCCGGTGTGAAAGGATTCCAGGGCTGGAGATGCAGGAGGTAGCGCAGGATAGATTTCAGATTGCGTTTGTTGGCGAATTCCAGGATGAAGCATGCGCCAGGGCACAAGACATTGCGTACCTGGCGAAGCGCGGCAGGGGCATCGGCCATGTGGTGAAGCACGCGGATCATGGTTGCGCCATCGAACAATCCATCGACGAAAGGCAGACGATAGATATCGGCTGCCACGTAAATAAAACGATCGGACTCTCCAAGGAGTTCCTGGGCTTGTTTTAATTGGGTGCGAGAATAGTCCAACAGAACGATACGCTCGAAACCACTATAACGAAGTGTATTGCGACCTGCACCTGCACCCAGTTCGAGCAACAACCTTCCAGTATTTGGCAACAGACGTTTAATGGCGATGGATTCGCTGCGATCCTCGTATTCGCGCCCACCTTTGTCCCAGAAGCGCATCTGGTAATCGGAACCCTCGTAATCGCAAACGAGCGGTCGTTCCTTGTCTGGCATGTTATTTCCCGTCGAACCCCCGCCCAATACCCCGATTCCCCAAAGCGGCGAAACAGGCAGCGGTAAGGAGCCAAACATATCCAACCCCGAAAAAACAGATTTGCTTCATGTTCCTCCGATCGATATTTATCTGCCAGCCGCCTTAATATACCAGAAAAACACTCAGGTAGGACAAGTTTTTATGGCAATAGTCCCTCATTAATGGTTATTGACAAACAATATGCGGAAGCTATCTATCATAATGGCGATCGGTTACGCATCCCAGGGGAATTCGTTTACGGCAATTACACTATAAGTTTATGGTATATTGCATTTGATGAGAATTCTTTTTGTTGCGGACGGACGTTCTCCCACTGCCCTCAGCTGGTTCAGGTACTGGGTAGAGACGGGCCATGGTGTCCATCTCATATCCACGTTTCCCTGCGATCCTCCGGGAGAGTTGGATTCATTTCATTTATTGCCGGTAGCCTTTGGCAACCTGGCTGGCGGACAGGTCGGGAACACCGCCGGTAGACAACGGAAAGTTGCTCTGACTGGCCAGCTGCGACCCGTTTTGCGCGGGCTCCGCTACTATTTTGGGCCGCTCAGTTTACCGTTCTACCGAAGGCGTTATCATATCCTGGTTGCTGAAATCCAACCGGACCTGGTGCATGCGCTCCGGATACCCTTTGAAGGAATGTTGGCTACCACCACACCTAGAGGAATCCCGTTGGTGATATCCACTTGGGGAAATGACCTGACCCTGCATGCCCGGGGATCTATTCTAATGGCCCGACTAACGCGGGATGCGTTAAAGCGTACCAATGGTCTGATAACCGATACGCAGCGTGATGTACGTCTGGGGTATGAGTGGGGTTTTGGGCCGGAAAAGCCAACTCTGGTTGTGCCAGGATCGGGTGGAATTCGGTTAAATGAACTTGGGACAAGTTCTGAATATGAAAAACTACCAGATGAATTGCCAGACGGTCCTATTATTGTGAACCCGCGCGGGCAGCGTCCTGGCAGCCTGCGGCAGGATATTTTTTTCCAATCTATCCCGATGGTATTAGATAAAATCCCGCAGGCGATTTTCGTCTGCCCATCTCTCCAAGGGGATATCGAATCAGAACGGTGGGTCGATAAGTTGGGCGTCCGTGCGAGAACAAAACTGTGGCCGCGTTTGAACCAGACGCAGTTATGGAGGCTGTTCCAGAAATCCCAGGTTTTTGTCTCCCCAAGTATCCATGATGGAACCCCAAATTCATTTCTGGAGGCAATAGCCTGCGGTTGTTTTCCGGTCGTTGGAAAAACTGAATCGATGACCGAATGGGTGCAGACAGGCGTCAACGGTCTGCTGGTAGATGCCACGGATGCATATTCGATCGCAGATGGCATTGTGCAGGCAATCAATCAGCCCGTTCTGCGAAAAGAGGCTGCAAAAATTAATGCAAGTCTCATCGCGGAACGGGCTGCTTACGCGCCCAATATGGCACGCGTGGAGGGGTTTTATAAAAGTGTAAGACTAAAAATGTAGATAGGTTTTTATATACCGTTTTTTAAGACTTAGGAGCGCGCAAGGTTTCCAGACGTTCCTGTAATTCGATCCGTTTCGTGTTGGCTGCCTGACGGATATCAGCGGTAAAGGTCTGTGCGCGAGCAAGGATTTGCGCCCGTACTTCCACTCCCGGGGCGGGAGCGAATATTAACGCCAGGGTCGCACCTACTAGCCCACCAATCGTCGCACCAATGAAGAAACTAAAAACCCGTCGCATATAGGCCTCCTTGATATTATGATGGCAATTATTTTCCCTATTATAGAGCAGATTCAGGTCCGCTACCAGATTGCCATCCCATCAATTCTGTGGAATAATTCCATTGGCTGCGCGTATCAGATCGAACGCGACGGCTGAAGCAGAATTAATTATTCCAGTGATTGCTCGAGGAATTTTTTGTGAGAGATCTTCCTCTGGCCCCTACCAAATGGAGGGTACCATGTCTACCATTGCTCAAGTTCCAAATGTCTCTGAAATCTCCCCCAAAAAGACCATACAATCCTTTCGCAAGAAAAAGAGCGCGGTGAACCAATCACCATGCTTACTGGATATGATTACTTCACGGCGCTAGCCCTCGACCGGGCAGGAGTTGATGCCATTCTGGTAGGCGATTCGCTTGGGATGGTAGTTCTGGGATATGAAAACACGTTGCCTGTGACGATGGAAGAAATGCTCCATCATTGTCGCGCAGTGGCGCGTGGAGCAAGCTCAGCATTGCTGATCGGAGACATGCCTTTCATGTCCTACCAGATCTCAGTGGAGGAAGCCGTCCGCAACGCCGGGCGATTTCTTCAAGAGGGCGGAATGGATGTAGTCAAGCTCGAGGGGGGAAGAGAACGCCTGGATACCATACATGCCATTATCGGTGCAGGAATCCCGGTCATGGGACACCTCGGTTTGACGCCACAATCGATTAATGCTCTGGGCGGCTTTCGCCCACAAGGACGGACCACGGAGGCTGCCAGGCTCATGCTGGAGGATGCCATTTATCTTGAAGAAGCCGGCTGTTTCAGTCTCGTGCTGGAATTGATCCCGGCTCGTCTGGCGGAACTGATCTCAAAGAGAATTTCCATTCCGACCATCGGGATCGGAGCCGGAGCAGGTTGTGACGGACAGGTACTGGTCGTACATGACCTGTTGGGATGCTTTGAGCGTTTCACACCCAAATTCGTCAAGAAGTACGCTGACTTGCAACATGAGATGGAGCGAGCCTTTGGGGAATATATTTCCGATGTAACCGCGCGGCGCTTTCCAGCCTCTGAGCACATAGTTGAGATGCCGGAGGAAGAATGGGAACTTTTATTAAAGGAAATTGCTGATTTGAGACAACAATGACAACAGGAGTATTGATTGTCGGATGTGGTGCTCTCGCTACGCTCTTTGGCGCCCGACTATCGGCGGCAGGAATAGACGTGACGATGCTCGGAACCTGGCAGGAGGGACTGAAAGCATTACGCAATAACGGGGCTGGTTTGGATGGTGTTGGTAACTTCAGAGTACGGACCAGTGATGATCCGGCCGAGTGCACGGGAGCGAAATTCGCCCTGGTACTGGTTAAATCCTGGCAGACGGAACGCGCTGCCAACCATTTGGAAGTATGCCTGGCTGAAGACGGCCTGGCAGTAACATTTCAAAACGGCCTGGGTAATGATGATATCCTTGGCGGGATTCTTGGCAATCAACGGGTTTCGCGCGGCATCACCACACTCGGCGCAACTCTACTTGCACCTGGTATCGTGCGTGCAAATGGCGGAGGAGCGACAACGCTTGAGGCGCATGCACGGCTGAATGAAATTGAGAGGGTCCTGCGCGTAGCCAATTTTAATGTCATAGTTGTTCGGGATTTGCGACCAGTTGTGTGGGGTAAACTTGTTGTCAACGCTGCCATTAATCCAATCACGGCAATCCTGAGAGTGAAAAACGGGGAATTGCTAGGAAATCCACCTGCACATGAATTGATGGGAAATCTTGCACGCGAGACTGCCTCAGTAGCGGAAGCGACCGGTGTGGCACTGCCATTTTCAGATCCGGAACGCGCCGTTGAAGAGGTCGCGCAACAAACCTCAGAAAACATGTCTTCCATGCTTCAGGATATTTTACGCGGCACGCCAACCGAAGTGGATGTCATCAATGGAATGGTCGTCCGGACGGGTCGGGAGAAGAAGGTACCCACACCGGTTAACCAGGTGATCTGGTCGCTCATAAAGTGCCTTACCCGTAACGGTAAGATATAATCCATTTAACCAACCATCTTTGGAGGTTTCCAATGCGAAAATTGATGTTGATGCTGACATTGATGTTTGTTTTTAGTATTCCAAACACCGTACAAGCCCAGGGTCTGGTGCATCTCAGTTTGTTAAGTTTGGATATATGGCCGGAATATGATCAGCCGGCTGTATTGATGATTTACCGCATCACATTGGTTCCTGGTACAAGTCTGCCTGCCAGCTTGACCATCAGCATACCTTCAGATGCGCAGATCAACGCGGTGGCGATTGTTGATCCGGTCAAGGGATTGGTCAACGCGCCATATGACACCTCGATCCAAGGGCTTTGGTCTGAGCTTACAATTACAAGCAATTCGCAACAGATACAAGTAGAGTATTACACACCCCTGGTAAAGAATGGATCAGCGCGGCAGATTGTATTCGAATGGCCTGGTGATTACGCAGTAGACAAGCTGGAGGCTAATTTTCTCAGGCCTTTCGGTGCAGAAAATGTATCCATCAGCCCCCCGCCAATCAATACCGGCCCGGGACAGGATGGTTTGACCAATTACCGGGTTCAGGCGACCAACCTTGAGGCCGGGCAGTCTTTTTCACTGACGATTGATTACGAGCGAAACACAGACGACTTGAGCATCTCCAGCTTGCCCGTACAGGCGGTTTCCACGCCAGGCCCGGAAACGCCAGGGCACGTTTCAATGACAGGCTTTTTACCCTGGGTACTGGCGGGGATAGGAGTTTTGTTAATAGTGGCCGGGATCGTCGGATTTGTCGTATGGCAGAGAGGCAGTCAAGGGACGGTAAAAGTCAAAAAGAACACGCTGCAGCATGAAGAGAGCGATGACGGATTTATCTATTGTCACCAGTGTGGGAAACGAGCTCAAGTGGGGGATGTTTTTTGCCGCACCTGCGGCACGCGTTTGAAAAGAGGATCAGCGGATTAATCGGAGTTCTCAGCTTATATTAATCTAAATATGTAAAAATGCAAGTAATCCATGTTCCGGAGGTCGTTGATGCAGCCATCTTCAAAAAATGGTATGAGGGGTCGCGGAAAATTCATCTTAGGTGGCCTTTTAATCCTAGCGGCTGTTGTTTATCTAATTTTCTCTTCCACCAAGGCGAATGCCGAATATTTCATGACCGTGGATGAACTGCATGCCAAAAGTGACAGCCTGGTGGGACGCAGTCTGCGCATATCGGGAGCGGTCGTTGGAACCACCATCCAATTCAACCCAGAGGCGAATAATCTGACCTTTGATATCGCGAATGTTCCTGGTGACAATGCCACCATCACGGCTCAAGGTGGATTAGCCAAGGTTTTACATGAAGCAGTCGTGGATCCGACGCAAAGGCGATTGACAGTCGTTTATAATGGCCCGAAACCCGACTTGATGCGGGACGAGGCCCAGGCGATCATTACCGGCCATTTGGGCGAAGATGGCGTCTTTCATGCCGATGAGCTCCTATTGAAGTGCCCGACCAAGTACGAACAAGCTGTGCCTTCACAGGTCAGCGCGAATTAACAATAAATTCTTTTAAGAGATGGGGTGATTTTAGCATGGAGAATTCATGCTAGCTCAATTTGGTTTCGGCGTTTTAGTAGTGACATTTCTACTGGCACTTTTCAGTGTCGGAGCTGCGATCCATGGATATTATTCAAAATCCGATCGCTGGGTGGAAAGCGCCCGGCGCGCTTTGCAGTTGACTTTTCCGTTGATCAGCCTTTCTGCGCTGACCCTTATATACATGCTGGTTACAGGGCACTTTGAGCAAGAATATGTCTACTCGGTAACCAGCCGGAACATGCCGCTTTATCTCAAAGTGACTGCGTTATGGGGAGGACAGGCTGGTTCGCTGGTCTTCTGGTCATGGTTGATGTCGGCTTTCGCCACGGCAGTGACGTTGCGAAGTTGGGACCGTGATCGTGAGTTCCTACCCTGGGTGGTTGTAGTGACGGCAATCACTTTGGGTTTCTTCCTTTCATTGAGTATTTTCTTCGAAAATCCTTTCACCCGTTTGTGGTTGACAATCAGCGGAGAGGTCACCCCCAGGATGTTTGCCCCCGGGAATGCGGCCCTTTTTACCCCATCCGATGGAAATGGCTTGAATGAACTCTTACGTCATCCGGGAATGGTTTTCCATCCACCAATGCTTTACCTGGGTTTTGTTGCGTTCGTCATTCCCTTTGCTTTTGCCATCGCGGCCCTCGTGACAGGTCGCACAGATGACCGGTGGATCCGCCTCACCCGGCGTTGGACATTGGTGGCCTGGCTGTTCCTTTCGATCGGACTCGTGCTAGGGATGCGTTGGGCATACGATGTACTTGGTTGGGGCGGCTATTGGGGTTGGGATCCGGTGGAAATCGCGGCCTTAATGCCCTGGCTGGCTGGCACGCCTTTTCTGCACTCGGTCATGATCCAGGAGAAACGCGGCATGTTGAAACAGTGGAACATGTTGCTGATCATCCTGACCTATTCCCTGGTTATTTTTGGTACATTCCTGACGCGTTCCGGAGTGCTCTCGTCAGTTCATGCTTTTGCGGAGAGTTCTATTGGCCCAATGTTCTTCATATTCATTGGCCTAACGCTTATTATCTCGGTGACTCTATTAATTTATCGCTGGAGTGACCTGAGGGCCGAAGTGGAGATGAAATCCCTGCTTTCGCGGGAAGCATTATTCCTGCTCAACAATCTGCTATTCATTGGCATTCTGATCGTTTGCTTCTGGGGAGTAATCTTCCCTTTAATTTCCGAGATTGTCACCGGCCAGAAAATAACAGTTGGACCGCCATTCTATCAAAAAGCGACCGGCCCGCTATGGGGGGTTCTGTTGGCATTAATGGGCATAGCGCCTCTTTCCGCCTGGGGATATTCCACACTGAAGACAATCGGTCGGGCAGCCTGGAAACCAGCCATCCCGACACTGCTCGTCCCAGTAGTGTTGTTTGCCCTGAACATCCACAATTGGGTTGCATTGCTTGGTTTTACATTGGTGGCATTTGTAATATTCATAACCATATATGAATATTGGCGCGGAATCCAGGCGAGGCATAAGGCGCAGGGCGAGGATTACCTTACTGCACTTTCCCGGCTGACCGCGCGTAACCGCCGACGTTATGGAGGATATATTATCCACATTGCCATCGTGGTAATGGCGATTGGCATTATCGGGATCGAAGTTTTTCAGACCCAGACACAGCAGACCCTGGCGGTAGGACAGGAGATGCAGCTCTCGGGATATACCCTGCGCTATGACTCGCTGGCACAATTCCCATATGTGGATGGACGGCAAGTTACACGCGTGGTCCTGAGCGTATTCAAGGATGGAAAAAACCTTGGCGACCTTAACCCTCGCTACGACCTCTACCCGGATGGCCAGCCGATGACCATTCCGGCAATCCGCAGCACACTGGCGGATGACTTGTATGTCGTGCTGGTCAACTGGGAAAACGTCTCAGCTCAACAGACCCCGTTCAAGGTTTATCACAACCCTTTGGTCAACTGGTTGTGGATCGGCAGTACAATCTTCGTGCTCGGCACTTTAGTGGCAGCATGGCCGGAGAAGGATAAACTGGAAGTGATAAGTGAGAAGTAAGAAGGAATTCATGAAAACGAAGGACTTTATCCACTTATCGATCTTCTTCCTGCTATTTACATTCTCAATTGTTCCAGCAGCCGCAGTCACAGCCCAAAAGCCGATCCCGTCGGACGATGAAGTTAATGCGATTGCCCGGCAATTGTTTTGCCCGATATGTGAAAACACACCCCTGGATGTTTGCCCCACGCAGGCTTGCCATGACTGGCGCGAGCTCATCCGCCAGATGCTAGCCCAAGGCAAGACGCCGGATGAAATCAAGCAGTACTTTGTCGATCATTATGGCGCGCGGGTATTATCCGAACCTCCGACAAGTGGATATGGCTTGCTGGTGTACGTTGTACCCCCGGTGGCGTTCCTGATTGGTGTATTTCTTTTATTCCGAACATTCCGAACCTGGAAGCATTTGCGGAAAGAACCGGCGACGGGAGCAACTACCGGACACGATGCGGATTTAAAGGATGAATATACCGCTCGTCTCGAAGAAGAACTTCGAAAACGGATCTAGGAAATTATGGAACAGAATATAGGAAATTCTACCGTTGTTCCGCGAAAAGGCGCGCCACTTTGGGTGCAGATCCTGGTATGGACAGGAATATTGGCCTTGCTTGTCCTTCTCGGGCTGGGATTGTTCCGGGCGCAGCATCCCATCATTTCCATTGGTTCGAAAGTAACCGATTTTACATTAAAACTATTTGACAATTATCAATATCAACGTGCAGACCAGACCAGTCTGGCGTCCCTTCAAGGAAAGGTGGTGGTTGTCAACTTCTGGGCTTCCTGGTGCGTGACCTGCGCAGATGAGGCTCCGGACATGGAAGCTGCCTGGCGCTACTACCAACCGGATGGTCAAGTGGTTTTCCTTGGTGTAGATTACACAGATGTCGACTCGAAAGCGCTCGATTTCCTGTCCAAGTACGATATCACCTATCCAAATGGGCCGGACTTGGGGACACGGATCACGCCAATTTTCAATCGCAATATTGCCATGCCGGAAACTTATATCATTGACCAGCAAGGCATCTTACGCTACAAACAAATAGGTCCTTTCCAGTCCATGACTTAAATTCAATCTGCCATCGATCCATTACTTAGGGGGAGGTAGGACATGGAAGTGGGTGCCATTCTTCTGCTTTTGTTAGTGGTTGTCATCGTAGGATTATTCGTAGCACAACCATTTACAACGCGCTGGAACGTGAAAGCCCAAAACCCACGTGAAATTTCAGCTTTGTTGGCCGAACGCGAGCGGACGTTATCCGCTTTAGTGGAATTGGACTTCGATAATGGTATTGGTAAAATCCCTGCGGAGGAATATTCCGCGCAGCGTGCCAGTCTACTCCAGAAAGGTTCGGATATATTGCGGCAGCTGGATGAAATTCAAGCTGCGAAACCCTCAATCAAAGCAGGGACCATTGAGGCGGTGGTTGTTGAAGAGAAGGCCAAATCGCTCTCGGACGAGGATCTCGAAGACTTGATCGCCAAACGCCGTGCAATGCGCACACAAAAAACCGCCGGTTTTTGCCCGAATTGTGGCAAGCCCATTTTGAAGTCTGATCAGTTTTGTCCATCCTGCGGCTGGAAACTCTATTCGAAATAAGCCAGGCGTGGATATCAATTTAAGGAAAGATCGATGAAATACCGTCTGACTATTCTCATTGTTTTTCTCTCATTTATTCTAGCCGCCTGTTCTCTGACTGAGGATATCACCCCTCCACCCGGGTATCTCTCGACTACGTTCGCGGAAACCGAGGCGGTAACGACCCAGACGCCCGAAGCAACCTGGACCCCGATGCCACCCGTGGCGACCCCGGAAACTTCACCTACCACCACAGTAGAGACCACAACATCTGCGGATGTTTCTACCGCACCAGGAACCGCACTGGGTAATATTACGGGTAATTTGACCAATGGTTCCGGCGGAGCCATTCCGGATGGACAGAAAGTCACATTAGAGGGGTTTGACAAGGATCAGTCTGGAAACTACCAGAACTCGCTGGAGTTGGTGTCTCCGATCAACCCAAACGGTTCTTACAGCTTCAGCGGGGTGGAAATGCCTCAAGACCGGGCCTTTCTCATTATTACGAGTTGGGGAGGCGTGGAATATCAGTCCGAGCCGGTCATCGTTTCGAACGCGGCAACGGACCTTTCTGTTCCAATAACCATTTTTGAAAAGACGGATGATTTTAAAGTTCTGTCTTATAACCAAGTCCATCTCATATTTGATTTATCCTCACCAAATATGATCCAGGTGACTGAATTATTCATTGTCACCAATCCCGGCAAACAGGCGGTAGTTGTCGCTAGCGACGGGACTTCCATCCCGTTCATACAGATTCCAAAAAATGCAAGCAGCCTGCAATATCAGCTCTCGCAAGGCAGCACGCAATTACTAAATGCCACGGGGGGGTTTGCGATGGTACCGGGCGCCGACAAGCAGTACGGTTTTATCGCCACCTACAGCATGCCTTACAGCAATACCCTGAAATTTGACCAGCCTTTTTCCATGCCAGTTTCTTCCCTGACTGTTTTTGTTCCCCAGGGAATGCGTTTACGGGGTGAACAAGTAACGGACGCAGGCTTGCAAACCATTCAGGGCCAGTCGTACCAGATGTACCAGGTCAATAACATGGCATCAGGCAGCAGCCTTTCCGTGACATTATCCGGCAAACCGGGAACAGCGACCGGCTCCACGATCAACCGGCAAACCTGGGTGTTGATCGGCATCGGCGCAGTTGGTGTCCTCCTGGTAGGCCTGGGACTTGGCCTGTATTTACATGATCGCTCCCGGCTTAGATTGGTAGAAGAAGGAGTAGACGAGGGAGAGGTCGGGGAAGACGCGATTGGAGAAGATCGTGATAGTATCATGGATGCAATGATCGCCCTGGATGATCAATACAAGGCTGGTGAAATCGTCAAAGAAGCCTATGAGAAGCGACGCAGTGAAATGAAGGAGCGTTTGAAGGAAGTTCTCTGATTTTCAAGACCTTGGACGTGATCGCAGAATTTACGCCTGTCTGGCGGTGGGTGCCCTCATGATAAAAGTCCATAAACTTGTCAAACGCTTCGGCTCCAAAACAGTCCTGCGCGGCCTCGATTTCGAGGTGCAGCAGGGAGAGTTTGTCGCGATCCTTGGCCCCAACGGCGCAGGAAAGACAACTTTCCTGCGAATCCTGGCAACGCTTTCGCGCCCTTCACTGGGTGTAGTGAAGGTAGCCGGTTATCCACTTCCAGATCAGGCCGCGGCAGTTCGAACCCGATTGGGAGTGGTCACCCACCTGCCTCTGCTTTACGGCGACCTGACCGCCCAGGAGAACTTGCAGTTCTACGGGAGGATGTACGGTGTAATGCAATTGAATCTACGTATTGATAAAGTTCTGGAGATGATTGGGCTTTCAGCTCGCCGCCATGACCTGGTGCGAACTTTTTCTCGCGGGATGCAGCAACGTCTTGCCATCGGGCGTGCCATCCTGCATGATCCGGAAGTAATGCTTTTTGACGAACCGCACACCGGCCTTGACCAGGAGGCCTGTGATATGCTTGATATACTGCTGCGAGACGTGGCAGGCCGCGGGCGGACCGTGGTCATGACATCCCACGATCTGGCGCGGGTTGAGGACTTGGCAACCCGATTCGACGTCCTTTCACGCGGAGTGATTTCCGCTTCGACCAGACGAGAAGGTCTGGGCAAGAATAACCTTCTGGACTTCTACAGGCAATCCCTGGCTGGATAACTGTGCAAAATATTCTGACTTCCCACCGACCCCGTTCCACGTACCTCAAAGCCATTACAGCGATCGTATGGAAGGATCTGGCCACCGAACTGCGTTCACGCGAATTGCTTTCGGCAATGCTGGTCTTTGCCCTGCTGGTCATCCTCATATTCAATTTTGCGATTGAATTGGAGCCAAATTTACGCTCCACCATTACGCCAGGTGTGTTATGGGTGACCTTCGCGTTTGCGGGAACGCTTGGATTGAACCGTTCGATGGCAGTTGAAAAAGATCGCGGCTGCCTGGACGGTCTACTGCTTGTCCCGATGGACCGGTCGGCGATTTATTTTGGCAAAGCTTTGAGCAATCTGGCATTCATGCTGATCGTTGCGATCATCGTTCTGCCGATTTACAGTGTTCTTTATAACATTAATGTGTTCAATCTCGGCCTGCTATTGGTCATTCTACTTGGCTCAACCGGGTACGTGGCTGTAGGAACTTTGCTCTCCAGCATGGCTGTTCAGACTCGAACAAGGGATGTCCTGTTACCCGTCCTACTTTTCCCGGTCATCGTTCCGGTTTTACTAGCAGCGGTAAAAGCCAGCGGCGGATTCCTGCAGAATCTTCCCATGAATGAAATTTGGCCCTGGCTGAATATCCTGATCGCCTATGACCTGATATTCACGGCAATCGCATTCATGGTATTTGATTACGTCGTTGAAGAATAATCAGAGGTCGTTACGGTAAAAACCTTCATTAACCGTTGATTATCGCTGACTGCTCAAATAACCAACCAGGAGTTTTTATGAAACCTCAACCAAAACCTTTAACCTTCCTGACCATTCTATCCGCAATTCTGTTTCTTGGTGCATTCGGCATGGTCTTTTTATACGCTCCCCTGGAAGCAACCATGAATTATGTCCAGAAGATTTTCTATTTCCACATTTCCAACGCCTGGGTGGGGATGCTTGGGTTCATAGTCGCGGCAGTTGCCGGGGTGGTTTACCTGGTCAAGAAGGACCTGAAATGGGATATCGTTGAAATGGCAGCAGTGGAAATCAGCCTGGTCTTTTTCTTTATTGCAATCGTTCTCGGATCCATCTGGGCAAAACCATCCTGGGGTACCTACTGGACGTGGGATGCGAGGCTTACCACGGCTGCCATCCTGGAAATGATTTACCTGGCATATCTTCTGCTGCGCCAAGGGATTGAGGATGCGGAAAGGCGCGCCCGTTTCAGCGCGGTTTACACCCTGGTCGGCGCGATGAGCGTCCCGATTACATTCCTGTCAATCCGGATCTGGCAAACCATCCACCCGGTTGTGATAGGGGGGAATACCATTGCACTAGGCAGTTTTGGCATGACACCACCGATGCTATTGACAATGTTCTTCTGCCTGGGGACGTTCTCGGTCATATTTGCCACTTTGCTTTGGTACCGTGTCAGATTAGGCAGTTTGGCCGAGCAAGTGGATCAGCTCAAATTAAAGATTCTACAGTAGAGAGGCGAAATGATCCCCTATGCTATTTCCATCCAATACATGCTGGCTGGATATGTCGTCGTTTTCATTATCCTCGCAGCTTACCTGTTCAGTCTATTCATCAGGTGGAAAAGCCTCAAACGTGATCTGCAGACATATGAGAATAATTTGGAAGAACAACCGTAACCCCTATTGATACAAGTTCCATGAGCTGAGGCTACCGAAGTCTGAAAGGATATCGCGAAGGCTTCGGTGCTAAAGACAGCCTCCATAACAAAACTGGCAGTTCCCAACCGCGAAATATTCGCTATAATGAGGTTGGAGACTCTTTCTGAATGAGGACATGCTTCAAGTCTAGTTGGGTGTTTCCAATTGCTATAGTCCTCCTGATTTCGCTGGCTGCCTTCGGAATCCGGAGAGTGTATGCCGCGGGGAATCAGCCGCCGGGTCCGGACCGCTTTATTATTATCGTACAGAAATACACTTCCTACGAATGGTGGTTGAGCAGTTGGTCAGATAACCAGGTAGTCTGCTCCATTGAAATTGACCACGAAGGTCTGCCAACAGGTGGGGAGATACTCGACGCGTGCGGCCAAGATGTCTTTGATGACTGGACTGTGACCCAGGCGTGCCAGCCTGGTGATGACTGCAATGGCTATTATTTGCAGCTCGTCAAATCCGGGCCAGTTCAGCGTAAGGTCGGCGTAAAACAACCACCTCCAGTCGTGTGGGTGACGCTGAATGGTTGCGTCCCTTACAAATCAACTTTCCGTTGTGATGATTTACCCACTTTGGTTTTAACCGGGGAAGAACCAATAGAAGGGGAGCATATCACCAGTCTGGCCGGGAATGTGGATGGCAAACCATTCACCTGTGACCCGGTCTGCCAGATAGACCTGGTGCCAACGGATGAGAACGGGACGAGTCTGGAATTTTGGGCCTACTCCAGCTATGGCGACAGCAGTGAAATATTCACCGCACGTGTGCGGGTAGCCAAATCTAACGATCCTGCCGATATTGCCTGGTATGCGGATGTATTAAGTAGCCAATGGCATGGAGATCCCCTGGCGGGTTGCTCGATGATCTGGGATAAATTTCCTCCGGTTGGTGGGACACCCGATTGGCTTGCGACTCCGTCACGACCTGAAGACTTGGCTACAAACGTCCCTTTCGAATATCTGGCAGCCGCCTTGATCAAACACGGCATGGTGGATGCCTCAGCCTGTGAGGCAGGGGGATTGCTCGCAAATGGGCTTGCCAATACCTGCGGACTGGAGGCGGCGCGCCCGGCAGTCATTGATTGGCAAAACCGTTTTGACAGCCTTATTTTTTCGGCGTCGCAGCAGACCGGCGTGCCAGCGGTGTTGCTAAAGAATATGTTTGCCCGTGAGAGCCAGTTCTGGCCAGGCGCGCTGACTGGTCACCCGGAAGCCGGGCTGGGGCAGATGAGCAAAGGCGGAGCAGATGCCGTTTTAATGTGGAATCCGTCATTTTACGAACAATTCTGTCCATCGGTATTGGATGATTCGGTATGCAAAACAAAAATCTATCCCCAGCCAGAAGAAGATTGGCAAGGGATTGGATTGGACGATTTTGAGCGCTCACTTTTACGGAATGGGCTTGTGCATAGCGTAGATGCAATCTGTCCGAAATGTTCTAATGGAATTGACCTAAAAAAAGCTGATTTCAGCGTAGGCGTCTTTGCCCAAACGATGATCGCAAATTGCATACAGACGGGGAAGGTCATTGATATGAATTACGATAGTGCGCCAGGTGAAGCATCCAGCTATGAGGACCTGTGGCGTTTTACCCTGGTGAACTATAATGCCGGCCCAGGCTGCCTGGGTCTTGCGGTTGATAAGACAAACAGGATGGGAGAGCCATTGGATTGGGAGCACCTGTCTTCCCACATCACCCCTGCATGCCAGGGAGCCCTTGATTACGTAAACAGTGTCAGCAATTCGGTTCGTTGAATAAATCTCAATCAGGGTTTTCCGAAATACAGGATCATCAACCTACCAGATTTGAATTCATTTGCAGTTTACAATAATGCCCTCTGGAACATTGAAGGGGATTTCGGCGTCGGATATAAGTACTTTCAGAAAAGGTTAAGAACATGTTCCGTATAATTCTATTCCTTGTTTCTCTAGTGGGGGTGCTGCTTCCAACGTCCGGATGTGCTTCCGGGCAGACCCAATTAACCATGTCTGACAATGGTAAAGCAATCGATGTCAAGGCAGGCGGACAGATCGAAGTTGAATTGGAAGGCAACCCGTCGACTGGCTATACCTGGGAAGCCAAAAACCTGGATACCAGAATGTTACAACAAGTCGGTGAGAGCAAGTTCAAGAGCAGCAATCCGGGATTGGTCGGAGCAGGCGGGACTCTTACCCTGGTGTTCAAGACCTTGAGTGCTGGTAAGACCAACCTGGAACTGGTATATCATCGTCCTTGGGAGAAGAATATCGAGCCACTGAATACCTATACAATCACGATAACAATTAAATAACAGGTCCCTAACGCAGTTTTGTGAATATGGGGGAACTCATAATTAGCCGCACGAAACCAGAAAATGAAAAGAACCTTTCCATTCCCAGGGGGTTCTAGCTATCAAATGCCTATCCATCTTCTATCAAACAAGAAGGTCGTTGTTTTTTGGAGTATAATGTCGACAAGTCTGATAAAATTTGACGAATAAAACCAAAAGGTATCATTTGCTTCCTCATTTTCTCTTTCTTGGAAGCGAGTGGAGAGGAAAAACTGAAAATTATTCGTCACATTGACCTGGCGGATCTTATTCGCCAATCAGCTTGAATGCTCGACCTGAAACACCTGTTCCCGCGAAGGGGTGGCTTTAATCCGGAACAGAATCTTATCAATATTCCTGTTTGGAGGTTTCGATGAAGATACTATTGATTTACCCGGAATTCCCAGATACGTTTTGGAGTTTCAAACATGCGCTGAAATTCATCCGCAAGAAGGCTTCCACTCAGCCCCTCGGTTTGCTGACCGTAGCGGCAATGTTGCCCTCGGTATGGGAAAAGCGTCTGGTGGATTTGAATGTAGGGGCTCTTAAAGATAAAGACCTGGAATGGGCCGATTACGCCTTCATCAGTGCAATGGTCGTTCAAAGAGCATCCACGAATCAAGTCATCGCCCGTTGTAGAGCTGCCGGGCTTAAAGTGGTCGCCGGGGGACCACTCTTTACCGCCGAACCTGAGCAATTCTCGGAGGTAGACCATTTAATCCTTAACGAAGCCGAGATAACCCTGGCACCGTTCCTACGGGACCTTGAACGGGGTCAGGCACAACGTGTATATACTTCCGACGAATTTCCCGACATCCAAAAAACACCGGCGCCCTTATGGGAATTGGTGGACAGGAAACATTACGCCACCATGTCGATCCAGTATTCACGCGGTTGTCCATTTGATTGTGAGTTCTGCAATATCACCACGTTATTCGGGCACCTGCCAAGGGTCAAGACTTCCGCGCAAATCATCCGGGAACTGGACGGGTTGTACGAGCTCGGCTGGCGTGAGCCCGTCTTTTTCGTGGACGACAATTTGATTGGAAATAAAAAGCATCTACGGGAGGATCTGCTTCCGGCGCTGATCGAATGGCGCAAAGGCAAGAAAGGCATGCCGTTCAATACCGAGATTTCCATTAACATCGCGGATGATGCGCGATTAATGAATATGATGACCCAGGCTGGCTTTGATACCGTTTTCATCGGGGTTGAGACCCCGAATGATGACAGCCTGGTTGAGTGTAACAAGAAGCAGAACCTGCATCGTGATCTGGTGGCGGACATCAAGCGGATCCAACGAGCCGGGTTGCAGGTTCAGGGGGGATTCATCATTGGATTTGACAATGATACCCCGTCCATTTTTCAACGCCAAATCGATTTCATACAAAAGAGTGGCATTGTGACTGCCATGGTTGGCCTGTTACAAGCTCCCACCGGAACCCGTCTCTATAAGCGAATGGAACAGGAAAAACGGCTTATGGGGTCATCTACGGGCGACAATGTGGACGGTTCGACAAACATCATCCCCAAGAAAATGGATTTAGATGTGCTTCAAAAAGGTTACCGGGTAGTTGTCAAGACACTTTATGCTCCCAAGAATTACTATGCGCGTGTGAGAACATTCCTTAGAGAGTACAAAGCTCCTAAGATCACGATCCCGTTGAACGGTGAGTATATCCGGGCATTTTTCCGTTCCAATCTCCAATTGGGGATTCTTGGCAAGGAACGCCTGCATTATTGGGGACTGGTTTTCTGGACACTTTTCCGCCGTCCGCAACTCTTTGCCCTGGCAATCACATTCGCGATCTATGGTTACCATTTCCGCCAGGTAATGGATTTGCATCTCGTATGATCAGGCTAGGGCGTTCTCAAAGTCGAAGAGCACCTTAGTGATATACCCCGTTCCCTGCCCCTTGCCTAACGGAACGGGGAAAAGGGGCTAAGAAAGCTGGTGCGGAGGCACGAAAGGCCCCCGCACCAGCCTTTTTGTACTATCCTCAATGTCAAGAACCGGTAAAGTGAATGGGGATTGAAAAAACGAAGGCGTAGTAAAATAAGATAGTTTATATGCAAATTCAACCTGCTCAATGGAGTTAATCATGTCTGAAACCTATGATGTCGTTGTTATTGGCGCGGGGCCGGCAGGCTACGTGGCTGCTATCCGTGCTGCCCAACTCGGTCAAAAAACCGCTATTGTGGAAAAGCAATGGCTGGGTGGAATATGCCTGAACGTCGGCTGCATTCCATCCAAGTCATTGTTGAAGAATGCCGAAGTGGCACAAATCCTGCGAGAACGTGGCAAGGAATTCGGTTTCTCATTCGAGAACCTCAAGTTGGATTATTCGGTGGCGGTTAAACGCTCACGTCAGGTCTCGGATCGACTGACGAAAGGCGTCGGATTCCTGATGAGGAAGAATAATATTGCCGTACATATGGGCAAGGGGAAACTGGCTGCGAGAGACAAGGTTACTGTGACCGATAGGGAGGGGAAAGTCACTGAAATTCTGGCGAAAAATATCATCCTTGCGACTGGAGCAAGTGCGATCGTGCCTCCGGCCTGGAAAATGGATGGGCAAAAGGTGATCACTTACCTCGAGGCCATCCTGCAGGAAAAGCTGCCCAAGTCAGTCATTATTATCGGGGCGGGTGCGATTGGGATGGAATTCGCGACCGTCTGGAATGGCTATGGCGTGGATGTGACGGTGGTGGAAATGCTGCCGCACATTTTGCCACTGGAGGACGAGGAAGCCGCTTCTGAAGTGGCCAAGGCGTTTACCAAACGAGGTGTCAAAGTGCTTGCCGGGCACAAGGTCGAATCCGTCGAGACGACTGACAGCGGCGTCAAAGTGACCGTCTCCACCGCTGGCGAAGTAAAAGTCCTGGAGGCCGAACAGACCCTGGTGGCGATCGGTTTCCAACCCAACTCAAAAGGTTTGGGTCTGGAGGAGGTTGGCGTCCGGCTTTCGGAGCGTGGATTAGTCGAGATCGACGAGAAAATGGCCACGAACGTCCCGGGAATCTGGGCAGTTGGTGACCTGACCGGCAAGCTGATGCTGGCACACGTCGGCACCGCCCAAGGCATCGTTTGTGCCGAGAACATCGCTGGAGCCGAGACGGTGACACTCGATTATGAAATGATGCCGCGGGCGACATATTGCCAGCCGCAAGTGGCTTCATTCGGGATGACAGAGGCGCAGGCGAAGGAACGCGGGTACGCCATCAAGGTGGGCAGATTCCCATTCCAAGCCAATGGAAAGGCACTAGGCCTGGCGGACTATGCGGGCTGGGTTAAATTGATCGTGGATGAGAAATTCGGCGAAATTTTGGGCGCCAGCCTGGTCGGTCCGGAAGTGACCGAGCTGCTGCCCGAACTGACCCTGGCTCATATGATGGAACTGACCCCAGCCGAGATAGCCCGCAATGTGCATGCTCACCCAACCTTGACAGAAACTCTGATGGAAGCGGCGCACGTGGCGGAGGGGATGGGGATACAGATCTAGGAAATGGGACAGATCTGGACTTAGGTTCAGGAAAATTACTCAAAAACCTCCCGAAGTTATTTTGCGGGAGAACCTTTTTCAGGTGTGGATCATCGTTAAAAGCATCTTGAGCTTATTTTGAGCCTTGACAGCATGTGGTTCATTAGCAGGCATTATGATCCCTTCGCCTGCTTTGAGCAAATACGGTTTGCCGGAGATAATAATGAGCGCGTCTCCATCAAGTACGTGGACAAGTGCATCATATGGGGAAGTGTGCTCGCTGAGTTCCTGGCCCTCGTCGAAGGCAAACAGCGTGACATTGCCACCACCGGCTTTGGTGACCTGGCGGGAGACGACCGCACCGGTTTGGTATTCAGCCAGGGAGGCAATTTTCAAGATCTCGGACTTTGGAGCAGTGAACATAAGTTCCTCCGTTTAAAAAAAATCAGAGACCAGTTTGGACGGAAGGTATTCGCCTTTATGGTCATTGGATCGATAATTGATATGGTGCGACTAAACGAGTGAAGCGCGTTGTGCCTGTGACGACCAGAATGACATCCTGGACCCCATTTTGCCCGATGGTCAAAGAAATATCAGCAGATTGGTCGGCGGTCACGGGGATCATCTGAACCGTTGTCCCACCTGAGGTGTGGGTTATGAGTGCCAGGCGGAAGGTCTGGGGGACGGTGTTTTCTATCCGGGCAAACCCGTCCGGCTGCCAACTGCCGTCATCGGTCTCAAAATCCGTGGAATAGTTAATGGCTGGGACGGTGATATCATCAACGAGAAAACCCTCGCCGTTGACGGCTTGGTCCGTGAGGTATTCGAAGCGTACAGATACTGTCTGACCAGCATACTTTGAAAGGTCAACCGATTCCCGGACCCAGCCATCAGTCTGCCCGGTATAGCCCCAACCGTAAGAAGCTCCATTGGGGTTGCTGGCCGTGCCTGATGGTGTGGTCAGGATGGTCCAATGTTGTGCATCGGTGGAAGCCTCCACATAAACATAGTCGTAATCTTTCTCGATATCGTACCAGGTCCAATAGTCCATACTTATTGGGCCGGAAACTCCAGTCAGATCGAACGAGTGGGTTAGGGACATATCCGACTCGTCCCCTTTGTTTGACCAGAATGCATGGGTTCCGGAATGGAAATCAACAGGCAGAAGGCGCGTGGAAGTGGCGCCTTCGAAGTGCAATGAGAAATCACCCGGACAGTTGATGCGGATGTAGTCCACGCCGTACTGGTTGACGGTACGGGTGGCTTTATCCAAAGGACAATTGCTGAGAGTGTCGGTGGGATTAGCCTTGGGATCGGCGGGATAGTTGTGGTAAATGTAGCGACCATCTCCAACCGTACCATCCTCGATGAAATTGGTGATGGCCCAATCCAAAAAGAAGTCATCGGCCGTGATACCCTTGCCAGTCGATGGGTCCTTGAGATCGCCTTGTGCCAGCGTACCGTCGATGCTATCCAGGCCATTTTGCTGGTTATGGATCAAGGCCTTGGTGGTCCCTTCACCGAAGCGGTCCAGGAAATAAGTGACAAACAGAAAACTGGCACCGTAATGGGCAGAGTTGTCACCTGAAGTACCCAGCCAATCCGTCAGATTTAAATCGGGATTGGAGAGATAAATCCGATCAAAGTAGCCATTATCGTAATGATTGAGAAAAGTTGCGAGCTCGGAGAAGCCTTCGTTCAAAAAGGAGGTTTCATTGCGGTCCTGGTACCAGTGGATCATATGTTGGAATTCGTGCGCAAGAGAACCATAGGTGTATGAACTTGAAAGAGGCTCGGACGAACTGATATAAAACATTTCATGCGCATTGGAGTATTGAAAGACCTGAGGAGGGTATTCATCGACCGAGGAATAGGCACCCGCTACGCTTCCACCAAGTCCACCGGTATACAAGATATATATATGTGGGTCTCCATCCACACCGGGAGTCCATTCCGAGCCGAAGAACTCACGGTCGGTGGGGTAAATCTTGTTTTCGAAAGCATCCATCAGGTTCTTAATTTCCGATAGGTCATAGTGTAGACTGTCAGCGACCCAGAAATAGGAATGCGGCGTGATATAACGAAGCGTCGCTTGTACTTGAAAATTGGAGTTCGTATCAGAATTCAATGCCCAAAAGGTTTTTTGTGCACCTATGGAAAGTGGCCCGGGAGGTGGAGGCAGCGTTGGGGAAATGCCGCAAACGGACCTAAAACGGCAGGCCAGTTCGGCCAGGTTGTTATCCGGAACAATCGTCTGCTCGAGCAATTTCAGGGTTCCAGTGGGGATGTGGTCAGGCGGCTGGCGAGTGATCTCGAAAGGAGTAGGTGTGGGACCATTAGTAGGGACAGGCAGAAACACTGATATGGTTGGGAGCGCTTTTTCGATTATCAGGAAGGAATAATATGCGCCACCCAACACGATTATCAAACAGCAGCACAGAACCATGGCAACTGCCAGAAGGATGGGAAGAACCGGTTTGGTTTTTTTCATTGCGTACTCCTATTGCACGGCAGGATCTTCTAGAAATTCTTGACAGCTGCCTGTATTGGAAAGCCGGTTGAAGAAGATCAAGCCGATCGTACTAACCAATCCGATTGTCAATCCCCCAATCCAGATGGCATGTGGTGCAATGTTATCATTTAGAAAACCGCCAATCAACGGCGCAGTGGAACGGGCAATCCCCCAGGCAAACCAATAAAAGCTCATGTAACGTCCTCGCATATCCATCGGAGCCAGGTCCGCGATATATTTACTGACAGTGGGGATGAGAATCAATTCTCCAAAAGACATTAATACCATACTTGCCCAGAAACCCCAGAAGGTTTTCATCAAAGCGACGCTTCCCACGCCCAGGGCATAGGTCAACATGCCGACCGCCGCGACAGGCAGAGGCCGGAAACGTCGGGAAATGCGTGTCACAAATAGTTGAACAAACACACACATGAGGGCATTCGTGGTGGGAAGCCAGCCATATAAACTTTCGGGAAGGTTATAGTTCTGTTTGGCATAGACAGCCAGTAGTGTCCATAACATGGAAGGGGCGATCAGGCCGATTCCAACCAGGAGGGCAAAGACAACATACGGCCGGTCGTGAAAAACGCGTTTGTAACCCCCCAGTCCATCCCGGGCAGGACTTTTTATCACTTGGTATGTTCTGGACAAAGTCTCATGGGCGCGGAAGAAGAGCAACAAGCTGTAGATCAGCATCCCGGAGGCTGCGCCCATGAATGCATAGGTATAAGACTGAGAAGCCAGAAATCCGCCTGCAGCAGGTCCAATGGCGATCCCGGCGTTATTGACCATGCGGATGATCGCATAGGCGTTCGTACGCTTTTCCGGTCGGACCATATCAGCCAGCATGGCATCCGCACCAACCTGGTAGAGCGGGTTCGAGGCACCCATTACGAACATCAGAAAGGCAAAACCAAGATAGGTATGAGCCTGGCTCATAAACAGGTAACCGAGGCCACTCGCCGCCAGACTGAGCACCATAACCGGTTTTCGCCCCAGGCGGTCGGCCACCGCTCCAGCAATGAAGGAGGTTAGCAAACCCGTGCCCGCATTAATGGTTATCAATGTTGAGACTGTGCTGAGCGACAAGCCGAGCCTTTCGCTGACATAGATCATCAGGAACGGCCAAATCATGGATGATCCGGCCGAACTGATCAGCAGCCCGGAGGCCATCAGCCAGAATTGAGGAGGATATTCGGAGAGAGTGCTGCGGAAACTCTTAACCATAAGCGGATAAAACAGGGGCGACACCTGGGTGCCGCCCCTGCGGGTTTATCTTCGAGGACCTCGGCGGTCATCACTACGACCACCGGGGCGCCGGTTGCCACTTGGACGACCTCCACCTGAATGGCTGCCTCCCGGACGTCCACTGCCGCTTTTCCTGGCATCACGTTCCTGGGCTTCTTCGATTGTCCAACCTTCGAGCACAGCCTGGCGGGAGAGGCGGATCTTGCCCATCGGGTCAATCCCAGTTACCATAACGGAAATCTCGTCGCCGAGCTTGCAGATGTCTTCGACTTTCTCTACGCGCTCACTATCGAGTTGAGAGATATGCACCATACCATCGGTACCAGGCAGGATCTCCACGAAGGCGCCGAAGTCCGTGATGCGTACCACTTTTCCGGTATAAATACGTCCCAATTGCGGAGTCTCGGTGATGGCTTCGATGCGTTCACGTGCAATCTGAGCAGCCTCACCGTTGGTGGCGGCAATATAAATTGTGCCGTCCTCCTCGATATCAATCTTGGTACCGGTCTCCTCCTGCAATGCGCGGATGTTCTTACCACCAGGGCCAATTATGGAGCCAATTTTGTCAGATGGGATCTTGACGGTGGTTATACGCGGAGTATGCGGTTTTAGTTCCGACCGTGGAGCGGGGATTACTTCCAGGATTTTATCCAGGATGAAGAGACGGGCCTGACGGGCTTGCTCCAGAGCCTGCCGCATGATCTCGGTACTCAAACCGGAGATCTTGATATCCATTTGCAGGGCGGTAATGCCCTGTTCTGTTCCGGCAACTTTAAAATCCATGTCGCCCAAGTGGTCTTCGGTGCCCTGGATATCGGTGAGGATTTGATAGCGCGTGCCTTCCATTACAAGGCCCATGGCTACACCGGCCACCGGGGCCTTGATCGGAACACCAGTATCCATTAATGCCAGGGTCGAGCCGCATACGGAAGCCATCGAAGACGAGCCGTTGGAAGCCAGCACCTCGGAAACCAGGCGCAAGGCATAGGGGAAGGTCTCTTCGGAGGGGATAACCGGTTCGAGGGCGCGTTCGGCAAGCGCACCGTGCCCGATCTCGCGACGACTTTGGCCGCGCACCATTTTAGTCTCTCCGGTGGAGAAAGGGGGGAAATTGTAATGGTGCATGTAACGCTTGGTATCGATCGGGGTGAGCGTATCCAATTCCTGGGATTCACGCAACGTACCGAGGGTAGCCAGGGTCAGGACCTGGGTCTCGCCACGCGTAAACAAGCCGGAGCCATGCGCACGCGGACTGAAACCGACTTCACACCAGATCGGGCGGATCTCGGTGGGCGCGCGGCCGTCAGGGCGTTTGCCCAGATTTAGGATGCGGTCACGTACGACCTTTTTCTCAGCCTCCGAAAAGGCTTCTTTGACATTGGCCAGGCTGAGGGTCCCGGGCAGGGTGAATTCGGGAATTTCTTCCACATCTGACTCATCCGCGACGGTCACTTTCGCACCAGTGGAGGGGATCAATTCTGCCACCAGGTTCTGCAGGAGGGCATCCATCCCGGCGTAGAATTCCACTTTCATCAGCGGCTTGTCAAGCAGATCGTTCATCGGGCCGCTGACACGCGCATAAACCTTTTCCTGCAGGGTTTGATCGGGCAAAGCAAGGACGACTGAACGCTTGGGTTTACCAATTTCCGCCTGCATCTTGAGTTGCAGATCGATGAGCGGTTGAATGGATTTGTGACCGAACTCCAATGCCGCCACCATGATATCTTCGGGGATTTCATCCGCTCCGGCTTCGACCATGAGTATGGCATCACGCGTACCGGCGATACGCAGGTCGAGATCGGATTTATCCATTTCGGGGAAGGTGGGATTAGCGATGAACTGACCATCAACGCGCCCGACCCGTACAGCTGCGACAGGACCGTTCCAAGGGATATCGGATATCATAATGGCGGCGGAGGCAGCATTGATGGCAAGGATGTCGAGAGGGTTTTCGGCATCCGCAGAAAGCGAGTACATGATAATCTGGACCTCGTTGCGCATCCCTTCAGGAAAGAGCGGACGCAGCGGCCGGTCGGTGAGACGGGCGGTTAGAATGGCATCTGTGGAGGGGCGGCCTTCACGCCGGAAGAATGAGCCGGGAATCTTTCCGCCAGCGTACATGCGCTCTTCATAATCCACGCTGAGAGGAAAGAAGTCGATGCCCTCGCGTAAGCTGCCCATAGTGGCAGCGGCAAAGACAATCGAATCGTTCAGATGGACAGTGACAGCTCCGCCGGCTTGCGCAGCCAGTTTACCGGTTTCAATGACAATAGTCCGGCTGCCCACGGTAGTGGTGTAGCGTCTTACTTCGGGTTTCATAAATTACTCCTTTTCCCGCCTGTTCAGGGACTGAAAAATGGAGGCAACTTGAGTTGTAACCATGTTTCAATTCCTGACGGTCGGGACACAGATCCCTAACCCCTGAACTCCTCGCCTAAAGGGAGAGGGGTGGGGTCGGGTCAAAAAAAAGTAGATGGGCATCGACCCATCTACCCGGGCGAACCAATTCCTATTTGCGGCGTAGTTTCAGCTGATCGGTCAACGCCAGGTAGCGTTGATAATCATTGCGGCGCAAGTACGCCAGCAACCTACGGCGCTGGCCGACCATTTGAAGCAGACCCCGGCGGCTGGACTCATCGTGTTTATGCGTACGCAAATGGTCGGTCAACTGGAGAATGCGAGTGGTCAGGATTGCCACCTGGACTTCGGGCGATCCCGTGTCACTTTCATGGCGATGGTAATCCGTAATGACCTTGGTCTTGTCGATCTTGTTAAGCGGCATGACGTTTGCTATCCTTTCGCGAGATTTTGAGCAGGTCTCCGCACCAGCAGGATTGGCCGCGGGTGGGACCAGTCAATGCGGACAGGATTATACCAGAGATTGTGAATTTCCACCTTTTTCATCCTTGACCGAAATTTGTTTTCCATTCCATTCGGCAAGGAAGTTCGCCATTTCCTTTTCCTCTTCCTCCTGATTGCTGAAGAAACCCTTCATAAACTGGCTACGGCGCAACCGCAGGGCCATCGGTGCGACGGTTTGCAAGTCCTCCAGCGTGACCTTTTTACGTCCATCTGCGACAGTGTAGGCTCGCGCGGCTTCGAACCAGGTGATCTCGGCGCGCAGGCTGTCGATGCCGAGCTTCTGGACCAGGCGGATGGCCGACCTGGCGACTTTATCGGACAGGATCACTCCAGGCAATTTTTCATGCGCCGACTGGATCTCCTCGGTAGCAGCCTGCGTTTCGCCTGCATAAGTGGAATTCATGCCACGCGGACTGGTCAGGTAGGCCTGGACGCGCCGGTAAGCTTCAAGGCGTTCGCCCGGGTCTTCCAGGCCATGCACGATGACACGCAACCCGAATCGGTCCAAAATCTGCGGGCGCAGACGACCTTCCTCGGGGTTCATCGAGCCGATCAATACAAAACGCGCCCGATAAGTGGATGAAACCGGTCCACGCCGGACGGTGTAACTGCCCTGGGCGGCTGCGTCCAGAATGGAATCTACGATATCATCCGCCAGCAGGTTGATCTCGTCAATATAAAGCAGGTTACGGTCAGCCTGAGCCAGCAGGCCGCGCCGGATACGCATGCGGACGTGGGGGAATGTCTGATCGCCTGGCCCCGTGCCCTGAGGATCGATCCCTCCGACCACGTCCTCAAGGCGAGAGTTGAGCGGTAACTCAACCAACCGGACCCGGTCCGGTGCGGAAAGTGGCTGACCTTCGGCGAACTTCCTGGCGCAATCCGGGCAAACCGCGTCGATACCGCCCGCCTTGATATCTTCGGGCAGGCAGCCATAGTAGCATAGAGAACGTTCAACCTTGGGGAGGAGATCGAGAAGCGAACGGACAGCGGTGGTCTTGGCAGTGCCTCTTGGACCGACCAGCAGGATCCCACCAATCGACGGGTTGATCAGCCCGAGCAGGAGTGCAAGTTTCATTTCCTGCTGGCCGACGATCGCCAGGAAGGGAAAAGGCAAAGGCTCGGCCAACCCACCTTCATCAACGCCTAGAGTTGGCAGGCTCTTGCCGGAAACGTGGTCCACTAATTCGCGTAATGTCCGGAAAGGGTGGGCAAGGCGTTCCTTCGGTTCGCTTTCCTCGGGAAGAGGTTCAGGAGAAGACATGCCTTCTACCGTTCAATAAAGCCGTTATTCCGATTGTTTTGCCTTTTGTCCCAGCCGCCTTTGTTGGCGAGCCTGCGCTGCGGCCATAAGTGCCTGCTCTTCGGGAGTTTCCGCCAATAGAGGTGGGATGCGGGTAGGCCTTTCATTCTCGTCAATCGCCACATAGACCAGGTAGGCAGTGTTGGTGTGAGTTTGCTGCCCTGTAATGGGGTTCTCGGCGATGACATTCACCTCCACTTCCATTGAAGTATGACCCGCATAGGTCACTACCGCATTTAATAGCACCAGGTCACCAATATGAATGGGTTGGTGGAAAACCATCTGATCAATAGCCACGGTTACGGTGCGGTTGGCGGCGTGGCGTATGGAGGCCAAAGCCCCGGCTTCATCGACCAGTTTCATGATCCAACCACCATGCACGTTACCCTGGCTGTTAGCATGTTCCGGCTGCATCATCTGTGCCAACTGGATGCGTGAGAGGCGCATCGGTTTAGGCTTGTTGAGATGTGCCATCAATGCAATTCCTCAAGATTCTCCATCGAGTCAAGGATGTGCAAGCGTTCCGGTTCCTCGAGCAATACATCCAGAACACCAAAGCGCAGGTCGGGCATCATGGGAGGCAGAGGGATGGTCGCAGGTACAAGCAGACGTTCCGGAGGCGGGGGAGGGGTCTTATGTGGTCTAAGCGAGGCGGTGATACGTTTGCGGATGATGCGCGGCTCGGCGGTCATTTCACCCACGTAGAAACCAAGCACCGAGTAGACTTGGCGGTCGGCGGTCACCCAGCCAACCCAGTCGCCCATCCGGTTATACAGGTAAGGATAGACAAGGAAGGCTTCAGCATCACCGCGGGTGGTGTAAATCGGAACAATGGAACGACGGGTTTGATTATTCATGATTTCACCTTATCAATATCATTATACGTCCAATAACGATTAATGAAGAAATTCCACAACATGACCACTACGACCGCCACTGCCAGGGTGAAATTCTTTCCCAAGAATACGGGTGAGAACAAATTCAGCGCCAGGAGCTCGAATAAATTACGCATAGGTATTTCAAGGAAGTGGAGGATCGGCAGGCGGATGGCGAGTCCAGCCACATTGACTACAAAGAACATGAACAACTGGCTGGAGATGGGACGTGAACGCGAATCCGGATATGTCCAATATCGATTCCAAATGAAATTGCTGACAATCGCACAGATAAAGGAAATCGTCCCAGCCCAAACCAAAGTCAGGTCGATCAATTTCGAAAGAAGGTTCATGATCCCAAAATCCACCACTGCACCTATGGCACCCACGACCATGAATTTAGAGAAACGCGTGCGCTCCTGGCGATTGGTAATGATGGATGTCATCACCCGGTCATCTTTTCTTTGAAATAAGCCAGTGTGCGCGTGAGTCCACCCACCAGGCCCACTCTGGGAGACCAGCCCAGCAAGGATTGGGCGCGTGTGATATCCGGGCAACGGCGTTGTGGGTCGCTGCCGAATCGCTTGTCGGGCTCATACTCCATACGGGTGTTGTTTCCGGTCAGTCGATTGATGATCTTGGCGAACTCCAGAATGGATGTTTCGATGGGATTGCCAATATTGACCGGCAGATGTTCTTCAGAAAGCAATAAACGGTATATTCCATCCACCAGATCATCTACATAACAGAAAGAACGCGTCTGGTTTCCATCGCCATAGATGGTCAGGGATTCACCGCGCAAAGCCTGCTGGACAAGATTGGGGACAACGCGTCCATCATCCAGGCTCATACGCGGGCCATAAGTGTTGAAAATGCGGGCAATGCGTGTATCCAAGCTGTGCATTTGATGATAAGCCATCGTCATCGCTTCCGCAAAACGCTTGGCTTCATCATACATTGAGCGTGGTCCGACCGGGTCAACGTGGCCCCAATAGTTTTCGGTTTGGGGATGTTCAAGCGGGTCGCCATAAATCTCGGAGGTCGAGGCGAGTAAGAAGCGCGCTCCTTGGACACGGCACACACCCAGGCAATTGTGTGTACCGAGCGCTCCTGCTTTCATAGTCTGGATGGGAAGGTTGGAATACCCGATCGGGGAATCCGGATTGGGACTGGCTGGAGAGGCGAAGTGCAGGACAGCATCCAATTTGCCGGGCACAAAGATATATTCTGATACGTCCTGTTTGATGAATTTAAACCTTTCGTTTCCTGCCAGGTGAGCAATATTGTCGGGATTGCCGGTCACAAAATTATCCAATCCGACCACTTCGTGTCCTTCCGACAGGAGGCGGTCGCACAGATGGGAGCCGAGAAAACCGGCTGCACCAGTAATAAGAATTCGCATGAAATACTCCTTATAAATTCATAAATCAGCGTGAGAATCCAATCCCGATATTGGAATTTACTTCCAATCAATATTACTGGTCAAGCCATCGCCGGTAACCTGTTGGGATTGACCGCTGGCGGCGTCCACGATCCAAAGATTACCTGCGTAGATGACACCGATAAAATCGCTGCCATTATCGAGCAGGCGCGGTGCCCAGGCCAGCGTTTTTGTCTGCGGGGCGAGACCGGGTTGTCCCTCGGCTGGGAAAAGTGAGCTCGGGGACGTGCCATCGTTGTCTATCACCATCAACCGATAACGACTGGTGGCAGAGGCGGTAGGGAAAATAGCTTGCAGGTAAGCGACCAAATAGGATGTGACTCCAGACTTGTCCTTCCGCTGGGAGGAGACAGCCGGATAGGCAAACATGCCTGTCTGCGGAACGAGAGTGGTAGTGGATTTGGTAGACAGGGATACGGCGTTCAGGGCGAAATTAGGTGATTCTTCGGGGGTGATCAAACCGGATGGGGCAGTATGCGTAACGATGAACAGGGTCTGGCTATCGCTGCCCCAAGCCAGGCCAGGTGTCCAGGCCCAGTCGCCGTGTGTGTTCAATGCGGTAATGTTCAGCAGAGGTGTTAGTACTGCATTATTGATATCCACAAGCCCAACCCCATCCGGACGGGAGAATGCCAGGTTCTGACCATCCGGTGACCAGGCGAAGGTCATTCCCCACCAGGGATATACTCCACCATAGTTAGTGTCAAGGATATCCTTCGTCTTGCCGGGTTTCCCGTTCTTAAAATCCAGGATATGGAGATCATTATTTGCATCCCAGCCAGGTGCAGCGGTATGTGGTTCCACGGTAGAGTAGGCGATCTTGTATTCTTCTCCCGGCTGCCAGTCTGCGAAGTGAACAATATCTGAAACGCCCAGGCTGACCGGCGCAGCCGGTTGTCCGGTAGTGCTCACGGCCCACAATGTATTAATCTGCTGGTCATGGGGTAGAGTGGATTTTCGCGTGAAGAGCAGCCAGGCGCCATCTGGTGAAAGGGAAAAGATATAGCCATCCAGGTCGCCAGTGGTAACGAGAGGACGGCGAGTTGAAGTGGAGCCGTCCATTAACCAGGCGTTTCCACCGGTCAGGTAGACCAGTTTGCCAGGGATGGAAATTGGTGCAAACGGCGATTGTACACCGACCATCACGATCTCCGGTACCGCCTCCTGGAGAATGGTTTCAGAAACAACCGAACTGCTGGTCTCCACGTTATTCTCGAAAACATGACGGATGGTGATTTCGTTCAGTCCATTCTGACCGGCCTGAACAAGACGGGTCTCGCCGGAAGTCAGGGATTCGTTACGAAGCTCCTGGCGCTCGAATGGGACAACAGTCTGTTTGGTCTCGAACTTTTCGCTTACACGCGTGACAACAATTGAAATTCCGTCTGAGAGCACAGTATAGCTGGGCGGATCGACCCGATCATTCGAGGCCAGACTTACTTTGCCCGCCTCGAGGGCCTGCTGGACGGTGCTGCCGGAGGGGAGAGTGACAGGCTGGCTGACACCATCCGCTGTTATGTTGACGGTGATATTCGTCTGCTGCACTGGCTGCGCGCATGCTGATGGAAAAGCCAAAAGGATTATCAGGAGGAATATGGCCCACCGTAGGCTATGTTTCATTCTGGGTCCGCTTCCGGGTGGAGGTGTGGAAAGATTGACCATGGGGATACTGGTATAATCCAAACGCTCTATTTCGTCCGGCCGACGATGGTCATTTTACCGTCTGCGATTGTGATGCTCTCCAGGCGAAAACCGAGAGCAGCCGGACCGATCGCACCAGTTAATGCCTCCTGAATGGTGGCTGTAGCGGCATCCTTTAAGCCAGCCGGCACAGGCAGAGGGCCAAAGTCGGCGGAAGTCAATTCGATTTTTAGCTGACCTTGCTCGTCCACGCTGGCCGTCAGGACAATTTCGATGGTTGCCTGGAAATAACCCTGCTGGGCCATCCCGTAAATCCGGACATGACCGTCCTGTAAGTAGACCTGCGGGTTTGTGAATATAGGCTGGGTTTGAGTCTGGAGTTTGGCCGCCAGGTACGAGGTTAATTGCGGCTCACTGATAACCAAGGTTACCTGCCCAGAGACCTCTCCACCGGCAACAGCAGTCTGTAGAGCAGTCTGAAGGTCACCGACCGCCTCGGTGGAGACTTGTATACGTTGGTTCGGGAATGCAGGCCCGCCAATATTAATTGTGCAGGCTAGTATTGCTATGAAAAAAATCAATAGAACCACGAGAAGCGATAACTTTCGGCCATTCATAACATCTCTCTGATGGAGTTATTATAGCATGAGCGAATCTGAAAATCCCACTCTGTTGGATATACCGGTGGCCCTCGAAGCACTACTATTTGTTTCGGCGGAGCCGGTGGCGCCTTTACAACTGGCTACTGCATTGGATCTTTCCGTTTCAGAAGTTGAGCAGGGATTAAAACAACTTGAAGACGAGCTCCAGATGCGCGGATTACGCCTCCAACGCCATGGAGGCCGTGTGCAGTTGACGACTGCCCCGGAGATGGCAGAAATGGTGGAACATTTTCTTGGCCTGGAAGCCACCAGCCGGTTAAGTCACGCTGCATTGGAGACTTTGTCCATTGTTGCATATCAACAACCAGTCACGCGTCCATATATTGAAGGAGTACGCGGCGTGAGCTGCGACGGTGTGATGAAATCCCTACTCGCCAAAGGGCTTATCCAGGAAGTTGGACGAGCTGAAGGACCGGGCCGTCCCATCCTGTATGGAACCGCCCCTGATTTTCTACAGCATTTCGGCCTGAACTCTCTAAGCGAATTGCCACCGCTCGCCCTGCCGGAAGCCAGAAATGAAAATGGAAACGGCAATGGTAACGGCCATAATGAGATGTTGAAAAGTTGAGATGGAAGAACGTCTACAAAAAATACTGGCACGTGGCGGATACGGCTCGCGCAGGAGCTGCGAAGAACTGATCTCTGCCGGACGGGTACGGGTCAACGGCCAAGCAGCCGGCTTGGGCGATAAGGCGGACGCGACCAGAGACAAGATTACAGTGGATGGGCGTCCAGTCGAATGTGCAGAAACATTCGTTTACGTAGCGTTGTACAAGCCGCGTGGTGTGATCTCCACCGTTTCCGATCCGGACCGGCGACCAGCGGTGCGCGACCTGGTACCTGTAGCAGGTACCCTTTACCCTGTGGGTCGTCTTGATTTCGACTCTGAAGGTCTGATCCTGATGACCAACGATGGCGACCTTGCGAACAAATTGACCCACCCACGTTACGAACACGAAAAGGAATACCGCGTGCTGGTGGCGAAACATCCAGACCCGGAGCAATTGAACCTCTGGCGGCGAGGTATCGTGCTGGAAGATGGTTTCCACACCGGACCATCCGATGTGTACGTGGTTTCCAAGCATGGGAAAGGCGCCTGGTTGGACGTTATCTTGAAAGAGGGACACAAGCGCCAGATCCGGGAGATGGGTATCCAAACTGGTCTGCCAGTGGTAAGGATCGTGCGTGTGCGGATTGGGGAATTGCGCCTGGGAAACCTCAAGCCGAAAGAATGGAGGTACCTCACAGCACAAGAAGTGACGGCACTAAAAAAACCCGCAATGGCTCCAGTGCCAAAAACCAAACCACAAAAATCATAGATCGGCAAATGAGGCCGGTCTTTGTCGTTTACCGATGAAACACTTCGTTGAAAAATCCGAAGGAATAATAACCTGCATAAGCAAATATCACCATTTTAAAGATCTTGCCGATGGTGCAGGCGATCAAGAATTTCCAAAGAGGCAACTTGAGCGCCCCGGAAGCCATTCCAGCCAGATCAAAAAGGGGATTGGGTATGAATGCGAGCACAAATATCATCAGGTAAGCCAGGTTTTGGTGCTCCTTCATCCATTTCGTCAAACGGTCGTAAAGTCTCGCACGCTCCACGACGGCCTGTCCGCCAAAGCCAGCCAAATAACCGGATAGCTCGCCGATGGCTGCCCCCAAGCCGGCGGCAATTGCGACACCGATCGGGTTGAAGATGGCGCCCATAGCCGTTGTGAAGGCCACTCCAGGCAACGGGATAATGATGGTTGCGTTGGCCGCGATGGAAATTAGGAAGATCCCGACGTAACCGTAATTATCCAGCTTTTTGACCTGATCGCGGAATACGAAAAGGGCTGTAATGAACGCCACAACACCCACCAGGACGAGAATCCGCAAGATGGTGAGGCGGCGTTTATCGCTCATTCTTCCTGGATGGTGACTTTGTTTAATTTAACCGCCGGGGAAGCAGGCTTAGACGGGTCACGGGGTGGAATTGAAAGCAGTACATCCATACCCTGGATGACTTGCCCGAAGACACTATGTTTACCATCCAACCACGGAGTGGGGACATGTGTGATAAAGAATTGACTGCCATTCGTCCCCGGTCCCGCATTCGCCATTGAAAAAATCCCGGGCTTGTCATGTTTTAAGGAGGGATGAAATTCATCTGCGAAGCGATAACCAGGACCGCCTGTACCGGTCCCGGTTGGGTCACCGCCCTGGGCCATGAAGTCGGCGATGACGCGGTGAAAAATGGTCCCATCATAGAAATTCTGGCGCGCTAGAAAGACAAAATTATTGACGGTGCGTGGGGTTTTGGCAGCGAAGAGTTCCATGACGATATCCCCTTTGTCGGTGCTCAGGGTGGCTTTATATTTTTTTCTGGTGTCGATGACCATTTCTGGTGAATTTTTCCATTGTTTACTCATAGGTTTTCCTTTCGGTTGAATAGGATAAGAACCAGCCTAATGTGTCGCAATGTGCAGCATCGTTTCGATGCGCGCCACCACCATGTCGAGAGCGGCAGTATTGAATCCTCCTTCGGGGATAATCACATCCGCGTAGCGCTTGGACGGTTCAACGAAATCCAGGTGCATCGGTCGGACGGTAGCAAGGTATTGTTTGATGACCGATTCCGTGGTCCGGCCGCGTTCTGTGATGTCACGCTGCAAACGACGGATGAATCGCAAATCCGAGTCAGTATCAACAAAAATCTTGACATCGAACAATTCCCGCAAGGAAATTTCCGCGAAAATCAAGATCCCTTCCACCAGGATAACACTGCGAGGCTGAACCTTGAACGTCCGATCTGTGCGGCTATGCGTGGAGAAGTCATAAACAGGGACATTGATCGCCTCGCCTTTCTTAAGTTGTAGAATATGCCCGACGAGCAATTCATTTTCGAGCGAGTTTGGATGATCAAAGTTGACCTCGGCACGCTGAACGGGTGGCAAGCCGCTTAGGTCTTTATAATAGGCATCGTGCTGGAGGAAGGAGATCCGGTCCGGACCAACGCGTTGGAGGATAGTCTGAGCCACCGTGGTCTTTCCGGACCCGGAGCCACCGGCGATGCCAATAACGAGAGGGGTCAACCGTTCGGGCATGAAATGATTATACCCGCTTCGGGATGACATAAATTTTGCCATTAATACCGGTGTATTAATAATATCTCCCCTATCAACAGGACAGGGGAGAAAAAATTAAGCCACCAAAGAGATTTGAACTCTTGACCTGGCGTTTACGAAACGTCTGCTCTACCGACTGAGCTATGGTGGCGATTAATCGAGCGGCGGGATTATACCAGTGTTTATTATTATCAGGCAAGTTTACCCTTTTGCGATTATACTCATTGCCATGAACGTGGCGATACTTTCCTACCATACCTGCCCCCTTGCCACCCTGGGCGGTAAGGATACGGGTGGGATGAACGTCTACGTGCGAGACCTGACAATCGAGTTGGGCCGTTTGGGCATCCATGCAGATGTTTTTACGCGCTCGCAGGATGAACACGTTCCCCACGTGCTGCATGATCTGGGGTATGGTAATCGAGTGGTCCACATTCCAGCGGGCCCCGAAACACCATTGCCGAAGGAGGAGTTGGCAGATCACATCCCACAGTTTGTCGAGGGGATAAAACAATTCACCGGAGAAAAGGGCATTAACTATGACCTCATCCACAGCCATTACTGGTTGTCGGGTCTGGCTGCAGAAGCCCTTTCAGATGCCTGGGGGGGAACTCCTATCATCCAGATGTTTCATACCCTGGGCGAGATGAAGAACCGGGTGGCGCGCAGTGAGGTGGAACGCGAAGGTGCTTACCGCGTGGAAGGCGAGCGCCACGTTTTGGCACGGGTTGATCGTGTCATAGCGGCCACCCCGGCAGAACGGGCACAACTTGAATGGCTCTACAAAGCCGATATGCGCAAGGTGGTTGTGATCCCGCCTGGCGTGGAGTTGAGCCACTTCTATCCCATTCCAGCGGACGAAGCCCGCCAATATATCGACTTGGGCTCAACCTCCCGCATGATCCTGTTCGTAGGCCGGATCGAACCACTTAAAGGTTTGGACACGCTCATCAAAGCTGTAGCCTGCTTGCGTGTTAAAGATCTGGCTGAACCTGTGCACCTGGTTGTCATTGGAGGCGACCCGGAGGCTGCTCCCGAAGAAATGTCAACCGAAATGGCCCGCATCCAAAAGATGTGTGATGACTTGACGGTGGGCAAGATGGTGGCATTTCTCGGAAAACGCGGCCAGGATACCCTGCCGTACTACTATTCGGCGGCTGATGTGGTGGTGATGCCGTCGCTCTATGAGTTATTTGGGATGGTGGCATTGGAAGCGATGGCCTGTGGAACGCCTGTATTGGCTTCACAGGTGGGCGGGTTGGCATTCCTGGTACAGGACGGGGTAACTGGCTACCATATCCCGGAGGGTGACGACAAAGTCCTTTGCGAAAAACTCTCCGCCCTGCTTGGCGAAGCAAGGCTACGGAAGATTTTGGGCAGGAATGCAACGGAATACGCCAAGGACTATGCCTGGGAGAAAATAGCCGCTCAAATTGTGGGGGTCTATAAGGATGTAATCAGTAACACCGCACGATCAACTGCTCTGAAGCAATTCCCATAAACAATCTGCCACTCGTCCGGCGGTATGTCCGTCCCAGAGCGGAATGACCTGTCCCTGCTTGTATCGACCTGCCATGATCTGCTCGAAGGATTCCCGGATGAGCCTTTCATTGTTTCCCACTATGGTTGAAGTACCCAGATTCACCGTGACCGGGCGTTCGGTATTTCGTCGGAGCGTCAGGCAGGGTATACCCAGGCAACTGGTTTCCTCCTGGATGCCACCCGAGTTTGTCAGAACCAATTTTGCCTGTTTCTGCAGACAGAGCGAGTCAAGGTAATCGACCGGCTCCACCAGCCGGAAATTGACTGGTGACGTAAAGCCAAGGGATTCAATCTGCTTCTTTGTCCGGGGATGGACGGGGAAAACGATCGGCAAATTTCGGGATAAATCCGCAAACAGGTTGAGAAGTCGTAAAAGCGTAACCGGATCGTCCACGTTAGATGGGCGATGCAGTGTTAGTAGCGCATAGAACCCCGGCTCGATTCCCAAGTGAACGGCGGTCTGCCTCTCGAGGGCTTTCGGTTGCATTTGGATGAGCGAGTTGATCATGATATTTCCCACCAACCGGACCTTTTCGCTCGGTATGCCTTCATTCTTCAGGTTAACAAGACCTGAATTTTCCGAGACCAGCAGGAGGTCCGAAAGCGCATCCGTCACCAGGCGGTTGATCTCTTCAGGCATACTGCGATCGAAACTACGCAGTCCCGCCTCAACGTGAGCGACCGGGATGAGACGTTTGGCGGCTACCAGCGAGCAAGCCAGTGTACTATTGACATCGCCGAAGACTACCACGACTTCCGGCGGCTTTTCCTGAAGTAAATCGTCGAAGCGTTCCAGAATACGCGCCGTCTGGATACTCTGCGCTCCCGAGCCAACTTCCAGGTTGATATCCGGTTCAGGGATCTTCAGAATATCGAAGAAAGCCTGTGACATGGCATGGTCATAGTGCTGTCCGGTGTGGACGATCTGGAACGGCATATCCGGGCGGGAGTTCAATATCCACACCAGCGGGGCTAATTTGATGAAATTGGGTCGCGCACCGGCCACCAGATAAATTAATTTTGTCATACCATTTAATCAGGCTCTTTCCAGTAAGATATCAATCTCTTTCATCTGTTCTGACGTGAGGGGACCAAATTGCATAGCTCCGGCATTTTCCTGTACTTGCGCGACGGTCCGGAAACCCGGGATGGGAAGAGTTTTTTCACTACGGGCCCAATTCCATGCGAGAGCTCCCTGCGCGATGGAACGTCCCAGGCAAGTCAAAATATCACGAATGGCATCCCGCTTGGCAGCCTATTCAGGATTAGGTTTTCCATCTCTAAAATACTTCATCCAATCAGGGCTTTTTTTACCACGAACATCATTGTCTGAGATCGTTATAGTAGAAGTATATCTGTCGGTTAAAAGTCCCATCGCAAGAGGGCCACGATTAAGGGCGGCCAAATTGAGCCGTTCACACAGGGCGATCATGGCGGGGTTGTCATCCAGTACATTGAGTTGAAGCTGCACAGCACTGCAATGCGGTCCTTGGGCGAAAACCTGCGCCCGGTCGGTGTAGTCGGTACTCCAGCCGTATGCGCGGATTTTTCCGGCCTTTACAAGGGTTTCGAGCGTGTCCCGGATTGGCGCAGCTTTTTCCGCTGGAAAGCTATTATCATGGAATTGGTACAAGTCGATATAATCCGTGTCGAGGCGACGTAATGAATCTTCGCAGGCAGCGCGAATGCCTGCCGGGGAGGTATCGCTGCCTGTGACTTGACGCGTGGTTTCATCAAAAACTGCATTGAACTTGGTTGCAATCACAACCTGTGAGCGGCGACCTTTAAGTGCGCGTGCCAATACCTTTTCACTGTGTCCAGCCCCATAAACATTGGCCGTATCGAATAAATTGACTCCAAGATCCATGGCCTTGTGGATGGCACGGATGGATTCCTCATCATCCACTTCGCCCCAACCTTGAGGAGTTTCGCCGGACCAAAAAGGACCACCGATTGCCCAGCACCCCATACCTAGAGCGCTTACTTCTATTCCAGAACGTCCCAAAGTTCGCTGCATGGTTACCCTCATGAGTGAAGCGGGTACAATTCCATTTTCCCCGCATTCGAAAATGCATGGATACTATTCGAAGATAAGGAGACCCAGATCTAGGTGGATAGATGGCTGACCAACAGACCTCCGCTTTTTATTCTTTCAGCTTCACGGAAAACAATGTCGAGCCGTCAATTTCTTGCGTCCGCATCTGGAATAAATCCTTGTAGCTGGCGATCAAGCGTGAGAGCTGGCGATGACCGTACGTGCGCGGGTCGAAACCGGGATCGAGCTGGTAGAGAGCGTTGCCCATATGGTCCAAGCGCGCCCAGCCATCTTCCTGCTGGGCGATCTCATACGCTTGGCGGATGAGCGGCATCGGATCATTCTCGTTTTCCGGTTCCAGGACAGAAGCGATTGGTGTGGTTGCGATCGGAGTTGGTACAACTGGAGCAGATGCGGAGGCTGAAACCGGTTTTTTACTTCGCCGGGTTTGCTTTTGTGCAGCAGGACGAGCTAATTTGTGTTCTGCCACCAGGTTGGAGGTATAGACGAACACATCGCAGGCATTAACGAAGGGTTTTGGGGTCTTCTTCTCACCGATGCCCATTACAAATACCCCTGATTCACGAATACGGGTTGCAAGCCGGGTGTAATCGCTATCGCTGGACACCAGGCAGAAGCCATCCACCACGTCAGAGTGGAGCAAATCCATGGCGTCGATTATCATGGCGCTATCAGTGGCATTCTTGCCAATAGTATAGCGAAATTGCTGGACAGGCTGCACGGCATGATAATTAAGCACCTCTTTCCAGGAATTCATGCTGGAGGTGGTCCAATCTCCGTAGATGCGGCGGACGGTCACCAGTCCGTACTTGCCCGCTTCTACCAGTGTTTGCGGCAAAAGGTTGGCTTGAGCGTTATCACCGTCGATCAGGATTGCGATCTTGTGTCTTTGAGAGAGCTGTTCATCTGACATAATATTCTCTTTCTTGAATGGAATTACACGAATAATTGTTGATTTGACATCATTATAAGCGTTTTCTCGCCGCCCCGCCCCTGAGATCAAGTAAATCATTTAGGTGTCTATTGTGCGGGAAAAAGCCCAGCGTTACAGGCTGCCAATAAGAGTGCGCGCACGATGCTAAAAAGATTCTCGTCATACTTCGATTACCATCCCGGTAATTGTATCGGATAATCTAATAATGCAAAATTGTATCTACTCAATTAATCGAAAAACCTGAGGCAATGTGTTTTTTGCCGCAAATTCCTTCTCGTGCTATACTTATAGTCACCTTGGGAAATAAAACCCTTATGACGAAAACCCGGAAAAGTACCACGATTCGACATAGAGTCAGTACAACGCTGAACGAAAAGGACACGGAATTTCGCCTTTTGGCGGAAATGGCTCCTCTGGCTGTTTTCATTCTTCAAGGGTCGCAGTTTAAATATGTCAACTCTGGAACTGAGCGACTGACAGGTTATTCGAAGCCTGAATTATTGAATACTAATTTTAGCGACCTTTTTCCTGCCGGCAAAAAGAAAATAATGTGCGCCTGGATCATGCAGGTACAAAGTGGTGATAACCTTCCCTCCCATGGTGAATTTAATTTACGAACCAAGAACGGTGATACCAGTTGGATTGATCTCACTGCAGCACCGATGGAATATGAAGGCAAGCCTGCAGTGATCGGGACAGCATTCGAGATTAACGAACAACGGAGAGAAGAGGTACTGCAAGACGTTGTCTATAGAATCGCGCTAGCCGCCGACAGATCAAAGACGCTGGATGACCTATTCCCGGCTTTGCATGCGATTATTTCAGAAGTGATGGTTGCAAAGAATTTCTATTTTGCACTTTATGATCGAATAGAAGGCCATGTAACCTATCCTTATTATGTTGATGAATACGATCATCCGGCCAAGTCAGAAAGACCCGAAAAAGGGTTAACAGAATATGTCCTGAAGACAGGTAAATCCCTACTCTGTAATGTAGATCTCCATCGAGTTCTAGAAAAGCAAGGGGAAATCAAGTTGGTTGGACACCCTTCCCCAATTTGGCTGGGTGTGCCTCTTATTATTAATAATGTAGTCATCGGAGTTATGGTATTACAGGATTATGAAATTGCTGGTACATACGGTGTGAGGGAACAGCACATACTCGAATTTGTATCCTCCCAAGTGGCGATGGCCATTCGTCGCAAGCAATCAGAGGATGCTCTGCGGGAGTTGGCCGAACGATATCGCCGGTTAATTGAGTATGGACCGGAAGTCGTTGCTGTCCATTGCGAAGGGAAAATTGTTTATGTCAATCAGGCAGGAGTAATTTTACTTGGTGCAAAGAATATTGAAGAAATCCTTGGACGGCCGGTTATGAGCTTCGTCCATCCAGACTATCAGGCAATCGTCCGGGAGAGAATCAAACATACCCAGGAGGAGGCAAGGGTCGAAGCGGCCATCTATGAGAAATTCGTGCGATTGGATGGGAGTTTCATTGATGTCGAAGTAACTGCGATTCCCATTGCATATGAGGGAAAGCCGGCTACTCAAGTTGTCTTCCATGATGTGACAGAGCGCAAGAAGGCAGAAGATGCATTACATGAAAGCGAATCCCGTTTCCGTCGACGTGCGGAAGAGTTGTCTGCCCTTTACGAAACCACCCGGGAAATTGCCACACAACAAGATACCGAAACCCTATTGCAGACAATTGTTGATCGGGCAGCCCTACTTTTAAACGCGGCTGGAGGATCCATTTATTTAAGGGATAGCGAACACGATGAATTGGAATTGAAAGTTGCCTACGGGCATCAGGGATTTGTCGGGATAAAATTTTTGCCGGGAGAGGACTTGCCGGGGGAAGTCATGCAGACGCTTCAGCCTGTGGTTGTAAAAGATTATCGTGTCTGGAAAAACCGCTCTCCAAAATTGGAATCGATTCCGATTACCGCTGTGATGGCAATTCCAATGATATACAGCGGAGAACTTGTAGGTGTTCTATCGGTTAATGAAGTTGACACGGGAAGTGGCACAGCTGTACGCAAGTACACTAGCTCTGAAATGGAACAACTTACCTTTTTTGCAGGAGCCGCTGCAAGTGCAGTGCATAATGCCCGTTTGATCGAGGAGACAAAACAGCGTCTGGTTGAATTGGAATTGCTTTACCAAGCCAGCCTTTCAGCTGCTCAGATCCATAGTCCGCGTGCCGTGGCACAACGGATAGTGGATACTCTGGAACAGTTATTAAATTGGACGGGTTCAATATGGTTGATCGAGGACCAACGCCTGATCCTTTTGGCTGTCAGTACGATGGGATTAACCGGACGGCCCTTTAAGGAAAAGTTTGACCGACTCGCTGGATTATTGACATCTTTGGATGATGGGATCATTGGTTGGGTAAGCAAGAACGGACGTGCGCTACGCAGCGGAAAGGTGAAAGATAATCCACTCTATATTCAAGAGAGGGAGGAAATCAACTCGGAATTGTGCGTACCACTGACCGTTGGTGGAAAAACCATCGGTTGTATCAATGTGGAAAGTGAATACCTTGATGCGTTTGGAGAGCACGATGAACGTTTGATGACCACCCTGGCCAATCAGGCTGCAGTCGCGATAGAGAATGCCCGTCTTTTTGAAGAAACACAGCGACGCGCAAGCCGGCAGGTGGCACTCAATGCGATCATCCGGGCGTCAGCTCGCACCGAAACCGGTCTTAACGAAATCCTTGACATTGCCCTAGAACAGACCTTAAGAGCGTTAGGCCTCGATATGGGTGCAATCTGGTTATCCTGGTCTTCGCGCGGAATCCAGCGGGTCGTATCCAAAGGAATTCCATCTGCGATCAATACTTTGATGGCCGGTGCGTCTGGAGGGCGAAATGTGTCGCTTTCCCGGACCATGGCAGTGAGTGATTGGGAGAAAACAAACCACCCATATAGTGAATTGTTCTTATCGCTGGGGGTACATTCCACTGCTTTGGTTCCATTGCTTTCAGAAGACAAACGGATCGGGGGAATGGCAGTTTGCTCTCCGGATGCACGCCTCTGGACCACAGACGAAGTCACTTTAGTGGAGGCAATTGGACGAGAGGTTGGCTTGGCAGCGGAACGGACCAGACTTTTTGAAGAAACGGCAAACCGCCTAAAGGAAATGGAGGCTGTCAACAAGGTCTCCTCGGCTTTGCGCCTGGTACAGACTCTAAATGATATGCTTCCACAATTAGTGGCCGAGACATTGCATGCCCTCGATACTGAGACAGGCGGTATATGGTTTTTTGACCCTGAGCACAGTAAATTGCATCAAGTAATTGGACGCGGATGGTGCCGGGAGGCGGCACAATTGGAAATGGAGAGCGGTGAAAGCTTGTTTGGAAACGTTCTAACAACCGAGGATGTCTATTTCTCTGGGGATGTCGCCAAGGATCCAAATGCGGGAAAAGCACTACGTGAATGTGCACCTTCCGGGTGGAGTGCGGTATGTGTCCCAATCCGCAATGGTTTGGAGGTGATCGGGGTGCTGATGGTCTCGACTCCATTGCCGCGTGAGTTTACCGGTGAAGATGCGCGATTATTGATCACATTATCTGAAATTGCAGGAAGCGCCATCCATCGTATGCGTTTGAACGAGAAGATCTTGCAACATGCCACCGAACTGGAGACACGTGTGACGGAACGTACCGCTGAACTCCAGACAGCGTTGGAGAAAGCCCAGGCGGCTGACCGAGTTAAATCGGAGTTTATCGCCAATATCAATCACGAGCTGCGTACGCCATTGACCAATCTTCTTCTTTATTATCAAATGTTGCGTGCTCAACCGAATAATAAGACAGAGGAGCGTTTGGATGTGATTGGTCGTGAACTCCAGCGATTACGAAATTTAATTGAAGATCTTCTCAACCTTTCCCATCTTGATATTGGATATATAACTTTCCGTCCAGTCTTATGCGACCTCAATGCATTGATAACAACCCTGGTAAATGACCGCCGGGCACTTGCCGTGGAACATGGGCTGACGCTGCAAACCAAGCTCCGTGCAAATCTCGAACCCGTCACACTGGATGAGCCAACCATGGTACAGGCTGTTTCCAATCTGCTTACAAATGCCTTGAACTATACCCCATCCGGAGGACGGGTTTTGATCAGAACGATTCGCACAGAGAAGGATGGAAAAACCAAGGTGGGTTTCAGTGTGGAGGATACAGGATTGGGTGTCAGCGTTGAGGATTTACCCCATCTGTTTGAGAGATTCTACCGAGGCGAAGCTGGGCGTCAGACAGGTGCGCCGGGAACAGGGCTCGGGTTGGCAATCGTGAAGCAGGTTGTGGACCATCACCATGGTCAGATTGAAGTTCAACGCGGAACGAACGGCCGCGGGGCAAGATTCACTGTCTGGCTGCCAGTTAAACAACCATAGGAGACCGGTTAATCGATCTCCTGTTTACAGCGCCCCCGGGGAGGCTCGAACTCCCAACCACTGGATTCGAAGTCCATTACTCTATCCATTGAGCTACGGGGGCCGGACAAAAATTATACTCGAAATTGTGGACTTGCTCCATTCCAGAACGCATGTTATAATCTCGCCCCGCGCCGCAAGGCGAAGATCTCTTTTGAGGAAGATTGGAAATGATCGATGTAAATAAAAACTTTAACGCGACCAAGAACATGAATATACCGGAGCTGAAACCAGGCGACCAGGTGAGCGTCCATGTCCTAATTAAGGAAGGCGACCGAGAGCGTGTCCAGGAATTTAAAGGTACGGTCATTCGCATGCGCAAGGGCGGAAACAACGCCAATTTCACCGTCCGACGAACGGCTTCTAACGGAATCGGTGTGGAACGGACTTTCCTGATGCTTTCCCCCCGCATCGACAAAGTGGTGGTGGAACGGCACACCCACGTCCGACGGGCGCAGTTATACTTTTTGCGTGGGTTGACCGGGAAAAAGGCTCATCTAAAACAGAAATTCGAGTAGATCAAAAATGGCTTACAATAAAAGGGTGCAGATTTACTACTGCGCCCTTTTCTGTTATGTGAGAAGTAAAAATGAACCCACCGATAATCGGCCTGACAACCTATAACGACAAGAACAAGTACGGTTTTTCGGTCGCTTCATTGATGCACAGATATATTGAGGTGATAATCGAAACGGGTGGCCTACCAGTGATGATCCCTTCCGGATTACCGGAAAACATACGCCAATCTCTTCTTGAGAGGTTAGATGGTCTTCTTCTGACCGGCGGCGGGGATATTTCCATTGAACGGTTTTCCGGAGAATCCAATCCGCGCATGGTAGGGGTAGACCCTGAACGGGATGCGACTGAATTTGCCTTGATTCTGGCTGCCGTAGATTCTGGCAAACCTTTTCTTGGTATTTGCCGCGGATTTCAGGTAGTCAATGTGGCATTGGGCGGAACACTGTACACACACATCCAGGAACAATTCCCTGGCGCTCTCAAGCATGATTATGATTCCGGTACTGAGCGTCGGTTGCTTGCTCATGAGGTAATGGTTGAAAAGACTTCCCGACTAGCAGGTATTTTGGGTGAAATCAACTTAGAAGTAAACAGCCTGCATCATCAGGGTATAAAAGATCCGGCTCCGGATTTACGCCCGGCTGCTTATGCTCCGGACGGCCTGGTAGAAGCCCTCGAATTACCCGATCACCCTTTCGGGATGGCAGTCCAGTGGCACCCGGAATGGTTAACGGACCAAGCGGTCACCCGACGGTTGTTTCGTGCGTTTATCGAAGCAGCCGCCAAGGAACAAGCATATGCTCCATGAGAATGCCCCGATTGGCGTCTTTGACTCCGGAGTTGGCGGATTATCTGTGGTCCGGGAAATCCGTGTCCAGACACCATCCGAATCCGTACTTTATTTTGCAGACCAGGAACATGTTCCTTATGGGTCGCGGAAGTTGGAAGAAGTGCGGGCATTCTCGGAGGAGATCACCCGGTTTTTATTGAACAGGGGAGCGAAATTAGTCGTAGTAGCCTGTAACACTGCCTCTGCAGCAGCTCTTCATCATTTACGCCAGACTTTTCCCAGAACGGCTTTTGTAGGCATGGAGCCGGCAGTCAAACCGGCAGCCGAGTCCACCCAGACCGGCGTGGTAGGTATACTGGCAACCCCGGCCACTTTCCAGGGTGCACTTTACGCGTCCGTGGTGGAGCGATTTGGCAATGGAGTTACCCTTCTGCAGAATACTTGCCCTGGCTTGGTGGGGCAGATTGAAAAAGGTGACCTGGATTCTCCGGCGACCCGTGAAATTCTGGAAAAAGCCCTACATCCCATGTTGGTGCAGGGGATTGATACCATTGTCTTGGGTTGCACTCATTACCCATACGTCATCCCACTGGTTAGACAAATTGTTGGTCCGGAAGTACGCGTAATAGACCCAGCACCGGCTGTGGTACGCCAAACAGTCAGGTTATTGGAAAAGGCGGGCTTACGAAATACCGGGGCCGGATCAGGCGAGCTGCACTTTTTTACCAGCGGGGAAAAAACACGATTCGAGTCACACCTGCCAGTGCTGCTTGGTGAGACTGGGGAAGTCCAACAAATTGCTTGGTTGAGAGGTGAAATCCGTTATTTCGGCGCCAACAATTCGCCGTTGGTACCGTAGAGACTGAAGTCAACCTTCGGTTTGCCATCCTGAAACCGGACACGGACGACACCAAAGTTTGGTTCTGAGATAACGAAATGGCGCTGGGGGTGATGGACTGCGCCGGTTTTGATGGAAGTGTACAGAAGGCGGGCGTATTTATTGCAGACTTGCTCGAAAGGAGTGGAGCAGAGTTCGCGGATGAGAACGGGTGAATCCAGGGGACCGCATTCGGCAGTCATCGAATGAGAGGAATGCAGATCCCCAGCAAGGATATAGAGATTTTCAATCTGATTGTCACCTATAAAGCGCAACAATGTATCACGCTCGGATCTGAAACCCGACCAGCGGTCTCCAAGGAAATCACCGAACATACTGTAAAGTACGGAAGAGGAGGAAACCAGGAACTTGATCGGGAATTTGTTACGTACATCCAGCAGCCATTCTTTGAGAATATGCCATTGACCATCGCTCAACATACGGTTTTCCCGCCAATTCTTTACCCGCATCGTACGTGTATCCATAACAAAGAAGGCGGCGGCACCATAGGTAAACGTATAGGCAAATGAGCCAGGGTGGTGGCGATCAAGGGAATATTTTCCAACCTTGTCAACCTTGGGAGGCAGGATCATCAGCGGAGCATGCATACCCTGGTGTTCCCAGAAAGCCTGAAGGGCATTACGAACCCGCTCAGCAGTCAAGGTGAGTTCTTCGTGCGGCCGACCGTTCAGCCAGCGCATGAATTGGGCATAGATTGAAAAGGTGGCTGTGCGCCTGTGGGCGTCCGCCCAACGCCAGTCATCGTCCACTTCGTGATCATCGAGAGTCATGAAGGCAGGCAGGTTTTTCAACAGGTTCCGGAAATGCGGGTTGGACCAGGTGTGTTGGTAAACATAACGATAATCGTCAAGGCTTGTCGAGATTTTCTTCCTGCCGTGGTATAACTGCCACAAGCCATTGAAATCCAAGTCGTCTGAATAAATTTGATCTCCAATGAACAAACCGAAGCGGAGTTTCCTGGCAGATGTTTTTTCCAGGTCGGCACGCATGGCATCCAAACTGGAAAATATCCTTCCGCCCCGCTCACTATTTTCCGGGCGAAAACATGAGCCAAATACAAAACTGAAATCGCGTACCTTGCCGGGGATGGGAAAAGTGGTGAATTTCGGATAGCCATTTTTAGCAGGGGGGAAGCTTCTATCAAGGCGCAAACAGTAGTAATAGGTTGTTTCCGGTTCAAGGCCTGTTACCGGTGCAACGCCTGCAAATCCATCCTCGGCCCGTAGAGGGGCGGATTCCGCAGTGGGTAAAGCATCACTAAGATCTTCCTTCCTGCCAAGCCAGGCAAGAATTGTTCCGGTCGAATCGGCGCGCCCCCATAAATTGGCGGATGTGTCAGAGAGTCCACCTATAATGGGCCCAAGTATGAGTTCCGGCATTCTATCCTCCATTCTTCACCTTAACCAAGACATGAGATATCATTCCTGTTGCCGGTTCAGGTTAGACTCTTCCAAAGTGACAGTATTTCAACTGGCCGCGCTAGGTGAAGGAGCTTGAAGATTTAGCAGAATTTGTTTTTGCTCAACACTTTCGCCTGCCTTAATGCGCAGGCGTGCCACTTTACCGGTATATGGGGCCCGCAGCTCGTTCTGCATTTTCATCGATTCGAGGATGACCAGAGTCTGGCCTTTCTCAACCACTTGCCCTTCTTTTACAGGAACCGATACGATCAGTCCAGGCATGGGTGCTTTGAGGACAAATTCTCCTCCCGACTGGACGGCACCCTGAAGGGCTGTCCTCAAGCGTTTTTCACGCTCGTCTTCCACACGCACCTGATAGAACTGTCCAAGCAAGAGCACCTGCCACCCATCTTCGTCCGGATAAACATATCCCTCATAAGATTCACCATTTACAATAAGAGAATAAAGCGGTTCACCGCTTACCGCAGCCAGATCCACCACGAGCACGGCTCCGCCAAAACGGACGTGGTGCTCATCAATAATTTCGACAGGGAATTCCAAACCATCCACTTCAGATATATATATCATCGACCAGGCTTTTCGTGGCGGTCTGCCCATCGCCATTTGGATTTTTGCTCAGAATTTGGATAAACTTGCGTGCGTCTTTCCATTTGAACGTGCACAACCAGGCTGGCCATAAGGGCAGCTATATCCAGGTAAAGTTCACGGTTCTCAGCCGCGTCAAGCATGGAAAATTGTTCTTCCACGAAGCGCGTGTCGTATTTCCCTGTAATGAAAGGATAAGTGCTCATCATGGTCTGGTGGAATGGAATGTTCGTTCGTACGCCAACGAAACGGTATTCCTCAAGTGCACGCCGCATCCGGATAATAGCCTGGGGACGCGTTTCCCCCCAGACAATCAATTTGGAAATAAGCGGGTCGTAGAAAGTCGAAATCTCAAATCCGACGTACACACCCGTGTCTATTCGGACCCCGGGACCGGTTGGTAGCTGAACCATGGTGATACGTCCGTTTGAGGGGAGGAAATCGTTATAAGGATCTTCGGCATTGACACGGCATTCAATGGCAGCTCCGCGTGAGTGTATGTCTTCCTGCCGGCGGTTTAAATGCCGACCATCGGCCACCCGGATTTGTTCTACGACGATATCCATCCCAGTGACCGCTTCCGTGACCGGATGTTCGACTTGCAGGCGGGTATTCATCTCCAGGAAATAGAATTTCTTATCTTTATCCACCAGGAACTCGATCGTCCCGGCATTGGCGTAATCCACAGCCTGCGCAGCTTGGATGGCTACGGCTCCCATGCGTTGGCGAAGATCTTCGTTATCGGCCAGCAAAGGAGAGGGTGTTTCTTCAATCAGTTTTTGATGTCGACGCTGAATCGAGCACTCACGCTCGCCCAAGTGAATTGCTTCTCCATATTGGTCGGCCATGATCTGGAACTCGATATGTCGGGCTGCCTCGATGGATTTCTCCAGATAGATATTTCCGTCCCCGAAAACGGATTCGGCCTCGCGCCGTGCCGCCTGAAGCAATTCAGGCATTTCTTCTGCGTTCCGGACCTCGCGCATACCCTTTCCCCCTCCTCCTGCAGTTGCCTTGATAATCAATGGAAAGCCTATTCTCGGAGCAATGGCAATCAAGTCATCATCCTGAAGTGGTCCTTCCCCCTCCGTTCCAGGCACGATCCCGACTCCCGCCTTGGCGACTGTTGCGCGTGCAATGGCCTTATCGCCCATGGCGGCGATTGCAGAAGGGCGAGGGCCAATGAAGACCAGCCCGGCATCTGCACAATCTGCGGCAAAATCCGCACGCTCAGCTAGGAATCCATACCCGGGGTGGATTGCATTTGCGCCGCACTTACGCGCAATATCTATAATCTTATCGCCACGCAGGTAGGAATCGCGCGCTGGTGAAGGTCCTAGCTGATAGGCCTCATCTGCGTATCGTACGTGCATCGCCTGCCGGTCGGCTTCGGAGTAGACTGCGACCGTCTTGATGCCTAGTTCCCGGCAGGCGCGCTGAACGCGGACGGCGATCTCGCCACGATTGGCAATAAGCAGTTTCGTGAACATTTCAAATTTGGGGCATCACACTCAACTTTTTTTCACCAACAAATTCACAGAAGAATCGGAGTTGTAAATTGAGTTGCTCGGCGAAAAGCTGCTGACCGGTGGGCGTGTAGAGCGGATTTTCTTCGCGATACTGCTCGAGACGCTGAATGCGTTCGTTCAACTTGGCTGCCAATTTTTCGTAATCGTGTATATCCGAAAAGCACCATTGAAGTATCCGGTATGGTCCAAAGCGATCCACGTTATCGGCGTCGCTGACAACTCTTGCTTCAAGGGTGGTGGGGTTATCATCATCCACATGGGCAGCGATCGAATAACAGATGTTCTTAATATATTTAGGGCTATATCCAAGGCTTTCCAAGAATGGTCTGGCTTTCTCGGCTCCCAAACGCCCATGTTCCCGATTTTTCTCGGCGTCGGTATCGAACCAGGCCATGTCGTGCAAAAGACAGGCTGCCAGGACCAGTTCCACATGCGCGGATTCATTTTCGGCAATGACCTTGCCAAATTGGGCCACTCGCAACGTGTGTTGCCAGCGGTAGTCCACACCGAAGAGATAACGGTCCAAATTGGCTTTTGCCTTTTTGGTGCGCTTCTGGTAACTCTCATACAGATAGGCTTGACTAAAATCAGCGATTTTTTGAAGTCGTGCATTGGGTTTGGTAATCACTTTAATTCTTTCCTGCTACCGGAGGAGTACCCTTACAAAGGGATATTTCCATGTTTTCTCGAAGGATTGGAATCACGTTTGTTCTTGAGCATTTCCAAAGCATTGATCAGACGTGGGCGCGTTTCACTCGGTTCGATGATATCGTCCAAGTAGCCGCGCTCGGCAGCCACGTAAGGGTTGGCAAATTTCGTGCGGTAATCACTGGTCAAGTTTACTTTGCGCTGCGCAGGATTTTCAGCTTTTTCCATTTCCTTTCGGAAGACGATGCTGACAGCCCCTTCTGGACCCATGACGGCGATCTCGGCGCTTGGCCATGCCAGATTCACATCGCCACGCAGATGTTTGCTGGACATGACGATGTACGCCCCGCCATAGGCTTTACGCAGAACAACGGTCACTTTTGGGACGGTCGCCTCACAATATGCGTACAATAGCTTTGCGCCAGAACGGATGATACCACCATGTTCCTGCAGTGTACCGGGCATGAAACCGGGTACGTCCACATGTGTGATGATCGGAATATTGAAGGAATCGCAAAAACGGACAAAACGTGCGGCTTTTTCGCTGGCGTCAATATCGAGCACCCCTGCCAATACCTGTGGCTGGTTTGCCACAAGCCCGACCGAGTGACCACCCAAGCGGGCAAATCCAATGACGATATTCTGGGCGAAGGCCTCCTGGATTTCATAAAACTGACCATTATCCACTATGCGATGGATAATTTGTTTTACATCGTAAGGCTTTCCGGGGTCCTCAGGAATGATGGAGTCGAGTGTCTCATCTGTGCGAAGAGGGTCATCACCGTTAAGGACATAAGGCGGGTCCTCCATATTATTTTGTGGCAGATAACCCAATAACTTGCGGATAAAAAACATCATATCTGCTTCGCTCTCGGATGTAATGTGGCACACCCCGGATTTTTCTGCATGGATATCTGCTCCACCCAGATCATTGGCAGTAACTTTTTCGTGGGTAACAGCTTTAACTACATCTGGACCGGTTACAAACATATTGGATGTGCCACGGACCATGAAGACAAAGTCGGTGAGAGCCGGCGAATAAACTGCACCACCGGCACAAGGTCCAAGAATGGCCGAAATCTGGGGAATGACACCGGAAGCCAGGGTATTGCGCAGGAATATTTCTGCGTACCCAGCCAGTGATACAACTCCCTCCTGGATGCGGGCGCCCCCAGAATCGTTCAAACCAACCACTGGTGCACCGTTTTTAAGCGCCAGGTCGAGAATCTTACAGATTTTCTCCGCATGTACTTCACCCAGGCTGCCACCGAATACGGTGAAATCCTGGGAAAATACATAAACCAGCCTTCCATCAATCGTCCCCCAACCTGTCACAACACTATCACCCGGATATTTTTGCTCTTCCAATCCAAAATCGTGGGAGCGATGGACAACGAACGGATCAGTTTCATGGAATGAACCTTTGTCCAGTAAAAGGTCGAGGCGCTCACGGGCGGTTAATTTACCTTTCCGGTGTTGGGTTTCAATCCGTTCTGGACCACCACCCTGCCGGGTGCCGGCCTTGCGGTCACGCAGGTTTTGGAGTTTCGGGTTTACGCTCATGATCATCCCTCTTCAGATACCGCCTTGTTTTTTGTGAGAATAGAATGAAAGAAACAAATAGAAGGAAAATTATGTTTCCGACCAGAACGAAAGGCCAATTGGCATGGGGTTCTTGCAGAATCAATCGATCGGACCAGTACCAGGCTGAATAACCAATTGAGACGATAAGTGCTGCCACCCGAACCCAAGCCTGACCCTGCCAAAGACCCAGAACGATAAACAACCCGATGATCAACCACACACCACCAGTGATGGTAATATAGAGTGGATGTGCATCATATTCTCCCAGCGTTTTCCAAAAGAAAAGGGTTTCACCAAGACGCAGCCCATTCCATGCTGCCACGCACAATACAAATATGATCAGGATAGTTATACCAATCGGACGACCAATTTTTTTGGCAGTCATAACAATGCTCAAAACCTTGCTGAAAACGCGGCCATGCGATGTACTTGGTCACATACGACATGTTCACTTGCGTCATTCAATGCCAATAGCCCTGGCTACGGAGAAGAAGTGACTTCATATAACTTGTACAGCAATTCTCCATCTGCGGCCGGGACGGAAGTAAGTCGACCACCCGGATAGTCGGCCTGAACCGGCGGGATTTGATTCACATTGTTGGGGAGAAATACGAAAAGTAAGTGATGGGAAGTTATGGCGGGTTTGTCCGCCGGAGGCCAGGGTTGATTAATATCAATTCCGCTGATTTCCGGTACCAGATACTGGATACTCGGAACGGAATAATAACCCATATTAGGAGCGCCAAAGAATATCACCTGAATATCCTTAGGTCTTTTTCCCAGGAAATCGGCAAGAGATTGGGCAACTTCACCGTTGCCGCGCGCATCTGAAAGCACAAAATTGGGTGTATAGACGCGAAAATAGAAATAAAGCTCATCCAATGCCAGGATGGTCACGAGGATGATAGAGATGACGGTGATCCAGCGCTCTTTCTTTTCAAAAGCCTTACCGAGTATTTCGGTACTTTCACTCAGACCGAAACCGACCAGCAAAGCGCAGACCGGTGCAGCAGCAACATAACGTTGGGCCGCCGGGGTGCTCTCAGTTATGCCCCCGATAGCCATAAAGGCGAAAACCCATAAAATGAGGGGAATTATGCGCCATTTCTCCTTGCGAAGGAATAACAGGAGAATCCCGATCAGGAATAATCCCGCCGCAAAAGGTCGTAGCAGCGGTACACCTGGCGTATACCAGGCGCGCAATGGTTCATAAGTAAATGAGCCAATCGCCATCCCAAGTTGGTTCAGTACAATTTTCCAGGCGGGATTCCCTGTGTTGATGACCTCCTGTCTCAGCCATTGGGATGTAAGGGCAACACGGTTCATGGGCTCCATGAATGTGTTTGGAAACTTACTGTAAAACCAGGCCAGCGGCAGAACAACGATCCCCGTGATGAAAAGCATTAATAACAGGTTTATCCACGCTCGCTTGAGACGTGGACGATCAAATATGGCCGCCAATATCACCCATCCGAGAATCAATATCAAAATTGTGCGGCTGCTTGAATAAAAATATTGGGAAATTCCCAAAGATACACCGGCTAGTACATAGGCGTTTCGACGGTCTTTTTCCCACCCGTACCATAAGGACCCTATTGTGACAATGTACCACAAGCCATCCCAAATATTATTCAAGCCGATACGGCTGAAGTATATATGGAAGTTGAATGCAGCCAGGAAGACTGCGGTGAACCAGGCTGCCCGCTTGCCAAACATTGCACGAGCGACGAAAAATGATACGGTTACTGTCAGCGCACCAGCCAAGGCAGATGGGATGCGCAAAGCCGCCGTGGTGTGTCCCAGCAGACCGATAAAGAATGCCGGGATCGTAAAGAAAAAGGATGGGAATGCATACCAGGAAGTGATAAAAATATTATTCGAGACACCGCGGGTAAAATCTTCTGCGGCGATGCCCGCTGCGGCTTCATCGCCGGTCAACACAATCGGATTGCGTGTAATCATGATGGCGCGCAGGAGAAAGGCAACCGCCGTCAAACCGAGCGTCAATAGCACCAACTTCCAGGTAGGCCAACGCAGCGGCTCAGGTTGAATCCACGATCCGGCCAGAACCAAGCCAATGGCAATAAACCAGGCGAAAATTGCCACTATCGGGTTGACCATTTTAGGTCCGGTTCCGGCTGCAAGTGGCACAATAATGGCAATGGGCAGGGCGAAAACCAGACAAAGCACTTGCCATTCTTTGATTGAGTGATTCGATGTCCACTCAAGGAGACGGGTCAGCCATCCGGGTCGCTCTTTATCGATAGTCCGGAAGCCAAAAAAGACAAACACCAGCCCAAGCGCAACCAGGAGAAGCCTGTTAGTATGCTCGTTGTAAGGAAACTCGATAGTCAGGCTCTGTCCAACTATTACGAGAATCCCACCCATCGCGAATAGGACAATCGGGATCAGTGATTTCTTGGGCCGCATGAGGTTAACTTTGCTCCGTTTTCATACATTTGGTGTAAAAATGGCACCTTGATAATAACGTTCGAAAGAGTTGGGTAGTGCAAATAACCTATTTGCAGGCATTATAGCATGCAAGATAATAAATCACGTATTGCGGGTGTGTCCCTCAGGATTTCTATCTATTTTGATAAGTCACGACGGCGAAGTGCCCCAACCCATTTAGGAACCTTGCGTCGTTAATTAAAATCACCTACAATGAGGATATCTTTTGAAGAAGATCTGCATTCTGAGCATACTTGCGGGAGGTGCGTGTAATAATTGACCCGAACAATAGCTAGGCTTACCTGTTCTCATCTCGCTTTATGGCTGGCGTTTCAAACAACCATTCCAGGGTACTGTCATCACCAAACATGTAGAGGGAGAATATGGCGAACACTGCCAATACCATAAGATGGTTGCCAACAGGAATAACCAGTCTATTTTGCCTTGGCTACACGGTCTTTTTTTTCATAATATTCAAACGAAAATATTATCTACGATTTAAGAATTTGCTGCTGGAAGATAAAAAAAGATACCAGTGGATAAAAAAGAATATGATCCAAATTAATGAAAAATTCAGAGCGTGGTGGACTAACCGTTTCATTCCCGGCATCCGCCAAAGCCTCAAAGCACCCTGGGCAAAAGGCACCCGGCTGGGATATTGCCTGGAAATCAGCCTAATCATCCTCTGGGCAGTTTTTGTCGGTCGGGCTTATTTGAATTTTGATCCGTCGCACTGGCCGTTTGGCTTTGAATTTCCCTCTTCAATTCAAACAAACTTTATTTGGACAAACCTATTTAAATGCGGAGCCTGTGTTTTTTGGAACGGCTTTTCCCATGGCGGCGCACCGGCTTTTGCCGACATGCATGGAAGCATGCTATATCCTTTGGTGATTTTATTTACCCTTATATTAGGTGTCTTAAACGGAGCCAAGCTAACACTCATCGCCGGATTAATCATGGCGGGTTGCGCCCAATGGTGGCTGTCAAAAGTAATGGGCTTTGGTCGAATTCCGCGCTTGTGGAGCGGATTATTGGCAGTTGTGGCTGGCAATCTTGCCGCAGCTATGGAATTGGGAGTTTTCGGAGTCTTATTATCGACGGTCGCGTGCAGTCTCGTTCTGGCGCCTGGTGTAGCGCTCGGATTAACCGGGAAACGCCGCTATTCCATTTTGCTGGGGGTTACCATTGGCCTGGCGCTCCTGGCCGGGCAAGGCTATATGCAGGTTGGTTTACTGGTGGGCATTCTACCAGCATTACTGGTTTTTTTACCGGGCCGCGAGCCGCGCTTCAAGTATCTCTGGAAGGAATATCTGCTGGCCGGATGCCTAGCAATACTCATCGCGGGGATATTTCTCATTCCCACGATCCATTTCTATCCTAATGTGACAAAGGCTGAAGATCCTTTATTTAAAATAGCACAGCCACTCAAGTATATTCCTCTTAACCATCTAATCGATGACCCCGCTTTTTATAATACCACTGCTTTAAAACCAACGCCTTATCCTTCTTTATATGCGACCTTTTTGGGGTGGATACCCATCCTTCTGGCGATCCTGGCTTGGCGTTTTATTCCCAGGTCTAAATTTAGATTAATGTTGTTTTTCCTGGTCGCCATTCTTTTGGTCTATTTAATCGCGAGTGCCGATTTACTGAAATTGTTCGTCAAGTTCCTACCACTGGTAGCAGGCGTTCGTAATTCTCCACAAATCGCCGGGCTGGCGGACCCGCTCATTCTGGGATTGTCGGCCTGGGGATTGAATGCGATTTTACAAATAAAATTGCCCCTACTAGAGTTCAAAATTAAAGACCATTCGGGTTCTATCCCAATCTCGAAAATAGCCTTATTGATACTTGCAATTCCGCTGATCTGGTCGTTAAGAGAGGCGTATGTATTTGGTCAAAATTGGCTTGTCACAGTTAAAAGTGATGCGACTTTATATCAGAGTGTAAGTTATTTGAAGACGGCGAGCTCGGAGTGGGTGAATTTACCATTTGGCGAGCATATGTGGTTAATTCCCGGTTTCGACATGAATCTAAAAATTAGCAATGGAATCCGGACCTGGCAATGGAAGAATCGACAGGATCCCCCGATCAATCAGGAAGCCACACCTGTTGCAGTTGATCCTTCGACGCCTAATTTGGAAAGAGTTCTCAATGGATTATATTTTGTGTCCCATCCTGAAAATGAATATGCTTTCATTCAAAATGTGGACCAGAAGGTTGTCTGCAAAGCACAAGCCGTTGGCGGGAATATCGACGTAGAATGTCCGGATTCCGGAAAAGGTCGATTGATTGTATATGAGAATAATTGGACAGGCTGGGATGCATGGGTGGATCAAACCCGTATTCCACTGCTCGGCTCGGACTGGCTAAGTGTGGATGCGCCTGCAGGGAAACATACCTACCATTTCAGATACAGGCCATGGGATGTCTGGGCAGGTATACTACTTTCTATTTTAGGGATAGGATTAAGCACGTTTCTCTGGTTTAGAGCCAAAAAACCGAACTGACGTCAGAAAAAGCAGCCCCTCCGCCAAACGCCTCTCCGAATAAACTTTTATAAGGTAAAACGTGAAGAAACTTTTCGGCGAAAAACTTCAACTTGACTGGAAAATAGCTGTATTATTCGTGATTAGCACGCTGTTGCTAATGATTGATTCCTACCATGTGCAATTAGCACCATGGCAGAATTGGTTCCCAGGTTGGAAAGCCACCGGACTTTCGACCAAGATATTTGACCATACACTGCTCTACTTCGTTATTCCGATGCTCGTCATTCTGCTGGTTTTCCATCAGAAACCGGGTGAATTCGGTTTCAGGATTGGGGACTGGAAGGCAGGGTTGGTATCCTGACCCTAGGCGGAATTATTGTAATTTCACCGGTCCTGTGGTTGGTCATCCGGAGCGATGCAAGCGTGCAAAACTACTATAAACCGCTTCTTCCAGGTTCACCCTGGAGCACTCTCCTTGACCTGTTCAGTTGGGAATTTCTCTTCAGGGGGTGGTTGCTTTTTGGATTCGCGCGCAAGTTCGGGGCGGAGGCGATCTGGCTTCAGGCGGTGCCTTTTGCCCTCGCTCATATCGGAAAACCCGAAATCGAGACGCTTTCGACTATTTTTGGTGGTTTTGCCTTTGGATGGGTCGCCTGGCGGACCAAGTCATTCGTCTACCCGCTGGTCATTCACTGGTTTGTCGGCTCATTTACGATACTAGTTGCGGCAGGTCTGTTTGTCTGATTGGGATATTCGCGTAGCCACGAAAAAAGATTTTCAGGCGATCCGTGCGCTGATTCTTAAAGTTCAGATCAACCCGACCGGATTGGATTGGCGGCATTTCTTGGTCGCAGTAAACTCTGAAGGAAAATTGCTTGGCTGTGGGCAGATCAAGCCGCATTTCGACGGATCACACGAACTCGCTTCCATCGCCGTACAGGAGCAGTCACGTGGTCAAGGATTGGCGCGGACTGTCATACAGGAATTATTGACCCGAGAGACAACGCGTCCCCTATATTTGATGTGTCGCGCCAGGTTGGAGCCGTTGTACGTAAAATTTGGTTTTGGTGCGATTGGTATAAATGAAATGCCACCTTATTTTAAACGTATAAAACGGGCTGAACGGATATTTAACGCGAGAGCGCTGCCTGAAGACCGATTAACGATTATGCGATTAAGCTAAGAAAGGAACAAAAAATGAAAACCCTCATCCATATAACTTATGGCGTACTCATCGGCCTTTTGGCGGCAGGTATTATCTGGCTGGCAGTGTCTCGTCCACGTGGAGAGGCAGTCACTCTGCTTCCGACTGCCACACCAGGCATGTTGACAATCTACATAAGTGGGGCAGTGGCAACACCGGGTGTATATACTTTGCCGGAAGGCAGTCGAGTGGACAATGCCATTCAGGCCGCCGGTGGCTTACTTCCTGGCGCTGAGAAGGATAACATCAATTTGGCGATGTTGCTAACGGATGGCCAGCAAATCAATGTCCCTGGAATCGTGGATACCAGCCATGTTAATCTTGGCAGGGTGAACATCAATACAGCAACAGTAACCGAACTGGACACTTTGCCAGGGATTGGGCCAACGACGGCACAATCAATTGTAGATTACCGTCTTCAGCACGGAAACTTTCAGGTTATTCAGGACATCCAGAATGTTCCGGGTATCGGGCCTGCAACTTATGCGCTTATCAAGGATTACATAACCGTCGGTCCATAGCATGCCCATCGATCATTTCAATTTAATCGCCGGTTTCTATGACCGGGTGGGGAGATTCAGATTTAATGAATCTTTGCTTGGATTGTTATCCTTAACCCCAAGTTGTGTTTTGCTCGATGCAGGTGGGGGGACAGGGCGTGTTGCGGCAGCCTTGCGCAGCATGGTAAAGGAAGTATTCGTCGTGGATCTCTCGGAGGGAATGTTGCGGCGTGCTTTCGGCAAGGGTCTGGCTACGATCTGTGCTCCGGTGGAATATCTACCTTTCCCGAGCGGGAGCATTGATAGAATCGTTATGGTAGATGCATTGCACCATGTGATGGACCAGCGTCGAACGGCTGATGAACTCTGGCGTGTTCTTACCCCAGGCGGACGCATTCTTATTGTAGAGCCAGATATCCGCAAGATTTATGTTAAGGCAATTGCCCTCGGTGAAAAATTACTCTTTATGCGCAGCCATTTTCTCAATGGCAATGAGATAAGATCCCTTTTTAATGCCCCGGATGGTAAGGTTGGAATTTCTTATGAAAATTACAATACCTGCCTGGTTGCAAGAAAAGGGAAATAATGCCAATTTCGTCTAGCCATCGTTATATAACCGTAAGTCTTCATAATCTTCAAATCTAGGCTTACAGATCCGATTACTTTTCATGAGAATGTTGGCAGCAAGGGTGGGGATTACTGCTCCGAACCTGAACCCTCTTTATAATCGCTAAATAATTCACGCGCTTCCTGGATCCTGTCTTTGGGCACAAAAATCTGGACGCGACCCAGCCCATCTACCACAACCGGAAAAGCTGAATGGCCGACTGACTCCTGGATCAGTTCCACGTCAACTCCGTTTGCTTCGAGAAAACTCTCGATAAGTTCAGCCTCCAATCTTCCCTGGACTTCAGCAAGCCTTTCCCATTTCATTGTATCCATGTTTTTCACTCCGTTGGAACCATTATAATCGGCTCATCGGGAACCACCGGGTGGGTAGGGAAGGAATCGATGTGTTGGGGGGCTTTGCCCGCCCATCACACTTTGAAATTTATCGATTACCCCGACAACTCACAAGAGCAATTGTCATCCCAGCCATTTGGCGGCAGCACGCGGCAATTCAGCCAATGAGCCAACCCGCAAGGTACAACGCGGCAAGGACTCGATGAAGAGTTTACCGTAAGGCTTTGTCAGCACGCGCCGGTCGAGAATGACGACCACGCCCCGGTCAGATTGAGTGCGGATCAGCCGCCCAAAACCCTGGCGGAATCGCAGGATCGCCTCGGGCAGATGGTATTCGTTGAAGGGATCTTCAAAGGTTTCTGAGCGGGCTGCAACCAGCGGATCCGAAGGAACCGCGAAAGGCAGCTTGGCGATGACCAAGACTGAAAGAGCCTCACCGGGAACGTCCACACCCTCCCAGAATGAACGCGTTCCCAGCAGGATGGCTCGTTCAGAACTCTTGAATGATTCGAGCAACGCATTCGGCGAAGCACCTTCACCTTGTTCGTAAACAACGATGTCCTTCTGAGCCATTTGGCTTGAGATGTTTTTGGCTGTACGCTTCAGTTGTGCATACGAGGTGAACAAGACCAGGGTTCGTCCGCCGCTGGCCTGGCAAAGATTGACGAGCGTCCTGTCCAATTGCCCCTGGTAGTCGTGAGCATTCGGTTCGGCGATATCATTCGCAATGTATAAAAGCGCAGCCGTCTCAAAGTCGAAAGGAGAACCGAGGGCGAGTTCATCGGATTCGTCAGCATTCAACGTGTTGCGAAGGTAATTGAATTCCCCATGCGTGGTAAGCGTGGCAGATGTCAGGATAACGCTGCGCTTCTCGTGCCAGAGATACTTCTCCACAAGAGGACCCACGCGAATGGGGGCAGCGTTGAGCGATTGGCGATTGTTGTTCGGATTAACTTCAACCCAGTAAACATAGTCCATCGACGGTTTAAAAATCATCGAACCGACCATGCTTTCGGCTTCGGTCAAACGCCTGTAAAGATTGCCCAAGTTGCTGATGATATCTTCCAGCGTTTCCAGCCCGTCAGAATAGAGGTCGGTTACGCCTTTCTGGATTTCTCCAAGCAAGGCCACCAGCAAGGCCAAAGTCTCGGCGGCTGCACCCCAGGAGATTTCCACGGAATCCCAGCCAGGCTGCGTGCGGGTGGCTGGCAGAATACGTTCCTGGTAAGCGTAGTTGCTGTTGGGCTGGCCTTCGCGCTGGGAAGCAATGAACTCGGCCAGGGCGTCGAAGAAAATGCGGGCCTGTTCCTGCAATCGCCAGACCAGATCGGTGGCGCGTTCGACCTTCTGGTTCAACGTTGCAAAATCGGAGGGACGAACCTGGTCACGCGTCGTGGCAAGCAGGCGTCCGAGCAGGCCGGAACTGGAACCTCCGACCTCACGGATTAAACGTTCAATGTCAAATTGAGTCAACCGGAAGGATAAGGAGTCGGTAGTAGCGGATTCAAGGTGATGACCCTCATCGATAATAACATGATCGTAATCCGGCAGGACACGGTTGCCAACCGCCACATCAGTCAATAATAAGGCATGGTTGACTACCAGGATGTGGGCATTTTGCGAAGTCTGTTTGGCCCGGAAGAAGGGACAGGCGCCTCCGGTCCGTTCCAAACAGGTTTCACTGGTGCAGGCGTCATCTTCGGCGGAGACATGCACCCATACGTCGCGTTCCGATGGTCCGGTCAGGTTGATCTCGGTACGGTCACCGCTGCTGTTTTCAAGCTGCCAGACCAGCACTTTAGCCAGAACTCGCATCTCGTCAGCATTAGCCGGACCGCGTTTGCGCAGGAGTTCCAGGCGGCGCGGGCATAGGTAATTGGAACGACCTTTAAGAACCGTCGCTCGCAAATCCAGGCCGAGCGCAGAACAAAGATCGGGGATATCCTTCTTAATCAGTTGGTCCTGCAGGTTGATCGTATTGGTGGATACGACCACGCGCGTGTTGTTCTGCAAAGCGAACATGGCAGCCGGAACGAGATAGGCGAAGGATTTACCCACACCTGTTCCGGCTTCGACCATCAGGTGCTGACCGTGCGACAGGGCATTTGCTACCGCCCTCAGCATTTCGACTTGTTCCGGACGGTACTCGAAACTCTCGAAATAGTGCGAAAATGGTCCGCCATGTTCGAGAACGGAAGCAGCCTCTTCCGGATCGATCGGGGTGGGTTCCCTGGGTACTTGGATGGGTGGCCCTTTGCGTTTTTCCACTTCGGCCATTTCGGACAGGGAACCATTCGAATGAACTCTTGCAGCAGTCCCTTCCGGTTGTTTATTAACTCGTTTGGCTTTTACACCCTCATGGGAGCGCGCCTGCAGGGCCTGCTGAAATGCCCAGGCACCGTCCCACTCGATCGGTTCGCTGTGACGGACAATTTCAGCCAGCAGATCGAGGGGTAACTCGCGCGCTTGCGTGAATAGTCGCTGGAAAACCCCATGCGTGGCGCGGGCATCATCCAGCGCGCGATGGGTGGCAGGGAGTGCAACGCCAAGCTGTTGTACGAGAGAACCCAGGTTGTAGCGACTGGCAGAAGGCATAAGGACTGCAGCCAGCTCGTAGGTATCAATGCATTCGTTCAACTCGAAAAGCTTATATTTCCTGAAGAAAGAAAGGTCGAACTGGATATTGTGCCCCAGGATGGGCGAATCACCAATGAAGGCTACCAAGTCATCCAATACGTCGCGGATGCGAGGAGCCTGGCGAACCATCTCATCCGAAATACCTGTCAGACCGGTGATGAATTCCGGAATGTGACATCCCGGATTAATGAGAGTGGAATACTCGTTTTCGACACGGTTACCATCGAAGCGGCGAGCGCCAATTTCGAGGACGGCATCTGCCTGCGGATCGAGACCGGTAGTTTCGATGTCAAGTGAAATGATGGAAGTCATATTAGAACAAGTGTACCATAAGACCGGCCTGACAGTTCTCCAGGACCTGTCAGGCCGTGAAAACCGATTCGTTCCTCAACAGTTAATTATTCTTCTTTTTCTGCTTGAGGAAGAACGGCACGGATGGAGGAAAGTGTCAACTCGCTGATGGCTTTCTCCTTGCTTTTTTCCCTCAGGAAATCCTTCAGGTCCTTGGGTTGCATGGCCGGGATGGGGGCATCTTCGATTTTTAACTCCACTTTCGGATTGGCAAAAAGCAGGGCAGCCTTAATTTTCGGAATATCCGACCCCTCAGGCAATACGCGCTTCAGATAACGTTTGGCCGAGTTGATCTCCGCGATAGATTCCAGGTCCGGGCGGCCAAGGTTTTCCTGCCCAAACAAGCGCATATAGCCTTGGAGGAATCCTCCGCCTTTCACACGCCAGCGATTCTTTTCGTAAACTACTGCCCCGCTCTGAAAATAGGGTATGATCGTCCAGATGCCGGCCGGACCGATGAGCAGGTGCGAGACAGGAGTCACATAATGATAGATGGTGAATTCCCGTCCCAACCCTTTCAGGCTTTTATCAATAATGTCATCCGGGCGGGGATTCCGACCCCAGCGGTTGGTGAAATTGATACCAACCTGGGACATGAAGAAGCCAATCAGCAGGGCAGCCAGAGAATAGGCAAACTTATCCGGCATCTTGAACGTCAGGTACAGGCCGAGTCCAAGAACAACCAGGGAAGCCATGCTGGTATATTGCCCGATCTTCGCATTGCGTTTAATTAAATTTTCGTTCGTGACCGTTTTCATTTTCTCTCTACTTTTCACTTGAGGGATTGTTCGATGGCTGTACGGATGGCCTCAAGCACACCAATCTCAACGGCGTTCCTGGCGAGGCGGACGGCATTCTTAATGGCGACCTCATTCGATCGGCCGTGGCCAATAAAGATCAGGCCGTTTATGCCCAACAACGGCGCAGCGCCTTCTTCTTCCGGGTCAAGCAGCTTCTTGATCTTCCGCAGGGTCGGACGGACCAGTATACCGCCAATCTTGGCCGTCAGTGGACCGTTATTGATCAATTCCTTTACCTTATCCAGGATCAGTTTAGCCACTGCTTCCGAAGATTTCAACATGACATTGCCAGTGAATCCATCTGTGACGGCAACATCCACCAAACCGCCGATGATCTCCTTGCCTTCAACATTTCCGTAGAAGTTCAGCTTGGATTCTTTCAGTAAAGGATAAGTGTGCTTGACCAGGTCGTTCCCCTTTCCGGTTTCTTCGCCGTTGGAGAGCAAGCCGACCTTGGGATTTTTTACCCCACGCACTTTCTCGGCGTAGACTGCTCCCATAATGCCGAACTGGAGCAGGTTTTCGGGTTTGCAATCGGGGTTTGCGCCGACATCCAGGACGACGCAGGATCCGGTTGCGGTAGGGAAGACCGGAGCAAGACCGGGCCTGTCCACGCCCGGGATCAGCCCCAGCCTGAAGAATGCGGTTACAGAAGCTGCACCAGTGTTGCCGGCTGTTACGAAAGCATCCGCCTGCCCATTTTTGACCAGGTCAATGCCGACCGCCATCGAGTTTCTTGAGTTTGGCCGGCGCGCCTTCAAGACGAGTGCCATGCCCTTGTCCTCCATGGTCAGCATCTCCGGGGCATGGATGATGCGAATTGGCAAATCACCGGGACTTTGGGCAGACAACAAGGGTCTGATCATAGCCTCGTCGCCGACAAGGATGATTTCCACTCCATATTCGCGCGCAGCCATTGTCGCACCGACGACATCCGGGGTGGGGAATTCGTCGCTGCCCATGGCATCAACTACGATTCGGATCATGCTTCCTCCGGCGATAAAAAAAGAGTGGGTTTCTTGACAGGCAACTGAACCCGATTATAATACGACCTGCTCAAGCGCTGGTGCTGGAATTGGCAGACAGGCATGGTTGAGGGCCATGTGCCGCAAGGCGTGGGGGTTCAAGTCCCCCCCAGCGCATTTTATTATGTAAAGAAAACCGCCAACGGGCGGTTATCTTTGTTTTTTACTCCTCAATTTTCATCCTGTTCTCAAGTGTACGGACGACACTTGAAAGCAGCAGGGTCATCGAAAGATAGAGAAAAGCAACCATATTATAGGTCTCTAGGGCTCGGAATGTGCTCGCCGTGCGTAACCGGCCCATCTGGGTCAGTTCATTGACTGCAAGCACACTGACCAGTGAAGAGTCTTTCAAACAGGCAATAAAGTCGTTGCCCAGCGGAGGCAGGACACGCCGAATGGCTTGAGGCAGGATGATGAAGCGCATCGCTTGGAAGTAGGTCATTCCCAGTGACTTGGCCGCTTCCATCTGGCCTTTGCTGATGGATTGGATGCCAGCGCGAAAGACCTCGGCCTCGAAAGCGCCGTAGCCGATCCCTAGCGCAACGATGGCGCGTCCCTCCGGAGAAACCGCCCGGATCGTAAAAACCGAGAGTGATTGAAAGAATCCACTGCTTGGCAATAAGGACACTCCCCAGTGTCCTAGAGCTGTCACCAACTCCACGAATAGGGGAAAAAGGGCATAAGCAATGTAAATGATAAGGACCAACAGCGGAATCCCGCGCGCAATTTCTATATACAGGGTTGCAAGGTTCCGAAAAAATACATTCTTCGAGATTCTTGCTAGCGCAGTAAGCAAACCAAGGACTGTTGCCAGAAGAAACGAAAAGAACGTAATCCGCAAAGTTGTGATGATCCCCTGCGTCAGATAGAGAAACGTCTCTTGATAATTATGGCTTCCCAGGACCAAATAAACGAGCGTCAGGCCCGCCAGAGCCAGTATGATTGCCCACCAGGGCCATTTTGAAACATTCAAACCGCCTGGGATGATGCCGGGACGTTTCCTGCTCTCAGTGAATTCCATTAATACTTCTCCATCACCTAATTTTAACTGGCAGGATAGGGGCCGTATCTCCCATCCTGCCAGTATCAGAAACGGTCGATTTTGCGTTACTTGAGTTCTGTCGCTCCCGGGTCGGCCAGATTCCACTTTTTGTTCAAAGCAGCCAATGTTCCGTCATCGTGCATTGAACGCAGAGCAGCATTGACCGGGCCGAGATATGGGCTGTTGGGTGGGAAGACGAAGGCCAGCAGGTCACCGGTCGAGACAACACCTGCAATTTTTATCTTACCTTGATTCTCTTGGATGAAGCCAAATGCCGCAGTATCATCCAGAACAACCCCATCAATGTCGCCAGCGATCAAAGCCAGGACAGCCGCCGGGAATTCGGAATAGGACTGGATGGTCCGATTTGGAAATGACTTCTGTCGCGGCAATGTAGTTGGTTGTTCCAATTTGGGAACCAACCTTGAGACTGGAATCCTTCTTGAAATCGTCCACGGTGTGGGTATCATTCGCTCTGACCACCAGCTGCTGGGCGACTGCGGTATAAGGGATTGAGAAATCCACAGCCCAGGCGCGTCCCATCTTGAAGGTCACCCCATCCGCCAACATGTCATATTCTCCGGCTTGCATGGCCGGGAAGATGCCATCCCAGGCAGCCTGCTTGAATTGGGGCACGCAGTTGATACGTTTACAGATCTCGGTTACCGTGTCGTAGTCCCAGCCTACCCCTTTGTTGGTGGCCTCGTCAATGCTGTTGAAGGGCGGGTACTGGTTTTCCAAAGCAACTGTAATGGTCTTACCCTTCAGGTCGGGCATCCCGGCTTTTACTGTACCACCGCTGGTCGAAGCTGTTGGCGTTCCACAGGCCGACAGGACCAAACTTGCGATCATTAATACACTTACCACAAATGCCAATTTCTTCATCTCTTTTCTCCTTATGATTTCGTAATGGCCGTTTCTGATTGGGAGCCTAGGTTTCGGCGCCTGCCTCCATTCGAGGTTAAGCATAGACGAACTTTCGAATTATTGCAAGAGTTTTAGGCATATTAGTTTGTAATTATTTTATTAATGAGATATTCAAATCATGGGCCATGCATGCTGATTAAAGTTATAATGATGCCGGTTTGTCTTTGGCACATGGATGAATAGTAAATTAAGAATTGGAGATAATATGAAGCTGGTGACTGTTCCCCAAATGAAGTTAATCGAGCAGGAAGCGGATGCCAATGGGCTGAGCTACGATAAGATGATGGAAAATGCCGGATACAATTTATCGCGTGAAGTTTTACGATTGGCATATGCCCAGGACGACGAGGAAGAAGTACAGGTTCTGGGTCTGGTTGGTCCCGGCAATAATGGCGGAGATACGCTCGTAGCGCTGACGCGCCTGGCTGAGAAAGGCTGGACCGCGCGGGCCTATCTCATTCATCGCAGGGTGACGGGTGATGAGTTGGTCAAGCGATTGGAGGAAGCCGAAGGGGAAATCTACCAGGCTGAGAAGGATGGAAATCTCCAACAATTGCAGGCTTTTCTTGAAAATGCCGACGTTGTTTTGGATGGCGTGCTTGGCACTGGATTCAAGCTGCCACTCAAAGGTGAGATTGGAACGACTCTGGCGGCTGTTCAGGGAATTGTCGCCGAAATGGAATGGCCGCCTTATATTATTGCAGTGGATTGCCCGTCCGGAGTGGATTGTGATTCCGGCCAGGCTGCACCGCAGACGATTCCTGCCGATGCGACCGTCACAATGGCGGCTGTCAAACAAGGCTTGTTGAAATTGCCAGCCTATGACCTGATCGGCGAATTGCGTGTAGTTGAAATAGGCCGGCTGGATGATCTGGAAACCTGGCAGGCGGTCAAGGATGAAGTTGCGGACGAAAAATTGGTTGGATCCCTCCTGCCGCTCCGCCCGACCGATGCGCATAAAGGAACCTTCGGTACTGCGGTCATTGCTGCCGGATCGATCAATTACACCGGCGCCGCATTGTTGGCTGGCAAGGCGGCCTACCGTATCGGTGCCGGCTTGGTGACGCTGGCCATTCCTGCATCCTTACACGGAACTTTGGCGGGCCAGTTCCCTGAAGCGACCTGGGTGCTGCTCCCTCATGAGCTGGGTGTCATCTCCTCAGGAGCAGCGGATGTATTGATGAAAAATTTCGAACGTGCCACTGCACTATTGGTTGGTCCCGGACTTGGTCGGGAAGACACAACCAGGGAATTTATTGAAAATTTGCTCAACGGTACCTCGGAAAAACCAGCTCATGGAAGAATGGGCTTTGTCCATGGCAGCCGGGAAGAATCGGAGATCAAACCTGTGAGCTTGCCTGCAGTGGTTTTCGATGCCGATGGATTAAAATTGCTCGCAAAGCTACCTGATTGGCCAAAGTTGCTGCCCGCGCCAGCCATTCTTACGCCCCACCCGGGGGAAATGTCTATATTAACCGGCATGGCGGTTGAAGAAATCCAAAAAGACCGGCTGAATGTCGCCCGAAAATTTTCCCAGGAATGGGGACATGTTGTAGTGCTGAAAGGTGCATTTACTGTCATTGCCGCACCGGATGGACGTTCAACCATCATTCCAGTGGCGAGCCCGGCTCTGGCGCGCGCGGGTACAGGTGATGTATTAGCAGGCCTTATTACCGGCCTGCGAGCCCAAGGGGTGAATGCCTATGACGCGGCGCGTGCAGGAGCCTGGATTCACGCACGGGCGGGTTTATCCGCTGCTGGATTTAAAGGAAGCACCGTCTCGGTTTTGGCGGGTGATGTATTGGATGCCATCCCGGATGTAGTTGCAGAGCTGGATTAAAATAACGCTAGTTTTGGATAATCAAAACCCCGGTCCATCAGCGAGCCGGGGTTTTTTATTGTCATTCATCAACCGATTGCCTCTGCTTTTTGACTAACCCTCTTTTCTTTTTGGACTCGACTCTTTTCACGCGAGCGGCCAGGCTTGGCCGAGTGGCGTGACGGACTCTTGGACGGCGAGCAGCGTTCTGGATTAAAACTTTGAGCCGGAGTTCAGCATCTGCACGATTCTTTTCCTGGGTACGGTAACGTTTGGCCTCGATCACCAACGCGCCATCCTGACTCATACGGTTTCCAGCCAGTTTGAACAGCCGTTCTTTCACCTCTGTAGGTAGAGAGGGGGAATCACGCACGTTGAAGCGCAATTGGGCGGCTGTCGCCACTTTGTTGACATTTTGTCCGCCAGGACCGGAGGCGCGGATAAAAGTAAATGTCAACTCGCCATCAGAAATGGAAAGTGTACGGGTGATTTCCATGGGGAGAAAAATCAGATATTCAATTGTTGGATTGAAAGATTACCCTAAAACATCATCGCGTTAATTTTATCCAAGGTCTGGCGGGTCGGGCGTAGATCCGGCTCCGGGAGACGGTTGAGAGGTTGGTCCACTAGGTTATACAGGTCGGTCAAAGCCGGACGCCCGGTCTCGATATATATCAATCCGGTTACCAGACAATCCTCGCGTTGAGCTTCCTCCAGCATCTGCAAGGCATGCCAGCGGCTGGTGGGGTCATAGTCATGTTTCAGTTTTTTGAGTTTGACCAAAGAACCATCGTGCATGGTCACTTCACGTACGGTGCCTTCCTCAAACTCCTCCTGCAGGATAATCTCGGAGAGTTTGGGCACGTAAGAAATCTCGTGCAGCGGGGCTTCATGATCCTTGCTCCAAGTGTAGGAGTGGAAGGCGTTCTCTTCATTATTGAAGGTTACACAAGGGCTGATGATATCCAGTACGGCGATGCCATGGTGACTCATGGCAGCCTTGATCAGTTCCTTCACCTGTTTCGAATCTCCGGCGAAGGAGCGCGCCACAAAGGTGGCGTTGGCAGCCAGAGCTTCCATGCAAATATCCACCGGCATATACTGGTTTATGCCCTGATGCTTGAGGTTCAAGCCCACTTCAGCGGTCGCCGAGAATTGGCCTTTGGTGAGACCATACACGCCGTTGTTCTCAACAATGTAAACCAGCGGGACGTTACGACGGACAGTATGTTTGAAACCACCCATACCGATGGAGGCAGTGTCGCCGTCACCGGAGACTCCAATGGCCTTCACAGATATATCGGCGAAGATGGCACCGGTGGCGAGTGAGGCCATGCGTCCGTGCAAACCGTTGAAACCAAAGGAACGGTTTAGAAAGTAGGCCGGGCTTTTTGACGAGCAACCAATGCCGCTGAACTTCATCACATTTTCAGGGACGATATCCAACTCGTAACAGGCGCTGATGATCTGGTTGGCGATCGAGTTGTGCCCGCAACCAGGACAGAGCGTTGAGGCAAGGCCGTGGTATTCATTTTTGGTCAGGCCGGCTTTGTTAACCTGGCCTATGGAGACAGGAATAGGTGTAGTCATTCTTCTTCCTCCTGGGCAAGGATGGTTTCCTCGATCCATTTGGCAGTCAGCGGCAGACCATCACTATGGGCGGCGGAACGGAGCCTGGAGGCCTGGTCGGGCATGATTGCGGAAAGGATCTGACGCATCTGGCCATCGCGGTTGGCTTCAACAATATAGATACGTTCGTGATTTTTTATGAAATCGGATATGTCCTTCGTGAAGGGCAGGGCACGCATACGTAGAAAATCGGTCTTCGGACCTCTTGCATGATTCAACAAGACACGCGCTTCCCGGACGGCAGCCTCACAGGAGCCATAGGTGAGCAGACCAACCTTCGTTCCGGTCGTCTTTTCGAAGACCGGTTTCGGAACCAGTGAACGGGCAGCAGCGTACTTGCGCTTCAAGCGCAGCATGTTAGCTTCCCAATTGACGGCTTCTTCGCTGTATTTCGCATTCTCGTCATGGCCAGTGCCGCGCGTGAAATATGCTGCGGCATGGTGACGGTTCCCAATCACGGTGCGATAGGGGATGCCGTCACCATCGATATCTTTATAGCGTTCCCAGATACCGTTAAGTTTATCCAGGCCGGTTTCCCACAGGACCTTGCCTCGATCCATGGGCAAATCAGGATATTCAAAAGGCTTGGTCATCCACTGGTTCATGCCGAGATCGAGGTCCGAAAGCACGAAGACAGGCGTTTGCAACCGCTCTGCCAGATCGAAGGCCTTCCAACCGAATTCGAAACATTCCTGCACCGAACCGGGAAGCAGGATCACATTCTGCTTGTCTCCATGACCAAGGAAATAAACCTCTGTAAGGTCTCCCTGAGCTGTGCGAGTGGGCAGGCCGGTGGAAGGACCAATGCGTTGTACGTCCCAAATAACGATGGGTACTTCAGCGAAGTGTGCTAATCCGGCATATTCCGACATCAAGCTGATGCCAGGACCGGAGGTGGAAGTCATCGATCTCAATCCGGCCCACCCGGCTCCCACGGCCATGCCGATCGCGGCGATCTCATCCTCGGCCTGCAGCACTGCGTAGGTCTGTTTGCCTTCCGATGTTTTGCGTAATTGAGGAAGGTAAACATTCAAAGACTCAGCCAGACTGGAGGCTGGCGTGATCGGATACCAGGCGGCGAACTGGACGCCGCCATAGATCGCTCCGAGTGCGCCGGCAGTATTTCCATCCGCCATGATCAGGCCACCAGTCTGGTCACACGTCTCAACGAAGAAAGGATCGGTTTTCTTGAGGTTCTGAGAGGCCCACTCCGCCCCGGAACGAATCACGCCAAGGTTGGAGTTAATTGGGCTTTCTTTGCCTTTGAAATGGAAATTGAGGGCCTGTTGGATGGCCTCCATGCTGATGCCGAGCATTTGTACCAGGACTCCCACATAGACCATGTTCGCAATGTAATCACGTAAGTTTGGCGATACATCCGAATTACGTGCCAGCGCCTTGACAGGCATTGGGTAGATAGAAATATCACTGCGCCCAATTGGAATTTTAATATCATCGGCGTAAAAGAAGCCCCCGCCAGGGCTGACAGAGTCCAGATCTTTTGCGAAGGAGGCCGGATTCATGGCTACCACGATTTCCTGCTCGTCACGGCGGGCGATGTAACCAGATTTACTCAAACGGATGGTGTACCAGGTGGGCAGTCCTTGAATATTGGATGGGAACAGGTTCTTGCCGGAGACCGGGATCCCCATTTTGAAGAGGGCACGTAGAAGAGTCACATTGGCAGTTTGTGAGCCGGAACCATTGATCGTGGCGATGGTAATGGAAAAATCATCAATAACCTTCTTGACAGTCATGCTAACTCCTGTAGTCGTTGGATCTATATTCGACAAAAATAGGCGAAAATATGATAAATCAAACTTGGACGAGGGTCAAGGGGAAGAATAAATCTGGGAGCAAAGGAAGCTAAGTTTTCATTAAAAGGTTGACCACCGCGGCGCTCATCAAGGCGGCAGCGCGGGGTAGAACAACTTCGTCAAAGTCGAACATTGGGTGGTGGTGGGAGGCGTCCAGCCCTTTTTCGACGTTTGCTGATCCGATGAAGAAGAAACAACCAGGCACCTTTTCCAGGATAAATGCGAAATCTTCCGATCCCATGGTGATGAAATTGGCTTCATCTATTTCCGCTTCCGGGAAAAGACGATGAGCGGTCTCTTGGATGATGCCGGAAATTTCAGGTTGGTTAACCGTCGCCGGGGTGAGACGCTGTAGGTCTATTTCGACCTGACAATCCAGCGCGCCGGCGATCCCGCGCACGGTCTCTTCGAAACGCTTCAGTACCCGGTCCCGAACTTCCGGTTCGAAAGTCCGGATTGTGCCGGTCAGCTCGACTGCCGGTGGGATCACATTGAAAGTTTCCCCGCCATGGATTGTGCAAACACTGACCACTGCAGTCTGAAGGGGGTGTACATTGCGGGAAACAATCCCTTGCAGGGCAGTGACAATTTGTGCGGCAGCCAGGACTGGGTCCACGGCTAGATGTGGGGCGGCACCGTGACCGCCTTTCCCGATGACTTTGATCTTGAAAATTTCCGCTCCTGCCATGGCCGGACCGTTGGCAATGCCAAACCAACCAACGAGCTGCTCATTCCAGACATGCAGGCCAAGTGCCACATCCACTTTGGGGTTTTCAAGAATGCCACTTTCGATCATTTTTTCTGCGCCTCCCAGACCCTCCTCGGCAGGCTGGAACATGAATTTCACTGTTCCGGCCAGTTCCTGGCGGTGTGCATTGAGAATCCTGGCCACCGTCAGCTGGATGGCTGTATGCCCGTCGTGTCCGCAGGCATGCATGACACCATGATTTTGGGAAGCGTAAGCTGCACCAGTTTGTTCCTCGATTGGTAGCGCATCCATATCAGCACGAACGAGAATGACCGGGCCAGGTTTCGCGCCCTCGATCAATGCAACTACACCAGTCCCGGCCAGGCCGGTATGGACTTCCAACCCGAGGGAATTGAGTTCCCTGCTAACAATCCCCGACGTACGAACTTCGTGGAAACCAAGTTCGGGATGAATATGAAAATCCCGGCGCAAGGCTTGCGTATATTCGAATAGCGCTTGGGCTTCGGAAATAAAGTCGTTCATGGGAGCCTCTCTTGATACAGGAAATGCCAACCACCTGTTTACCGGAATTTTATCACCCGGAATTTTTCCTCGTAATATTCATTCTCTTCGGTGCTTTTTTCTGATTTACGGGCGCGCATCCGTTGTTCGAATTCCTTCGGATCGCCAATTTGGGACCTATGCTCTTTCAATGCTCGGATCTTTATCTCCCATGTATCGGTCACGTCCAAAGTAACGGTCGGATTACTGGTCAGCGAGATCCAGACTTCGCGCGGCTTATGTGGCATCAAACCCTCGTCTTTCATAAGTTCAGGGAAAAAGAACGGGTTGCCCGCGGCAGGGAAGATAGCATCCAGCACGACCTGGCCAGCATAGCGATGATCAGGATGGTTGATGTAATAATCACCTGCAAAGAGATGAGTTGGGTCACAAGTGACCAGGATATCAGGCTTATTCCGGCGGATGGCACGCACAACCTCGCGCCGCAGGTCTACGCTCGGAACAAGAAAACCATCCTCCAGGTCCAAAAACCGGACGGATTTTACCCCGATAATGGCTGCTGCAGCGTTCTGTTCGGCGTGTCGGGTCCTGCAAATCTGGTCCGTAGTCGCGTGAATGTCATCGAAGCCCTTGTCGCCGCACGTTAGCAGGAAATAATGGATCGCGTGTCCGGCCCTGGCCCAACGAGCCAGGGTGGCTCCGCAAAAAAATTCCGGGTCATCCGGATGAGCCAGGATGACCAGGATATTTTGGGGTTTCTCCCAGGCATCGGGAGAAATAAGGTTGTCGTTACTCATGGTTTGACTTTTTCTGGATCGGGGCAATTCTCACAAGGCTGTTGGGATTTACGCCGTAGCGCTTCCAGCTCGTCCCATGGTTCGATTTCATCGCGCTGGAATTCGCGCACGCCAATACCCGTTAATTCCACCCGGGCGGTTAGAATGAGGGGCGATACATCCACCACTTTGCCTTCCCCCATAGGCGTAAGGACCTTTTTGTTGCGTTTTGGGAGTTCTTTGCGGGCTGCAGCGTATTGTTCGTACTCGTAGACCAGGCAGCAGCGCAAGCGCCCGCACATTCCGGTTATTTCTTGCGGTGTGAGGGAAATACCCTGTTCTTTGGCCATTTTAATGGAAATGGGGCTGAATTCGGTGAGAAACATAGAACAGCAGCGTGATTCCAACCCGCAAGCGCCCAAGCCTCCCAGCATTTTAGCCACATCGCGCGGTCCAATCTGGCGCAACTCTACCTGAGATGGCTGGTACTGCTTTTGCATATCGTGGCGCAAGGATTTGAGTTCGGCCTTATCTTCCGATTCGGTGCTGAACATCAAGGTAAGCCGGGTCCCGTCAAATGAGTATTCGGCAGCCACCACTTTAACGCCATGTAATTTCAGTTGCGAGGTACGTTCCCGGCAGGCAATCATTGCCTCCACTTCCTTTTGGGCCCAGGTGCGGCGCAAGAGCAGGTCGCGCGGGGAGGCGATCCGTTCGATGGGTTTCCAGCCTTCTGGAGTGGGAAGGGCATCTTTAATTATCTGCACCACCTCGCCCAGTTGTTTGCCTCGAGAGGTTTCAACTATGACGCGGTCACCGACTTTGATCTGCGGTACTGAGGATGCATCAAAATGGTAGGATTTTCCGATCTCTGCGAACCGGATTCCAACGACCAGAGGTTGCATGGGCATGATTATAGCAGACTTCCTTTTAATAACATTTTTATGATAAAGGTAAAACTTTAGAACCCTATCACTCGATATTAATCTCAGGCGCGGTCTTCTGGTTCAGCGCCTCAACGCTGATTCGGGCAGCCACCTGCCCGGCTATGGACTTGAGGGCTATTGCCGCGCTTGAATTGGGCCTTGATGCGACGACTGGTTCACCTGTATCACTGCCAATCCTGACGGACTGCTCCATTGGAACCGCGCCCAGGAATGGGACCTTGGCAAGGCGGGCCAGGTCTTCACCACCGCCGGAACCGAAGAATTCACCGCGCATATTTTCGATGATGCCCAAAATGGGCACTTCCAGGGTCTGGAACATGCTCAAGCCTCGGCTGGCGTCTTCGAGAGAGACTGCTTGCGGCAGGGTCACGATGACCACGCCGGATAGTGGTAGAATCTGCGCGAGGGATAATGACGCGTCTCCGGTGCCGGGTGGCAGGTCTATGACAAGGTAATCGAGTTCACCCCACTCCACGTCAGCCAGGAATTGGCGGATGGCGGAATTAAGCATTGGACCGCGCCAGATGAGCGGTTGACCAGGTTTGACCAGGAAACCCATCGACATTAGTTTTATGCCATAAGCCACCGCCGGGATGAGCTTGTTACCTTGTGTACCGGGGATATCATGGATGCCCATCATGGTGGGGATGTTGGGTCCGTAGATGTCGGCATCCATCAAACCCACACGGGCGCCTGTCTGAGCTAGGGCTACGGCCAGGTTGGCCGCGATCGTGCTCTTTCCGACGCCGCCTTTCCCGGATGCAATCGCCAGCGCATTGCGGATGGGCAGGTTCAACAGCCCGCGGTTGCGACCATCGTTCGGGACGGTGGCATCCATTTTGATATTGACCGCTTTGATACCGGGGAGGCCCATTACGGCCTGCCGGGCTTGGTTTTCGATGCTGCCTATGAGCGGGCATGCGGGAGTGGTCAACATAATTGTGAAGCTGACGGTGTCACCCTGGATCTCGATATTGCGGATCATATTCAAAGTAACCAGGTCGCGATGAAGTTCGGGCTCCTGCACTTTACTCAATGCAGCCAAAACGGATTCGGAAGTGATGGATTTTGGCATTTTTACCTGTTCATTTTCTGGTGGTGATCCAACGAATCACCTTGATTTAGGTTTGTTTTCTTTTGCATATATTGTTCGACCTCCCCTTTGGTTGATTGGAAAATCTCGATCAACGTTTGATCGCTCTCGTGGAAACGTTTCAGCGACTGCTTGGCGCAAATGGTACAGCCATTAATGGCCCGGTACGAGTCGGAATTACAGGTGGCACAATTGTTCAGGTATGCCATCATAAGGACGAAAGCAACCTGTTCGAGGCTGCCTGGCCCGGCCGAGATTATACTGGTGACCAGCTCCTGCCATGGCGTGCCGCGCAGCTCGCGCAAAGCCGGAAGAATGCGTGGAGGGAAAAGCAGGTCGGTATCAGGGTTGTACATGCGTATAAAGTTGTTCTGCCTAACTGGTTGCTGTGCGTGCGGCCTGCTTGGCTGCACGGGCGGCATTTTCACGCGCGGCGTTATCCGATCGGATACTTTCGTAATATTGGGTGGGTTTGGAGAGCCGGTCTTTATTGTAAATTGTGCGCCCAAAGGAGGCCAATTCATAATCATGGTCCATCTTGATGGCGTCAAACGGACAGAATTCGGCGCATAGTCCGCAATTCATGCAGATATCGGCATCTATGTAGAATTCAGCGGGGTCCGGTATGGGGCGGCCTGTGGCAGGATCGGTCGAACGGACAATCCAAATACACTGCGGCGGGCAGACCTTGGCGCAGATACCGCAGGAAGTGCAGAGAAGGTTCCTCTCCCCGTTCGGCCCTTCGTTATAGACCAGGAAGGGGATAAACCGAAACTCTTCAGGTACCGGGATTTTCTCTTCCGGATATTGAACGGTGAAGATCCCACGCGCATCCTTGCTGGAACGGTGGGCAATACCCTTTTCAGTGCCATAGCGTCTACCAATCCAGCTTAGGTCGTCGAGATAGGTTTCGACAAACCGCTTAAGACTAACACCGAGCCCTTTCAGAATGCCTTTACCATACATATCACTCATTGAATTCTCCTGTGTCCAGAATCACGCTGCCAGGTTTGACAAGTGATCCTGAAACACGAAACGTGTTATCTTACCGGTCCACTTCGCCAAGCACGATGTCGATCGATCCGAGGACGCCCACCACGTCCGCGACCTTTTGACCGATGCACATCGGACCGAAAGCGGTCAGGTTTATGAAAGAGGGGGCACGTACGTGATAGCGCCAGGGGTTGGGTTTGCCATTTGAGATGACATAAAATCCCAATTCACCCTTCGGACCCTCCACCCGTCCATAGGCTTCGCCAGGTGGGACGCGTACCTGGTACATCGGTTTACCCGAAGTCACCGGGCCATCCGGAATTTGTTTGGTAGCTTGCTGGATAATGCGAATGCTCTGACGGATCTCATCGTATCGAAGCATCAGGCGGTCATAAATATCGCCATTCTTGCGCATACACACGTCAAACTCAAAGCGATCGTAAATGCCATAGGGTTCGGCCCGGCGTACATCGTAGGGAATCCCCAGGCGCGCAATAATGGACCGGCGGCTGAATAGCGGATGGCATCTTCACTGGACAGCACGCCCTGCCCAACACAGCGAGAACGGATGATCTCATTTTCACTCAGGAAGCGTTCGAGTTCGTCGATCTTGCCAGGCAGGCGCTCGAAGAATATTTTCTTTATTTTTAAGAATGTACCATCTGGAAAGTCGCGGGCAACGCCTCCGAAGCGAAAGTAGTTGCACATCATGCGTGAGCCAGTGACGGCCTCGAAAATATCCAGGATCAATTCGCGCTCTTCCAGGGCATACAGCATGGGTGTGAAGAAGGCGCCCAGATCGTTGAGCAAGGTGCCGATCAGAAAAAGGTGGTTGGAGATACGCGTCATCTCGGCCATGATCACACGGATGTACTCGGCACGCTCAGGCGGAATGACATTCATCAATTTTTCGACCGCTAGCGCATAGCCAAAATTGTTGCTCATAGAGGCCAGATAGTCCAGGCGGTCGGTATAGGGCATGTTCATGATATAGGCGTTGCGCTCGCCGATTTTCTCATGATTGCGGTGTAAATAACCCATGACCGGCTTCAGATTTACAATCGTCTCCCCATCCAGCATCACCGCTACCCGGAAAACCCCATGGGTGGAGGGGTGTTGCGGCCCTAAATTGACAATAATATGATCGGTATCCAGGCCACTCTCGTTCTTTTGATATGAGCGTAACGCCTCATAAAGAGCTTTTTCAGGATCGAACGTCTGGTTTTCAGGATTGAAACCGCCTGGGTAGGCAATATTATCGCCGTATTTGTTCCTGTTTTCGGAAGCGACAATCTTGCCGTCCGGCCAACGGTTGCGGAAAGGTTTGGCATCTTCTTCAAAGTAGGCTTCATGCCAATCCTTACGAAGGGGGAATCCGTTAAAATCTTCCCACATCAGGATACGCCGCAAATCTGGGTGACCGGTGAATTTCATGCCAAGCAGGTCCCAGGCTTCGCGTTCCTGAAACTCCGCGCCAGGGTAGATGGACACGAGCGATGGGACCTCCACTGGATCCACCCGTGGAACCTGGACTTTGAACAGCAATCCCGGACCGCCGGTAGTCTTGTAAAGCTGGTAAACGACTTCCATCTTTCCTTCGGGTAGATAGTCGACACCCGTTATCGATGAAAGGTAGTCATAGCCAAACTCATCCCTCAGGGCGGTGGCGAATTCGAGCAGGTGCGATTTATCAAGCAGCCATCCGGAATACCCCGGGCGGGTATCCACACTGAGCATGTTCGGGAAGCGGGCTGAAAGGTCGAGTGTTTGAACGGAGGCGGGATTTGCCATGTCTGTCTCCTAGGCCTCCTTCTCGTTCTTGATCAGGTGGCTTTTACGTGGATCAATCAAATCCGGTCCAAGCATGGGGATGGGGATTTCAGCCATATCCGGGCCCTTTTTATACCAGCGGGAATTTTTAATGGACTCACCTTTGATTTTTTCCTGGATTTTCATCAGCCCGTTGAGGAGAGCCTGCGGTGTGGGAGGGCAGCCGGGCACGTAAACGTCCACCGGGACAAACCTGTCAACGCCGGAGACAACGTTGTAACCATCTTTGAAGGGTCCGCCGCCGGAGGCACACGCGCCCATTGCCAGCACATACTTTGGTTCCGGCATCTGGTTGTATAGTCGAACGATAGTTGGGACCATTTTTTTGGTCACCGTGCCTGAGACGATCATTAAATCACTTTGGCGAGGAGAAGGACGCATGATCTCCATGCCAAACCTGGCAAGGTCGAAACGACTGGCTGCGGTACAAATCATTTCAATGGCACAGCAGGCCAACCCAAACATCATCGGCCAAACGGAGGCGCTCCGGCCCCAGTTGTAAATGCGATCGAGACTGGTGATGGCAAGGTTCCCTTTTATTTCAGGAGGGATCTCATAACCAGGTGAATTCAATTCATTTTCATCCATACAAATTCTCCATATGCATAAAGCCCTTGAAATGTCAGACCGGGCTGGATTATAGCCGCCAGAGATGGTCCTGTCAATTTAATTATGCAAATATATATTTGCATAAATAGTATAATAGCCTCATGCGCACACCGACCAGATTGCGAATCCTGGATTACCTGAGAAAACAACAAACCGCCACTGCCCGTGAGTTGAGCCGCGCCCTGGGGATGACCGGGGCGAATATCCGCCACCACCTGGCAATACTGGAATTGAACGAGTTGATTGAATATATCAGTCTACACCAAGAAGGACGAGGCAGACCGGAAAACATTTATGGTCTTTCACGGAAGGTTCTGGGTGACGGTTTGGACGAACTGGCGGGGGCTTTGTTGATTGTCTGGTTGAAGAATGCCACAGAGACAACCCTCGAAACCAGTCTTCGTTCCGTCGCATTGCAGTTGGGAGGGGATACCCAACCGGATATCCTGCTCACGCGTCGCTTGACCCGATTGGTTGAGCGGTTGAATGAACTGCATTACCAGGCACGATGGGAGGCCGGTATGAATGGGCCGAATATCATCCTGGGGCATTGTCCGTATGCAGCCATTGTTCCCTCGAACCCCGAACTATGCCGGATGGATACATTCCTTTTGGAGCATTGGACCTGTTCGCCGGTTAAACAAACGGCCATGTTGAAGAAAAACGCAAAAGGGTATCCTTTTTGTACCTTCCGGGTGACAGGCAACTGAAAAATTTTAAAGAGATGACGAAAAAAAAGAATTCCCCGGTCGGCAGATCGGGGAATTCTTTATTATTTACTAACCCATATAAACAATTATTTCATTACGACTGCCTGGCTTCTGCCGAGGGATCTCACCCTTGACTGGTTTTCCATTCAGACTGACAGTCTTGACTCCTTTTTGAACTCCCCGGGGGTTTTTCACCAGAATGTGGTAAGTGGCGCCGCGCCACTCACGTGTGATCTCGAATTCTCTCCACTCCGCCGGGATGCAGGGATCGATGGTTAGCCCCTCGTAACCGGGACGAACGCCCAGGATCCAGTGTGTGACTGCATGATAGGCCCAGCCAGCTGAACCAGTCAGCCAGGGATGGCGCGCCCGGCCATGGGCTGTGTGGTCGCGTCCCATCACGAACTGGCAGTAGGAGTAGGGTTCAGCCTGGCGGATTTCAATGATGTCATTCTGGTTATAAGGCAGAGTGGCGTCGTAGAACTTCATGGCACGTCCGCCACGACCGAGCTTGCACTCGGCGACAATGGCCCACGGATTCGGATGGCTGAAGATAGCCCCATTTTCCTTGACGCCTTTATACACGCGGGTGACATAGCCAATATCATCATCGGGCTTTGAGAAGGATGGCCAAAGCAGATGAACGCCGTATTTCGAATAGAGGTGCTGGTCGACCGAATCCATACACTGGAGACCGTGTTCGGGTGAAGCCGCTTCAGAAAGCACCGCCAGCGAGTTGCTTTCCAGGAAGATCTTGCCCTCCTTGTTCTCATGCGAGCCGATCTTAATGCCCTTTTTGGTAAAGCCGCGCAAATACCACTCGCCGTCCCATAGGTTATCTTCACAGGCTTTGCGCACCTTTTCGGCGATGACAGTATATTTTTTTACGTCTTCTACGTGTCCCAGGAACTTCGCCGCCTCAATGAAGTTGATCAGCGCCCAATGGTGCAGGAAGGACACCATGGCGCTCTCCCCGCCACCCAGGTTGAGGCAATCATTCCAATCGGCACGCAGGCCCAGGCAGATGCCGGTCTTGCCTACCTTTTCAGCGGAGAAATCCAGCGATCGCTGAAGATGTTCGTAGACCGTTGCTTCGCCACCATCTGCAAATGGGATGATCTCATCGAAGAAAGCCACATCGCCAGTCTCCTTGACATACTCGCAGGCTGATGCGACGATCCACAAGGCATCATCGGAGCAGGTGTCCTTCAGGCCATGGATCATATCAGCCTTGTTGGGTGTCGGGACGACAGTGAGGAGTTTGCCACCGGAAACAGTGGCTGCCTGCTTTTTGAATGCTTCCGGATCGAACAAGTGCAGGCCGTAGCCCTGCTGGACCTGACCATTGAACAGCTCTTCCATTCGCTGCTTCACCTTGGCAGGATTGGTGTGCGGAACGGACATTACATCCTGTGAGGTGTCACGATAGCCTAGGCCGGTACGTCCACCAACTTCGATGAAGGAGGCGAAGCGCGACCAGACTACACACGTTTCCGCTTGATAAAGAGTCCAAATGTTGACCATCGAATCCAGGCCTGCATGCGGGGTCTTACATTGGAATTTCTCCAGTTTAGCCTGCCAGTAACCCTTCAACGCAGCAAAACCTTTGTCTACGATGGCTAAATTGGAATATTTGGATCGGATATTCCGTCCGATTGCTCGATTGCCAACGCCCAGCATGAATATCAGGCGGGTGTCCTGACCGGGCTTTAGGGCAACCTTTTTGTGTAGTGCGCCGCAGTGATTTCCGCCCAACTCGGAACTGCCTGAGCATTGACCACCGGAGACCGCCTCGGGATCTGTTTCGGTGTGGTAGGTTCCGAGGAAACTATCCCTAAGGCAGTCAAACGAGTCCGGCTTGAAGCTGGAAGTCATATAATAAAAGTTCGATGGTTCATAGAATAAGTCATATTCGATGATACCATCTTGGTAACTAGACCCAGCTGAGTAGAGTGACATTTGCAGGTTCTGATTATCGCTCTCGATTTGATGGAAAGAATACTCGACGTACGAGAAAATGGACAATTGGCGCGGTTTCCCGGTTGTGTTGTGCAGCACGACGTCCCAGAGCTCCACATCGTCTTCGACTGGGATAAAGATGACCTGGCTGGCCTGGATGCCCTTGTAGTTGCAGGAGAACTTTGAATACGAAAGACCATGTCGACACTCGTATTTCGCCTTGGATAGATCCTTCCCGGTCGGCTGCCATGAGATGGTCCAGAATTCGCCGGTCTCATCGTCCCGGATGTAGACATAATGCCCGGGCCGATCGAGGGGTACGCCGTTTTGGCGGAAACGGGTTATGCGCCTGTACTCGGCAGATTTATGGAAGGAATAGCCACCGGCGTTGTGGGAAAGAACTGTGCACATGTCTTTCACGCCGATGTAATTGGTCCAGGAGACGGGTATATCGGGACGGTCGATCACGTATTCCCTATGGATGTCATCGAAATAACCGTATTTCATAACGAATACTCCTTGCTTGCTCTTATTGTAAATAATTTTTTCCCCGAGCCTTAATCGGTTTAGGTCATCCTCACTCTGAAGTGCCGCAGAATTGTTTTAACCAATCAATCAACTCGCGTGCCTTTTCAGGGCTATCGGCCTCGACCATCAGGCGCAGGACCGGTTCGGTACCGGAGAAGCGTAGTAGCACCCAGTTATCGTTTTCGAGCAGGAATTTCGTCCCGTCATAGTGAGAGGTTTTCACAATCGGGTATTTTCCGATGGCGGTGATGGGTGTTTCCTGCACTCGCTTGGGAATGGCAATCCGCATTTCGGGAGTGGCCGGGATGTTCTCATCGTAACTGAACAAGTGGCCGGAAATTTTCCAGGCCTCCGACTGCATCTCGGAGATCTTTTTGCCGGTGCGGGCGAGCATTTCGACGACCAGGGCACAGGCGAAGATACCGTCCTTGCCAAGGATGTGGCCGCGCACGGTCAGACCGCCGCTGGATTCGCCTCCAAGAAGTGCAGCATGTTCGAGCATGCCGGCGGCAATGTGTTTGAAACCAACCGGCACTTCGTAACTTTTTTCGCCAAACATCTCAGCCATACGGTCGAGCATGTGGGTCGTCGCCAGGTTACGGACGACGCCGCCGCGTTGGCCGCGCACTTCATGCAGATACCAGTAAACCAGCAGGAGCAGGTCGTTCGTTGAAATGTAGCGGCCCTTTTCGTCGATGATGGCAATACGGTCGGCATCGCCGTCAGTGGCAAGGCCCAGATCGAATTGCCCTTCTTCCAGTTCGGTGGTCAGCAGTCGCAGCGATTCCAAGTCGGGAGCCGGGGAACGCCCGCCAAAGAGCGGGTTGCGGCGTTCGTGGATGAATGTCACGCGGCAGCGAGCCTCGGTCAGGATGATGCCCAATGTCAACTGACCAACACCATACATCGGATCCACGATGACGCGCAAGTTGGCCTTGCGGATGGCATCCATATCGATTATTTTTTCAACGGCATCCACGTATTCATTGGTCATATCACGGCGTTTGACAATACCGGCTTCCACGGCCAGGTCGAGGTCGAGCTTGACGACCTGGGCTGTGCTGAGTTGGTTGGTTTCGGCGGTAATCAGGCGGGTTTCCTCATCGAGTAGCAGCGAGCCGTCGCCGCGAAAGACCTTCAGACCGTTCCATTCCGGAGGATTGTGACTGGCGGTAAAGACCAGTCCATAAACGGAGTTTAGCCGGGCGGTTGCAAAAGTGACAAGCGGAGTGGGAGCATCCTCAGAGAGTAGTGTTACTGGAACGTCGTTCCCGGCGAATACCTCTGCGGCAGTCTCGGCGGCACGGTCCGAAAGGAAGCGCCGGTCAAAGCCGATCAGGACACCGCGTTTTTCTTGCCCCTGGCGGGTGACCTCGTTTGCCAATGCCTGGGACAGTCGGCGGACGTTGTGCATGGTAAAGCCCTCGCCGATCACAGCGCGCCAGCCACCGGTCCCGAAGGTGACCTGCTGCTCGGCCTCCGGACGGTGCGGTCGGAAGAGCCGTTTTTGCAGGATAAATTCCGCATTTGCCAGATCCTCTGGCGTATTGATACCCTGGACCTCGTCCTGGTCATAGGTCTGGTAACTCTCAACGAGCAATCCAGACCGGACAAGCTGGTGGACACAATCGGTCAATCGCAGGCCGCCATATTCTGGAGCAAGGGGAAGTTTTTCCAATGCCGGAAAAATCGTATCGGCGCGGACAACGTATGCACCGATATTGAGTTCGTGGATGGCGCGCACGCTCTCGGATGCCTCGGAAGCTTCGATGATATCGATTATTTGGCCCTTGGTGTCACGGATGATGCGTCCATATGGATAGGACCGGTCAACCACGGCGCTCAGGAGTGTCAACTTTGCCTGGCGCAATCGATGACGATTGAGCAGACCGCGGATGGAGTCTGGTCGGAAAAGGGGAGTATCACCGTAATTTATGAAGAGGTCTCCGTGGAAATCTTCGAGAAGGTGTTTCAACTGCAGAACGGCATGACCGGTACCGAGTTGTTGCTCCTGGCAGATATATTGATATTCACTCCCTAAATGTGCACGCATCGCCTCGCTTTCGAGGCCGACAACAATATACAGGTTCTCGGGACTGACAAGCTGAAGTGCATTTTGGATAACATAATCGATCACTTTACGCGATCCGAGAGTTTGCAGCAGGATCGATCGATCATCCAAGCCGCCCGATTCCTTCCCAGCGGCCAGGATGACCGCTTTCAACTCCTGATGGGTATTTACGACCTGGTTGGGCATTCCGCTTCTCCCATGGAAATATGAAGGAAACAATACAATCTATTATATAGCATGTCATTGAAACCCGACCTGCATTCATGAAAAGGAACAAAAAAATCTGCGGGTGGAGCGAAGCTCCACCCGCAGATTTTTTGCATAATTCACCTCTGGGTCACTTCTCCGTGATGGTGATGCTTGAGATCGCATCGCCGGCGAAGTTTGGATTCTGCTGAGGGTCACGGCGTGTCAGGCCATTAACCACATCCATGCCGCTGATAACTTGTCCAAAGATCGTATAGTCATTTTCCGAAAGGCCATATGGTCCGAACATGATGAAGAACTGGCTGCCGTTGGTATCCGGACCAGAATTGGCCATGGCGACCACGCCCGCCTTATCGAAAAGCAGGTCATTCTTTTCGTTGACGAAGGAATAGCCGGGCCCGCCGTTGCCCAAACCGGTCGGGTCGCCACCCTGGGCCATGAAACCTTCCAACACCCGGTGGAAAGTGGTGCCATTGAAAAATCCCTTGCGCGCCAGGAAGACAAAACTATTCACGGTGATGGGAGCTTTATCGGGGTAGAGCTGAATGACGAATTCTCCACCTTTGGCCATTTTTACGGTGGCGAAATACTGTTTACTGACATCGATCTGCATAGGCGGCGGAGTTGAAAATTGCATCGCTGCAACGGTCGGTGCATTTTGGCTGGTAACTGCTTTGGGTGGCTGGGAAGCTATAATTATCCAGATGACCGCTGCCACGACCAGTACAACCAGGACTATGCCAATGATCTGAACGGTCTTTTGGCGGGCTTTGCGGCGGCGTTTTTCATTTATTATCGCAGTTCTTCTGTTCGACATGCCAGTAATCTCCTGATGGGGTTGAAATTAATAGGTTGTTCTTCTATTTTAATCCATTCCAGCTATTATTATGGTCTATTAGTTTGTCAGGCTACAGGACTATTTGACTATTCCACCGTGACACTTTTTGCCAGATTGCGAGGCTGATCCACATCCAGACCGCGCAGAGTAGCAATGTGGTAGGCCAGCAACTGCAACGGAATGACTGTTACCACCGGCGAAAGCATCCATGGACAATCGGGAATCCATAACACGTGGTCGGCTTGGGAGGCTACCAACTCGTCGCCTTCGGTTGCAACTGCTATGACCGTTCCGCCGCGCGCCTTGACCTGCTGGATCTGGCTGATCATCTTTTCGTGCCACGGGTCTTTCGGAGCAATGCAGACGACCGGCATGGCTTTATCGATCAGTGCGATCGGGCCGTGTTTCATTTCACCGCCAGGGTAGCCTTCAGCGTGAATATAGGATATCTCCTTGAGCTTTAGTGCACCTTCGTAGGCGATCGGCATATTGATCCCGCGGCCCAGGAACAGGCAATCCCGAACGTTTTTCAAGGCATGCGCAACTTTTTTGATTTCCGGTTCGCTGTTCAGCACCTGGCTGGCCAGATGGGGTACCAGCCGCAGGTCCGCCACCAGGGTGCGGCGTTCGGCATCAGTGAGGGAGTTTCGCAGGTCTGCAAAAAGCACGGCCAGCATGTACAGGTCGACCAGCGGGGCGGTGAAGGCCTTGGTCGAAGCCACCCCGATCTCGGGGCCGGCTTGCATCGAGAGGCTGCCATCCGAAACCCGCGTGGCTTGGCTGCCGATGGCGTTGACGATGCTCCACAAGCTAGCACCCTTGCGGCGGCCTTCTTCCATGGCGGCCAATGTATCAGCAGTCTCACCGGATTGACTGATGGCCAGCACTACACAGTGATCATCCACAAGTGGGTCGCTATAGCGGAACTCGGAGGCAATCTGAACCTCGCAGGGCAGGCGGACGATCTTTTCGATCAATATTTTTCCGACCATACCGGCGTAAGCGGCTGTACCGCAGGCGGTAATATATATCTTCCGGATCTTTCGGGCCATTTCTGTAGTCAACTTGAGTTCCGGCAGGCGAACCCGCCCGGCCTTAAAATCCACCCGCCCGGCCAGAGTATCGGTCAACGAACGCACCTGCTCGTGGATTTCCTTCAGCATGAAGTGTTGGTACTCACCTTTTTCGGCCGCGGCAGCGTCAAAGCGGATGGGATGGATCCTGGGTTGGACGGGTTGGCCTTCCAGCGTCTCAATCCGTACGCGCTCACGCATTACAACCGCCATCTGTTGGGATTCCAGAAAGATGACCTTCTGGGTGTACTCCAGGATGGCCGGGATATCGGAAGCGATGAAATTCTCAGATTTACCCAAGCCGATCACAACACCCCCGGCATTGCCGATGCGGGCGCAGATGATTTTGTCGGGCTCGTCGGCCGACATCAGAACAATGCCGTGGGAACCCTGGATCTGGTGAAAGGTGCGCCGGGCAGATTCGACCAGGTTCAGGCCAGTCGACTGGTACCTTTCGACCAGTTGGACGATGGTCTCTGTGTCCGTATCTGACTGGAAGGTCACACCCTCGGCTGCCAGCTCACCCCGCAATTCCAGGAAGTTCTCGACAATGCCATTATGGACGATCACGACGCGCCCATTTTCGCTGAGATGCGGATGGGCATTGCGGGCGGACGGTACTCCGTGGGTAGCCCAGCGGGTATGTCCGATCCCTGGCGAACCACTGACAGGTGATCTTTCCACCAGTTCGACCAACCGGGCCAATTTCCCGGCTTCCCGCCGTACCTGGATGCGGCCATTTGCCAGGACCGCCAGGCCGGCTGAGTCATAGCCGCGATATTCCAGCCTTTTCAGGCCATTCAGAAGAATCGGCGCCGCCTCGCGCGGCCCGATGTAACCAACGATTCCACACATGGGAGATCCTCCAATTTTGTATCATTGCGACCGGAGTTCGACAGATGAAGCAAGCTCCCAAGTACCATGGGGATTGCTTCGCCGCATAGGAGCAGCTCGCAATGATATAGATTTTAATGCCAGTTCCTGCGGGTTTGTCTCTCCGGTTACCCGGTGAGCGTTGTGGCAGGATTTGCTTCTGGAGGGAAAGACTGCGGGGATCATGGCATCCCCGGAGGGCATCCGCTGATCATTCGATTTTTTCCCGGCAGCATTCCTGCCGGGATTGGCTCCGCCGCGCGGCAGAGAACCCTCATCCTCGTCATCCGTCGACAGTCCCAGATCCTTCTCAGGGCTGTCCAGGATCATGCGCTAGCTTTCCCGTTTTAAAACGATTGGGGTCACCTCCTGTAAATATGAAGTGGAAGGATTATATCGCGGTTTTTAACGCCTGGATTGTCGTGATTTTGTGAATTCCACATCCATACCCCATTACAGTTTCCGTAGAATTGTTGACTAGCACCTTCCATCGAGATATGATTAATCTGGTGCTAATCTTTCTCCAGGCTGAACCGCCATGAATAAACGGTCTATTTTACGCATTCCAACGAATAGCAAAGGGCAGAGTTTTGTCGAGCTCATGCTGATCCTGCTTATTCTGATGATGTTGTTGGCCGGGGTGGTGGAATACGGTTTTCTGCTGAACAACTATCTGCACGTAGTGGATGGGGCACGTGAAGCCGCCCGCTACTCCAATAGCGCCATCGCCTATAATTTGGATACCGGTGCAACCTATTCCTGAATTTTACTACTATACCGCCGTTCAAGCCGCGAACACAATGCAGCCGGTCACACTTGACCCGACCAAGGGTGATGACATTATTATTTCCGTGATGAGTGCATCTGGAAGTACTCTTACGCGACATAATTATGCAGATGGCTGGAGCCTGTGCGGCAATTACAATGACTTTGTCGAGTTCTACTGGCAAAAAGATCCTAATCATCCTTCAGACCATCTCCAATCTGTTCCGCCATCTCTGGCTGATCAGAACTGGTATTTGTGCCCGGCGCATGCTTCACGTCTCAACGATACCGCCATCATTGACCGCCTGGATCCTGGTGCGCCGCTCTCCGGGCTATTGCTGGTGGAGATACTTTACAATTATCCTCAAATGCTGAAATTACCGGTTTTTTCCAACCTTTCGTTCTTTGGTGTTCAATTCACCATCGTTCCCGACCCGATCCCTTTGTATGTTTACACAATAATGCCGATTTCCTCGGCTGAACCTCATTAAGGATCATTGAAAATGTCAAAACCCACTCGAAAAACCAGTCGAAAATCCGCAAAACTGGAACGCGGCCAGGTGATTGTGGTGGTGGCCTTGTCCGCAATAGCAATTATTGCTATTGTTGGCCTGGTGATGGATGTGGGCCTCATATTCATAGGCAATGCCCGCCTGCGCCGGGCGACAGACGCGGCCGCCCTGGCGGCCGCCTTGAAATACCGTATCGGAGTTCAAACCACTACTTTGGACCAGGTCGCGACCGAGTTTCTGGTTTTGAACGGAGTCACCCTGGATGCCAACCATCCTGTCACGGTGGATACATGCATGACTGACCCCAGCCTGTGCACCGACAGCCATGGCACATTTGTAGCACGCAAGCTGGTGCGTGTGCGCGATACGGCCACGATCAAACTGGCCTTCCTGCCTGTGATTGGAATTAATAGCGTCACCATTTCTGCCGAAGCGACCTCGGAAGCAGCTTCATTGGACCTGGTGCTGGTGATCGATACTTCCGAGTCCATGACCCAGGATATCAATAAGACTAAGATCCAGGATATCGATAATATTCCCAACAACATCGATTCCCCCCTGTGGCCACTACGCGATCCGAGCATTTGTAACGATGACCAAAAAAGCGATGCGATCCAGGCCATCAACGCAAGCACAATGGATCCGGGTCTAAAGGCGGCGTATATAGCAGATATTCAGACCGATGGATTGCCCGGAGAGTGTCACCCGTTCGAGGAGGTAAAAAAGGCGGCAGTGGATTTTGTTGACCGCTTGTATTTTCCGTATGACCGGGTCGCGGTGGTAACTTTTGATAAAGCTGCAACCAACATATTGCAATTCGACCAGAATTGTCCCGCAGCCCCGTGTACGCCAGACCAGATTAAGGCGACGATTGAAACTAATATCAAAAACCTGGAAGTTTATTCCGGCGTAGACGAATGCCCGGATGGCCAACCCTGCCGCCCGTATTGTTACAAGGCAACCATCCAGGCTGGTTACTGCGACAACCAACCCGGCCATCCCATGAACTATCTCGCTTCTACTGTCACTGGTGCGCTCTATAAAGGGGTCTTCGATTGCGGGAATGGTTATTATTTCGACCCGGACAATCCCCAGGACCCCTCCGGGTGTACGACAACCGACCTTGGGGATGGCTTGAAGGTGGCCGGGAGTGAGTTCGGTGATTCCCGCAGCGGCAGGGGTCGCTGTGGGTGGTCGTCCTGCTGACGGATGGATCGGCGAACGGCGGGACCAATCTCGATAACAGTCCAATTTGTCCGGATTCCACCTGGGGCGCCACCCCATTCTGCCGAGATTGATCCACCTCCACCCGCCATTGCGCACTGGCAGCGACGAAAGACCGCTGCATCCTAAACGGAAACGGCGCCCCGTATCCCTTGTATCCATCGGACTCGGGCTACTTATATGCGCCCGGTGTATGGGATATCGCCAATTACGATGCCGACGATTATGCCCGCGATATGGTCGATTATGTCGGCATAGATCTGCAGTCATTGATCTTTTCGATTGGTCTGGGCGATCAAGTGGATAAGCCGGCATCTTGCCCGACCTTGACCCGGCTGGCCAAAGATTGCTCAAGTATGCCGCTAAATTTGGCAATGGCCTGTACTATAAAGCCAGTGCCGCAAACCTGGGCGACATTTTCAAGAAAATCGGCGACAATATCGCCACCCGGCTGACGCGTTAGGAGGATGGGTATGAAAGCTCCAGGATTTCCCCTCTCCGGGAATGGAAAACGGTACTGGCAACGGGCGGGCCGTTCACAGGGTGTGGTCGAGTTCGCCCTGGCGATACCCATCCTATTGATGCTGCTGTTTGCCATCATTGATTTTTCCCTGCTATTCTCAGCCTGGCTTTTAATACAGAACATCTCCCGACAGGCAGTACGTTACGCGGTAACCGGTGGATGGGAGCAGGTCTACTGCCAGTCCGGCTGCACGGATAGTGCTGACCAGGACCAGGCCCGCCTTCAATCCATCCACGCCGTGGCCCAGCACTATACAGCCGGAATGTTGGTTGAAGATGGTGCCACCCAATCCCAACCGGGCTATTTGAAAGTATGGATCTGCTCCAGCAGTAGTTATTCCGCCATCGGAAAGACCTTCTCGGATAAATACAGTGGCTGTTATTCTGGTGTAGACTCGGATGGAAACCCAATTGGCGTCTCCCGGGATGACGCTGGCGAACCGGGTGAGGAAGTAATTGTCATGGTGGATTTCAACCATCCATTCATTACGCCTTTCCTGCAACTGGCCAGCTTGTTTGGAGATTCTGCCAATACAAGCTGGGTTATGACCCACCTGGTATCGGTTGATAAAGGTTTCGTGGAAAAGTTCCGTATATCCAAATTCATCAATACACCGCTTCCACCACCCGGACCGGTAAAATCATCGACGCCCAGGCCGCCGACGCTTACCTTTACACCCTCCGAAACCTTTACGCCGTCTGAGACTTTTACACCCTCCGATACCCCCACACCCACGAGTACGGCGTCGCTCACCCCGACCGAGACGGATACGCCTACGTTAACGCCGACGAGTACGAACACGCCAACCCCGACTGCCACTCCCAACCGCTACGGCAACATTCACCAGTACCCCCACCGATACTACTACACCGACGCTGACGGCTACCCCCTCGAATACTCCAACAATAACGAATACTCCGACCATCACTCCCACGCCTTCGAACACATCCACCCGGACGCCTACGCGGACAAGAACGCCAACGAGGACGCCAACGATAACACGAACGCCAACGAAGACGCCGACGATAACAAATACGCCGACGATAACGCCTACTCCGTCGAAAACATTTACGCCGACGATAACACCCACGCCGACGATAACACCCACACCATCGAGAACATTTACGCCAACGATAACGCCTACGCCGACGAATACGCCCACCAACACAGCTACGCCGACGAAGACGTTTACGCCAACGATAACCCCTTCGCCAACGATAACCCCTACACCGACGAAGACGTTTACGCCAACGAATACACCTACACCGACGAATACACCCACCATTACCCCTACACCTACGCGTACGCCCACGCCTACTGCCTCACCCACCCGGACACCCACGCCTACTGCCTCACCCACCCGGACACCCACGCCCACGCCCACACCTACGCCTACGCCGCCGTATACGCCCACGCCGACCAATACACCGATCACACCGACGCCTACCTATACGCCCTCTCCAACCATTACGCGAACGCCGACGAAAACAGCTACGCCGACAATTTCGCCTACACCGACGATAACACCTACGCCGACGATTACACCTACCAAAACATATACGCCGGTGCCGACGATCTGCTTCGACTGCCCATAAGTGCGGTCTAAGAACGGGTGTGCAATGCCATCAGGAGGCCTGTCCAGATGTTGAGCAGGCCTCCTGAAATTTACTTCCCGGGGAATTTCCATTGTGAGGGATAAAAAGACCATGCGCCGGAAGAAGAACGTGGTTATAATTTCCATGAACTGTCTGTGGTAAGTGTTCAAAAGCGGTAAAAGCTTTCATAATAGACTTATAACAGGAGGCCGCATTGCAAAAACTCTTACACAAATTGTTCCCCTGGCAGATCCGTTGGAAGGGGGTCGTGCTCGAGTCATTCTTGTTCCTGGGTGCGTATATCATCTGGGTGATTTTTAGGTCTCCGCAAAGCCACAGTCGGTTGTTTATCGGCAGTCTGGCAGTTCTGGTTCCGGGACTCACCGCAGTAATTCTGGTATTTCAATCCTTGCCACAGCTTCCCCCAACTCCCAGCGGGCCTGGCGTTTCCTGGGATTTGGTTTGGTGTGCTGGTCATTGGGAAACCTGGTGCGCACATTTTTTGAAGGGGTGCGCGGAATACCCACGCCGATCTTATCGCCGGCAGATATTTTCAGTTTTCTGGCTTATCCTCTCTTCTTTTTCGCTCTAATCGTATATCCATTTGAAAACCCTTACGCCCCCTCCCGCTTCCGTTTTCTACTGGATGTGACCATTTCAGCCGGCGTGGTTGGCACACTGGTATGGCTGATGCTAGGCAGATCTGCCTCTTCTCTGGAACCGGCTGAATTTACCCCTTTGGTTTATCCGATAGCCGATCTTATTCTCTTGATGATCCTGGTCAACATGCTGCTGGCGAACCGCAAGGCACGCCGGACACTGTTCCTATGGGGTTGCGGGCTATTTTTCTTCCTCGTATCCGATTACATATACAGTTTGCTTGCTCCGGTAAATGGATACCTGGCTGGAGGTCCAGAGAGCCTCGGTTGGATGATGGGAGGGCTCATTTTTGGGTGTGGGACGGTTTTCCTGGCGAATTTACCTAATGAGACAAGTGGCCCAGACACGCAGACTTTCGATCTGGGTACACGAATACAGAACATCCTGCCGTTTACTTTTGTAATGCTGCTTGATTGGTTTGTGCTGGCTGATTGGCGCTTGAGCGGCCGGCTTTCCTGGCCGGGAGTTTGGGTTGGTCTGATCATGACCCTGGTGCTGGTCGTAAGAATGGGTGTGCGCGCTGGCGAGGGCGAACTACATCAATACTGGCAATTGTTCAGTAGCATCGCCGGACCGATCTTTATTTGCGACAGAAGCGGAAAGATCCTTTTAGCTAACCCAGCTCTTGTTCGTGCAGTTAGCCTGCGGGAAGCGCATGAGATCACCGGCAAGCGTTTATCCGCTATTTTCGATGACGAAAATTTCCCGGACGATCTGCTCCAACGGGCATCCCGGGAAGAATGTTCGCTCGAAGTCTGCCTGCGTGCAAAGCAATCCCCGTACCTGCTCTCGCTTAGTCCGATCTTCTCAGAAGGCCGGAAGGTGCTCCTGGCAGGAGAGGCGCATGACTTGAGCGATCAGAAAAAGCAACAGGCTGCCATCCAGAAGGGTTACTCTGAGCTTCAGGTAGTCCACCGGCAATTGGAAGACCTGAATGCGCAATTGGAACGAAAGGTGGAAGAGCGCACGCATACTCTCAGTGAAGCCTACCAGCAGCTGGAAGAACAGAACAAGGTATTGCAAGAGCTTGACCAGATAAAGAGCGATTTTGTTTCGATGGTTTCACACGAATTGCGTACACCGTTGACCAGTCTGAACGGCGGGCTGGAATTGCTCCTTCTCAAAAAAGGCCGGTCAGAAACCGACCGCTCAACTTTTATTCTTATGAAAGACGAAGTTGTACGACTGACTCGGTTTGTCGAAACGATCCTTCACCTTTCAGCAACAGAAGCCGGACGTATCCAATTAAACCTGGTGCCGATTTCTCTCGAAGAAGCCCTTAAAACTGTCTGCCAAAAACTCAACGCGGCTCCTGGCGCGCGGCAAATCCGGGTCTGCTTGCCGGAGAATTTACCCTCTGTTCTGGCCGATGAGGTAGTTTTGAGCAGCATCTTCAGCCATTTGCTCGATAATGCTATGAAGTACGCGCCTGAAAGCCCCGTGGTGGTTGAAGCTGTCCATAGAAGAAAACGGGTACGAGTCCAGGTCACCGATAAAGGGCCAGGGATACCCGAGGCGCTACGACCCTTGCTTTTCCAGCGTTTCCAACGCCTGGATGCCAAAGATTCGCAGTCTGTCTATGGATATGGCCTCGGATTATACTTATCCAAACGCATGTTGCGCGCCATGCAAAGTGACTTGTCATTCGAAGCACCGCCAGAAGGCGGGGCACGTTTTTATTTTTATTTGAAGGTGGCACGATGAAAATCCGAATTCTGCTGGTCGATGACGATCAAACGCTATTGAATCTCTTGAGCCAGTATTTGCGGGGAAGCAATTTTGAGGTGTACGAAGCGTCTAGTGGACAAGCTGGCCTGCGACTGGCATATAACGAACACCCTGACCTGGTCCTGCTGGATGTGATGATGCCAGGCATGGATGGATGGGAAGTATGCACCCGCCTGCGCGAGTTGAGCGATGTCCCAGTCATCATGCTCACTGCCAAGGCTGCTGAAGCAGACAAATTACGCGGGTTCCGGATTGGCGTGGACGACTATGTCACCAAGCCGTTTAGTTTTGTCGAACTGGTCGCACGCATTCAGGCTGTCATAAGGCGGGTTCATAACGACAACAAAGAGATCAGCTATATTGCTCATGGTGAGATAATTCTGAATTTGGAGAAATTTCAAGCTTCGCTTGCCGGCCGGACGCTTGATTTGACGCCCACCGAGTTCCGCCTGCTTGAAGTCCTGGTAAAACGGAAGGGGAGGGTTGCTTCGGAAGAGGATTTGATCCGGGAGGTCTGGGGCTCCGGGCGGAGTGATCCGGCACTGGTACGGCGGTATATCCTGATGCTGCGGAAGAAACTCGAGGAAGACCCTTCTTCCCCGGTCTGGGTGCGGACGGTACGCGGTTTTGGCTATCGCCTGGGAACCGGACCACTTAAGTTACCGGAGAACAAAAAACCTTCAGATAATAAATAGAACCGGGAAACCGGTTCTATTTATTATCTGGTTACTCATTCTGCCAGGAAAAGAACAGGGCAAGAAGTTATATTATATAGAGCATAAAAAGGGCGCTAAGGATTAAGAATGGTGCATAGGGGATAGCGGTAAAAGCTTTATATTTCTTTGTGATCAGCATTCCTGCGATGATAATAAGGCTGATCAATCCACCGGCAAGAACCGCGAAAAGCAACCCGCTGGCAATGGCAGGCCAACCGAGCAGAAGGCCGAGGATTCCGGAGAGATTCACATCCCCGAAGCCCAAAGCCACTTCGTTCGCGGGCATGCCACGTTTCTTGGACATATATCGCACGTACCATTCACCGACAAAATAAAAGACCAACATGATCCCAAACCCGACAGCTCCGCCAATCAGGGTGCTCGTGATGCCATGCGGGATCGATTTCCCGCTCCGTATATAGATACCAATCCCCAATGCCAGGATTGCACCGGTGAGGCTGATCGGATGAAGGATCAGACGGTTTTCGAGGTCGATCACAAAGACCAGGGAAAGGTAGATGAAAAGTATAAATGCCAAAATAAAAGGGAAGCCGGGGTGTGGAAAAAGCCATAATAAGACCGGTACAATTGTCAGCATGGCCTGTACGAAAAGGGTACGTGCACCGCGTGGTTTGCCACAAGAAGTGCAATTTCGTAAGGCCAAATAATCACCCCAGGGAAAGGGGGTCTGGCAATGCGGACAAACCGGGTGGCTGAAACTTCGTGTAATCGGCAATACATCTGCCAAGTAGTTGACCAGCCAACCGGCAAGCCACCCAAGGAGGAGAGCAATAATAACGAAACTATTCATATCTCAATTATAAACGAATTGTGTGTGGAAGATTTCAGGAATTCAGACACCAGGTGAATCCCCCAAAGCTCAAAATGCTGCTTGACGGAACGGGAAAAAAAGCCCAACATTACCGCCGCGCGAACACCTTATTTCACTGGAAAATTGGGGATGAGATCGAAGATCGAGCGGTCGACCGAAAAAACAAATTGTATTTTGGATCCAACAAAGAACCGGATGCTGTCACACCAGCAACCGGTTCTTTGTTGGAGTTTAAACTTTAATTACTTGGCTGGGTGGTCACTTCGATGAATTGATTTACCACATCACGCAGCATACGTTCGGGCAGCGCACCCACCTGGCGATGGACTATCTTTCCACCAAAAACAAACAACATGGTTGGAATGCCCTGAACGCCGTACTTGGTGGCCCATTCAGGATTTTCATCGGTGTTTACCTTGGCAATGATCAATTTGCCAGGCATTTCCTGGGCAATCTTGTCCAACATCGGGCTGACCATCTTGCAGGGTGCACACCAGGGCGCCCAGAAATCCACAATGACTGGCAGAGGGTTTTGTAAGACAGTTCTCTCGAAAGCAGCATCTGTAACGTGAATCGGTTCGGTCATGCATAGCTCCTTTAATCGGCTTTTTCGCCGGGTTTTAGTAGATGGTATTCTGAAGTAAGTTTGGCTACCTTGCCAAGCATAATTCCCACGGAACAATACTTTTCTTCCGAAAGTTGAATAGCCCGTTCGACATCCTTTGGTGGAATGTTCTCACCCCAGATCAAGTAATTGAGATGCATATGCGTCCAGATCAATGGATAATCTGTGGCGCGTAATCCACGCACCCGTACCTGCATATCGGTTAGTGTGAGATGTTTCTTCTTCAGGATGGAAACAATATCCTCGCCGGTGCAACCAGCTGCAGCCACCAGCAAAAGCTGCATGGGGCTGATCCCGGGCTTGCCTTCCAGTGTACCCATCTGAACGGTTCCTCCGGCTGCGTTTTGACCAACGAAGGTCAATTCAGTTTTCCATTTGGCAATAACTTCGGTCCAACCGTCAGTCACACTTTCTCCATTTGATTTATTGACCTTATTATATCTTATGATGCTCACAAGGGAAAAAAGTTGCATAATTACAGTTCTTTTTCGATATAAGGAACGAATACAATACGACTATTGCAACCTATGCAGTATAATCGCCCCGTCATGTCAGACCTCTTCGCTCGTTGGCAACAAGGATTATCCCGCAGCAGCAAAACCGCCTTTGGACGGCTGGCGGGCATTTTTGGCGCGACGGAGATAACCACGAACACCTGGGATGACCTTGAAGCGTTGCTCATCCAGGCTGACCTGGGAATGGAGACGACCGGAGCGATCATCGATTCCTTACGTAATACTATCCGAAATCAGGGATTGACCCACACCAAGGAATTGCGAGCCAATTTAGAGGCAGAATTACGTTCTCGCCTGGATGCTGTGCCCCGCGTGGATTTACCCGCACGGCCCACCGTCATCCTGCTTGTCGGTGTAAACGGATCGGGAAAGACAACTACTGCCGCCAAGTTAGGCCGGTTTTTTACCGATGAAGGTAAGCGCGTCCTACTCGTGGCGGCAGATACCTTCCGGGCAGCCGCGGTGGACCAGTTACAAGTTTGGGCGCAACGGCTGGATTTGCCAATCATCGCCGGGCAGATGGGTTCCGATCCGGGAGCGGTGGTCTACGATGGCATACAATCCGCCCTGGCAAAGGGTTATGACCTGGTGCTGGTGGATACGGCCGGTCGCCTGCATACACGTTATAATTTGATGGAAGAGCTCAAGAAAGTCCATCGTGCGGCCGGCAAGGCCATGGCAGGTGCACCCCAGGCCGTCTGGCTGATACTGGATGCCACGATTGGACAGAATGCCTTGGTACAGGCACGCGCTTTCAAAGAGGCTGTCATTGTGACAGGTGTCATCCTGGCGAAGCTGGATTCATCGGCACGTGGGGGTATGGTCTTTGCCATACAGCATGACTTGGCTCTACCGGTATTATTTGCCGGTCTGGGTGAAAGGGCGCAAGACTTGATGCCTTTCGACCCGGATGCGTTTGTAAAAGGGATTCTTGCGGAGTAAGCATGGATTTAGTTTCAGAAGAGATCATTGCAATGGAAAAAGCCGCCCTGACCCGCTGGGGTAATGGCGACCCGGCAGGTTTTCTCGAGATCACCGACCCGGAAGTGGTTTACTTCGACCCTTACCTTCCTTCCCGGATCGACGGCCTGGAGGCGTTGACTGACTACTACCGCAATAACGTTTGGGGTAAGGTCCACGTTGATCGGTTCGAGTTGCTCAACCCTTCCGTACTGGTACTAAGGGATTTGGCCGTTTTAACCTTCAATTACATATCCTTTCAAGGAGAGCAACCCGACCGGTGGAACTGCACGGAAGTCTATCGCCGCAAAAAGGGTTCCTGGAAAATAATCCAATCTCATTGGTCATATACGGAAGTCTTCAAGAATAAGGTACACAACTACAATACCTAACTTGTTGCGTAGAAGGGATGATCGCTATGCAGGATCTATTGGAACGCTTACAAACTGCCGGGGAAGTACTTCGCCAGCTTATGGTGAGTCTTTGACTTGCCAGCAAAAGAAACCCAACTCTCTGGGCTCGAAAAAGAGATAAATACACCGGATTTCTGGAATGACCCCAACCATGCCCAGCAAGTGAGCAAGCAGGTGGCTGGTCTGCGCGAGCAGATAGAAGATTGGCGTAGATTCGAACACCGCTTGAATGATGCCTCGGAACTGGCTGGATTGGAAGACGAATCCTTGCGTGCTGAATTGGAAACAGAAGTAGCCAGCCTCGAAACCGAGTTGGATAAACGGTTTTTTACCGCCATGCTCTCCGGCCCTTACGATGCTGAAGATGCCCTACTGGCCATCCATGCTGGAGCAGGCGGCACCGATTCGCAGGATTGGGCGTCCATGCTCATGCGAATGTACCTGCGTTGGGCTGAGCAGCAGGGTTATAAAACGGATATATGGGATATCTCAGGGGGAGAAGAGGCGGGCATTAAATCCGTAACGATTGCCATAAACGGCAGGTATGCATTCGGTTTTTTGCGGTCCGAAAAAGGGGTTCACCGGCTAGTGCGGCTTTCTCCGTTCGACTCAGCCCACAGACGGCATACCTCTTTTGCTTTGGTGGAGGTGTTGCCGCAAATTGCCCTGGACAACCCCGAAGTCTCGATCGATCCGGCGGATCTGAGGGTGGACGTTTTTCGGTCCTCCGGCGCGGGTGGACAGAATGTCCAGAAGAACGCCACAGCCATCCGGATCACGCATCTGCCGACCGGGATCGTTGTCACCTGCCAGAACGAACGCTCCCAAACGCAGAACCGTGAGTTTGCCATGCGGATCCTGCGGGCACGTTTGTTGGAAATCAAGAAAGCTGAAAAAGATGAGGAAATTGCCGTATTGCGGGGTGAATACACCAAGGCAGAGTGGGGCAGCCAGATCCGTTCATATGTGCTGCATCCGTACCAGATGGTGAAAGATCACCGGACCGAATACGAGACCGGGAAGACCCAAGCGGTCCTGGATGGTGACTTGAACGGATTTATGGAAGCCTATTTGCGGAAAGGTGGATAGACTTGACGCAATAGAACTTCATGCTATAATCAGCCCGCTTAAGCCAAAAAAGTGTTATCTCAATATACTGTATTGGGGTGATACAAAAACATCTGCAGTAGCAATTGTTATGCTAATGCACCCATGAAGGAGTAAGAATGCCCCCACAACCGAAGCGTAAACTCTCAAAAGGCCGTCGTAATCGCCGACGGGCTCACGATGCACTGGAAGCCTCCAACCTGGTTGCCTGCACCAATTGCGGTACCATGATACTTCCACACATTGTCTGTCCGAATTGTGGTTTCTACAAGGGCAGGGAGGTTGTTGCGGTAAAGAAAGCGGAAAAAAAGAAATAGCGCACCATAACCACGGGCTGTAGTAAAAGAACAGCCCGTGATTTCTTGTATGGGGATCAGGAGACAACCTGTTGCAGCATGTCCTATGAGAAAATAGAGCGCTTGGTATGCTTGCATAGTTATAAATCTTTCGCTAGAATATATATGCCACAGAAAAATAACAGGAGGTACCAATGAGCCTTAGTCAAGTTGCTTGTTCCATCCCGGCCTCGCCAACCATTGCATTGAATGAAGAGGCACGTCTCTTACATGAAAAAGGGGAACCCGTCATCCACCTTGGAATTGGTGAACCAAAGAATAAGACACCGATTGCAGCCATCCTTGGTTCGGCCGCCAAATTAAATAGCGGAGAGGTCAAGTATGCGCCGACGGATGGGAATCCGTCTCTCAAAAAAGCGATCATACGTTATACCGAAGAAAACTATAATCGGGTCGTGTCGCCCCAGAATGTCATTGTATCAGATGGAGCAAAACAGTCAATCTGGAATATCCTTTTTACAATCCTGAATCCTCAGGATGAAGTGATAATCCTTGCACCATATTGGGTCAGTTACCCTGAGATGATCCGCATGATCGGAGGCATTCCGGTTGTTGTTACTCCAGAGGATGGTTCATTTGTACCGACATTTGATGAGGTTGAACGTGTTGTGGGGTCTTATACAAAAGCCATCATCGTAAACACCCCAAATAATCCTTCGGGTGCAGTCTACCCAGAAGAATTGGTTGCCAGGATCGTTGGCCTGTGCGAAAGCAAGGGCATCTACATGATCTGTGACGATATCTATCACAAACTGGTTTTCGATGGAAAAGTTGCCGTTCCAGCATTGAGGTTTACCACCAAGGATATTGAAAACTCGAAGATCGTCGTAGTCAATGGAGTGTCAAAGTTGTACGGGATGACCGGTTTCCGAATTGGCTGGGTAGTGGCTCACAAGAAACTGGTGGAGATCATGACCAATATCCAATCGCAGACGACCACTTGTGTTTCACCGGTGATGCAGGCAGCCGCTGAGGGAGCTTTGACAGGCATACAGTCCAATGTCGAAGCCTTGCGCCTGATGATGCAGAACAATCGTGACATCCTTATGCAAGAGTTGAGCGCATTTACAAATGTGCGGTGTTTTAAACCGGAAGGCACTTTCTATGGATTGCCCGATTTCAGGGCCTATTGCGGAAATGGGGTAATTAAAAACTCGGTGGAACTGTCGAATTTCTTGCTCAGGAAAGCTTTGGTCGTTACCGTACCAGGCAAGGAGTTTGGCATGGAGGGCTATCTGCGTATAAGTTATGCCGGAACGGTCAAGGATTTGACGGAAGGGATTGAGCGAATGAAATGGGCGCTTGATCCGAATGCACCATCCGATATTTATATCGGGGATCGAAAGTTGGTTCGAGACTGGATGTAACAGCCAAAGGAGAATTCCGTGAGTAACATCTACAACATAAAAACACCCGCCGAAGGACAGGCTGCCTCACTCCGAGGTGAATATGGCCTGGATAACCTTGGCCTAACCAACCTACGCAAGGCGTACTGGAACCTGCCAAGTGAAGCCTTGTATGAAGAGAGCATCTTCCGTGGCGAAGCGAACATTTCCCGAATGGGTCCACTGATCGTCAATACGGGAAAACACACTGCCAGGGCAGCCGGTGATAAATTCATTGTCCGGGAAGCGACCTCGGAAGAGAATATTTGGTGGGGACAGTATAACCGTCCTTTCGATACGGAAAAATTCGACGCGTTGTTCGCCCGTATGCAGGGGTACCTTCAAGGTAAAGACATTTTTGTCCAGGACTGCTTTGGTGGAGCTGACCCTGATTACCGCCTGCCCATCCGCGTGATCACCGAATATGCCTGGCACAGCTTGTTCGCCAGAAATATGTTCATCAAGCCACAGGTTGCCGAAGAATACCGCCGGCATGTACCGGAGTTTACGATTATTTGCACCCCCGGATTTAAGGCTTCCTCTTTGATCGATCAGACTCCTTCTGATACTTTTATCGTGCTCAATTTTGCCAAGAAGATGTGCATCATTGGCAATACGGCTTATGGTGGAGAGATCAAGAAAGCCATTTTTACACTGCTGAATTACCTACTGCCTTTGGATAATGAGGTGATGACCATGCACTGTTCGGCCAATGTCGGCAAGCTCGGGGATGTAGCTTTATTCTTCGGGCTCTCCGGTACCGGTAAGACTACTCTTTCAGCAGATCCCAAACGAGGTCTGATTGGCGACGATGAACATGGTTGGAGCGACAACGGCGTATTCAACTTTGAAGATGGCTGCTATGCCAAAGTAATCGAACTCTCATCAACAGCAGAACCGCAAATCCATGCCTGTACCAGCCGTTTTGGGACGATCCTGGAAAATGTTATCTGGGACCCGGTTTCGCGTGCAATAGACCTGGATGACGATTTGCTGACCGAGAATACTCGCGCGTCCTATCCGCTTAATTACATTGAGAATGCCGTTAAAGAGAAACGCGGTGGGCATCCAAAGAATATTATTTTCCTAACTTGCGATGCATCCGGAGTTATGCCTCCGATTGCAAAATTAAGTGTGGAACAAGCTATGTATCACTTTGTCTCCGGATATACATCCAAAATCGCCGGGACGGAGATCGGCCTGCGGGATGAACCGGAAATCACCTTCAGTGCATGCTTTGGTGGACCATTCATGGTGCACCGTCCAGCGTTCTACGCCGATTTGTTGCGACGCAAGATTGTGCGATATAACGTCAAATGTTGGCTTGTAAATACCGGTTGGGTGGGTGGGCCTTATGGAATTGGTCAACGCATCAGCATCAAGCACACCCGCAATTTACTGAACGCGGTTCTAGATAATAATCTGGAAAATGTTGAATTCTACACAGACCCGGTATTTGGTTTCCAGGTTCCTAAAACCTGCCCAGACGTCCCCAAAGAAGTGCTTTATCCGGCACAGTCCTGGCAAAAAGAAGACGATTACTGGAAGAAATACAAGCAATTGGCAGCACGGTTTATCAGCAATATGAAGAAATTTGAAGTGGATACACCGCGAGAGGTGATAGCGGCGGGGCCGAAAATTTAGAAAAGTGGGGGAGTTTTGTCATGGGGAATGCAGCACAATATGCCTAGTCTACATTCCAATAACGGATATAATTGCCGGTTGATTTGTGAAGAAGGGAACTAATACACTCGTGGTGCGGATATAAATCCTTTTCTTGGAGAGTTAGCGTGGATAAAGAATCGATCAGTAAGCTTATGCGACCCAAGTCGGTCGCGATTGTGGGAGCCTCATCCCAGCCGGGTAAAATTGGTTATACCGTAGTAGAGAACCTGATCGAGGGCGGATATAAAGGAAAGATTTACCCGATCAATCCAGCGGCTGTTGAAATTCTAAGCTTGCCAGTTTTCGCCTCGGTCTCAGCATTACCAGAAGCCGTGGATCTCGCCATTATTACGGTCCCGGTCAAATTCGCGAACCAGGTTGCCGAGGAATGTGGACAGAAAGGTATCAAGGCGCTCAGTGTGATCACTTCCGGGTATAGCGAAACTGGGCGGCGTGATCTGGAAGATGAATTGATTGCCATTGCTAATAAGTATGGAATGTGTGTCCTTGGACCGAATATCGTAGGTTCCCTATCCAACTCAGACAACCTAAATGCATCATTTGCACCATTCTTTCCGTTCAAGGGCTCCGCAAGTCTTATCTCCCAATCTGGTGCCTTGCTAATTGCAATGGATGCCATCACGTATACCCGTAAAGTCGGTTTTGACAAGATGATTTCCATTGGCAATATGGCGGACGTGGACTTCGCTGACTTGATTGAATGGCTAGAGACTGATAAGAATACCACGTGCATCTGTTTGTACATAGAAGGTATTAAAGATGGACGCAAGTTCATCGATGCCTGCCGGAAGGCGAAAAAACCGATCATCGCCCTTAAGGCAGGCACATCTGTACATGGAGCTTCGGCCGCGGCTTCGCATACCGGTTCACTGGCTGGTTCCACCAAGGTTTATGGAGCGGCATTCAAGCAGTCTGGTGTGGTTGAGGCGTCGGATTTGAATAACCTGTTTGATCGCACATTGGCTCTCTCGCTTATGCCCCCTATGAAAGGCACCAATATTTTGGTCGTTACCAATGGTGGCGGCGTGGGTGTGCTTGCCACTGATGCGGCTGAGAAATTCGGGGTACCATTAAAATTTGCCCCGCCGGATGTGCAAGAAGAGCTCAAGAAGCATATGCCCGACTTTGGCTCTGCCAAGAATCCGGTGGATATGACCGGTATGGCGGGAAATGAGTGGTATTACGAAACCGTAAAATTCGCGTATGCCCACTCCTGGACTGATGGGTTGGTCGTCCTGTATTGTGAGACAGCCCTCACATATCCGGTGGAAATTGCCCAATCCATCAAGAGAGCTATGGATGAAAGTGGTGTGAAGGGAAAACCTGTGGCAGTGTCAATAGTGGGAGGCACCCGCTGCGATAAAGCCATGGCATGGCTGGTGGAGAATGGGATCCCAGCTTATGGTCCACCGGACCAGGCGATGAATGCAATGTCTGCATTGGGCGAACTATACCGCATCCAATCCATGCTTGATAAAACTGAAGTTATTTCCGACCCTGTCCGTACAGCCAAGGCTACAAAAATCATCAAGGTGGCACGTGATGAAGGACGGACTGCATTAACCGAGATCGAAGCAAAACAGATCTTCGCTGCATACGGGTTGCCCATAGCGCAAACCCGGCTGGCGAAATCCGAAGATGAGGCAGTTGAATTGGCCGGATTGATCGGGTACCCGTTGGTGATGAAAATCGTCTCCCCTGATATTGTCCATAAATCCGATGCCAAGGGAGTAAAGGTTAATTTAAAAAATGAGGCGGGTGTACGAGAAGCCTATAAAACCATCCTGGCGAACGCGCAAGTCTACAAAGCCGATGCGAAAATCCACGGAATTGCCGTCCAGGAAATGGCCCCCGTGGGTACTGAGGTGATTGTTGGCTCAGTAAACGACCCCACTTTTGGACCAACGATAATGTTCGGTCTGGGAGGTATTTTTGTGGAAGTACTCAAAGATGTGACTTTCCGTGTTGCACCGGTCAACAAATCACAAATAGAGCAGATGTTGACAGAAATCCGTGGTGCCCCTATGTTGATGGGTGTACGTGGAGAGTCGCCCCGCGACCGCGTTGCTTTAGTGGACGTACTCTATCAATATGCCATCATGATATCAGATTTGGGTGATGAAGTATCTGAGACGGATGCCAACCCGGTTCTGGTATACGCGGAAGGTAAGGGTGTCAAGGTCGTGGATGCCCGGATCATCCTTAAGAACAAAAAATAATTGAAAATTGTATAAAAAGAACAGGGTGCTGTTAGCGCGAGAAGCTAAAGTTGCCCTGTTTTTTTCTTATTAGGGAAAAAGAGCAATAGATCATTCAATTTACTAGTATGATCAGATTCCAGTTCTATTCAATTACATAAATGGTGGATAAAAGATATTGATAAAAGTAAATACCCTCTGGATCTTTGCCAACCTTAATCAACCATGGGGGCATCTTCTTGGCTCTTATCTCTTTCTCCCGCCTTCAACTGCCATGGTTTGAATTGAGCAAGCAGCCTGCCAGGAACTCGTCCTTGCATCAAGACCCCCTTGCGTTCATTTTCAAGACGTTCCACCTGCCCAAACTCGTGGAAAAGTGAAATAAGTTGACCTTGTTGATAGGGTAGACGGACAAGAATGGGTGTGAGCGTCTCATACAGTTCACTACGGATATGCCTGAGAATATCGTCAATGCCTGCGCCAGTAAGAGCAGAAATGGCTACGGCTTGTGGAAAATGTTTCACTGCGCGGCGCGCGGCCTCAGGGTCCGAGAGGCGGTCAATTTTGTTCAGAACAGTGATAATTGGAATGCGACCGGCATCTAATTCCTCGAGCGTTTGATGGACGGCCTCGGCATGGTTCATGGCGTTTGGGTGGGAAATGTCGACGATGTGCAACAGCAGGTCGGCCTCCGCGATTTCTTCCAGGGTTGCACGAAAGGCGGCTACCAGCGTGGTGGGGAGCTTTTGGATAAACCCCACCGTATCTGTGAAGAGCGCATGGTAACCGCCTGGCAATTCTACACGCCGAGTAGTTGGGTCGAGTGTCGCGAATAATTCATCGGCCACATAGACATCCGACTTAGCCATCCGATTAAGGAGCGTGGATTTGCCAGCATTGGTATATCCAACCAAGGCAACTGTGGGGATACGGTTGCGTTTCCTTTGGGCGCGATATCTCATCCGGTGCGCGCGGACTTTTTCAAGTTCCTTTCTAAGATGGGCAATTTCGTGCCGGATAACGCGTCGGTCTAATTCCAATTGAGTTTCGCCAGGACCACGCAATCCAACTCCGCCCACCGACCCTGACCGCCCGGAACTACCACCGGCTTGCCGGGCAAGATGAGTCCATTGGCCGGTCAATCGTGGCAGGTAATATTCATATTGTGCCAATTTGACTTGTAATTGACCGTCACTGGTATGGGCATGTTGCGCGAAGATATCGAGAATAAGCGCAGTGCGGTCAAGAACGCGCACTGTTTCGCCAAGATGCTTTTGCAGTTCTCGTTGGTGACGAGGCGAGAGTTCATCATCGAATATGATAACCTGTGCAAGTGTCTCCTCGGCCAAGGCCTTGAGTTCCTCCACTTTCCCTGAACCAATAAATGTCTCCGGGTTTGGACGATCCATTTTCTGGGTCAACTTGCCAACCACCTCCAATCCGGCTGTATCTGCCAGTAGGGCGAGTTCAATGAGGGAGTCTTCAAGGGTTAACAGGTGATCCCGGCCGAATAATTCAACGCCAACCAGGAAAGTACGCTCGCGTGGTGAAGCAGTTGGTACAGGATTTTTCTTTGACATAGAAGTAGTATAAATGTACAGTTAGATTTGTCTCGTCCTTAACCGCTAGTACAAGGTAGTCTGATTAACAGTAACTTGCTCGCAAGTGTAAGTCAGTACGGGCATTTTGGCAATTCCAATTTCGATAGAATGAATATCAAGGTCATTTATCTCTGGGTGGACATCCATTCAAGCAACGTTTTCCCAACGATTTCCAAGCTTTTCGGTGAGACCTTATCAGGGGTATCGGCAGCAGTGTGCCAGAAGGGGTAATCGAAGTCAATGATATCCACTGCTGGAATGCCTGCTTCCAGGAAAGGTGTATGATCGTCCATCATGCTGTACTTGGCTGTCTGGATAAATTGGTGTTCGTATCCCAGCCTGGCAGCTTGCCCCCATATTTCAGACACCAGGGCTGGATTTGAGTTGCGCTCAATGTAGATGTTAAGATCAGCATCCCCGACCATGTCCAGGATAATGGCAGCGCGTGGTTGGAAGGTCAATCCAGCGACAAACGCGCGAGAGCCCATAATCCAATCACGGCCTTCCAGTCCGCCATCATCCTCAGAATCGAAAAACACCAGCCAGATCGGGATGCTATCGGGCGGGAGTGTGCGCGCCAACTCGAGCAGTACCGACACGCCAGAGGCTCCATCATTCGCGCCAGGTACGGCTGAATTGCGTCCCGGTCCAGGGTCTTGATCTGCTAGAAGACGGCTATCGTAATGTGCCCCGAGGATGATTTGCGGAAGATTACTATTGCGTGAAGCGACGATATTCAGGACGGAAAAACCTCTCCAGGAGGTTTGCTGGATCTCGGCATTCCAGCCTGACTTATGGAGCTCTTCTTGAATGTACGTGATGGCTTTAGCATGTGCCTGGCTGTCTGGAATACGTGGACCAAATGCGACTTGGGAGAGCACGTACTGATATGCGCGCTGCCCGTTGAAATGAGAAGAAGATTGGTGCAGAAGCGATAATCGCCATAATAGGAGTGCAATAATTACGAAGACGAACGCGATCAAGACTGAAATCTGTGATTTGCGCATAGTCATTAATGTAGAATGTTTTCCTCAAAGAATGTTTCATCCTTTTAGGTATTGTACCATTATAGATTTATATGGATGTGATTTATAATTCACAATATCGATGTAAAAATGTCAAAAAAACAAATAGATCTCCAATTAAAAGAAACCAGCCAACTGACAGGGGCTCGTTGGGCAATCTGGCTGGATCATACTTCTGAATGGGAAGTCCTTGCTTCCTATGGGGTAAATACTGAGACTCGAAACAAACTAATGCACTTTATTAATAAGACAAATGTCGTGGGGTGGTTAAATGGAGTGTTGTCCGGCAAGCGTAGCCGCTCTCGACCGATTCTGAACTCGAGCGGTCTACCAGGCTCCAAGATTTACGTTTTTCCGGACCAGATGACACAGCGGCTAATAATAGTTGGCGCAGAGGTTCTTTCAAGGGTTGCACAACACTTCTGGCGGGCAGTCGCGTTGGGGAATTACAATCGTTCTTTTCTTGAACAGAAATCTTTTCCAGCCTTCACAATTCCGGACCTGGGTATTCCATATTTTTTACCAGAAGTATTGAACCGTGTTCTAGGACTGAGCCTGCAGGCTGCGGAAAGTCAGGTTGGCTGGCTGGCTGTACGTGCTGGAGATTTTCTTGAGATCAAGGCCTGTAAAAATTGTGAAGGTTTTGGAGAACGGATTTCCATAGATGCCAATCCTCTTTTGCGGGAAATAGCCAATGCACTCCAAGCACGTTTAGTTGAACAAGGCGCTATTGAATGGGCAATAATTCCTCGCATAGGATTTAACGAATTTGCCAAGAATTGGGCTGCCTTGCCACTAGTTGTCGGGCAGCGCTTGATCGGGTTGATTGTTTTTTGGCGGACACTTCCGATCTCTCGCAATGAGTGGCAAGAACTAAAGCAAATAACCAGTCGGGTATCTCCTACAGTGGAAGCAAGTATTACATTTTCTGACCTTACTGACCATCTTGGACGCATGGCACTATTGAATGATTTTGCGGTAACCATCACATCCGCTCTGGATCCGGAACAGATTGCTCAAAGGATGTTTGCATTGCTGCAGCGAGCTTTTGGGACAGAAAGAATTAATCTGGTTGTTCTGTCACAGGATGGAAACAGCACACAAAATTATATCCACCGTGACGGGACGATTGTATTACAGACGATGTCAATAGAGGAACTAACAGTTCCCAGTTTGATTGGGAAAAGTGAGGTTCATCGAGTAGATTTAATCACACCTGAGTCGGGCTATGTGCCTGTCTATGTTGGCTCTCGTTCGGCATTGGTAATTCCCATGAAATACCGGCGGCAATTAATCGGGATGTTGGCTTTGGAAAGTATCGAGGAAGCAGCATTTACCGTTTATGATGAACATTTATTGATGGTTGTCGCCAGCCATCTTGCTGGGTTGCTCGAAAATGGACGCTTGCGCCGGGAAGCGGAAAGCAGAGCTCGTAATCTGAAATTGATCCATGAAGTCATCGAGCAAGTCATCAGCCTGACTGATTTAAAGGAAGCATCACAAATCGCAGCTGAACTGATGGCGCGTAATTTTGCTTATGAGTTGGCAGCAATTGCTCTATTTGAGGGTCCAGAGAGAAACCTAACAGTGATGGGGATAGGCGGCAATGCCGCAAGCCTTGTGCAACAAGGCTTGCCCTATATGGACGAGACAAGGAAAGATGGCATCGTGATGCGTGTTGCAGTCACTGGGCAAAATATCCTGATCAATGATGTTTCTCAAAGTCCATTTTACCGTCCGATCCCGAATTGGGATGCCAGATCGGAAATGTGCGTAGCACTAAAAGATGGCGATCAAATAATAGGTGTTATCAATGTAGAAAGCCAGAGGAAAAACGCATTTTCGCAAAACGATTTGATTTTACTTGAATCACTGGCGGGAATCCTCTCAAGTGTAATGTCCAGCGCAGGGCAATATCAGAAACTGAATGCAACCATAGGTCAGTTGCGGGCTGCACGCGAGGAACTACAAGAGCGAATTGTCGCACAACGTATAGCGGAGAGTCGACTGGTTCAAGCAGCAAAACTGGCAGCGGTTGGAGAGATGGCAGCCGGGATTGCGCACGAATTGAATAACCCTTTAACGACCGTTTCAGGTTTCACAGAATTAGTTCTAGAAGAATTACCCGATGGATCCGGCGTTAGGAATGACTTGGAATTGGTATTACGCGAAGCCAATCGAGCTCGCGGTGTTGTTCGTCGACTGCTCGATTTCGCGCGCCAAAGCGAAACCGCCCGCGTTCGGTCAGATATGAACGAGATAATAAAGGATGTTCTAGCATTGGTAAACCATCTACTGCGAATCAGTGGCATTCAATTGGTAACCGAATTGAACGAAGGACTCCCTTGGATATCTGTTGATCGCAATCAAATGAAGCAAGTTATTCTAAATTTAATCCATAATGCTTTACATGCGATGCCAACTGGTGGAGAACTCACTATTAAAACGGATAAACGATCCCGAAACGGGCGGGAATGGTTAACAATTCTCATTAAAGATACCGGGATAGGTATCGCTCCGGAAAATCTTGAACGCGTTTTTGAACCATTCTTCACCACGCGATCGATGGACGGCGGAACCGGGTTAGGTTTGTCTGTAACCTATGGAATTGTTTCCGATCACGACGGTCTTATTGATGTAGAGAGTCAAGTTGGTGAAGGCTCGATGTTTACTGTCTGGCTTCCGGTCGAGGTGGATTGATGGCAGCGCAGCATATTCTTATTGTGGATGATGAGCCTGGAATTACCAAACTGTGCGAGCGTTTACTAAAACGATTGGAATTTAATGTTACCTCGTTTACCGATCCAGAATCTGCCATGAAATTCGTCGATCAGAATAAAATTGACCTCTTGCTGGTTGATATTCGTATGCCGAAGATCAGCGGATTTGATCTGATTGACTTCACCAAAAAACGCCAACCAGACACGGCAGTTTTGGTTATGACAGGCTATGGCACAGTTGAAATGGCCATCCAAGCACTGCACCAAGGAGTGGATGGACTGTTACTAAAGCCTTTCGAGGTCGGCGGTGAGTTAGTCAGATCTGTCCAACAGGTCCTGAATGATAACCAGAATAAACGGGATATTGCGCGAATTCAAGCCTTACGCCCTCTTTTCAATATCATCGAATCTTTTTTGGCAGAAACTCACCCCGAGCATCTTTTGGACCTCGTATTGAATGCTGTTTGCGATCATCTTCATTGTGGACATGCCGGTTTTTACCACAGTTCTGAAGACAATCACCTCACTTTAATTTCCGCAAGAGGAATAACTCTGGAAGAAGAAGACAGCAAAAGTAATGGTGGAATTGTTGGACGAGTTAATTCGCTTAATACTCCGTTATGGGTTAATGCAAACGGACCTGGGGACCCTGACCTTCAAGCATTGCTCATCTCAAAAGGCCTGAGTTCTGTTATGTGCGCACCAGTCTCCCGACTTAATGTACACGGCGTATTGTATGCGGGAAAGGCTGTCAATTCCCCTTCCTTTCGAGAGGTGGAATGGGAAATGTTTCTATTACTGGTAAGACAGGCCACGGTGGCAATGGAAAATGCTCGCCTTTATGAGGAGCTCCGTGAATATGTACGGCGGGTGGAGGAATCTCAACAGGCTTTAATCCAGGCAGAAAAAATGGCGGCTGCGGGAAGATTAACTGCGTCAATTGCGCATGAGATCAATAACCCATTGCAAGCTGTGCAAAACTGCCTTCATCTTGCCACACAGGGTAAAGTGACAGAGAAAAAACGACGAGAATACCTTGATCTTGCCAATATCGAATTGAATCGTCTCATGAGTACCGTTCAACGTATGCTGGAGTTCTATCGCCCGGGTGCTGTGGAAAAACAGCGCGTAGATTTGGTATCATTACTTCATCATGTCATCAGCCTAGTATCTCCCCAATTGGAGGCACGCGGGATTCGAATCAGCACAGGGTTTTCTTCAAAAGTGACCCCCATCGTTGGGGTTAGCAGTCAATTAGAACAAGTATTCCTCAATCTTGTACTCAACGCTTACGATGCAATGCCGGATGGCGGTGAATTACATGTTAGCGCCCGACCTGTGCAGGGTATGGCGGAAATCATTTTTCAAGATACCGGTCCAGGTGTGCCGGAAGATCTACGCGGCCGGATTTTTGAGCCTTTTATCAGTTCTAAACAGGGCGGGACTGGTTTGGGATTGTCGGTGAGCTACGGAATTGTCTCTGCACATGGAGGCAGTCTGGACCTCATTCCAGAACGCGGTCCCGGCGCTTGTTTTCGAGTAAATTTGCCTATAAAGGAAGAATCATGAATAAAGCCAATATTCTTGTTGTGGATGATGAGATCGTTGAACGACAGACCTTGACCGATATCCTAAAATTGGAAGGATATCATGTTGTAGCGGTGGCCAATGGCGAGGCAGCCGTGGATTACATCAGATCCAATACAGTGGATCTTATTATTCTCGACCTCCGCATGCCTGGCATGAGCGGTTTGGATGTTGTCAAGGTTGTCAACCGGATTTATCCAGATGTTGAAATCATTATGCTGACAGCGCATGGGTCGTTAGAATCGGCAATTGACGCACTGCGTAGCCAGGTTCACGATTACTTGCTCAAACCAGCTTCGCCAACTCAAATAATCGATAGCGTGAAACGTGGATTAGCGAGACGGAGCAGAAAACTAGTAGAGCGAGAAAATCAACAAACTGATGTGAGTAAAGAAGAGAATGCCGTCGTTACTCTGGGAGATGGTACGGTTGTTGATTATGGGCGCAGACTAGTTCGTTCTGAAACCCAAACAATCTTTTTGACCCCGGCTGAAGGGCGATTGCTTCGAATTTTCGTCGAAAATATTGGCAAGGTGTTTACACACCGAGATTTGGTTTTACTCGTGCAAGGTTACTCCACTACTCAACAGGAGGCACCGGAGATTCTCCGCCCTTTAGTTAGCCGTTTACGGCAGAAGTTGTCGGAGATTCCATCATTAATGGAAAGAGTTGTAAGTGTTCGAGGTACAGGGTATGTTTTCGAAGACGAGCAGAATTCGTCTGAAATGATGAACACTTGAGTGATCCGACCCAAGTTAAGTCAAACCTTCGTGTAACCAATAATAACTTATCGTAAATTCAGCCAATATCTCCATAAGTAATAAGAGGAACGCTTTGTAAGGGTGTTAGCTCAAATCCCAGACCGACTTGCCATTCAGAATGTCACGGATGTGGTCTGTGAAGCGGTCGGGGTCGAGTGGTTTTCCCAGAAAACCGTCAAATCCAGAAATGCGAGCTTTGTCCATTTGCTCAAGGCTGGCTTCCGCAGTGACCGCCACAATTGGAACTTTTTTCAGGCGTTCCGATGCGCGTATTTTTTTAAGTGCTCCATAACCATCCTCATAAGGAAGACGGATGTCCATTAAGATTAAATCGAGCCGGGGTAATGTATCGGCATATTCAACTACTTCATATCCCGATGTTTTCCATTCACAGTGGATGCCTAGATAGCCCAACATCCGAGCTATAAGGACAAAGTTTGAAGCATTATCCTCCACCACCAGGACGGTACAATCTGGAGGAATGGCCAAACTATGATTTGTATGTGGATCGGATTTAGGATTTCGAATAGTATCTTTTGAGTCGGGCATATCCACTTCTACCTCAGGTAATACTTTATCGGAATAATTTCAAAACCTGGCATGGAACGGTTTTAAGCCGTGAGAGGTTACCATCTATATCGAATAGAAAAATGGCACCGCTCATCATGATTTATCAGTCTCAAGTCAATAATTTTAACATGCCACTATCTGCGACGCATAACAGCATCCTTGCAATCTTAGAGACAACCAGGCCACATCGTATAGACATTGAAATTCCTGTTCATATGTTTATGCCCTGGATTCCCCCCAAAAGGAATGTCCGCGTCGAGATGGCGCGGGCATTTAATCGATTAAAAGCGGGTGATGGGACTCGAACCCACGATATCTTGCTTGGGAAGCAAGCGTTCTACCACTGAACTACACCCGCAAGAGATTTAGATTATACCAAATTAATTGCTCGTAAAGATTTCCATGGATTGATGAGTAGACGTCACGCCTGCCGGTTTAAGAGCATACTCGCCAATTCGAATAAGGCGTTCCCAGCAGATCCACGCGGATCGGCAGCGCGCAATGTATGAAGAGCCAAGTCGGTCATTTGATCGACGATTTCCTGTGTATGCAACTTGGCTCCTTCTCGGGCCAACTCTTCTGATAGCGGACCAGCTTCCTCAGCTTGGATTGGTCCTTCGACCCATCTGCGCGCGAAAGGTCCATTCCTCGAAAGTCCATATAGAACCGGAAGGGTTTTCTTCCCTGCCACCAGATCTGACTCTGTGGATTTTCCCGTAGAAGATGAATTCCCCCAAATGCCTAGATAATCATCTTGAACTTGAAAAGCCATACCGAGGTAATAACCGAAATTCCTATAATTCTCACGCGCCGGCTCATCTACTCCGCCAAGTACCGCTCCGGTTTGTGTGCAGGCTGAGAGAAGAGCGGCTGTCTTTCCAGAAACCATTCGCCAATAATCTTCGGTGGATAGATCAATCCGTTTTTCATAGGAAATATCCAAAAATTGACCGTTGCTCAATGCCAGGCAAGCTTCATCAACGAGTTCCCCGACACGAAGCACCACCTCAGGCGGATAGGTGTCTCTTGCTTCAAGTAATGCCAGGTGGGCTAGAATAAAGAGCGCATCCCCAACATTAATAGCCTGTGCCATGCCCCACTTTTTCCAGACAGTGAGCCTTCCACGGCGCAATTCAGAGCCATCCTGGATATCATCGTGGGCGAGGGAGAAGTTATGAATAAGTTCGATACTAGCGGCTACCGGCAGTGCGCGGTGCCAATCTTCTCCACAAGCGGCGCAAGTCAACAAAACCAGAAGAGGACGAATTCGTTTTCCGGTTGTTTCTGAATTAGAGCCTTCACCGCTCCAGCCCATATGATATGTAAGCATCTCGTGGAATGGATTGTTGGTCGGCTCGTCCAGCCGGGCCACTAGCCGCTGGAGCTCTGATTCGATGGCGGGCAACATTTTTTCTATGTGTGTTTTCAAGGTCATTTCAACTCCACAAGGTTCGAATACTATCGAAGTAAGCCAGGGGGGTTAGCCAAAGATCCCAAGAAATTACCAGACCGTCCGCGCTTCGGCAGGCTTCCAGGTCCGTATGGATCTGTTCTGGCGTGGATTCATGGATTTTTTTAACACAGACGGTTGCAATACCTGCCAGTAAATTGGTTATGCCCAGTTCATATCCTCTTTGTATTTCCTGTGTGATCGTTTCGGCCCCAAGACCAATACGGCTTAATTCCGCTTTGGTCGCCGGGACGGGCAGTCCGCTGGATTCTCTAAGTAACTGCATTGCCTCGGCATCAGCCACGCCATGCTGAATCAGCCATTTAGCCAAACCAAGCAATTCAAACGAAATCCCTGCCGGGCCAAAGACGCGCGGATATGCCATGATTTTAATCCAGTCGGCAAAGCCATCCAGCTCGGATAGGGATTGACCGACCATGCGGGTTAAGGCAGGTGAGAAGCAATCCAAACCTATTGACAGGTTAAGTGCTTGTGCTTGTTTTGCCACCATCTGGACGGTACGAGTAATGCTTGTGGAGCGAAAATCGAAGAACGACTCAAGCGAAGAGGTGGCTTCGGTGGGATGCCCAAAAAGGCTGGGGATAATGGTTTTTTCAGAGATTGATTGAATACTTTGACGCACAGATTCCAGGTCCAGCCCAATATCGGCGGCCAGGCGGGTGCAGTGTGTACAGAAACATGCCAGATTGCCCCTCGGGTTTATACTTGGGGAGGGTAAGCGGATGCGATCCAAGAATAATCCCTGGAATAGGCCGTTGATTGCGACGCTTTCGACCCGCTCAGTGATGAAGTCTGCTACCGCGCTGCGATTCGGGCATATGAATGTAAACTCCGGCATTCCACCATGCCCGGGGATGGGATTACCGTCGGGACCATAAGTGGCCCAGTCAGGTGGAAGGTCCGTATGGGCGTCGCCAGTAAGCATCGGCTGCCAGCGGTATAGTTGGGCGTGCTGGCGAGTGGTTTCTTCTGCAACGGCTTCTTCAATGGCCGGGGGCAATTCCCAACCAAGTAAGACGAGGCTGATTGGCAGGCGCTCACAAGCCTGGCGCAAACGGCGACGCACGTTGGCGGGTGTGGCATCAGGGTAAGGGCGTTCAAGGTACTGGACGGCGAAGGTGGTCATGTTTAATCGGGAGGAAAGACATCCAAAACGGTGAAATCAACCGGCAACATCGATGATAAGAAGAAACAAAGTAGGCAATAATATTTCCAGGTTTGTTCTCTTTTTAGATGGGGTCCGGGAATTTCCGCATTCCCAGGATTCGTAGCCAATCCGTCCATAAGCCTGTTCAATAAAAACCCAACCGGTGAAGTTCCAATTCAAGCTGGCCGGGGGAGGTGAAATGTATGGTCTCAAAGCCCATCTTCCGAGCCACTTCGAGATTATGTCTAGAGTCGTCAATCAACAGGCATTCTTCGGGACGAAGGTGGATTTTCTGGAGGAGCAGGTTATAGATAGCTGGATTGGGCTTGATGAGTTTTACTTCCCCTGAGACTACAATGTCTTCGAATAGATCGAAAACCTTGTATTTATGTCTGACGAGAGGGAACTTCTCTGCCGACCAGTTAGTCAGGCCGAATAGGCGGTAGCCGATCGTTTTGAGTTTGTACAGGATTTCAATTGTCCCAGGAATTAACCCAGGGACGGATTCCTCCCATTCTTCGTCGTAAGCTCGGATGAGATGGGCATATTGGGGGAACTGGGCAGAGAGCTCTCTCACAGCTTGTTTAAAAGGATAGCCTCCATCTTGAGAGAGGTTCCAGGTGTAAAAATTGATTTCTGCCAGAAAGTTATCAATGGCAGTAGTGTCATTGGCAAAGTATTTGTTATATAAGTTATGAGGATCCCAGTTTATAAGGACGCCTCCGAAGTCGAAGATGATAGCGTGGATTCTCGTAGTCAACATATTTGCATTTTTATCATCTCTGGCGTCTTCTACTTATTTTACCATCTTACCAATTTCCAATTCTTTCAGTGTTCCAATCCCTGCTGCGAACATCGTGACCCGCAACTGTTTTTTTGTCAACTTAATCAATTCAATGGCTTTATCACTTGAAAATGCTGCGGCTCTCAAGAATTGACCGGCCATGCCGCTCAGGGTTGCTCCCAAAGCGATGCACTTGGCGACATCGAGACCATCCTTTATCCCACCACTGGCAAAGATGATCATCCCCGGTGCGGCTTTTTTTACATTCAAGATTGAATCCACTGTGGAGATACCCCAGCCGACAAAGGTTGCTGCCAGTCGACGGGAAAATTCGTCGGGCGCTCGGTACATTTCAACCTGTGACCAACTTGTCCCGCCCGCACCGGCTACGTCTATTGCGGCAACGCCACAGTTGGCAAGCATACTGGCAGTCCGTTTTGAGATGCCCCAACCGACTTCTTTTACGATAACCGGCACATCCAACTTCTTACATATCGTCTCTATTTTCCTTGCCAATTTGGAATAATTCGAGTTGCCGCCTGGCTGAACCGCTTCTTGCATTGGATTAAGATGCAAGAAAAGTGCATCCGCCCGGATCATTTCAACAGCGCGGCGGCATTCATCAATTCCATAACCGTAGTTCAACTGCACCGCTCCAAGGTTGGCGAAAAGGAGAATATCCGGAGCAACCTTCCGAGTGATGGCATAAGTAGGGACTTGTTGCGGATCCTCCAACGCGGCGCGCTGGCTTCCCACGCCCATTGCCACATTGCATTCCTGGGCAGCTTCAGCAAGGCGCTGGTTAAGCTCACCGGCTTGCTCGGTTCCCCCCGTCATGGACGAGATCAGGAGAGGCACGGCGAGTCTCTTTTCAAACAGTACAAGTGAAGTATCAATTTCTTCAAGATCCAACTCCGGAAGCGCTTCGTGGACAAAATGATACTTTTCCAAATCGCTTGTCAACGCGGAGTGGACATCCTTTTCAAGGTTGATTTTGATATGGTCGGATTTGCGAGTTTCGATGGACGCAACTTTCTTCATAAGTTTGTGTTCCTTCTATTGAATTATAATGGCATCCCGGGTACAATAGTGCCAGAAATTTTCTAGGAGGACCCTATGGCAAATACTTTTGATGAAGTAAAGGCTATCATTATCGATCTGTTGGGTGTGGATGAAACGAAGGTCAAACCGGAAGCCCGTTTCCGAGAGGACCTGGAAGCTGATTCTCTTGACCTGGTCGAACTCATAATGAAATTTGAAGATGTTTTTGGAACAGAGATATCTGACGAAGACGCCCAGAAAATTACGACGGTGGGGGATGCAGTGACATTCGTCGAAGCTCAAAAAGCCAAAAAGTAATCCTCACCATAAAAATTGCCTAGGGGCACGAACGCCGACGTGCCCCTGTTTTGTTTTAAATTTACAAGGGCAACCCGTTGGATCGCCCCTGATAGGTTATTTTAATAAAGAAGGGATTTCTTCCGGGTAGCGAGCCACTTTAACACCTGCCGCTTCGAGTGCCTTAACCTTGTCCGCTGCAGTACCAGCCCCACCTTCGATGATGGCTCCGGCATGACCCATGCGTTTGCCGGGTGGGGCGGTCTGCCCAGCAATGAACGAGACAACTGATTTGGTCATTTTCGCAGCGATGAATTGGGCGGCCTTGTCTTCATCCGTACCACCGATTTCACCGATCATGACAACCAAATCAGTACGCGGATCAGCTTCGAACAAATCCAGGCAATCTATGAAATTTGTTCCATTAATTGGATCGCCACCAATCCCAACACAAGTGGTTACACCCATCTTATTCTGCTTAAGGGCGTAAAGTACTTCGTAAGTCAAAGTACCAGAACGCGAGACAACCCCCACGTTCCCGGGAATGGCAATATCGTTAGGGATTATTCCGACCTTGCTCTCGCCAGGAGTTAACAGCCCTGGACAGTTTGGACCAAGAAGACGGACCTTTTTCTGGTCAAGATACTCGCGTACCCGCATCATGTCCTGTACCGGAACGCCCTCAGTGATGCAGACAATAAGTGGGATACCTGCGTCGGCGGCCTCGAACATTGCGTCAGGCGCGCCGCGTGAGGGCACGAAGATAACAGTAACATTGGCAGCGGTTGCGTCAACAGCGGCTCGGCAGGAGTTGAACACGGGCACCTTGTCACCCAATACCCATTCGCCTCCCTTACCCGGCGTTACACCTGCCACAACCTTGGTACCGTAGGCCAGCATCTGCTGTGTATGGAAGAGGCCTTCGTTGCCTGTAATACCTTGCACAAGTAGACGGGTTTGCTTGTTAATCAGGATACTCATCTTATGGCTCCTATGCTTTACTTGCAGAGACAGCTTTTTGAGCTGCGTCCACCAAAGTTTCAGCGGTAATCATTGCTGCATCTGCCAGCAGTGCACGGCCTTCTTCTGCGTTCGTCCCAACCAGGCGAATAACCATCGGAATATTAATTTTAACCTCCTTGAGGGCAGTCAGGATGCCTTTAGCGACCTCGTCACAGCGGGTAATGCCACCGAAAACATTGAACAAGATAGCTCTGACATTCTTGTCCGAAAGTATGATCCGGAGCGCTGCCGCGACCTTGTCTGAACTGGCACCGCCTCCTATATCAAGAAAGTTGGCCGGTTCCCCTCCAAACAGTTTGACAATGTCCATGGTGGCCATTGCCAATCCCGCACCATTTACCATGCAGCCAATCTGTCCATCCAGTTTTATGTATGAAAGTCCGTACTTGCGCGCCTCTGTTTCGACGGAAGCTTCTTCATCCAAATCGCGCATCTCGGCCAGTTCGGTGTGACGGAAGAGGGCATTGTCATCTAGAAGCATTTTTCCATCCAGCGCCATCAGGTGTTTTTCCTTAAGTATCACCAGCGGATTGATCTCCGCCAATGTGGCATCACACTCAACATAAGTACGCCACAATCCGCGGCAGATTTCTGCGAACTGTTTCCAATATTCTTTCGGCAGGTCAATGCCAATTGCAATGTCACGTCCCTGAAAATCGCGCAAGCCCAATAATGGATCAATGTGGATTTTAATGATTTTTTCCGGACTCGTACGGGCAACTTCCTCTATTTCAATACCGCCGGCAGAGGAGGCCATGATCACCGGGCGGCGGGCGGCACGGTCATTGGTGATACCAAGGTAGATTTCTTGATCAATGTTGGCGGCCTCATCCACCAGCACTTTCCGCACTGGAAGTCCTTTGATTTCCATGCCCAGGATTTGAGTAGCGAATTCTTCGGCTTCCTTGGCAGATTTGGCAACACGAATACCGCCAGCTTTACCTCGCCCGCCAACCAATACTTGGGATTTAATGACAACACGGCCACCCAGCTCTTCGGCAATTTGTCTAGCCTCTATTGCAGTTGCTGCCACCCTTCCCTTCGGGATGGGGATGCCATACCTGGAAAAGATTTGCTTTGATTGATATTCGTGGAGTTTCATGCATTTACCTCTTTACATAAAGCGCGATTAATAATTGAGAGCAAATATCATTTCTCTTTTCTCGGTGTTTTTCATCATTCATTCTACATTGTAAATGTGTAAATAAAAGAAAGAAAAGCATATCAAATTTACGTCCGCCTAAGAAACAATTATGGCAATGTAAAACGCATCAAGCGGTTATTGGCCGAGTCGCTAACCCAAATCCGTCCATGGCTGTCTACGGCAATTCCGGAAGGTAATCCAAAATTCATCGGTCCAATGCCGTATCCACCCCAGACGTGAACAAATACACCAGTGGTGGTGAATTCAAGCACACGGAATGAATCGGCATCTGTTGCAAATATGTGCCCTTGTTGATCGACCGCAAGATAGGGCTTGTTATCCAATGATTGGCTGGACCAGCCTGCAATGTCCCATTGAATTGAAGGTGAGTAGACTGTTCTATTTTCATTGGGAACAAAAACCTGAATGCGCTGGTTCCAGGTATCTGCCACATACAGGGTGCCTTGAGAATCAATAGCCAAGCCAACCGGTTCATCGAATTGACCCGGATTGATACCTCCGCCACCAAATTGAGAAATGAAATTTCCGTTTGCGTCATAGACAGCAATACGCTTATTGCCTGTATCCACAACCAATACGTGACCAAGAGCATCCACTGCTATGCCACGAGGCCCCCACAGGTCATATGGACCGCTTGAAACCGGATTATAGTTTGGTGTTCCCCATGATTTGACCGGTTTACCGTCTGAAGTGAGCTTCTGAACTCGGTGGTTCCATGTGTCCGCCACATAGATCCATTGGCCGTCAGGGGAAACGGCAACCCCCCAAGGTTCGCAGAATGTTCCGAGAGGCACGGCAGCTGGTGGAAGAGATGCATATGGGCAGCCAGGTGACGTTTGCCCAAAAGTCTGGAGGATATTGCCAGTTGGATCAAAATGTTCGATGCGATTATTATGAGAATCAGCAACATACATGCTGCCATCGGGTGCAATAGTCAGACCACGCGGAGTGTCGAATTGACCACTTGCATTTCCAGCTGTCCCGAATACCAGGTCTGCTGCAAGAGTAATTAATCCTTTTTCGTAGGGATCAGTCTGCAGTGGCGTTGATTGGAAGATGCCATACTCCCACATCTGCGCGGCAATATCTTTGCGGATAAACAATTGCATCTTGGCTGATGGCTGCCAGTCAGATAAGGTTAGACCAGTCTTGCCAGTTACCTTGGCATACTCAGAGTAATCCCGGTTGAGCCAAATTTGAAAGATGGCATCCCGCATGCCGGGATTTGTGAGAGCAAATTTAATGCGTGCCCAATCCAATGAAAAATAATCTTGGTTTGGCCAGACCATCCGGATGTAATCTAACCGGTAATAATTATTGCCAACAATGGGTTTAATATTCCCGAAGTTTTCCTGGTCGACAATGATGACCGGTATGTCACGCAGATTGTTGCCAGGCTTATCGAACGAAAAGGCATTCGGGTAATTCCGCAAGTACCACTTAAACGACCATGAAACACCCTGGTTTGGTAAATTACTGTCATAAGCAACTTGCAGGTTGTGTTCTCCAGCGATGCGGCTCGAAATTTTACTCACCTGGTCCATGACATCTTTAATGCCGCTGGCTCCATGGGCGTATACCAGGTATTCCGTGGCATCATTCGCATTGGCGAAGGCCGCTCGAATAGCTGTACGCCCGGTCAATATCGCAAGCAAAGCGAAAGCAACCAGCACGACTATCTTTAGCGCGTCCCGAAATTGCCAGCGAGAAAGTAGAAAATACAACCAACCTGCACTGGCGAGAGTTATTCCAGCCGCGAGAAGGAACGCACTTGTTGCGGACAACTGTTCCAGGGACTTACCTTGAAAAGGAGGATGAACTCCAAGTGTGGTGACCAATACACCGGCAAGGCTGGAGAATAGAATCACAAGGAGGAGCAAAATTAAAACGCCGCGCTGTTTATGGAATTCCGGCCAGTTTACATGCTCAATGACCTGTCCGAGCCCCCAACCCGCCAATAGAATCATTGGCAAGGTAATGTGGACGGTCAACCAAGGCATTTTCTCCCCAGCAAGAGTGTAGGCCAGAAAACTACTTAGGGACCACCAAAGCAAGAGGGGGAAAACGTAATTACCTTCACTTCTTAAGGATATCTCCTTCGCAGGCGTTAGTTCATAACCCAACTCAGCAGGGTCATTGTTAGTCGAGCGTTGTCCCATGATCTCAGAGGAAGGCAGTGGGGCAGGGGACTTTCGACGCAATCCGAAATATGCTGCCACCCAGATTCCAAGTGCAGGGAGGAATTCATAAACTGGAATCTGGATAAGCAGGTAGTAATACCAAGGTTGATCACCGCGGTGCACACCTTGTTGTTGCAGCCAATAGCCGAGCGAGCCAACCGTGCCGGTGAAAAAGCCTTGCCAATTGGTAAATAAACTGGTGTAGAAGAGGATGTATATACCCCAGAATAAGGCAGCATAGAAAAGCCAAAGCTTCTTGTTCCATAGCACGCCAATGACGATTGAGATAAGGCACAACACAAGAAAAACGGCGGCTGTGCGCACAGGCGTTTGAGCCCAGAGTGCTGAAAAGTTCAAACTTGGCCATGTGAATTGATAATCCAATGGATTCCAACCCAACGCCGTAACCGGGAATGCCGCCAGTTGAGGCACGACAAAGGTTACCAACAGGATAAGCATATCAAAGGATCGTTCACGACACAGGTTTTTCCAGCCATACCCAATAATCATCAGAATGATTCCGAGAAGAAAGGCACTACCTGCGAAGGCAAGGAGTGGCGTGACGGAAGATAGTTGCCCGATATGGGTGGTGGATGCCCTCGGTATTTGACCTGGAATTATCGGCGCCGCAGTTTGGGAAGCATCCGTAGTGGACTGGATACGGTTGTAGATTGTCAGGCCCAATGCGACCGCCGCGACCAAAACCCCTATCGACAGGACTAAAATGAAACCATTCAGAACCGTGTTATTTTTCCAAGGAGCCCGGGTAACCGTATTAATAAGATAAACTGCCAGGAAGAGCAATGCCTGGGCCGTGTAAATAAAGGCGGTTTCTTTGGAAATAAAATGCAGGACGGTAGCGATGGTCAACAGGATGAGGTAGCGCTTTTTACCAGTTTCGAGATAGCGGAGGATAGCAAAAAGCATCAGTACAAAGAACAAACCTATAAAAGCCTCATTTCGGGCGTAACGGCCGTAATAAAGCATATAAGGAGAAATAAGCGTAAATCCGGCGGCAATCAGCATGCCGGCACGACCGAGGTATCGACGCCATTTCCAAAGCAGTAGAATGGTCAGGATACTGGCTATGGCAGCAGGAAAGCGGGCGGTGAAGTCACTGGCTCCAAATAAAAGATACGTTAACGCCAGCAAATGAAATTGTAGCGGGCCGTGCATGAGCGGAGTATGCTGGTAGCCTTTTCCTATCGAGAAAAGCCAAGAGAAATAAACGTGCAGGTTCTCGTCATGACTCATTACGCGAGCCCCCAGGTCATACAAACGGCTGAAGGTGGCAAGAAGGATTATAAGAATGAAAATAAACAATTCCCCGGTCAATGCCGGGAAGATCGAGAAAATGGGGCGGTCGAGCCAGGAGGATTTTTCGGGATTATCAGACATACGATGACACCTGGGAAGGGATAATAAACACTTGGAGGATACTTCAAAGTAGTGCATCTGGCAAGCAAAACAAATTTAATATTTATATATTGCGCGTAGCCATATTCTCCTAATTATTTCTCTTATACATCAAAAAATATTAAATATAACACAACTCAGACTAATTGTCCACATCCGGCTTGAATATCAATTCCACGACGCAAGCGGATCGTGCAAGGGATTCCATTATAATTTAATATCTCCTTGAACTTATCAGCCCTCTCCCGTGTGGTCGCTTGACCAGAGAAACCTTTTGTAGGGTTGAGTGGAACAGCATTGACGTGACAAAGCATTCCTTTTAGTTTTCCTGCCAAGAGATGTGCCTGCGCGGGAGTATCATTGGTTCCATTTACCAGCGCCCATTCGAATGTAATGCGCCGACCGGTCACTGCTATGTAGTCACGGCAGACTTCGAACAGCTCATCTAGGGGATAGCGCTTGTTTACAGGAAGCATGGAAGATCGCAGGGAATTTTCTGAGGCGTGGAGGGAAATTGCCAGGTTGATCTGTCTTTTCTCGGACGTAAAACGCTTAATTGCTGGTATCAGACCTACAGTTGAAATGGTAAATCGGCGTGCACCGAGGTTATAGCCATCCGGGTCGTTCAGCAGATCGATAGCAGCCATGGTATTGGCATAATTATGAAAAGGTTCGCCCATACCCATAATAACTACGTTGGTGACCGATTCGCCTTGCCCTTGGAGTTGACGGGCGTAGTACATCACTTGAGCAACTATTTCCCCGCTCGAAAGGTGGCGTTTGAACCCCATCTGCCCGGTGGCGCAGAATACACAACCCATAGCGCAACCCACCTGCGTCGAGATACAGAGCGTATTGCGTTTATCATAGCGCATCAGCACGGCTTCAATGGCCCGACCATCATGCAGTGAAAAAAGTGTCTTGACAGTTCTTTTATCGGAGGACCAGAGAACGGTGAGTGGTTTCAGGATGTCAAATTGGATGGATTCATTTAGCTTGTCACGTAATCGCGCCGGGAGGTTGGTGAATTCCAACGGTGAATGCCAGAAATTGCGATAGAGCCCCTGCCAAATCTGACGGGCGCGGAAATCCGGTTCGTTCCATTCTTTCATAAGGTCAATCAGTTCGGGGAGCGAAAGTCCAAATATCTGCGTTGACATTTTATTGCGCTTATACATTTAAAATTATGACTCGGTCGTTTTTTCCCTTTGTTCCATCCATTTGAGTAAACTGAAGGTAATGGGATTTAGAACTCGAATCTTTATTCAGTCAACCAATTCTGCTAGATCATCGGCTATTATATTTATGATCGGTCTCCATATTTCCGCTTGTTCTCGCCGGGTTACTCCGCTCAATACCAGCGCCACCGGACAACCATCCGCCTGTGCTCCGACGATATCTGTTTCCAGTCGGTCTCCAATCACCAGTGTTTGCCGCTTTTCTGTTCCAAGCCTTTCGCGTGCCATCTCAAGCAGAAACGGGGAAGGTTTGCCAGCATAAATAGGTTCAACCCCCGTTGCAGTGACAATTACCGAAATCCATGCCCCAGCGCCGGGAATCTCGCCGCGTGGAGTGGGGAAGGTTTTATCCGGATTGGTGGCATAGAACGGCACTCCATTTCCCACCAGCAAAGCCGCTTCCCGCATCTTTTCGAAATTAATCTGAACATCGATGCCAAAGACAACAGCTTGAGCCTGAGTTGCTGTCTCCAGGGATAATAATTTAAAGCCTTTCTCATGGAGTGCGGTCATGACACCCGCTCCACCAATAGCGAAAATCGATCCCCCAGACGGAAACTTCTTAGAAAGCAGGTCGGCTACTCCTTGTGCAGATGTTACTATCTGCCATGGTTCAACGTTCACGCCGAACCTGGCAAATCGCTCAACATATTGATCGGGTGTTTGCGAGCCGTTATTGGTGGCGAAGGCGACTTTCAGGCCGCGCGCGTGGATGCGATCGAAGATGGCTGGCAGGTTGCCAATCGGCGCATCACCTTTCCACAGAACCCCATCCATATCAAGGATGAGAGACTTGATATATTCCGGTAGTAAATGAGGCACCCTATTTCCCATATTTCTTCACGAGATAATCGAATACTGGCCGGTCTATCCATCCGGCCTGGGTATCGCAGCGTTCTTCAAAATTTTCATTTCCTACGAATGCAGCCAATGCGGTACGGGTAGGCTCGTCCAAGAGTCCATGAGTCGGACCTTTGTAGTAACCCGTGAGCGCAATAATTTCCTGTAACCTAATGAGTTTCTTGCCAGTCAATGCCAGACGTTCAGATTTCGGGCTTTTGCCAAAATACAGACAGTGTAGTTCCAATAGGTCTCCCAGACGCGGAACAGGATCTGAATGGTCATCAACACGGTAATCAATCCACCGGTCGATGTATCCGCCGTAACCACCTTGTGGTTTGGCTACGTAAATGGCTGCGCTCTGTCGCCCGCGCCGGTCACCACCAGCTCGATCACCAGCCAGCAGGGCAGTATATAGGCGTTCTGGCAATTCTCCTTTCGTTTCAAGAAAACCTTTTTGCATTGCCGATACAACCTGTTCACCGATCAGGATATTACCTTGGATGGCATATCCGTCTCCAGTCAAGCCTCCAGCCCAAGCGAAGCAGTCATTGCCCGTAAACGTGGCAGACCCACCGCGTGCATCCACTATCCCTACCTGACGGTGTTCCCGTTCCGGATCATCGGCCAGCAACCTTGAGAGTGTATCTTCGGCAGTAATGCCGCTTGCCAAGAATTCCAATCCACGCGGACCGAAGGAAGTATTGGCGAACGATTGTGTTGCTACTGCTCCGGCTTCAGCCTGCGCCCAGGGCACCACCGCTCCCACTGCAAGGAACTTGGAGGCAACTGCCACTCCCCAAGTCTTTTTGTCCATGTCGCACGCAACAATTGAGAACGTTGAAGGGTAAATCATGTTCTCCTCCTAATGGGATAGGCAAGATAGGGATTTGTTCGCCGAAGTATGACGAAGTTGGGGCAATTTTCATTGCCCCAACGGGTTTTATTTCTTTTTCGGGATTTCGAGCACTTGGTCGACAAGCCCATAATCCACAGCTTGTTGTGCATCCAGATAAAAATCGCGTTCGGTATCCTGTTTTATAACGTCAACCGGCTTGCCAGTATGTTTCGCCATGATATCGTTCAAGAGGGTTCGCAAACGCAGGATTTGCTTGGTTTGGATTTCAATATCTGTGGCCTGACCTTGTGCGCCACCCAGAGGTTGGTGCATGTGGATTGTGGAATTCGGCAACGCGTAACGGCGGCTCTTTGTACCAGCGGTCAGCAACACCGTCCCAAATGAAGCAGTCACGCCTACGGCTACCGTGCTGATCGGATTGGAGATCATTTGCATCGTATCATAGATGGCTAGGCCGGAGTAAATCACGCCACCAGGCGAGTTGATATACATTTGAATTTCGCGTTCGGAATCCTCACGGTTCAGAAACAGCAGTTGTGCTACGATGACATTGGCGACCTGGTCGTCAATCGGAGTACCGAGAAAGATGATACGCTCTTTCAGAAGGAGCGAATAAATATCGTAAGCGCGCTCACCTCGGCCCGAGGACTCTATCACCATCGGGATAACATTCTTAGGATCAGGGATCATATTTACTCCATTTCTTCACTCATCAAAAACGGATTTATTCACTGGCAGGTGTTTTCTTCGCTTTGGGGGATGTTGCAGATGCTGCAACCTTCGCTGCATCTTCAGTTGGTTTTTTTACCTTAGGGGGGATTGTTTTCTTGCTGAAAGGTTTCTTATCTGCAGCTGCCACCTTCACTGCTCTGGATTTCTTGGCGGCGGTCTTCTTGCTTTTACTTTCTTCAGTGTGAGTATCGTCAGCAAGCTGCGGCGCCTGACCGGTTGCAATATCCTTCAGCCGATTCAGGGTTTGCTGGACGTAGGCCCGGTTGGCTGACTCCATCGCGACTGCATTCATTATTTGTTTAGGCGGCTGAGCCTTGCCGCGGGTCAATTTCTTGAAACCGGAATCGCCCTGATATTCACCCCAGGTCTGCTGGAAAGTAGATTGCAACATTTCCTGGCTTACTTCGATCTTTTCGATTTTTGCGATCTCGTCCAGGACAAGAGAACGCTCCAACCGTTTTACCGCGATTGGTCTGGCTTCCTCGTTGATAAATTTCTCTTCATCCATCTCGCGTGATTTCAAATAAGCTTCCATATCGAGGTTCTGGCCTGCCAGTCTAGATTTTAAATCTTCCATTACATGCTGTACCTCGTGGTCAACCACCTGTGGCGGGTATTTTATTTCGGCACCCCCTTTGATTTGTTCCATTATCTTGGCGAAATAATCATCGTCGTATTGAGCTTTGGATTGGGTTGCCAGGTTGGCCTTGACGGCCTCACGCAAGGCTTGCAAATTCTCAAAAGGCCCAGCTTGTTTTGCAAAATCGTCGTTCAGCTCCGGCAGAGTACTGCCGCGCACCATTTTGACAGTTACGGAAAAATAAATCGTTTGATCCCGCAGACTCTCGTCTTTTTCACCTTTCTTATACTTGTGGCTGAATGATTTGGTTTCATTTATGCTCAGACCAACGAGTTCGGTCGAAAAGCCTGGGAAAGGGAATTCCTCGGCTTTTTCATCCTTGCGCACGAAGATTGGGAGACCTGGGCGATCTATCAGCGGAGGTTCCCCCGTACCAGCCTTTGCCTTGACACCTAGCATGTCAATCATTACAAAATCACCCTTTTGGATGGGCCGATCAACCGTCTCGGTTTTGGCGTACATCTGGCGAAGTTCCTCGATAGATTCATCCACTTTATCTTCGCCGGGTTCCTTCCAATCATAAGGTAAGCGGATTGAGCGATAATTGCCCAATTCGACACTTGGAGCAAGTGGCACTGTAAAAATAAACTTGGGCGTTTTATCGAGGTCCTCGACTTTCTCCAGAGAGCCGGAAGCTCCAGGCTCCAACTTGGCTTCCTCGAGGGCTTTTGGATAAACCTCATCCAGGAGTAAGTCAACAGCATCTTCGACGATTACAGATTCTCCAAAGCTACGTACGACAACTTCGTAGGGAGCTTTGCCTGGGCGGAAGCCAGGAATTGATTTCCTTTCAGAAATGCGTCGGGCAGCACGGTGCTTTGCGCCTTCCAATTGCTCGGGTTCAAGCTCGACTGTTAGTGTGACCTGGTGGTCATCACGAGGTTGGGTTTCGATTTTCAATTTACATTCCTTCTTTTTATTTGATAACTTCGTGGTGAAGTGTGGGGAAGACGGGACTTGAACCCGTACGCCTTGCGGCACAAAATCCTAAGTCTTGCGCGTCTGCCAATTCCGCCACTTCCCCGGAACTGCAAGATTATAAGCGTAAGGGGGGTGTGCGTCAATCAAAGAGGCATCAACGTTAACCATTTGCTTACAAGACCCTGCCGGCGGTTCTATGGCAGTATAATGACGCAGGTCTTTTGCCCGGAGGTGGCTGTGAGTAGAATAACCAATCCTGATAGTGCTGGAAAAGAACGAACGCGCCTCACAAAAGGAATTGTTCTGGCGGTTCGGGAGCTGACACAGCAAGGTGAACCCGGAGTAGAATCACACGATCTGGCCGCGTTCATCGCACTGGCCTTGGCTATCATTTCTGAAACAATCGATATTTCGGTTGAGGCCTGGGAAAAACGCGGCTATTGGGTAAAAGCTGATAAATTCCGTATGGATTGGATCTGGACGGGCCAATATGCCGCTAAAATGAAACAGGCTCTTTTGAATAACGAGTGGGGAAGCGTAGCTCAGGTTGCTGCACAGATCGCCCAAATAATGAGTAAAGTGACTGTACCACCGAGGCATCGTCTGGGAAGGCCATGGGTGGGTGCATGGGACGAACTGCGAAAAAGTAGATAGCAACAAAGATGCCCGGATGAATAATCCGTGCATCTTGAATATCGACGGTCGATGCCTAAGGTGTTGTATATGTCACAATCAGGCTTGGACTGTTGAAGGTAATCCTATCCTTGATAGCATCTCCATTCGACCCGGCAAATTGCAACCTTAGTTGTAAACGACTCTTGCCGACTTTTGCTTGTAGGGCAGCTTTAAGTTCGGGAGAGACTTCAATTTTATTGAGCGGAGTAACCGAACCCCAGTCAATGGTATTTCCGGACGGAAAACCTGGCACGAAGTCAGCAGATGTAAGTGTGGAGCCATAATTGATGACGTAACCATTCAAAACGCCCAAGCTTCCAAATGGATCTCCGGCGATCGTGTAATCTTTAAAGTTAATTTTTACTTCGACGATGGTGGCATTGGACGGAATGTCGCTGATGTCAAAGCTAAGGAAAGCCTCGCAAGTTCGTGTAATATCAGCGTTCGACTCGCCGGCCGTATAATCCGGAAATGGACCAGCATCCGAGCGAACTGTTCCGCTTTCCACGGCGACAGGAGCGAGAGTAATGGAAGTGCTAGAGACAACAATTATCTTTACAAGGAAAGTTCCACCCGCGGGGGTGATGCCAAATACCACTCCGCCTGGATCACGCAGGCGCCAGTAACCTGTATAGGTTCCGGGAGCAGCTGGTGCAGTCAAGTGGACAGTCAGATCTACCATCTGCCCCGGATTGACAACGCCGCTGGTCAAAGGCTGCGTGTAACCGGTTGTGACGCCCATACCATCTTGATGGTCGAAAATGAGCAAGTAACTGGAAGTCCAGGAACAGCTGCCAATATTCCGGATACGCCAGGTCTTCGCGAAGGCCTGTTTAGGAGCCACATGAGTGTTATCCGGATAAGTCACGTCGGTTATGAAACTTGCCAGGTTACAAGGAATGGGCGTTTTCGTCGCTGTAGAAACGGGAGTATTGGTAGGGGTAGGAGTAAAAGTATTGGTGGGAATTGGTGTATTCGTTGGAAGGTTTGGAGTCGGTGAGGCCTGCACAGCCGCCTGGGTCAAATCGGCTGCGACAGTTTCGGCAGCCTGGGTGAAGGCTGCTTCTGGTGGCGCTGGAATCACTTGATTACCTGGCAGATTACAGCCGACCAGGCCAATGATAAGTATTAAAATAAGGCCATACGACCCTTTTTTCATAATACACCTCCAGATCTCATTTCTAATAGTTTACTGATTTTGCACTAACAGGTCAATGGTTGGGTCAAGACCAGCGCAATGACAAGGATTTAAACAATGTCATTTCTACTGAGGCAGCAAACGGTGGCGGAAATTCCGAATAAAGGCTTATGGTCCTACGTTGCTCTAATAGTAAAGACGTCACATTATGAATATAGTTCCCCCTCAAACGAGAGCCATTTTCGTCTACTATTCAAATAGAACTGGCTGGTAGGTGGCACGTCGACCATCAAAAAGCAAATAAGGCGCAGCGCGCTCAGCCAGTAAGCCCATCTTTTTCAACGATGTTACATCCTGTATCTTGGTTTGCCGACGCGCTCGCACGATGGCTTGTGCCCCTTTGATGCCTATTCCCGGCACGCGGAGCAGCGTCTGGTATTCTGCCCGATTGATCTCAATTGGGTTTTGGGAAAGGTTTTTTTGGGCCCAGGCCAATTTCGGGTCGTTCTGGACCGGCAGCATGCCATCTTGTTCGAAAGGCATTTCCTCCAGGTCAAATCCGTAGTCACGCAACAAAAAAGAGGCTTGGTACAGACGATGTTCACGGATAACAGGTGTCGGTGGATGATTCTCCAGCGGAGTTTCCTGAACTGGGTTGAAAGGGGAGAAATAGGCTCTTCGCAACATGAGATGCCGATAGAGATAATCAGTAGTGGTTAGAAGCTCCAGGTCGGATTCACCTGATCCACCTGCCACGAATTGGGTCACAGAAGAAGGCCAGTGACCTTTCCAGCTAAAATAAGCCGGTTGCGTCCGGCGAATTTCCTCTATCCACTTAAGCGGTTGGAGCAATTCCTCAGTAAACTTCTTATGAGGGGCAAGCATGGTCAGTCTATTGTCATTGGGCGCTTCCAGGTTAATCGAAACCCGATCGGCCAGTTGCATGGCACGTTCAACCTGCGAGCGTTCAGCACCCGGCATGATCTTCAGATGGATGTAGCCACGGAATCCGAGTTTGTGGCGCATGATCTCAGCAAACTCGATTAATTTATCTTGTGTTCGGACGCCACCACCGACCATTCCCGAGCTTAAAAATACGCCTTCGGCTATCCCTTTATTCGAGAGCATTACAAACAACCGGGCGAATTCTTCAGGCTGAAAAGTGGCGCGCCGAAAATCCCGACCGGCACGGAAGGCACAGTAGTTACAATCTCGTTCGCAAGCTGAAGTAAGCAGGGTTTTTAGAAGCTTAATTCGTTGCCCATTCGGGAGTACCGCAGGGTGTACAAAGACATCATCGGGACAGTTCTCGGTTTTATCCAAATAAGATGTTCCGACTGGGCTGCGATCCTCCGCCGGTTCGAACGACATCTGTTCACTAAGCTCTTTCAACCGGACAATACCATCCATACTCTAATTATAGAACATATATTCTAATTGTCAAGTATATTATATGGACATTTTCCAACTTAGCATTTTTATATTGTGTTGCCGACACAATTAATTATATTATTGACAGGAGACCAAGAGTATATCCCTCGGCCTCCTGTTCCAACCTGATAACGTTGACGATTGTCAAGATCTAAATATCGTAATACAGCGAAAATTCGTAGGGAGTAGGGCGGATGCGCACTGGATCGAGTTCGTTCTGACGCTTGTAGGTAACATGCGCTTCCAACAAGTCCGTTGTAAATACATCGCCCTTGAGCAGGAAGTCGTGGTCCTTTTCCAGTGCGTCGAAGACTTCACTCAACGAGCCGGGTACCTGTTTGATGAGTTTGGCCTCTTCAGCAGGAAGTTCGTATAAATCCTTGTCGATCGGTTCGCCTGGATCGATCCGGTTCTGGATACCATCGAGGCCGGCCATCAATAAGGCTGAAAAACATAAATACGGATTGCTGGTCGAGTCAGGAGCGCGGAACTCGATCCGCTTAGCCTTTTCACTGCTGGTCACAGGGATGCGGCAAACTGCTGAACGATTCCGCTGTGAATATGCCAAATTGACGGGTGCTTCGAAACCGGGAACCAAACGACGATAGGAATTCGTGGTCGGGTTGGTGATTGCAAGGAGTGCCGGAGCGTGCTTGAGCAATCCACCAATATAGTACTTGGCGATGTCTGAGAGTTGACCATATCCCGAGGCATCAAAGAATACGTTTTTCTTTCCTTTCCAGATTGACTGATGAACATGCATTCCGGAGCCATTATCGCCAAAGACCGGTTTGGGCATAAAGGTCGCAGTTTTCCCGTTTTGACGGGCAACGTTCTTTGCGATGTACTTATATATGAGGAGCTGGTCAGCCATACGGGTGAGTGTATTGAAACGGATACCAAGTTCCACCTGTCCAGCGGTGGCTACCTCATGATGATGAATTTCCATCTCGACGCCACATTCCTCAAGGGCCATAACGATCTTGCTGCGCAGGGTCTGCAACGAGTCGGCCGGCGGAACCGGGAAGTAGCCCCGTTTGGGGAGAATCTGACCGCCAAAATTGGGTTTAGTAGCATCGCCGCTGTTCCACCAACCTTCGACGCTGTCGATAGCATAGAAGGATTCATTGGTTGTGCTGGCGTAACGAACATTATCGAAAATGAAGAATTCCGCCTCAGGCCCGAAAAAGCAGGTATCGCCAATCCCAGTCTGTTTTAGATAAGCCTCGGCTTTCTTGGCTACATAACGGGCATCACGACTGTAAGGTTGGTGGGTGATTGGATCTTGGACATTACAACTGATCACAAGGGTGGGAATTTCAGCGACGGGATCCAGAAAGGCAGTATCGGGATCCAATTGTAGCAACATATCTAACTCATGGATTTCCTGAAAACCACGGATGGATGAACCGTCGAACGGGATACCTTCTTCAAAGAGCTCCATTTTTAGGCGGTGGGCGGGGACGGAAAAGTGCTGCCAGGTTCCGGGCAGGTCAATGAACCTCAGGTCCACCATTTTGACATTTTTAACCATCTCAAGCACTTCATTAACTGTCTTGGTCATATGAGAATCTCCTTTGAATTAATTGCGAATGAAAATACGCTCTACCAAAATACCTTATTCTTATATTTCTTTCCATCGACTTGATTGTTGATGTCCGGTCGATTTTACTCCAAAACCGCCATACGAAAAGACCTCATCGACATTTTAAGAATTTAGGACCATATCGTAAATTCTCAGATGAGTACTATTCGGATCACCGCGAATTGTTCAAAAAAACATTTTACTCGTTGACTTGTTCACTACGGTATAATCTTCGTGATGCCTTACAACGAACTAAGTATCCCATTCCTAGTAGATCTACATGACGAATCGAAAGCGCAATCCTTATTATCGAAATTCGGGTTTGCAGATTGGAAAACTGCCTGGACTGTTTTGCGGCGAATGGAATCGCGAAATCCACAGGGACTGTCAGCTATTTATTCATTTTTGTTGGCAGCGCTTGGGTCCACGCCTAATCCGGATCGTTCCCTGATCAACTTTGAGCGCTTCCTGGATTGTTATGGTCTCGCGCTTTTTTCAGAATTGGATAAGAATCCTCGGAATATCGAATTCCTTGTTACCATTTTTTCTTCCAGTCCATTTCTGACGGAGATCCTGCTGCGTACTCCAGATGCGCTCGAATTACTAAGTGATCGATACGCCTTGTCTGAACGGAAGACCATCGAGCAATTTCAATCCGAAGCAAATTCTGCCATGCAATCGGTTTCTTCGGATGATGACAAACTAGATGCGTTCCGTCGATACCAAAGGCGTGAATTCCTCCGAATCGGCACCAACGACTTTCTTGGTTTATACGACCTTAGGTCAGTTTTTTCACAACTCTCCAGAATGGCGATCGGGATCGTACGCTCCTGCCTGCACCTTGCCATTCAGCAGACAGGTATTTCAGCCGGTGGTCTTGTTGTCATGGCAATGGGAAAGTTGGGTGGGTGGGAGCTTAATTATAGTTCTGATATCGATCTTCTATTTGTATCGAAGAATAGAGCCGATGATTATCTCAAGCTGGCTGAACAAGTAATAAAGAATATCTCCAGCACAACTCCGGAAGGCTTTCTTTATCGTGTGGATCTACGCCTGCGCCCATGGGGTAACGATGGACCATTGATCACCTCCCTGGATGGATATTTGCAGTACTTTCAAAAGGATGCTAGGCTCTGGGAAAAACAGGCCTTTCTAAAGTCTCGACCGATCGCGGGAAACATCTCCTTTGGGGAAGAGCTGCGTAAGGCGATAGAACCATTCTTATTCCTTGATCCGGCTGAAAAGGTTCGTGCCGGCATCTTTGCGATGAAGCAACGGACAGAAGAATTTCTAAAGGAAAAAGGACGTCGCTGGGGAGAAATCAAGCTTGGTGAGGGGTCGATCCGGGATATCGAATTTGTCGTTCAGTTCCTGCAAATGACCCATCCTTCGGTTCGTACACGTTCCACCCTGAAGGCAATCCAACGTTTACGTGAAGAGGATTTTTTACCCCCCATGGACGCACATATCCTGATCGATGGGTATTCTTTTCTACGTACCATTGAGCATTACCTGCAAATGATCGACTATCGCCAGACCTACACTTTACCCGCTGATCCAACCGCCCTTGAATTGCTCGCGCGCAGATTGGGTTTCGAAGGCCCGCAGGCAGGTGGACAATTTGTCGAGCGATATGAGCAGCATTGCCGAGCCGTCCGATCGATTTTCTTGAAATATGTGGGGAATGAATCCGTTTATAATACTCCGTCTTTTTCAAATGCATCGCCTCTGGTCCTTCAACACATCGCTCATATTGGATGCTTCCTACAATTCAACTTTCAGCCCGGATGAAATCCAGCATCATACTCTACTCGCCAATCAACTTGATAAGGAAACCATCGTGATCGTCGAAGCTGAACCTCTGGACGCGATTCGCTGGCGTGTGACGGTGGTTGGATATGATTACCTCGGAGAACTCTCTTTAATTTGCGGTCTGTTATTTGTATATGGTTTGGATATCATCGAAAGCCAGGCTTTCACGTATGAACCAAGAGGAGCCACAGAATCGCTTACCAACGATGGGTCTATTCAGATCGAAAATAACCGACGGAAAATTGTTGATGTTTTCACCGTTAGGTCGATGGTAAACGAAGGAATGACTGCAGAAAAGTGGGCTCATTACGCCGACGAATTGCGTGGTTTGTTCATCATGATGCACGCCGGCCAGCGTCGTGAAGCTCGTGGTGAACTGATAAAACGTGTGGGGGGGGTTTTCGAAGGAGTGATCGCAGACATATCCCCGCTGTATCCAATAGAAATCGAGATCGACAATGATTCCTCCAAACTATACACTATCTTAAAAATCGGTACCACGGACACGGTCGGATTCCTCTACGAATTCAGTAACGCCCTTGCTTTGAGTCATATAAATATCGCCCGTATGTTCGTCCAATCAATCGGCCATCGGGTCGACGATACGATCTATGTCACAAACAGCGAGGGGCAGAAAATAACCTCCCTAGAGAAGCAACGTGAATTACGTTCCGCCACGGTGCTCATCAAGCATTTTACGCATCTATTGCCTCGTTCACCCAACCCGGAGTCAGCCTTGTTGCACTTTCAGAGAATTTCTTGGCCAGCTTTTTTCTAGCCCAAATTGGCCGGACGAATTGGTGAACCTTGAGCGCCAAGAAGTACTGGACGGCCTTGCCAGGTTGCTTGGTGTGAGTGACTTTTTATGGGATGACTTCTTACGGATGCAGTCCGCCAACTTATTCCCGGTTGTCAGCAATATTGATGCTTTGTCAGCCACCAAAGATCGACTGCAATTACAGAATGAACTTGGCAAATTACTGGAGAAATCAGGTGATTGGCGTGGTGTATTGAACGCATTCAAAGACCGGGAGATGTTCCGGATTGATATGCGCCATATCCTGGGATACACTCCGGATTTTTGGGAATTTTCCTATGCGTTAACGGATCTTGTTGAAGTGGTCGTAATGGCGGTATATGAGCGCTGTGCAGAAGAAATTTGCAAGGACCATGGTAATCCATATATGGAGGATGGCTGTCCATGCCCTGCTTCAATTGTTGCTCTTGGAAAATGTGGGGGTCGCGAGCTTGGATTTGCTTCAGATATTGAATTAATGTTTATTTATGGGGGAGAGGGCAAGACCTCTGGTCCAAAAGTTATTTCCACAAGCGAATACTTTGAAGATTTGATATGTTCCTTTATGCAATCGATCGAATCACGGCAGGAAGGGATATTCCACATCGATTTACAATTACGCCCTTATGGGAAAGCTGGTAGCCTGGCAGTCCCGCTGAAGGCTTATCAACGCTATTTTGCACCTCAAGGTCCTGCATGGCCTTATGAGCGCCAGGCTCTTGTAAAGTTACGTCCCATCTTTGGCGATCAGGCATTATGTGAAAAGATCAGTACATTAAGGGACGAATATATATATAATGGTGAACCTTTCAACGTTACATCCATGCGCGCCATGCGTGAAAGGCAAATCCGCCATCTTGTTAGTGCCGGAACATTTAATGCTAAGTATAGTCCTGGTGGCCTTGTGGATGTGGAATACCTCGTCCAGGGATTGCAGATCACATATGGAGCAGCTAATCAGTCCTTGAGGTTGACCAACATCCGTTTGGCGATGGCGGCTTTGGCCAAGGCGGGAATACTTTCGGCAGACGATTATACCCATCTGCGCAAGGCGCATACCTTCCTGCGATGGTTGATAGATTCGCTCCGTGTCGTTCGAGGTAATGCCACGGACATCACAATCCCACCATTTGATAGTGAAGAATTCGATTTCCTGGCTAAAAGAATGCGGTATGAGGCAAATAAACACCAATTACAAGAGGATTTATCCCGTTATCCGATGGATGTGCTGGAATTGAACCAACGATTGTTATCCAATATTTAATCGGTAGGGCTTGTAGTAATGGGGTGGGGGAGACAGCAGAATGAAGTCATTACAGTTGAACGAAGAAATATTATGTTCGGATGTAATGTGGCAAGGATGACCAGCAAACAGTCTTATCGTCGTTTCTGTCTTTCTTTTCGCTGGTGGGGGACTTGACATATAAGTAAATTCGCTTTATACTATTATTGCTTTCGATAAGTATTATTATCATAAGCATTAGGGAAACCCAATGAAAGATCCTACAATTGCCCAGGCCATCGAAAAATACTTGGAGTCGGTCAGGCTGGCCCGGAGTCCCAATACCGGTCGCACCTACAGCAATGCCATGCATGTCCTCAGCGACGTACTTAAGGAAAATGACTTAGATCCGCAGGTCTCCCCCGTATCCGAATTGAAAGAAGATATTGTGATATGGATGGCGAATACGCTCAAGGATTTTTCACCTGCCAGCGAACAGCTCTATCTTACCGCTACGACCGGTTTCTTCAAATTCCTCGCAGCAGAACGATTATCCGAGATCAACTTACCCCGTTTGGATCTGTTACGAATGCAACGTGCCCGGCGTTCTGGTCAGCGCTTGCCTCAATTCCCCCGGGATGATATAGAACGTGTCCTGGATTTTGTGATTAACCTCACGAATAGGTTGTCTAATAATACTGTTATTCGGTTACGCGCAATGCGTGATCGGGCCTTTTTATTAACCTTAGCTGATACGGGATTACGTGTACACGAAGCGTGCAATCTGCGCCGCGGTGATATAGATTGGAACGAAGGACGCGCTGTAATTATTGGCAAAGGCGACAAGCAAGCCGTGGTACGCTTCTCCACCCGATGTTTGCATGCGCTACGAGATTACCTTTCCATCCGCGCTGCCTTGGACGGTTCGTCTGGACGCCCCCTGCCCTCCCTGCCCCTCTTTGCCCGACATGATAAAGGAGCCGGAAAAAAAGTCAAGCCAATTACAACCACAACAGGACGGAATATCGTAAGCGAGCATGTTCGCCAAGCCCTGGGCGACGACGCGAGAGGCCGCATCACCCCCCATTCCTTCAGGCACTACTTCGTCACCACCGTTCTGCGGGCGTCTGGAAACCTGAAATTGGCTCAAGAACTGGCCCGCCATGCCAGTATCCAGGTAACCCAGCGCTATGCCCACCTATCGAACGATGAACTTGATAAAGGCTATCACGATATTTTTGAGAATTAGATCCTGGGACTATATACTTCGGCCGATTGCATCGACCAGCCGTTCGATTTGATCACGGGTGTGGGTGGCAAAAATAGCGATCCGCAGTGCGCCACCTGCAGGAGTGCTGGTGTAGGATCGGACCAGTTCCACGGCAATGCCCTGTTCGAATAACTTCTTACTAATTTTCTCCAGACTGATTTCCTGTCGGGCTTCCAGGCAAAGTATTGGAATCGGTGTATCAGGCAGTGGCCAGCCTAAGATCCGCAGGCCAGTGCGGGCTTGTTTAACATTGTCCCATAGCCGATACCGCAATTCAGGACTTGTACGTGCCACAGCCAGCGCACGTGCTGACGCAGCCGCCACCACCAGGGGAGGCGGGCTGGCACCTACACAGATACGGGAAGAGCGGTCTATGCTATTCACCCACTCTTCCGTCCCCCAGATTACGCCGCCAAAACCGCCGAGTGCTTTAGCCAGCGTTGCAGAGGTACGGCAGCTGGTGTCCCGGATATCAAAATATTCCGGAGTGCCACTACCATTCTCTCCAAGAACGCCTACTGCATGGGCGTCATCCAGATAAACTAATCCATGTAATTGGCGGACCAACTCCAAGTATTCAGGAAGAGGTGCAATTTCGCCGGAGATGGGGAAGACCCCATCACTCAACACCAACGGACGTTCCTGCCGACGCAATTCGCTGTGCAGTCTCTCTGCCAGGCTTTGTGGGTGCATGTGTTGGAAAGGAGTGATCGGCAGGTTGGTTGCGTAAGCCGCATCCCAAAGACTGAAGTGTGCAGCCGAGTCGATGAAAATATGTTCAAAGCGGTTGCCGGTCGCCTGGGTCAGGATGGAAATTCCCATGTATCCGGAAGCAAAATAAAGAACCTTCTCAGCTCTAAAATAATCGCAGGCTTCCTTTTCAAATTCATCATATATCGGATGTTCGCCGTAAGCCGCCACGCGAGGTTGCGGTAAAGAGGCCGAAACGATCCATTGCTTCATGTGCAGCCTGCAATATTGCAGGATGGCTCTGCAAGCCCAGATAACCAGCGCCGCCAAAATAATCCATCTCGCGACCGTTGAAAACGGTCCGTGCTCCAGCAGGACTTTCCATGTGAATAGGCATAAAAGGCTCTAGGCTATCTTATCATAAACATCCGGTCAGGTCGTCAGGTATAATAACCGGGCAATTGGAGAGGAGAAACCGCTTGGTAAACGGTGCCAGGAACCCGGTAAGGCGTGTAGTGGAATTTTATCGGGATAAAGTTTTTTTAACGCAGCTTTATCATTTGGCTGCGCCGATTGCATTACAAAACCTGTTGACGGCTTCCCTTATCCTGGTTGGAAACGTGATGGTTGGTCAACTTGGGGATGCAGCGATAGCTTCGGTAGGATTGGCTGGACAGGTTTTTTTCCTGCTTAACTTAATTTTATTCGGGATTTGTAGCGGTTCAGCCATGTTTACGGCACAGCTTTGGGGAAATAAAGATATTGTCAGCCTGCGGAAAGTATTCGGATTGTGCCTGGATATGGGATTGGTCACAGCAGGTATTTTCCTGTTTTCAAGCGAAATCTTCCCTGCCAGTATCATTGGTGTTTTCACTGCTGATCCACAGGTGATCGCTTTGGGCGGCGAATATTTGCGAATATATGCCTGGGCTTTTTTGTTTTTCTCCGTCACCTGCAGTTTTGCCGCAGTATTACGCAGTGTTGGTGAAGTAAAGCTGCCCATGCTTGTGACGGTAGTTGCGCTGGTTTTGAATATCGCCCTCAATTATGTTCTCATCTTCGGCGCCTTCGGTCTCCCCGCCATGGGGATTCGCGGCGCGGCTTTCTCAGCCGTTATTGCGCGCGTGGCAGAATGCTTTGGTCTGGTTTTTATCACCTACCGGAAGAAGTATCCGGTTGCAGCAAAAATAAGTGAATTGCTTGGTTTTAATCTGGGATTTTTCATTAAAATAATTAAGCCTGTTTATCCCGTGATACTCAATGAATTGATGTGGTCATTGGCAGTCACAGTCTATAATGTGGTCTATGCCCGAATTGGAACTCCATCCATTGCCGCCATGAACATTGTCGCGACCGTTGATAACCTGGCTCTGGTCCCATTTTTCGGTCTTTCGAGCGCGATTGCGATCATTTCCGGTCATAAAATTGGTGCTGGCGAAAAAGAGGAAGCCTTTCGGGATGTCGGGCGAACCCTGGGCTTGACGGTGCTGTTTGCTCTCCTGGTTTGCGGAGTTGTCCTCGTTATCAGACAGCCGGTCATCGGTCTTTATAAAATAACGCCGGATGTGGCCCTTTACGTAGATCGCGCGCTGATCATCCTGGCATTATGGATGATTGTTCGTTCTCAAAACATGATCTTGGTCGTTGGAATGATGCGCAGCGGCGGGGATACGCGCTATTCCCTTTTCCTGGATGGCGTCATAATTTGGATATTGGGAGTTCCGATGGCTGTGTTGGGAGGCTTTATCCTCCACCTCCCCGTCTATTGGGTCTATCTGATGGTGATGTCAGAGGAATTCACCAAGTGCATACTTGGCTTACGCCGCTATTTTTCACAGAAATGGATCCACGACCTGGCACAAACTGTCAACCTCCCCCTCCCTGCCCCTCTAACGAGTAAACGTGGGGACATAGGAAATATCAATCCCAGAATGTGATCTATCCATAATTTCTTACTTCAGTAAATCTTCTGCATAGTGACAGGACACCTGATGCCCCGGCCGGATTTCCCGTAGGATTGGTTCATCGACCGAGCAATTCTCTTTTGCAATAGGACAGCGTGGATGAAAGCGGCAGCCCGAAGGAGGATGCAAAGGACTGGGCACATCCCCTTTTAGGATGGTCCGCTGACGTTTTAACGTTGGATCAGCAATAGGAATTGCTGACATCAACGCTTGTGAGTATGGATGTAATGGCATCTTGAAGAGAGTATCACGAGTAGTCAATTCGACAATCTTACCAAGATACATGACTGCAACGCGCTCTGAGATATGTTCCACCACACTCAGGTTATGTGCAATGAATAGATAAGTCAGATTGAAATCGGCTTGAAGATCCTTAAGGATGTTTAATACCTGCGATTGGATGGACACATCCAATGCCGAGACGGGTTCGTCGCAAATGATGAATTTTGGTCTAAGGGCCAGGGCGCGTGCAATCCCAATGCGTTGACGCTGCCCACCTGAGAATTCATGCGGATAACGCCGGGCATGATAGTCTTCCAATCCGACTTTTCGCAAAGTCTCGATCATTAGGTCATAGCGACCATGGCGGGGACCGATTTTGTGAATGTTCAGACCTTCCATTACCGATTCACCGATCGGAACGCGCGGGTCAAGTGATCCAAAGGGGTCTTGGAAGATAATTTGCATATCTCGCCGGAGATTCTTCAATTCCTTCCTGCGCAAAGCTAAGATATTTTTACCGTCGAATATCACTGAACCTGAAGATGGCTCAACCAGACGCAGTAAACTGCGACCAACGGTTGTTTTCCCACAACCAGATTCGCCCACTAACCCCAATGTTTCGCCCTCGCGTATTGTAAAACTAACATCATCAACAGCCTGTACCCATGCGACGATCCGCTGTAATATTCCAGATCGTACCGGGAAATATGTCACAAGATTTTTCACCTGGATCAGGTCTCTTTTTTCGGGATTATTATTTATAGGTAAGCTCATTTGTTGTTGCTCCAACCACTAAAGTCTTGATGTTCCAGGGGGGCTTGGTGGTCTGCCTGGCTTTGGTAAAGCCAACAACGGACATGGTGTTCAGGCATTACTTCGATAAAATCAGGTTCAATAGTGGTGCAAATCTTCAGCCCATATTCTTCGCGGGCGCGACAACGCGGAGCAAAACGACACCCTGGTGGCAGGTTGATTAGGTTAGGTACTAAACCAGGTATGACATCCAATCGGTCCTTTATCTTTCCCAATACAGGTATTGAGCCTATCAGCCCCTGAGTATATGGATGTAATGGTTTATTAAACAATGATTTAACGGCCGCCTGTTCCACAATCTTTCCAGCATACATCACTGCGACCCGTTCGGCCATTTCAGCGATCACCCCCAGATCGTGGGTGATCAAGATGACAGCGGTTCCTAAATTTTCGTGCAGCCCGCGTAACAAGTCAAGGATCTGGGCCTGGATGGTAACATCCAAAGCAGTTGTTGGTTCATCTGCGATCAGTAATTGCGGTGAGAGCGCCAGTGCAATGGCGATCATGACGCGCTGAGCTTGTCCGCCTGACAACTCGTGCGGGTAGGATTTTGCCCGTCGTTCGGGATCCGGAATCCCAACCAGCCGGAGAAGTTCCACCGCTGAAGTCCAGGACTTCGTTCTTATCAAGAAATTTATGTGTCTGAAGGACTTCTGCTATTTGATCGCCGGCTGAAAAGATGGGATTTAGACTGGTCTGAGGTTGTTGAAAGATCATTGATATTAAATTCCCTCGTATGTCTCTCATCTCGTTCTGAGACAAAGCCAATAGGTTTTTCTCATTGAACCAAATTTCTCCATCGGTGATCTTTCCGGGAGTGGAGATCAGTCTCATAATGGAGAGCGAGGTGACACTCTTGCCGCAACCCGACTCGCCGACCAGACCGACAATCTCACCTGGATAGACGCGCAAGTTAACGCCATCTACGGCGCGGACGATACCTACTTCAGTATAAAAATATGTCTTCAAATTTCTTATATCTAATAGGGGGACTTTTTGGCTTCCGGACACAGAGTCTCTCCACTTTCTAGGGTATAAGCATATTCTCAGAGGCGTGCAAACGTCTACCGTCAGACTCCCATAGTTCGATCCGCACGGTCTGATGTCCCAGGTTCAAGACGAATGCCTGATCCTGCGGCTTAAAACCTACCACAATATACTCCTTGTCCCTGCATCCCTGGTACTAGTGACGCGTTAGATATTCAAACGCGGGTCAAGCGCGTCACGCAGGCCATCGCCAAGCAGGTTGAAACCCAGCACGGTAATCACAATAGCAATTCCAGGAATGAATAGAAGGTGTGGAGCGTTGAATAAATTGTTGCGTTCCTCGCCTAACATCAACCCCCACTCGGGCGTGGGCGGTTGTGCGCCCAGCCCCAGAAATGAGAGTGCTGCAGCATCTAGAATTGCGGTCGCAATCCCGAGTGTTCCCTGAACAATGAGAGGGGTCATGGCATTTGGTAGAATGCGGCGGAATAAGATATGGGAGGGAGACGCACCCAGGGCGCGATCGGCTGTCACAAAATCCAGTTCTTTGATTGAGAGCACACTGGCGCGCACTATGCGGGCGTATTGTGGAATGGAAACAATACTGATTGCCAGGAGGGTATTGATCAATCCCGGCCCCAATACAGCGACGATGGCGATGGCGAGGAGCAGACTCGGAAAGGCTAATAGTACGTCCATAATACGCATGATTAGGTTATCCAACCAACCTCCCACGTAACCGGATATCATACCGAGCAAGGTTCCCACCACGATCGCAAACGTCACGCATACAAACCCGATCTGCAATGAGAGTCGAGAGCCATAAACCACCCGGCTAAAAAAGTCCCGGCTGTTACCGTCAATACCAAAGAAGTGTTGAGTCTGATCAGCCGGACATCCCAGCAAATGGATGCAAGGGGGAGTGTTGCGTTTGGCGTCATCCAGAATCTTGGTCGGGTCGTACGTGGCGATAACTGGGGCAAAGATCGCAATCAGGACCAAAGTGCCCAACATAACCAACCCCACGACAGCGGAGCGTTTTTTAAGTAAATGCCCCAGCGCGTTGCGCCACAAACTATTTGACGACACGGCTGAGGCCTGAGGCTCGAGCACGTTATCGAGTTTCATTCAATGCTCCACTATTGAAAATGAATGCGCGGATCGAGATAAGCATAGGATGCATCCACAATGAGATTGACCGTAACAAAGATAAGTGCGATGATGACTGTGAAAGCCTGCACGACAGAATAATCGCGCGCAAAGATGGAAGCCACTAGGAAGGTACCTACCCCTGGCAAGCCGAACACGGTTTCCGTCAGAACTGCGCCTCCCAACAAAACGCCGAGCTGTAGCCCGACAATGGTCACGATCGGCAGCATGGCATTGCGGAGACCATGGTGAAAGATAACCACACGCTCACGTAACCCTTTGGCGTGCGCAGTGCGAATATAGTCCAATCCCATTACGTCCAAAAGGCTGGAGCGCGTCATGCGGGCGATTATGGACATTGGGATTGTGCCCACTGCCAAAGAGGGCAGGATCAAGTGGCGTAGTGCATCTCCCAGCACTTTCCAGTTCCCGGAGATGAGAGAGTTGAAGACGACCAGATTTGAAGCGAAAGTGACCACATCCAATGGAAGCCCGCTCAGGTTCTTGAGATGAAAGGTAACCGTGAGTGGTGTCACACTCGTGCCCGGTGTGAGACGTCCTGAAGGCGCGAGCCAGAGTGGTGTACCTTTGAGAACGATCGCGAATAGATAAGCCAGCATAAGTCCCAACCAGAATACCGGCATCGAGACGCCAAAATTTGCAATGACCATTGTAAGCACATCAATGATTGAATTGTGTCTGGTGGCGGAGATTATTCCCAACGTAACACCAACTATTGTCGCGAACAACATGGCGGAGATGGTCAACTCAACCGTCATAGGCAGACGGAGTAGTACGATACCAAGGACGGGCTGGCTGGTGCGCAAAGAGGTTCCCAGGTCCCCGCGCGCCATATTGCCCAGGTAACGAACAAACTGAACCGGGATTGAATTGTTTAGGCCTGTGCGTTCGCGGTACCGAAAACAACCCTCGGGCGTGAAATGTTCGCCTAGCGCCATCATGCATGGGTCGCCCGGAATGAGCCGTCCCAAGGCGAAGGTGACAAGTAAAATGCCAAACAGCACCGGGATAGCCAGTAACAATCGCCGGACAAGAAAATTTATCATACGTTGGATCAACCTCCCATAGAGTATGGAGCGATGGGGCAATGCCCACAGCACTGCCCCATCGCCGACAGGATCTAACTAAAAGTGATCTCTTACTTTGGTATGTTCAGCTGCTTGGCAAAGTAGCCGCTGAAGTATTCAAAGACACCCGTGTTACCCTTGTGCAGCGGGTTCGAAGCATCCCATTGCACAACAAAGGTCTCAACCACGTCATTCGCATCCATGGCTGTGCCGTCACTGAACTTGGCGTTCTTTTTCAGGGTGAACGTCCAGACTTTCAGGTCTGCACTGGCTGTATAGCTATCGGCAGCCGCAGGCACAAGCTCCGTAGTGTTAGGCTTGTACCAGTACAGCGTGTCAAAGATGTGGTAACAAGGACGCAGTGTTTCGCCGTCAGTCTCGTCGGCGCAGTATAAGCTGATCGGTTCGGCATTCTGGATGAAGTCCAATTGGGTCTGGCCCGGCACTGACATGAGGTTGAACATTTCGTCAGCCAGCGGGCTGGCCTGAGCTCCATCCACAGTCGCCTTGTAAGCGATGCCGTTGGTGCCATGAGCAATGGGGACCATCGGCACATGTTGCTTGACTAGCTCAGCGACTTTGGCGTATAGCGTGTTGCGCTGAGCCGGGTCGGCCACTTGGCCGGCTGCGTGGATCGCATCGACGAGGTCGGGATAGACATCGCCGAAGTTCTTGGACGCGCCGGTAAAGTGAAAGTCGTAGAAGTTGGTCGGGTCAGGATAATCTGCGCCCCAGCCAAGCATGAACATGCCTTGTTCGCCGGCGGCAACAGAGGCCAGGAATTTGCCGGATTCGATCGGTACGAGCGTGACAGTGACGCCGATCTTGGCCAATTGCGATTGGATCTCCTGCCCCACCTTACCAGGAAGCGGCAGATAAACGCGCACTACGTCGCGATAGGACAGGGTGGTCGAGAATCCATTCGGGAAGCCCGCATCGGCCAAAAGTTTCTTGGCCGCCGTGACATCATAGTCATACCACTTGAAGCCATCGATGTAGCCAGGTACCATCACAGGCGGGACGAACTGTTCGGCAGGGATCGAACCAGCTGGGTAATAGTTGTCTACAATGCGCTTTTTATCGATCGCCATAGCTAGGGCTTGCCGCACTTTCTCGTTATCGAACGGCTTGTGGGTATTGTTGAAGCCTAGGTAAAAGACGTTGAGCCCGGTCCGCGGAGCCAGTTTAAGCGTGGGGTCGGCTTGTATTTTGGCAAAGTCATCCGGGCTGGGGTTGTCAATGACATCTGCTGTGCCGGCCTGAAGTTCCAGCAAGCGGGCGGCTGCTTCACTGTTCCAGCGAAGGATGAACTTCTGGTTCTTGGGCGCAGGTCCCCAATAGTTCGGGTTAGGAACTAGGGTCAGGTGATCGCCGCGCACCCATTCACTGACCATGTAAGGACCGGTACCGATGGGATTGTTGAGCAATTCACCCCCGCCACCCCCGGTCGCTTGAAGGTGTGCAGCGCTTTGGATGCCGAATACCGGGAAGGCTACCTTGGACAGGAAGGCTGGATCTGGTGTGCACAGCGTGAATTTCACTGTGTATTGATCAATGGCCTCAATGGACTTCATCTCCCCGCCATAGGAGCAATCGGGGGCGCTCAAGTTGTACTTGGCCGTAAATGCGGGTGCTGCGGTTGGCGGTATCGCTGTGGGAGCCTGTGTGGCTGGAGCCGCTGTTGCTGGAGCAGCCGTTGCTGGTGCAGCCGTGGCCGGGGCAGCGCTGGGAGTCGCTGGCGTTCCACAGGCCGAAAGGATCATGCTTGCCACTATCAATAGGGCAATTACTACAAACCATTTTTGGCGATTCATACATTCTCCTCTTGGGTTATCACTATGGTTGAAACGTTGAATATGGGAAAACGAATCGGGAATGGATCTTGTGTCTTGGCCTCCTCTCATCAAAGGGATTTATTTCTATCAGTTATCATTATACGCATCAATTAAGGCCTGTCAAGGAAACTTTGGAATTTCAGAGAATGCTGGCGTCCCCGGCATTGACATATCTAGTGAATCAATGATAAACTCGGCGTCGTTAATGAAATTCTAAGGAAAGGAGGCGCACTTCATGTTATTCAAGAATACTGTTCGTGTCATGCGAATCCGCATCAATGCTGTTGCTGGTGTGGTTGTTCCTTCGCGGAGTGCGCCTGTAGACCGGTAAGGTCTCTCAGGTACGTCGTCTTGACCACGGTGCACTCCCTGCACCGTGGTTTTTTGTCTACAATAGAACAAAGAGAATTTCTATGGCTATTATCGCTTCCCCCACAACCTACTTTGACTTCCGCAAAGCCCTGACCAAGAATAAATTGGTCGGCCTGTGGCGGATGATGCCGGATTACCGGATGGCCTATGCAGCCGCAAACCTATCATTGGGAGTTTCGGCAATGGCGAAAATGGCAACATATCTATTGCTGCGCAATTTTGCCGATACCATTCTGGGCACCACCCAGCCCTTTGCTGGTACCCTTTCCCGTACTCTGATCCTGATCGCGGCCGGTTTCGTCATCCTGGCTTTGGTTGAAGGCGGATTCGCATTCCTCTCCGGACGCCTGGCCGCTTACTCTGCCGAGGGGATAACCCGCCGCCTGCGGAACTTCCTTTATGACCATATCCAACGGTTAAGTTTTGCATACCACAGTAAAACCCCCACCGGCGATCTGATCGAGAGAGTAACTTCGGATATGGATTCCGTACGCAATTTCTTCAATGAGCAAGCCATTGGAGTGGGTCGCATCATCCTGTTGTTCACCATTAATTTTCTTGCCATTCTGGACTTGAACTGGAAATTAGCCCTGGCATCCATCGCGGTGGTGCCGGTCATCCTGATTGTGTCGTTATGGTTCTTCAAAAAGGTGACCAAAGCGTACGAAGCCTACCAGGAGCAGGAAGCAATCCTTTCCACGACCCTGCAGGAGAACCTGACAGGTGTGCGTGTTGTTAAAGCATTTGCCCGTCAGGATTACGAAAAAGATAAGTTTGAGAAGGATAATCTGGAAAAGTTCCTGCGGGGACGGAAGTTCATCAGGATGCACTCGCTCTTTTGGCCTCTATCCGATCTTGCCTGTGGCTTCCAGATGCTGGTTGGATTTGTCTTCGCAGCCTATCTGGCCATTCATGGCGAGATTTCCATTGGGACGTACCCGGCCTACGTGGGCCTGGTAGTCTGGCTGATCTGGCCCATGCGTAACCTGGGGCGGCTGGTCGTCCAGACATCAACAGGATTGGTATCGCATGCACGCCTGATGGAAATAGTCAGGCAGGAGCGAGAGCCTCTAACGGATGGCAAAATTCAGCCGAATGGTCCAGTGGATGGTGAAATCGTATTCGATAATGTTTCATTCCAATACGAGGATGGGAACAACGAAGTGCTCAAGAATATTACCTTCCGCTGCAAGCCCGGACAAGCCATCGCCTTGCTTGGTTCAACCGGCTCAGGTAAAACCAGCCTCGTTAACCTTCTGCCGCGCTTTCATGATTACACAGAAGGGCACATTCTGCTGGATGGCGTGGAACTGAAAGATTATTCACGCGAGTACTTGCGACGGCAAATTGGCATAGTCGAACAAGAACCGTTCCTATTCAGCCGTTCCATCCGCGAGAATATCATGTATGGTGTTGACCGCGACATTCCACAGGCAGAGATTGAAAAGGCTGCCAGTGCAGCCGCAGTCCATGAGGTAATTCTTTCATTCCCGGATGGTTACAACACCCTGGTCGGCGAAAAAGGCGTAACGCTCTCCGGAGGTCAGAAACAACGTGTGGCTGTCGCGCGCACCCTGCTCAAGAATCCGCGCATCCTCATCCTGAGATGACTCGACTTCTTCCGTGGATACCGAAACGGAAGCCGAGATCCGCACGGCCTTAGATCAATTGATGGTGAACCGGACCACTTTCATCATTGCTCATCGCATCCAATCTGTCATGAATGCCGATCTGATACTCGTGATGGACAAAGGTACGGTTGTCCAGATGGGCCGGCATGAAGAATTGGTGTCCCGGGAAGGTATATATCGACAAATCTACAATATCCAAACACGGATAGATGAGGAATTGGAGTTTGAGATTTCCTCTGTAAATTGATTAGGTTGGGACGCAGTGATGCTGCGTCTCAACCGGAGATAACGAATGTCTGACGAACTTATCGAACTTGAAGAAGAAGAATATACCAGTCAACTGACCACCCCGACATTTTCCCGCATCGCTGCCCTGGTTGAACCTCACAGGCGATGGATGGCCGGATTCCTTGCGGCCATCGTCGCGACTGCTGCCCTGGATGCTGTTTTCACCTATATCAACAAGCTTATCATCGACCAGGGCATCGTTCCAGGAAATTTCAACTTGGTGCTGCGCTATGCAATGGTTTATGGCAGTGTTCAGTTGGTGCAATCCGGATTGGTGTTCACTTTCATTTACCTGGTTGGTATTCTGGGTGAACGAATCCAATATGACCTGCGCAAATCCACCTTCAATCACTTGCAGGATCTTTCGCTTTCGTATTATAGCCAGAACGCGGTTGGCCGGTTGATGGCACGCGTCACCTCAAACTCAGGACGTGTATCCAACCTGATGACGTGGGGTCTCCTTGACGTGACTTGGGCCGTTGTGAGTGTGTTTACTTCAACCATATTCATGCTAATAATCAACTGGAGACTGGGGCTGATCGTCTTCAGCATCATCCCGATCTTATTGATCATTGCAGTCAACTTTCGAAAGAAAATCCTGACAGAGTTCCGCAAGTCCCGCCGAACCAATTCGAAGATCACAGGCGAATACAATCAGAACTTCCAGGGCGTTCGTGTGGTCAAAGCCCTTGGACGCGAGCAGGAAAACTTGCGGGAATTTTCGGTGCTGACAGATACCATGTTCCGTGCCAGCTACCGGGCAGCCTGGATCTCGGCACTGTTCCTGCCGACTGTGCAGATTATCTCCGCTTTCGCGTTGGGCGCCATCGTATGGTACGGAGGGCTGCAGAGTCAGTATGGCGGGTTTACCGTCGGTTCAATCAATGCCTTCGTCTCGTACCTGACCTTCATGATTTGGCCAATACAGGACCTGGCGCGCGTCTATGCCGATATGCAGCATTCAATTGCGTCCGCCGAACGGATATTCAAATTAATTGACACTCCTCCTGATGTACAGGATCGCACTGAAGCATTCGCGGCTGAGACTATGCGCGGTGAGATCCAGTTCGACCACGTGGATTTCTATTATGAAGATCGAAAACCGATCCTGACCGATTTCTCGCTAAAGATCAAACCTGGTGAGACGATCGCCTTGGTCGGACCGACCGGCGGCGGAAAGACCACCATAGTCAACCTGCTTTGCCGTTTTTATGAACCAAAGAAAGGCTTCATTCGCATCAACGGTCGCGACTACACCAATTACACTATGCAAAGCCTGCAATCACGAATTGGCGTCGTGCTCCAGACCCCTCATTTATTCTCAGGGACGATCCGGGAAAACATCCGTTACGGTCGTTTGGATGCTTCCGAAGCTGACATCGAACAGGCAGCCAAAGTCGCCGGAGCGCACGAATTCATCACAACTTTCGAGAAAGGCTACGGACAGGACGTCGGCGAGGGTGGCAACCTGCTTTCGGTTGGACAGAAACAACTCATTAGCCTGGCAAGAGCGGTACTGGCCAAACCTGAGATATTTATCATGGACGAGGCCACCTCCAGCGTAGATACCTTGACTGAAGCTTTGATCCAGCGTGGCATGGAAGCGTTAATGCAAGGGCGTACTTCTTTTATTATCGCCCACCGCTTGAGCACCATCCGGCGCGCCGATCGAATTGTCGTTATCGAAGAAGGCCGTATCGCCGAGATGGGCACCCATGCCGAGTTGCTCCGCAGGCGCGGCCATTACTACCGTCTGTATACCCAACAGTTCAAGTTCGAAAAGGAACAGGTATACGGAGTGGCAATGCCTAATATATCACCGGTCGTTGATTGAACACCATACAGTGATGCCCGGTGGGCGAACCCAGGGGCATCACTGTGTTCTACGGGAGGTGAGTCGTCCTGGTTTTAGACAAATTGCTAAATTCCAACATGGAAGAGTGCTTTATAATTACCAAAATGCCTTCAAAAAGGTCATTCAAAATGATACGATCCCAATCCTATAGAATTGCCGCCGCATGCATCTTGGGCTTGACCGCCATCTTTTGGTTATTCAAGGGGATCTCGGACATTCTGGGCAACGTTCAAGGTGGAATCCTAAATCTGATCTTATCCTTAGTGATGTTCAGTCTGATCTTGCTGAGTTGGAGGCGCCTTCTCCTGGGTGGAATAATCACGGCTTCATTGGCTGTAATATTAGTAGTATATTTCAATCTGAAATTACCCAATATATATATTGCGTACATTCCAATGTTTCTGATGTGCGCACCTATGGTTATCAGTGGTCTGTTATTCATCGAGGCAGATTGGGCCTCGAAAAAAAGAAATTAAAGGAGAGAAATATGCCAGAGGTAAATGTCCAACCCCGAAAGAAAATCACTTTACCCTACCTGTTCAAGAAAGTCTCCGAAGGTAGTCCCATTACCTGGTTGACTTGCTACGACTATCCCACCGCCTACTTGCAGGAGCAGGCTGGGATCGAAATGATATTGGTTGGGGACAGCCTGGGAATGACCATGCTCGGCTATGATTCGACCCTGCCGGTGACTATGGATGACATGGTCCGCCATGCCCAGGCAGTCCGGCGTGGCGCCTCTACTGCTTTCATTGTTGGTGACATGCCATATATGACCTATCAACCAAGTGTTGAAACCGCCATCCGCAATGCCGGTCGCTTCATGGCCGAATGCGGTAGCGACGCCATTAAACTTGAAGGCGGAATTGAACAGGCCGACAAGGTTAAAGGTATTGTCAGCGCAGGTATTCCGGCTATCGGCCACCTTGGACTGACTCCGCAGTCAGTCAGCGCCTTGGGAGGCTACCGCGTCCAGGGTAAAAGCGCCTTGCTGGCCAAGAAGATCATTGATAACGCCAAGGCCCTTGAACAGGCGGGAGCTTTTGCCATCCTGCTCGAGATGGTGCCTGACCGGGTTTGCAAGATCATCACCGAGCGCGCGGAAGGTTGCATCATCATGAGTTTAGGTTCCGGACCACATGCGCACGGGCAACTCCTCATTTACCACGATATGTTCGGCCTGTACCCGAAGTTCAAGCCCAAAATGGCCAAGGTCTATGGCAATGCCGGCGAGGTAATTTTGAATGGATTAAAGAACTACCATGACGAAGTTATTGGCAAACAGTTTCCCCAGCCGGAGAATTGGTTCGGAATTCCAGATGATGAATTCATCGAATTGGAGAAGATGCTGGAGTAATTAATGGCAGAAAAATGGTTGCAATCTCTCCCGCCGGAAAGCCACTGGCGGGATTTTTCTATGCCAGGCAAGTGCCTTTCATCACTTGTCCACTTCCCGTGGGTGTCCTATACTAACCATAAACGGAGGCTGGAATGGAAAAAGACCTGCGCAATTTGTTAAAAATCCCAACCGAACGTCTCGATTCCATCAATGCGGTTTTGCTCGACCTAGATGAGCACGTGATCAACGATTTTCTCAAAGTAGTCGCAAAGTACGGTACTCCAAAGGAGATTAACCGCCGGCACGCTGAATCCCGGCGATTACCGAACCTGTTGAAAAAGGTTGAAGCTGGAAACCCGGACTACATTAAAGACCTGGAATGGCTTATAAAACAGCGCGATAAACGCGCCTTTATACCGGTGGCAGATTACCGTCGTAAAATCCTCGGCGCCAAGGCTGATAAGTTAAGTTTCAAGGACGAGTTTGCGGTCACGCTGGAGGTATCGGCTCTACAGTATTTTCCCTGGATCCGACCGATGTGCGAGCGCGCCATCAAGGATGGGACTCTCGTTCCAGGCCGTTTTATATCAGTACGCAGAATGAAGGAATCCGAGGCCGATGGCGACCTACCCGCCATCGTCGCCGCTCTGGACATTATCGGGGCCTCTTTCGTTGAGACACTTGACACGAGGGGTACTGACGGCTCGAACCCCCACCTGGGAGGCCCGGCCACCATTACCGGCTATTTTGGCGGGATCGGCCAGCCCAATGATCACGCATTAATGTGGCTGGACGAATTCCTGTATTATTATACAAATTATGGGGTCCAACATGTGCTCAACTTCAACGCTGGGACCATTCTATTGGGCTTCCTACTTTACCGTCTGGGTGTGAATATACAATTCAAGATATCTGTTTATTTTGGCTCTGATAATCCTTACCATGCTTTGTGGATCATGCTGGCTGCCAAACTCTTCAGCCGCGACGATGGCACATCCCCTCTGATAGGCTTAAACTGGTCCAACTCGATAAACAACCAGACCATGGAACTGACTGCCCAATTCCGTAAGGCACTTGGTTTTGAGGACGTTGTCCGCTTCGAGCACCACATCATTGAGACTTGGAAAAGCATTGTTCTCCAGCCATACAACCGGCGCGCCGAGCTGGTCGAGATTGCGGATCATGTAGCCAACATTTCTGCCAAGCACGAGGGCGGTGATCCGGAAGTCGAACAAACCCGGAAACACCAGTCTGATATTCTCGACTATTTCCGGGAAAAGAAGGAAGTGATCGATTCCGGTGATTGGGATGCAATGCAATTGAACTTCATGGATAAAGTGGATGCCTGCAATCATTCTGCCCGCGCATTGACTGAGGCGGGATTAAGCTTCGTAGCGGCCAGGCACCTGCATAAATAACTTCTAAATCAGGAGCTGACAATGTACATTGTTCATGTCCATCTTCACGTCAAACCGGAATTTATAGAAGCTTTTAAAGTCGCTTCTTCCGAAAATGCTCAGAAAAGTCTCCATGAACCTGGAATTGCCCGCTTCGATTTGATTCAACAGGCGGACGATCCAACCCGCTTCGAATTAATTGAGGTCTATCTTACACCAGATGATCCGGTAAAGCATAAGGAGACCGCACATTACAATAAATGGCGAGAACTAGCCGAGACAATGCTGGTCGAACCGCGTACACGTACAATTTACACTAATATCTTCCCTCCAGATCAGGATTTTTAGATGCACTTCGAGTTTGCAACTGCCTCCCACATTCTTTTTGGGCCTGGAACTTGCGTTGAAGTCCCTACTTTGGCTGCCGCGCTCGGACAGCGTGTACTCTTTGTGACGGATTCGGTCGAACGTTGTAAAAGTCTTTTAGATAATCTTAAAACGCAAGGATTATTTATTGTTATATTTTTAGTGAAAAAAGAGCCAGATATAAATTGTGTAATAATGGCTACGCGCAATGCGCAAGAATCTGAATGTCAGTTTGTAATTGGCTTTGGCGGCGGAGCCGCCTTGGATACCGGAAAAGCTGCTGCGGCATTACTGACGAACCCAGGCAGCCCGTTCGATTATCTCGAAATTATCGGTGCAGGTAAAAAACTGGAAAATCCATCCTGTCCTTATATCGCTTCCCCACCACTGCCGGGACTGGATCGGAGGTAACGCGCAATGCAGTCCTCAGCGTTCCGGAAAGACGCCTCAAGGTCAGTTTACGTAGTCCGTACATGTTGCCTAAGGTTGCGGTTGTTGACCCTGAATTAACTTACAGCCTGCCGCCAGCAATCACCGCTTCGACCGGCATGGACGCACTAACTCAACTCATTGAGCCTTTTGTCTGCAATTCCCCCACCGCGATCACAGACGTCCTTTGCCAGGAGGGAATAACCCGGGCAGCCCGGTCCATCCGAACAGCATTTGAAAACGGAATGGATTCAGACTCGAGGCAGGACATGGCCTTGGCCAGCCTCTTCGGTGGGATGGCCCTGGCTAATGCCCGCTTGGGAGCTGTCCATGGAATGGCCAATCCAATTGGTGGAATGTCTCACGCCCCGCATGGCGCAATCTGTGCCCGCCTGCTGCCTCTAGTGATGGAAACGAACCTAGAAGGCTTGCGTACCCGCCAGCCCGACGCGCCTGCTATTGCCCGGTACACCGAAGTCGCACGCTTGTTGACCGGAGATAAAACCGTTGGTGCAAATTCCGGTACCGCCTGGGTAAAGGAACTCTGCCAGGCTTTGAATATACGACCCTTGAGAGAATATGGGGTAACCCCAGAGGATTTTCCGTCAATTCTTGAGCAATCACAAAAAGCCAAGAGTATGAAGGGCAATCCAGTAGTTTTGACCGATGAAGAGTTGATGGCTATTCTAGTGAATGCTCTCTGAGAATGGAATAAGATAGATGGTTGATTCAGCCCTTGCCTCGATACCACAAGCAGGGGATTTTAAACTTATTAAATCCTGGTATTTCGATTCATCTCTTTCCTCGCTCAACTTTTCTTCTTCAAGTACTTCAGGGGGGCGCGCAGGCTTTTTCCATTCCAGTTCGGCTTTTTCTGCCTCGCGCAATTTAACGATCGACTCGGTCCGCACTAAACTCCACTTGCCACAAAATGGGCAGTGCGCCAGTTTGGAAAATCCGAGAAACGCTTTGTCAGGTCTTCGGCATGGATCATGCTTATTGATGCCTCATGTTTTCCATGTTCTCCGAAGTCCCTCCAACGGGCTCTGGCGTGCTTAAAACCGGTTCGGGTCCGGCGGGTGGAATTTCCAGGGCGGGTTCGGGTTGCCGCAACTTAAAGATCAGGATCACACTAAGGATGGCAAACCCACAAATTATCGCTTCCGTCCAATATGTTCCTAGGTACTTTACACTGATGATTGCCGAGGCATCCGACAATGCATGGTAGCCAATCGCGAGAAACAGCCAATGAATATGCTTGCGGGTGAAAGCCTGCATCACCATGACTGCCAGGACAATCTGTGCGGGTATTGCAAAGAAGCGCTCCAGGGCTCCAAGGAGTGATCCATACCAGGTTGAGTTCCAATATGTCGTAACTTGTATTTGAACAAGAGCTATTTGATTGGCGGGAATAACCTTTGAAAGATCTGTGTTTCTTAGTGCTGCCATCTGAAAAAACCCATATAGCACAAATGCACCTAGGATAATGGCTTCTGCTCCTCCGTGTCCGGTACCAAACAAAACACCTTTGCGCCACGAGCGCACATCTTTCGCCCACCAACGCAATACGAGATAACGCATTCCTTCTTCGAAAATTCCGGCACTGAGGCCGAGGAAAACAGCATTAAAAATCAACTGGGTTGTAGGACTCCAGGCGACCATACCAGTCTGGTTTAGCAGCTTACTAATGCCCCAATTGAAAGGGATGTGCCCAACCTGAGACAGAATAAATGTCGCCACACCAATCCACCAGATCCTTCCTCCCAGCTTCCACTGGCGTGTCAGGCAGATTGCCAGCACAACCGGCATGACGATCATCAAGAATCCGTTTAAGAAATGCACAACAAAGAGAATATCCATGTCAATATTATGGTTTCGAGGGGAAGGTTAACATAAATAACTGGTGATTGCTGCTATTTTCCTGGTTGATCCGGTGATATGGTCTTGCTCATGGTACTTGAAGGCGACCTTTCTGAGGCTTTCGGATTGCGCAAGGCCAAAAGAATCAGAACAGCTAGGAATGCAAATATCCCAAGCACACCATTCGTTAGATATTCATTTGACAAATTCAATGTAATCACCCGGGCCGCTTCCACGAGGGTATGAAAACCAATGGCCAGAAAAACCCAATACCACTGTTTCCGGATAAAGGTCTGCAGGACCATAACAGCCAAGCAAATCTGGATTGTAAGCATGAATACCTGGCCGATTGCCTCACGGAAAGTAGAGTACCAGGGAATAGACCAAAAGGCGGAGACCTGGCTTTAAATCATTTGTACCTGATCCGCTGGCACGAGAGTACTTAGGTCACTATTACGGACTGATGCCATATTAACAAAGTTGTAAATGACCAGAAAGGCCAGGATGATCGAAGCAGCCCCACCATGACCTGTCCCGAGAAGCAAACCACTTTCAAATGAGCGGGCATCATTCGTCCACCAGCGTAACATGGCATAACGCAGGAGTTCTTCGCACACACCCGCGCTCAGTCCAATGACCAAACCGCCAATTATTAATACTTCCAAGGATGGCAGAATTCCGGAATAATTAAGCTTATTCAGAAATGGATCAACAATATAATTTTCCAAAGGCAGAAAAATAATTTGAGAAATGACATAAACAATCGCACCAATCCACCACCATCTCCCTTCCAAGTCGAATCTGCGGACAAGGAAGATCCCAAGGGCGATGGGAATGGCGAACAAGATCAAAATATCAAGCGTATAAGTAAAATACAACATTTCCGGTGTACCTCGTTCTTCGCAAGGCCAATTAATATTGCCCAGAATGCCCCTTATGCGTCGTTCACTTAACCGGACACCCTTCCATTATAATATCAACATGCTTAAAACTTTCAAGGCGTCGTGTTTATTTGTTGTTCTCCTGTTCGTTTTCTCGTATCCGCAGAAAATACTGGCCGAATCAGCAGTTCGCCAACCCGCTTTTTCAACCGCTACCGACCTGATCAGCGCGGTTAACGCCAAACGGGCCACCTACGGATTGGCACCCTACCAGACTAATTCCATCCTGATGGGAGTTGCCCAGGCGCAAGCCGAGTATCTCGTTTCCATCGGAACAATTACTCATACTGGACCTGACGGTTCGCGCCCATATCGAGCGCGCTTTAGCTGCCGGATACCTGGTGGACGGTGACCTTAGTTCAGGCGGTTGGTACTCGGAGAACCTATCCGCCGGGGTTGGCCAGACAGCCCAAGACGCTGTAAATCTTTGGATGGGTGACGACCCACATAAAAACACCATGCTTTCAGGGGTACTCCAGGATGTCGGTGCTGGCGTGGGGACATATGGAAATACATACTATTATGTCTTGGACGCCGGTCTCTCTACTGGCGGTACGCCAGTAGTTTACACTCCACCCGCACCTCTTTACCCAAGCACAGCCACGATCATCCCGAATACACCTAACGCGGATGGTTCAATTATTCATATCGTCCACCCCGGAGACACTCTCGGCTCACTGAGCATGGCCTACCGTGTTCCATTGGCAGATATCCTTAAATTAAATGGCCTGACAATCAAATCCACAATCTATGTTGGTCAGAAGATCATCATCCGGGTAGCATACACACCTACGCCGACACAGCCTACTTCCACGCCAACTTTTCCACCAACAAATACACCCAGGCCCTCCTCTACATCCACGCCCACGGCAACCACTATTCCCCCCACCCCTACGCCTTCACCGGGTCTACCAGTTTCAGCTGCCGAAAAAGCTGTGGCATTGATCATGGTTTCCGCACTACTGCTGGCTGGATTGATTGCTTTGCTTGGCCACAAACGAAATTGAAATTAATGAAGATGGCCGTCTGAAAATCCTCCTCCATATGTATACAAAAACTGACGCCGACAAGGCGTCAGTTTTTGTATTTATTTCACCTTACCTTGTGCGGCGACTGCCTCCGCCGCCTTCCGGACAGTTTCTTCGTCTGCCAGATAGTAATGCGTCACAGGTGCAAGGTCTGCATTGAGTTCATAGACTAATGGGATACCAGTTGGGATATTGAGTTCCGTAATCTCCTCATCCGAAATATTATCCAGATATTTCACCAAAGCCCGCATGCTGTTGCCATGAGCAGAGATCAACAAACGCTTTCCCGACTTAATCTCCGGCGCAATCGTGGAATGCCAATAAGGCAGGACACGCTCTAACGTGATCTTTAGTGATTCGGTCGCTGGTAATTGCTTTTTGTTAAGGCTGGCATAACGCGGGTCAAAATGCGGGTGGCGCGGGTCATCCCATTCCAGCGCTGGAGGTGGTACGTCGTAAGAACGCCTCCATATCTTTACCTGAGCTTCACCGAATTCTTTGGCAGTTTCAGCCTTGTTGAGACCTTGCAAGGCCCCATAATGGCGCTCATTCAATTGCCATACATTAACAACCGGAATCCATTCCAGATTCATTTCTTGTAGGACAATCCAAAGGGTTTGTATGGCGCGCGTGAGGACGGATGTATATGCGAAATCAAATGTATATTTATTGTCGCGCAATAATTGGCCGGCTGTATGCGCCTCTCCGATCCCTTGATCTGTCAGGTCAACATCTGTCCAACCTGTAAACCGATTTTCGAGGTTCCAGGTGCTTTGACCATGTCGTAACAGGACGAGTTTATATTTCGTTTCCATTCTTCACCTAAAATATGCATGATAAACCGCCAGGGCTGAAGAGCACCTGGCGGTTCTCATTTCACTCCAAATTAGCGAATCGCTTTCTCGGTATCGGGATCGAACAGATGAACCTTATCCATATTGAAAGCAACTTGTACTTTGTCGCCCATACGAAAATCGGTGCGCGGGTCAACACGCGCTACGATACTGTCCTGCCCAGCCAACAGGTAAAGGTTGATTTCGTTACCCATTAGCTCGGTCACATCGACTTTGGCTTCAACTGGAGCAGCGTGGATGCCCGGTGCTACAAAAGCCGGATTGTGAATATCTTCCGGGCGGATACCTAATACGACTGGCTTATCAACATAATCATGATAAGATTTCTTTTCGGCCACAATCGGCACTTTGAACGCCCCAGCTTCAACCATCAGTTGGCTGCCATCCTTGCGAATCTTCGCTTTGAAGAAATTCATCGCTGGAGAACCCATGAACCCGGCTACGAACATATTATCCGGCCGATCATAAAGGGTTTGAGGAGTATCCAACTGCTGAAGTATACCTTTATTAATGACCGCGATTCGGGTTGCCATGGTCATGGCTTCTATCTGGTCGTGGGTTACGTAAATAAAAGTCGTTTGCAGGCGCTGATGAAGTTTTGTAATTTCAGAGCGCATTGCAATCCGCAATTTTGCGTCCAGGTTAGAGAGCGGTTCATCGAAAAGGAAAACCTTCGGCTCACGAACGATAGCTCGACCAAGTGCCACACGTTGACGTTGTCCACCGGAGAGCTGGCGGGGTTTTCGGGTAAGCATGTCTTGAATGCCCAGGATTTCCGCCGCCTCTTGTACACGCCGCTTGATATCCTGCTTGGGTGTCTTGCGTAACTTGAGGCCAAAGGCCATGTTGTCGTACACCGTCATGTGCGGATACAGAGCATAAGACTGGAACACCATGGCGATATCACGATCCTTGGGTGGTACATCGTTCACGATGCGGTCGGCAATTTTTACTTCACCTTTGGTGATTTCCTCCAGGCCTGCCAGCATTCGCAGAGCAGTGGTCTTCCCGCAGCCCGAGGGGCCGACGAGAACGATGAATTCCTTGTCGTCTATGGCGAGACTAAGGTCGTTTACTGCCACGACTTCTCCGAATTCCTTAGTAATATGATCGTACGTTACACTTGCCATTTGCGCCTCCGTTTCGAAAGAGTATAGTGCCTGTATTATACCAAATGCTAAATATGTATGTACAGTATTTTGGGGATCATGACATCGATTTTTCATAAAGCAGTAGTTCTATCCACTTTTATTATGTCCGGTGGTTCATTTCTATGCGTTCGTTAAGCGCTTGCCTGGAAAGTATGCGGTTTTCGAAAAGAAGCAGTAAAATGGAACCATGAACGAAGATGTCACACCAATCCGCCAGCAATATCTGGAAATCAAGAGACAATACCCCGATACGATACTTCTATTCCGGCTCGGTGATTTTTATGAAACCTTTGACCAGGATGCAGAAATCGCTTCACGTGAGCTGGATATCGTATTAACCTCACGTCCCATAGGCAAGGGTTTACGTGCTCCTTTGGCAGGAATACCTTATCATGCAATCGAAAACTACCTGTCGAGGCTCATTGAAAAAGGGTATCACGTCGCCATCTGTGAACAGGTTGGTGATCAACCTGTCAAAGGCATCTTTCCGCGCAAAGTCGTCCGCGTAGTAACACCGGGGACAATTATCGAGCCGGGGCTTCTCTCCGCTAATTCCAATAATTATCTCACCTCCATTGTATTGGAGAACGGTCGTGCCGGTATAGCCTACGTGGATATCACCACAGGCGAGTTTGCTGTCACCGAGATCGAGACCTCATCAGACCTTGCTTCGGTGCGTGCCGAATTGACGCGCCTTCAACCCGCCGAAATTATCCACCCTGAAAATATCATTCTCCCCACCGGAATACCCGGTCACCTGACAGCCTGGCCAGCATGGCATTTCGAATCGGGTAAATGCCAAGAGACCCTTCTTTCGCATTTCGGTGCAGCCACCTTGGACGGCTTTGGGCTACAGTGGAAGGCGTTGGCAATCCGGTCGGCTGGAGGAATTCTCCAATATCTCAGTGAAACCGAGCCGGCCGCGCTTCCATTGCTATCAGGGCTGCGGGTATATAGTCTGGGTGAATTTATGACCCTCGACGCCGCAACCCGGCGCAATTTAGAATTGACAGAGACATTACGAGGCGAGATCAGAGGTTCGCTGCTAGGGGTGCTTGACCGGACAGTAACTCCCATTGGAAAACGGCGCATCCGGCAGTGGGTCAGCCAGCCCTTGCTTGATGTCGATCACATTCGCAAACGACAGGATGGTGTTGAGTATTTTATTCGCCATCCCATGTTACGGACCGAGTTGCGCGCCACCCTAAAACCTTTTGCAGACCTGGAACGGCTCACCAATCGCATTTTGTCGGGCCATGCCCTTCCGCGCGATCTGGTAGCCATGAGGGAAACATTGTCAAAACTCCCGGCATTGGAAAAAACATTGAGCCCAAATGTTGAAAGCCCTCTGACCGGTGAGATTCCTATAGGTTCCTTTTTACCATCTTTTGACAATTGCGTGGATGAACTGACTCTTCTCCAATCTGCAATTGATGACGACCCGCCGGCAACTCTTCAAAATACTGGAATTATCCGGCCAGGATATTCTTCCGAACTCGATGGTGTCCTTGAGGCTTCCCGCCATGCACGCGAATGGATTAACAATCTGGAACCTGCCGAACGCGAGCGCACCGGTATTAAGACCTTAAAAGTGGGTTACAACAAGGTTTTTGGGTATTTTATCGAAATTTCACACGGACAGGTTTCTAACGCTCCCTCTGAATACATTCGTAAACAGACATTGGTCAATGCCGAACGTTACATAACACCCGAAATGAAGGAATACGAGACCCTAGTCCTGAATGCCGAGGAACGAATTCGTGAGATCGAGTTGCGCCTGTTCCGAGAGACTTGTTCCACTCTTAGTAAGTCCACCGAACGCTTGCTCAAAACTGCCCACATTCTGGCTGAATTGGATGTTCTTTCGGCATTGGCCGAAACAGCGGCCTTGGGAAAGTATATTCGTCCGGATGTAAGTGATGATGATGGGCTCGATATCAGGGAAGGACGTCACCCGGTCGTGGAACAAATGCTGAAAAGTGAACGTTATGTACCGAATGACACCACATTTGAAAAAGGCGAGGTGATCCGTGTTATCACCGGACCGAATATGTCAGGAAAATCCACCTATCTGCGACAGGCCGCTTTGATCACCTTGATGGCGCAAATGGGCTCCTTTGTCCCGGCCGCTTCTGCAAAAATTGGGCTGGTGGATCGTATTTTTACCCGGATCGGTGCCCAGGATGAAATCCATGCCGGACAGTCAACCTTTATGGTGGAAATGATTGAAGTTGCGAATATTCTTCATCATGCCACCTGTCGCAGTTTGCTTATCCTTGACGAGATCGGCCGCGGTACCAGTACATATGATGGTGTTTCTATAGCCTGGGCAGTTGTCGAATATATCCACAATCATCCGCAGCTACACGCAAAAACCCTTTTTGCGACCCATTACCACGAATTGACTCAATTAGCAGATTTACTCCCGGGTATCCGCAATTACAATGTAGCTGTTACTGAAGCTGACGGCAATGTTGTATTCCTGCATAAGATTATCCCTGGTGGTGCAGACCGGTCATACGGGATCCACGTGGCACAATTGGCAGGCTTGCCCCGTCCCGTTATCCAGCGGGCAACTGAGATCATGGGTGATCTCGAGAAATCCTCCGGGCAGGCAGTTCGCATCAACCCGCAAATGGCTCAGCAGGTAGCGTTATTTCCGGAAACCAACCCTCTTTTGGACGAATTAGGTAAACTGGATATGAACTCCGTCTCACCGATTGAAGCACTTAACATATTGTACGAGTGGCAACGCCTCTTCTTGTTGGGAAATAAGTGAAATCATTATCTGATAATGACTACGCGCAATATCTGGAAATAATAAGGAACCTCTCATCATTAGATGGGAGGTTCCTTCTAATCATGTCATGTCTTAATTCTGCTTAGCTAGCCCTCCCAACTTTTAAGTCAGGCGCCGAAGCCTTCGAGCGGGAAATCGCCCAGATCGTGGCACCCAGTAATACAACTGCAATGGCAACCACCACAAAGTTGATTGAACCATCCGCTCTCAGGATTGGGTATTTAACGATGATCGGGGCAGCCAGGAGACTAACCAGGTTTGCCACTTTGATCATCGGATTGAGAGCGGGACCAGCAGTATCCTTCAGCGGATCACCAACCGTATCACCGACTACACTAGCCTTGTGGCGCTCGGAACCCTTGCCAGTGTTGGCTATCAGGTTGCGTGGTTCATCTTCGATGGATTTCTTCGCATTATCCCAGGCGCCACCAGCGTTGGACATAAACACTGCCAGTAACTGACCTGAGAGAATGATCCCCGCCAGGAAACCTCCCAAAGCCTCCACTTGCAGTACTAGCCCGATAACGAGCGGCATCAAAACTGCAATGGTAGCCAATGGGATTAATTCTTTCTGGGCGGAGGCTGTGGAAATCCCAACCACTTCGGCGTAATCGGGTTGCTTGGTACCTTCCATTATCCCGGGGATCTTGAACTGGCGTCGTACTTCTTCGACAATCCTGCTGGCCGCGCGGCTTACAGCCCGGATGGAGAGGGATGAGAATAACCATGGTAACGCTCCACCCAAAAGCAAGCCTATAAAGACCTTGGTGTCGGAAACGCGGATGGCTTCCATGACTGTTTGCCCAAGTTGAGTTTGGACTCTCGCAACATCGGCAATATAGGAACCAAATAAGCTGACCGCGGCAATCACGGCAGAGGCAATAGCGACGCCCTTGGTTATGGCTTTGGTGGTGTTCCCAACCGCATCCAGGTCAGCCATGATCTGGCGGGCTTTGCGAGTTTCTTCATCTTCCATATCGTGCCAGGCCATCTCACCAATACCATTGGCATTGTCTGAAATTGGGCCATACGAGTCCATGGCAACGTTATTACCGGTATGACTGAGCATACCGATACCGACCATGGCAATGGCATAAAGCACGTATTTTGGATCTCCCGCACCTCCATAAAGCAACAAGCCGAGAATGAAACTTATCGCGATGACGCATAGCGCCCACACACTGGATTCCATGCCCACTGAAAGGCCTGACAGGATGGTGGTAGCTGCTCCGGTGGTGGTCGACTTAACGATTTCCTTGACCGGTGATTTTTTCGTGGAGGTGAAGTACGAGGTCAAAGGATTAAAGGCAACAGCCAGGCCCACACCGATTGCGGTCAGGGCTGCCAAGCGTATATCGTGCGCGTAAAGCCAGGCGAGAAAGATTGACATGGTAACCGTAAAAACACTCGATACCTCATAAGAGCGGAACATGGCCTCTTCGGCATCGTGAGCACGCAGGAACTTTAGTGGGAATTTCTCCCAAATTGGCACCGTGAATGTTCCCAGCATGGAGCTGATGACACCAATTGCCCGAATGATCAAAGGATATACAATCCAATACAATTTGCCTGTCAATGCAACCAGCGTCAACCCAAGGATAAGGCCGGACACGATGGTCGTCTCATAGGATTCGAAGATATCTGCGGCCATACCGGCGCAATCACCCACGTTGTCACCCACCAGGTCAGCTATGACTGCAGCGTTGCGGGGATCATCTTCTGGGATATCTTTTTCAACCTTACCTACCAGGTCCGCACCCACATCCGCAGCTTTCGTATAAATTCCGCCGCCTACACGCATAAAGAGCGCCAGCAGCGTGCCTCCGAAACCGAAGCCAAGCAATGCATCGGGGGCAGCTCTACCAAAAACAATAAAGATCAGCGTACCCCCAAGCAGACCAAGACCATCTGTGAGCATGCCCGTGATCGTGCCGGCATAATAAGCGATCGAGAGGGCTTCATTAAACCCCCGCCGCGAAGCCGCCGCAACCCGGATGTTCGCCTGAACTGCCATACGCATACCTAATTGACCGACCATCAATGAGAAGGATGCACCCATGATGAATGCAATGGTACGACCGATGGCTATGATCAGTGTGATTCCCTGTGGGCCGAAAGTCTTGAATTCCTGTGTGGCTTCCAAGCTCGGAGGAACGACATACACGCTGAAGAACATCACCAGGGTTAAGATGCCAATCAAGGGAAGGATGGTCTTGAGCTGGCGGTTCAAGTAACTATTCGCGCCAACCCGTATGGCATTCCATATTTCCTGCATTTTGGTGGTGCCCTTGTCTTTCTTGAGCACGTTACCACGCAACCACCAGGCGTAAGAAAGGCTTATAAATGCAGCAACCAGGACGAATAAGATCGCAATTTGCTCAAAGTTATTCAGACCATGACGACTTTGGAGCCAAAGGATATTCATTTAACCTCCGAGGATGGAAGAAATTTACTGCAATTGAGCAGTGGTTCTCAAGCAAATTCACGCAATTTTACCACTTTATGGAATTATTACGAGAAAACCCTCAGACGTTTAGTCTCAAATTCAAGCTTGCATTAGGGTTTCATTAGAAATCTTAAAACCTATTGACATTGTATCTCGGTTTATTGTATAGTCTTTTCGATTGATTCCTGTCTCATCCCGGCACTGCTGCCACCCGGCCGCTGTGCCTTTTCTTGCGTGCAAAATCAATTGACGTCTAGGAGAATAAATGATCCGCACTACTGATCTCACAAAGGATTATGGCTCAAGAAGGGCAATCGAAAACTTGACCTTCGAAGCCAATCAAGGCGAGATTGTCGGGTTCCTTGGCCCCAATGGCGCTGGCAAGACAACCACGATGCGTATCCTGGCAGGTTATATGCCTCCGACTTTCGGGACAGCACAAATTGCCGGTTTCGACGTGGTGGAAGAATCTTTGGAAGTCCGCCGCCGGGTCGGGTATTTACCCGAAACGGTTCCGCTTTACCCTGACATGACCGTATTTGATTATCTTAAATTTATGGCTGATTTGCGGCATTTACCCAATGGCGATGAAATGGTTGAAAATGCGCTTGAACTGGTCCAGATGGAACAGCGCGCCGATGGTTACATTGTCAACCTATCCAAAGGGATGCGTCAGAGAGTTGGGTTGGCCCAGGCACTGCTGCACAAGCCCGAGGTCCTTATACTGGACGAGCCAACTATCGGTCTCGATCCAGCTCAAGTGGTGGAAGTCCGTAACATTATCAGAGAGATCGGCAAAGAGCGCACAGTTCTCCTTTCGACCCATATCTTGTCTGAGGCTCAACAACTATGCGACCGTGTTCTGATCATAAATAAAGGTCGCATTGTTGCCGAGGACACGCCTGAAAACCTGCAAGCCAGGCTGGTGGGAGCAGAACGCGGCATCCTACGCATCAAAGGAGATGTTGAGGATCTCCTGCCTCAAATCGCCAAAATTAATGGCGTACAAGATATCAAAATTCGTCCCGATGGTGGCCTGGAGTTTCAATTTGCACCTGGAGTGGATGTTCGTCCGGAGGTTGCCAAGACAACCATCTTGTCCGGCTACGATTTGCTAGAACTCAGTCCGATCGGGTTAAGTTTGGAGGAAATCTTCCTAGAGCTGACGCGTGATGGCGCGTCCACCAAAAAGGAGCGGTAGAGATGCGCAACGTTTGGACAATCGCACGTCGTGAAATTCGGTTGTACTTTGCCAGTCCGGTTGCCTATATCATCGGATTACTCATCCTGCTGATAACCGGCATCTATTTTGTCCTGGTGGTCTATCTCGCCGGTCAGTCCGCCTACACATCAGGCTCCACTTCGGCTCCCGGACCTGATTTAGTGGTTGGGCTTATGGTATTCCTTTTCCTTTTTGCCGTTCCGGCGTTATCTATGCGACTAATGGCTGATGAACACCGCAACGGAACCCTTGAGTTATTGCTCACAGCACCTATTAATGAATGGGAGCTGGTGATTGGAAAATGGCTAGGATCGTTTGTCTTCGTCCTAATCATAATAGCCATTACATTTATTTATCCCATCGTTTTAAATAGCCTGGTCACTCCTGGCATTGATCAGGGTCTGATGATGGCAAATTACCTGGCCCTCATTCTTGTTGCCGCCGCGTTTCTGGCCATTGGCACGGCATTCTCTTCCTTTTTCAACAACCAGTTCGCGGCCTTTTTTGCCACACTTGCCACGTTATTTTTTCTCTGGATTGTCATTGGCTGGCCATCCGTGGTCATGCAAGGCAGCGGAGGAATCTTTGACTTTTTAAGCATGAGTAAACATTTCTCATCAATGCAGAGTGGCATCGTTGCACTATCCGATATTGTATATTACCTAAGCCTGACTGCGCTCGGTCTCTTCCTGGGTACAGTTGCAGTAGAAATCCGAAGGTGGAAATAATGGCAAAAAAGTCGAAATCACCAAGAAAAATGACTTTACGGCAGTTTGCACCGGCTGGTTTATGGATCGCCGGGGTTGGCGTTCTGGGTATCGTTATCGTGCTTGTGGTAAAACTTCTTGTCTTCATAGGTTTATACTCTCCTACTGATCAAAAAGGGATTAACCTGGCATTATGGATTAGCTTGGGAGTTGCAGTTATCGGTCCCGCACTCTTTGCCCTTTTTGATCCCCAGCGACTTAGAGAATTTCTTTCCGGGAGACAAGCCCGCCACGGCAGTAATGCCATCATTATGCTCATTGCTTTCGTCCTCATCCTGGTTGTCCTCAACGCAATCGTTTATCAAAATCCCACCCAGTGGGATTGGACCGAAGGCAAGCAAAATACGCTCGCCACCGAAACAGTCGATACTCTTAAAGCACTCCCTGCCCCAGTGCATGCGATTGGTTTCTTTACGAGTCGCTCATCCAATAGCAGCGCTCTGGACCTTTTTACCAAGATTAAATCGAAAGGCAACGGAAAGTTCAGTTATGAATTTGTAGATCCGGAAACCAATCCAGCGATGGCACAACAATACAAGGTTACACAAGACGCATCAGTTGTTTTGGTGATGCAAGGTCGTCAGGAATTGCTTACCAGTCCCACAGAACAGGAATTTACCAACGCCTTGGTGCGTCTGATGAACCCCGGTCAACGAGCGGTATATTTCCTCACCGGACACGGTGAACGTGATATACAAAACTCTGCCGATAAGGCTTATACGCGCGCCCGGACGGTGCTCGAATCGAAGAATTACACAGTGAAGGCCCTTAACCTGCTTGCCGCAAATAAGATTCCGGATGATGCCTTGGCGATCATCATAGACGGGCCAACCCAACCTATATCCAGCCAGGAGTTATCTCTGCTTAACGCTTTTCTGGAAAAAGGGAAGGCACTTGTTTTGATGGAAGATGCATCGCTTGTCTCTGATGCGGCAACACCACCTGATCCGCTGCTTGATTATCTTAAAACTACTTGGGGAATTACCGTCAATAATGACCTGGTGATTGATCCCAGTTCGAGTCAGGCGATCGTCACGATCGAGAATACTTACGGCTCCCACCCTATTACTGACAAGCTGCAAAATCAGAACTTAGTTTCATTTTTCCCCGCTGCACGCAGCCTCACATTGAACAATACCGTCAAAGATGTACAAACGACCGCATTGGTCATGACAGTGGATCGCGCTTGGGGAGAAATTGACTTTTCCGCACTGAAAAACAACCAGGCGAACTATGATTCAGCTGTTGACTTCCCCGGTCCGTTGACGATTGCCGCCGCCACTCAAAATTCTACCAACCAGGGACGTGTAGTTGTGATCGGTGATGCAGCCTTTGCCAGCGACCTTTACTTCGACCAGTATGGAAATGGTGATCTTTTCATCAATTCAGTTGATTGGGCTGCTGGCCAGGTAAACATGATTAACCTGACATCCAGCCAACCAATCAGCCGGCAAATGCGCCTGCCAAACAGTTTTACGATCCTTTTGCTGGCTTTCGTGTTTGTAATTCTGATCCCGGGTCTGGTTATCGCTGGTGGCGTGGCATCCTGGCTGGCGCGGCGTGCTCGAGGATAGCCCGATGGTAAAACGCCCGACTTGGATATTGCTTATAGTATTAGCCCTGGTGGTTGGTGCATATTTTCTGATAAAGAACCATCCTTTTAAAAAAATTGAACCGACGCCCACACCTTCCGCAAATGGCTACCTCGTGACCCAAACTGATGGTGTTCTGCAGAGTCTCCGCATTTACGACCAAAAAGGCCATAACTTCCAGATGCAACGGGATCTGAGCAAAATCTGGGTGATTACCGCACCAACTTCCGGCGCGGCTGATCAGGGTTTAGCAGGTGCCGCCGAAACACAGGTCGGGGCTTTGCAGATTGTCACTACGCTTGAAACACCTCCAGAGCCCAGTGCTGTTGGATTTGATGTTCCAGCGGACACTATGGAGTTGGGATTCGTCAGTGGTGCTAGCCATAAAATCGAAATCGGGAATCTGACACCGACCGGAAGCGGGTACTATGTCCGTTACGATGGAGGAAATATTTACGTCATCAGCCAGTCAGGGATTGATGCTTTGTTAAACCTTTTAACGTCACCACCGTATCCTGCCACTGCGACTCCTCCGCCAACCTCTGAACCTTTAGGCGCCCCAACACCTGAGATTGCCTCCCCAACACCTTAGCAAGGGTATTGAATTTTGCCTTAAAAGAGAGTATTCTAATTAAAATCACTTTGTTAAGGAAGTAAAATGGAAAATCCTTTATTGCTTGAGGAGGAAGAAGAGTATTCGCCGATTGCCCGGCTTATTGAGTTGGGACGCCAGAAGACCTACGTCACCATTGATGACATTCTGCACTTCTTCCCAGAGGCTGAACAGGATGTTGAACAGTTGGAGGAGGCTTTTGCCGCCCTTCTCAGTGCAGGAGTGGCTTTCGTTGAAGACACTCCCGCCACGGAGCCTCCGGAAGATGAATTAATCGCTGTAGAAGAAGCCGAGCTTGAACCAGAGCTTTCATTAGATGACTACCTCGCCAACATCGATACCGACGATACCATCGGACTGTATCTCAAAGAAGTCAGCCGTGTCCCTCTACTGACCGCCGCCCAGGAGGTCGAGTTAGCCCAACGCATCGAACGCGGACGTATGGCGCGTGAAGAATTGGCACGTGGCAACGTCAGTTCACGCCGCCGGATTGAATTACGTAAACTCATCGAGGACGGTTGGGCGGCTCGCGAACACCTGATCACGGCCAACTCCCGTTTGGTGATCAGTGTCGCAAAAAAATACATGGGGCGCGGTGTACCCTTTCTGGATTTGATTCAGGAGGGCAATATCGGTCTCATCCGTGCTACCAAGAAATTTGACTATCGCCGTGGGCATAAATTCAGCACCTATGCCACATGGTGGATTCGCCAGGCTGTGACTCGTGCCATTGCTGACCAAGGGCGTACTATTCGTGTCCCAGTCCATATGGGCGATCAAATTAACAAACTTCTGCGCGTTCAACACCAATTGACCCAGCGTCTGGGTCGCGAACCAACCGTCGAGGAGGTTGCCGAAGCGTTGGAGGTGCCGCCCAAGAAAGTGGAGAACATGATCCAGGTGGCGCGCCGTCCGCTTTCACTGGAAACTCCAACGGATGACGAAGAAGATTCGGTTCTAGGCGATTTTATCGAAGATGACGAGGCCGCCCCACCTGACGAGACGGCGACTTATAATTTGTTGCGAGAGCACTTGGGAGAGGTTCTAAATGGTTTGCCTCCACGTGAAGTGCGCATCCTTCAATTGCGTTATGGCCTACTCGATGGACAGGCTTACACGTTGGAAGAAGTTGGCCGGAAGATGGGTGTAACACGTGAGCGCGTCCGCCAGATCGAAGCTCAGGCGTTGAGTCGCCTCCGCCATCCATCGATCCGACGTAAACTGCGCGATTATCTGGGAGAATAATTGTCATGTCGTGTAACGCAGCAGAGAAAAGTATCGTATCCCCGCCATTCGAATAAGTGGCGGGGATATTTATTTGAATAAAAGCAGTAAAATAACGTTATGAGCGTATCAACCCGCCGAATCTTCTTCATCGTCCTATTTCTGGGTCTATTCCTGATGACGTTACGTCCGATTGCCGACCCGGATTACTGGTGGCATTTACGGACAGGCCAGCTGATCGTTCAAATGCACTCCATTCCTCACACTGATCCATTTTCATTCACCAAAGTTGGCGGGGCATGGATAACTCACGAATGGCTGTCAGAGGTGTTGATATACTGCCTTTTCAAATTGGGTGGATATGGATTACTCATTTTTATTTTTTCCTGCATCATCACTGGATCTTTTTTGATTTCTTACTTGCGCAGCCCGGTTGATACACGGCCTTATGTCACAGGATTTGTGGTAATTCTGGGAGCTATATCGACTGCTCCAACTTGGGGTGTACGTCCACAAATGATTTCACTTCTACTCACCAGTGTATTTTTATATTTACTTGACAAATATCGCCGTAATGGCAAATATGAATCCCTTCTACCATTACCACTAATTACATTATTATGGGTCAACCTGCATGCAGGGTATTTGATTGGTCTCGCACTAATCGGAATTTATATAGCCGGTGGTTTGATAGAAATCCTTGTGGCTAAATTTCACAAGGGTGAGGTAACGAATCATGTTCCAACTCTAAGATCCATCCTGATCCAATGTGGTTTCCTGGGTGTTTGCCTCCTGGCAACTCTCGTTAATCCGAATGGTATCAAAATCATAATCTATCCATTCCAGACTCTGGTCAGCCCTTCAATGCAGCAATTCATCCAGGAATGGTTCTCGCCGGATTTTCATCAAATGATGTGGCAACCATTCGCCTGGCTTATCCTGGCCTTAATCGGCACCGGCATGCTAAGCAAGAAATCCATTTCTCCGACAATTATCCTTCTCACTCTTATATTCGGGTATGCAGCGCTGCGCTCGATGCGGAACATTCCCCTTTTCGCCATAATCGTCATTCCAACGCTCTCAGAACAGATCGGCTCATTGGTAAAAATACCGATTGACAAGCATACTTCAAGCCGCTTATTCCGATGGTTAGCTCCAATTCTTATCGTAGGTGTGCTTTTTGTCATCGGTCTGCGCTTTGTCCGGGTAATCCAGGACCAATCAAGAACAGAGGCCGAAAACTTCCCTAAAGCTGCCGTCGATTGGCTGTTGGAGAATAAGCCCCACGGTAATCTATTCAATTCGTATGGTTGGGGCGGTTACCTCATCTGGCGTTTGTATCCAGAATATCAAGTATATATCGACGGTCGTGCCGACGTTTATGGAGACAAATTCATCTTCGATTACATGACAATTTACCATTCTGAACCAGGTTGGGAAAGTAAATTAAATGATCAAGCCGTTCGAATTGTTCTAATCGAATCCAGTGCACCCTTGGCAAAAATGCTCCGCCAATCTCCACGCTGGCAAATCGCCTATAAAGACAGGACAAGCATAATATTTATCCGATGAAACGAGTAAAGGGGGGAATAACGAACAAATATAGATCCCCCCTCTTCCGCCCTGCATTAAAGCTTCTTCGCCGCCTCAAGTATTTCAGCACTGTGCTCAGCCGGCCTGACATTTTCGAACACTTTGGCTATTCTGCCACTAGCATCAATCAGAAATGTTGTCCGCATAACCCCCTCATATCCACGCCCCATAAATTTCTTGGGTCCCCAAACGCCGTACTGATTGCAAACTATATGACCTTCATCCGCCAGCAGAGGAAACGGCAATGAATATTTTGCCTTAAACTTTGCATGCGACTTGGTAGAATCCGGACTTACTCCAATAATAACAAGGTCGGCATTCACATAAGCACCATAGTCATCGCGAAAGTTACAGGCTTCGGTAGTGCAACCTGGCGTATCGTCCTTGGGGTAAAAATAAAGCACAACCGACCGGCTGCGAAAATCAGACAGTCGGCGGGTTACATTATTCTCGTCAGGCAGGGAAAAATCCGGTGCTAGAATTCCAGGTGAAATGGGCATAACGGGCTCCAAATTAAGCTGAACAATTCTGCGATTGCGAACCAACATCCTTCTTTACATAACATAAAAGGATAATGGCTAAACATTATCAATAAATTTGGATGTATTATAGATAATGATTATCCGATTATAAACAATTATTCGGCGATTGCCCAGCCCGTTGCCCCACCCAATATCTCAATGAATTTGTTTAGAAAAATGTTACTTTATGAACATCGATGACTAAATATGGGTGGTTTTCTCCCAAAACCCCAACACTTGGAGTAAATATTCGGTGGTCGGTTTGTTCCCGGCATTTAGTTGCGCAATTGTCAGTTTGCTTTTCCTGGTTGTGCTTTCTCTAGATTATTCCTTTAACTGGCATCATATCTTATTTATTACCGGATCCAAAAAGTTAGGGCCAATAAATAAATCATCAACCCAAAAACTGCTCCCGAAAGTGGGACAAGAAACCTCCAATTTGCGCGCCCACCCCCGGCGATCCGCTGGAGCCATACAATCTGAATGACGGCAAAAGGCAACCCCAGGAAGACCGGCCAGACCAATCCCCAGGGAAATCCGAGCAACGGCGAAACAGCAAAGAACAGGTATGACATCAATACCAATAGGTGATGGATTGGGATGGCACGCTGCCAGGTCAAGCGGGTTAACAGGCTGTGGCGTCCGAATTTCAGGTCTGTTGCGTACCTTGGGAAGTCATTAACCAGAAAGTAGGCCAGGGCTAGTAATGTGATAGGGAACGTTGTAAATGTCAATAAGCGATGGAATCCTCCGTACTGGATGAGGAAAGCCAATGCCGGGAATAGTGTCCCCAATGCAACTGCCTGGATCAGTTCGCCGTAGCCGTCTTCCGAAAGGCGCATGGGTGGGATTGCGTAAGCAATTTGAATGAAGATAATCAACAATAAAAGAATCCCGGCTGAAAAAGGCAGCATCCGGGCAATAAGCAAAGTGACAATAGTTGCACCTGAAACAGTCAGCAAGGCGGTGGCGGAATGGAACAAACCGGAACGAAATGAAGCGCGGTCCCGGGGCGTCTCATCTTTCGCCAGAGGTGTCAATGGCAGGCGGAAGTATTCGACCAGCCAATAAACCGCCACCTGGATCGCCAGTACAACCAACAAGCTCAATCCAAATGCCGCCCACAGTATGGGATGACCAAGGTAGCGAGCAATCCCCGTCCCGAGACAATAGGTTAGTATTGCCAATAATAGGTGGAAGGGTCGCGCCAGTCTAGTGAATGTTCGATAGTTAATCATTGACAAGACTAATTAAATTGGAATATCAAAGCAAGGAGTATCCGCCATCCACAATAATTGTCTGCCCAGTAACAGATTCATTCTTTATCAGATAGTCGAGAGCCCCTGAAATCTCTTCCAAGGATGCGTTTCGTTTGAGTGGAAGACGGTCAACCAGCCTCAGCCATTCATCCGCTTAATATCTGCTGGTGGAAGAACCAGACCTGGCGCTATGGCATTAACGCGTATGTTCGGTGCGTATGTTTTAGCAAGAAGACGCGTCAACACTTCCAGCCCGGCCTTGCTGACCAGATAGGCAGGAAAGCCTGTCCAATTTTTTCCTACCCCAGCATCGGTCACATTAACAATCAGGCCACCTTCATCCATCCGTTCGACCGCTTGCTGCGATAATAAAAGTGGGGCGCGCAAATTCAAATTGAGAGTGGCGTCCCAATTTTCGACCGAGACCGTCTCAAGGTGAGTCCGCCTCATCCCGGCTGCCGAATTAACCAGGATCTTTAATCGTAAATTCACGGAGTCAATCGTGGAAAATAAAGACTGAATTTGAGCAGGGTCGGTTAAATCAGCTTTCACGGTATGAACTGGTACTCCCAAGATACGGATTTCCTCCGCCGTTCTAGCGGCAGCCTCTGTCGAGTGGTGGTAATGCAGGAGTATGGCATAACCATGCCGCGCCAGAGTTAAGGCGAATGATCGGCCCAATCGATGCGCTGCACCAGTCACCAAAGCGAGAGGATAATCTACCATTCTTATGTTTTACCACAAAAAATGATGGTTCATTGTTATTACCCAGGTACATGCGGAATTTTAGTGGTGTTGCCGCTCATAGTTCGACCTGTCCCCTCGTTTTTTCTATAAAGGAAATGGTTATCTCCTGAAGTAATTCGAGACAAAAAACCATACATTCGCCGGCCTCTCCGCCAACCGCCGCATGAAATAGGGATACCAATTCGTACCATACGGAACATAGATCCGTACCGGATAACCTTCCGCTACGCATTGACTCTGCAAGTCGCGACGAATGCCGTAAAGCATCTGGAATTCTAGCGCTTGTTTCGGAAGGCCACGCCTGGCTGCATATTCCTTGGCAATCTGGATGCGCCTTGGGTCGTGGGTGCCAAGCGCCGGTATGGGCGGGATTCGTCCATCCGCACTCACGCTGGGCGAACTAGCTGCGCATTCCGCATCGACCAGTCTCTGAGCCAGTAAATCGAAATTTGCATCTACATCCGCTTTCTTCGGAAAAACCAATTCGGGAGGCTCTTTATAAGCACCCTTAACCAATCTGATTCGAGTACTTCCAGCCAGTAGAGCCTGAACATCCTTTTCCGATCGCTTTAGGTAGGACTGAATTACCATTCCGGTCTGATTGTAGCCTTTTGCGCGCATGCGCAGGAAAAGCTGTATAGTCTTTTCTGTATAGGGTGTATCCTCCATATCTATGCGAACAAAGTTGTTACGTTGTCTGGCGCGGACAAGGATTCGTTCCAGGTTTTGGCTGCACAGTCCTTCGTCCAGAGCCAAGCCAATCTGGGTCAGCTTGACTGACACGTTCGCCCGAATATCAGCCCGCTCGATTTGGTCAAGTAGTTCCAGGATATCTTCTGTTGCCCTGACAGCTGCTTCGCGTGTGGTGGTGCTTTCCCCAAGGTGGTCCAAGGTGACATTCATGCCTTTAGCATTTAACTCTTTCACAACAAGAACTGCCTCTTCAATCGTATTCCCCGCTACAAATCGACTGGCTGCATGCCAGGCATACTTCCAGCCAGTAACAATCCGCTGCGCCCAAGCCGCTTTCGAAAGAGAAATCAGGAAAGACCGGAGCATGAAGCCTCTTTTCTCGAATGTATGGCAACCATGGATTTATTCTAGCACATCTGTCCGTGGTGAGTGTGTTATACTTTTTACCCGTTGGGCATGATGAACATCACTTCTTTTGTTTGTATGGAGGCGTCGTGAGACTTCGCAGTACCTCCCTTCTCCTTCGCGGGGTTTCCTTGATTTTTATTCTAATTGCGGCTGTATTTATGGTCTACCAACTTGTCCAATACAGCATGTCCCGCTCGAATTATCCCACCGACATGACCATCGGCGGTGTGCCAGTCGGTGGCTTGGACCCACAAGCAGCCGCCCAAAGGCTGCTTCAAGTTTATTCCGTTCCTGTCGAAATCCATTACAACAATGCGGTGATTGACCTTGAACCAGGCCTGATCGGTTTTCAATTAAATACCGAAAGCATGCTGGCTGCTGCAGATCTTCAACGCACCGGTGCATCTTTCTGGCTCGGTTATTGGGATTACTTATGGAATCACAGTTCCCCGCCAAGCCAGATTCCATTGGTGGCGAGTTTTTCAGAAGACCGTCTCCGCATTTATCTACAAAATGAAATTTCAACACGTTACGACCAGGCACCCATGCCTGCCCAACCAATCCCCGGAACTGTGAATTTTACACCCGGCACGCCAGGACAGACCCTTGATATTGACCGTGCAGTGACTTTGATTGCCGGCGCATTGGAATCCCCGGACCAGCGAGTGGTCCTGCTTTCTTCCCAACGTACGGCTCCAGGACGACCGACATTGACAACTCTGCAAATTCTGCTTAAGCAGATCATCGACCAAAGTGGTTTTACGGGAATAGTGGACCTTTACTTTCTTGACCTCCAGACTACTGGTGAAATGCAATTTGCCTATCAGTCCGGAAAGGATTTATCCATTAAACCGGATATTGCCTTTTCTGCTGATAGCACGATTAAAATTCCCATCATGGTGTCCGTATACCAGCACTTCAGCAGTAAGATCGACGATCAAGTTGACGCAGGGTTGAAGGACATGATCGCGGCGTCAAACAATAACGCAGCCGATGCATTAATGAAATCCTTGGATGAATTACGCGGTCCTTTGGTCGTCACAGATACCATGCAGGCCTTGGGACTTGAAAATACTTTCATCAATGGATTTTTCTATCCGGGCGCAGGTGTTTTGAAGTTTTTCAATACACCTGCCAACAAACGTACTGATGTAAATACCGATCCGGATATTTACAGCCAGACAACTCCATCTGATATGGGAATGCTTCTCGAGGATATTTACCTGTGCGCTCAAACCGGAGGCAGTTCCTTGGTTGCGGTTTTTCCGGGGAAAATCGACCAGGCCGCCTGTCAGCAAATGATCCAATACCTGCAAGAGGATAAACTCGGGGTTCTGATTCAGGCAGGTGTTCCGGAAGGCACTATCGTTGCCCACAAACATGGGTGGGATATAGATCTGACCCAATATAGCGATGCTGGCATTGTATTCACACCTGGCGGTAACTACATCCTTACAATATATGTTTATAACCCAGGTGGAGGAAACTGGTCCATCGTTTCACCCATGTATGCCGAAATCTCGCGTGCCGTGTATAACTTCTTCAACATACCATCACAATGAACCTGCCCAGCTTTATTGATTAAAATACCTTTCTTGACCAAATTAACCATGCACAAATAATAATCAGTATATAATGATGCCATGAGCCAGACATTAAGTCTCTATCGTCTCCAGCAAGTCGATAATCAGATTGATCGCCTGCAAACCCGTTTGAAGGATATTCAGAAAGAGTTGGATGATGATACACAAATAAAGCAGTTGAATGAAAAGGTAAAATCAGCTAGTTCCCGTTGCCAGGTTGCTGAACAGGCACTTAAGGAGGCCGAGAGAAATGTCCAGAGTCAGCTGGTCAAGATCGAACAAACGCAATCCGACCTTTATGCTGCTAAATCCCATAGTCCGAAGGAATTGCAGGACCTTCAAAACGATGTGGCTGCTCTTAAACGCTACCTAGTTACGCTGGAAGACCGGCAGATCGAAGCGATGCAGGAATCTGAAACGACCGAAGCGGACCTAAAAATCGCTCTAGATGAATTTCGAACAGCTCGCGATGAACGCACTGAACTTACTAAGGGTTTTCAACTAGATCAGGAGGAGCTCAATAATGAGCTCGAAAGGTTTTTGGTCGAACGCAATGCGATTGCAGGAGCTATTCCAACAACCGAGCTAGGCCTTTACGATCAACTGCGCCAGCAACGGCGCGGTGTTGCTGTTGCAGTGATTAGTGATAATTCCTGTGGGGCCTGTGGCTCCACCTTAAGTCTTGCACAAATACAATCCGCCCGCTCCTCAGGTCAAATGATGCTCTGCCCATCTTGCGGACGTATCCTTTACGGAAGTTAATTTCTTTTCCAGGTGCCGCATGTATTTCCGCTTCCCAAATATCGATAATTTCTCCTTTTTGCTGGGTTTTATCCTCTCAGCTCTCATCTGGTGGATCATTTCCATACTTCGCCCTACTTTCCAACAAATGCGTGCAAACGCCCAAGCCAGGAGGGCCGAAAAAAAGGAAAAAGGTCGTTCTGTAAATGTGGTCGAAGAGCGTTACCGTCAAAATGTCCTGCTTCAGGCGCAGGCGCTTCATATGGCCGCTCCGCTTTTTTCCTTGGACGAAGTCCTCGAGCCACCACGGCTTCTCGCTCCACCTTCGCGCGTGGAGCCAGGTGAGGCTCCCTATACTGAGGATATCGTCGATACAACCCTTCCTTATTTACCCGCATGGCCTGAATTGGCTGCCATCTTCGGAGCACCCACTATTACACTTTCAGAAGCCCTGTCCGGGAATTCGGACATCATCCTGGTTGGTCAGACAGGCATGGGAAAGACTGTCGCTCTCGCAAGTCTTGCCTCCCGCATCGCTCGTCGCGATCCAGAATCCGGTTTACCAGCGAATACCCTACCCTTCCTGATCCATGTGGCTGACCTTGACTTGCCGGTAAACAAAGAAAATCCACTCAACGTATTAATCGACTCAATTTCAGACAAGGCCTCTGTCTTTGACTTGTCACGCATCCCCGACTTTGTCCGCCGTGCATTCTCCGATGGGAACGCCCTTCTGTTGCTTGATGGGACAGACGAGTTGACGCCTGACGGATTGAAAGACGTCGTTGAATTTATCCGGGCAATTAAACGTGGTTATCCTAAAACACGTATGATTACCACTGCCTCCAGCGAATATTTGGACGGATTGCTATCTTTGAACTTTATCCCATTCTCCTTGGCTGCTTGGAATTCGGATCAGAAGGCAAACTTCCTTGAAAGGTGGGGCGATTTGTGGACCCATCATGTTGCCGTTGAGTCCTGGGCACAGGCAAGTGACCAGGTGGATCCACTCTTGCTGAACGGCTGGTTGAAGGCCGATAGTAACAACTTGACTCCGTTGGAGCTAACCCTGAAAGCTTGGTCAGCCTACGCCGGAGATACTCGCGGTCCTCAAGTTCTAGATGCAATTGAAACTCACATTCGACGCATCACACCTGTGAACACACCACGTGAAGCGCTTGAATTGCTGGCACTACAAGTCAACCTCGCCGCTGATCCAATCTTCGATCCTCGCAAAGCACGGCAATGGGTGAAGTCGTTTGAACCAAATGAACCAGAGCTTGTCGACGAAACAAGTCAGGTGGAAAAGAAGGCCAGGAGATCCGGCAAAGCAGGGACACAAAAGTCTCCATCGCTTGGGTTGATCACTAAAATGGCTGAGAGCGGGCTGCTTAGCCTGCACCGAAAAAATCGGATGTCCTTTATAAACCCCATCTTCGCTGGCTATTTGGCTGGGAAACCCTTGGCAAGCTATACCGATGCAGTTCTCGAACAGCCTCCTTGGATTGGTAAATACCTGGCGATGCACTTCTTGGCAGCCATGGGAGATGCCACTCCACTTTCAAACGAACTGATTTCCCATTTGGACCGGCCGCTTTCCCGCAATCTTTTTATTACGGCCCGTTGGCTGCGTGATGCCCCAGTTCAAGCCATCTGGCGCAGACAAGTAATGGCGAAACTTGCCGAAATTCTGCAGCAGAACGGACAACCCCTTGGACTTCGCGGTCAGGCACTGGCAGCTTTCGTTCAATCTGGAGACCCTGGTACCTCCGTCTTGTTTCGACAAATGCTCATAGAACAGGATGCCGAACTATTACACCTGGCTGCTCTCGGCTCTGGAGCTCTGCGTGATGCAAAATCCGTTGGAATGCTTTCTGCTCTATTGGGAAATCCCATTCCTAATGTCCGTCGTGCGGCATGCCTTGCACTCGTCGCTATCGGGACAACAGCAGCGCTGGATTCTGTTGCTTCCGCGCTCTTACACGGCGACGAAACACTCCGCAGGGCTGCTGCCGAGGCAATGTCAAATCAAGCCGTGGAGGGTCATAATATGCTCCGCGAAGGTGCGGCGATGAAAGATGACTTGGATGTGCGCCGCGCAGTTGTCTATGGTCTTGGTAGAGTACAGCAACCTTGGGCGGAGGAATTGCTCAACAAATTACAAATCGAAGATGATCAATGGGTCGTGCGCAATGCCGCCTCAGAAATGCTGGAGAATCGCCGAAAGCTTAATAGACATATCCCCAATCGATTACCCCCTCCCTCAGAATCACCCTGGCTAATTGCTTTTGCTGGAAAGCAGGGCATGGGTATATCGCCTGAGAAACCGCCCATCGACCTGCTGCTGATGGCTCTTAAATCGGAAAACCCAGAAGAACGATTGGCCTCTCTGTCGTATCTACGGATAATGCCAGTGGAAGGCGTTTTTGGCTCTCTCTATCAAGCCATGTATGGAGGAGAACCGGAATTGCGTGAAGCCGTTTTTCAGGCGTTTTCAGAAATGGCTGCGCGTGGTGTGAATGTTCCAGACCCGGTCCAGTTCGGCGTAGGTTATTGATGTTAATTATTCATGCCGCCTATTGACCATCAAAGCCTGGAAACGCTATGAGGCTCATGTGAAATGATCGCATCTCCCAATTTACCGACCATCGCTGTTCTTGGAGGCACCGGAAGGGAGGGGAAAGGTCTGGCTTTTCGTTGGGCAAAAGCAGGATATCGCATCCTGATAGGTTCGCGCTCGGCTGAGAAGGCAAAGGCCGCTGCATTGGAATTATTGGATTTGCTTGGAGGGAATGCGTTCGTTGAGGGAACCACGAACCTTAGCGCTGCCCAGGCAGCCGATATAGTGGTCCTGACAGTTCCCTATACCGCCCATCGCCTTATATTGCAGGTCGTAAAGGAAGCTTTACAAGGAAAGATCCTGGTAGATGTGACGGTACCACTCGCACCTTCCAAAGTAACGAAAGTGCAAATGCCGGTGGATGGCAGCGCCGCACAAGAGGCACACACAATTCTTGGAGAAGATGTTCAGGTCACTTCCGCTTTCCAAAACATCGCTTACGAACATCTTCTGAAGAAAGAAAAGATTGAGTGTGACGTTCTTGTGGCCGGCACAAGTAAAGGAGCGCGCGTCGAAACTCTTAAACTGGTTGCCGCAGCTGGCCTGACCGGTTGGGATGCCGGACCTCTTGAGAATTCGGCCGTTATTGAAGGGCTGACCAGTGTTCTCATTAATATAAATAAGCAATACGGCTCAACAAATGCCGGTATTAGAATTGTCGGTGTAAGCAAAGGGTGAATAATCAATGCCCCTCACCTTTACCCCTCTTCCCAAAATACCACTTATTCATCCCGGAGATGATCTGGCCGAAATCCTCCTTGCTTCGTTGCAGAACGCCCGCATCACTCCTGATGATGGGGATATCCTGGTTTTGGCACAGAAGATCGTCTCGAAGGCCGAAGGCCGGCTGGTAAACCTATCTATCGTAAAACCGACCAAAGAGGCACTGGAATTGGCAAAGCGTAGCGAAAAAGATCCGCGTTTGGTTGAACTTATTCTTCGGGAAAGCCGTGAAGTGCTTCGTGTCCGCCCGGGCACCATCATTGTTGAACACCGCTTGGGGTTCGTTTGCGCATCCGCTGGGATCGACCATTCCAATGTCATGGGTGAAGATGGCACTTCCGAAGGTTGGGTCCTTCTGTTGCCTGAAAACCCTGACCGTTCTGCCCTTGAGATTCGGCGTAAAATAAAGATCGCCACCGGGAACCGTTTGGGTGTCATGATCATTGATTCGCATGGTCGCGCTTGGCGGGTGGGTACAATCGGTACGGCCATTGGCATATCCGGACTGCCGGGTTTGGTGGACAAACGAGGTTGGAAAGACTTATTTGGTTACAGGCTGAAGATCACAATAGTCGCCGCAGCTGATGAATTGGCCGCTGCCGCATCGCTTGTGATGGGCGAAGCCGCCGAAGGGACACCTGCCGTCCATGTCCGCGGCTTCCCTTACCCTTTGCGCGAAAGCTCTTTGATCGAACTTCTCCGGCCTAAAAATCAGGATCTGTTTCGTTAGAATGATTCGGTTTGTCTCATTGCTTGAAAAGCCCTTTGCTCATTTCGGGGTTAACCTATCTGAAGCATTCAGGTTCACTGTGGCTCCTAAGATAAATAAATCGCCCGCATCTGATTCCTTTTGGGATTACTTGGAACAATTGGTCGTGTCATGTTCAATAATAATTGACCGACCCCGTAATTCCCCGCACCCGGATTTCCCTGAAATCATTTATCCGCGAGATTATGGATACTTGGATGGTACTGCCGCAATCGATGGAGGCGGGGTGGACGTTTGGGTGGGCTCTTCTGGTTCTCATTATTTATCGGCCATTATTTTGACTGTTGATCTTCACAAACGCGATACGGAGATGAAGATGTTATTGGGGTGTAACGATGAAGAAATGCAGCTAATTCTTGATTTCCAAAATAGCAGGAGCATGCGGGCGCTTCTGGTTCGCAGGCCATGAAATTAACGAGGCAATTACGAATCGATTCCCCAAATCCCACGCCGATTTACTCATGGACAGTACCCGCGCTTTTGCCTTCCTTGCGACCAGTATGAAGGATGGCTCGCCTAAGGTCACGCCTGTCTGGTTCAAAACGAATGGCTATGCGATCTTGGTCAATTCGGCTAAATGCCGTGTGAAAGATATAAACATGCGCAAACGCCCGAGAGTGACATTGTGCATCCAGGACCCGGCCAATCCTTACCGAAATCTGCAAATACGTGGGAGGGTGACTGAAATCAATGAAGTAGGCGCAGATGCGCACATCGACGCTTTGGCCGGCAAATATACCGGTATATGTAAATATCAACACCACCAACCGGGTGTAATACGGGTCATCTATAAAATCCTCCCAGAAAAGGCCGATGCGTACGGATAAGCGAAAAATGGAAAACGATTTACACGCTTTCTTGCGTTCACGCCGTTCGATCCGGACCTTCAAAACGGACTCAGTTTCTGCTGAAATGATCCATCGCATTCTGGAAACGGCCATCTGCGCTCCTTCCGCACACAACCTGCAACCTTGGCGCTTTGTTGTTCTTACCAGCGCCAAAGTCAAATCACGTTTAGGTGATTTCATCACAGCCAAGTTCCGGCAAGATATGATCGCCGACGGCGTTACCGAACCGGAGATCCAGATTCGTATCGGACACACAAAGCACCGTATCGGGCAAGCCCCCATCATCATTGTCCTTTGCCGAGATATGATAATCGTCAAACCGCAGCCTGATGTCATTCGCGCTCAGGCCGAGGCGCTGATGGAAGTGCAATCTGTCGCACTGGCGGGCCTGCAACTCTTGCTGGCCGCACATGCCGAAGGTCTGGGCGGTTCCTGGATTTGTTGGCCTCTCTTTGCTCCTGATGAAATACGCCACGCCTTGGGACTGACTCCCGAATGGGAACCACAAGGAATGTTTTTTCTCGGCTATCCTGCTGAAAGCCCTGAAATGCCAGCAAGAAGATCCTTGCAGGAAGTGGCACGATACTTATGAAAATTGTTGCATTGGCAGGTGGTGTTGGTGGCGCCAAACTGGCCGATGGACTTGCCCAGATTCTCCTCCCAAATGATTTGACGATTATTGTTAATACAGGCGACGATTTTGAGCATTTTGGACTCTACATTTGTCCCGACGTGGATACCGTCTGCTATATGCTGGCCGGGTTGGCAAACCCTGAGACGGGATGGGGTCGAAAAGGCGAAACCTACCGGGCATTGGCAAATATCCAGGAACTTGGTGGTCCAGGCTGGTTCCATATCGGGGACAAAGATCTGGCCACCCATCTCGAGCGGACACGTCTATTGCATGAAGGACAGTTGCTGAGCCAGATCACGCAGAAATTCTGCCTGGCTTGGGGGGTCAGCCACTTGATTGTTCCAATGAGCAACCAACCTGTTCGCACAATGGTTAATACCGTCGACTATGGGGAATTGGCGTTCCAGGAATACTTCGTACAGAAGAATTGCGAACCGAAGGTGATCGGGTTCCGATTTGCAGGTATTGATTCGGCAATGCCTACTCCAGGAATAACGGAAAAAATAGATGAAGCTGATGGAATCATAATCTGCCCATCTAATCCATGGGTGAGTATTGACCCAATTCTGGCATTGAAAGGACTTCGGGCAGCTCTTAAGCGGAAAATTATATTGGCCGTTTCTCCTATTATTTCAGGGCAGACCATTAAGGGACCGGCAGCGAAAATTTATAGGGAATTGGGCATCCAGCCATCGGCCTTGGCGGTCGCGCATCATTATGCAGACTTATTATCTGGTTTCGTCCAGGATAACGCAGATGCAAACCTGTCTGGAGAATTTTCGATTCCTGTCACCGTCACAAATATAATTATGAAATCACGAGATGACAGGTGCCGTTTAGCCCAAGAAGTGTTAAACTTGATTCAGAAATCAACCGGTTCGTAATAATGATATTAATCCCGACAGTACAATTTTGGTTCTTATGACCATTTGGGCAATCGTCCCCGTTAAACCATTGCAGCGCGGCAAATCCCGTCTAGCCGGGTTGCTTACCGAAAAGCAGCGCACCCATCTCAATCGCTACTTGCTCGAGCATACTCTCACCATACTCAATGAAATTTCCACTATTGAACATACCCTGGTAGTCAGCCGAGATCCAGCCGCGCTTGCACTGACCCGCAATATGGGTGGGCGTACTGTGCTGGAGGATGGCTCACCAAAGATTAATACGGCCCTTCAGCGTGCAACAATAGTCGCCAAGACACGGGGGGCGCGTGCAGTTCTTATCCTGCCGGCTGATCTTCCGCTGGTCGAACCAGCAGACCTGAAAGTTCTCCTAAGCCAGGGTCAGATCCCTCCGGTAGTTGTTATCGCCCCTGATCGCCGCCAGGACGGCACGAACGCTCTTTTCGTCAACCCGGCCGGTTTGATCGAATATGGTTATGGACCAGGTTCATTCCAACTTCATTGTCAGCGTGCTACCAAAATCGGCGCTAAACTGGAGATCATAAACAATGAAAGAATTGGACTCGACTTGGACCTTCCTGAGGACCTGGAGTTGATTGGCGGATTGAAAGGATTGAAATTGGAATAGGGTCCGCAACAGCGTACCTCTTCCTTTCTAGAAAGCTATAAAACCTAATGTAGTCAGACAAATCAGATAGAGGTGTGCTATGGAGAAAGACAAAGTCCTTTCGCTCATAATGACCCCCGCGCAGCTACAGACGGAATTACTTCGTTGTGAGTTCTGTGAGGAGAAGCCGTGCAGGGAAGCCTGTCCCGTTAATTGCTCACCAGCCGATTTCATCATGGCTGCCCGAGTGGGCAACCAGTCCGATCTCCGGCGTTCGGCAGCTGAGATAATGCACGCCAATCCGCTCGGGGGCGTCTGCGGTATGGTCTGCCCGGATAATCTATGTATGGCAGCCTGTACACGAAAAAAATTCGATGGCCCGATCAACATTCCTTTAGTGCAAGCTACTGTCGTTGAAATGGCCAAGAACCATAGTGGCATCCCGGAATTCTCGAAGCCCAAACTTAATGGATTGAAAGTAGCCGTTGTTGGCGGCGGTCCGGCAGGATTAGGGGCGGCAGCAGTCCTAGGCCAAATGGGCTATACGGTGGACATATTCGAGAGCCGCGACTGTCTCGGCGGGATGGCAAACCTGATCCCTGACCATCGCCTGGACAAGAAGGTTGTCGAATCGGACATCAAGTTCCTGCTCTCCTTAGGAAATATTAATGCAAGAACAGGAACAAAAGTGGAAGACCCGAAACTTCTTCTTAAAAGTTATAGTGCTGTCTGTGTCACCGCCGGGTTATGGAAACCTATTGAACTTGGTATCCAAAACGAGAACCTCGCCATCAAGATGGTGGATCTGCTATCGAACCCATCTGCTTATCACTTTTATGGCCGTGTGGCCGTCATTGGTGGCGGCGCGACGGCCCTCGATTGCGCCGTGACTGCTCGGAAATGCGGAGCAGCGCATGTGGAACTCTTTATGCTGGAAAAGCTTGCTGAAATGCCGCTAACTTCGAAGGAACGTAAGGAACTATTCGACTTTGACCTCGAAGTCAGCGGCCGCATCCGGGTCAGCAAAATCCTTGTCGAAAGTGGAAATATCTCCGGTCTGGAAACCTGGAAACTGGAACTCCCCGACGGGACACGTTTCAGCCCCTCAAATGTCCGCGATATTACTGGTACAAAGGGAATTCGTTCAGGCTTCAGCGCGGTTGTCATTGCCATTGGCATGCGTCCCTCCCTTCCACGCGACGAACAGGTCGATGGACTGTTCTACGCTGGTGACTTCCTGACCGGTCCTAAGACAATCGTCGAAGCAACGGCATCCGGCAAGAATGCTGCAGTGGAGATAGATGCCTGGCTCCAAAAGAAGGAAAAGCCGGAAATCAAGAACCATAGCAAGTCCTACTATACCTTGCCCGGTTACAACCCGTTGCCGGTCTCGCTAGAATCTGAGTTCTTCGGACGCAGGATCATTTCCCCATTCCTTGTCTCTGCGTCTCCATCCACTGACGGACTGGATCAGATGACCAAGGCCTACAAGGCTGGATGGGCAGGTGGCGTGATGAAGACCGCCTTCGACAACGTTCCTATTCACATACCAGGCGAATATATGTTCACGTTCAGCCCCTATACATTTGCCAATTCGGATAATGTCTCCGGTCACCCGCTGGATCGGGTCTGCCGCGAAGTCGAGCAACTGGTGAAGCAATGGTCTGACCGGTTAACTATGGCCTCAACCGGCGGCCCGGTTTCCGGTAATGATATCCACGACGCAGCTTGCTGGCAATCGAACACAAAAAAATTGGAATCTGCCGGAGCAATGGCCATCGAGTATTCCCTTTCTTGCCCGCAAGGTGGGGATGGTACCGAGGGTGATATTGTCTCACAAAACGCCGCCCTGACCGCCAAGATCATTGACTGGATCATGCAAGTCAGCGAACCTGAGATTCCCAAGTTGTTCAAACTGACTGCCGCAGTAACTTCCATTGTGCCGATCCTGCGCGCAATTCGCAAAGTGCTTAATCAATACCCGAACAAGAAGGCCGGCATCACGCTGGCGAACTCTTTCCCCACACTGGCTTTCCGTCCGGCTCCTGGTCGCGCCTGGGACGAAGGGGTCATAGTCGGTATGAGTGGCGAAGGCGTGACGCCTATTTCGTATCTGACTCTGTCTCAGGCTGTACCTGAAGGCATCGAAATATCCGGTAATGGAGGCCCGATGAATTACAAAGCCGCCATGGACTTCCTAGCATTAGGCGTCAAGACGGTCCAGTTTTGCACCATTGTGATGAAACAGGGATACGGCATCATCAAAGACCTCGAATTGGGGACCTCGTTCCTCATGAAAGAACGTGGCATCGACTCGATGAAGGCACTTATCGGCATCGCCCAGCCGCACCCCATCACAGATTTCATGGCCTTGACGCCGATAAAGAAAATTTCCGACGCAAATACTGAATTCTGTGTTTCCTGCGGAAACTGCGCCCGCTGTCCATACCTGGCCATCCTCTTAGACGAGCAAGGATATCCACATACCGATCCGTCCCGCTGCATTGGCTGCTCTATTTGCGCCAAGAAGTGCTTCACTGGAGCCATCCTCATGCGCACCCGCAATGCCGAAGAACTTGCCATGTTGAAAGAATATTAGGAGATGAAACATGACTACTCGTTTTGAAAATGGGATCGTTGTCACGCTTGGCGAAAAGAATCGCGTACTTTGGAATGCTACCGTTGTGACAGAAGGAGAAATGATTTCCGCAGTGGGCGATTCGGCTGAAATGAAGAAGCGATTCCCATCCGCCGAATCTATCGACTGTTCCGGACAGATTGTCCTCCCTGGATTCATCTGCGCACACCATCATTTCTACTCGACCATGGCACGCGGTATGGCCATTCCAGGAGAACCGGCGGAGAATTTCGTCGAAATTCTCGAGAAGCTGTGGTGGAAAGTTGATCGGGCTCTGGACGAAGAGGATATCCTGCTCTCGGCCCAACTCCCGCTGATTGATTGCATCCGAAACGGAACGACCACTGTAATTGATCACCATGCATCTCCATCCATGCGTGATGGCTCGCTGGATCTGATTGAGACCGCTGTTCGCCAGGCAGGTCTGCGTGCCTCACTCTGCTACGAAGTCTCCGACCGCAATGTCGTTGGCGGCGGGATTGTTGAAAACGAACGCTTCATTAAAAAAACCGGTAAAGGTGACGGTCAGATTGCAGCCATGATGGGGCTGCACGCCTCGTTCACGCTCTCGGACGAGACTCTGGAAAAATGTGTTGGCATTGCCAAAGATGGCAATGTTGGGTGCCACATCCACGTGGCAGAAGATCTCGCTGACCGGGAAGATTCACTCAGAAGATACAACACAACCACCGTCAATCGTCTGCACAAGCTGGGCGCGACCGGTAAGAAATCCATTTTCGTCCATTGTGTGCATATCGACGAGAATGAGATGGATGTTTTAGCCAAGACAGATACAATCGTCGTCCACAACCCCGAATCGAACATGAATAATGCCGTCGGAGTTACCCCAATCCTTAAGATGTTTAAAATGAATGTGCTCGTCGGCCTTGGCACCGACGGTATGGGTTCCGACATGCTCGCCCAAATGCGCTGTGCCTATCTCCTGCATCGTCTGTCGAACCGCGACCCGCGTGTTGCTTTCATGGAAGCCCCGCAAATGCTCCTTCAAAACAACGCTGAAATTGCAAAGCGTCAATTCGGTCTACATCTTGGCGAAATTGCCGAGGGCCGTCCCGCCGACCTGGCCATCATTGACTACTGCCCGCCAACTCCGCTCAGCGAGTCCAATTTCCTGGGTCATCTCATCTTCGGGCTGGTGGGTGCCGTAGTCGATACAACCGTTTGTCGTGGAAAGATCGTCATGCGGGCTAAAAAGATCCTCAGCATGGACGAAGAACGCCTTTCCGCCCGCTCGCGTGAACTGGCGCCGAAGATGTGGGATCGTTTGCAAGAACTTCAATAAGCTTCCATTCTTCTGATATAAAAGGGCGCACAGGATTCACCTGTGCGCCCTTTTACGTCCATAGCAAAATCTTCTGACAAATTCACAATAATTATATACTATAATAATACAAATAATATCTTTATAAGGATAATTAAGATGAAACGCGTAGCTCTTTATCTACAAGATGCCCATGATCTGCGCGACGGATTGGATTGCGTCCGCTATGCAGAAAGCCGTGGTTTCGAAGCCGTCTGGCAGGCCGAATCCCGGCTGGTACGCGATGCCATCGTCCCAATGGCTGCCTATGCTGCTGTGACTGAACGCATCAAAGTCGGCTCGGCTGTAATCAATAATTGGACGCGCAATATCGGTCTTCTATCTTCCACCTTCCTCACATTGGATGACCTGGCTCCTAATCGTATCATCTGTGGGATAGGCGCTTGGTGGGACCCGCTGGCAAAACAGGTGGGAATTGACCGTAGAAAACCGCTCACGGCCATGCGGGAGACAGTCACTGTGATGAAGAGGCTTCTCAACATGGAGCGGGTAACCTTCCAAGGTGATTTCATCCATGTCAATGACATCGAGCTGGATGTAGTCCATGGACGGAAGGAACCACGCAATATACCCATCATGATCGGTGCCACCGGTGATCAGATGATGGAATTAGCCGGTGAAATCGCTGACGGTGCAATCCTGAATTATTGTGTCCCGTTGGAATACAATGACCGGGCGCTGGAGTTGCTGGAAAATGGTGCAAAAAGAACCGGTCGAAATCTCAACCAAATTGACCGTCCGCAATTGATCGTCTGCTCGGTGGACGAGGATCACGACAAGGCAATTGACGCAAGCAAAATGCTCCTGTGTCAATACCTTGCCCAACAGCCGCACATCGCCAAGGCCAGCAATATTTCGCAGGATATTATTACTGAAATTCGGTCAATTCTGGGTTGGCCGGCTACAAAGGAGCAGATCAACAAGGCTAAGCATTTCGTTCCGGACGATCTCATCCACCGCATCACCGCCTCAGGTACTCCTGACGAAGCTCGAACCAGGGTGCAGGAATACATAAACAGAGGCGCCACCTGCCCCATCCTGTACCCGGCTGGTGGGAGTATAAAACTGTTGATTGATACCTTTGCCATATAAGCCATTTCGTCCCCACTTCCGGGCAAAAGTAATATACAATTGAAGCACCGGAAAATTTGCCCGTAAAACTTGACAAGTCCCGGAATCGTAATATGAAAGTCGACTTGTTTTTTCAGAGAGGATGAATTTATGGCTGAAAAGACACAATTAAAAAATGGTGCAACCGCTGCTGACCAGTTACGCGAGGAATACGAACGGCAATCGGCATTATTTGATGCACAGCCACCCATCGTCCAACGCTTCCTCGAAGCACAAGCCAGGCAAATCGCCCAGGCCTATGTAGAACGCAGTCACACTGTTCGCTTCAAACTTCCTGACCGGGTAGCAGTCTCGGAAAAGACCGAGCCATTAATCGTAGACCCATCCGTGCGTGAGCAGCGTATAGGCACCTTCCGCGACCGGCTAGGAAGACATGATGTCCACGATACATTGCGTCAACGTATCACGCAACTGGACCAATCCACTGAGAAGGCCATTTCTGTCAGCGCAGACCTGGTCCGCTATGCCTCGGCGGCTCATATGGTACATAATATGCTGCCCTCCGGTAGGAGTATCTCCTATGTTCCGGCTGAGGACGAAGATATCCCTTCCATTCCAGTCGCCGATGCGACCGCTCCGGAATCGGCTCTCACTGCTACAACGGACGCTATTGCAGAGGAGGGGAATGCCGACCTTGGGCGTGGTTCCTTGCAAGTGCCATACGTTCCCGCAGCCCGGCGCTTCTACCTTCCCCAATGGGTAGCTTTCGATAGCCAGGATAGATTGATTGTAAATTCCGTTGGTGAAGCTGAAGCGCATATTGCTTCCATGCAGCACTTCCTGACCATCCTCTTTGCAGCCCGCTCATTGGCTCCTTACATGGTTGCCGATGAAGAATTTGAGAAGAAGCGTTATGGGATGCTCGGTCAACTAGTCAACCAGGGTCGCGCACTGGCCCGCTATCAAACCAGGGAAATCATAAATACCATCCAGGCGCGCGCAAAAGCCCAAAGCCTGAATAGAGGTTTAAGTCTTAGCTTGCCTTATTTCGACGATCAGGATCTCAGAATTAGACCCCACAACTTCGTAATCATTCCCGCTGGACGGATCATGTTTGTTCCAGCCTTTGTAGTTCGCGCTGCTCTTGAAGAACGTGCGAAAATTGCCCAGGATACCCGTTTCAGCCATTCCACCCGCACACATCTGATGGCTGAATTACAAATGCTGGGAGATGCCTTCGAGTCAATCAGTGAGTAAATTTTTTTTTGATCGAAAAGCAGGCGTCGCCCCACAACACACTGCCATTGTACTTCTGAAGAAAAAATATTTCGGGAGACGATCGCCAGAAATTCGTCTCCCTTTTCGCGATAAACGATGAGCGCTCTTCCCATATATACCCTACGTGTCCCGGAAGTGTTCCAAAGCATGGAGACTTCCCTAAGTGGCCTTTCCTCGGTCGAGGTTTTGTCACGTCAATCCCTTTATGGAGAGAACGTTCTCTCAGAAGCTCCCCATCCTCCTGAATGGCAGAAATTTTTTCGCCAGGTTCGACATCCCTTTATCCTCCTTATGTTTTTGGCAGCCATCCTCAGCCTTTGGCAAAAAGATTGGCCTCTGGCACTCATCATCCTGCTCTTGAGCATCGCCAATAGTGCTTTCTCCTATTGGCGCGAGCATCGTGCTGAACAGGCCATCGAAAAATTACGTCATTTGCTTCCATCGTATGCACACATCATCCGTGATGGGACAGACATGCACATCCCGGCCAGCGAGGTAGTGCCGGGTGATCTGTTGATCCTTGCCGAAGGTGATAATATCCCAGCTGACGCTCGTGTTGTCGAAGAATATGGTTTGAGAGTCAACAACGCTTCCTTGACAGGCGAGGCGGTTGCAGCGCGTAAAACCGCCGAAGCATCAATTCTTCCCGGCCTGAGTGATCTGGAACGCCCCAATCTGATATTTGCTGGTACATCGGTCGCATCAGGCACTGGTAAGGCAATTGTCTTCGCCACCGGCATGTTGACGCAGTTTGGGCGCATCGCACAACTTACACAGACCGTTCACGAAGAATCTTCCTTGTTCCAAAAAGAACTGGCACACCTTAGTCGCCGATTGACATTGATTGCCGTGATTATCGGTGGAATCGCCTGGACACTCGCCACATTCGAACCGCATATCAGTCAGCACTTCCCGAACGCACTATTGCTTGCCCTCGGTATTATTGTCGCTATTACGCCGGAAGGGCTCCCTGCAACCCTGACGCTTTCGTTGGCGATGGCTGTCCAACGGCTCACTTCCCGTGGTGTTTTAGCCAAACGGCTGAATGTTGTCGAAACACTTGGCAATGTGTCCATTATCTGTACTGATAAAAGCGGAACTCTTACACAAAACCAAATGACCGTTCGTGAAGTCTGGGTGGCTCACCGCAAACTCATGGTTACTGGCGTTGGTTACGAACCTAAGGGTCAATTTATTCCGTCTCCAAAAGGCACTCCTTTTGAAAAAGACCTGCTCAGTTTGCTTGAAGCAGCCATGTGCTGCAATAATGCCCGAATTAATCCTCCCGGGCCGGAACATCCCACATGGACGAGTCTCGGTGACCAGACCGAAGCAGCCCTCAAAGTGGCCGCAATGAAATACAATCTGGATGAACAAACGGAAACAATGTTTTTACCGCGCATTCACGAAATCCCGTTCGATGCGCGTCGAAAACGTATGACGACCATCCATCGCGAGGTTGATCACGAGATTGCCTTTGTTAAAGGCGCTCCGCGCGAAGTATTGCAGCTGTGTTCCCATATTTTGGAGGATGGGGAAGCTCATCCGATCAGCGAAGCAACCCGAAGCGATATTATGTCCACCAATGATGAATATTCTCGCCGTGCATTGCGTGTACTCGGAATTGCCCGTCGTAAATTACCGCCACGGTCAGGAATCTACACAGCCGAACTGGTCGAACAGAATTTGACTTTTCTTGGACTGATTGCAATGATGGATCCACCCCGACCTGAAGTGGAAAGGGCAATTCAGACTTGTCGACAGGCTGGTATCCGTATCGTAATGATTACTGGCGATTATGGTCTCACCGCTGAATCACTGGCAAGACGTGTTGGCATGGTCACCACACTACATCCAACCATCCTGACTGGTGCTGAATTGGACACTATGAATGATCTTAAGTTACAACAACTACTGGCAAATGAGATAATCTTCGCCCGCATGGCTCCTGATCATAAATTACGTTTAGTGTCTGCATATCAGGCATGTGGTGAAGTGGTTGCTGTGACTGGCGATGGCGTCAATGATGCGCCCGCCCTGAGAAAGGCCGACGTTGGAATCGCAATGGGAATCATCGGCACAGATGTGGCAAAAGAAGCTGCCGATATCATTCTTACAAATGACAATTTCGGCTCGATTGCGATCGCCATTGAGGAAGGTCGTGCCATCTATGATAATATCCGCAAATTCATTACCTATATTTTTTCAAGCAATGTTTCGGAGGTCCTGCCATTCCTTCTGACTTCGTCATTAGGCATTCCGCCTGCTTTGGTTGTACGCCAGATCCTGGCAATTGATATGGGCACTGACATACTTCCAGCCCTGGCCCTGGGGAGTGAAAAACCCGAACCTGATATTATGACATATCCTCCACGTCGCTCCCAGCCTCTTCTGGATAGGGGCCTTCTTACAAGGTCCTTCCTCTGGCTGGGTTTGTTGGAAGCAGGATTATGTTATCTGGGTTTTCTATCCATTTATCTTTTTTCAGGAAATGCCAATCAACTTAATCAACCCTTCCTGAATTCTCTAAATTGGCCTCAGTTTTTTGTTATTCGTGGAGACGTAAATGCAGTCGCCAGGACAGCCTACCTTGCAGGCGTGGTATTGGTTCAGATTGGAAACACCTTTGCATGCCGGACTTCGAAAGCGCACAATACCCAGATGGGCTGGGGTAGTAATAAAGTCTTGCTGCTTGGAAACACACTGGCCTTGCTCATGATTGCTGGGATGATTTATATTCCATTTTTGGCAAATGCCTTTGAAAATCAAGCATTTCCGGTTATTCTTTGGCCTGTCCTGGCGGTTTTTGCTTTGGTGCTGTATATACTGGAATGGTTCCGAAAGAGTCTCATACGCCAGAGAGAAAGAACTCGTGGAAATCGTCTCGCAGATTCTCGATGAGAGGAGGTAAGAAATATGAAAACTATCATTATGGGTTACGGTCGAATTGGTTCGCAAGTTGGTAAGTTACTTACCGAGCAACAGCACGAGGTCACCATCATTGATCATGATGCCGATGCTGACGGGCGACTCGGCCCTAATTTTAAAGGGCGTATTATCCGGGGTCTCGGCTTCGACCACAACATCCTGATCCAGGCCGGGATCGAAGAAGCCGAGGCTTTCGTCGCAGCCAGCCATTCCGATAATGCCAATATTGTCGCTGCACGAATAGCACGTAATATCTATCATGTTCCTCGCGTCGTTGCGCGCCTATTTGATCCAATTCGGGCGGAAATATATCAGCGTCTGGGTCTGATCACGATCTCCCCCAATAATTGGGGAGCAGAGCGCATTCTGCAGGAATTGACCCACTCCGAATTGGATGTGTGGGATACCTTCGGGCGTGGCGAGGTCTCCCTTGTCCATCTGGAAGCACCGTCTCAATTAATCGGCCGAACTGTCAATCAACTTAATGTGCCCGGTGAATTATTGGTTGCATCAATCACACGCAACGAACAAGCCTTCATTCCCATCATCGGGACGATATTCCAGGAAGGCGATATGCTCAACCTTGTCGTTTTGTCCTCTGCGATGGGACGTCTTGAGGCAATGCTGGGACTGGAAAGGAGGTAGACATGTTTGTAATCATTGTCGGTGGCGGAAATACTGGTTCGTACCTGGCGAAACTGCTGCTTGACGCTGGGCACACTGTCAAGGTTATCGAGGAACGACCAGCAGTCTTGGAAAAAATGAAAGATGAAATTCCAGCGGACTCAATCATCGCAGGCGACGGTAGCTCACCGCAAACCCTCGAAGCCTCAGGCTTGCTCAAGGCCAATGTATTGGCAGCGGTTACTGGTTCCGATGAAACCAACCTTGTTATCACAACATTAGCCCGCTTCGAATTCAATGTCCCGCGGGTCATTGCCCGCGTCAATAATCCCAAGAACGCCTGGCTCTTTACTTCGGAAATGGGTGTGGATGTGGCACTTAATCAAGCCGATATTTTGGCACGCTTGGTGGCCGAGGAAATGTCTCTGGGCGATATGATGACTCTGCTTAAATTGCGCAAAGGCGAATATTCGCTGGTTGAGGAAAAAGTCCATCCGCTCTCGCCTGCCGCAGGCAAGAATCTACGCGACCTGCAAATACCAAGTGAATGTGTCATCATCGCCATAATCCGCAAAACCCAGCTACTCATCCCGCACGGTGATACTATCTTGCAGCCCGCCGACGAGGTTCTGGCTCTGGTCCACGCTTCACAATTGAAGCAACTGGCAATTTTACTTGGGCCAAAAGAACCGATTCTAAGGAAGCCTGAAAAGTGAAAAAACAACCCAATTCACGAATGTGCTTTGTATGCGGTGTGGAAAATCCGGCCGGACTTCATTTGAAAATGTATGAACTCGATCAGGGCATTATCGAGACGACGTTCATCGCTCCGCAATATTTCCAGAGCTATCCCGGAGTATTGCATGGAGGCATCGTTGCCTCTATCCTGGATGAAGTCAGCGGTCGTACACTTATGGGCGACCCATCCAATCCGCGCTTCATGTTTACAGCTAAATTGGAAGTGAAGTATCGTAAAAACGTCCCCATTGGAAAACCATTACGCATCGTTGGGAAGGCCGGCAAGATTAAAGGACGGATGGCGGAAGGCTGGGCAGGCATTTACGATGAATCCGGCACTTTGCTTGCTGAAGGCAATTCGCTTTTGGTAGATGTTCCCCCCGAGCTCCTTGACAACGTTGACCCTAATGACTTGGGATGGAAGATCTACCCCGATTGATGACATTCGAATAGTCCTGTCAATTTACTGGCAATGGGACTCTCGCCTCATGATTCATCATCAGTAAAGACCCCTTTCAGCGTACCCTGTTCTACTCTGCAAACGATTGTTTCCTTAACTTGCCTTTATTTCGATCCTGAGAATATGCAAATTTATATTGCATTTTTTCAGACTTTATTGTGGATCAACCCCCACGCAGATTCCAGAGTGAGTATAATAAATATGTATTTGTTCCTGGGAGTATCCCCATGATCACTCATTACCACAGACCCCGAAATATGGAAGAGGCGCTGAAATTCCTTGCGCGATCGAATACACGACCGCTCGGTGGTGGGACAATACTTACACGACGAAGCGAGGAATCCTTCTCCGTTGTGGACTTGCAGGACCTGGGTTTGGACAAGCTTCGTAAATCAGGAAACAATCTCGAAATTGGTGCAACCGTCACCTTGCAGGCTCTACTCGAATCGCATTACACCTTGAATGCATTAAAAACGGCCATTAAACTGGAAACGCCACTCAACTTGCGTACCATGGGAACGGTGGCGGGTGCGTTGGTGACGTGTGATGGACGTTCGCCTTTTGCGGTTGTCATGCTGGCATTGGATGCGAAATGCACGTTGTTAAGTGCGCAGACTTCCACGATCCGCCTGGGAGACTTGCTGCCCTTCAGGGAAGACTTTCTGGACGGTAAACTCATCTCCAGAATTGATATTCCCTTGAATGTCAAACTCGCTTTCGAGACCGTCGCCCGCACCCCGGCCGATAAACCGCTTGTTTGCGCTGCTTTGGCCCAGTGGCTATCGGGACGTACACGTCTAACCCTTGGCGGATGGGGAAAGGCTCCTTTGCTGGCTTTGGATGGGAATGAGTTTGGTGGATTGGATGAATCCGCCCGTAACACCTCCGCTGAAGCTGCCGATGAATGGGCCAGTGCCGAGTACAGGATGGAGATCGCGGGAATACTGGCGAAAAGATGTCAGGATGGAATAAATTCAATTTAGTTCGAGATTTCCATGATGAAGAACCTAACGCCCAACCAAATCCTTCGTGGTGATTGCCTTGAAATTCTCTCCCAGCTGCCCGAGAAATCGGTGGATTTGGTTTTCTCCGACCCGCCTTATAACTTGCAACTCTCACAGGAACTCTGGCGGCCTAACCGCACGCATATAGCGGCAGTGAAGGATGAATGGGATAAGTTCAAGAGTTTTGATGAATACGATCATTTCACGCGCACATGGCTCTCCGGTTGCAGACGTGTCTTGAAAGATACTGGCACACTCTGGGTCATAGGAACATATCATAATATCTACCGCGTCGGTAAAATCCTGCAAGACTTGGGTTTTTGGATCTTGAATGACGTGGTATTTATAAAAACGAATCCTATGCCTAATTTCCACGGAGTTCGTTTTACAAATGCCCACGAAACGCTGATCTGGGCGCAAAAGAAAAAAGGCGCAAAATACACTTTTAACCACCACGCCATGAAATCTTTAAACGGCGACCTTCAGATGCGGTCTGATTGGGTTCTTCCAATTGTAACGGGCAAAGAGCGCATAAAAGCCGATGGGACAAAGGTGCACTCCACACAAAAGCCGGAAGCTCTGCTTTACCGCGTTTTGCTCGCCAGCACGAATCCCGGCGACCTCATATTGGATCCTTTTTTTGGATCCGGTACTACTGGGGCGGTCGCGAGAAAACTGGGACGAAACTTCATAGGCATCGAGCGGGATGAAGGATATATCAAAGTTGCAGAAGAACGCATTTCTTCCGTCAAATCTACCCCAATAGAAGCTTTGAAAATACCTGACCAGCGCAAGTTGAAACGTATCCCCCTGGGGACGCTGCTGGAGGCTGGTATGCTTGAGCCTGGTCAAACTTTGTACTTTTTTCGGAACAATATCACCGCCACTCTCATGGCTGATGGACATATCCAATGTGGTAAGTTGACCGGATCGATCCATGGTGTTGCTAAATCCTTGTCTAATGGCGCGCCTTGCAATGGTTGGGTTTGCTGGTTCATTGAAGACGGAAACGGTGGTCGGGTATTGCTTGACAATCTACGGCAACAAATTCGAATACGAAACGAACCAGGAGAGCCATTTTGAAATAATGTCTATTGATACTAGTAGCCGCTTAATTCGCCCATTATTTTCACCGGCCAATCGTTAATTAAGAAAAATATCAGAGGTAACGTGGATATTAATATCGCAATTAATGGTAAACAACGAAAGATTGCAGTTTCTCCATCTGAAACCTTATTCGCCGTTTTAAGGCGCCTCGGGTTACATGGCGTAAAATTCGGGGACGAGCAGGGCTTGACCGGTGCAGATACCGTTATATTGGACGGGAACCCCGTCAATTCTGGTTCGCTCTTGGCTGCACAAGCTGAAGGCCATAATATCGTCACCATCGAGTCCCTCGGTGAAATATCCGACCAGGGCTGGAAAAAGACCAGTGGCTTGCATCCTCTCCAGCAAGCATTTATCGAGACCGGTGCCATACAATGTGGTTATTGTACGCCCGCACAAATTCTAGCCGCCAAAGCCTTGTTGGATAAAAACCCAAACCCTACAGAAGGCGAAATCCGCCAGGCAATTGCAGGGGTTTTATGCCGTTGCACTGGCTACGCGAAACCCGTACAGGCTATTTTACAGGCTGCGGCTGTCCTGCGTGGCGAGAAGAAACCAGGTGAACAGAATTTGGAGATGTTTGAAATCTCCTTCATGGGCAATTCCATATCACCGGATGCCCTGTCTTCCGCCGCCATAACACAGATCGTACCAAAAATCGTTCTTACACCAGAAACCAAACCTTATCAAGTAGTTGGCAAACCCGAACCAAAGGTCGACGCGCTCAAGCTTGCCCAGGGGAAACCTGCCTTTACTGCGGATTTCGAAATTCGCGGTTTACTATATGCTAAGGTGCTGCATTCTCCGCATGCCCATGCCCGCATCCTCCGGATTGATGCCAGCCAGGGCACGCGCTCTACCGGGTGTGGTCGCCGTTTTGACCTGGCAGGACATCCCTCGTGTGGTTTATTCCACTGCCGGGCAGTCTGATCCAATCCCCGGCCCACTGGATTCTTTTTCACTGGATTACAAGGTCCGTTTTGTGGGTGACCGGGTGGCCTTCGTGGCAGCTGAAACACCCGAGATTGCTGAACAGGCACTCCGATTGATCAACGTGGACTATGAGATCCTTCCCGCCCTTCTCGACCCGGCAGATGCCATGAAACCCACCGCACCTCGTCTCCATGACGAGCCTGAATATGTCAACTTCGCCGATTCCAAACCGGAAATGAATTTGGCCGCCGAAATTCGCATTGACATCGGAGACGTGGAAAAAGGCTTTGCTGAAGCCGACAATATTTTCGAGGCCGAATACGCGGTCCCAAAGGTTCAGCAAGCCCATATCGAGCCGCATGTAACAATTACCTACTGGGATGAAAATGATCGTCTGGTTATACGAACAAGCACCCAGGTTCCGTTTCATGTCCGTCGACAACTGGCCCCGGTGTTAGGTCTGCCTGTTAAGCGAATTCGCGTCATCAAACCGCGGATTGGCGGCGGGTTTGGCGGTAAACAGGAAGTCCTGATCGAAGACGTCCCGGCTCATCTTACCATCGCCACAGGCCGTCCGGTAATTTATGAATACAGCCGTGAAGAGGAATTTATAGCCTCGCGTTCCCGCCATCCAATGCGCATCTGGATGAAGACAGGTGTTAAACGGGACGGAACCATGACTGCCAACGAGATGCGTGTATTGAGTGATACCGGTGCTTATGGTTGTCACGCCGCGACCGTGACCGGCAACACCGGTTCGAAATCCATGTCGTTATACGTGGGGGATGGACCATATCGGAAGTCGCCTAATATCCGTTTTTACGCTGACATTGTCTACACCAACACGCCTCCTGCTGGAGCGTTCCGCGGCTATGGTGTACCGCAGGGTTATTGGGCTGTAGACCGTCACATGGAAAAGATCGCACGGGCGCTCGCACTCGATCCACTCGAATTTCGCCTGAAAAACGCCACTCCATGCCGGTGAATATCACCCATTCAGTACGGCCTGGAACGAAGGGCGCGAGCCGCGTCCGGAGATAGTCCATACCGTCGGATTGGAGGAGTGCGTCCGCCAGGGGAAGGCATCCATTGATTGGGATAATAAGTTCGGGAATAAGGCATGGCAGCAGGTCGTCAACCAACCTTTTTGCCGAAAAGGAATTGGGGTCGCGTTGGTAATGCAGGGCACCGCAATACCATATCTGGATATGGGTGGCGCTTCCATCAAATTGAACGACGACGGCTCCTTCAACCTTTCAGTTGGCGCTACCGATTTGGGAACCGGATCTGATACCGTCCTGGCGCAGATGGCCGCAGAGGTGCTCGGTGTTCCCCTGGATGACATCATCACCTATTCATCCGACACGGATTTCACGCCCTTCGATAAAGGAGCGTACGCCTCTTCCACCACGTATATCTCCGGAACGGCCGTCGCCAAGACTGCGCAGATCGTGGCGGAGAGGATCAGAAAACGCGCCGCCAGCATGCTTTCCCGGGATCCTTCTGCGGCTCGTTCCTATGATCCTGCCGAAATTATTTTGAAGGACAGACACGCTTCTGCCGCGGATGGTCGCTCCGTCACGTTGGCTGAAATCGCATTGGATTCGTTGCACCACAATGATCAGGAACAGATAATGGGCATGGCCTCCTATGTCTCTCCTTCCGCCCCACCACCCTTTGCGGCACAATTTGCCGAAGTGACGGTGGACTCCCAAACTGGTGCTGTGAGGGTGGATAAACTTGTCATGGCAGTGGACAGCGGTGTCATCGTCAACCCGCTGACTGCCTCCGGGCAGATCGAGGGTGGGATGACTCAGGCGTCTGGGCTATGCTGTTTGCGAGGAGATGGTATATGACGAGAAAGGTCGGGCGCGGGAACACGATCTCGAGCATTATCATATCTTCCGTGCTGACGAGATGCCCGAATTGGCAGCTATCTTTGTTGAGACCTTACGAGCCGACCCATCCGTTCGGGGTCAAAGCAGTTGCCGAGATCCCGATGGACGGGGTCGCACCAGCGGTTGGAAATGCGATACTTGACGCGGTTGGCGTTAATGTTGACGAAATCCCGGTCACTCCGGAGAAGGTTTGGAGAGTGTTAAAAGCGAAGAAAAAAGTCAAATGATCTTCTCTACTAGGTAGAAAATGTCGAACAGGAGCGAGGAGCGGAATTGTCCACTCCTCGCTCCTGTTATGGCCGATCTGGCTTCAGAAATGAGACAAAATGACAATCCATGACTTTTCAGTGAAAGTATCATGCCAATTTACGTGTCTGTTCCGTGGATAGTCCCAAAACAGGACCTTATTTCACCGCATATATCAGGCAGGGTTTATAATAGAACTACCTCGGTTGATCTGCCTTGTAGCCAAAGACGTTGTCCCGCACAAGTTGCATTCTTTATCGTTTATCCCGAGGCTAAAGGATAGGTAAAAATGAACACCATACCCAATACCCAATTGATCGAAAAAGATATTCCATCCCGGCGCGCCGCATGGAAGAATATTCTCCCCTTTGCACATACTTTTAACGGTTATGAACACTGGGGCTCGGTGAAGAAATGCCGTGAGGTTGCCAAACACGGGATTGTTCTGCATAAATCGAAACAAGAAATGGCGCAATCCCTGACCGACTTGCGCACCTGCTTGTTTTTTGAAGCCCGACGATGGAAGCATTTGGAGAAAAATCCCAGCAAGGCCGGCTTGGTCTATGTCCGCGCCCTCCTGGAAGCTATCCGCGTACGTGTGCAGGCAAAGGATTTTTCCTGAGGGCTAGACAGATTTTCTCAACTATACGCATATGCTTATTTATTAAGCTATGAATTCTATCTACCGGGCCCTCGCCGATCTTGAAACCACCCACCAGTCCGCTGCTTTATGTATCATCATCAAAACCAGCGGCTCTACACCTCGCCACAGCACCAGCAAAATGTTGGTTTATTCAGATGGGCACATCCTCGGCACAGTCGGTGGCGGGGATTTGGAAAACCGCGTCGTCAAGGAAGCCTTGGCTTCATTGCAGGATGGTAAACCGCGCAACCTTGCATACAGAATGGCTGACACTCGACGTGGCGACCCCGGGCTTTGCGGAGGCCAAGTGGAGGTATTTGTGGAACCAATTTTACCCTCTCCGATGTTGGTCACCGTTGGTGGCGGACATGTTGGCAAGGCAGTTGCACATCTCGCCAAATGGCTCGGATTCCGGGTGGCCATCTCTGACGATCGCCCTGAATTTTGTACGCTGGAAGCCAACCCCGACGCGGATGAGTTTTACCCCGTTCCACTTTCAGAACTGCCTTTACACCTGACGATCACTCCTCAGACTGTTCTCGTCCTGACAACGCGCGGCAGCAATATCGATGTTGCCGGGTTACCGGCATTGCTTGAGACACAGGCTGGTTATATCGGTGTGATCGGCTCGCGTAAACGCTGGAATGCTACTGTCAAAGAGCTCAACCAGCAGGGCATTTCGGATGAGAAGCTGGCACGAATTCATTCTCCGATTGGTCTGGGGATTGGAGCCGAAACGCCGGAGGAGATCGCAGTCAGCATCCTGGCAGAGGTTCTCATGCTGCGCGCTGGTGGATCGGGGTTGCCAATGCAAAAGCCTAAATAACAGTTCTACGCCTCAGGGAAAGTGGAACTTCCGTTTTTGTTGCGAGCCCAGGCAATTTGGATCGATAAAACTTTAAGGGGTGACCAACGTAGATTAAACAGGAGAAAATGCCTTGTATTTTGTAACACCGAGGCAGTATAATCATCCTATAAAAGATGACTACTTAAATAAGGAGAAAGAATATGGCTCGTATCTTTGATGTCATTGAATATCCAAATGAAATGAATGAAGAACTCGTCCACCGTTTCCCTGACGACGGCTCAACCGGAGATTATCGTCTCGGTTCCAATGTCATCGTACGCACCGGACAAAGTGCGGTCTTTTTCCGGGATGGTCTGGCGCTGGATATGTTCGGTCCGGGGCGCCATGTCATTGCAACAGCCAACATTCCCCTGCTGACCCAGAAACTACAGGATATTTTCACCAGCGGTAAGGGGGTCTTTCCGGCGGAAGTCTACTTCGTGTCAATGAAGGAATTCCCCCAGCGTAAATGGGGCACACCCCAGCCGATCCTGGTCAGCAATCCAGGGATGGGTTTGGGAGTAATGCTGCTCCAAGGCTTCGGCACCTATTCATTCCAGGTAAAAGATCCTCAGCAGTTTGTCACACAAATTGTCGGCAAGACTGCTTCCTACCGTATTGACCAAATCGAGGACCGCTTGCGCTTTATCATCTTGTCGCGCTTGCAGGATACGCTGAATGAATGGGGTGCCAAATTTAACCTGCCGCAACTGCTTGCCAAAACCGAGGAAATGGCTGGTTTCATCCGCTCGGCTTGCGAGGAAGAATTTGAGGCTGTCGGCTTGACATTGAAATCTTTCATCTTGGCCAACCTGCGGCCATCTGATAAATCCGCACAGGAACTGCGTGATATGGGTATGCTCGATATGGCCACGTATACCCAATTGCAGGCGGCAGATGCAATGCGCGATGCTGCCAATAACCCGAGCGGTGGTGCAGGTCTGACAGCCGGTATCGGAGCCGGTATGGGCATTGGCAATCTGATGGGGCAGGCGCTCCAGGGCGGAATGCAATCCGGTCAACAGCAGCCAAAGGCACCCGCGGGCGGCGGTCCGGAACCTGTTGGCATATCAGATGTGATGACACCTTCCGAGGCGGCGGCTGCATTGAAAGTCTCCGAAGAGGACGTGATGGCCGCGATTAATGACGGAAGCCTGAAAGCCAAAAAACTAGGCAATTCCTATCGTATCAGCCGGGAAGCTCTCGAAGAGTTCTTAAAGAGCTAAGCTAAAATCAACGTGGCTGTCCACAATGGCAGCCACGTTTGCTTTTAATTACCTGCGGGGGACCACATATATACCATTACCCGACAGTATGCAACAGCGCCATGTTCGGCGGGCGCATCTCTCCAATCGGGAAACCACACACCAAAACCACCTGCTGCCCGGGTTTTACCGACCCTGAATCCCGCAACGCCGCTTCCACGCACTGGAACATTTCCTCGACCGTATCAACAAACGGGACGATGTGCGGTTGGACACCCCATGCGAGAGCCAGGCGACGGTAGGTGCGCTCTTCGGGTGTAAATGCCAGTATGGGCACGCACGGCCGTGATTTTGCCATGAAAAGAGCCGAACGACCCATGCGTGTAAAAACAGCCACTGCAGCAACATCCTGATCATGGGCAAGTTCACGGGCAGCGAGCGTCAACGCTATTGCATCATCATGTTCATCCGACTCAACCTCCTGGATATGCCCCCAAGAATCAAAACTTGATTCGGCCTGAACGACGATGCGGTTCATTAATGTAACCGCTTCTACAGGGTATTCACCCGCGGCCGTCTCTTCTGATAGCATTACCGCGTCCGTGCCATCGAAGACCGCGTTCGCCACATCCGAAGCTTCAGCGCGCGTCGGGAGTGGGTTGTGAATCATCGATTCCAGCATTTGCGTAGCGGTGATGACGAGTTTCCCTTTGCGATTGGCAGCCTGGATGATGCGCTTCTGAGCTCCAGGTACATCTTCTGGAGCCATTTCGACCCCCAAATCGCCGCGCGCCACCATCACTCCATCGGCTGCATCTAGGATGGCATCAAGGTTTTCGAGGGCTTCCGGGCGTTCGAGCTTGGCAATCACCAACGGGCAATCCGTCGGGGTAATACAGGCAATTTCCTGTTTGACCTGGACCACATCATCGGCTTTGCGTACGAAGGAGATCGCGACAAAGTCCACGTCGAGTGATAACCCAAACTTCAAGTCATCGGCGTCCTTCTGAGTGAAAGCCGGGATATCAAGCGAGACACCCGGAAGGTTAATACCTTTATTGGATATCAATACTCCTCCGGTTTGCACTTCTGCAATTACCAATTTATTTTGCACCGAAATGACCGATAAGGTTAGCCGTCCATCATCAAGCAGAATGCGATTTCCTGGTATGACCGAATCAAACAATTGCGGGAAATCCACAGGGATTAGGGATTGATTACTTTTATTTGAAGGTTGTCTGTCACCTTCTGGATAAAGATGGACCATCTGACCTGAAACCAAAGTCAACGGCGCTGGCAGCACGCCTACGCGGATTTTTGGCCCCTGCAGGTCTTGTAAAATTGCCAGGGGTCGACCCAGGCGCGTGGAGAGGGCCCGCAATTGAACAATCCGGGCTGCATGGATTTCGTGGGTACCATGGGAGAAGTTAAGGCGGGCCACGTCCATCCCGGCCACAAGTAGACGTTCGATTATCGAATTGTCCTGACTGGCAGGGCCGATAGTGGCAACAATTTTTGCTTTTCTAGTCATAAGATACTATAACGAACTGGTTGATCATAAGGGTTTATTTAGAAACCTTTATTTATCTAGATCCAATTCAATTCCTTGGCCTGCCTCTCCAGGTCCGCTCGGAACTCGGGATGGGCGATACTGACTAGCGCCTTGACACGTTGGCGAACCGATTTTCCATATAAATCGGCTGCGCCATGCTCGGTCACCACGTAGTGAACATGGTTGCGCCCGGTAACAACTCCTGCACCCGGTTTCAGGGTAGGAACAATTTTACTGGTCAACCTTCCATCTTTTGTTGTATTTGTACTTAACATGGCGATAATTGGTACACCGCCTTTTGAACGAGAAGCGCCATAGATGAAATCCAACTGACCACCGATGCCACTGAAGAACTTGGGTCCTATGCTATCGGCACATACCTGACCGGTCAAATCCACTTCAATGGCAGAGTTTATGGCTACCATGCGTTCGTTCTGGGCGATTACAAAGGGATCGTTGACGTATTCAGTGCGGTGGAATTCACATAAAGGATTATCGTTCACCCATTGATATAGGCGTTGTGAGCCGAGGATAAAACCGATGACAATCTTTCCTGGATGCAAGGTTTTTCGTGCACTCGTCAATACCCCCGCTTCCACAAGGTCAATCACGCCATCCGAGATCAACTCGGAATGGACTCCCAGGTCTTTTTTGTGGAAAAGAAATTTCAGTACCGCGTCAGGGATGGCGCCAATCCCCATCTGCATGGTCGCACCGTCCGGGATCAGATCGGCTACGTGGCCTGCCAGGCGTTCGATGTCCTGGTCGGCTTCCTCTCCTGACATGGGCATCTCCGGTATGGGATAACTGACAGGTATCATGTGGGTCAGACGGCTGACGTGGATGAAGGAATCACCGAGGGTGCGCGGCATTTGCTCGTTAACCTCAGCTATGATTATTTTTGCTGATTCTGCTGGCGATTTGGTCAGCCCAACTTCCACACCTAGCGAACAAAATCCATGTTCGTCCGGTGGCGAGACATGGATCAGAGCCACATCCACCGGTAGGATGTTGTTCTTGAACAACAATGGGAATTCGGAAAGCAATACCGGGGTAAAGTCGGCACGTCCTTCCTGAACTGCCTTTCGGACGTTGGCGCTTATGAACAAGGTGTTGACCCGTAAATGCCCTTGCATTTCCGGTTTGACGTAATCCGCAGGTCCAACGGAAAGGGCCTGGCAGATTTCCACATTCTTGAGATTTGGCGCATAATCTACCAGCGCGCCGAGCAACATCTGCGGTACCGAAACATTCCCGGTCATGAAGATGCGGTTCCCCGATTTAATTGACTTAACCGCTTCTTCCGCTGTGGTTACGCGTGATTGAAAGATCGAATGCCAGTCCATTTGAGGCTCCTTAATTATTCCAGCGGGATAGGTGACGGATCTCACCGCGGTAAGTGTTGATTGCTGCTTCGATGGCTGGGTTTTCTGCAATTGCTTTTTCCACACCCAGATCTGCAATTTGGAGTATATATGGTGTGGCTACATTCACAAAACCATATGTGGCTGTGCGCGCCACGATGCCTGGCATATTCGGCACGCAGTAATGTATTACATTCTCTTCAATATAAGAAGGTCTGTCATGCGTGGTTGGATGGGAAGTTTCCACGCAGCCACCTTCATCGATACTGATATCAATGATGACCGAGCGGGGTTTCATCTTTTGCACAGTCGTCCGTGAAACCAAGATCGGTGCGCGTGCTCCTGGCACCAACACTGCTCCAACCAGTACGTTGGCGAACCCACAACAACGCACAATATTGCGCTCTGTGGATAGCATGGTTATGACATTCATACCGATTTGGCTGATACGTTGCAAGGCATTGATATCCTTATCCAATACTGTTACATGCGCGCCCAACCCTGTAAACGCACGTGCCGCGTATGTTCCGGCCGTGCCTGCACCCAGGATAACCACTTCCGCCGGAGGTACACCGGGTATGCCACCTAGCAGAATGCCGCGTCCACCCTGGTCGCTATGGAGCAGGCGGGCCGCCACCTCCGCCGCCATTGCGCCGCCAATCTGACTGAAGGGTCGCAAGACCGGCAAAGAGCCGTCTGCTTCACGTATCTGTTCATAAGCAATTGCCGTGACTTTATTGTTGACCAATTCATCGATCTTACTTTGACTGGCCGAAGGCAGGCTCAGCAATCCAGCCAATGTGGATCCGGATTGCAGGAAGGTTATCTCTTCCTCGGTCGGACGGGCAACTTTCAACACCAGATCAGCCCGTCCATATACCTCCTCTGTGGAATAGACGAGGTGGGCTCCTGTTTGCTCATATTCTTCATCTTTAAAACCGGATCCAAGCCCTGCTTCATGCTCTACGAAGACAGTATGACCGTGCTGGCTTAATATTTCCACTCCGGCGGGGGAAAGTCCCACACGAAACTCAAATGGGCGTCGCTCTTTTGGGATACCAATGTTCATTTTACACCTCCAATTTGATTAATTTTTTAGGCAGGGAATATTGACTATCCTGTAACCAGATTTTTTCATGATCTTACCGCCATCCTATTTCCTATTGAGCACTTCTTAATAAACGGAAGTGCCCAATCAATGTCTCCCTTATCAATCAACAGCGGCGGCGCGAAGCGGATGATTTGAATGTGAGTTTCCTTAACCAGTATACCTCTAGTAGCCAATGCCTCACAGAACCGTCGCGCACCACCTGCGCTCTGTATTAATTCCATTCCCATTAAAGGCCCTCTTCATCGCACTTCTTCGATATGTGGGTTCGAGATTTCGGACAATAGTTCGATGAAGTATTCGCCTGTCTCTGCAGCAAGGTTGATCAATTTTTCTTCAATAATAACACGTAGGGCGGCGCGTGCAGTCGCAGTTGCCAACGGATTATCGCCTAGGTCGAATCGTGCTCGCCCGGCTGGAACAAACCAAGCAATTGTGCATCTGCCAGTACGGCCGAGATAGGATAAAACCCATCAGCCAGTGCCTTGCCAATAATGGTTACATCCGGACGCACATCCTCGTGCTGAGCAGCGAAGAGTTTCCCGGTTCGCCCCAGACCAGTTTGGATCTCGTCGGCTATGAGAAGAACTTTTTTTTGCCTTGCAAATTTCGACAATTTTCCTTAGATATCCGGCTGGAGGGATAATGACACTTGCTTCCCCCTGTATAGGTTCTACTAAAACCGCGGCGGTGTTTGGGGTAATTGCATCTCCGATTGCCTTCGCATCCCCATAAGGAACGATGATAAATCCTGGAGTAAAGGGACCAAAATCATCGTGGTATAGAGGTTCACAGGAGAAAGAAACTTCGGTGATGGTGCGTCCGTGGAAATTTCCCGAGCATATGATTATTTCAGCTTGGTGGCGTGGAATTTTCTTGACCGTATACGCCCATATACGAGCCAGCTTGAGGACCGTCTCAACTGCCTCTGAGCCCGAGTTCATCAGCAGGGACATTTCATACCCTGTCGCTTCGGAGAGTTCCTTACAAAGTAATGGTAATTGATCATTTCGGAAGGCTCGCGAAGTAAGCGTAACTCTTCCGGCCTGATCGATTAATGCTGCCAGGATTCTCGGATGAACGTGGCCCTGATTGAGGGCTGAATAGGCGGAAAGACAATCCAAGTATTTCTTGCACTCGACATCATAAACCCACACGCCTTCTCCACGAGTGACCACAATATTCAACGGAAGATAATTGTGGGCTCCGTATTGCTCTTCAATTTCTATATATTCCTGCGTGTTCATGGTTCTATTGCCCTAGCAGTCATATAGAAATGATCCTTCGGCGCTTTTCCCGTTTGGCTTGGTATTGATCATAATATTACAAGTGAAATTCTTATATACTATAATAATGGGCTTTCGGCACATATGAACGCTGGAAGTAAACAGTTGGCAAGGCTAATTGAGCGCCTAGGTCATCTCCAAGACCAATCTGACATATCGGTATATTCCTGGATAGCAGATTGGGAATCATATTATTATTACTTACCCGCCCTCCGAAAGTCTCCGATTTGATGATGACCACCACCGGTCGCAGATTGCGACGTTGCAAATCTTCAACCGCTGGTAGTAGATCCGAACTGGCAGAGGCTGTGATTAATATGACACCGCTGCCGAGAGGCAGTAATTTAGCTTGAAGACTTACCAATCCGAACAAAGGTATGATTCCTTCAGGTTGTAGAAAGGCCAAAGTTTCCATGATTTTATTTATCTGGCGTTCTCCACGCTCACCGGGAACCACGGTGAATTTTCCAGCAGCGCACGCCAGGCCAACCGTACGTCGATCCATAAGGAAGAAACTTGCCAGTGAGGATGCTGCACTCACTGCATACTCAAATGTGTCTCTCGGTAGGGAAATCTTCGGGCGGCGCAACCACAAATTTTCTTCATGATAGCTAATTTCCGGGTCAGACATTGATGCATGAACCGGTCGATATGCATCCACGAATAACCAGATATCAGCTTGAGGATCTTGTTCAAATTCCTTCACCATTAATTGCCCACGGTGCGCAGTGCTGGGCCAATGAATACGTTTCATTGGGTCACCCGGAACGTATTCGCGCACTTCTGCGGCATGCGGTGTCACATCAAACGTCCTCTGCCGGATCGCCTTTCCCCCTGGGAGTAATCCTGGAGGTGGAGGAAATGTAGAGATGGGGAACGTCATTGGCAGGATAACCAGCATATCTCCTGTAATGAACTTCTTCTGAATCGCGAAAATTCCCAACGGGTCACCGGAAGTCAGCGTGGTCGGGCCAAGTAGGTAAGCTCCCCGCCGTGTCAGGACTGTCCGGGCAGAGTAGTAACGCAATTGGTGGGCGCCAATCCTGGTAAATATACGGGAACCGGCGGCTTTGGGGAGGGAGGATTGATTAATAACTTCCAACCAGGCACACCCTGGCCACGCATCCTTCTTGATCTCATAATGTTCTTCAAAAACATCCCCCACGCTTGCTCGAAGAGTGCGTGTATTCCTGCGCAGGTGGATGCCATTAATTGAAAAGATCGTCCAGATTGCTGCACCAAACAACAATAGGATACCAAGATAAGCCATGCGCGAATAAAAAAGCAGTCCGGTTACGAACCTTCCCGTCAGACCGGCGATAATCAAACACGCCAGGAACCAGCGTGATGCATGGGAGAACTTCATATGCTAAGGAGCCTGGAGATCTCCACCGGGCACCGGCAGGTTCTCCAAAATTTCTTGTACAATTTTCTCGGCGCTCAACTCACGCAAGCGGGCCGCCGGTCCGACAATGACGCGGTGTGCTAAAACAGATATTGCCAATTTCTTGATATCGTCCGGTAGGACAAAATCGCGCCCGGACAGAGCAGCCAATGCCTGGCCGGTACGAAACAATGCCAGACTGCCACGCGGGCTGGCACCCAGATAAACGTCAGGACTTTGTCGGGTTCGATTCACTATATCCACCATATAGCGTTTGATTGGGACAGAAACGTGGACAGTTTTAATCTCATCCATCACTGCTCTTAATTCTTCGACCATAACGACGGCTTCCAGGGTTTCAATTGGGTGCCGCAATTGCTGGCGGTCAAGAATTTCAATTTCATCCGATTGGTTGGGATAACCTAGTCTCACCCGCATTAGAAATCGATCCAATTGCGCTTCCGGCAATGGAAATGTTCCTTCATATTCGATCGGGTTTTGGGTTGCCATGACCATGAAAGGATTGGGCAAAGGATGCGTAACTCCATCCACCGTAACCTGTCTTTCTTCCATTGACTCAAGCAAGGCGGCTTGAGTCTTGGGTGTTGCTCGGTTAATTTCATCGACGAGTACAATCTGTGCAAAAACAGGTCCCGGGCGGAATTCAAAGACACGCTTCGACTGGTCGAAAATGGAGACACCAGTCACGTCACTGGGGAGCATGTCAGGAGTAAACTGAAGACGTTTAAATGAACACCCCAACGATTTCGCCAAACTGCGTGCCAATACTGTTTTCCCGACCCCCGGTACGTCCTCGATGAGGACATGTCCCTGGCAAAGTAGGCCAATGACGATAGATTCAATCGTTTGATGCTTGCCTACAATGACTTTCTCAAGATTGCTGATGAGTTTGCTGCCAAAACCTTGAATGTCAGTCATGGTTAACATCCTTTTCCAAAAGAATATCCCTATTTTACCCGTACTTCAAGCCAGAACCCGTCAGAATCACGACTATGGGATCGGGTAATTTATCCACCAGCCTTGACAGCGCCCCCCAAATGATGGCAGAAGTCGGTTCGACATAGAGACCAAGCCTAGCCAGCGCATCCCGCCCTGGCAGGATTTCGTTTTCTTCCGTGACACACACGGAACCTCCACTTGCAACCACGGCTACCAGCACAGCCTCTTTCCGCAATGGATTACTAACCCGCACCCCTTCCGCCAGCGTGAATTCCTCATTTTTTATGGAGACTTGTTTTTTCCCCTCTGCTGAGAATAAAGCCCATAATGGAGCGCAAGCGCGTGCTTGAACGCCAATCATTTGGGGTCCTTTGTTCCATTTCTTGTCTATGCGCAAAGCATCGAATCCGCGTGCCAGGCCTAGTAGCAATCCTCCTTGCCCTGCGGGCACCATGACTGCGCCAGGCATTTGCCCCAATTGCTCAACTATCTCATAGGCCGATGTGGCGTAACCAGGCAGGTTGAATGGTAAGTAGGCATGACTGGCATATGCAATTCCAGCCTCAGCGGACCTTAAGACTGAATCGGTGACTGCTGATCGTGAACCGTCGATAGGGACCACTTCCGCACCGTAAGCCTCAATCTGTCTCCGTTTGGGACCTGAAGAGTAAGTGGGTACAAATATGCGAGCCTTGATCCCTGCACGGGCGGCATAAGCTGCAAAGGAAGCTCCTGCATTCCCTGAGGAATCTTCAACAGCTTCAGTTTCCCCGCTCCACTTTTAACCAGGCAGCAATGACCGTCGAGCCGCGGTCTTTAAAAGAACCACTTGGATTGAGAAATTCGCATTTGAACGCAATCTGTCGGCCAAAAGCTCTCGCCCATATCAGTGGGGTATTACCTTCACCAAGGGAAACCGGTTCAAGATCTGGTGGGAGGCCAAAGGTGTGGCGGTATCGCCATATTCCTGGTTGGGATCGATCCACCTTTTCCGACCTAAATTGGAAAACACCACCAAAATCATACAAACCCCTGCATATCAGACAACGAAATGGAACACCCTCCGTTGGATACGCACTTCCACATTTTATGCAAAACACATCCGTTTTGGTCATGTCTTCTTCCACTCACACTCCAGCATGGCATCGTGAAATTCACTTCCCCACGCACCTAAAAGTGTGTTAATTCAGTTCGGTAAAAAGGAAATCATCCAGATAAAAGTCGCAAAAACGCCTTAAGCCCGACTGCACCGGTTCATGGGTAAAAGGCATTGTTATTCTCCCGGTTTCGGAATATATTCGCCTTCCACCCAGAACTCGCCACCTGGACCAACTTCTTTCTTCCAGACCGGTACAATTTCCTTCAATCTGTCAATCCCATAACGCGCCGCCTCGAAAACACCTGAATCGCGGTGGGCCGCCGTACAAATGATTAGAACTGTCGGAGTTCTTGGAAAAAGGCGGCCAACGCGCTGAACAATCGCTATCCCCTCGATGGATGGCCAACGTGAACGGATTTCATCTCCTATTTGGCGCATTTTGGCTTCAGCCATTGGGCGGTATGCTTCATATTCAAGATAAGACGTTTCGTGCTGGCCGCCTCGGTTGGTAGTGCCGCGCACGATACCCGAAAAAATTGCTGCTGCGCCTGAGGATGATAATGTGACCTTGGCTAGCAGCGCGTCCAGGTCAAGCTTCTTATCGGTAATGGTAATGATCGTCGGATGATCCATAATTCCATCAACCACCGGAAACCGGGGGAAACAGAGCGATTTCCGCATTTAGCGGTATCACCTGTTCATCGGCGGCGTATTCACGATTGATTGCAGCCATAATGGAATTCTGTGCTGGTACCATTTTGGGATAACTTTTCACCAATAATTCTTTCAGACCCGCCACAGTTATATCCGACGGGACATCTAATTCTATTGTCTTTGCATTCACATAATCACGCAGGGTGGCGAAGAACATGATCTTGATTCTCATATATCCTCTGTATTATTTATCACAATAAGAAGGCCTATTCATTGACTACATCCCCTGACTGTCCGCCATGTTTTTCAATCAGGCGGATGTTCTGGATTTTCATTGTTTTTTCAGCGGCCTTGGCCATGTCATATACCGTCAGCGCTGCCACCGAGACTGCAATCAGGGCTTCCATTTCAACACCTGTCCTGCCGGTTGTTTTGACCGTTGCCTCTATGAGAACGCCTGGAAGTACCTCGTCCAGGGTCAAGGTTACGTCGATGTGATTGATTGGTAGAGGGTGACAAAGCGGGATTAGTTCCGAAGTCCGTTTGGCGGCAGCAATGCCGGCGATCTGGGCTACCGTCATTACGTCTCCCTTTTTCATCACTCCTGAACGGATGAGATCTAGTGTCTCCTTTTTCATCAAGATTTCCCCGCGTGCAATCGCAAGACGCTCGGTCACTGGCTTGTCTCCCACGTCCATCATGTGGGCGCGGCCAGTCTCATCGAGGTGGGACAATTTTTCAGTCATGGCTGAATTATACCAGCCGTAAGAAAACCAGTTTCTGGTTATAATAAACACATGGAGTTTTTTATCAATGACCCAAATATCCTGCGATATCCTCCCTCTGAAATACGTCTGCTCGACTTAAGAGCCAATCCTGATTCAGATGGGAAACGCTTGCGGGTTACTCTGGAGCTGCTCCCATTCCAGGAAAGACCCTACATCGAACTCAGTCTGACAGACTCCGCCGGGAACGAAATCGCCTCGTCTAGTATAATCGAACCGGTCAGTTGGAAATTGGAACTGACCTTACATATCCGTAAAACCACTTTAACAATCGGAAAATTTACCCTCTCCGCCGGGATATTCTACCCAGAACTGGGTGAAGTGGATCGGCGCGTTCTCGTCTTCGAAATCCCTGTTTCGGCCTAAAAAAAATGACTTGTCTTCTCAACAAACCTACTCGCAGTACCTACCCTGCCTTCTGTAATCTCTATCTGGCCTTATGTCTTTTGCTTTTTCTTTCATCTTGTGGATTGCTACCAACACCCGATCCCTCACCCACTCCCACATCCACTTTCACACTTATTCCACCGAGTGCGACACTCACCGCAAGCTTAACTCCTACGGAGGCTCCTACCCAGACGCCTTACATCATAACCGCCACTCCGGATATTGGCGGCACCAGCTCTGCGCCTCAAGGAATTTTCTTCCTATCACTGGCAGATGCTGGTTATTTCCATCTCTTTGCTTATTCTCCGCAAACCATGCCGTTGACCCGTCTCACTGCAAACCCCTGGGATGACATCACCCCGGCGCTGAGTCCGAATGGCAAGTTTTTGGCGTTTGCCTCAAACAAAAATGGCTATTGGGACCTTTACTCGCTCGAACTCGCTAGTGGAAATACTACTCGCCTGACGGATACGCCCGATTACGATGCTGAGCCATCCTGGTCCCCGGATGGGGCTTACCTGACCTATGAATCTTTCCAGAATGGTAATCTGGATGTTTTCGTTCGGTCCGTTACAGATTCGGGGCAGGTTTATAACCTGACGCAGGAAACCGCCTTTGATGCATCACCGGTCTGGTCGCCTCGTGGACGGCAAATTGCTTTCATATCAAATCGCAGTGGTGAACCCGAGGTTTGGATTGCTGACCTGGATCAATCTGGGGAGGCTAGGTTTATCAATGTCAGTCAATCTCCCCAAAGTGTGGAATCACATCCGGCTTGGTCGCCGGATGGAAATCAACTGGCATGGGCTTCCACAGAACCTGCTTCCGGCCTGACCGGTATCTATATTTGGGATGCCCGCAACCCCGGCGAATTGGCACGCAGAATTGGTTCCGGTGATTGGCCTGTCTGGCAGGACAGCATCAATATTGCCACTCGCTTGACCGCCCCCAACCAGAACTTTCTGGCAGGATATAAGGTCGATGGAACGATCAACCTCCCACCCTTAGTGCTGCCTGGTCTGGCTAATGGATTGACGTTCGGAAACACAACTGCATCGTTGCCCGGCCCTTTCCAGGAGACTGCAAAGATTACTCCGATTGCATTGTACAACCCAACGATTACTTCTCTTCCAACTTCCTTGCCGGGTCGCTCTTCGCTGGTCAACTTGAAAGGCATCCAAGCCCCCTACCCGCAAATCCATGAACAGGCTTATGATTCCTTCCAGGCATTACGCTCACAGGTTGCCAGAGAGACTGGTTGGGATGTTCTTGCCAGTCTGGAAAATGCCTACGTTCCCCTCACAGCTCCACTCGAACCCGGATTGGGCGAGGATTGGCTTTACACAGGTCGGGCCATTACAATTAACCCGGCACTTATTCAAGCCGGGTGGATGTCCATTATTCGTGAGGATTTCGGTCAACAAACCTACTGGCGTATTTACTTACGCACCACAGCCCAGGATGGTTCTCTAGGCACTCCGCTTACCCAGGTTCCTTGGGACTTTAACGCTCGTACAAAGGATCCCTTCTCTTATGAAAATGGTGGGCGATTGGCAGGTTCTATCCCATCCGGTTACTGGGTTGACCTGACCGCTCTCGCCAATCAATATGGATGGGAACGCCTGCCAGCCCTCACGGATTGGCGTACGTATTATGCCGGGGTGCGCTTCAACGAACTGGCATTCACCCAAGGTCTGGACTGGCGTACCGCCATGCTGCAACTCTACTCCCCTGAATTTCTGATCACACCCACGGTAATTGTTCCGCCCACGCGCACTCCTACGCGAACTCCCTTGTGGTACCGGTCACCGACGCCTTCTTCCACACCTACGTTCCGTCCAACCTATACTCCGTGAAGCGTCTACGAGTCCTCTTGCCGATTGTAATGGTTTTTATCTCCGGGTGTGCGACTGCCGCCGGTCACACCTCCACACCGCAGCTCATTCCCAACTCCCCTGCTGCCACCTTCGTGCCTACGATTGTTGCCACCAATACTCCAGAGAATACCGCTACGATCACCGGTGAGCCTCCCTCTCCTTTTCCGTTGACTGCGGCACCTCCGCCTCTCCCCACTGCAACTCCAGGTGTAATGCAATTGTTTTTCCCCACGTTCATTCCTGTTCAAGGTGCAGAATACCGTCCACCACTTTATCCTATTCCCTGGGCGATTTCACCTTACGACCATTTCTTCTTTGCCGATCCCATAGCTGCCGCATACCCCGCCGACCCAGAATGGGACTACCGTTACGGTGGTGTCTTCTTTGGTCCGGATATTATTCATACTGGGGTGGATTTGCCTGCGCCACGCGGGACCGCAGTCCTGGCTGCCGCTCCGGGAACGGTCGTCTGGGCAGGAGTTGGCTTGTACACCGGTTCTCCTTACAGTCTTAACGATCCTTATGGGTTGGCCGTCGCGATTCGCCATGATTTCGGTTATCAGGGCAAGCAACTCTATACCGTCTACGCCCATATGGATGAAATCGAAGTGGTCCTCGGTCAATGGTTGAATACTGGTGATGAAATTGGCAAAGTGGGAAGCACGGGCAGCACCACCGGACCACATTTGCATTTTGAGGTTCGCCTTGGTGAAAACAGCTTTTTCTCTACCCGCAACCCCGAATTGTGGATCGCTCCGCCTCAGGGCTACGGAGTTCTGGCTGGACGTGTGATGGCAGATTACGGAACAACATTAAAAAATTTTCTTGTCATGCTCAAGAACATCAAAACCAATAAAAAATGGCTGGTCTATACCTACGCCAGTGATGCGACGATCCATAGCGATGCTTATTACAACGAAAACCTTGTTTTGGGTGGTCTCCCTGCGGGTGTATATGAACTCAACGTGCAGTATGCCGGCCAAAATAGGCCGGTGAATATTCAGATTTTGCCTGGTCAGGTCACGTATTTCCAGTTTTATGGGTTCTCCGCTTATAACTTTGCAACACCTCCTGCTCCTACGGCGGGACCGTTATCGCCCCGAATCCCTTGACGCATCGAACATCTGTGCTATACTCAGACCAACTTGAGTTTACAGAGGAAAACTATGTCCAAAAAATCTGATTCTCTCTATAGCGATTTAATGGAAGAAGGCCGCCGCGCCATGCTTGATAAGGCCGTCGGAGATATAGTTAAGCGTTACGGCGATGGTTCCATCATGCGGTTGGGTGATGCGCACAAAATGATGATAGATGCCATCCCAACTGGTTCTCTCTCCCTCGATCTGGCATTGGGAATTGGTGGCATCCCGCGTGGCCGCATCACCGAAGTTTATGGGCCGGAATCTTCCGGAAAGACCACCATTTGCCAGCATATCGTGGCTGAGGTCCAGAAGCGCGGCGGTACTGCCGCGTACGTGGACATGGAACACGCCCTCGATCCAGTCTATGCTGCCAAATGTGGCGTGGACGTGGATAACCTCTTGGTTTCCCAGCCCGACACCGGTGAACAGGCCCTGGAAATTACCGAGACGCTCGTTCGTTCCGGCGCTGTGGATCTGGTGGTGATCGACTCAGTCGCCGCACTGGTTCCCAGGTCCGAGATCGAAGGCGATATGGGCGATGCGCAGATGGGTGCGATGGCTCGTTTAATGTCACAGGCGTTACGAAAATTATCCGGAGCTATCAACCAGACCAAGACATCCGTAATCTTCACAAACCAATTGCGTATGAAAATCGGTGTCATGTTTGGCAACCCGGAAACCACCACGGGAGGAAATGCCCTAAAATTCTATGCATCCGTTCGCCTCGACGTGCGCCGAATCCAATCCATCAAGATTGGTGCGGAAATTGTCGGCAACCGGACGCGTGTAAGAGTGGTTAAGAACAAGGTCGCACCGCCTTTCCGTACTGCCGAGTTCGACATCATGTATAACGAAGGCATCTCGAAAGTAGGCGACCTGATTGATCTGGCAACCCAGCTTGGTATCGTGGACAAGCGTGGCGCCTTCTTCTCTTATGGTGAAACTCGCCTTGGCCAGGGACGTGAAAACTCCAAGGAATTCCTTCGCCAAAACCCGACAGTGGCTGACGAAATTGAGGCTACCATCCGCCAGCGTGCAACCGGCGGCGAAGTGGCGCTCCCACTGGCCATCGGTGAAGAAAGTAGTGATGAAGCTATTGGGGAAGAATAGCCGGTGATATTTCCGTTGCTGGGTTTCAAAGGATACAGATGGATATGCGACGAATTTCTCCCAGGTCTCTATCCATTTGTTTTTATTTCCTGCTTTTAGGCTATTTTTGGCTGGGATTGGCTGCCTGTGGAAACAGCCAACTCCCAACCCCTTCAACCGCTTCAATCGCATTATCAACCTTAACCCAGGAACCCCCATCCGTTGTAACCTCCACTCCCCTCCTCCCACTGCGGCCGACACCAACGCTCGTCTGCACAGATAATCTTACATTCATTGCCGATGTAACCATTCCAGACAATACTGTCGTAACTCCCGGTAGTACACTGGATAAGCAATGGCTCGTACAGAATAGCGGGGACTGCAATTGGGATGGCCGCTACCGCCTGCGACTTATCTCCGGCGATGCCCTGGGTGCCACAGTCGAGCAGGCGCTTTACCCAGCGCGTGCTGGGACACAGGCCAACATTCGTATCCTTTTTATTTCTCCTCAGATAGCCGGGGAGTATGTCAGCGAATGGCAGGCGTTCGATGCAAACGGACTTCCCTTTGGGGATTCGTTCTTTATCAAGATAATTGTTCAATAGGTTTTTTATGGGGAAATTTATCCTTCGCCCACTCTCTGATGCCGACCGTGGCTGGGTCACACAATGCATGATTGAATCCTGGGGCGACGAGATGGTTGTTGCTCATGAGACAGTCTATCGTCCCGCTGAACTGCCAGGGTTCGTGGTACAGGATGGCAAGAAGCATGTCGGCCTGTTAACTTACCACCTCGAAGGGACAGCCTGTGAAATCGTTACGCTTGATTCCTGGAGTGAGAGCCAGGGTGTGGGTACGAAACTGATTGAAGCTGTAAAACTGGTTGCCTGTCGGGAAGGCTGTCATCGGTTGTGGCTCATTACCACTAACGACAATACCCACGCTCTGCGTTTCTACCAGAAGCGGGGATTTACCCTTGCAGCCATCCGTATCAATGCTCTGGAGCAAGCCCGGAAAATCAAACCGGAGATCCCCCTTGTCGGCGAGGACGGCATCCCTATCCGGGATGAGCTCGAAATGGAAATGTGGTTATGAGCAAAGGAGCGGATCAACCTGCCATTCCTATGTCAATATGGATATAGCTCGGGCAGGTCTCACATGCCAGCAATCAGGCGGAAGCTTAATCCCGCATTTAGTTCAGAAATAAGGCGCCAACCTGATCTACTCGTATCACGCACCAAATGAATGCATCATCACGTAGAGGATTTATGGAAACCCCCATTATCGACTTCATTCGCCATCACGCCTCAGTTCGCCATTACACACCCGACCCGGTTCCTCGTTCGGTTATTGAGACCATCGTTTCCGCTGGCCAATGTGCCTCTACATCCTCCAACCTGCAGGCGTATTCCGTCGTCGCCGTGACTGAAGCCGGCAAATGTCAGCGTCTGGCCGTCCTGTGCGGAAACCAACAATTCATTGCCGAAGCGCCTGTCTTCCTGGCCTGGTGCGCCGACTTGGCTCGCCTTGACCGGGTTTGCCAACTCCGTGGCTACGTGCAGGATACCGGCTATATTGAAAGTTTCCTTGTCGCTGCGGTGGACACTGCCCTCGCTGCCCAGAATACTGCTCTGGCAGCCGAGTCCCTGGGGTTGGGCATCTGCTATATTGGTTCCATCCGCAATAATCTTCAGGAAGTGATTGACCTGCTGGAATTGCCGCGCTTGACCTTCCCTATCACCGGCATGACAGTTGGTTGGCCATCTAGACCACCCCACCTGCGTCCGCGCTTGGCGCTGGAAACAATTTTGCACTGGGACCACTACGACCAGTCTCAAGAAGATGAGGCCTTGCGGGATTATGACCAGGCCATGATCGCCACTGGCATTTACAAGGGTCGGCAGGTATCAATCTCCGGTAAGCCAGGCGAGGTGGAAGATTACGGCTGGACGGAGCACACCGCCCGGCGCGTCTCCCGGGCTGTCCGAACCGGAGTTCGAGAAGTCCTCGAAAAACAGGGATTTGGGCTTAAGTGATAATCATCTCACTTATGGGGGGTACCTTTCGTTCCATGATAAACTTGGTCAATTCGCCTTGAATAGGAGAACGGAAAATGGCATCTCTTAGTCCGTCTGCCCAAAAAATTCAGGATATTCTGGCCAAACTCGGACCCGGCTTCAAAGTGATCGAGTTCACCAGGAGTACCCGCACCGCCCAGGAAGCCGCCGACCGTGTGGGCTGTCAACTCGGTCAGATCGTTAAATCCATGATATTCAAAGGGCAGGTGAGCAACAAGGGTATCCTGGTCCTGACCAGCGGCAGCGAACCGGGTTGATGAATTTATGGTTAGCCAATATGCAAACGAGCTTATCAGTCGTGCTGACCCTGACTTTGTTCGTGCCTTGACCGGATTTGCCATTGGCGGGGTACCACCGGTCGGTCATGCCCGGCCTTTGGAAACTTATATCGACGAAGACTTATTGAATTTCGAACGCGTCTGGGCTGCCGCTGGAACTCCTAATGCCGTATTCGAGTTGGCATCATCCGATCTTGTTAGAATCACACATGGAAAAATCGTGCGTGTCAAACCAGCATAAATCTTCAATTTAAACCCCCTTGTAGGGTCATGGATATCCTGCTGCACAATTAATTTTTAATTTTCACGTAGAAAACCTTGAAATACACATAATTCCGCTTGTAACCCTCTCCTATATTTGCTAGAATAGAATTGGTAAGAAAAACAAATTCCGTTTTTGCACTCAGGAAAGGGAGTGTATATGTTTGGAGAAAGGTTCCTTGTCTATCATGAAGGAAAGAAAATGGATTTCAAAAGCAGATTACTGGAGTTAATCACGATCACCTTGCTCGTCAGCATCACGGCATGTGGTCAGACAGTTCCAACGTCCACAACCACCGCTGGTCCAACTGCAACATCCCTGCCAACTGAAACTCCCGCGCCCACACTCCAAGCCGGCGAATCTCAACAGAAAGTGGTGGTCCACGGTCTGGACAGAACATATTTAGTCCACATCCCCCCTGGTTTGGATATGGTTCATCCTGTGCCGGTGGTCTTTCTCCTACATGGCTATGACAACGAAGTTTACTTCGAAATTTCCGACTTGGAGCACATGACTGGTTTTAACGATATCGCCGACAAGAGCGGTTTTGTCGCGGTTTATCCTTCCGGAGTATCAGGTGTTTGGAACGCAGGCTCCTGCTGCGGAATAGCTGTCGAGAACAAGGTTGATGAGGCGAGTTTCTTCCGTCAAATCCTGGCGGACCTCGGGAAAAATTTCACCGTTGATACAAAACGTGTCTATGCCTCAGGGTTTTCGCAAGGTGGTATGATGGCATTCCGCCTGGCTTGTGAAATGCCTGATACTTTTGCAGCGGTTGCACCTGTGGCTGGAGCGCTGGTCTTTTCTCCCTGCCAGCCAAATCAGCCCGTTTCTATCATGCAGGTCCACGGAAAGCGTGATATGTCCATCCCCTATACTGGAGGTCTGGGTGGGTTCATGACCGGCGAATATACATTTCCTGCCGTGGAGGCGAGTCTTGCCGAATGGGCACAACTGGACGGCTGCGCTTCCACAGCCACGACCGACCAGCAAGGAGTTGCATTACACACCGTTTATCCGGGTTGTAAAGGCGGTTCATCTGTCGAACTCTATACCATCGACGTGTTGGGAGCCAACTGGCCATCCCAATATGTGCTACCTGTTTCACAGATGATCTGGGATTTCTTCAAAACACATCCAAAACAATAAGATATCCCCCACCGAAAACCACATCCCGCAGGCTTGCCCAGAGTGAATGAAGTGATCTCGCAGCGGATTGTTCTTTTCCTTATTCTTGCAGTGCCTCCTTGGCTTTCTTCTGCTGCTTGCCGCGCTCATCCGTATTCAGAATGCGCTTACGAATTCGATACGAAAGTGGCGTCACTTCGAGTAACTCGTCATCAGCCAGATATTCAATCGCCTCATCAATGCTCATCTGGCGCGGTGGCGTCAGACGGATTTCCATATCCCCACGCGAGGAACGCACATTCGTCAGGTGCTTCTTGCGGCAGACGTTGATCGGGATATCTCCGGGACGGGCATTCTCGCCGATTACCATGCCCTCATAAACGGCTACACCCGGACCGTAGAACAAATTACCGCGCTCCTCGGCACTTTTTAGGGCATAGGCTGTTGTATTACCCACCTCCCAAGCCACTAGCGAACCGGTTGACCGTTGGGCCATTGGCCCGGCCATTTCCTCATAGCCGTGGAACAGGGTGTTCATCACACCCATGCCGCGCGTGGCCGTCAGAAATTGATAACGGAATCCTAACAGACCGCGCGTTGGGACGATGTACACCAACCGGACGCTGCCCTGACCTGTATCCTGCAGGTCCATCATTTTGCCACGCCGTCCTCCGAGCATTTCCACCACCACTCCAACAGTCTCGGGGCTGGTTTCGATATGGACTTCTTCATAAGGTTCAAGCTGGGTGCCATCCTCTGCCTGGCGAAAAATCACTTCCGGGCGCGAGACCTGGAACTCGTACCCCTCCCGGCGCATGGTCTCGATCAAAATCGCCAGGTGAAGTTCACCCCGCCCGGAAACGAGGAAGGTATCCGCAGCTTCGGTTTCAGCTACACGAAGTGAGACATTTGTCCGCAATTCATCGAACAAACGCTCGCGCAATTTTCGTGAGGTGCTCCATTTGCCTTCCCTCCCCGAGAAAGGCGCAGTATTAACTCCGAACGTCATCCGCACAGTCGGCTCTTCCACCTTGATCGTCGGTAAGGCTACCGGGTTCTCCGGGTCTGCCAGGGTTTCGCCAATCGCGATCCCTTCCAGCCCGGCCAATGCGATGATCTCGCCCGCTTCGGCATGTTCCACTTCCATTTTACTTAAGCCTTGATGCGTGTACAGATAGACGGCGCGCTCCGGCACTTTCGTTCCATCAACCTTCAGGCGCAACAATGCTTGTCCGACTTTGATCGTCCCGGCATGGATTCTACCCACGGCAGTCACCCCACGGTAATCGTCGTAGCCCAGGGTGGTGACCAGGATTTGCAGCGGTGCAGCGATGTCCACCCTCGGGGCCGGGATATGCCTCAGGATTGTCTGGAAAAGCGGCTGGAGGTCCGGGCCGAGCTCGGGAGTAAAACCGGCTTGCGCACTGGTTGCCTGGGTATAGATGATGGGAAAATCCGCCTGATCATCGCTCGCGCCCAGTTCGATGAACAGGTCAAAGGTTTGGTTGACCACACGATCTGGTTCAGCGTCCTTGCGGTCTACTTTATTAATGACAACGACTGCCTTGTGACCCATTTCCAAGGCTTTTTTAAGAACGAAGCGGGTCTGTGGCATGGGACCTTCGGCGGCATCCACCAGCAGAAGCACCCCGTCCACCATGTTCATCACGCGTTCAACCTCCCCCCCGAAATCCGCGTGGCCGGGAGTATCCACGATATTGATCTTCACTGTTTCTCCGGTCACCGGATCGGGGATGGAGATGGCGGTGTTTTTCGCCAGGATCGTGATACCGCGTTCACGTTCGAGATCAATTGAATCCATCACACGCTCGGCCACCTGCTGGTTGTCACGGAAAGTGTGTGACTGGCGCAGGAGACCATCCACCAGAGTGGTTTTGCCGTGGTCCACGTGGGCGATGATGGCAATGTTACGGAGATCAGTTCGTTCTTTGAGCATTATTGATTCCTGTAAAGACGGGCTTATCCCTGCCCGTGGCACCCCTTATGGGGCTTATACAAATCCCATACAAAAACCCCGGAAGTAGAGACCGGGGCATGATTTACCGAAGGTTACCGGCGTGCGGACTGTATTTTATCAGATTGTGCACGATTTGGGCAGAGCAAGTTCTCCTGTGTTATAATGCCGCCGTTATGATACACGCCAACCGAAGCAATTATTCCGTGTTGTTCGTGGTTGTGACCGGTTTCAATCCCACTGGGGTTACTTGAATCGCGCCTGTTGCCCGGAGAGCATAAACCGTTTTTTCCGTATAGACTTTTCTCAAGCCGCAGGCCGCTTCCTGCGGTTTTTTTTCTGGGTGCACATACTTGCAAAGGGATTGGCAACTGCCGGAGATACCATGATATCTATAAGTCTGTGCAACCTAACCCTTTTCCTGGGAGCCAAAACACTCTTCCGCGATCTTTCCTGGGAAATCCAGCACGACCAGAAGATTGGTTTGGTCGGTCCGAACGGCGCAGGGAAATCTTCGCTGCTAAAGCTTATCACTGGGGAATATAACGCTGAACCGGGCGGAACGATCGCCCGCACTAAAGGCGTGAAAATCGGTTACCTTCCCCAGCAGCCAGAGTTCGATCCACTCGTGCCGGTTTATCAATTGGCGATGGATGGCAACCCACGCGTAACCGAGCTCGAACGTGAACTGGCAGAGTTGGAATCACGGCAAGGAAATTCGTCCGTATATAAGGATGAAAAGACTCTTTCTCACGCCCTGGAATTACACGAGAAGACCTTGGCCGAGTACGAATCCCTTGGTGGTGCATCCTATCCGCAACGCGTACTAGAATTGCTGCGTGGGTTGGGTCTGCCTCAAGACGACTTTGACAAACCCGTTGGTGTGCTCTCCGGTGGGCAAAAGAAGCTCATCGGGCTGGCGCGCTTGATGCTTGTCAAACCCGATATCCTGCTGTTGGACGAGCCCGATAATCACCTCGACTTGCCTGGCAAGGTCTATCTTGAAAAGCTCATTCTCACCTACCCCGGGGCTGTAATCCTCATTTCCCACGACCGCTATCTGCTCGACGCGGTCGCTACCCATATAACCGAAATCGAAGATGGTCGTCTTGCCACGTTCGCCGGCAACTATACCGAGTACATCCTCGACAAGCAGGAACGCATGGCGCGTGCCGAGGAGCTATATCAAATCCAGCAGTGTTCCATTTCCCGCATGGAAATGGCCCTCAAACGCTATCAAAAATGGGTTCAGGTCAGCGATAAGTTTGCCAGCCGAGTGCGTGCCATGCAAACCCGCTTGGATAAAGTCAGGCGCTTGGATCGTCCGGTACCCGAACGCCGTAAAATGGGGTTGGAAATCAATGGTTGGCGAGGTTCCAACCAGGTCCTTGAAATGCTGGGTGTATATAAATCCTTCACCCGTCCGGTTCTGACCGGCGTTCGCTTTCTGATCCGCCACGGGGACCGAGTTGGGCTGATCGGTCCAAACGGCAGCGGAAAATCGGTCTTATTACGGCTCATCCTCGGCTTGGAAACCCCGGATGCGGGGCTGATCAAGATTGGTCCCAGTATCAAGGTTGGTTACTATGCCCAGGAACATGAGACACTCGACCTCGACATGACCTTGGTCGATACTGTCCGTCGGACCGGCAAGCTCAGTGAATCCAACGCAGTAGCCTTCCTGCTTCGTTACCTGTTCACATATAAACAGGCCAGTGAAAAGATCCGCACTCTCTCGGGTGGCGAACGCTCACGCCTTCAACTGGCAATGCTGGTGCTTTCAGACGCCAACTTCCTGCTGCTGGATGAGCCCACCAACAATCTCGATATCGCCTCCGCCGAAGTGCTGGAAAACGCTCTGAGCGACTTTGTTGGGACTGTATTGGTCATCTCTCACGACCGTTATTTCCTCGACCGTACCGTTAACCGGATCTTTTCACTCGAACACGGACAGCTTAAGGAATATATCGGCGGGTATTCAGATTATGTAGAAAAACAAAGAATAAGGAATAGAAATAAACTATTGTCTTCCATTTGACTATGCGCTGTTAGTGGTTTTTTGTTATGCCAGCCTATTATTTGTTCGGTTATCCTGTCAATCAAAAAACCTCGCGGGCTTTCTCCGCGAGGTTCATTCATCAATCATTGATCGACAATCTTTAGCTCTACGTCCCTTCTTCCCATGAATTCAAATACTTTTCCTGCTCGGCGGTCAGGTCATCTATCTTGACACCCATCGCATCTAGCTTGATGCGGGCGATCTCGGCATCCACTTCAGCCGGGACCGAGTAAACGCGTTTCTCGAGCGTCTTAGCGTTCTTGACCAAGAACTCAGCCGCCAGGGCCTGGTTGGCAAAGGACATGTCCATTACCGATGCCGGATGCCCTTCTGCGGAAGCCAGGTTGATGAGGCGTCCCTCCCCCAGTAGGTTGATTTTGCGACCATCTTTGATTGTGTATTGCTGGACGAATGGACGAACCAGATTCGGTTCACTTTTGCTCATCTTTTCGAGCACCGGAATGTTGATCTCAACATTGAAGTGACCTGAGTTGGCGACGATGGCACCATCTTTCATAACTTCGAAGTGTTGTTTGTCGATCACATTGATGTCACCGGTTACTGTGACGAAGATATCGCCGATCCTGGCAGCCTCCCTCATCGGCATGACCTGGAATCCGTCCATGACGGCTTCCAGGGCCTTGAGTGGGTCCACTTCGGTTACGATCACCAGTGAGCCCATCCCACGGGCTCTTGAAGCCAGACCGCGACCGCACCATCCATAACCGGCGACGACAAAATTCTTTCCCGCCAGCAATACGTTGGTTGCGCGGATTATCCCGTCGAGGGTGGATTGACCCGTACCATAGCGGTTATCAAAGAAGTGTTTTGTCATGGCGTCGTTGACTGCAATGACCGGGAATTGGAGCATCCCGTCAGCCGCCATGGCACGCAAGCGGATGACGCCGGTGGTGGTTTCTTCGGTCCCGCCTATAATAACCGGCAGTAGCTCACGGCGATCTTTATGTATGGTGCTCACCAGGTCGGCGCCATCATCCATAGTCATGTTAGGCTTGTGGTCGAGGGCTGCGCTGATATGCTTGTAATAGGTCACATTGTCCTCGCCTTTAATGGCGTAAGTTGGGATCTCGTAGATGTTGACCAGCGCCGCTGCCACGTCATCCTGCGTGGAGAGCGGGTTGGAGGCGGTCAAGACCAGGTCCGCACCGCCGGCAACCAGCGTCCGAGCCAGGTTGGCAGTCTCAGTGGTGACATGCAGGCAGGCCGATAGGCGCACACCCTTGAGCGGCTTTTCCTTCTCGAACCGTTTCAGGATGGTTCGCAGTACGGGCATCTCGCGCTCGGCCCATTCGATCCGGCGCCGCCCACCTTCAGCCAAGGATTTATCCTTGATATCGCTATTGCTCATCTCTATCTCCTAATAATGTAATTAAAGGATAATCGTATCCAAAATGCCTTTATCATCAAAATTTTGCCGGAAGCGTCTGACAAACGCCAAACGGGTAAAGGAGTGATTTTGTGGGCCCTTCTGCTCCAGGCAGTAGGTCGCCGCCAGCGAACCGATCTGACCACACAATTCCCAACTCCAACTACGCGCATAACCGGTCAGGAAACCGGCCCTGTAGGCATCTCCGACACCCGTCGGATCCACGATGCAGACTTCAGGGACCGCCGGAATATTGTACTCCTTTCCATCCGCATAAACCGTCGAACCGTCCTTGCCGCGTGTGACTACAATCACATCCACATGCTGGAGCATACGCGCAAGGTCAAGTCCCGTTTTCTTGGAAATCAACCCAAGCTCATAATCATTGACAAATAAGAAATGAGCTCCATCCATATCGCGCGCCAGTTCCGGTCCTTCCAAACGCAGGATCTGCTGACTTGGGTCATACAGGTAGGGGATTTTTAATTCACGGCATTCCGCCGCGAACTTGGTCATGGCATCCGGTGAATTGGGCGAGACGACCACCAGGTTGGGGCGTTCCTGGATATCATGCAGGCTCTGCTGTGCCGCCACTCCCATCGCCCCTGGATAGAAACTGGCGATCTGGGCGTTCGTCTGATCGGTGGTCGCGAAAAATGAGGCGGTGTAAAGGCCTGGAATCACCTGCATTAGTGCAGTGTCCACGCCTTTGCTTTCCAGCCATTGGCGATATTCCCCGAAATCCTCGCCCACCGTCGCCATGATGCGTGGATGCTCCCCCAATAAAGCCATGCTATAAGCAATATTCGGCGCGACCCCGCCTCGCTGGCGTGACATGGAATCGACCAGGAACGATAAACTGATCTTCTCCAACCTTTCAGGCAAGATTTGTTCCTTGAAGGAGCCTGGAAAAGTCATCAGGTAGTCGTAAGCAACAGAGCCGGTCAGTAGGATATCCATGAAACCTCTTGGGAGCATAATTGGGTGAGAGTATAAGTCTTGAATTGAGCAGAGATGCCTTTCCTCGCTTATTTTTTCGTGTTCACTCCCGCCTCTTTACTATCTTTTTCAAATTCACATCGAACGGCGGATATACCACGCCATTCTCTGTCACGATCGCAGTGATTAATCGATTGGGTGTAACATCGAAAGCCGGGTTGCGGGCTTTTGCTCCTGGAGGAGTGACACGTTCCCCATGGAATTGTATTCCTAAAACTTCATCCGGATCGCGTTCTTCAATTAGGATTTGACTGCCATCAACCAGTGATAGATCGATCGTCGATGTTGGGGCTACCGAATAGACTGGCACACCGTTATCGTGGGCAGCCAGCGACAGCATGTATGTGCCGATTTTGTTCGCAATATCGCCATTGGCAACGATCCGATCCGCGCCGAAAAGGACTTTCTGAACCTGGCCGGTGTGCAGGAAATGGCCGGCCATGTTGTCGCTGATAATTTCAAAAGGAATTCCATATTGCTGCAATTCCCAGGCGGTCAGGCGGGCTCCTTGCAAGCGTGGACGGGTTTCGTCCACCAGTACATGGACATGCTTGCCTTGTTCATGCGCTGTCCTTACCACGCCTAACGCAGTACCCCAATCCACCACAGCCAGCGCACCAGTATTGCAATGGTGAATGATGGTGTCACCATCCTCGATCAACGCTGCACCATACTGCCCCATGCGTTTGTTGACTTCAACATCTTCGTCCGCGATCCGCCGGGCTTCCTGTAACGCGAGAACGCGTAACTCTTCAGGGCTTTTCTCACTTAAATTGGCCTTAATTGTTCGTAACACGCTATCCACAGCCCAGGTCAGATTGACCGCTGTTGGACGCGCCGCCCGTAGATTCTTTCCAGCGGTTTCTAGTTCCCTAAGAAGTGAGGTGGGTGTTCGCGCACGCGAACTCAAACGCCGCCAGTGCCATCCCGAAGGCGGCTGCAGCACCGATCGCCGGAGCTCCGCGTACCGTCATATTCTTGATGGCATTTCCGACTTCTTTATAGGTATGTAAGGAGATTACTTCCAGCGAAGTTGGCAGGAGGCGTTGGTCGATCATTTTGAGAGTGTTTTCTTCCCAGAATACTGTTCGCATTTGAACCACACTAAAAGGCGCCCTCAGGGAGAGCGCCGGAGAAAGCATATAAAGTCTAACACGGGAGCACCATATTGTCAAAGAAATGGGCTCATCAAACCTTGGTTCACAGGCATTGACATGCTTCTTTTTCTAAATTATAAGATTGGAATGAATATTAGACGAATATTCACAGGCCTGATGGCACTTCTACTGGCTGCCTGTAATATTAATCCTTCCCCGGTCATGCCCACTTCCACACCCCTCCCCACAACCGTGGCCAACCAAAACCCGACCTCGGGCATCACCCCGTCAGATACTCCTTCACCCACTCTCACCCCCTCGCCCACACCCACCCCTGAAGTTCGTATTGAGACAGGTGAGCAGGCCTTCTTCGATGGCGACTATATACGCGCCCAGTCGGAATTCCAGGCAGCCCTTTCCACCACAACAGATCCGGAAATGTGCGCGGCTGCACTCTGGGGCCTGGGACGCGTCGAATATGCAGCCGGAAATAATGGCAAGGCTCTTGAGGACTTAGGGAATCTGTCCAAAAACTACCCAGGGGGCCCGAACGCCGCACGGGCGTATTTTATAATGGGTGAGATTTATATGACCCTGGAAAGATACACCGAAGCTGCGCAGGCGTTTACGAGCTATATTTCCATGCGTCCCGGCGTGCTTGACAGTCTTACCCAGGAAAAACTCGGTGATGCTTATGGCTCTGCCGGGAACTACGTCGAAGCCATCTCTGCTTATAAAGCTGCCCAGGCTGCCTCACACATCGGCGACGATACCTCCCTGCAAATCAAGCTTGCACAGGCCTACGTGAGCTCGGGCGATTCAGCCACTGCTCTCAATATATACGATTCCCTTACAAAAGCAAGCTCCGACGATTACGTCAAAGCCCAGATAGATCTGCTTACCGGGCGGCTGTATCTTTCTCTTGGCCAAACTGACCAAGCCTACCAGCGATTCCTGGATGCGGTCAATAATTATCCTATGTCGTATGATTCATACAGCGCGCTGGTTACTTTGGTGAATGCGAATGTGCAAGTTGATGACTTGAACCGTGGCCTGACGGATTATTTCGCAGGTCAATATGGCTATGCGCTGGATGCGTTTCAGCGCTTTATTACCACCAATCCAAAAAATGACGGTACAGCACCCTATTATCACGCAATGGCGTTGCTCAAGCTCGGCAATTACAAGGTAGGAGTGGATGAGCTCACCAACTTCATTAAGAATTTTCCGGATAATAAGAACTGGCAGTCCGCCTGGGGTGAAAAAGCCGAGACACAATGGTCTGAACTGGGCGATAATACTGCAGCCGCCCAAACGTATCTGGATTATGCCAAGGCTAACCCGGATATTATGTTTGCGCCCCAGGCGCTGCTCTCTGCCGGTCGCAATTACGAACGCGCCAACCGCCTGGATGATGCGGCGCGCGTCTGGGAGAGCCTGGCAGATTCTTATCCAGGCAGCGATCTCGTTCCTCAAGCGCTCTTCTGGTCCGGGATTGTCCGTTATCGCGCCGTTCGATATGATCAGGCGCTAGTCACTTTTCAGCGTGACCTCCAGTTATCCACGGCAGTCGACGACCAGGCACGTGCCTACTTCTGGATCGGCAAGACGCAACAGGTCATGGGTGACAACACCTCTGCCCAGTCCTCCTGGAAGCAGGCGGCTTCATTGGATCCCACCGATTATTACAGCCTGCGTTCCCAGGATATGCTCCTCAAGCGCCCTGCATTCACACCCCCACCCTCAACTAATTTTTCAATGGATCTGACTGCCGAACGGGCGCAGGCAGAGGCCTGGTTGCGCGTCACTTTCAACCTGCCGACTGACACAGATCTCAGTACCCCGGGCGCTCTCCTTTCGGACCCACGTTTGATGCGAGGTACTGAATTGTGGACACTGGATTTGGAAGATGAGGCCAGACTGGAATTCGAAGACCTGCGCACGTCTGTTGCGCAAAATCCCGCCGATAGTTACCGGCTGGCCAATTATCTGATCGACCTGGGCCTTTATCGTCCGGCTATCAATGCCATTCGCCAGGTTCTCACACTGGCCGGGATGACCACCCAATCCCAGACGTTGGCTGCACCAGCCTACTTCAACCATGTCCGCTATGGTTTGTATTATCAAGATCTCGTCGTTCCGGCCGCCCAAGAGACAGGATTCGATCCATTGTTCCTGTTTTCCGTCATGCGGCAGGAAAGCCTGTTTGAAGGCTTCGTTCGTTCAACTGCAGGAGCACGCGGTCTGATGCAAATAACCCCCGATACAGGACAATTGATTGCTAACAACCTGGGTTGGTCCAACTTCACGACCGAAGATCTGTACCGGCCAACGATCAGTGTTATGCTGGGTGCAACATTCTTGGAGCAACAACGCATCCGCTCGAATGGCGACCTTTTCATCGCATTGGCCGCCTACAACGCTGGTCCTGCAGCCGCCCCCATCTGGCGCGACCTGTCCGGTCCGGATCCCGATCTTTTTTTGGAGGTCATCCGCTATTCGCAGACCAGTGATTACATTCGCAACATTTATGAAATATATAACATGTACCGGTCCATATATGGGACAATCCCCTGATGCAAGAAAATCCCTCCCGGAGCCAGTCGCTCTAAGAAATAATTCTTTAGCTGATGTGTTCCAAAATTTTTCTGTGAAGAACTGCCGCATCCATGTCTGTTACGGAAATGAGCTTATCTCGTCCGGTTCCTCCGGCCACAATGTCCAAATGCGAGGCCGGTACATCCAATATCTCTGCCAGGAATTTCAATAGGGCCTCATTGGCCTTGCCCTCCACAGGGGGCGCTGTAAGGTGAACTTTAACCGTCCCGTCACTCAAGATTTCCACAATTTCGTTTTTACTCGCACGCGGTGTCACCCTTAATGCCAAGGCCGCGCCCCGTTTGCCATCATGCAGATGATAGTCTCTGCGAGCCATCGGTCACCTCACAATACAGATAATAAACTGACCAGGACCCTGGCCAATATTTCAACCAGGATAATCAATATCAACGGACTTAGGTCCATCATCCCTATCAGGGGAACGACTCGCCTGATGGGAGCAAGGAACGGATTGATAATTCGGTCCATCGTTGCGCGTACAGGATGATAAGGGCTTAGAAAGAATGAAAGTACGGAATTGGCTATTACCAGAAATATGAAAATGGTGGCAACATAATTAATTATATTCGTAAATACAATAAACATACATCCTCTATCAAACTCGTGGACCGAAGATAGCCTGCCCAATCCGCACGATAGTAGCCCCTTCCTGGATGGCAATGACGAAATCGGAGCTGGTTCCCATTGAAAGGTCCTTCCACTCCACCATTGGATACTGTTTTGCTAGAAATTCACGCAAATGTCGCAGCCGCTGGAAATATGGTCGCGTGCGTTCCGGATCCAAAAAAAAGGGCGACATGGTCATCAGTCCACAAACATGCAGGAACGGTAAGTTCAGGAGTTCTTCTATCTCGTCCGCTAGGCTTGGCCAGCCTGTTTCCTCGCAGGCCGGAAAACCATACTTACTTGCCTCTCCACTGACGTTGAATTCCAACAAAACAGGTAATCTCCGCTTTAGTTCGCTGCAACTGCGGTTCAACCGTCCGGCCAGTTTCAAATTATCCAACGAATGCATCATGAAAAAGTTCGCAACCACCAAATCCGCCTTGCGACTCTGTACATGGCCAATCATGTGCCATTCTATCGCAGATTCCCTCAAGGCGGTAATCTTCTCGACAGCTTCCTCGGCGTAATTCTCACCAAATATGGATATCCCGGCCGCGACTGCCGCACGGACGACTTCCAGCGGCTGGGATTTCGTGACCACCACCAGGCGGACAGTTCCCGGGTCGCGGCCGCAACCGACAGCCGCATCAGCAATCTGTGCAAGGGTGCGTTGGTAACGTTCACGAATGGATGTACGCAGATCTTCAACCATTTTTTCTTAGGTAAATCAAGGATTCAACACGATGATCGCGCCAAATCTACCGGTGCGGCCATGTTCGGCGCGGTGGGAATACCAGTCCTCGGTATGGCAGGCCGTACACAAACCTGCCAATTCGATCTGTTTTACACCCGCCTGTACAAGCGCCAGGTGATTGGCTTCCCATAAATTAAAATGAGTGGCTCCGGATCGTTCAATTAATAAGTTGGCCGCACTCTGCCCGAAAGCCTGGCGTACTTGCATCACCACATCGGGTCCTACTTTATAATGATCCGGACCAATCGACGGACCGATCGCCGCTCGAATATCTACGGGGATCGTGCCGAAGTGCGAGTGCATAGCCTCCACAGCAAGTCGGACAGTTCCGCGCACGGTCCCCATCCAACCAGCATGGGCGATCCCGATTACCTTTCGAATGGGGTCATGCAAGAAGATCGGGACACAATCGGCAAATCGCATCATCAAAGTGATCCCAATTCGGTTGGTTAGAATAACATCCGCCTGAATAGGGGGCGTTTCTGCAGGGCGTGGTGTCACTGCAATTGCCACATTGACACCATGCACCTGCCAAACATCGAATACCGATTTCGGGTCAAGGCCCAAGGCTGTCAGCGCCATGAGACGGTTTTCGCGCACCCGTTTCGGGTCATCGCCAACCGTTCCGCCCAGATTTAATGCAGCCCACGGGTCCGGGCTGACACCTCCCAGACGGGTGAAAACTGCCTGGGTCAGGTTATCACCCAGTTTTTCGAATTGATAATAGCGAATTCCATCATTGGATTGGAACGGCATGCCTTATTTTGGTTTGAGGGTGGCAAATTTTTTGGAAAGCAGCCGCCGTGTATCGACCATCGTCTCTTCGATGAGCGGAAACATGAACCAGGCAGTCGAAAAACCAAAGAGGAAACCGGTCAAGGTACGCAGGAATGGAGTACTCTCCCGATAGGGCAGGTAAGTCTGAATATACGCGCTGGGAATTTGGCTGAATAATTGTGAGAAACCATCCAACCCGATTGGAACCAGGCCGACCAGTACCCAAACCATCCAGTTCATCTTGGGTAAACGCCGCCCCGTGGCAGCATAGATCAAGCCAAATAAGGCCATTGCACCCCAGATGGCTACGTCCCGTTCACAAAAGGCAACTTTGTATCCGAGAAGTGGCGACCCTTCGAACAGCCTCGCCTGGATCCGGCTCGGATCATTCAAATCGGAAATGCCGCTTACTTGTTCGAAAGTTAACACGCCTGGAACCTTGGCCGCGGCATGCGGGTAATCAACCTGCTCACCAAACAAAAAGAAGGAGCGAAAGGCCCATTGATGACATAATGGTCGATAAATTGTGTAAACCACCTCAGCTGGACCGTTCCAGCCAACTTTCTTGAAGATTGGGGCCAGGAACGGAACTCCTACATACAATAATAGGAAAAGGTTGAAAACTGCCAGGTAATGTTTTGATATCCAGTATGATAAACGGTCCGAACCGTTGATACTCTCACTACCTGATATATTCGCTTGAAAAGCCTTATCGTTTATCCGTTCCAACTGGGCACGCCTGTCTGTGGCTGCTCCGAGAGTCATTTGCAAGTCCTGTCTCGAAAATGGCGCCTTTAATGTGAACGGTCCCACTTCGACCACAGGAATTTCCAAGGCGAATGCCTCCCGAAATGATGATTCAGATTCAATATCAATTACAGTCAATTTATGGGGAATAACATCCTGAAGCGCTTTCAAGTCCGCTTCGGCTTCTTCACACAATTTACAACCGGCACGGCTGTATAATGTTACCGAAATCATTTAAAAACTCCTTTAGGTTCAACTTCCTACCAATTTTAGAGTCCAAAGTTTAAGAAGGGGAAATAACTCGCCAGAATATTAAAGGAACCCATAAAAAGCAAAATGCCTGCGATGACCAGCAATATTCCCATGACAACCTCCGTAATATGCATGACCTTGCTGTATCTTCGCAGGATTATGGTCACCCAACCGATTCCCAATGCCGCCAGTAAGAACGGGAATGCAAGGCCGGCAGAATAGGAGGAACCCAGCAGGATCCCCCTTAGGATCGAACCACCATTTGCTGCGAATGTCATTATCGACCCTAGAATTGGTCCCACACAAGGCGCCCAACCAGCAGAAAAAAAGACACCCATCAATAATGACGAAACATATCCCCAACGCGGATCTACCTGGGAATGGATGCGTACATCATATTGCATGAATGGTATTCGGAATACGCCGATCATGTGCAGGCCGAAGATAACCACGACCACACCCCCAATTTTGGCCAACCAGGTCCGTATACCCAATAACAAACCTCCTAAAGCTGCCGCGAGGATGTTGAAAAGGATGAAAACAAGACTAAATCCTACGACAAATGCCAGACCGTGTGTGAATGTAACCCAGCGGTTATGACTGCTCGATTCACCCCCAACCGCACGTCCGCCCAGGTAACCGATATAGACCGGCACCAAACACAGTACACATGGGGAAAGGAACGATGCCAGACCGGCCAGAAATGCCAGTCCTGATGTTACATCAAAATTATTCATCCCATATTCCAACCACTAAAAAGTATCCACCACAAAGACATGCGTGCTTCCGCTTTTCCAATCTTGGACGGTTATATCACCAGGTTCGAGTGGGACGTTCGGTTGGGACCAGCGGAAAACCCATTTTGCATCTTCCGGCCTGCAATTGACACAACCATGCGAACGGACCGCGCCAAAATCGTTGTGTGATGTCGCGGCATGGACGGCAACGCCATCTCCAACGAAGAAAGTCGTCCATGACATTCCGGGCAGGTCATAACTGGCTCCCGTCGTGCTGGCAGCCATGCGCACCGAGATTAATTTCCGCCAGATCGAGTGCTCGCCCACGGGTGTCGAGCCATCCTCGATACCCGTTGAGACTCGGCAAAAATAAACTTCATGTTCACCCTCCATACACGATAATGACTGGTAGTTCAAATTTACGACCACCTTTTTGGTAGCTGGATCTACATCCGGGTTAATCGGCGAGGTATCGTCCTGGGTTAAAGGGCGAAAAGCTGCCCCTTCTGCCCAGAAAAGATCTCCCGGATTCCCGTACCGTTCGTTGACATGATACTGGATCGTCCCGGAATCAGAAGTTCGCACCCGGTCCATCCACATGACTTGCGAATAGTATAGTCTGGCCTGCAAGTTATAATTAATGTGATCACGCATCCATCCCGAGACCGGCGCGGGATTGTCCAGGATGAGATCAACATATGGGACGGTCACTTCTGCCCAGAAGCCATTGACATCAGCCGGAAGCGCGTTCAGCGGCGTATTTGGCAAGTTACGACAGGGTTGAAGGTACGGAGACCAAATAAACCCTTCAGGTGTCTCCACCCATCGCTGGTTGGGATTGTTGAAATTAACGGTTTCCGCACTCACTTCGTGCGTCCAGGGAAAAACCTCATCGCGGTGCGCATCACGGATCTTTGTGCTATTGACATCCGGACGTTTCATGATCGGGACTGTACCACCCCATTGGAGACTCGTGTCGGAGGTACAGTTTCTGCCAAGTAAATCAGATTTGGGAAAATCGGGTAAGGATAGACTCTGCGCAGAAATAGGATTGCTCCACCGCGAGTTCAAAGGTTGTAGTGCCAGGGCACCAGCGCCAAGACCGGCCAGCTTAAGGAAGTCTCGGCGGGAAAGAGGTTGTTTTCGAAAAGTCATGGCGCTAAGGATACCCGTAAAGTAGGAGGAAGTCAACTGACACCTTATAAAGGGATTAAAGCTCTCCCAGGAACATTTCCGCCTTATTTAAACATTCCTTGCTCACTTTATGACCAGTATCCGATTCGCAATAGGTTACCTTAGCACCAACGGTCTTCAGCAGTCTCACAGACCTGCGAGCTTCTTCTACTGGAATTAATTCATCCTGCCGGCCGTGGGTTACAATAATCGGTTTTCCGGAAAATCGTTCTGCAGTTAGCAACGCCTCCCCGTTCTCGGGGAGAAATCCCGAAAGAACCGCCAACCTCCGGACGCGTTCCGGGTGCAGCAAAGTCAGCGTATAGGCCAACGCTGCGCCCTGACTGAAACCCATCAGGTCGAATAGACTGGCCTCTATCATTGCGAGAGTCGACCAACCGTCCACAAATTCCAACAGGGCCTCCGCTGCTGGGCGTAAATCATCTATGGAAGACATTCCCCATGTACCAGGTCTGATTTCCCGCCACGAATAGCCACCCTCTGCTACCGGAAATGGTCCACGTGGTGCTAAAATCGCATAATCTGGCAAAAGCTTTCGCGCTAGGATCCACATGGAATTTTCATCGCCCATCCAACCATGGATGAGAATCAGCAATTGGGATGGCTTCGCTTGGGCTATACGCAGACGGAAAGTCCAATCCTTGAATGTCAATAGCTGTGGCTCAGTCGCGGTCGGCACGTTTTCGGATCCAATCTAGAAGAAAAAGGACAAGTATGGTTAGCAATACCGGGACCATCCCGGCCAGCAAACACAGGAGCCCCATCATCGCCGCACCGCTCCCGTAAATAAGATATATTAATCCATCTCCGACAACAAAGATCAGCAGTAATGCCCCGGCTATCAAGCGGACATTGGTTTGGCGTCCATATTTTCGCAAATCACGAGACATGTTTTTTCCTGATCGACGGCCAGAAAATAAATGCTGGAATATCACTATCGATGAAGCACCCACCGGCGCAGACGATTCTGCCACGCACCTTCCCGTTGCAATGCTGGCAGAACGGCATTGGTCGCATTTTCACCCATACGGATGACCTCGTGCACGTCCACTTTATCCAGCATGCCGATCCCGCTTACGTCTGGGCGAACGATTATTTCAGGATTGTCGGTTAGAAGACGTAATTCGGCCAGCTTCCGGCTGCCCACATCCACGGATTGCAGGAAGATATTGAAAGCCTGGGCAACTCGCGTACGTGTGAGGCGTTCCACAAGTCGTGAAGGCACAGGAACGGGCAACGGAATACTATTGAAACCACTGGATGCTTCGGTCATTATTTCCAGGACAACCGCTACAACCGGTAGCGTTGGCGCCAGAGACCGTGCAACTGAGACCGGTACAGGATTAAGGACGGCTCCGTCGACCAGTTGCGAATCTCCAAACTGCTTTGGCGGGAAAACACCTGGTACGGCAATAGTTGCAAGGAGTGCGTCGACCACCCGACCCTGGCTCAAGATAATTTCCCGGCCTGCCTGTAGATCAACAGCTACAACCGCACAGGGAAAATGTAGGTCGGCAAAGGTCCGTTTACCAAAGAACTCATCAAATAATCTTGCTGCTCCGGAAAGCCCCAGGATGCCGGGTCCTTCGTTTGGAGAGCGTGCAAACAGTCTGGATTGATCCAATTTGGAAAACACAGCTTCCATTTTGTCAGGTGTATACCCGGCTGCGTACGCAACGGCAACGATGCCACCAGCGCTAGTTCCGGCGACTGCCCTGATCCGAAAACCTTCCCGTTCAAGGCAGCGCAAGACCCCGATATGGGCATACCCGCGCGATCCACCGCCACCAAGAGCAAGGGAAATATCCATTCTGATTACCTCGATCCGCTTTCTTCCGGCTTTAAGCCACGAAAGGATTTGAACAACAACACATCATAGATGATATTCAGGCCACCCGAAAGAAAAAACGGGGTGCTGAATAAAAACGGAATAGACATCAGCAAACCGGCCAAATCGGGAAAAACCACTTCGTTTGGTTTCCTTCTATCCAGAAATGGAAGTAAAATGATTATAGTCCATATCCTTTCTGCTCGAGGTTAGGCCATGCCAGTTCCCATCGAATCGCCCGAATCATCCTCCCCTATTGTCACCCGCGCCGTAGCTGCTGGCCTGCGTGGCGAGTACTGCGACAATTACGAATTCCCCGGCTGGCAAAAAGCTGTGCTGCTCGCCATGGGCACACTTCCGCAGGGTATGGCGCGTTTCGTCATCAGCCGCTTCGAAGCCATCTCTGGCTTGAAACCGGACGTAATGAATGATTTTTCAATGGATGATCTTATCCGGGTCCGGCTCGAGGACTACGACGGGCTATCTGGACCCTTCCCAGCCATTCTGGTCGGGGCGGCGCTCAGCGGCGCGACTGCGTACCTGTCGCTCGCACTTGGCGGACCATTCCTACCGCAGGCCTATGTCGTCAGCCTCAAACGCGGCTCATATACCGGTAATGTGGACGAATATCTGCATCGCTCACTCGCGATTGCTCTGCGTATTGCCGAAGAAAACCCCCGCCTGATGACCATCCAGCACTTTGACCCGGTCCATGACGGCTGGATGACCCGTTTCATCAACCATATCCGTTTCAAACTGCTTGACCTTCCGCCGGCTTACACCGAGTTCATCCGCTCCAGGGTCGCGCCAGGTGGTGCGGTCGTCTACCTGGACAGCGGTGCCTCCTGGCTTAGGTATCGCCTCGGCCCGCGCAGTGTTTTCCAGGTTGGCGGCTGGGGCGGGATTTCGACAGAAGAATTTCTCGAGGGGAGCGACCGCATCCGGGACTACGCACGCCGTACTGGTTTGAAATCCACGGATTGGAAATTGAAAGATTACCCATTGGAACGCGGACCTGAGTCCGAGTGGGGCTCCGAGCCGGGACTGGCCGAAGCATTGGAAGGTTTCTGCAAAGCCGAAGACTATCGTTTTGTCCATATCCGACTATCAGACCCGAACGACTTTGCCCAATTGGCATTTATGGCTGCTCAAGAACTGCTCAAAAAAGAAGGCCGCTCGCCGGCTGGCGTGCTGGTGGAAATGTTCAGCCAGTTTGATTCCAATGCCGCCCGCCAGGCCGGGTTGCTCCCGCTTTGGCTGATCTACAATACTCCTGACAGCCTGCAATTTCTGGAGGAAATGCGGTCACATTTCCCGGCAGACAAACCGACCTTCTTCTCACCGCTGGCAACATTCTCGATGACGCCGGACTTGGTGCCGTGGCAGGAATGGGAATCGACTTTAGCGGGGTTGAAATGGATCAATATCGGAACACGTCCCAGCCATTATCCCGCCGATGCAAGTGCGCTGGTTAATTGGGCAAAACCGCTCAGAAAGTGGGTGCAGGAAAACCGTCAGCCACTCCGGGATCACTTGAGCGCAGAGGAAATTGATTCCCTGGCGAAAACCATACAAGCTATTTAATGAGTATTTGACTCGCATGATATATCATTGAGCGTAAATACGACCCGGCCACTCCACCCATTTTGGGTAAGCGGGTCGCCTCCAAATTAAGCCATAGATTCTATTTGGAATTCCCGGACTTGGTCCATCCTCCGCAGGTCACAGACACTCTAGGGTGCGCGTTTGTAGCTATCTAGCCATTCTTCGAAAACCCCGGGCAGCAACCGGATAGAAGATGTCTTGCAGCCATAAAAGGTGGGGATTTTATTGTTCCTTTTAATAATATTTTTGTCTGGACAAAAACATACTTCTGATCATCCGCTTTCAGGCGCCTATTTGCAGACTGCGCATGGAGATCGAACCCATCGTAACCTTTTCGGCAAAGAAGTGTATCGATTCACCCGCCTCCCCGGCGGCCAGTATGTACAGGAGCGGTTTATAGTGCTCTGCAGAATTGACCGCCAGCGCGGCTGCCTTCCCTTGTTTGTGGTATTGGATGATGGGCTCATGGTCATGCTCAAGGATCCATTGCGTGACCTTCTTATCAAATTCCACCGCCCAGTCATAGGCGGCATCATTCCAGTTCAAGATGCGCAAATTGTGGACGATATTCCCGCTCCCTAGGATCAGTACTCCTTCGTCCCGCAGTGCTTTCAATTGCTTACCGAGGTCATAATGCTCTTGAGCACTCATGTTTACATCCAGACTCAATTGTATGACTGGGATATCTGCCTGCGGGAAAAGGCGCGTCAGTACAGACCAGGTGCCGTGATCCAAACCCCAGCTCAGATCCAACCGGACATCAACCGGTTTGACCAGGTCCCGGACATGTTCAGCCAGTTCCGGTGACCCTGGAGCCGGATAGCTGGCTGCGTACAATTCAGGCGGAAAACCGTAGAAATCATAGATTGTCTTTGGCCTTTCCATTGCCGTAACCTGTATCCCTTCACTCTCCCAGTGTGCCGAGATGCACAGGATGGCTTTGGGACGCGCCAGGGCTTTCCCCGCCGCGATCCAGGCACGGCTGAATTCGTTATCTTCGATGGCGTTTATCGGGCTGCCATGCCCGATAAATAAGACCGGCATGCGCGTCATTTTTGCTCCTTTTCCATGCGGACCATTTTTACTTTCTCTTCCATAAAAGCCCCCGACGTGGGTGGAAAAGGAAAACCAATAAGAAAATGGCGGTGGCCGTCAATACGATGGCTGATCCGGAAACGATATTCAAATAATAGCTCGAATACAACCCTACCAGACTGGATACCGCCCCGATGCCGGCCGAGACCAGCATCATCGGCCACAGGCGGCGTGTCAACAAATAGGCTGTAGCCGCGGGTGTGACCAGCATGGCGGCAGCCAGTCCCACACCGACCGTTTGTAAAGAGACGACAACCGTGAGGGAAAGCAGGATCAACATCAGGTTGCGCAAGAGTTCTGCCGGTAGACGTAGGGTAGCTGCCAGGATCGGGTCGAAGGAGATTACCAGAAATTGTTTATAAAATAGCCCTACCGCTGCAAGCACCAAAACACCCAGGCCGGCCGTCAACCATAAGTCGCTTTCACTTACGCCCAGCACATTACCAAATAGGATGTGACTCAGATCGACAGCATAAGTTTGGATGGAACTGATCAACGCTACGCCCAGGGACAGGGCCGCGGCAAATAGAATGCCGATGGCGGTATCCTCCTTGACCGCACCGCCTTTCGAGAAAAAACCAATGCTGAGGGCAATGATTATCGCGGCAATCATCGCTCCGACCAGCAGATTCCCATGCAGAAGAAACGCGATCGCCACACCCGGCAGGATGGCGTGTGCCATGGCATCTCCCAGGAACGCCATGCCCCGCAAAACCACGTAGGTCCCCATGACGGCGCATAGGATTCCAACCATCACGGAGGCCAGCAGGCCGCGCACCATAAATGCATATTGAAGTGGTTGGTAAAGCCAGTTCAATTTACCTTCCCATTATGTTCATGCTCATCCCCGGGTGGACAGCAATCATCAACAAGGATCATACCGTCGGGCAGTTTCAGCATTAAGGAACCAAAGGCCTGGGTTAAATTCTCGGGCGTAAAAATTGATTTCGGTTCGCCGAAAGCGATCAAACGGCGGTTGAGTAACAGGACCGCGTCAAACCGGCTGGCAGCCAGGTTGAGGTCATGGGTTGAAATGAGAACCGTGACCTTTTGTTGGCGCAAATGGTCCAGCAGAGCCAGGGTTGCTTCCTGAGTGGTCGCGTCAACACCCGTAAAAGGCTCGTCCATCAGGAAAATATGGGGTTCCTGAGCCAGGGCTCTCGCCAGGAAGACACGCTGTTGTTGTCCGCCCGAAAGCTCACTGATGGGGTAGTCCGCCATGTTTGCAATGCCCATTTGCTCGAGACTCTTCTGAACAACCTCCCGGTCGTTGCGCCTGGGGCCCTGCAGCCATTTTTGGTGTCCAAACCTCCCCATCAGCACCACGTCCCGAACGGTAACCGGGAATCGCCAATCCACTTCCTCGCGCTGCGGGACATACGCTACACAGTCCAGGTGGTGCCCGAGTGGCAGGTCATGGATGAAAATCTTTCCCTCCCGTAGCGGTAAAAGTCCCACGAGGGCTTTGAACAGTGTGGATTTGCCGGCCCCATTCGGTCCAACCACGGCGATCCTTGCTCCATGTGGGATCTGAAAAGTGATCTCCCGCAATACTGGCGTCCCATTATAGGCGACGGATATGTTTTCAACATCCAATCTGGCTGGGGATTCTGGAAGAGTATCCATATTATTTCAAGGCATTCAGAATTACCGAGACATCGTGTTCGATCATGTCTATATAAGTCGGTGCAGGTCCGTTAGGCCCAGAGGTGCTTTCCACATATAGATCGGTGATAACCTTGACGCCTGTTTCTGAGGAAATTTGTTGGGCCAGCTTTTGGTTTTCTCCAATATCCAAAAAAATGGCCGGGGCGCCACTGGTTTTTATGGTTGTGATCAGGCTGACCAATTGTTGTGCGGACGGAGAAGCGTCCGTAGTGACGCTCGGGATGATTGCTCCGATTATCTTGAAATCATAGGCCTTTGCAAAATAACCCAGTGCATCGTGGTTGGTGACCAGCAGTCGTTTTTCGATCGGAAGTTGATTGACCTGGTTTTTCACCCACTGGTCGAGTGTTTCCAATTTGGCGATATAGGCATCCGCATTCCGGGTATACTCGTCTTTTCCGCCCGGATCCGCCTGAATGAGACCGTCTCGAATTTGGTCGACGTAATTGATCGTATCAAGCGGATTCATCCACATATGTGGGTCGCCCTCGGGGTGTTCACCCGATGGGTCTGGGGCTGGGGTTAGTCCATTCGTGGCAATGATCACCTGGCGCTGGCCGCCGAGGTTGTCGAGCGTCTTCTGCAACCAAGCTTCGTAACCCAGGCCATTGACGATCAACACCTGGGCCTGGGCCAGCCTGGTCACATCCTGAGGCTTGGGCTGGTACTCGTGGGGATCGACGGTGACTGGAAGCAGCGTGTCCACCTTTACCCGGCTTCCAGCCACATTTTGACCAATATCGCCGAGGAAGGACTCGGTCGCCAGAACATACGGCCGTCCGGAGGTCTGGGGTTTGGTTGGTTGGCATGCAGTCAGAATAAGGCAGGCAGCCAACAAAAAGCCAAACATGGGAAGTTGTATGGATTTATTCGCCATGGATATGAATACCTCTTCCATAGTAAAAGGAAGCAATCTACTTTCCTGCGACTCCCGAGACCGTTTTTATAACCAGTATTGGTAATAACGCAGGTGGACTATCGTCGATCCAATAAGTAAAAGTAAAATCATAATTATTGTCAATAGCATGAACGGGCGAATCCGTTTAGGAGTGCGTCCTTGAGCCATGGCTTTCTTGCGTTGTTTATTATCCAGGGATGTCCCGCTCGCCGCAGCAACCGGGATGGCAGCACAGAACATACACATATCTACCTCCTAGGGATCAGCTCGACAGGCTTTACACAGGCCAAAGACTTGCAGCCAGTGGCTCTCGATCTGAAAACCGGTCGTTTTGGAAATTGAATTGAAGAGTGTATCAAGGTGGTCACCTTCGAATAGAACCGCCTTGCCGCAATTGCTGCAAATGAGGAGATGTTGATGTCCATCTCCCGTTCGGACGAAGGCCTGACAGCCCTTGGTCTGATGGACACGCTGGACTAAACCCAACTCCTCGAGTTTTTCAAGCGTACGATAGACGCTAACCAAACCTAATCCTGGGCAGCACTTGCGTGCCGTGTCATACACTTCGACTGGGGTGAGGGCATGCGCACTCTCTATCATCGCCTCGACTACAGCTCGGCGGGGCGCAGTGAGACGGCAGTCGTTCCTTTGAAGTGCGGCAAACCAGTTTCTGGTATCTTCAGCCATAATTCACTTTCTTGATATTGAAAATCATTTTCAATGATAACCCCTTAACCCCCCTACAGTCAAGTTGAGTGACATGTTGCCCGGGGTTTTTCGAAAGTGGCTAAAGAATGACCATTGAATTAGGCGATTATACATGGACATACCTTTTCTGTCGTAGGTTCGGTCGGATTGATCGCCGCTGTCCCTATTTCCACTTTTATTGCCACGTTGTTGGCGCTATACAGTGGTCGGTTGGGGTTTTTACGTCCTTATCTTGGGCCTGAGACCGGTGGTGGGGAGGCTCATTCCCATTAAATTGGACGGATATTTGATCCATCGCTGTCAATAAAACGGACGAATGCCCATGATTGACATACGTCCGATTACGACCTTTTACCTGGTGAAATAGTTGCTCTCAATTAATTTACACCACTACAGCGTTACGATTTCCACAATTCCTTCAGGAAGCGTATTTTCTCCACGCTCTGAAAAGTTTCACCGCCCTCATGGTGGTTGTATGGCCAGACTTTGATTTCCTTTGGCCCTCCGTAGTAATTATAGGCAGCAAAGACTGTCGAGGGTGGGCAGGTCTCATCCATTAACCCGACCGAAAACAGCGCCGGGGATTTGGCGCGCGTGGCGAAATTTACCCCGTCGAAGTAAGCAAGGGTATGAAAGACCGTCTCGATCTTTTCCCGGTGGGTTTTACAATAATTCTGGATTTCAGCATACGGATAGGAATCGGTTATCTCTGTGGCGTGCCGGATGTGACACAGGAAAGGCACATCCGGCAGGACCGCTGCCAGGTCTGGGACGAGGCCGGCTGCTGCCAGCGCAATCCCACCGCCCTGACTCCCGCCTAAGACAGCCACACGCTGGGCATCCACGGCCGGATGTGAGCGGACTGCTTCCACGGCTCGCACCGCATCGCTAAAGACTCGACGATAGAAATACGTGTGCGGATCAAGTACACCACGCGTCATAAATCCGGGAACCTGGGGGTTTCCGCCGTCTGGTTCGAGGTCTGGAGTGTCGCCACTACGCCAGGCGCTTCCCTGGCCGCGCGTGTCCATGACAAAGTGGGCATACCCTGTGTTGCCCCATAACAACCAATCATACGGGTGGCCGCGTCCACCGCCATACCCTATGTACTCAACAATACAGGCCAAAGGACCGGGTTGGTTACGCGGCAAGAAGAACCAGCCCTTAATTGGCTGTCCGTTATAACCGTTATACGTGACATCGCATACGTCCAGAAATATCAAACCGGTCTCGACCGGCTTAAACGCGCATCCAGTGGAAATGCCCGTATCTGGGAGAGCGTCTCATTCCAGAACGCATCGAAGTCATCCGGTTCTGTCCGGGAGGGAAGGTAAGTTCGTAATTGTTCGAGCGGTAGGTCAAAATACATGGTTTTCTCCTTGGACGGTTTTTTGCATTGATTATAATCATTCATTTGAATAATACAGATAAATTTTTCTTTTTGGTCTTGTTGGATGCCCATGATTGCTGAGGGATTTTCTCCTCCGGCCGGGAATGTCTATCGGCCCAATTTTTTATCAACTCATGGTAATATCTAACCAATATGCCCGAAAATGTTAAAATCGTTGCCACGAACCGCAAGGCCGGTTTTGAATATTTCCTTTTCGATCGCTTCGAGGCAGGTTTGGCTCTCAAAGGAAGCGAAATCAAATCCATCCGAGCCGGGCAGATCAGCCTGGCAGAGGCATACATTCGTGTGGACGAGGATCAAGCCTGGCTGATTGAAGCGCATATCGCGCCTTATTTACAAGCCAACCGCTTCAATCATGACCCGATACGCCCTCGGCGCCTTTTATTGCATCATAAGGAAATCCGTGAAATGTGGGATGCCGTCCGTCAAAAGGGGGTTACGATTGTTCCAATTCGTGTTTACCTTAAAAACGGCCGCGCCAAGCTTGAAATCGCCGTGGCGAAAGGCAAGAAGCTGCACGATAAACGCGAAGCCATCGCCCGAAGGGATGCCGAGCGTGAAATGGATCGCGAGGCAGCCAGGTAACCTGCATCAGGATTACCCTCTCATTCAAGCCTCAGGTTTTCACAAGCCTCAGGTTTTCAAAGAGCCGAAAAAACAGAGACCGCTTGACTTGGAAGTCTCTGATGTGGGTGTTAAATTATATGGTTGTTACGGTATTTCAATACTTGCTGTTTTTCTGGAACCACGTGTTGGTTATAACTTATATGTTTGGATGAATGCATCCACCATATCCGGGTCAAAGTAAACACCTCTAAACCGAGCCAGCTCGTCCAGCGCATCTGCGACCGGCATACTGGCGTGATAAGGGCGGTTGGTGGTCATTGCATCAAAAGCATCAGCGATTGCCAATAACCGGCCTTCAAGCGGGATTTTCTCACCAACCAATCCTGCCGGATAACCGCTCCCATCCCACCATTCGTGGTGATAAAGTACATAAGGTATCGCCGCTTTTAGGTGGTCCACGCCTTCCAGCATTTTCGCGCCGATCTCCGGATGCTGGCGCATAAGTATCCACTCTTCCTTTGTCAGCGGACCTGTTTTCTTTAAAACCTGGCTTGGCACCACTATCTTTCCAATATCGTGCAGAATTGCTCCAAATTCCAAAATTGCAATATCCTCGGGATTCCAATTAAGTGCAAACGCCATGTTTAGCGCCAGGCGGCGGACGCGTTCCAAGTGGCCGGCTGTATATGGATCGCGTGTTTCGATCACGTTCGCCAGCATGATGACCGTCTGCAGGTGAGCAGAACGTGTATCAAAAAGCTCGACGATCCGGCGACGGTCGAGACGGGCGCGCACGGCATTAATTAATTCGGAAGCCTCAAATGGCTTGAATAGATAATCATCCACGCCCAGGCTGCGAGCCCGATTGACATCCGACCGTTCTGTTCGGGCGCTTAGGAACAGGAATGGTACGGTTATCCCTTCCTGCAATGCACGCACCAATTCGAGCAATTCATACCCACCCATTTCGGGCATCATGATATCGGAAATAACCAGGTTGGGCCGGTTTGTACCGAATAATTCGAGTGCTTGTTTCCCATTAACTGCCAAGGATACTTCGTATCCTTCAGCTTCAAGGAGACAGCGCATCACCTCCAATAAAGGGGCATCGTCTTCTACCAATAATATTTTTTGCATGTTAACCCTCCTTCATATAAATACTCGCTAACTCCCGTCTTGATTATTATAATCTAAACCTGGCTGCGCCGACCAATGTCTGTCCAAGCGATAGTCCGCCATCGTTCGCGGGAACCTGGTGGTGCAAATAAACGATAAATCCACCATTCCGCAGTTTGCGGGTCGCCTTTTCAAGCAAAGCCATATTCTGCCAAACCCCTCCGCTTAAAGCTACTTCGTTGATGCCCGTCTTGCTACGGATCTCCACACAAACCTGGAGAGATAATTCAGCCAGGCCGTTGTGGAATCGAGCTGCAATCACCGGGACGGAAACACCTGAATAAATATCCCCTAGTAGGCTCCGGATCATCTCATTTGCGACGACCGTGCCCTCCTGGAGATCAAATCTATATACACCTGATTCGGAAGGATCTACCGCCGCTTCGAATTCCATCGCAGCCTGGGCCTCATAATTAACTTTTTGTCTGATCCCGGTTAGAGCAGCCGCCGCGTCAAACAGCCGACCCATGCTGGAGGTCAAAGGCGTATTGAGGCCGCGTTCAAGTTGGATCCGCAAAGCTTGGCGTTCCTCAAGACATAAATCTTTCACTGGCGCCAGGTGTTCCTCCCACTCCATGCCCAATGACCAGAGCAATGCCAGGGCTGTGCGTGCAGGTCGTTTGATCGCTGCATCTCCGCCGGGGAGTGGAAAGTAAGCTAGATGATAAGGACGCTTGTACCCACTATAATCCGCCACAAGGAATTCGCCGCCCCAGATGGCACCATCCTCACCATATCCGGTACCATCGAATGCCAGCCCTATGACCGGATGGCTGCTATCCAACCCATTATCCGCCATGCAAGCCGCAATATGGGCGTGATGGTGCTGAATACGGTGGATCGGAAGGTTGTTTTGTTGCGATCGTTGCATTGCATAGCGGCTTGATAGATAATCCGGATGTAGATCACAGGCAATTGCCTCCGGTTGCAGGCGAAACAAACGCTCAAAATACCCTATTCCATCTTCAAAGGAGCGCAAGGTCTCGTAATTCTCCATATCGCCGATATGATGGCTGAGGAAGGCATAACGTTCACGCGTGAGGCAGAACGTATTCTTAAGTTCCGGGCCGGTTGCCAGGATGGGAGGAACTGCCATTGGCAGTTGGATGGGGTCAGGTGCATAACCGCGCGATCGTCGAAGAAAATAAACGGAGGATTTATTTTCCCTACCACCTATCACCCTGACCACGGAATCGTCGCAACGGATTCTGATATCCCGGTTATGCATAAGGAAAGCGTCTGCAAGAGAGGCAAGACGCAGAAGGGCTTCATCATTCTCTATTGCAATTGGCTCCTCGGAAAGATTCCCGCTTGTCATTATCAGCGGTTGTATCTTGTATCCTGATTTTTGGTTATCTGCGACAGGTCTAAAAAGCATGTAATGAATGGGCGTATAAGGTAACATGACAGCCAAGCTGTCCTGTTTGGGCGCGACTTCTTCTACGATTGGAGAGTCTGGCTTGCGATGCAAGAGGACGATGGGGCGTTGGCGCGATTCAAGTATGGCTTGTTCAGCCTCACTGACGAAACAATGCTGCTCAATGGTTGCCACATCGAGCATCATCAGGGCAAATGGTTTCTCAACGCGCAGCTTGCGACGGCGCAACTCTGCCACAGATTCGATCTTGGTGGCATCACACGCCAGATGGAAACCTCCCAGACCCTTTATGGCAACGATTTTCCCAATGGAGAGTAGTGTCTGCGCGGCTTGGATGGCATCACTTCGCTCGGCGATTAACCGGCCATCTGCATCCTCCAGCCAGACTTGCGGCCCACAAACCGGACACGCCACCGGTTGGGCATGAAAACGTCGGTCGAGAGGATTGGTGTATTCGGCAGCACAATCGGGACACATGTCGAACACCGACATGGTCGTGTTGGGTCGATCATAAGGGATATCGGTTATGATGGTAAAGCGTGGTCCGCAATTGGTGCAATTGATGAACGGATAAAGGTAACGGCGGTTGGATGGATCGAACAACTCTCTAAGACAGTCTGGGCAAATGCCGACATCCGGTGAAATGGGCTGGAAAGCCCCAGCCACAGCCTCGGATGCGACAATTTCGAATGTGGAAAATCCGCCTGGATTTCCATAGGTAATCCTGAAAGTATCTATTCTTGCCAAAGGCGGAAGTTCGTTCTTTATTGAGTTGATCAGGGAATCCAGTTCATCGGTTGTCCCGTCCACTTCAATATCGACACCAGCGGAAGTATTCCGTACCCAGCCGTTTAACCCCAAGCGAACTGCCAGTCCATGGATAAAAGGCCGGAATCCAACACCTTGAACAATGCCAGTAATGTGAATATTCGCTTTGCGAAATTCAGACATATTTATCTTGTTTTATTACCCTAAGTCAATCTCTATGCGATGAGTCTCGGCAGGATCCAGCGTGAGAATCTGGCTTCGGGAAACGATGACTGGCAAATCGGCAACTTCGACTGGCTGTCCATCCAGACGTACGCCGCAAACTCGATAATCACCAAAATCCAGATGCACCGGATTGAGGTAGGCAACCTCCAATGTACGATCAGCAAATCGGGTTACCAGGTGTGCCATTCCGTCCTTTCCGAACTGTTCGGCAACCAAATTCGGTTCGAGAGCCAGATTGCCAAGCTTTCCATGGACACCAAAAGCTTCGGTCACGAGGGTGAGTAGATACCAACTTGCTGAACCTGTTAAATAGGGATACATCCCCCGACCACGCTCATTGATATATTCCGGAATGCCCGGATAGATACGGCTGCGTTTGAAGTCCTGGCAGTGCTGGTAAATGCCATCCAGTACTTTGTATCCCTCCCGGACTCTTCCGAGTTTGTATAATGCATTGGCATACATGACTGCCATATGGCTGAACATGGCCCCATTTTCCTTGTGGCCAAATGCAAAGCCAAAACCTCTTCCCAGGTTGGGCAATATCTCCCCAAAATCAGTATTGAGCCGGTATCCGCCGACCTTGGAATCGAACAAATAACGGTCAACTGAGCGAATAATTTCGCTTGCCTGTTGGTCGGTGGCGACTCCGCCCATCAACGCAAAGACCTGGCCGGTCAGGGTCATTCGTACACCTTTTGGAAAGTCGCCTTCCACACGTGTCCCATTGTTATCGTAATAACCGTTGAACCAGCCATACCCTTCCGAATTGGTCAGCCATTCCTTATTTCGAAGATGGTTGCACAACCAGTCGGACTTTTTGGCGAGATCGGTTGCCAAATCCTCGAGCGGTAAAGCAACCCTCCTTCCGGATACCGTATGCATAATACTTGAGTAATATTCTGCCAAATGAGCTTGTTTGGCTGGTACCGAATCGTAATCCACCGCTTCTGATACCGTATCCACCAACGGAAGCATCTCCGCAGCTATTTCAACTTCGTTTATTTCACATTTTTCAAGTTCTAGCACCCATTCGCTTAATCGGCGGATGTTGCCGGCATACATTGCGGTAAAGGCAACACTCTCACCGCGCTGGCTGGCCATATCCATCGCATCGTTCCAATCTGCCCCCTCCAGCCGGATATTATTATGTTCACCCACATTAAAAAAAGGTACCAGATGCTGCACAAGCAGGTGTTCGAGGATCGTGCCCTGATAAGGTTCACCATCCGCACATCGCAATTCCGTTCCCTGTTCGGCTGACCACGAGTTATCCAACCGCTGCGCCCGGGCGGCTAGGTGATCCTTGAAGTAGGTTTGACCGCGTAGCAGGAAATTTAGGTCACCGCTCTGGTCAATATATTGACCGGTTGTCAGCAATGGCCAGACCCCATGATCCATCCAGACCCGTGGAATGTTATTTCGGTCGGCTTTGAATTCTCCCGAACGGGAGCCGATAATAGTTGCGTTGCTGCCATCTATGCGCACCCCGCCAAAATTATCGAAAAGCATCTGGCTGACATCCCCACTTTCCATCATCAGAAGTGACAAAATATCCTGCCAGAGATCACGCCAACCACGACCGCCGCGTCCGTAATCGTGGTAGGGCAGGAATGAGTTCCCGAAGAATCTACGCAAGACCGGCTGGACTGTCACCCAGCGCAGCCAGCCTTCGAAGCGTATATTGCCGGTTACTAGTCTTGGTACTTCGATTTCGGATCGCCAGTACGCCTGGGTTTTTTCAAGCCAATTGTCAAAGCTGGCTGTACTGCCGTATTCGCGGATGAGCCCTTCTGACTCATCTGTGTTCATAATTGCCATAATAAGGACGAATGAACGTTTCTCGCCTGGCAATAGTGTCACCATACGGAAACGCAGCCCTCCTAGGGACTCGTAACCATCCACTTTCATCCCGGAGCGGAAGTTCGGTTCTCGCGCGCTGACAATTGCCTCCGGCCAATCCAGGCTTCCGCCCTCACCAATAAAATCTTCTACTATCGGGAAGAAACCCTGTGGCGGCGCACCTTTCTCATCCACGCCCAGGACTGCATACGCCAGCTCATTGGGTTGGTGGCCTCTTTCGTCAAAAGAAAGCGTTGGCTTGACCTGCACGCCAAATCTTCCACAGAGTGTTCGCTGCAAGAGCGAAGTAACATGCCGGTGGTCACGCAGGTTGTCTGCTGAACGACCATATATGGGAATGGCGGCAGTAGCAGTGAATTCCAGGTTTCTTCTCGAAAGGTTGATAAGCGTAACCTTCATTAACTCCACGCGATCCTTGCTGGCCGGTACAAAACTGGTAACCTCGGCCTGCAAGCCCTTCTGCGCATTTTTCCGTGTCACTCGTTGCCATAAAAAACCCGCTTCCAGAATGGCTTCTTCGTCTTCGTTCGTAAAGTGACGCACAACTTGTGCAGCGCTATTACCAGTGACAGACCAGGGATCATGCCCTTCTACCTGTATCCAGAAATTCCTTGCGGAGCGCGAATCGTGCAGGCTCTCGACAGAAACTGGCGGTGTCAGGAAACTATTATGGTCGGCCTTGATATCCCCATGGAAAGTGGGGGTAACCGCCGAGAAAATACCCGCTGAATTAACCAATGGGAAATATAGCGAATTGTGAGACTGGGGATTTCGCAGGCGAAACGTACCCTCGTCATCGATAAATTCCCAGCCAGAAATATTGGTTTGGGTCATGAGATCTCCATCAACGACTGTATGTATTGTCTATGCGAAATGAACATCTATTTGCTTCGCCATTCCATCACGTATCTGCTGTGCAAAGGGTGCCGGAATAATATCGCCAGTCAGTTCAAATGGGTCTCCCTCAAAAGGCTGCAGAATCATCGAACGGGCCAAAGTTGATGGATCGAATGTGTCGTGTCGGGTCGGGTTGTGGTAAGTTACCGTGGTCCGCCCGAGGAATTTAAACGAAACCGTGTTGTCATCATTGAATAGCCAACCAGGCAGGATCGGTCTTAGAGACAGGCAGAGTTGGCCGTCTTGTAAGAAGAACGGCCTCGTCCCGGCCATCATCAACCTCCACATGCTGAGGAATTCGGCGGACGCCCCGCTCAGCCGGGCTACGAATCCCGCACCATGCAATAATTCATCCGGGTGAACACTGCTGACAAGAAAGGATGAATTCTCCAAAGGGCTGCGACCATAGACTTCGGGGTCAAGGAAAGGTATCAGAGCGGTTTTGAAGTCCTCATAAAATTGCGTATAAAGTCCCTTCCTAAAGACTTCCAGAAGGTACTTGTATTCCATGTGCAGCCAGATGGACTCGTTTTCGAGCCAGCCTGGCGTGAAGGCGCGCACCCGCCCGATATCCTTCGGCATGCCTTCCAGCGAGGCATTGATCTTGTACATTTTTAACTTGCGGTCATACAGCGGACTAGCCTTTACCTGCTCGTAGAGTTTCTCCGCCGAGGCAGGATCCTGGATTTTCATTGCCTTCACCATCCCTTCAAGGAATAATGGCAATGTTTGAGGCGTGAAACGTTTGATTTGGATGTTTGGTCGTCCTTGCGAGTCCGTTTGTTGATGACCGAGTTTGTCTTTCAGAAGATCATATTCATCAACGCGGTAGGTAAAATAGGTCGTCGGAAAGCCGTTGTTTATTTCAAGCGCACGGGCAATCCCCGCATCTACTTTTGTTTCGAACGAATCCAGGATTGTCTCCAATCCAGAGAAGGATAATTCCTCCTCTTTCCCGTCAAACCCCAGGCGGATGCTTGCGCGATAGGTCTCACGAGCCGAGGAAACCTTGTCCCAATATCGGTAATCACGATCGCCAATGTCATACGATTGATAACGTTTTAATTCTTTGACCACACCGCGCAGGAGCCGGGTCATTTCCACCGGCAGGTGTAAGCTGCCAGACCTTTCGGTTCGCAACGCCTCACGCAGGAACACCATCAGCCATTTCAGGGAATAAGTTTCAGACATCGACGAGCCAAAGAGCCCCGGCAGGCCATTCAGGGCATCATTCCAGCCTGGACGATTGGCTTCCATCTCAATCCCCATTCCCCAAGGATCCAGGGTTGTGAATTTGATCAACGCCAAACTGAACAATTTGGCAAACAGGCTGGTGCGATAGATCGCACCCATTCCATGACTGGTACGTAGCCAGCAGGAATCTGCGTCGCGAGTGTTCATCAAGGCGGCTTTTTGATGGTCTTCGAGCAGGCTGCCCAATTGGCGTGGGTTGCCATCTAATAATACATATTTTCTGGAACGTGGCTGGACAATCACCGGACTATCGTAGAAAGGTAAATCGTTTCGGGAGAAGAGCAGTTCATGCTTGCGTTCTGGATAAACTGCCAGGTAACTCTCTATCAGGTCAAGGTTGTATATCCAATGGTCAATCCAATATCCCTCGTTGGTTGAGGCCTCTATGTGTTGTTCACTGTTCTCCATCACCTTTTCTAAAAAAGCTTGGATCTCCACTTTCAGTCCAATGGATTCGTTGATAATTCCTTTTAGCAGTCCGCCAGGACTGAAAGGCCGGGAAAGCAGCCTGCGCAATTTCGCTGGTTCTTCGGAAAGTGCCAACAAACCGTTCATTTTTTGGGGCAAAATCGCAAAAAGGCTGCCCATTACGACGAGCGGATTATACCCATCCGCTTGGATCAGGCTCATGAAAACGCGGATATTAAAATCACCTATTTCCGGACATAACCAGATATCTTCGCGCCGGTTTTGGTTTACGTCCCGGTAATTCCCGATACCCTGTGAATAGAATTCAGGAGAAAAGGAAAAAGCGTTGTAATCGCGTTCCAAGTCGCCGTGTTTTCGAGAGTATATATGATAGATTTTCCGCCCTTTTCCTTTTCCAAATATGATCGGCCACCCACCACGCAGAACGTTGTCGACGAATGTCTGTCGACAGTACGCATCGAAGAGCGCCGAGCTGGTACGACAAGAAATGACCTCTGTCAGGTTTCGCACCAACTTATTGGCTTCTTGGCGTTTTTCGTCGAGATAGGTTGTCCTGGTCAGGTGTTCGATCTGAGATTCGATGTTTTCCAATTTACTGGCGTGCCCGAAAAGGCTGTTCACTTGCACGGATTCGCCGGGACTCAATTCGGCCTGCATGGCTGCAAACCCGCAAGGCGTCCTGCCGCAGGTGATTTGCTTTTGTTCTAGCAGTCCTTTCAATCCCCTTTTGGCAAACGTATCTGGCGTGATCAAGGCAGTATTCTGACCGAAAACCAGTATTGGGTCAACAATTACAGCGAGTAATCTTGGAGCTTCGGTTCCACCACGAAAAGCCAGCATAAAATGCCCGGCTTCGAACGAACTCACTTCGCTGGTGTCGGCAACACTTGCACCCAAACGATAGTAGGGAACCTTTTTTTCAAGGTTTTCCACTTCCATCCAGGCTTCCACTGTTCGTCCAATCTCTTTTAGTAATTGGTTATTGACTCCAAATGGGATCATCGCTGGAAGGCCATCCAGAATTTCAAGGTTGGTTGTCTGATCCGAATGGTTGGTCACCGTAACCATTCTGACCAACGCGGCAAGGTTTTCACCTGGAAGGAGGAAATATACGACTTCAGCCCGCAAACTATGCGTGAGGTTTTCTTCTTGCAAGCGTAATTCATTCGCTCCAATAATCATTTTCTGTGCGGGTACATTTGGTCTAAATGGTTCGTAGAACGTTTGCTCGTTTCCGCGTTGTATCCTCATAAAAGTGCGAAAACCCATATTTGAAGTCGACTGGTAAGCCCGGTTGGCCGTTTGATACTCCAGGATGGGTTTATCCTTATTCTCCACCCCGAAACTGGCAATCGCCTGCCCTCGATTAACGTAAAAGACCCATAAAGGCACTCCCATCGGTCCGGCGATACCTGGCAGGAAACTGGCAAAGGGTCTGGTGGACTGGTAATCTTCTATCAGGAATTGGCTGTTTTCATCCAAATGGTATTTAAGCATAATATTCGATTTGATCAAGTATTGCACCCAGGTTTAACAGAGCCGTCTGCCCGCGCAAGATACGGAAAATGCAACTACTTCCATAATCGGTCAATCCCAATCTGATTGTTCCCTTTGGGCAGTCTTAAAGATTAATCGACGCTGTTCTGGATCAAGCGAAAAATAGCTCGAATTCTCCCGGCATGTATTTCGGTTTTCGATAATCAACACAGAACCATCCCGGCTGAGAACGACCGTGTGCCAGACTCTCTGCTTCACGTTATATATCTTTCCCGGCTCCATCACCTGTGAATGGATCTTTTCGATTCGCGTCCCCCCTTCCCCCAGAAATAGAATGCCCTCCCCTTTGATCAACACAAATACTTCATCAGTCTCATTGTGGCGCTCCAGAAAATCTATCTTTTCGGGATGGATTTCCTCCAGGTAATTCAGGATGGCTACGCGCCAGGTTTCAAAATCGATCACCGGTTGGTAACCCGGAGCAGAAAACTCACGAATCTCAAGCAGTTTTTCATCCATCTTTGTTTCTCTCTTTCTTATTTTAATCTAAAAACCTGCCCACGTTCATATCAACACCCGGAAAATTTACCAGCAGGTCGGTTTCACCCGTGCCACAAAAGAAAAAAATCCAGGAATCACATGATGGATATTGCTGCATGTCCTGCCTAGGTCTGAATTAAGAAGATCGGCGGTCGGATTGCTAATTTCCAAACCGCCGATAATTAATACCACCACGCCAACCATTTCACCACAGGCTCTGATGAACAGACCGCGCGCAACAGTCATTAGATGCCGTTTGTCAATCTATGGACAGTTTGGCTGTACAATCGGCTGACTTCCTGCATCTCCCAATCCGTACCCGAAGGGGAAAAGCGCCGCATCACAGCCGGTCTTGCCGGCAGAATTATTTTCATTAATGGGTAGCTGATCATTCGAACGCGGCCAGGTATAAGGCAGCGTGCCTGAGAATGGATGATCACCAAAGAGCACGTCGCTGACGCCCTCCCCCTCTGTTCCTGGCAACCAGGCTGCCACCCAGGCATCCGCAGTCTTTAACTGATCCGTGATGATCAATGGTCGCCCGGAAATGATAACAACGATTAATTTATCCACCATCGGACGCATATTATTGATTGTTTGGATATCCGTATCCGACAAACTCAAATCGGCTTTGTCCCCGAGCCCTTCAGCATATGGCATCTCTCCAACGACAACAATGCCGACAGGCGCTTTATCCGTAAAATTTTCGGACGAGTTATATTCCACCGTAGTCTCGGGGGAGACGATTGCTTTAATTCCATTGATGATGGTGGTTCCTAAATCAATGCTTCCGGTTTGCCCCTGCCAGGAAATTGTCCATCCGCCACACATCATGCCTATATCGTCCGCGCCCTGCCCAGCAACGAGGATTTTTGGGGTATTCTTGGCAATCGGCAGGGCGGCATTATCGTTCTTAAGCAATACCAACGATTCCTGGACCGCCTCTCGGGCGATTGCAACATGAGCATCGGAGCGGACGGTTTGGATGTATGCGGGATCAGGATATGGGTGTTCGAATAAGCCCAATTCGAATTTAACCCGCAGGATCCTGCGGACAGCATCATTAATACGCTCCTCGGATATGTCCTTATTGGCCACTGCTTGCTTCATCACACCGATGAACGTCAGGTAATCGGTCGGGACCATATTCATATCGATCCCGGCGTTGATTGCCATGATGACAGCCGTATAATAGTCAGGGTCAACCTGATTGATCCCGCCCCAATCGGAGACGACAAAGCCTTTAAATCCAAGTTCACCCTTGAGTACATCGGTCAATAGATATTTTTGAGCGTGCATCTTGGTGGTTCTCCAACTGCTGAACGAGGCCATCACGCTCATTACGCCGGCATCCACGGCTGCTTTATATGGGGGTAGGAAAAGTTTGCGAAGGGTCACTTCGTCTACCTGTACATTCCCCTGATCAAGCATGTAATTATCCGTTCGGGAGGAACCCCATATGGTTCCTCCATCTCCAATGTAATGCTTGGGTGTCGCAAGGGTGAAAAGCGTCTGTCCCTGAGTTGGCTTATATCCATCCGGAATAGTTTGCAAACCCTTCATATATGCCGTCCCGATCTCCGTCGTCAATTCCGTATCCTCACTATACGACTCGTACGTTCGACCCCAGCGGATATCCTGCGGGACAGCCACGATGGGGGAGAAGGTCCATGGAATCCCGGTGGCAAGCATTTCTTCGGCAGTAGCCTCACCGATTTGCTCCGCCAGCACCGGATCATGCGTGGCGGCCACTCCACTTTCATGCGGAAAGACCGTCGCACCATATAGATGGGCGTTTCCGTGGACCGCATCAATTCCATAGATCATCGGGATTTTTAACGACGTAGCCAGGGCTTCCGCCTGGAACCCTTTGACCATATCCTGCCATCCTTGAGGGTTGTTGTCTTTTGGATTACCGTCTCCACCGCTCAGGATGGATCCAATATAATATTTAGAAATATCACCAGGTTGAATGCTTCCCAGTTCCACCTGGGTCATCTGGCCGATTTTCTCTTCTAATGTCATGCGCGCCAGCAAATCTTCAACACGCGCTTCGACCGGCTGGGATGGGTCTGGATAGATTGGGGCCGGGAGAGTTGGAGATTGAATGGTAGTTTGTTTAACAGTAGGTACAGGGGTCGAATTCGACGAACAGGAGGCTAACAGTACCAGAGTCAAAACAAGAAAAGAGATTGTCCTTTTCATTTTCTGCCTATAATGTTCCAATTTCAAAAATGTGGGTCGGATTCTCTTCGACTGTTGGATATCCACTCTATGATCAGATACATCCTATTTATCACAATCCGAGGCATTAGCATTCTCATCCTTGACCAGGTTGCCGTCTTTGAGGAAAATAACCTCATGGGCGTGCTGGTTCACCAGGGGATCATGTGAGACCATGAGCAATGTTATCTTTTCGTCTTCAACCAGCTTACGGAAAAAGATCAGGAGTTCCTGCGTGGTTTTGCTATCCAATTCTCCCGTCGGCTCATCTGCCAGGATTAATTTAGCCCGGTTGGCGAGCGCACGCGCCACCGCAATGCGTTGTTGTTGCCCGCCGGACATCTCATACGGCCGGTGGTTTCGCCAACTGCTTAATCCGACTAATTCAAGGCATTCCATTGCCCGGTTGTGACGCTCGGTGTACTCTTCTCCCTGGATTCGCAACAGGAGTTCGATATTTTCATAGGCTGACAAAGTGGGTAGAAGCCCAAAGGACTGGAATACCAGGCCGACCTGCTCTCTGCGCCAGGTGGTCAATTCCTGTTCGCTCATTTTGCCCAGGTCGTGCCCAAGGACTCGGATGGAACCGGAAGTGGGTTGATCCAGACCGGCCAGACAGTTCAATAAAGTGGTCTTTCCACTGCCAGATCGTCCTTTTAAGGCCACGAACCTTCCTTGGCGGACTTGTAGATTAATCCCTCGCAATGCTGCTACTCCATCTTGGTCTTTATTTCTCAAGGGATAAATTCGCCATAGATCCTTTGTTTCGATTACATAGTCAGCCTCTTGCAAATACTGTGTTTCTATGGATTCCCTGTTCACCAACGGTTTATTTTGCATTTTTTGTTCCCTTTTTAAGGTTTTCACGTAACTTTAGGAAAAACTTTCGCGAACGGACCAACCAGGCCGGTGATTTTCCTCGCTCTCCGGATTTCATCGGACCTTCGTTTGACGCCGGGATGGCAGGAGAATGCTCAAGATCGGCGTGTTTGGCTAAAGGAGGTCTGATTAAAATCCCTTCATCGACAATTTCCAGCCGGACCCTGCCATGGATATTAAACTGGTCCAGGTGCTCGCGCGGGATGGAAAGACGCCCGGCTGAATCTAGGATAACCAGTTCTTCGAAGACATGCGGATGATCTCCGTGTAGCCCATCCATTCCAGGTTTGAGCCGTACAGATTCGCTTGCCAGTTTCCCGTCCCGGACAGCCACGACACGGTCCACATGTTGGGCAATACCGGGATCATGGCTGACGATGACGATGGTCAGGTTCATCTTCCGGTTCAGGTCGCGTAACAAATCATAGATGGTTTTCGCAGTGGCTGTGTCTAACTCGCCGGTAGGTTCGTCTGCCAGCAAAAGCCTTGGCTTGTTGGCAAGCGCGATGGCGACTGCTACACGCTGTTGTTCACCACCAGATAGTTCTTCGAGCCGGTGGCCCATCCTGTCACTAAGGCAAACCTGATCCAACAACTCGTTAGCAAATTGGCGGGGTTTTCTGCCAACTTTCCCGGATAGCGTCATCGGCAATTGGATATTCTCCATAGCGGTCAAATAAGGGATCAAGTTTCGAGCTCCATACTGCCAGATGAAACCGACTGTTTTTCGGCGATATTGGTCCAGTCCGTGCTGGCTAAGCTTGCCCAGGTCCTGTTTGTTCACTATGGCCTTTCCGCCGTCGGGACGATCCAGGCCTCCAAGTATGTTAAGCAGGGTGGATTTTCCACTTCCACTGGCTCCAACCACACCGATCATTTCACCTTTCGCGACCTCCAAATCTAATCCCTGAAGCGCCTGTACTTCCAGGGAGGCATCCGAGGATTCACTTGAATCGTTTATCCTGTAAATCTTAATCAGGTTTTCACAAAAAATAAATGGCAGGTCGGTCATCAATTGCTCTCTCCAAGTTTAATAGCCTGAAAAATCTTCATCCGCAGCAGGATGGCAGTCAACACGCCAAGGGCTACAACAAAGAGGATGATGAAGAGACCATATATCTGGAAAATCGAAAGCCAAGCGATTTCGATTTGGAATGGCGGGTAATTCGCCTGCGATGTGGATCCGATCTTCAGGAATGGCACGAACAATTTACTTGCTAATACACCCACCAGCGTGCCCGCGACTATTCCAAACAGGATCAATGAAGCCAGTTCCGCCGCCAGGAATAAAGTCATCTGCCTGACAGACAAACCGATTGCTCGCATCATTCCCATTTCAATAAAGCGTCGTCGGAACGAAAAAAGTGCATAAAGCAGGAAACCTAATACGGTGAGGAGAGCCGAGGAGACAAAGCCGACCGAGAGCAAGCCGAACAATCCCTGGCGTTCCGGTCTCTTCTGGGCTGCCAGTATATCATCGCTTGCTGACGACCAATTCTGCACCAAGGTATTCAACCCGTTCTTAACTAAACGGCTTTGATCGGCTTGTTGATCGAGTGCGATACTGTATCCACGGATGGCGTATACGATGCTCTCAGGGTCGGCATTTCCTGTCGTTCGAAGCCAGATTTCGTGTGGATATTCCGCACCAGCCTGCAGATAAAGCGAATCCAAGTTGGCCACGAATATTGGTCCGTTATCCGGGTACCAAGTGGGAAAAAGATTAAATGTACCGTCGATGGTTAATTCCATTGGAATCGAAACGCCTGCGACCCCTGTTTGTATACCAAGGATTAGCTTGTCGCCTATTTTCAAATTTTGCTTGTTAAGGAGACTATCGGGAACGAGAACGCCTTCTGGATCGCCGCCCAATGCATTCATTAATTCTCCCAGTGGTTGGGAAGCAAAATCGCTTTGCCAGTATGTCACTCCCGCGAACGTGGTTCGATCCACTCCCAGGAAAGTTCCACTGATCGTGGTTGCCGCGGGTGTTAATGCAGTAGCCGAATACCTTCCCACGCGGCTCGCGGCGCGTACCCCCTTTATACTGAGATGCTCCTCAACCGGCCCGAACGTGTAAACTGGAGTTTGAGTGTCGATGTTGACCGTTGTTCCCTGCTCGTTGACATTCATGTCCGAACCGACATTATAATAAGTCTGTTTCTTCAACTGGGAATCCAACGTCTTCGCCAGGGAAGCCGTGAAGGATGAAAGTCCAAGGGTAAGCAACAGCAACACGAGCGGAGCGCTGTAAAAAGCGGGGGTTCTTGCCAGGTACCGGGCTGCCATTAGCATCCCGACGCTTTTTGTCTTCCGTATCGTCCAGCTTAGAAAACTCATTAATTGGGGGATCAATCGCAGCGTGAACAGGGCTACAGCGAAGATGCCAATGGCAGGCGCGATCAACAGCAATGGATTCTGCAATGGGCTGGGTACGTTCGCCTTTCCGGATAATGCAAGGTTGCTCTCTTGCTGCAATTGCCAAAGACCGTATCCAGCCGGAATGAGCAGCATGACGTCGAACCAATACCTTTGCCACCATGGTGCCCGGAGCAGACGGGCACGTTCCTGCTTATATGTGACAATCGTATTCCCTGCGCCCCCCAACGTGGGAATTAGGACCTGTAGAAGTAATATTATACCGATTCCCGCGATTCCATATATAAGCGCGGAAATGGTCAGGCTGACTCTCAGACCTCCCTTGGCGGTAAAATCCATAAAGCTGCCGCGCTTGTCCGATGATATGGGCAATCCAATAACTCAGGAATATTCCCCCAGCTAACGCAACAATGCCTAACAAAATGCCTTGAAGCATGGACATTGCCACGACCTGCAGTGAACTTGCCCCGCGACTGCGAAAAATGGCCATCTCATTTCTTTGCTGCCCAACGAACAAACCTGTCACCAGCCCGATGAAAGCCAAAATCAACCCCAGAATCGGTACGCTGAAGGCGTATAACAGGTAAGTAAGATAGGTGGCGTTCTTTTGATAGCGTGTCAATGCATCCAGCGGTGATGAAACGAGTTTGGTATCCTTCAGGAGTGAGTCGGCTTGTTTTTGGATTATCTGGATACGTTGATCGAGACCAGCGACGTCCCCTGAATGGAGCTTCGAGCCGTCTGCGACGATATACCACATCGCATCCCGTAATTCATCTGGAACTTCACCACTGATCGCGCTGGAATAACTGGCCTCATTTACAAGCAGCCAATTTTCAGACCCGACTCCCCAGTAGGGTGCGCTGGCATCCACTGGTCCCCAAATCCCGACAATAATTACAGGGATTTCTAGATTGTTCTGGCGGAGATAATAAACATCCCCCGCCTGAACACCGATCGCGTTGGCTAACGTTTCACTTGCCAGTGCTGGTACCTCCCCCAGTTCCAGTATTGAAGTATACGGTTGCGGGTACTGACCGGAAACCAGCCGGATGGTATCTTGCATCGGGGCGATAAAAGCCAGGTTGACCGAGGCCAGATAATATTTACTGCCGCTAATATTGGGGTCCAACGGGGGGTACAGGTAGTAGCCATCTGTGTGGAACCGCCTGACGGTTTGCTCAATAGGGAATTGAATCGTCCTTAAAGCAGTGTTGGATAAATATTGATCCACCTTCTCCACGTCCATCCATTGTGGACTCTTCCGCCCGGCTACGTTGAGATCAAAAATGAAAGCCATCGGCGCATAGTCAACCGGATGGTTGGCGAGCTTTGCTTCGTTCCCGGCAAAAAGCTCTTCGCGGAAAAGGCGGAAGTATGTTGCGTCTGCATACAGCGGGACGCTCAAGATGAAACCGGATGCGACCATTAAACCAACGATAGCCGCGATACTGAGAAAACGCTGCGTCAGAAGGCGCTTGAAGGCTACCTCTATTGTGGCCCAGGTTTGTTGAATAAATGCTGTGAAACCCGAGAGTATTTTCATTGACCGATTACGACCTGTCCCTCATCCAGCCCGGAAACAACCTCTACTCGATCGGCTGTCTGTAAGCCAACTTCGATATCTACCCTCTTGGGGCCACTTACACCATTTACGATCACGAAAGTCCGGCCTCCGACTTCTCGGATTGCAGCTGGAGGCAACCACAATATACCCGTTTTATTCGCCAATTGCACAAGGACGGTAACCGTATCTCCAAATTTCAAATCTCCTGTCGGAGGGATCTGGTCGAGAACAATGTGGATGGTTTTGTCCTCGGAGCTGCCAGTGCCGTATGGGGATGGCAATTGGCGGATTTTACCACTCCATTTCAAGGTCGGATTATTGTTGGGAGTGGCCACTATGGGCATTCCCTCGAACATATTCTTGAACGTTTCATCGGCTTTACCCGGATCAACGCTGGCAAGTATCTCGGAATGGGTGCCATCCCCGATTGTGAACGCAATTGTTGTCGAGGTAACTGCTCTGCCCGGATTTACTCCTGAGATTATCACACCATCCACGGGCGCAAAGACTTTGGCTTTATTTACGCTTGCTTCGAGAACATCCAGGGCGTTTGAGGATGGGTCGATGCCATATTTAATCAGCACTTCATTCAGGTCCATTTGCGCAAGTTCAACCTGTTTTTCTTGGATCTGAATATCAAAACTTGAGGCGTCTGCCGCTTTGTATTTCTCCAGTGTCAGTCGAGCGATCTCCAAAGCGATCTGTGCGCGCTGGATGGCATCCGTTGTTTCGACAGTCTGTGATTGCAATGTCTTCAGTTCCACCAGGTCGGCAAGCAATTGCCCCTTTTTGACATTGTCATTCACCTGGACATACACATTCCCAACATGCCCATCCATTTGGAAATTGACCGTTGCCAGAGCCAGCGCGGTGACACGACCAAATAACTCCACATTAATCACAATATCACCACGTTCGACGGTATAAGTCCTTCTTACAGGCGTTGGGTAGGGTGTGGGTGTTACATCGCTCGTATCCTTACCGCATCCAACCAACAAGAGACTTAAGATAAGAATAATCGAAAAGATTGTTACCAGGGATTCCTTTTTCATCATCTACTCCTGACCGATATAGGCTGAAACTTTCATCTTTGACACATCACTTTTCGGCAAAGGAATGATTGTCCCCGGGACCGGTTTGCCGTTCACGACAAGCGCAACCTTATTCCCTGGCCCCTTTCTATGGACTGATATCTCATAACAGACTCCCCGGAAATACCGCACAGCCTCAAAGCCATGCCAGTCCGATGGAATTACCGGCTTGATTTCAAGCCCGTCGTATTGAGGCTGGATCCCCAGGATTGCCTGCGTGATAGCAACATAATTCATGGCCGCCGTACCTGAAAGCCAGGAATTTTTAGCTTCGCCGTGTGTAGGTGCATCTTTCCCGGCAATCATCTGGGAATATACGTAAGGTTCGCATTTATGCAACTCGCTGATCTCCTCACGCATGGATGGATTGATGCGCTTGTAATAGTCATATGCCTGGTCGCCGCGCCCGATTTTCGTTTCCGCGATCATGATCCATGGGTTGGTGTGGCAGAAGATGCCGGCATTTTCCTTGTATCCCGGTGGGTATGAGGAAATTTCGCCCAGATGCAGGTAATACTGGCTGAAAGCCGGCTGCAGTAGAACGATGCCATGCGGCGTGGCTAGATGCTTGGCCACTGAATCGAGCGCCTTTTCGGCGCGTCCATCCTGGATTCCGAGTCCAGCCCAGATGCAAATTCCTTGCGGCTCAATGAAAATCTGGCCTTCCTGATTCTCCTTTGAGCCAAGCACGTGCCCGAAATCGTCATAGGCGCGCCGGAACCATTCCCCATCCCAACCGGCTTTCCAGATGGTCTCTTCCATCTGCGCATTGGCTTTCTGCAATTCGGTTGCTTCTCGATAATCCTCGCAGTGCCCGGCTATCTCAATCATTTCCTTGGCTGCCAGGATAAACAACCCGGCGATAAAAACCGACTCAGCCACCCTGCCATCCTTGTTTGTGGTTGTCTGGAAGGATTGCCCTGGAGTATCCGAGAAACAATTGAGGTTTAGGCAGTCATTCCAGTCAGCCCGGCCGATCAGCGGTAATTTGTTCGGTCCGAGGCGGTCGAGTGTGTATTGCAGCGAACGCTGGAGATGTTCATAAAGCGGGGTTTCGCTCCCTTCTTCGTTTTCATACTGCACTTTCGCATCCAGAATGCCCCAATCAGCGGTTTCCTTGAGATAAGCTGCAATGGCCAACACCAGCCAAGCTGGGTCATCGTTAAACCCCGAACCGACATCATTGTTTCCGCGCTTGGTCAGAGGCTGGTACTGGTGGAACGCACCGCCACTTTTCAACTGTGTTGCCGCTAGGTCCAGGATGCGCTCACGAGCGCGTTCGGGTATCATATGGACGAAACCAAGCAGATCTTGGTTGGAATCGCGGTACCCCATGCCGCGCCCGATCCCTGATTCATAATAGGAGGCTGAACGCGACATATTGAAAGTGATCATGCACTGGTAGGCATTCCATATGTTGACCATGCGGTTGGTATGCTCGTCCGGGGTGGTTACCTGAAGTTTTCCGAGAAGTTCACTCCAATAATTCTTCAAGGAGGTGAAAGCGGCTTCGACATTTTTTGGCTGGAGATACTTGATGATGACTGGCTTTACGGTCTTCTTGTTGATGATTTGAGATCCGGGCGGGTCGAACTTGGTATCCTTTTGATTCTCGTGATAGCCCAGGACGAAAACGATCTTTTTCGACTCACCGGCTTCTAAATGTACCTTGACATGGTGCGAGCCGATCGGCTGCCAGCCGTGCGCCATCGAATTGGACGATTTACCTGTTTCCACCACCGCTGGCGAATCCCAGCCCCGATATGCGCCCAGAAAGGATTCCTTTTGCGTGTCAAACCCGGCTGGTTTTTCGGAGCAGGCGAAATAGGCAAAGTGGTTGCGTCTTTCACGGTATTCGGTTTTATGGTAAATCACACCATCATCCACTTCCACCTGTCCGGTCGAGAAATTACGTTGAAAGTTTGTGGAATCGTCCCAAGCATCCCACAGGCAGAACTCAATCGCCGAGAAGACGGATATTTCCGTTTCATTCGAGCGCCTATTTGTTAACGTGAGCTCCCAAATTTCCAAATTCTCTCCTTGCGGTACGAAGTAACGCGTATTAGCCTCGATTTGATGGAATACACCCCGGATGATGGTATAGCCCATCCCATGACGGCATGAATACTCATCCAAGGCGCTACGAACGGGCATCCAGGAAGGAGACCAGAACTTTCCATTCTCGTTATCACGCAGGTATATATACCTTCCGCCCATATCGTAAGGGGTGTTATTGTAGCGGTAACGTGTCAGGCGTCGTAAGCGGGCATCCTTGTAAAAGGAATATCCGCCCGCAGTATTGGAGATAAGGCTAAAATATTCCTCACAGCCCAGGTAATTGATCCAAGGCAGAGGTGTATCGGGACGGGTGATTACATACTCACGGCTAGAATTGTCGAAATGTCCGTATTTCATGGCTCTCTTCCCTAGAAAGATCCTCGTGAACAAAATAACAGGCCATTTGCCTGCCCGGAACCAAGCGCGCATAACTATCGGACGCACGCCAGCGCCGATTATACCCCGCTGCCACCGAAATCTGGCGTGATTTTCTGCATATTCATGCCAGATAGGTGACCAGGAATTACACTATTCAGCCAAATTCCATCCGTGCAAAAAAACCCTTTCCTGCATCTTCTCACCCCTTTTCAGATGAGCTCTCCTCGCTTGGGTAAATCTTACCAGCGCGCCTGATGCTCTTCGGCAAAACCGATCATCTCCTTGATTGCAATAACCTCCCCGTTATCGGCAACGGCGGTACCGTTGTAATGCCCAAGCATTTGGTGAACTTCGCTGAAGATGATCCCCAGGTTGGTTTTGGCTAGCCTCTCTTTGAAAGGTGTGAAGGATAGGTTGAGCCGGTCCTCGTTATCTTTAAAAATCCACGGTTTCATGTAGTCATCTGGGCTGTAGTCGAACTTTACTTGTTCAAGTTTGTGGATACGATTCCCCAGGATCAGCGCATTCTCGCTGGCTTTAGTCAGATCCCCGAAGCCGCAGCCAAGGTTTATTCCGATCGTGCGTCCATCTGGCAGGAATCCCGAACTGCTGGCCCAATTCCAGTAGGACTGATATTCCCAGACGCCCCGTCCCCAATCCAGTGAACCGCTGCATGTCTGCGGGTTGAGTATCTCGGTGTTATCGCCATATTTGATGGTTCCCTCTGCCGGCAAGCAATTGATCTTGCGGTTGTAGTAGAACCGTCTTTTGCCGATTGGAATGACGATTGCCAACGATTCGTATCCCGGTGGACAAGTTAAGCTGATATCCGCTCGGATGCCCCTTCCAGTTTGGAATTCCGGCCAGTTCACGGATATCTTTCTTTGTGCGGCAGAGACGTGGAAATCCAGACTTACTTTCCCGTTCTTGAAATGGCTGTCCCCTTCGGTACTGTTGCGGGGTAGCTGGACATCTTTTCCAAAAGGAATGACCAGACCCTCTTCGTGCAATTCCCCGGACTCAAAATTCATGATATAGACGAACAAGTTGCCTGCATACCCCAGGTCTGCGATCGTTGCGGAAAAGAAACCACCTGGACTGAAGACCGCGTAATAATCCCAACGTTTGATGCGCAATCGCTGCAACGGCCGCGCCGCGTAGAAATGCGCTGCTTCCAGGTTGCAGTCCAGCAGGGGTTCTCTGGACCAGCCTACCTGTGCCAGGTCTCCATTGGGCGTGAGCAAAGGTCCAGGTTGGGTCAGTTCATTTTGCATGCAGACCTCCAATCTGGTCACCAGTGTAAAGCGATTGTTTACTCCTGTCAAACCATCTCACTCCCTTTCAACTTTTTCTTCTCCCTTCTCCGATATTAATCATTACGCGTTACTTCTATCGATCGAAACATCCTTCCAGGATGGCTTTTACAGCGTTTGAACTTATAATCAGAGTATGTTGAATGTCTCAAAGACCTTTTTGATAGATTATGAACGCAATCACTGACTGGCGGCTTTCCCTGAGTGTGGATGACCTCTTGCATGGTCAGGGGTTGGATCCGGTAGATGTCCGAAAAAACAAACCCCTGCTCAGGATGGCTGCGGAACGCGCCCTTGCCGAGGGGTTTAGCCTCGTGCATCCGGTTGGGCTGACTTGCGAAGTGACAGTTCGTGAGCACCGTCACGAAAGCATTCTCTTGGAAGGTGGGTCAAAGCTGACCGGTCCGTTGGTGACACGTCATCTCAGTGGAGCTCGGCGCGTCGTTGCCGCCGTTTGCACGATCGGGCCGGAACTGGAACAAGCTGTCACTCATTCGCTTGGCGAGAACCCGCTTTATGCACTGGCGCTGGATGGATTGGGCAACGCTGCGGTGGATATCCTCGTCCAGGAGCTTTGTACACGTATTGGAGAACAGGTCCAGGCCAAAGGTATGCAAGCCTCCACACCGCTCAGCCCCGGCAACTCGGAATGGCCGGTGGAAATCGGCCAGCCGCAAATCTTCGCCCTGCTAGACCCTTCTCAGGCCGGCATTACCCTCACTTCCGGCGGCATGATGTTCCCGAAAAAATCCATTTCATTCATCGTTGGCCTCGGAATGGAGATGTCCCAAGCCGGGACATGTGAAATCTGCAGCCTGAAAGAGACTTGCCGGTACGGCCATGCCTGAATCGTTTCGCATTGACTTTCAACCGCTCGGCCGGCGAGGTGAAGCACGCCCCGACCAGACGCTTTTGCAGGCTGCTCAATCTGCCGGTGTGGGATTGGCTTCCGTTTGCGCTGGTGTCGGCACATGCGAGGAGTGCCGGGTGCGCCTTGTTTCTGGCAGTCTCACTCCCCCCACTCTGGTTGAAGAAGCCGTTTTTAGCAAGGCCGATCTATCCGCCGGGTTCCGGTTGGCTTGTCAGGCCAAACCTCTCAGCGATGTGAAGTTGGATGTACCGCCTGAATCTTTGACGGCTTCCCAGCGTCTGCAACTGGATGGGGAAGAAACCCACCTGGAACCACAGCCTGCCGTCCGTACCCATGGCGCGCATGGGTTGGCGGTGGATATCGGTACTACCAAGCTGGCTGCCTATCTGGTGAATCTGGAAACCGGCCGGACCGTCGCCCGGGCAGGAGCAATGAACCCGCAGATTGCTTATGGTGAGGATGTCATCAGCCGCATTGCCTACGCCGGGCGTGAACCAGATGGGTCCAAGAAGCTCCAGACGGTATTAATCGAATCATTGAATCTTCTCCTGGCAGGAATGTGCGACGAAGCGCACGTCTCCCCTGCTTCGGTTTTGGATGCTGTTCTGGTCGGTAACACCGCCATGCACCATCTAGTTGCCAGGCTTCCGGTGGAACAACTCGGGTATGCTCCTTTCACCCCTGCCTCAACCGGGCCGCTCATTATCCCCGCTCGAGAACTGGGACTAAACCTCACCCCGGGGGCAAACGTCTACCTGCCCCCGGTTATTGCCGGATACGTCGGCGCGGATCACCTGGCCATGTTACTGGCCACCCGGGCCTCGGAATCGCCGCACAACGTTATTTCCCTTGATATCGGAACGAACACCGAAATTGCTCTCGTCTCGCAGGGTAAAACCAGCTGTTGTTCGTGTGCTTCCGGACCGGCCTTTGAAGGTGCACACATTCACGAAGGCATGCGTGCCGCTCCCGGAGCCATTGAGCGCGCCCGCTGGTCTGCTGGGAGCATCCTTTGGCAGACAATCTCTGACCAGCCACCTGTGGGCATCTGCGGTTCCGGCATTCTGGATGTAGTGGCTGCCTTGTTGGACGGCGGTCTGGTTAAACCGAATGGCGCTCTTAAATTGGATTCAGGGCAAAACCGGACAACCGGTTTCGTACTCGTCCCTGCCGCGCAGACCGGTTTGGGACGAGACATTGTGGTTACACGCAAGGATCTCCATGAAATTCAACTAGCCAAATCCGCCATCCGATCCGGGCTCGAGGTACTGCTCCAGAAGGCTGGGCTGATATATTCGAACTTGGACGAGTTTATTGTTGCCGGGGCTTTCGGTACCTACCTAGATTTGCGGTCCGCCGTTCGTACTGGTATGTTTCCGCCGCTGCCAATGGAAAAGTACCGCCAGGTTGGAAACGCTGCCGGCGTCGGTGCGAAACAGATGCTCATCTCAATCAATAAACGTCGGGAAGCGGAGCGCCTTGCCAACCGGATTGATTATATCGAATTGACAGCCCAGCCCATTTTTACTTCCCTGTTTATGGAACACCTCAATTTCGAAGTTTGATGTGGATTCCATTCTGCTGGGATTAATCAAAATATTATATTTGCCCCCTTATATCAACCAGATAACCCCCTTAGATGCCTGTTTTGAATCCGTGGTAAAATAGAGCGATTGTGTCTGAATTATAGTCACATTAGGGTTGCGGATTCATTAACGAAGAAGATCCACAGGTAAGCGGGAGGATGAATGCTCAATGTCACAGACTTTGCAAAAGAATATCGATGATTTACTCCCACCTGACCAGCCGCTCATCCTGAAATACGAAGGCGAGGACGATCAATCTTTTTTGGTCACTTCCCCTGATGGGACGCGCTTGAACTTCCCAAAGAACCGCAGCATCCCGCAGCCGCTCGTCGATAAACCTCCCAAACCGCTCACACCTGCGTTTCGTCTTTTGGCGCTGGCTTTTGTGGGATTGGCTCCGGCTGGTTTGGGCGCATTGATTCTGGCTCCGCTCGCTGTGTTGTGGGCTGTGGCAGTTCCGATTACCCGTCCTTTAAAACCTGGCGATAAAAAACGGGTAATTGTTGTTTGTGGGATTGCCGTTCTTCTGCTTGGAATGGCCATCCCCATGAGTGCGTTATTTATTGCACGTCTCTCTTCATAAAAGGAGTTTCTTGCTTACTCGCGCATTGTTTTTGTCCGGAGCGTGGTTTGCCCTCAGCCTGGTGGTAATGTTCCTGGGGGGTACGCCTCTGCGCCGGACCCATCCTGCGCTCTCGCTTGTCTGGCTGGTGATTGTGTTGGGGATTGGTGATGTCTGGGCGCTTTCCACTTTCGGTAAGCCGGAGGAAGTATTCCTTCTCACAAGTGTGGCTGCCTTGCTTGGGCTGGTCGTCATTTGGCGTCTGAGCGATTGGAATGCTTTCGGCCAGATGGCCTGGTTGTCAACGTTGATCATCACCCCGATCTTTCTGGCGTACGCCTATTCCACCGTCTTTTCCGCCAACCTCACCCCTGCCTCTTTCATCGCGGCCCAGATGTTCATGTTCGTTCAATCAGTCGCTGCCTTGGTGGCGCTGACTCATATGTTTGAAAACATCGATGTAACCTGCCGCGTGCGTTGGCATAATCGGATTGAAAGGTTAAATCCGGCTCCGGGCTTTTTTCCGATGGTCTCTCTGCACCTCCCGACCTACGATGAGCCACCGGAAGTCGTCGAGGCAACCCTGAGAGCACTGTCTGTCCTGGATTATCCCAACTACGAAGTGCTGGTAATCGATAACAATACTCCGGATGAAAAAACCTGGCGGCCGATCGAAAAACTCTGTCGGGAATTGGGGTCTCGTTTCAAGTTCATCCATCTGGAAAAATGGCCGGGATTCAAGTCCGGCGCGCTCAATTTCGGTCTTGCTCAAACTTCCCCCTCGGTGGAACTCATCGGTGTGGTCGACGCCGATTACCAGGTGGATCCTTGTTTCCTGCGCGAATTGGTGCCGGCATTCACCGATTCAAAGGTCGCCTTCATTCAAGCACCGCAGGATTACCGGGATTACAAACCTGGATCCTTCGCGGAGGCAATGTATTACTCCTACGAATATTTCTTCGAAGTGCCCATGCAAGTCCGCAGCGAACACAACGCCATCATCTTCTCCGGGACGATGGGCCTGATTCGCAAATCGGTCCTGCAGGAAATCGGTGGCTGGAGCGAGTGGTGTGTCACCGAAGACGCCGAAGCCAGTCTGCGTGTCCTCAAGCGCGGCTACAAAGCTTTGTATTTCCACCAGAGCATGGGCCGTGGGCTGATGCCATGCACATTTGCTGGCTTGAAGCGGCAGCGTTTCCGCTGGTGTTTTGGTAACGTCCAGCTCTTGCGCAAGCATTGGGAAGCCTTGATGCCGTGGGCCCATTGGATCGACCCGGAAAACCACCTCACACAGGCTCAACGCTACTACTACTTGGCCGGATGCGTGCAGTGGTTCTCCGATGCATTCAATTTCGCCTTTATCTGCTTCCTGGTGGCGGGGGGAGCCATCAAGCTGGTCTCATCACATTTCACCATCCTGCCCATCACTGCTCCATGGATTAGCTTTGCCTCCATTTACATTTTTCTGAACTTGTGGCGTCTTGTCTGGGTGATACGCAACGCCTTCAAGGTCTCCTGGGGAATGGCGTTCCGCTCGATGTACAGTATGTTTAGTGTGGGATGGGTGATCACATTGGCCAGTTTTCAGGCCTTGATTCAAATCCGCACCGCCTTCCTTCGCACGCCTAAGACATTCGGCAAGGTCCGGGTGCTCAACGCCCTGTTCGCCACTCAATGGGAGGCAGCTATTGGTCTATTTTGCTTGGTAATGGGGGCGGCCGTCCTCGTCTTGGCCGATCGCACTCTCAACACTTACTTCATCGGTGGTCTGCTGCTCTTCCAGTCGAGCCTCTATCTGACCTCGCCGATATATGGGCTGTTCTATAAATCCTGCGAATAAAAAAAGTCCGGTTGGGAAAAAACTAGGCGGCGGTTTATCGTGGTTTGCCCCTCCTCTTCGTTCCTCGGGAATGAATTTTTTATAAAAGAACGGGGTATATAAAGCAGATCAACCCCTCGCCCCTTTTTACTGGTGTGGCAGGGTTGATGGCGGGACGATTTCTGAATACCTGCAATTAATCCTTTTCACGCAAGAACCGCAATGCACATTCCGCCAGGATTGCGGTCCCGATGGGAAGCGCGCGTTCGTCGATATCGAAAAGTGGGTTATGTCCCATGCGCTCGTCTCCTTCAATCCGGGTTCCCAGGGAGAACATCGCACCGGGGGCAATTTCTGAAAAGCAGCCAAAATCCTCCGCTCCGAGATCCTTCTCAGGTTTGAGCACGTGTTCCGTACCGAGGATGTCTCCCGCAGCCTGCCGGATCAAATCCACAGCCTCCGGATGATTTTGCATCGGAGGCGTTCCGATTTCAAAGCGCAGGCTGTAATCTCCGCCCAGCGGACGAGCCAACTCGAAAGCGTGCTCGATCTCGGTGTGGATTTGCTGTTGCACCCGCTTTTCTGTAAATCGTAGCGTGCCGGTAATTTCCACCCGCTCTGGAATAACATTCTCGGTCTTTCCTCCATGCATTGAACCGATACTGATAACGGCCGGATCAAAAGCTGACAACTTGCGCGACGAAATTGCATTCAGGGCGAAGATGATATGCGCGGAAATATAGAACGGGTCGATCGAATTATGCGGCCTCGCTCCGTGTCCTCCCTTTCCAATGACTGTCCCGAACCAGGAGTCTACCCCGCCCGAAGCAGGTCCGGTTTCAACAAGAATATCCCCTACGGGTATTGACGGGTCGACATGCAGGCCTATGACCATGTCCACTCCTTGCATTGCTCCATCGGCGATCATGCGTGGCGCGCCGCTGATCCCTTCCTCGTCACCCACTTCCTCGGAAGGCTGGAAGAGAAGGCGCGCCGTTCCCTGGAACTCTTCATTCGCCAACAGAGTGGCAGTACCCAGCAGCATGGCGGTATGGCTGTCATGTCCGCAGGCGTGCATGACTCCAGGATTTTGGGATGCGTACGGCACCCGGTTGGCTTCCTCAATCGGCAGTGCATCCATGTCGGCCCGCAAGGCAATGACCGGTTTACCCTTGCCGATTTCTACGACCACGCCGGTCCGCCCAACTCCACGCCGCACATGGCAACCCAACTTTTCCGTGATCTCTGCCACGCGCGACGAGGTACGCGTCTCGTGGAAACCGAGTTCCGGGTGCATGTGGAAATCCCGTCGCCAGGCAATCAGGTCGTCTTGGATAGCATGAGCTTTATTGAGTATATCTCTCTCCATGACATTGCTTATATTTGTGTCGACCTACTTTACCAATTCATGTTTTGCAGCAGCCATGATGGCATCCAATTCACGCTCCTGCGCTGGCTCTAGCGGCGGGACCTGGTGTTCGCGCAAGATCTGCTCAGCTTCTGCCTGTGCCCGTTCGGCCAGACCCTGTCGTCCTCCCGTCTCCCATCTCTCCCATGAGGAACGCTCGGCCAGCCGGGTGATGAATACCTCACCCGCTTTGAGATATTTCATTGTATGTTTTTGACCGAGGAAGTTGCGTGTGGTTGCCATTGCCGCCGCGACCACATCCACTGCTAGCGCGTCCGCCTCCGCCCCAAAGCCATTCCGAATCCGCAGGACAGAACCGGCAAACTCATTATCTGCCACCATCTGCGCGTACGACCCCATCACCCCCGCTTCCATCTCACCGATCCCGGAGAGTTCATCTGCTCCGGCCAGGGCCGGCAGGATGGCATTCAAGGCTCGCTCGAAGCCGTTTTGTACATCCAGCGTATGGGCATTTGTGGAGAAACCATATACGTTGACAGGTAATCCATAATGGTGACCCACCTGGACGGTCCCGGCGGAGGCCATTCCCATTTCAACCCCGCCCCACACCGATATTCCGGTACGTGGCTCCATCATTGCCAGTCGCCCACAGTAAATCATCGGCAGTCCCGGATGGACCAGCTGCGCTAATACCAAGGCAGCCAATATTTCAGCATTCTGCTGAGCTATTGCCCCAGCAATCGAGAATGGAGCCGTCGTCCCGGCGGTGGGACACGGCAATGGTCCGAATGGAATGCCCGATTTCGCAATTTCGATAATGGCTTCCGCTTCGTTGTCCGGAATGCTCAATGGGCTGACCGGCGATATGCTGAGTGTCAACATTTCCGCAGGTGGACCGATCACTTCGGCCATCTTCACGATATAGCGTACTTCGGCAGCAAGCTGCACACCTGGTCCCTGGAGCGGTTTGAGGGTATACGGCAGGGCATTCCGATACATTCCCAGCGACATGAGTTTGCCTGGGATTTCAGTCGGTGTAAAGAACGGCGTGATGGTGTGGCAGTTCTCCAGCGCATCCAATAAACGGGTGGCGTCGCAAACATCATTTTTTGTTGCCAGCCGGCGCTTCCCTGAAGCCGTATCGAAGACGTTGGGAGCGCCGCCCAGGTTATGAAAATAGAGGCATCCATCGCCAAGAGTCTTAACCATGCCACCGCGGCCTCTGATGGTTGAGCTCTTGCCAGTCTGAGCGATACACTTCTCCACCAGGTCGGGAGGCAGCAAGACCTGTCTATCCAGCACTTTTGCCCCCGCCTCGCTCAGGATTGCGCGGCTGGTCGGTTGGGTCAGCACCACACCAATTTCAGCCAATATCCGCAATGTTGCTTGGTGAATGGCTTCAACTTCATCATTTGAAAGCAGGTTCCAAGACATCATGGCTTCCTCAGGTTGCCGAGTTATTTCTTGTTCTCATACGGGCGGAGAAAACGATCAAGGTCACCTTAACTCATAGTCCAACCGGATTACTTGGATCAATCGGTCCGGATTTTCTTCCATGCAGTCAGAAAAGCAGGTTCTCATCGGCGCTATCTGGAACTCAAGGAACCTAAACCATTCATCGTTTCGTTTCCGTAGATTGGATGGATCGCGTATGGCATATGGTTTAAAAGGCAGGCAGAGGGTGCAAAGGTAGCCGCAACGAAGTAAGATCGTTGGTCCGGTCTTCAAATTATGATTTTTCCAGCAGTCGGGCGAGGAAGGCAACGCGGCGAATTTCTGAATCAAGGACATTCTCGAGTTTGAGAAAGGTATGGCCTTCATTCTCGTACATCTTGAAATCTACCTCGCGACCCAATTCCAGCAGTTTATCGCGGGCATGGATGGAATCACTGGCAGGACAACGAGGGTCATTTTCGCCACAGATAATCTGCACCGGAGCTTGGATTTGATCTAGGAAGAAATACGGGGAACGCTCACGCCATAATTCGTAGTTTTCTTCAGGGTTTCCCATGTTTTCTATATCCCAATGCTTCAGGTCTTCGCGTAATTCCTCATGGCAGTTAAACAGGTTCAGGAAAGGAACGACAGCCGATCCCCCCGCCCAGAGCATCGGGTAGCGGGTCAGGCAACTCATTGTCAGATACCCGCCATGACTACGTCCGGTGACAGCAATGTGTTTCGGATCGGCCAAGCCCTCCCGTACCAGGTACTGTGCACCGGCCGCGCAGTCATCCGCATCGCCACCCCCAAGGTCAAACCGGTTGAGGGTCTGCCACTCGCGACCATAGCCGGTGGAACCTCGGTAATTGGGAGCAAGCACTGTCCAACCGCGGCTGACGAGGTGAATCATGAACGGATACCAGGTATATGAAAAGTGCCAGGTAGGCCCGCCGTGGATGATGATCACCGCAGGGGTGTGAGGACCCACGTTTGCGGGACGGTATAACAGTGCCGGGACTGTTTCCCCATCCATGCTGGGGTAAATTACCTCGTCTGGCATGATGAAGTTCAATTTGCGCAATGCCAGCGGTAGAGATTGGGTTAATTGTCGGAGGTTTCGTTCTCGGAAGGAAATTTCCCACAGATCATCAGGGTGACCTGGATTATCAAATAAAAAGATGATTGCATCACCATCAGGTGTGAAAGCCGGCGAATAGTGCAACCCCGGCTCCATTTGCTGCATTCGCAATGGGTAATGACCCTCCTGCCACAGCTCCAGCCAGGTCTCACCACCATTGGCAGCTACATACACCAAATTCTTTCCATCCGGAGACCACGCTGGCGAATAGCGTTCCCACTGACTGCCTTTGAGCCAGGTGATCTCCTGTTTGTCAATATCCAGAATACCAATGCTATGCCAGCCTGACAGATCGGAGTCAAAAGCCAGCCGCTTGCTGTCCGGAGACCATGCCGGGTTGCGGGCGTCGATTGGTGACCCGTCTTTCATGATCGCCCGGCTTTTCTTTCCATCCGGCGTGACGAGGTAAGTCAGGTAATCCTGGCCAGGGCCTTCAAAGACTACTGCCAACCACTGTCCATCGGGCGACCATTTGACGTTCCATCCCGGGCGGTTGATACTGAGGATCTTGCGGATCGGAAAGAGTGTCATCGTTTCCTGACCAGCCATGAGAGCTTTATCCAGGTCCATCACGTAAGCATCGAAGTGTTGGTTTTGGTCTGCTATAAAAGCAATAGAATTTCCGTCCGGCGACCAGGCAATATTCGTTTGGAGTGAGAATGAAATTCTTGGCGTCAGATCGGTGTTTTTCCCAGAGATGAAATCTTGCAGGAATAAATGATTCTGCTCGCTGCCGTCGAAATCCACCATGTAGGCCAAGCGTGAGCCCTCGGGGGAATATTTGGGGCCGAATTTTCCCCCTGGACCGACAGAAACCCGCCTGGGAGACTGGTGTCCGGTAAGGGAGATTTCGTATATCTCCCACTGGCCGGTCTTATTCCAGGAATAGGCCACTTTCCTGCCGTCTGGTGAGATGTCAAAGCCCATCTCGACTTCCACACAAGGAACGCGTATCAAAGCCCCTAAGTCAATCATAGCCTTCTTTCCTTAGACCAGGTGGCAGGCCACCCAGTGTCCCGAGGCGACCTCCCGCCAGTCGGGAACTTCTAGATGACACTTTTCGACCGCGACCGGGCAACGCGGGTGGAAGCGGCAACCTGAGGGTGGGTTTAGTGGACTGGGAACGTCGCCGACCAGAATGGTACGATGGCGGGCGCGGTCTTTTTTAGGATCTGGTATTGGGACAGCCGAGAGCAAGGCCTTGGTATATGGATGGAGCGGGTGATCGTACAATTCATCACGGTCCCCCATTTCCACAATTACGCCCAGATACATGACCGCCACCCTGTCACAGATGTGACGTACCATACTCAGATCGTGGGCGATGAAAAGATAAGTAATGCCAAATTGATCCTGTAAATCCTCCAGCAAGTTGACCACTTGGGCTTGGATGGAGACGTCCAGGGCAGAGATTGGTTCATCGCAGACAATGAATTTAGGGTCGGAAGCCAGGGCACGCGCAACGCCTATCCGCTGTCGCTGCCCGCCCGAGAATTCGTGCGGAAAGCGATTGAGATGTGAAGGGCTTAATCCGACCAGGCGCAAAAGCTCCCGAACACGATCGGTGCGCTCATTTTCATTTGAAAGCAGGTTGTGTACGCGCAGAGGTTCACCGATAATTGCACTGATTGTCCAGCGCGGGTTGAGAGAGGCGTAAGGATCCTGAAAGATGATTTGTGCCTTGCGCCGGATGACCATCATCCTAGCGCCGCGCGACTTACGCAGGTCTTGGCCGTCAATCATGATCTGGCCATCAGTGGGCGGATACAAGCCGAGCAGCGTACGCCCGGCGGTCGTCTTCCCACAGCCACTTTCACCGACCAGGCCGAGTGTTTCGCCAGGATTTATTGAAAAGGAGATACCATCAACGGCGCGCACGGTCCCCACCTGGCGTTGGATCATGATTCCACGCATTACAGGAAAATGCTTGATTAGGTTTCTGACTTCGACTAGAGGCTGGGAGTCGGTCATTGTGCTCCTCCTCCTTCAACGTCCACCCAACAGGCAATGGAATGATCGTTTCCTACCAACCTCAATGACGGATTTTGCGTTTTACATTTATCTAAAACATATTCACAACGCGGCGCAAAGGGACAACCGGATGGTTTGACCAGAAGATTGGGTGGCGCTCCAGGGATGGATTTCAAACGGCTTTCACGGCGTTTCTCTGCATGTGGTAAAGCAGCCATCAAAGCAAGAGTATAAGGATGGCGCGGATTTTCATAAAGAGTGTCCACATCCGCTTTCTCAACGATGTAACCAGCGTACATGACAATAACATGCTCCGCCAGCCCCGCCACCACACCAAGATCATGTGTGATCCAGATAATGCTCAGACCAATCTTGTCGCGCAATTCCTTGACGAGTTCGACGATTTGAGCCTGTATGGTCACATCTAATGCCGTGGTCGGTTCATCAGCGATCAAAAGGGTCGGATTACACGCTAGTGCCATAGCAATCATGACCCGCTGGCGCATCCCACCAGAAAATTGGTGCGGGTAATCCCCCAGGCGCTTATTTGGGTCGGGGATGCCTACCAGTTCAAGCAATTCGATGGCTCTCTTTCGAGCCTTTTCGGGCGGGAAACTAAGGTGAACGCGCAGAGGCTCGGTAACTGGCGGCCAATCGACAACACCGGGTTGAGCGAGGTCATCGGATCCTGGAAGACCATGGCGATCTCTCTTCCCCGAATGTCGCGCTGTAAATCGTTCTCGTTCAATTTGAGCAGATCTTTCCCACGGTAATAAGCACTACCACTAACAATCTCGCCCGGCGGAATGGGAATGAGACTGAGGAGAGACATCATTGTCACTGATTTTCCGCATCCGCTCTCTCCAACCACGGCTAATGTCCCGCCTTCTTTTAATTCAAACGAAACCCCGTTGACGGCGTAAACTGTCCCTTCCGCTGTATGGAAACGGGTCTTAAGGTCCTTTACATCCAGCAACATAGTCATGTTAATCTCACACCATGCGGCTACGCGGGTCGAGGGCATCGCGTAATCCATCACCAACGAAATTAATGCTCAAGACAATGAGCAGAATTAGTAGCCCGGGGAAGAACCATAGCCAGTAAGCAGTTTCAATATAATTGTAGGCGCCTTCGAGCATGTTGCCCCACGTGGCAGTCGGCGGACGGACGCCCAATCCGAGGAAACTGATATAAGCTTCAAGCGTGATGGCATTGGCAACACCCAGTGTGGCCGTCACAACAATGGGGGCAATGCTGTTCGGGAGGATGTGGCGAAAGATGATATCGAAGGTGGAAGTGCCTGTTGCGCGCGCCGCTAGAACGAATTCGCTTTCCTTAAGCGTCAGAAACTCGGCTCGTACGATGCGCGCCAGATAAGGCCAGGAGGTCAGGCCAATGATGGCGATGATGACAACCACACTTCCGCTCAACTCCCGACCGAGGATGTTTATGTCGGGAATATTGCCCGCGAAGAATTTCGCCATGACCAGGAGCAGGAATATTTGCGGGATGATGAGGATGGCTTCAGTAAACCGCATCAAAAGATTGTCAACCAGACCCCCAAAATAGCCGGAGGCAGCTCCAATTAAAATTCCCAGTGTCGTTTCGAGCATCACCGCAGTGAGACCAATCAACAGGGAAATCTGCCCGCCATAAATTGTTCGTGCTAGGATGTCGCGCCCTATCACGTCCGTGCCAAAGGGATGCGCCCGTGAAGGCGATTGCAGTGCAATACTGGTATCGTTATAGTTGGCATATTTTTCGCTAAAAACGACGCTCCCAATTGTGCAATACAAGATTATCAAGATCAGAATGCCCA
>CAWDYX010000027.1:0-88897 GCA_963806575.1 uncultured Chloroflexia bacterium | reverse complement strand
AGGATCCGCTCGGCGCCGTCCAAAGTGGTCAGTTTTTCGCCGGGCCGGGCGGTACGGGTGATGATCTGGACTGTCTTGCCCTTGGCACGCCTGACCAGTACGTCATAATCGAAGGCATGCAGCGGTTCGCCGATTTCAAGCATGGCATAGTTCGTTGCATCCACGATGGCATTGATGGGCCGCATCCCGGCCAGTTTCAGGCGCAGCTGAACTTTGAACGGGCTGGGACGGATTTCAATCTCCTTGATGAGACCAAGCACGAAACGCGGGTTGAGTTCGGGCCTGGTGATCTCAATTTTGGCGAAAAGCGCTTTATTTTTAGCAGAATGCTGCCGGCTGGAAGCGGGTTGTCTTAATGCTCTCCCGGTCAAGGCGGCAACCTCGCGCGCCAGGCCAAGCATGCTGGCACAGCGCGCATAACTGGGTAGTAGTTTCACATCCAGTACGGCGTCACCCATGTAGTCGGCCAGAGGCGTCCCGGGCTGGGCTGTATCGTCAAGGAACAGGATGCCTTCATGTTCCTCCGAGATGCCCAATTCCTTCTCAGAGCAGACCATCGAGTAGGAATCCACGCCGCGGATCTTGGCCCGTTTTAACGTCATCAGCACCTGCCCGGGTTGGTGGCCATCGAAGATCTGTGCACCTTCCTTGGCATAGGCCACTTTCAATGGCTTCGGCAGCGCACCTTTCCCTGTAAACTCGAACAGGTTCGGCGCCCCGGTCAGAACAACCTGCTCCTGCTGGCCGTCGAAGAGTTTGCACAACACCAGCCGGTCCGCGTTGGGGTGCGGCATGACCTCGGAAATGGCGCCGACCACGATCCTCTCCCGGTCCCATTCCAGGCCGGAGAGGGCTGCATCCACGCTGCCGGGTCTGGGCATCGGCAGGCCGACCATCTGGATGGCTTCCACTTCCATGCCGGCCATGGTGATGAGACTGGCCAACTCCGGGATCGAAATATCTATGTCAACAAAATCTTTCAACCAAGAAATGGGGACTTTCATAAGTATCTCCGAATGAAGTTGATTAGGTAATTGGTGATTTGGTAATTAGGGTATCAAATGATTAGGAGATCAGGATTCAGAATAGTTATCTGGATACGAAACTTGTTCTTCGTGAACAGCCAAGGATGCGCCCGGTTCGGATGCACCTCGTTTGCTGGTTTTGAGGAAAGAAATGTACCCATTCAACATCCGGCGGATTTCTTGTATTTCAGCTGGCGAGACTTTGAAAGGTTTCGTCATTCAAATAATGCAATTGTTGGGCAAGAGTTATATGATTGAAGGTTTCTTCCAGCGAACCACGTGCAATGTAACAAAAACGGATACTTTCCTGATAGTAAAAACGCCCATAACCTTCGGCAATATTGGCCGGGATACTTTGAACGGAACGGCGCAGATTGGTCAACCAAGCTCCACTTTTCCTGAGAGGGAATCGATGGCAAAACCTGACGACACACTTTTACAGCAAATGCCATTGCCCTTTGCCAGACCTGTAAGGTTTCAAGACCTTTATCCTGAGTTTTTCCCATACCTAATACCTGATCACCTGATTACCTGTTCCCTGAGAAATCTAAAATTGCTCCAGGAAACGGTAATCGTTCTGCCAGAAATAGCGGATGTCATTAATGCCATATTTCAGCATCGCAATGCGCTGGATGCCAAAACCGAAGGCAAAACCGGTGTAGCGGGCCGGGTCATAGCCGCCGTTCGTAAGCACTACCGGATGAACCATGCCGCTGCCTCCAATCTCCAGCCAGCCACCTCCGCAAACCGGACAACCCTTCCCACCGCACAGGAAACATTCGATGTCGAACTCGGCGGATGGTTCGGTGAACGGGAAGAATGAAGCCCTGAAACGGGTACGGGTCTGCTGCCCAAACAGGCGCCGGGCCATGTCCGTCAGGGTGCCTTTCAAGTCGCTGAAGGTGATGCCCGGCCCGACCGTCAGGCCTTCCAATTGGTCGAACTGGGTCTCGTGGCGGGCGTCCGTCTGCTCATAGCGATAGCACATCCCCGGCAGGATGATGCGCACTGGCGGTGGGTCCTGTGGGTTCCGCGCCGAATACTCACGCATGGCGTGGATCTGACCCGGAGAGGTGTGCGTACGCATGACCAGGGGATTGTCGCCGCGCCCCTCGGCCGCGATGAAATAGGTATCCTGCATGTCGCGTGCCGGGTGGCCGACCGGGAAGTTGAGCAGCTGGAAGTTGTATTCGTCGCTCTCGACTTCGCGTGAGCGATAGACCTGGAAGCCCATCTCGCCGAAGACGCGGAATAGTTCGCGCTGGATCTGTGTATCGGGATGCAGGCGGCCCAGTGGAAGACGGCGCCCCGGCAGGGTCACATCCAGTTGCTCCTGTTCGAGCGAACGTTTCAACGCCGCCTGCCGCATCTCCTCGGCCCTGGCAGCAAAGGCTGCTTCAAGTGCCTTTTTCACCTCATTGGCACGCTGGCCCACCACCGGCTTCTCTTCTTTTCTAAGTTCCCCAAATTGGCCGAAGACCTGCATGAGCCCTGAGCTGCGCCCCAGATGCGCCACACGCCAGGCTTCCAGCGCGGCTTCGTCATGGACGGACTCAAGCGCTTCGAGAGCATCCTGTTCAACTTGTTTCAATTGCTCAAGCATGTTGCCTCCATGAGTTACGAGAGAGTAGAAAGCAGAGAATAGAAATTTGTTCTTTCTGAGCAAGACAATCTAGTCCTTCTGTTCTCTTCTCTCTATCTCTTTCTAAACAAAACTCCCGTCCAACCAAGGGACGGGAGGGTATTCCCGCGGTACCACCCAAATTGGCCAATCGGCCCACTCATCGCCGACCATCATCGGCTGCCCCTGCAACGCGGGGATTGCGGCTCAGACTACTGAACGTCACACGTGGAACAGGAATACTTGACATGTGGACATTTTCACCTGAACAGCTCAGGAGGGAACTTCGATCGGTTTCCGCCGGATACGAGTCTCAGTCTGTGCCCGTATCTCCCTGTCGGCATCCGTTGACCTACTTTCCTCCGTCCATGCTTTTTATAGGCTCGCCTGTTGGGATTTATTATCCGCGGAAATGGCGGTCTGTCAAGGGCATTGATTTTGAATTCTCATGCAAGTGTCGTCAAGGCTTTTCCAGTCCGTCCGCTTCCATTATCCTGGCGGTGGTGCATCTTCTACACCGGGCGTATCAGCCCGGCTGACACCAGGAGGGCTTTATCTGTCAGGATTCGGTGCGGACTTCCCTCTGCGACGATCCGGTGCTGTTCGCTGATAATGGTGACGCGGTCGGCAATTTCCTCAAGGATGCTCAGATCATGCGTGGCGGTCACGACCGTTTTCCCGGTCTTCCCCTGCCGGCTGATGAAATCGATCAACCAGGCTACGCTCGTCGGGTCCAGCCCGGCAGACGGCTCGTCCAGCAGCCAGACATCCGGGGAGAGACCCAGGACGGACGCCAGGGCGACGCGTTTCTTTTCTCCTCCTGAAAGTTGGTGCGGGGCGCGCTCACGCAGTTTTTCAATTTGCAGATTGCGGAGTGCCGATTCAACGCGTTCCTTTACTTCCTTGTGGCTCAGTCCCAGCTGGAGTGGCGCGAAAGCCAACTCGTCCCACACGGAGGGCATGAACAACTGCACATCGCTATCCTGGAATACCAAGCTGACCCGGCGGCGGAACTCGAAGTTAAAGGCATCCTCCTGCAATGCCTCTTCTGTCAGGGGTTTTCCAAAGGCCAGCACGGAACCTTGCGTGGCGAATAAGAGTCCATCCATGATTTTCAGTAGTGTGCTTTTCCCGGAACCGTTCGATCCAAGGATGGCCAGCCGTTCACCTGGCTGAGCGTGCAGGCTGACATGGTCCAGGGCAGGGAACTGGTTATCGTAGTCGAAACAAATTCCGTCCACTTCAAAGACAGGGCTGACTTCCATAAAAGAAATTCCTCGAACTTCCTACCTTCCCAGCCAGATCGCCGCCGTTACTGTGATGACCACCAGCGCACCCGCCAGCCAGTCCATCCAGCGCATCTTGAATGTATCCAGTGTGCGCGGGGTGTTTCGGAAGCCTCGTGACTGCATTGCCAAATACACCTCGCCGCTCACCCGCAGAGACTTGTGTAGCAGTGCACCGGATGTGGCCGCGACCAGGTCGCGCTCTTCAGGTCCGCTCAAACGACGCAGAAGACGGCTTTTCCGCGACAGGAACATATCGTTGGTGATGTGAAGGAGTAAATGAATATACCGATACGTCATGCCCAGGATCAGGATGACCACAGCCGGGACGCGCAACACGCCCAGGGCTTTCAGCAAGCTGTTCCAGAGAGTGGTAAGCATCAGCAGCACAGCCAAAGATACCGAGGTCCCAACTCGCAACAGGAGAAAAAGTGCTGTCGAGAGACCGGTCCTGGTAATGACCAGTCCAAGGGGCAGATGAACCAGTACCGTTCCGGGCGTGATAAACAGGGCTGGAAGTGCGATGACACCAGTGAAAAATGGGATCAACAACCAGACACGCTTGATGAAGACCCCCAGTGGAATTTTGGAGAAAAAGGCCAGCACTAGTGCCAGAAAATAAAGAACCAAGATGACCAGGAGACTGTGAGATAGGCCTACTGCCAGCAGGATCAAGAGCAAGGACAGGATTTTCAGGCGTGCATCCAACTGCTGAAGCAATCCCGGCTGCCGGGCGATCTTCTCGGCAAACACCGATTGCTCCAAGGTGTGGTTGATATCCAACAGCGTTCGTTCAACAAAACTGCTGCGGTGGATGTGTTTCGTTGGCAGGTTGACTATATTTACCTGGCTTCTGGTTTTCGCAAGGTGGCCAGCACAGTGAACAGCCAGACCACTACTCCGATGGTGATTGTCCCGACAATACCTGAAAGTAGGTAGCCTAGGTTGGCATTTTTCAAGGCCGGTAGGTCGTAATCGGGTAATGGAGCCGACCATAGCCCGGATAATTTTGCCATCCCTTGAGGGATAAAGGAAAGCCCCAAATGGGAAAGCTGTTCAGTGCCCCATTCTCCCCAGGCTGTTCCGGGAGCTAATAACCCGACCGGGACGATCACCAGCATGACCGCCAGGGCGATCCACAGGCCTCGCCATTTGGAAAATCCGCTCAATTCAGGGGCAATTTCAGTTTTATTCACAAATTCCAACGCAGGCTGGTTTGCTCGCTGCAGGTAGGCCACAACCAGTGCCGCCACCAACCCCTCCACCACTGAGGCGATTAAGGCATGCGGGATGACCATGGCTGGAATGGAGATGGATAAGGGATAGGGCGCATACAACGGTGTACCGTTTGCGGAATGAAAGAGCATAGGCTGAATGCCAAATTCAACCGCGGCAAAAAAGGCCGCTAGGGTCAAACCGGCCCATCCCCCCACCGCTGCCCCGGCAATCCGCCGTTTCGACGATGGCGGTTGATTCTTGGAGAAAGTCTGGTAGATGGCATAGCTGACATATGGCAGCACCACTGCCATGTTAAAACAGTTCGCCCCGATCGCCAGGATGCCTCCATCCCCGAAGAAGAATGCCTGGATGACCAGTGCAATGGAGATTGCCATTGTTGCAATCTCGGGACCCAGGATGATCGCCGCCAGCGCGCCGCCGACAGCATGTGCGGTTGTGCCGCCCGGCAGCGGTACATTGAACATCATGATCACAAACGAAAAGGCCGCCATCAAGGCCACCAACGGTACATTCCTGGCGGTCATCTTCTCACGCAGTTTCCTGACACCCATCCCCCAAAATGGCAGGACGATGATGAACATAACCATCGATGTCACCGGGCTGAGATATCCATCCGGGATGTGCATGGCTGTCGTAAGCAGCCAGCCAGCGCAGATGCCATAATAGAGCATCAGGCTGCGGGGTGTTCCATGCGTTAGGGATTTAAGAGCTGTTCTGATCGTAGACATGACCTTACCTGCTATGATTTTGATGAACATTCCGGGCACAACCCGAAGAATGTCAGGTGCCCGGCCTCCAACTGGTAACCGGTCTGGAGCTTGATCCGGGAAATGGCCTCGTTGAGAGCCTCCGGCTCTAGGTCCAGCTGCGCACCGCAGTTCCGGCAAACCAGGTGGTGGTGGTCGTGTCCGGCCAACTCATAGGTCAGGTGGCCGCCGCCAACCTGGGTGGGATGGACAACGCCGTTCCTGGCCAGGAACTCCAGCGTTCGGTAGACCGTTGTCTCCGTCATGCCGACCGCGCGGATGCGCTCATAGATCTGCCCGGGCGAGAGGTGTCCCCCCTCGTGCAGGGCTTGCATAATGGAAAGACGCTGGGGCGTCATGCGATAGCCGCGTGCCCGCAGGGTTTGGGTGTGTTGGGGTATGCAGGACAAGGACAGCCTCCTTATTGCAATTTTTATCAATAGCAACCTTATTATACAACAAATAAGGCCCGCTGTCTTCAGGCAGTTGGTCCAAAACGGGGCTTCCTCAAAGGAACGCCTTTATACCCCACCCCCGTCCTTCCCCGAAATCAGGGAGGGAAGATGCATGTGAAAATGGGTGTGCGGAGGCGCTTTGCGCCTCCGCACACCCATTTTCGTCTATTTTCCCCATCCCTGTGGGAAGGGGCAGGGGGATGGGTTATATGGGAGCAGAACTTTCTTACTTAGAGGAAGCCCTGGGGCGCGAAATCATAATATGAAAACCATCCTACGGTTCCCAATCCATCTGCGTTACGCTAAAGATATATGGCTGCCCCTGAACGTACTCCACCCCGATCAACAAGGTTCGCCAGGAGTATTCATTCCCGGCCGGGCCGGGTTTGAAAAGGGAATAGAAGTTAATATTGGCGTAGCTTGCCGGCCAGGAAGTATCATAACTGGCACCGCCGGTTTGGGGGGCATCGCAGCTTGCGATATATCCGGGCGTGGGGGCATTAAGTACATCCAGCCATTTTGGGATGACAACCTCGTGGATCGACCCGATGGTATCCAGGCCGCTGCCGGGTGCCGCGCCCCAATTGTGTTCATAGGTGCTTTCAAAAATCCACCTGGCATCTTTTGGGAAAAAGGGGACGGCATTCCCGTTGCGCCACAGTCGGACGGTCATGCCGTGCGCCTGGCTGACCAGCGCAGCCAATGCCTGCCCGTCGGAGGTCTTGAGGGCATTGCCAAAGTTGGTAAGCAGGCTGTTGACGCGCCCATCGGCGCAAAAAGCAGCCGGGGCGACGTATTCGGTCAGGTAGGCGGCGTTCACCCAGCCGGTATCGCTGCCCGACTTCTGCACTTGCACCCACAGGTCTTCTCCAACGGTGGAGGCTGGACCGGTGCGCATCACGGTGGTGGTGTTGGCGGCGAAAGATCCTGTGACAGGGTTTCCCGCACCCGGAGCGGAACGGATAATCAACACGTCATCCGGGGCAATCTGGATAACGCCGTACGGTCCGGAAGGGTTCCCGGCCAGGATGCCCCTGGTCGTGGTGGTAGGCACCAGGCCTGTCGTCGCCGTTGCCTCGGCCGGGCCGGGTGTGACGGTTGGCAGGCTCACAGTCGGGGTGTCGCTTGGAACGGCGGGGGTGGCGGAGGCTGCCGGCGTTGGCGTTTCGGAAAGCAGTGTCGGAGAAGCCATGGCGAGGGGTGTCTGCAGCGCGGTTGGTGTCCCCAGCAACGAAAGGCTGCAGCCGGTCAGTGAGAGGATGGCAAGACTTCCGAGTAATTCGAAAAGAGTGCGCTTCATGATCTCTCCTTTTGTGTAATCATTGTTTATGTTCCCAGTTCCCGATACAGGAACCAGTGACCGAGACGGTCGTCCACGTCTTTTATGGCCCGGTCATAGTACAGGTCGAAAACCTGGCCTGTCCCCACCCGCACCCGGAAATAGAAACGCCCAACCCCGAGCGAACCGTGTTCCGCTGCTACTGCCGCATGCGCCGGCTGCATATTGCGCGCCATGCGGCCGCGCCGGGTAAAATCTTTCCACTCTGAGAGTTTCTCTGTGATGCGGTAGTCTTTGCCTTCCCAGGTGAATCCGTCCGGGCAGGGGGGTGTCTTCTGCCGGGCCGGCGCGGCATCGAAGCAGACTTCAATAGGTTGGTCGATGAAATGGAGCGGTGTAAAATCCATTTTGTCCACACCCGCCTTATTCTTCGTCCTTCATTAACTTGTCCACATCCACGTCGTAATCGCCCCATTTGCTGCCGCTGGCAGTCGCAAAGATCATCTGGCTGGTGATTTCAGACTGTGCGGCGGCCTTCTGGACTGCCTGCCGGCGTTTATCGGCAGCCTCGGAAGGGACGGCGCCCTCCCCGGAATGCACCTCCAGGATGCGCACTTCTTTCAGGTCGCCCGCTTGGTAAGGGAGTATCTGCCCGGCGTAATGACCCAACAGGAGCTGGCCCAGGAGTGTGTTCTCGCCCAGCAGACCGCTTTTAAGATCAGCCTGTTCGGCTGGAACCAGTGTGAACTCGCCGCGTTCGGCCTGGCCTGAGCCAACTACCAATTCCACCAGTACGCGGCTGTTCCGGGAGATCGGTATGGGGGAAGGATTTGTATCCATATTCATATCATAACAGGAGTTGGCGGGATGTGTCACCTGCAAATTTTCTCTTTCAATGCACCGTTCCTGGTCGTTTCAATAAACGCGTGCGCGTTTCCTGCTATTCCTAAACCCTCTCTCGCGAGGCCTGGGGGTGAGTGTGTTAGAATCTTGGACGTGACCGAACCTGTGCTGGTGCTGTCTTCCAACTCCCCCCGCAGGCGTGAATTGCTTGCACTGGGCGGCTGGGCGTTCGACACCCGGCCTGCCGTTGTGGATGAGAGCCAGCAGCCCGGCGAAGCGCCCGCAGCGTACGTTCTGCGCCTGGCCGAGAGCAAGGCGCGTGCCTGCGCTTCTTCTGCCCGCGCCGGCGAGATCCTCCTGGCTGCCGATACAGCCGTGGTGGACGGGCAGGTCCTCCTGGGGAAGCCAAAAGACCCGGCTGAGGCGGTGGCAATGTTGCAGACTCTGCGCGGGCATGTCCACCAGGTCCTGACCGGTCTGGCCGCACTCAGGCTGTCCGATGGGGCGCTGGTCACCGACCTTTGCATCACGAACGTGCCCATGCGGGACTACCGCGACGATGAAATCGAGGCCTACGTCGCCAGCGGCGATCCACTCGATAAAGCCGGGGCATATGCCATCCAGCATCCCGGTTTCCACCCGGTCGAAAGCCTGAACGGCTGTTATGCCAGCGTGATGGGCCTGCCGCTGTGTCACCTGACCCGCAGCCTGCGCAAGCTTGGCCTGGCCCCCATTACTGACATTGCCGCGCAGTGCCAATCCATGTTAAGCTATGCCTGCCCCATTTCTTCCGCGGTCCTGCGCGGGGAAATGCTGGGTTGAAAAGGAAAAAGATCCCGAATGAAATTCACCCGCTGGATAAAATTGATCCTGTTGCCTGTCTTCCTGGCCGCCTGCGCTGGCGGAGGCCTCCTGCCGGGGCCGACCAGGACAAGCTCCCTGCCAACCGCACAAACCACCATCATCCACACTCCCGATTCCGAGCCGGCCCTGCGCGCTTTCTTGGATGCACAGCTGGTGGAAGACTATGCCAGCATGTATGCCATGCTGACGCAGGCCAGCCGCGCCGCCATCAGCCAGGCTGATTTCGCCAAGCGCTACACGGATGCCCTGAACACCATGAGTGTCAGCAAGATGGAATACAACATCCTGTCCTCGTTGACCAACCCACAATCGGCGCAGGTGGCTTTCCATTTTATTTACCACACTGTCCTGTTCGGTGACCTGTCGCGCGACATGACTGCGAACCTTGTCTTGGAAAACGGCGATTGGAAGATTCAATGGGAGGATGGTCTGATCCTGCCCGAACTGGCGGGCGGTAAACATCTCGTTGCCTCGCATACCCCGCCCGCGCGTGGCGATATTTATGACCGCAACGGCGATGCCATCGTCACGCAGGCGGATGTGGATGCGCTGGGCTTGGTTTCCGGAAACGTATCGGCAAAAAATGGAACTGCCCTCTACAACATGCTTTGGAAACTGACCGGCGTCCGCCCTGAAATTATCCGGAATGCTTACGATTCATACCCGGACGGCCTGTATGTCCCGGTCGGGGAGGCCAGCGCAGATGCGGTCAATAAATCCGGCGTGACCAATTTCAGCGGCGTGACGGTGAATCCCTACACATCCCGGTTTTACGAACCCAACGTGGCCCCGCATGCTATCGGCTACACATTGTATATTTCGAAAGATGATGTAGACAAGTATAAGCGGCTTGGCTATAACGGCACGGAACGGGTGGGTTTCGAAGGAGTTGAGAAATGGGCGGAAGATTACCTGCATGGCCGCGACGCTGCCAGCCTGTCTGTGGACGGAGCCTCCAGCAATGTGCTCGCTCAGGTGGCTTCCCAACCGGCCGATTCCGTCTTCCTTACGATCGACAAGGATCTGCAGCAACAAGCCCAGGATGCCATGGATGGTCTGCCAGGAGCCATCGTGGTAATGGAAGTTAATACCGGGAAAGTGTTGGCAATGGTCTCCTCGCCCAGTTACGATCCCAACTTGTACGACACCAACAATTTCAACATGCAATGGGCTCTCCAGGATATGCTAAATAACCCTGACGAGCCAACTTTCAACCGCGCCTCTCAGGGACAATATCCGCTCGGCTCGGTGTTTAAGATCATCACAATGGCGGCTGCATTGGAAAGCGGCGTGTTCACACCCGCCAGCACCTACGAATGTACGTATGCCTTCACCGAAATTCCGGGCCACACCCTGTATGACTGGACCTGGCAGCACTGCCAGGATGAAAAAGCCGCCAACGGCACCGATACCTGCAACGGCGCGAACAGCCAGCCCAGCGGCACTTTGACCCTTCCGCAAGGCCTGATGCGCTCCTGCGACCCCTGGTTCTACCATATCGGCTTTACTCTGTATAACCAGGATGATGGCAAATACAAGAACGACATCTCGAATATGGCCCGGGCCTTTGGACTGGGCAAGGCCACCGGGATCGGACAGGTGGCCGAAGCCGAAGGCTCCATCCCTGACCCCACTGACGGACTCGACGCGACCAGCATTGCCATCGGCCAGGGCAAGGTGCTGGTGACGCCGTTGCAGGTGGCCACCTTCATTTCCGCGGTTGCCAACGGCGGCACGCTCTACCGGCCCCAACTCGTGCTGAAGATCCAACCGGTCAGCGGGGATCCTACCAGCGTCTTCCGCCCACAGGCGAATGGCACACTGCCGATCAAGCCGGAAGACTTGAAAGTGATCCAGGATGCCATGCGCGAAGTGGCCTCCAACACGCGCGGAACGGCTTACTACACCCTGGGCAACTTCAGCATCCCCACTGCCGCCAAGACGGGTACCGCGGAGAGCGGCGCAGTCGAACCGCATGCCTGGTTCGCCGGGTACAGCTTGTATAACAGCCCCGACAAACCGGATATTGCCGTGGCGGTACTCGTCGATAACCAGGGCGAAGGCGCCATTTGGGCGGCCCCGATCTTCCGGCGCATTATGGAAATCTACTTCTTCGGTCGTCCGCAGACAGTCTATCCGTGGGAAAATAGCTTCGGTGTTGTCAACCCGGATTACGGCCAGCCTGTACCAACGCCCACGCCCAAGCCCAAGGCCAAGCATTAAGACATGTTCCAATCCACCAACCGTGCCGGTAAAAACCTTGTAAACCCATATTCTGGGCTGGGCCGGTGGTAAAGTTCATTGATTGAAATGCTGACAGAACGAATTCCCGGCCTCATCATCCGCTCCCAATCGGGTTTTTTCACCGTACAGACGGTTGGCGGCACGCTGATCTGTCGCCTGCGCGGGCGGCTCAAGCAGGGCAAGCACGTGGGCGATATCGCGGCCGTAGGCGACCGGGTATTGGTCATCTGCCAGTCAGAGGGTGTGGGTAGCATCGAATCCATCGAACCACGCAACCGGTCGCTGGTCAGGCTGGACCCGCGGCCGCATGGCCTGTACCAGCAGGTCATCCTGGCCAATCCCGACCAGGCTGTCTTCGTCTTTGCCTGCACCCGTCCCACCCCACACCTGCGCATGCTGGACCGTTATCTTGTGATTGCCGGTCGTCAAAGGCTGCCCGCCATCATCGTTGCCAACAAGATCGACCTGGTGGGAGGCGCACAGGCAGAGGAGATGTTCGGTTTCTACTCCTCGATAGGGTACTCCGTCGTCTACACCTGCGCCAAAACCGGTGAAGGTGTGGATGAACTCCGTCACCACTTGTGTGGGAAAATTTCAGCTTTGGCCGGGCCGAGCGGGGCGGGAAAATCCAGCCTGTTGAATGCCGTCCAGCCCGGGCTGGGATTGGCGGTGCGCGAGATCAGCGCGGCTGTCCAAAAGGGACGCCACACCACCACGGTACGTCAATTATTCCCACTGGAGGGCGGCGGCTATGTGGCGGATACGCCCGGCATGCGTTCCCTGGCACTGTGGGACACCGAACCGGAGGAACTGGATGGATACTTCCCCGAACTGTCGCCGCTGGTGAGCCAATGCCAGTTCAGCGACTGCACCCATAAGACCGAACCGGGCTGCGCGGTACGGGCGGCCGTGAAAGCCGGGAAGGTGCGCCCTGAACGGTATGACTCATATTTGCGCCTGAGGGCTGGAGAAGAATGATGACGGACGAAGGGCGGCGGACGACCGAAAATTGGGGGCTGCTCGGGCATGAATGGGCGGTGCAGATGCTCAAACAGCAACTCGGGCACGATTCCATACGGCATGCCTATCTTTTCAGCGGACCTCCCGGCCTGGGTCGCCGCACACTGGCACTGCGCCTGGCTCAGGCTTTGAACTGCCCGCAGCCGGTCGCGCCGGGTGAACCTTGCGGCAAGTGCAAAACCTGCCAGCAAGTCGAACGGATGCAATATGCCGACTTGGCCGTCATCCAGGCGGAAAAAGAAGGCGGTACTCTAAAGGTGGAACAGGTCCGTTCCATTCGGCAGAGCCTGGTGCTCAAACCTTACCAGGGAAAGTACCGCGTGGCGCTCTTTCTGCGCTTCCAGGAAGCCAATGACAACGCACAAAACGCTCTGCTCAAGACCCTGGAGGAAGCCCCGGCCCAGGTCATCCTCATCCTGACCGCCGATACCCTGGAAAGCCTCCTGCCGACCATCGTTTCGCGCTGCGAGGTCTTGCGCCTGCGTCCGCTGCCGATCGAGAGGGTGGAAGGATTCTTGAAAGAGCGTGGTGCCGAAGAGCAGACTGCCCGTCTGCTGGCGCACATTTCAGGCGGCCGGCCCGGTTACGCCCTGCGCCTGATGCAGGATAAAGAATTGCTAAGGTTCCGCTCACAGCGCCTGGAGGACCTGCAAATTTTGCTGAAGTCCACACAGCGCGAGCGCTTTGCCTACGCTGAAAAACTAACCGACCGGAAGAAGAAGGATCCGGGGCAGAAGAACGCTTTCGGGAAACCTTATTGCTGTGGTTATCGTTCTGGCGGGATGTTATGTTGCACACATCCGGGGCGCAGACTCCACTTGCCAACGTGGATCGCACAACGGAGATCGAGGCGCTGGCGGGGAAGCTATCGCTCGACGAGGCACGCCGGCTGGTGGAGGCTGGGGAAGCTGCCATCGAAATGCTGGAGCGTAACGTCAACGCTCGGCTGCTGGCGGAAGTGCTGCTGCTGGATTGGCCGCATGCGTAAAAAAGCCTTTTCCATGAAGGCCACTAAGGCTCACGAAGGAAAAGCACGCAAAGAAAAAAACCTGGTTATAGTGCTGCTTTCTTTTATTCTATTGCTTCCTGCCTGCCAGGCCGCACCAACGCCCGCCCCCACCCCGACAGAGGCCAGCACACCCATCCCCACCACTACAGCAACTGCGACCGCCACCGCTACGCCCACCCAAACGCCAACCATATCGCCGACTGCGGAGCCGGCCTGGTATCAGCCGCTCGATCCATCCTATGGCGTGCTGAAATATAAATATGGGCAGGTCAACAACCAGAAGGCCAGGGTCTATGCCAGCATGGAAGATGCCATTGGGAATACGGGCAACTTTGGTTACTTGCCAAATTATCCGGCTTATGTGGCCTATAGCACCAAAAAGTCGGAAGGGGGGCATGCTTACTATCTGACCAATCTTGGATGGATGAAAGGGGAGGATTTGCTGGAGTTGACACCGTCCACCTTTACAGGCATCCAGCTGACCCGTGACGTGACCTTCCGCTTCGGCTGGGTTCTTTCTGAAACCCAGAGCGTCAACACGGCTGGGGACCCCATCCGGACGTACCAACGCTACCAAATCGTGCATACGGCCCCGACGGACGCAGAAAAGCCCGGCCACATCGCGATTGGTGCTGATGAATGGCTGCCTGAAAAATCAGTTGCATTGGTCAGCCCGGCACTCCCGCCGGAAGCTGGGCCGAACACCTGCCGGTTCATCTATGCCAACCTTGCAGCCCAGACTTTGTCCGTTTTTGACAAATGCAAACTGGTCTTCGCCACGCTGATCTCCTCGGGCAAGAATTCGTGGACGTTCGAAGGCCGCTTTGCCATTCTATATAAAGTGGAATACAGCTCCATCACACCGCCAGCCGGATCGACCAGCGAATATTACATCGAGGGCGTGCCCTACTTTATGACTTACGCGGGCAATTTCGGCTTCCATGGCGCCTACTGGCACGACGACTTTGGCGCAGCGGCCTCACATGGCTGCATCAACCTGGCCCCGGCGGATGCGAAATGGCTGTACGATTGGGCCGGTCTGGGGGAGCGGGTGATCATCAGCGCCGGTAATTAATAAAGCCCGGCCTTACACGCTCAAAGTCGCCGGTCCTTCTCTGCAGCTCTTTCTTGCAATGTGTTCCCGGCCAGGGTTGCCAGGACTGCACCGGCCGCGAATAGAATTACATTATTATCGGCCCCCTCAGCCCAACTCCGCCGGGCAGTGCCAAGGTACTACCGACTGAGACGCTTACACCCAAACTAACCAAAACGCCCACTCCCTGAGGAGGGGTCGCAACTGAAAATGTACGGGTGAATTTATTCTTTCTCAGGGTGGCGATGCCTGCCACGTCTGCGGCGGTATTGTTCTTGGATCTCCGCCACGTGCCCGACTTTCTCTTCGATCGCCGCTTTCAACCAGTATTTCCCTTTTTCCGCCGTCCCCAAACTGCCCGCACCGTAAGCCCCGGTGCGGGTGTCATCCTCCCAAGGTGGGTTGGCAGTCAAAGCCCCGCCCTCGATCCAATCCATGTAATAGGAGGGGGTGGAGATGAAATCCATCTCATCCACAGCCCTTTCCAGGTGGACCAATTCCGGGCGCAGGTGCAGAATGAGCGAGGTCTCCAACTCGCAGGCATGCCCCATCCCTCCCAACGGAGATTGGCGTTTGGCTTCCAGTGCGGCCGCGCCTTGCGGCCCGGAAAGGTACAGGAATGAGGTGGCGCAAAAAATCTGCGGGTACCTTTCCCCGGCGTACTTTACCACATTCACCAGGAAGGAGGAGTTGCCTCCATGCCCGCTCATCAGGTAAAAACGCGAAAAGCCACGCGTGACGAGTGTATCCACCACTGCCAGCCAGAAATCCTCGAAGGCCCGCCCACCGACGTTGAATGTGCCGGGGAACGAACGCCGGTGTGTGCTGGCTCCGTATGGAAAGACCGGCAAACACAACGCTTCCTGCGGGACAGCCTGCGCCGTGCCTTGTCCGATGGCTTCGATGATGAGTGTGTCGGTGGAGAGCGGTGCATGGTAGCCATGCTGTTCGGTTTGACCGATGGGAAGGATAACAACCTTTTCGGTGTCATCCTCCGGGAAAAACGGTACCTGTGACGGGCTGGGTGATGAAACGATCTGCGGAATGTCAATGCCCAGGTTCACACCCGGCGGGACAAGTAAATGGATATTGGCGTAACCGTCTTCGAGCAGGTTGGAAATCAAGTTGCGCACAACGGTATTAAAAATCTCAGTCGGAACCTCCAGCCCGCTGCCGGGCCAGCCGAACGGGATGGAAGGAAGCAGCCCGACGGATTGGGAAGTCTGGAGCAGCGTGGAAATTATCCCCTGATCCGGCAGGACGCCAAGAGGCAGGATAAGCATCGGCGCACACGAAAGAGCTGATATTTCAGGCCAGGTCAATTCATCGAAACGGAAAAGGGACATACTTTCCTCCACATATATTTAGTAGGATATGAATAATAGCAGTTGTAGTAGGCGCTGTGGATATGTGGAGAACCACTGGAAACCACCACCTGTGGCCAAGTTGGATGTCAAGCGCCAAGCACTGGGCGGAACACCGGAAAGAATTCTCTACCGGTTGTGGAAAAAGCGGGGAGAAAAAAAGGGTCTTCCGGGACCCGGCAAGGGGATTTTTTACCCCGTCCAGATTTTGGATTGGGAGAGAATTGCAAGCCAGATATGGGGGTCCAAAACCGAACAATTGAGCGAGTTTTCCACAATCCGCGCGGCTTATCCACAGTTTTTGGGCAGTTATCCACACTTTGGTTTCGTGACTGTCTGTACGCAGCACCATATATGGTGCCCCACAGACCCTGTCAGACAGCCAGATTCTCCTGCATTGCCTCGACGGCATCCAGGAAATGGTCCAGTTCATCCAACCGTCTGCCGAAGGAACATCCCTCCAGCCCAAGCGTGTCACAGACTGAACGCCAGTGGTTTCTTTGGCAATCCGGATAATGTTTTCTCGGGCGATGTGTATACATGGCTCATTTATCCAGCGGGAGTTCCGCCTGGTAAGGGCTCAGGTTGAGGGACTCCCGGATGCGGTTCTCGATCAGCTTGAGGTGCTCCGGCAAGTGAACGAAATCGAGCGGGTTGGTGTCAATGGTCAGCACGGGCGTGTCATTATATGGCCTGGAAAAGAATTCCTCGTAAGCCCGGTTGAGATCCTCGATATAGCTTCGTTCCATATTTCGCTCGTAGGAGCGGTCGCGCAAGGCGATGCGCTGCATCAGCACGTCGGTGTCGGCGCACAAGTAGACCAGCAGGTCGGGCAGGACGATCTTTTCGGCCAGGGCCTCGTGGACGCGCTTGTACATATCCAATTCGTCGCCTTTCAGGTTGATGCGGGCGAACAGGCTGTCCTTGGCGAAGGTATAGTCGGAAAGCAGGGTCCTCCCGGATTCCAGGATGGTTCTGACCCCGCGCCGCTGCTGATGGTAACGGCTGAGCAGAAAGAATATCTGGGTCTGGAAGGCGTAGCGTTCGCGGTCGGCATAGAAATCGGAGAGGAACGGGTTTTCCTCGAAGACTTCGAGGAGCAGCTCCGAGTCGAACGCCGGCTGGAGCAGGCGTGCCAGGGTGGTCTTGCCGACGCCGATGACGCCTTCAATGGCAATATACATGGACTCTCCCGCGGATATAGATGTTGATTAAGGATACCATAAAAGATTGGAGTAAAAGGAAGAAACGGGAAGGATGGCAAATCTGCGCTTGACGCCCCCTGCCCTAAAATGTATAATTTACGCCAATACCGTGAGTAGTAGACAGACCCTTCGCTGATAGAGAAGGAGGCCGGAGGTCGAATTAAGCCGAGACCCCGGCTGGAAGCCTCCGCAGCAAATCCCTGCCGAAGTCGCACGGTTTCTCTGCTGAAGAAATCCTTGTGAAAGTAGACCAGCACGGGCTCGGCCCGTTACAGCCGGAGCCGGATGATCGTCCGGATGGAGCGCACCCATACGGGTGAATTGAGGTGGTACCGCGGCGCCCGCCGTCCTCAACAGGATGTGGGCGTTTTTGTTTTTACTGCTCACGAAGTAATCTGCAGGAGGCCGTTATGCCCACCAACAAGGAATTTTTCCAAACGACTAACTCATTCTTCCAACGTTACAACAGAGGTGCCTATGGCTGGGACGACAGTGAACTGGCCGGGAAAGAAATCCTAGCACATTACGATACACTTTGCGCCCGGCATCCAGTTAACCGCCAACGCCTGGTAATTGCCGGCATCAGCCAGGGTGGGGCGTTGGCTGTGCACCTGGCGTTGGGCAGAAAGTTGCTGGTGTGCGGGTTCCTGGCCGTCGTTCCTGGAAACACCGTCACGGATGGCTTGGAGGCGCTCATCCAATCCGCGCAGGGAAGTAGGGTGAAAGGTTACATGGTTGCCGGGGGCAAGGATTTCCGCTATAAGATGTTCAAACAGATTCATGCTTTATTTTTGCAGCGCGGCATTCCCTGTGAGATGGAAAATCATCCCGAGCTTGGGCACGAGTTCCCGCCTGATTTTGAGAAGTCGCTCGAAAAGGCTTTAAATTTTTTGCTGTCTTAAGGAGAAAAAATGGATATCAAGAAAGTCATCCAATCCCAGTATCTGGCTGCCATGGAGATGTTGAAACAGGCGCTGGCTAAATGCCCGGACTCTTTCTGGAATGCGCCGAAGGACAGGAATAAATTCTGGCATGTCGCCTATCATGCCATTTTCTATACCCACCTGTATCTGCAGGACGCTGAGAAGGATTTTAAACCCTGGAAAAACCACCGCAATGAATACCAGTTCCTGGGACCCGTACCCTGGCCGCCGCACAACCTGCCGAAGATCAGCGCACCTTACGCCCGGGAGGAATTGCTGGACTACCTGGCCTTCGTCCGGGAGCAGGTGCTTGTGCGCGTCCCGGCACTCGACCTGGAAGCCGCCTCCGGATTCGACTGGCTGCCGTTCGGCAAGCTGGAGCTCCAGTTTTATAACATCCGCCATCTCCAACACCACGCCGCTGAACTGTATGAGCGCCTTGGCGCCAGGGCTGCTATTGATCTTGATTGGATTGGAAGCTTTTCATGAGGCTTTTCTGGTGATAAAGGAGCAGAAATGGATATAAAAAAGGTTATCCAATCTCAGTACTTCGCCTCTCTCGCCATGCTGAAACAGGCAATTGTCAAGTGTCCGTCGTCTGTCTGGGATGCTCCAGAGGACAAGGATAGAGCCTGGTTCAAAGTCTATCATACGCTTTATTATGCGCATAAATATTTACAGGTCAATACCAAGGATTTCGTCCCTTGGAAAAAGCGCCGCAAACCCGACAGCGAGGAACCAATAACCAAGCAGGAAGCTCTCGAATACCTGGCTTTTGTTGAGCAGGAGGTTGCCGAGCGCATCCCCCTAACCGACCTGGAAGCCGATGCGGGTTTCCTCGGGAATTGGTTCAATAAGATGGAGTTACAGTTCACAAACATCCGCCACATCCAACAACACACAGGCGAGCTTTATGAAAGATTGGGCAGCCGCGCAGCCATTAAACTTGACTGGGCTGAACATCGACATAACAAGGTGAACAAATGACGAATAGATATGATCTTCCCAAAGCCTATGATTTCAAATCCACCGAGCCGCGCATTTATGAAATGTGGGAAAAGGGCGGCTATTTCAAACCGTCCAACGACCCGAACAAGCTGGATTTCGACCCAACCAGGAAGCCTTTTGTCATTTCCATCCCGCCGCCCAACGTGACCGGTGAGTTGCATGTCGGCCACGTGATGTTCGTGGCGATGGAGGATCTGATGATCCGCTACCAGCGCATGAAGGGCATCCCGACCTTGTGGGTGCCCGGCACGGATCACGCCGGCATTGCCACCCAGTTGCAGGTGGAAAAGGACCTGCTGCGTACCGAAGAGGTCACGCGTGAGGAGCTGGGTCGCGAGCAATTCATCGAACGGGTCTGGTCCTGGAAGGTTAAATATCATAGCATCATCACGGGGCAGATCCGCAAGATCGGCGCCTCCTGCGACTGGAGCCGTGAGCGCTTCACCCTCGACGAGAGTTTGTCGAAAGCGGTCAGGGAGGCCTTCGTGCGCCTGTATGAGAAGGGGCTGGTCTACCGTGGCCCGCGCCTGATCAATTGGTCGCCCGGCTTGAAGACGGCGGTATCCGACCTGGAAGTGGAGTATTCCGAGGAACCCGGCAAATTGTATTACTTTAAGTACATGCTCGCCGGATCCAGGGAAGCGTACATCCCGGTCGCCACCACCCGCCCGGAGACCATCTTGGGCGATACAGCTGTGGCGGTTCACCCGGAAGATAAGCGCTATAAGAAATTCATCGGCAGGATAGTGATTGTTCCGATGCTCGGTCGCGAGATCCCGGTGATCGCGGACGAATACGTAACGCGTGACTTCGGCACCGGGGCGCTCAAGATCACCCCCGGCCACGACCCCAATGACTACGAGATTGGACAGCGGCATGGACTGCCGGTGCTCTCGATGCTGGACCGGGAGGCGAAAGTGACCGAAATCGGCGGGCCGTATGCCGGTCTGGATCGCTTCGAGTGTCGAAAAAAGTTATGGGCCGATATGCAGGCGGCCGGCCTGGTCATTAAAGAAAATCCTACATGCTCAACATACCCCGTTCGCAGCGGGGCGGCGAGATTGTCGAGCCGATGATTTCCGAGCAGTGGTTTGTCAAGATCAAGCCGCTGGCGGAACCGGCACTGCAGGCCGTCCGTGACGGCCGCATCCAGATCATCCCGGAGCACTTCGCGAAGGTTTACTACAATTGGATGGAAAACATCAAGGATTGGTGCATCTCACGCCAGTTGTGGTGGGGGCATCGCATCCCGGTCTGGTACTGTGATAATTGCGGAAAACAGACCTGTGCGCGCGAGAACCCCTCCCAATGCGCTCATTGTGGCTCAAAGAAAATCCATCAGGACACGGATGTACTGGATACGTGGTTCTCGTCGGGCCTTTGGCCGTTCTCCACTCTGGGCTGGCCGGAGGAGACTCCTGATTACAGGTATTTCTACCCAACCACTGTGATGGAAACCGCTTACGACATCCTGTTCTTCTGGGTGGCACGTATGATCATGGACGGGCTGGAGTTCACCGGTAAGGTGCCGTTCGAGACGGTTTACCTGCATGGTCTGATTCGAGACGAGAATGGACAGAAAATGTCCAAAAGCAAGGGCACCGGGATCGACCCATTGCCGGTGATGGAAGAATTCGGCACGGACGCCCTGCGTTTCACCCTGCTGGTGGGGTCCACGCCTGGCAACGATACCAACTTGAGCCTGAAAAAAGTGGAAGGCAACCGCAATTTCGCCAATAAGATCTGGAATGCGGGACGCTTCGTAATCAGGGCAATATCCACGCTTCAGGGAACAGGTAACCAGGGGCTTTCCCGAATTCCTGATTCCAAGTCCCTGGTCACCTGGACCTTGGCCGATTCCTGGATCTGGGCACGCCTGCAGGCATTGGTGCGAGAAGTGGAGCGGCTGTTCCAATCCTACCAGTATGGCGAGGCCGGTCGGCAGATCTACGAGTTCTTCTGGAATGATTTCGCTGACTGGTATGTGGAAGTGGCAAAATTGCAACTTCAAAGGCAAGAGAACCGAGAACAGACAGCAGTTACGCTGATTCGGGTTTTGGATATGTGCCTGCGGCTGCTGCACCCGATCACGCCCTTCGTGACCGAGGAATTGTGGGGGCACCTGCGCAGGGCCATCCAGGTTTCCCCGCTAAAAGAACTGGCTGCCGAATGGCCAGAAGCACTGATCATCGCAGCCTGGCCGGAACCACGTCCTGAAGAAGGCTGGGAAACCGCGCGGCTGGCAGACTTTGCGCAACTCCAGGAGATCATCCGCTCCATCCGCAACCTGCGTGCCGAAAAGAAAGTCAGCCCGGCAAAACGCCTCCCGGCAACATTGGTCGGCGGCTCGAACACCAGATTGCTCAACGCGCACTCCAGCATGATTACAGCCCTGGCAGGCCTTGACCCGGCGCACCTCTCTATTCTCGAATCCATGGAAGCGAAACCGGAGGATAGTATTGCCCTGATTGCCGGTTCAATCGAGATTTACATTCCGCTTTCCGGCATTCTGGATCTGGCGGAGGAGCATAAACGGCTGGAGAAGGAACTGGCTGATACCCGGGTTCAAATCGAGCGGCTGGAGAAACTGCTCAGCTCGGACTTTGCCAGCAAGGCCCCGGCAGCGGTCGTCCAGAAGGAGCACGCGCGCCTGGCATCCTTCCAGGAGATGGCTGAAAAACTGCATGCCCAACTGAAAGCATGATCAAACACCCCGCGCACTTGATTGTGCACCTGGTGTATTAAGTGTTGAAGATTAATGTCCCACCATCTTGGAAAAAGACGAAATAAGTCCTATAATAGGATTGTCACTTCTAATATTTAAAATGATCTATTATCTATTTTTCAATTCCCATCTAGGAGGGAAACAATGACCGGTGCGAGATTTGAAGATTGTCGAGCTCGATATGAGTGACCGCTTGAAAGTGCTATTTATCGAGAATAACCTGGGCGACAGCCGCCTGGTCCAGGAAATGCTGGCCGAAAGCCGGCTGCTCTCTTTCGCTTTCCAACGAGCGGATAGCCTGACTACCGGGTTGTTCCTACTGACCAAAGGCGATATCGATGTCATCCTGCTCGATCTCAGCCTTCCGGAAAGCCTGGGGCTTGAAAACCTGTCCAGGGTTCGCAAACAAGCCCCGGAAGTCGCCGTGATTATAATAACAAGCCTTGATGATGAGTTTGGGATTAAAGCGATCCAGGCCGGAGCTCAGGATTATCTACTAAAGGGACACATATCTAGCCAATTGCTGATTCGTACCATCCGTTACGCCATTGAACGAAAGCGCTTCGAGAAGCGCCTGGAATATCTTGCCACGCACGATGGATTAACCGGCTTACCGAACCGCATGTTGTTCCGGGACCGCTTGGACCATGCCTTGGAACGGGCCAAACGTGAGTACCGCTCCAATAACAATACTGGCCACACCTCGGTGATGTTGCTTGACGTGGATAATTTCAAGGAAATCAATGACACGCTTGGACACGCGCAGGGCGACAATTTATTGTGTCTCATTTCAGACCGGCTGCTCAATTGTTTGCGAAAGTCGGATACTGCCGCACGTATGGGAGGGGATGAATTCACCATCATCAGCGAAGAGATCGACAACCCGAAAGATTGTGCAGCCATTGCCACGAAAATTCTGCACGCCTTATCCGAACCATTCGCTCTTGCTAACAAAACCGTCCACATTACTGCCAGCCTTGGGATCAGCCTTTTCCCACTCGATGGCGATGATGCAGAAACGCTGCTGAGGTATGCCGATCAGGCCATGTATCTGGCCAAAAAAGAGCGGAATGGTTTTCGGTTCCACAAACTGCCCATAGAGGAATTAGACGAGCAAAGAGTCGGTTAATATTCTGCTGGTTCGGACTTTGCCGGCGAGGTCCCGGCGGCGGTCGCCCGGAAGGAGTACGCGTGCCCGGCATCCTTCCAGGTGATAACCGGGAAGCTGAAAGCGTACAGGTAAGCTAAAATGTAGCAAGTGGCAGGGTTTGGTTGCCACTTGCTGCGTTTACTCGGGAATAAGGTTTTATGGCGATTAGTATTTTCCCTGCCCTGACGGAAGGCGATAAAAAGGCTTTTTACAAGTTTGGCTTCAGCATCTACCGCCATGATCCGAACTGGGTGCCGCCGCTCTGGCCGCAGCGCAAGGAATACCTGGACAAGAAAGCCGCCTTCTTCAGCTATGGTGAAGGCGACTTCTGGCTGGCCAAAGACGGAAGGGAAATCGTCGGCACCATCGGTACGGCGGTCAACCTGCCGCGCAACCGCGACAAGGGCTGGAACGCTGGCACATTCGGTTTTTTCGAGGTATTGCCGGATCGCTACGATGCGGCCAGCCTGATGTGGGATTTCGCCTGTGACTGGTCGCGCAAAAGAGGCTTGGACGAACTGCAAGGACCCTACAGTTTTTCTGCGGACGGCGACCCGGGTTTTTTGGTCGAAGGCTTCCAGACTCTTCCATCCATTATGATGGGTCATAACCCGCCGTATTATCCGGAATTTGCACAGCGCTACGGTTTCGAAAAACTATTTGAAGGGCTGGCCTACCGTCTCGACCTGGAACGTTATGATTACAATGCGGAGAATGCACCTGAAATTCTGAAACGCATCGCGGCGCGTGCCCGCCAGCGCCATGGCGAAACTATCATCCGCTCGCCGAAGATGAAGGACTGGGATCTCGAGGTGGATAAGCTTCACATGGTCTACAACAAGTCCCTGTCAGTGTTGCCGGAATTTGCACCGATCGAATTGGCTGAGTTCCGCGCCCAGGCCCTGGGTCTCAAGGATGTGATGGACCCGGAGCTGGTCTTCATCGCTGAAGTGGACGGGAAACCAGTTGGTTTTTCCCTCGGTCTGCCGGTCCTCACCGAAGCCTTGAAGTATGCCAACGGTCTGCAGCACCCTTGGGATTACATTCGTTTTGCCATGTCCCGGAGGAGGATCAAGGGCATGAGCTTTAAAATTCTGGCAATCGACCCGGGTTATTGGGGGTACGGATTGGAGGCAGCCATGTTCCTCGAAATGGGGAAGGCCGTGATCCGCAAAGGGTACACCTGGATCGACGCCTCGTTGACCAACGAGACTAATCCACAAACCAACAAGCTGGCGCCTCGCCTGGGGGCATACGTCTACCGGCGGTACCGGGAGTATCGGATAAAATTGTAGTCTTTCTGAATAATCATAATCCGCTAATTGCCTTTTCACTTTTAGGTTCTCGGTATATACTTTACATGGGCAAGATTCGCATTTCTGGAGAGGACTGAGCCATGAAAGTAACTGTCTTGCAAGAAAGTCTGGCGCGCGGATTGAACATCGTCTCACGCGCCGTTTCGCCGCGCAGCACCCTGCCGGTACTTTCCAACGTACTGGTGGCCAGTGACGAGGGCCGCCTGCGTCTTTCGGCCACCAACCTTGAACTGGGCATCACCTGTTGGATCGGCGCCAAGATCGAGGAGGAAGGCTCTACCACCGTCCCCGCGCGCACCTTTGTGGACCTGGTGGCGACTTTGCCACAGGAACAGGTCAGCCTGAGCCTGGCTACCGCCACCCAGACCTTGAATGTACGCTGTGGGGCTTCCAATACCGACATCAAGTGCATTGATGCCCAGGAGTTCCCGCCTTTGCCCGTACCGGAGATGGAAGGGGCCATTCAGTTGAACGTGGCCGACTTCAAGGATATGATCGGCCAGGTGGTCTTTGCCGCATCGGTGGACGAGGCCCGGCCAGTGTTGATGGGCGTGCTGGTCACGGTGGAAAAAGATACCATCACCTTGGCTGCCGCGGATGGTTTCCGCCTTTCGGTGCGTAAAGGTACACTCTCCCAGCCCGCTCCCCATGCAGTGACGGCCATCATCCCGGCGCGTGCCTTGGGTGAATTGGCGCGCGTGGCCGCCGATGGCAATGAATTGATCTCGATGGTCATGCCGAAAGGCCGCGGCCAGGCCATCTTTCGCATGAAGGAAGTCGAAGTGGTATCCCAGTTGATTGATGGGACATTCCCGGATTACCAGCAGATCATCCCACGTTCCTATAAATCCCGCACCATCCTCTCAACCCCGGCCCTGCTCAAAGCCTGCAAGCAGGCTGAAATTTTCGCCCGCGAAGGCTCGAACGTGGCCCGGCTCGATATCAAGTCTTCCGGCGACCTCGAGCCGGGTGCGGTGGAAATCTCAGCTCAGTCCGAAGAGACCGGATCGAACGAGACCATTGTGGCAGCCACGATTGAAGGAGTAGGCCTGCTGATTGCCTTCAATGTTAAATACATGCGTGAGGTGCTGGAAGTGATCAAGTCACCGAATGTGGCATTGGAGACTACCGCGGCCAACGCTCCCGGTGTTGTCCGCCCGGTGGGAGATGATAATTTTTTGCATGTCATCATGCCGATGCACCTGGGCTGATCAATGCCATTGCAGGGGCAGGTCTCTGACCTGCCCTTCTTCTTCCCCCAAAAGCCATGCCTTCCTACAACCACCCCTCCGACCGCGTCCTTAGCATTTATTTAACACTGACCGAATATCCCGTTTTGAGTGCTCGCATCCGACACATCATGCGCAAGCAACTCTTTCAGCGCGGTATCTTGTCACGGGAAGCCTTTGAGGCAGAGGCACGTCAGAAAGCCATCCAGTCCCAATTCCGGGAGGGTCTGCATGATCCCTATGGCGAGGAGGCCGCCGAAACCTGGGGGGAGCGGTTAAGGATCGTAAGCGACCACATGACCGACTTCTACTTCGCCCACAACCTTCCGTATGAGGATTTTGAGAAAATCGTCCGTCAGGCGATCAGTGAGCGGGGTGAAACCCCAAATTTGATCACTTTTAACCCTGAACTTGCCCCACAGGACATGGCCTTTCAGCAGGCGGAAGATATTGAGCGCATGCCGGCAGCCAGGCGCAAGGGTTACGAAGCGCGCTTGCAGGAGATCAAGTCGGTACTCATTCGCACAATGATCAGCGACCAGTTGGCTTATTTGAACATCGCCCGCAAATGGTTTACCGTGGCGGATCTAAAAGATATCCACCTCCGCAAGATTGGCTACGGGAAGATTGGTGGGAAATCAGCCGGGATGATGCTGGCCTATCGCATCCTTAAGGATGCCGCTCCGCTCGAGGTCCAGGAAGCTGTCCGCATTCCTGTTTCATACTTCCTGGCATCTGACCTGTATTATGTCTTCACCGCGAATAACGAGCTGGTGCACTGGTCCGATCAAAAATACAAACCCGAAGCGCAAATGCGTTCTGAATATCCCCGAATTGTGCGGGATTTTGTCAAGGGGAAATTCCCTGACGATATCCTCGAACGATTGCAGGCGATTTTGAATGAAGCCGGGAAACGACCTTTGATCGTCCGCTCCTCCAGTTTGCTGGAAGATAACTTTGGCTTCTCGTTCGCAGGTAAATACAACAGCTACTTTTGCCCTAATCAGGCTGCGCCCGAAGAAAACCTGGCTGCCCTGACGGAAGCGATCGCACGCGTTTACGCCTCCTGCGTAAACCCGAATGCCCTGCTCTACCGGCATGCCAAGGGATTGGTGGAGTACGATGAGCGCATTGCCGTGCTGCTCCAGTTTGTGGAGGGGGAACAGTTTGGACCCTACTTTATGCCACACGCATCTGGCGTAGCTTTCAGCCGCAACCTGTATCGCTGGTCGCCGCAAATCAGCAAGGAGGACGGTTTCCTGCGTCTGGTGTGGGGTCTTGGGACACGCGCGGTGGGGTCTTTTAGCGACGAGCACCCCCATCTGGTGGCACTCAGCCACCCGTTGTTGCAGCCGGCAGCTTCAGTCAGAGAGTTCCGCCAGCACTCCCAGCAATGCGTGGATTTGATTGACCTGGGGGAGAATGCCCTGAAGACTTTCCCAGTCCGCGCAGTCCTGTCTGCGCAATACCCAATCCTGCGTTACATCGCCCAGGTTGAAGTAGATGGTTACCTGAGTTCCCTGAGCAGCAGCATGGTGGATGTCAACCGGTTGGTTGTCACCTTCGATGGACTGTTACGCAGGACCCCCTTTGCCAAACGGATGAAAGACCTGCTTTCCACTCTCGAAAATCACTACGACTTGCCGGTGGATACCGAGTTCACCGCCGAAGTGGTCGATCCCAATTCTTCCCATTCCGAGGTGCGCATTACATTACTCCAATGCCGCCCGCAGAGTCACCTGCGCGACTCGCGTGAGGTGGAATTGCCTGCCAAACTCGACCCTGCGGATGTCATCTTCTCCACCCGGCGCATGGTACCACGCGGGATCGTGACGGGTATCCGCTGGGTTCTGTTCGTCCCGCCGGAAGGCTACTTTGCCCTGACTTCGACAACCGACCGCAACCGGCTGGAACGCACCATCGGAACCGTCAACGCGGCCCTGAAGAATGAGGTCTTCATCTGCGTCGGGCCAGGGCGCTGGGGGACATCAACGCCCGACTTGGGGGTTGGCATTGATTACGGAGACATTTACTGCACGCGCGCCCTGGTCGAATTGACCGGCAAGGGCGTGGACCCGGACCTCGAGCCTTCATTCGGAACGCATTTCTTCCAGGATCTGCTTGAATCGAATATCTACCCGCTAAATGTCAATCTCGATGACCATGGCACTGTTTTCAACCGGGATTTCTTCTATAAGACTCCCAATCACTTTTCTGAATTTGTCCGTGCAAACGAAGGCCTGCTTGACGCCTTGCGCCTGATAAAGGTGGATGATTTTTGTCCGGGTTATTCCATGACCCTGGTTATGAATGACGATGTGGGGAAAGCGCTGGCGTTTCTACGCGAAGAGCAGGAAAGGTGAAAAAAGACTGAGGCCTACAAATTCCGGCAATTCACCAGACCCGCCTTGCACAATAACGGCCCGAACAGGATCAACGCTACGAACATCCCGATCTGCAGCACAGGGATCAGCACAAAACCGAGAGTAAACCAGCGTTTGCCAGCCATATCAACTCCACCGGCGCCTTCAAGCCTGTGCCAGGCGGTGCGCATCACGGGCACAGTGACGATGGACGCAACCGGTGTGAAAAACCATGCAGAGAAGCTGGAGATCGAGAGCCACACCCCCGCTGAACTGACCACCCACTCCATGACGAGCAGATTCACTGCCACCAGCAACGCCCAGAACGGGATCTGGTACCAGCCCTTCCCGCGTTTGAGTATATTGATAAAAGTCAGTCCAGCCAAAGGTCCGGCAATCAGCGGTGGAATAAGCCCCAAGAATAGAAAAACAATCGCCAACATCTAAAATGGGTCCTCGGCTGCCAGGCAGCTTTAGCGCTTCATTGTCTCCAACGATTTGGTATCGATGAAAGGCAGCAGCACTTTGAAAGTGGCTCCTTTGCCCGGTCCTGGGCTCTCGGCCCAGATTTTGCCCCCGTGCGCCTCGATCAGTCCTTTGGCGATGGATAGTCCAATCCCCATCCCGCCGTGCGTGCGGGTGGTGTGGGGCTCGATTTGATAGAACTCGGTAAAAATCTTCTTCAACTCGCTCTGGGGGATGCCAATCCCATTATCCTGCACCCAGCTCAACACATCGCCGCCGGCCTGGAGGCTTGCCCCCAGGGTGATCCTGCCATTTTCAGGAGTAAAGCGTACCGCGTTATCGAGCAGGTTCACAAAGGCCGACTTTAATTTTTCCGGATCACACTTGACCAGGATGGGGGTCTCTTGTAAATCCAGCGTAATTTGCTGTTCTTTCGCTTCCGCCAGATTTTTGACATCGTTGTATGCCGCCATCAGAATCTGCTGCACGGGGACGGCCAACCGGTGCATGATCATCTCACTGGAACGCAACATATCCATGTTCGTCATGGCATCCACCAGAGCGCGCATTTGCATGGCGGCGGTGAGCACCTGTTTGGCGTGCTCCGAAAGCTCACCGTGCGATTCTTGCTGGAGAAAAGTGGCATACCCAATGATGATCCCCAACGGCGTACGCAATTCGTGGGAAGCCACCGCCAGGAAGTTGGTCTTCAGCTGGTCAGCCATGCGCAGTTCTTCATAGGTATCCTGCAAAGCCTTGACCAGCCGGGCATTATGGATGGCGACGGCAGCCTGCGAGGCGATCACCGCCAGAATATCGGCATCACTTTCGTCGAAGCCCCCGCCGCGTTTATTCACGGCTTCGAGTACGCCGGTCGGCTTGTCCTGGATGCGCATTGGAACGCCCAGTAAATTTTTTATTTCGAAATTGACATGTTTCGAAACCACCAGGCGGTGCCCCGTATCCTGTTGTACATCCGACAGGCAAATGGTCTTGTTTTCGCGGAAGATTGTCCCTGCCAGGCTGTCGTCCAGCGATACGGGGGTTTCAGCCAGGCGCTTCGGGTCGGCTCCGGTGGCCGCCGCGAAGACCAGGCGTTCTTTTTTTTCATCGTACAGGAGGATCGAGACCGATCCGCAATCCAGGATTTCCGTTGCACTACGGATGATGAACTGGAGCAGTTCATCCAGGTTGAGTGTCGAGTTCAGCGTGACGCTGACCTCAATCAAGCGGGCCAACTGCTCTGCCACGTGACGTAGTTCAAGTTTGGGAGTAGTCATGTTATCCTCTACTGATAGTTTAGCCCGAAAACCGGGCAGAGGCAATACCCATTCCGGAAGAAGAACGTTTGTTCTAATATTGTTTCTTCTTATTAGACGACTGTTTCACGTGAAACATAATAGGGCTGGCAGATTAAACTTCCTGGCGACGGAAGATCAAGCAGGCAACCAGCAACGCGACCGCGATGATACCCAGGCTGATCCCAAGGGCTGGCCAGGCAGTCGCCTCCCCGCCCATCAACAAAGTTGCACCCCAACTGAAAAGCCGTCCCGGGAAATACTCCCCGATGGATGGCAGGGATCCGATTCCAACCAGGAGAATCAGGGCCACAAACGCCAGGCCGACCGCCATTCCGTTGGTGTGGGCGAGCGTGCTGGCCAGCAAGGCCAGCGCCATATAGACCAGGAATACCACCAGCATCAACCCGTTTAGAGCCAGGAACGGTCCCCATGCCAGCGGTCCAAAGAGCACCAGCGTGTAATACCAGCCTCCGATGGCCGCCAGCACCAGGCTGGAGATAAAGATGACCGTCATGGAGGTAAACTTCGCCAATAAAAATGTTTCACGTGAAACGGGACGGGTCAGGAAAAAGGCGGCTGTGCTGCGCTCTTTTTCCTGCACTACCATGCCCATTGTCATCAACAACGCCAGTAAAATACCAAACTGGCTCATGTTCTTGACATACTGGCTGATGGCGTCTGTTATCGTCGGGGCGGGGATGGCGGCCAGCAGCTCGGGTGGCACTCCCGGGATGGCTTTCAGCATTTCGGGTGTAAATTTTGCCAATAAAGGTGAGGCCAATCCGAAAGCCGTGAAGACCGCCGCCACAATCAGGAAGCGGTAAGTCCGCCACTGCTCCTGCATTTCTTTGCGAAAAACAGGGATGAAGTTCATGCCACATTCTCCAATCCGACCAATTGCAGAAAGACATCTTCCAACGATGGCCGGACCTCTTCGTAACGGTTCAACGACAATCCTGAGTCTACGGCCAATGTCAGCAGTGCACGTTTGGCAATCTGCACGTCTCTGACGGTGATACGAAATGCCCCATTTCGTGGAACAACGGATATTACCCAGGGCAGGCGGCGCAAGTCTTCGGCCCAACCCGTGAGGGCGTCGTGATCGACCCCTTCCACCTCAAATGCAGGAATAGCGTAATGTTCCATCAACTCCTGGCGCGGTGACTGCACCAGCATGCGGCCCTTGGCGATGATCCCGACCACGTCGCAAACGCGCTCCACGTCTGCCAGGATGTGGGTGGACATGACCACCGTACACTGGCCTCGCAGACTTTCGATCAGATCGAGTACTTCCTTGCGCCCAGCCGGGTCGAGAGCACTGGCGGGTTCGTCCAGGAAAAGCACTTCGGGGTGGTGGATCAGCGCTGCGGCAACTCCAAGCCGCTGGCGCATGCCGCGCGAAAAGCCTCCGATGCGCCGTCTGGAAACATCCTCCATCCGTACCAAGGCAAGCAATTCCCGCGTCCGGGTTTTGCGTGCATGCGATGACAGGCCATACAGGCGTCCGAGGTAATCCAGGAATTCAGGCGGTGTCATCCAGGGATAAAAAGCCGGTTCTTCCGGCAGATGCCCGATCCGGCGGGAAAGCCTCCTCACGTCCTTCGAGATATCCACTCCGGCCACCTGTGCTTTCCCGGAGGTCGGGCGCGCCAGTCCGGTCAGAATGCGCAGAGTGGTGGTTTTCCCGGCCCCATTCGGACCCAGGAAGCCGAACACCGTCCCCGGTTCGACCTCCAGATTCAGGCCGTCCAGTGCGTGGACGGCCCCATAATATTTCTTCAGAGCTTCTACATGAACAACGTTCACAGGTTGCTCCTACTCGTCTTTGCGGCCGGCAACGAAGTAGATGATCGGGCCGATGAAATTGATTAGAATAATGACCAATGCCCAGGCCCACTTCGGGCCACGTGTCTGTGGTCGGCGGACCAAGTCCACCAAAGCAGTGATCAACAAGGCCAGTTGGATCAGAACGACCGGGATCAACAGGGGCAAATATTGTCGAATGATTTCCATGTGATTCTCCTTAATTATTGGCCGGGCCAGGAGGACCGGCGGCGGCTGGAAGCTGTCAGCGGGCGCTTGGCGACGATGGTGACTTTGCCGCTCTGACTGGGCGTGTATACATGGATTGCATCCCAACCTTCCAAGCCCCAATCGTTCAATGTGGCTTCGATTAGTTCGTCTTTTGTGCCAAAGACACCGCCGATGGTGAGTACGCGGTATTCCCATTGCGAGGTTTCTGCCATTTTTAACTCCTCAAAACGTACCAACAATACAGGTTGTTTTTAACCTAAACCTCTACAGAGGCCTCTTTATTTAACAGTTTCTTCAAGATTACCAGCCTTGCCAGTCCGACTCTCGCAAGGCTGGTTGATAGTCGAAGGGAAGGAGGGTTATTCCTTTTCCTTCTTTGGCAGATTTTGTTGTGCCAGCGAGACCATGCCGCTCAGCCCGCCCAGATTCATTGTGTCCACCGCGCTGCTGGGGACGATGACCAGCGCACCCTTTTCCTTCAGACCTTCAAAGAGCATGTTCATGGCGCGCAGGTGCAGTGCGGTCGGGTTGTCGATATACGACTTTGATGCCTCGGCAAACGAACCGGCGATCTGTTTCTCTGACTCGCCCAGGATCACGCGCGCCTGCCTTTCACGTTCGGCCTGCGCCTGGCGGGACATGGCATCTTCGAGGTCTGGCGGGATGATTACATCGCGGATTTCCACGGATTGGACGGTAATACCCCAGGGCGTTGTGCGCTCGTCAATGATCTTTTGCAGGTCGGCATCCATCTTGGCACGTCCAACCAGGATATCAGCCAGCATGCTTTGCCCAATGATCTCGCGAAGGGCGGTCTGGGCGGCCCAGGCGATGGCGGCGCGATAGTCAGCCACCTCGAGTGCAGCCTTCTCGGCATCCCACACCACCCAGAACAGTACCGCGTCCACGTCCACCGGGACGGTGTCTTTCGTCAGGGTTTTCTCAGCGGAGAAGGGTGTGACCATCACGCGGTGGTCGATCCAGTTGGCCAGTGTATCGATGAATGGAAGCAACCAGAAAGCACCCGGTCCGGCCAGTTTATGGAACTTGCCCAGACGCAGGACGACCGCTTTTTCCCACTGGGAGGCCACCTTTAGCCAGAACAGGAAGTATATGCCGGCCAACAACCAGCCAATCGTCCAGATCGGCGGCCAGAATTGATCGTGGGGATTTTTGTTCGTGAGGATGGCCGAACCGATTATGCCAGCCAGCAGACAAACTCCGAAGAGAAAACCGGCAATTCCGGAGATATGCTGATCAGACTTGCGGCGGGCCAGTGATCGTGAGCTTAAATTTTTAGAAACGGGGATGGGTGACATAGTATTCTCCTTTTTAAGTTCATGGTGAGGCCCCGAAGGCCTTACAGGTTATTGAGGAATCTTGCGCAGGTTAGGCGAGTCAAAAAACAGTCCTTCGACTTCCTGCCCGCCAATCACAAACGTAATGGTGACGTAGACGGTTTCGTCATCGTATTTGGTTGGAAACCGATAGACCGCGTAGCCCTGGTTGTTCGAGAGGCTCGGCACATCCATATAGATAAAGTTGCCGCTGGTGGTTTGCAGCATGGTTCGCAATTGGGTGAACTTTTCCTGTGTAAATGCGGATTTCATTTGTTTACTGAAATCATGCGTAAATCCCGGGTAGTTATTGGTGTCAATGGACTTCAGTATGTTTTCCGTTACACTGGCAACCTGCTGGTCAGAGAGCCCGGCGCGCCTGGAGGAACACCCGCTCAATCCCGCCAGCATCACCAGAAGTAGTGAAAATACCGCAAAAAACTTACCATTCATCTTCATTCTCGATTGATTCCTTCGTCTTGTTTGTTGAGCCGGGCAGACAGACGGCCATCTTTCCACTGCGTTCTCTGCTTCTCGTATTCTTCCTCCAATTCATCCGGCGAGATGCCTAGGCGTTCAGCATCTTCCAAATATCGCCGGGTCAGATCCTCCATGGCTTTTATCCGGATGCTTCCAATCACCTCCGGGTTGGGCATTTCCAGAATATAAGTGCCGCGTCCCTGCTGCGTGGAAATAATGCCGGCATCGTCCATGATGCGATAGGCACGTGCAATGGTATTGAAATTCACGCGCAGATCCGAGGCCAGTGACCGGACGGTGGGCAACTGATCGCCAGGTTTCAACAGCCCGGCCGCTAGGCGCTCTTTGACGCGCTCCACCACCTGGAGGTAGATCGGGATACCGGAACGGAAGTCGATTTCGAGGTTCATAATTCAAATTGTATCATTGTATCATTGTACTAATTGTATACAAGCTTAAGGATTTGTCAAGGGTTAAAGCCCCCCTTTTTAATCGTCCCCACACGCAAATCATGGACGCACCATCCATGGAATATCAATCCCGGCACTGTGAGCAAGTGATTCCCCACTAGTCGTTAATGCGCCAAGTTTACCATTACAACCGGTACATATTATTTGGGCTGGTCAGGCGTATTTGCCGCCGCCCAGAAACCGCCCATGCTGCTGACTTTCTCGGGTGCAATGACGATAATCACACGTATCTGATCGTGCCCTCCATACCAGCGGTATGGATTGCCGGTATATTTCCGGGCGAGCTTTTCGATGTGGTCGGCTGCGCCATCTGTGGTGGTATTGACCACCTGGCCGCGTACTTGAAAGTAGCGCGTAGGGTTGTGCGGATCGGAGATGGCAACAGCCACGCGCGGGTCGCGCGCGATGTTCCTGAGCTTCAGGTAACCCTGCACGCTATTGATGAGCACGTGTTCGCCATCGGTGTCGACCCACGTCTGGGTTAATTGGGGTGAACCATCGGCCATCGAAGTGGCGATGTAGCAGGTGCTCGGCTGGCGCAGTAGCGCCAGTAATTCTTCAGAGAGTTTCATCATACTCGCAACCTTTTGATTGCCTGTCCAAGTCGCTGGATGCCTGCCTCGTTCTCCTCCTCTGGCTGGGAGACAAAATTTAGCCGCATCCAATCCTGCCCCCCGGAGCCTTCCGGGAAGAAGGCTTTGCCAGGCGCAAAGGCCACACCCTCTTCACAGGCTATCGGGAGCAGTTCGTCCGCGGATAGATTATCAGGCAGGCGCAACCAGAGGAATAGCCCCCCCTGCGGTGATTCGAAGGAAACGCCGGCCGGCAGGTAGTGATCAATGGCCTCCAGCATGGCATCCCGGCGTTTGAGGAAGACCTGGCACGAGCGGCGCAGGTAAGCCTGGTACCGCCCGACGGTCACATAGGCTTCCAGGGCGCGCTGGATCAGGGTGGAGGTGGCCAGGTCACTCAGCCGTTTGAGTCCGAGCAAACTGTCGTACACCGGGCCGTCTGCCACCAGGAATCCCACCCGCAGGCCCGGCATCAACATCTTGGAAAAAGTGCTCACGTAGATCACCTGGCCGCCCGGGTCCAATGCCTTGAGAGATGGTTGCGCACGTTCTTCGTATCGCAGATCGCCCACAAAGTCATCTTCCAGGATTGGAATGTTATAACGGTCAGCCAGGACCATTAATTGACGGCGACGCGCGCTATTCAGGCAGGTGCCGGTCGGGTTGTGAAAGTTGGGAATGGTGTAAATCAGTTTGGGGTGATGCTGCTGGAGGAGCCTTTCCAGTTTTTCCACCTGCATGCCTTGATTATCCATGGGGATTCCTACGATCCGGAAACCCAGGGCACGGAACAACTCCATGGCAATGGAGTAGGTGGGACTTTCCACCAGGATGACATCTTCCGGCTTCAGGATCAGCTGCGATACCAACCCGATCGCTTGTTGCGATCCTGCAGTGATGATAATATTTTCGGGGCGCGTTTGCAGGCCCTGGCTGGCCAGAATATGGGTGATCCCCTCACGCAGGGGTGCAAAACCGTTGCGTTCGCCATAATCCATGGCTGCGATGCCGTCCCGGCGCATGACGGACTGGATGGTTTTGCGGAATTCTTCGGCCGGGAATTGCCGGGAATCACTGATCCCGCTGGCAAAGTTGATTGGGTTGGGGTGCCCGGCAGCTTTGAGCATTTCCTCCGTTCCACCGAGCTTGGATACGATATTATTGACTTGAATGCTTTGTTGCCATAATGGCCAGGAAATTTCAGGATTGTTTTTAGGTCCCGGCGGGAGCGGATTGGGCGGCAGTACATACGTGCCGCTGCCCACATGCGAAAATACCAGTCCATCCGCCTCCAGCTCGGAATAGGCATTCTCCACTGTGATGCGGTTTACACCCAGATCACGCGCAAGCTGGCGGCTGGCCGGCAGACGTGTATCAGCTGCCAGGCTGCCCGAAAGGATCCCCTGGCGCAAATGAGTTTTGATCTGCTGGTATAGGGGTACGGAACTTTGACGGTCCAATAGGATATGCATGGTAAATCTCCAGATGTAATGGCATGGTGAATATATCACATCCATGCCTGATTCAATAGAGCCAATTCTCATTAACGGGCGATGATCCAGTAAATTGGATTGGTTATGATTGGAAATTATTGGCTCTTAACATATACCAATTTTGTCCTAGAATAGATACTGATTTTGTCATTGCGAGCCGTTTTTTCCTGCACCGAACGCAGGACGGTGTGGCGCACCTGTACCTGCGGTACTGCCTGCACTAAGCCGCAGGCACTAGTGGCGCAGGCAATGACATCCGGTTTTGCGTCGTGGTAAAATCACCATCGCATTGCGATTAGGAGAGAACTATGGAAGGACAAACTGGTACATTTGCCGTCAAAAAAGGACTGGCACAAATGCTCAAAGGCGGCGTCATCATGGACGTGGTCACCCCCGAACATGCCAAGATTGCAGAGGATGCGGGCGCGTGTGCCGTTATGGCGCTGGAACGTGTCCCGGCCGATATACGCGCCCAGGGTGGCGTGGCGCGCATGTCGGACCCCGACCTGATTCTTAGAATTATGGACACGGTCACCATCCCGGTCATGGCCAAATGCCGGATCGGTCATTTCGTTGAAGCACAAATTCTGGAAGCCATCGGGATCGACTACATCGACGAGTCTGAGGTTCTGACTCCCGCAGATGAGGAAAATCACATCCTGAAGCATAATTTCAAGGTTCCATTCGTGTGTGGATGCCGTAACCTGGGCGAGGCTCTGCGGCGCATCGGCGAAGGCGCAGCCATGATCCGCACTAAGGGTGAGGCCGGCACCGGTGACGTGGTCGAGGCGGTCCGGCATGCCCGCACCGTCCTCGGTGAGATTCGCCGTCTCACAACCATGGCCGACGAAGAATTAATGGCCTATGCCAAGGAGATTGGCGCGCCCTACGAACTGGTCAAGGAAACCAAGCAATTGGGTCGTATGCCGGTGGTCAATTTTGCTGCAGGCGGCATAGCCACCCCCGCAGATGCAGCCCTGATGATGCAATTGGGCGTGGACGGTGTGTTCGTCGGCTCGGGTATCTTTAAGTCGGGCGATCCGGCCAAACGCGCGGCCGCCATTGTCAAGGCCGTGACGCATTATAATGATGCCTCCATACTGGCCGATGTCAGCAAGAACCTCGGTGACCCGATGGTGGGACGCAACATCTCCCAGATGCCGGAGGGCGAGAAGATCGCTGGACGAGGATGGTAGTCTACGGTTTATGAAAATCGGTGTTCTTGCCATTCAGGGCGATTTCGCCGAGCACATCGTCATACTCAAACGCCTGGGTGCGGAGACTGCCGAAGTGCGCCTGCCCGCGCACCTCACCGGACTGGATGGCCTGATCATGCCCGGAGGTGAATCCACCACCATCGGAAAGCTTTCTGTGGATTTTGGTTTGCTGGAGCCGTTGCGCGAGTTTGGCAAAACCCACCCCATCTGGGGCACCTGCGCCGGTGCCATCTTTCTTTCCAAGGATGCCAGCCGGGATCAGCCATTGCTGGGCCTCATGGATATCACCGTCCAACGCAATGCCTTTGGCCGGCAGGTGAACTCATTTGAAGCGGATCTCGCCATCCCCGAACTGGGTGCAGGAGGCCTCTATCATGCCATCTTCATCCGAGCCCCGATTATTGAATCTGTGCAGGCGGATACGAAAATTCTCTCCACTTTATCCGACGGCAGGATTGTCGCCGCACAACAAGGGAAATTGCTTGCCACATCGTTTCATCCTGAGTTGACGGACGATGTACGTTTCCACAAATTCTTCCTTTCTTTGGTACACTGAGGCTATTAAACGTGCCATATGATCGTTCGATCTCTTGACGTCCTTGACCTGCCCCTGCTTTCCCGCTACAACCGGGATATGCTTTCGTTGGATACTGCCCGCATCCTGACGCGCGGCAGCCCGTTGGGTGCTGCGGCTATGCTATCCTATTTGGATCCGCGCCGTAACATCTACACAGGCGTGGCTGCTGACGACGGCATTTCACTGATGGGGCAGGTGACTTTGCGCGAGGAGGAAACCTCTGCCCGTATGGCTTTCCTCGCTCCGGCGGAAGCCCTCAACGGGTTAACCCAGCCTCTGCTGGAGCATTTGGTGACCCAGGTCGGGGAGTGGGGTGCCTTCCACCTGCTGGCCGAAGTGGACGAAGACTCTCCGGCCTTCCGGTTGCTGAGGCAGGCCGGCTTTGCCATGTACGCCTGGCAGCGGGTCTGGAAACTTCCCACCTCTAACCCGGCTGATAAAAAAGATATTTGGCGGCGGGCAGCCGAGACGGATTGGCCGGCCATCCAGTCGCTGCATGGGCAGATCGTGCCGGCATTGCTTCACCCGGTGGAAGCCTTACCGAGGCAGGTTATGGGTCTGGTATGCTCACAGGGAAACCTGCAGGCCTATGTCGCGGTAAACAGCGGACCAAAAGGTATCTGGATCCAGCCGATCGTGCCTCCTGATTCAGATTGTGTTTCGGAACAGTTGGCCGGGCTGACCCATGCGTTGGCCGGTTGGCGCGAAAAGCCTATCTACGTCTGCGTGCGCTCTTATCAAGCCTGGCTCGAGTCCGTGCTGGAAGATCTTGGGGCGCAGGCAGGGCCACGCCAGGCGGTCATGGTCAGGCGGTTGGCGAAGCTCCAGAAGGTCGAGGAAAAGGTTTCCGCCATGGATAATGTCCTGGTCAAACCCACTGCGCCGGTGGCACGTGTTGTAACCAACCAGGACATTCCGCCAAAAAAGTGATATAAAACAAGTATGACACAACTCAAAATAACGGACGACCTGGATGCCTTGCTGGGTGTATTACCCGGCAACATAGTCGAGGCCGTCCATAAGGCCAATGATTACGATAACTTGCTCGAGATCATCCTTGATTTGGGGCGCGTCCCGACGGCGCGCTATGTCCAGGGGGAAACGGTCCTGATCAACAGGGAAATTGCGCGCGCCGAGCTTGACCACGTCGTCGAGCGGATCGGCGAATTTGACGCCGACAACCGCGCCGGTCTCGAACGCACCCTGCACCGCATCTCCTGTCTTCGCAACCGGCGAGGACATATCGTCGGTCTGACCTGCCGCGTCGGGCGCGCCGTCTACGGGACAGTGGATATCATCCAGGATATCGTCGAGTCAGGCAAATCCCTGCTCATCCTTGGGCGGCCCGGTGTCGGGAAGACCACGTTGCTGCGCGAAGCTGCCCGCATTCTGGCCGAGACCAAGCGCGTCATCGTGGTGGACACTTCCAACGAGATCGGAGGGGATGGTGATGTACCGCACCCTGCCGTTGGCAAAGCCCGCCGGATGCAGGTGCGCGAGCCCATGCTCCAGCATGAGGTGATGATTGAGGGAGTCGAGAATCACAACCCCGAGGTCATCGTGATTGACGAGATCGGGCGCGAACTGGAAGCGGCCGCCGCCCGTACCATCGCCGAGCGCGGTGTCCAGCTCATTGGCACCGCTCATGGCCAAACCATCGACAACCTGTTGCTGAACCCGACACTGTCTGACCTGATCGGAGGCATCGAAGCCGTCACCCTGTCGGATGAGGAAGCGCGCCGGCGCGGGACCCAGAAAACGGTCCTTGAAAGACGCGCCCCGCCCACCTTCGACGTGCTCGTCGAAATCCAGCAACGCGACCGCTTAGCCGTCCACATGGACATCGCCGCCTCGGTCGACAGCCTCCTGCGCGGTTACCCGCTCCCGCCGGAGATCCGCTCACGCGATGCGGAAGGCAAGATTCAGATTGAGAGAGTCAAAGCCAATCCGAAGGCCAGGCCCGAGTCGGAATTTCGCATTGAAAATGGCAATACCACCGGTCCGCGCCGGGCCCAGGCTATCCAAGCCACCCGTGAGCCTTTGATAAATCAGGTGGAGCGGACGGAATTCATTCCTCCTTCTGAATCCCGCCGCACTCCGCTCCAGACAGTGCGCATCTATCCCTACGGGGTGGCGCGTGACCGCTTGATACAGGCCGCCAAGCGGCTGGGCGTCCCGGCATTGATTGCAAAGGATGCCGGTGAGGCGGATGTGATGGTAACCTTGCGTTCCTATTACCGTAATCGCCAGCAGAGCCGTCTTGCAGGCCGAACACCGCGGTATGCCGATATTTGTTCTGCGGGCCAATACCGTCAGCCAGATGGAACAGTTCCTGAGCGACCTTTTCAACCTGTCAGAGGTGGTGCCAGGGGCGGCTGAGCTGGATGCGGTCAAGTTGCAGACACAGGCGGCCATTGCAGCCGTGTTGAACGGGGAGCGCTGGGTGGATCTCCCTCCCGGTCCGGCCACCGAGAGACGGCTCCAGCATGAGTTGGCCCGGGATGCGGAATTGGTCTCGCATTCCTACGGTAAAGAGCCCAGAAGGCATGTCAGGATCTTTCGCGAGTAAGGGCACGGCGTCGCCGTGCCCCATCCGTTTTGGGTAAATATGTTCATCACCCTCGAAGGCCCCGAAGGTTCCGGCAAGACCTCCCACATTCCCTATCTTGTGGAGTTCCTGCGCGAGCAGGGCTTTACCGTTTTTCCTACGCGTGAACCCGGCGGCACCTCCATTGGCGAGCAGATCCGCGAGGTGTTGCACAGCCTGAAGAATACCGAGATGCACCCGCGCACAGAGACATTGCTCTACCAGGCGGCCCGCGCGCAGTTCGTGGAGCAGGTCGTCCGGCCGCGGCTGGCGCTGGGGGAGATCGTTCTCTCCGACCGCTACGCGGATTCCACCTTGGCCTACCAGGGATACGGCCACCAGCAAGACTTGGAGCAGGTACGCGCGCTGGTCAACTACGCGACCGGTGGCTTGATTCCTGACCTGACCATCCTGCTGGACGTGGATGTGGAAATAGGTCTGAAACGCGGTGCTCAACGGCAGGACAGGGGTGGCGAATGGAACCGGGTGGATGCTTATACGGTGGAGTTCCACCGGCGGGTACGTGAAGGCTACCTGGAAATGGTGAAGCAGGAACCCGGCCGCTGGGTGATGGTGGATGCGGGCCAGGCGTGGGAAAAAGTTCAGGCTGACCTGTGCGAAGCGATCCTGAAAAGGATCAAATAAATACACCGGGGCTTGAGGGTAAATGAAAAAAACATTTACGCATTTTCCGTTTTTCTATATTCTTATCACTTTTTATCCATTACTATTCCTGTGGGCGCAAAACATTTCCCAGGTAGATCCGGTGGTGGTCGTCCGGCCATTTATATTCACCCTGATCGGATCGGCTATCCTCTACGGGATCCTGTACCTTATTTTCCGGGATGGCCTCAAAGCCGCCCTGGTCGGTTCCCTGCTCCTGGTGGCTTTCTTTTCATACGGTCATGTTTATTATGGGGCGCGTGCCGTCCCGGCGTTGAAGACCCTTTTCCACAATTCCACCCTTATCCCGCTCTACCTGCTCCTTTTTGGCCTGGCCATCTTGGGAGTCTTGCGTCTCAAGAAATATGGACGCTTTGTACTCTATTTGAATATTATCAGCCTGTTCCTGGTTGGTCTTCAGGCTGTGGCGTTGAGTGATGCCTATATCCGTGGTTCCTATGCGGCTCGCCAGCCGGTAAAAGTGCAATCCGGCTTGACGCTCACCACCGCGCCGAGAGACATGCCGGATATCTACGTGATCGTTCTGGATACCTATATGCGCTCGGATGCGCTGGAACAAGACCTGGGCTATGACAATTCGCCTTTTGTCGGTCAACTCACCAATATGGGGTTTTACGTTGTCGCCTGCAGCCGTCCAAACTACACCTTCACGTATGCCTCCATCGCGGCCTTGTTGAATATGCGATATATTCCTCAAGCCTATGAAAACACCGATTTCTCCAAAGTCTCTGACAAAGGCTTTTGGAGCATCTTGAAGAACGATGAAGTGCGCCAGCAATTGAAGAGCGTCGGTTATAGTACGGTCGCATTTCAGGAAGAATACCCATCGCTTCAATTCAATGATTTAGACATCCTGATCGGGATGGAAAACCCGTCCATTAATTCCAGTCACATGTATCCGTTTGAAATCATGTATAGACAAAGTACTGCGGCGATTATTCTTGATGCCCTGGATTTCGAACGGAAGGATTTCAAAATATTTCCAGACAAAGTCTGCAGCCAAAAATACGTATTCTGTGGCTCTGGACAATGTTTCGAGTGAGCTTAAGAGTCATATGGAAACCCATGTCATTTTGACGCAGTTCGCTCTGGACCGTCTACCAGACATCCCCGCCATTGCCGGGCCGAAGTTCACTTTCGTCCAAATCTTCATACCCCATCTACCATATGTGTTCGGCCCTGACGGCGAGATCATGACTGACCCGGGCTATTACGACAACTCCTTGGGCTACCCGGCCAATGTCACCTATGAAAAGAAGGGCTATATCAACCAGGTGCAATTCATCGACAAGCGCATCCTCCCGGTCTTACAGACCATCATTAAAAATTCAAAGAATCCTCCCATCATCATCCTGATGGGCGATCATGGTTTGAATGGTAACAACCGACGGACCAATTTACTGGCATATTATTTACCCGGTAAAGGAAGCGCCAAATTATATCCAACGATCTCTCTCGTCAACTCCTTCCGGCTGATATTCGATGAATATTTTGAGGCAAATTACCCTTTGTTGCCAGACGAGACCTACATTACCGACACGACCACTGCTCCCGACGCTTATCCGGATTGTGCCCCTTGATTTGTAAGGAGAATCCATGCCTGAGACCAGTCTTCCAAAAAGTACGGCAGAATTATTGGATGAGATCGATCGTGAATGGTTCATCCTGATGAACGTCGTGGACCAGCTCACACCGGAGCAAATGACCACGCCGGATGAGGGCGGCTGGTCGCCGAAAGACAACCTCGCTCATCTGACAGAATGGATGAAAATCCTTCTCGGTTACCACATGGATAAGCGTCCATCCCATGAGGTCGTGGGTGTACCCCCCGAAGTGACCAGGGATTGGGATATGGATCGGATAAACAGGCTTTTGCTCGCACGCAACCTCCGCCGTCCGACAGAAGAAGTTTTGGAGGAACTCAAGCGGGTCTATGCCGAAGTGGTTGCCAGACTGAAGGCCACCCCTTTTGATGAATTGATGAAACCGCGTTTTGCCGATGACCCTGAAAAGCAGCCCCTCCTGAACTGGGTGCTCGGAAATACAACCGGCCATTTTTCCGAGCACCGCATCAATATCGAAAAAATGTTGAAAAAATGAATCTCCACCTTTTCTCCACCCCCGCTAAGGACGACATTCGAGACATTTTGGCTGCCGGCCGCCCGTATTTGGAAGGCAAGGATGATCCGGTCGTCGCCTATCTTCCAGCAGGTTCCTTGGGCGACACGTACCAGGAATACAATAAAAAAGCTTTCCGAGGTCTGGCGAACCTGACTGAACAGATGAAAATTTTTACATCGTGGGAGAAAATCCTGATTTATTACAGGTCGTAGTCCATCCCCCCGCCCACATCCCCCCCGCCCATTTCATCCCCACCCAGGTCGGGGATTTCCTTTTCGATCTCTTCCGGGCTCTGGCCCTTCTCCAGCCGGTCGACCACCTCGTTGAATTCGGGCGGTATCTCTTCCCCCATTTCATTACCCATCTTGCGCATCATGCGTCCCATCGCCTGGGGGTCATTTTCCAATCCGGCCAGGGCGGACGGGTCTGAAAAATCACCGGCGAGCGATTCCATCCGGCTGTCTTCTGATTTTGTAACGCGCACGCGCGGAATGCCCCGTCGTACGTTTTGACTCTTACAATGCGGGCAGGCGACCGGGCGGGTGCCGTATTCGAAGAACGTCATGAATACATCGAAACGCTGGTTACAGTTGAGGCAGTTATAGTCGTAGAGAGGCATAGGCCTATTTTAACCCTTTTTGGCATTTTGCGAGTTGGTATGGCTTGGTGGAGTGGGGACACCCATGCCCTTTCTGGTTTGTTTTCATTTTTTCCCTTTAATTTCCACAAAACAACCCCTTTTTTAGCCTGTTTTTGGAGGAACAATTCCGCCTCCGCAGGCCCAAGAGGCCTCGCTGGCCTCTAGGATCCTCTCCGCCCATGCACGAAACCCCCTTAAAATGCCTAAAACCTGCCTGAAACACCTTCTTCCTGCTCTCGCCTGTCCTCGCCTGCCCCAGTTCTTTTGGGGTTCTTTGGGGAATTCTCTTTTCCCGCCTGTCCCCGTACTTTGGGGAGCTCTCTCCCCCTGATTGTTCCTCGTTGTTTCGGGATACCGCTCGCGCGGCAACCGTTTTTCAGCCTGTCCGCCTCCTTAAAGATTATCCCTAAATATTATTGCCCTGCGCCCTCGTTTTTTTCTACACCTGGCTTTCGGTTACAATAGAACCATGACCGAATCCGAGTTCAACCTCCATAAACCCCAGCCTTTGCTGATCGTCATCTCCGGGCCTTCCGGCGTAGGCAAGGACAGCGTAGTTCAGACCATGAAAGCGCGCCACCTGCCCTTCCATTTTGTGATCACTACCACCACCCGCCCGCCCCGCCCGGACGAGGTTGACGGCCGGGATTACTTCTTCATTTCCAAAGAAGAGTTTGCCCGGAAGATCGAAAATGACGAGTTCTTTGAGTATGCAATCGTGTATAAGGATTATAAGGGCAACTCCAAGAAGCAAGTCCGGGATGCGCTGGCCTGCGGCCAGGATGTCGTAATGCGCTTGGATGTTCAGGGCGCTGCCACCGTCCGAAAAAAGGCGCCCGAGGCGGTGTTGATCTTCCTGACCACACAAAGCGAGCACGAGCTGGTGGAACGGCTGAAGGGCCGCAAGACGGACACCGCCGAAGATTTAAGTCTGCGCATTGCCACGGCGCAGCAGGAACTCAAACGTGCCGTTGAGTTTGATTACGTTATCGTCAATGCGGATGGCTGCTTGGAAGAGACGGTTGATACCGTCATCGCCATTATCCGGGCGGAGCATCACCGCGTGAATCCCCGCAAAGTGAATCTCTAGATATCCATGATCCAAGATTTACAGGTGCAACCGTGAATGAACCCCCAAACTCCGGACAGTACCCTCAACCCCCTCAGCCCCCACAGCCACGCACCATCCAGGTGGCCTTGCCCAATGCCAAACCGTATGTAACCTATGCCATCCTGGGTTTTACCATTTTTATTTACCTCCTTCAACTCGCCGGAGTTTATCTACTTAAGGTAGATGTAGTTGCCGATTGGGGTGTCAAATATGGCCCCTTGATCCGGGCCGGTCAGATTTGGCGCCTCATCACGCCGGTCTTCTTGCATGATTCCAGCCTGCCTTACGGACTTCTGCATATTGGTTTCAACATGTACGCCTTGTTCCTGTATGGGCGCGGGTTGGAAGCCCGCTTCGGCCACTGGCGTTTCAGCTTGCTTTACTTCCTCTCGGCTTACGCCGGGAACGTGTTCTCATTTTTACTGACGCCGAGTCCTTCTCTGGGTGCCTCGACGGCCATTTTCGGCCTGCTGGCGGCGGAAGGGATGTTTGTTCTCCAGAACCGCCAACTGCTCGGCAACCGGGCCAACCGTGCCCTGATGAACGTCCTGTACGTGGCCGGCATCAACCTGCTGATTGGCTTCAGCACCACCGGTGTGGACAATTTTGGACACCTGGGTGGTTTGCTGGGTGGAGCACTCTTCACCTGGTTTGGGGGACCGCGCTGGAAGGTGGAGGGATTCTACCCATCCGTACGGCTGATTGACGAACGCGAAGGACACGGCGCTTTCGCTGGTACGGTGGCTGTGCTGCTGTTTTTCATTCCGCTGACCGTGTTGGGGTGGATTTGGATTGTGAAGTGAAAAAACCTCCAATCGTCCGGAATGCAGGCTCGGGGTATGCCAAGCATTTCTTGCGAAACAGCCTTGCGGTAGGTGCGCTGCTCCTGTTACTGGTCATCCTGGTCTTTGCGTTTCGCTCCCAAATCCTGATAGGTATAGCCGATTATCTGATTATCAACGATAAACTCCAGCCAGCCGATGTTATCTTCCTGCTCAATAGCGAATATAACATCCGGCCCTTCCGGGCGGCCGAATTGTACAAGCAGGGACTTGCTCCTGTGGTTGTCATTGTCCGGGCGGTAGACACACCGGTTGTTGATTTGGGATTGGTGCCCAATGATACCGATATTTCGGTGGGTGTGCTGGAGAAGCTTGGTGTGCCCGCCGGGAAGATTATAGTTCTGCCCTTCCCCGGGGGGGCGACCAGTACGTTTGACGAGGCGGTTGCCTTCTGGGGATATGCCGAAGCCCACCCGGTCCATGAAATTATCCTGGTTACTTCGGCTTTCCACACCCGGCGCGCCAGATGGATCTTGCAAAAAACGCTTGCGGGGCTGCCGGTCAAACTGGAAACGGCGGCTGTTCCATACAGCGACTTTGACCAGACCAACTGGTGGAAATATGAGACCGGGCTCACCACGCTCAATAACGAATATATCAAACTGTTTTTCTATTATTTCAAGTATCGGTAGGCAAGTCTTTCCCATTTATTTCTGGATGGAATGGAGGGTGGAAAGAAATGGCAAATTCTACCTGGTTGAAATGCAATATAATTGGTCAATCTGAGGGAATTCCGCCCCAGGTCAGGAAACGCTTCATATGACGCGAAAATCATCCTCAATCACTATCCATGATGTTGCCAGGTATGCCGGGGTTTCTGTTGCGACGGTAAGCCGCTACATGAATCACAGGGATCTTGTATCTCAAAGTGTGGCCGACCGGATTTCCCAGGTGATGCTCGAAATGAACTATATCCCGCGTGTGGCCGCCCGCCAGTTGGCCACTCCTGCATCACGTGCCGCAGGCCTGGTCATTACCAACGTAATGAATGATTTCTTTGCACCGTTGATCAATGGAGTTGCCGCAGTTTTCAGTGAGAATAATTACAATCTGTTGGTCGCGGTATCCAGGCCGGAAATGCGGGAGAATAAAATCCCCTCTCCCATCGGTCCGCGTAACACGGATGGCATGCTTGTTTTTGCCAACAGCCTCTCCGAGGAGCAACTGACCGAGTTATGCAAGATTCGCTTCCCGGTCGTCTTGCTCTACCGTACTTCTCCTCCCAATCTGAAGATTTCCCACGTGATCATAGAAAATAAAAAGGCCACCAAAAAAATGGTCGACCATTTGATCGAAGTACATGGCAGAAAACGAATTATGTTTTTCCAGGGTCCCAGGGACCAGGAAGATTCCGCCTGGCGTGAATTGGGATACCGGGCTTCCCTGGCAGCCCACGGCCTTCCGATCGACAGTAACCTGATCCTGCCCGGCGAGTTTGACAATAATGTCGCCTATCAAGCACTCCGCGATTATTTATTGAAAGGTTCCAGGGATTTCGATGCCATCTTTACCGGCAACGATGACTCGGCGGTGGGTGTCCTGACTGCCCTTGGGGAAGCTGGTATTCGTGTGCCCGAAGATGTTTCGGTGGTCGGATTCGATGATTTTCGCCTGGCGCCGTTTTTGAATCCTCCTTTGACAACCGTCCGGGCCCCCACGGAAAAAGCCGGGCAGGTCGCGGCGGAACTATTGTCGAAGTTGTTCAAAGGAGAACCCGTCGAGCATGAAATCCTATTGTCCACAGAAATCGTCCTGCGCCGCTCCTGTGGATGCCATTCCCAAACATCAAAATAAATTTAATATTCTCTGGTTTCACTGACAGCCAGGCTTTGATTGCTGGAAGCCTGCCGGTTTGACCGGTTGGTCTCGTTTTTCAGCGTTGCTTATGTTGACTCTTCCTTTTATCGCCTCTATAATGCTTCCAGATGTCGCGCTACGACCTGTGCCTGACTTGGAACTGGGAGTATGACGCCGACTTCATCCATCTGATCGAAGCCGCTTGCGTTGCGCGCGGATTGTCGCTCTTGCAAGTCACTCCGCAATCCCTGGAACAGGTGTTGGCGGGATTGGAGAACGGGGAAATTGCATTCAGAACCCTCTTCGACCGCGCTTCCGAATCCGATCCGCGCTTCCAACCGCTGGTCGATTGGGCAACCCGGCACAGGGTGTTTCGTATTAATCCGCAGGAGCGGACCATCTGGTCGGGGGATAAAGCCACCATGCACCTGGAGTTCATCAGCCGTGGCCTGTCCACTCCTTATACGATCATTCTTTCTCCGTACTCCAAACAAGCCTCCATCCATCCATATGACCTGGGAGCGCTCGGCGCCAGTTTCGCGATTAAACCGGCCTGTGAGGGAGGCGGGGATGGAGTAATCCTCGAAGCCACCTCCTGGGAGCAGGTTCTGAATGCACGCAAGCAGTATCCCCATGAAAAATACCTTCTGCAGGCGCACGTCACTACATGCATCCTGGGAGGACGTCCGGCCTGGTTCCGTGTGATCTTCTGCGATGGTGCAGTTTATCCGTGTTGGTGGGATCAACATACCCACATTTACAGGCGCGTCACGGCGGAGGAAAAGGCCAGCTACGGTTTGCGGAGCCTGCGCGAGATCCCGACCCGGATCGCCCAGATTTGCGGCCTGCACTTTTTTTCCACGGAAATCGCCCGGACGCAGGACGGAGCCTTCTTGGCGGTGGATTACGTAAACGATCCGGTCGATCTTCGGCTGCAGTCGAAAGCAGTGGACGGTGTACCGGATGTTTATGTGGAAAGTATCGCTGCCCGCCTGGTGCGCCTTGTGGATAACCACCGGACCGTTTAATAGCGATTGTGGGTAGGCCCAATTTTATCGAAGGGTTGAATAATAAAAACCATGCAAACGTCTTCTTCAGGGACATCCAGGTTGGTCAATTGGTTCAAGAGAATACGGAAGGCACCATAACGAATGGTGGATAGATGCCGTTAAATATGAAATTTCGAAAAAATTGGGGCGAGCAGGAGTAGAACGCCGCTCGCCCCAATTTTTTATTGTAATTGTGTATATAAGCACATAATATTTACATAATAGTGGGCGATTTTATAAGATATGTCTCATGTTTATCTCATTTTCTTCTGGGAAAATAGGGCTTAGGATGGCCTTATTGCTCCTGTTGAATTGCTGTATCAGGCCAAATCCCTTCTGAGTAAAAAATGGATGAACCGTCTCTTTCAAGGTTAGAACTGTGGCGGCAACGCTTGCAGCGCCTTCGCAAAAGTCTGCGGAGTGGAGCCCTATTTATCTTGGGTGTGGCGGCGGCGCTCACAGGGCTTCTTCTGTACCGTCTTCTCGCCCCAAGCCCGCACCAGTTATCGACCAATGATGTCAGTACCGCAGTGAGCCAGGTTCTCGCTTCGGCCACGCCGCCTCCGCCTTTTTCGGAAGGCGTGTATCAGATCATCCAGCCATCCCTCGTCCTGATTCAATCCAAGGCTCCAGGTACAGATGGAACGACCGATGACAGTTTGGGAACCGGAACGATCGTAGATGCAAACGGCGATATCCTGACCAGCCTGCATATTGTCGCCAACTCGAATGATATCCAGGTCACTTTCGCGGATGGCACGATCTCATCCGCCACTGTGGCGACCCAAGAGCCGGAGAATGACATTGCCGTATTGAAGGCGGATAAGCTCCCGGCTCAGGTTGTCCCAGCCGTCCTGGGAAATCCGCGCATCATGCATGTGGGGGATGAGGTTTATGCAGTCGGCAACCCATTCGGCTTATTCAGCTCGATCAGCGCCGGGGTAATATCCGGATTTAACCGGTCATTTCAACCTAGAAATAGCAATTTGAACCTCACGGGTTTGATCCAAATCGACGCGGCGGTGAATCCTGGAAATTCCGGCGGGCCGCTGTTAAATCGCAATGGTGAAGTCATCGGTATTGTCGAAGGTCTCGTTAATCCGACCGATCAGAATTTCTTTGTCGGCATTGGATTTGCTATCCCCATCAATGTCGCTGGAGGAGTTGCGGGATTGCCTCTGGATTGAATGGCGGATGATTAAATCCCGCTCAGTTTTCGAGTGCGCTGATTATTGCTATGAATCTCATTTAGTTTTGCAGAAGTAGAAGAAAGGAGATGGCTGATGGAACGCAATGGTAACTCCGGGAATGGTTTGCCAATGGAACGTGTTTTGTACGAAGTAAAAAAGGTGATCGTTGGACAGGACCATCTGCTGGAACGCTTGGTGGTTGCCCTGCTGGCGCGCGGACATATCCTGGTTGAGGGAGTGCCGGGGTTGGCTAAAACAATGGCGATTAAAACGTTGGCGGAAGCGATTGGCGGCGAGTTCAAACGCATCCAATTCACCCCGGACCTGGTTCCGGCCGATTTGATCGGCACCCGCATCTACAATCAAAAAACAGGCGAATTCACCACTTCGCTGGGGCCGGTCTTTACGAACTTGCTCTTGGCGGACGAGATCAACCGTGCCCCGGCCAAGGTGCAGAGTGCCCTGCTCGAAGTGATGCAGGAGCATCAAGTCACCATTGGCAGGGAGTCGTTCAAGGTTCCTGAGCCCTTCCTCGTGCTTGCCACCCAGAACCCCATTGAGACCGAAGGAACGTATGCCCTCCCGGAAGCGCAGGTGGACCGTTTTATGCTCAAAGTACTGGTCGGTTATCCCAGTTCGACCGAAGAGTTCGTCATCGTCGAACGCATGACCGGCGTGCTTCAGAGCATGCAGAAGGTGCTGACCACAAAGCAGTTATTGGCTTTGCAGCAGGAAACCGATCGTGTGTTCGTCGATCCGGCCCTGATTGAGTATGCGGTAAAGCTGGTAACCGCCACCCGCAATCCAAAGGAGGTTGGTTTGAAGGAACTGGAGCATTACATTATGTTCGGCGCCAGTCCGCGTGCCTCGATCAACCTGATTCTCACCGGTCGTGCGCTGGCCTTTGTGCGGGGGCGGGATTACGCCCTCCCGCAGGATGTCTCCGATATGGTGCTGGATGTAATGCGACACCGCCTCGTGCTGACCTATGAGGCGCTTTCCGATAATGTGACCAGTGATGACATCCTGAAGAAAATCCTCGACCGCATTCCGATCCCTGTGGTACCGCTCCATGAGCACGCCAGCGACCGTATCGACGCCTGAACGTATCCTGCAACGCCTCGACTGGCAGGTTATCCGCCGCCTGGACGGGCTGCTGCAGGGCGATTATCGCACCCTGTTCTATGGATATGGGGTGGATTTCGCCGACCTGCGGGAATATCAGCCTGAAGACGATGTTCGCTACATCGATTGGAATGTAACCGCACGCATGAATACACCCTATATCCGCCAGTATGTCGAAGACCGCGAAATCACAGCCTGGTTTCTGCTGGATCTCAGCCCGTCGGTGGATTTTGGAACGGTCCAGAGCCTGAAACGGACCGTTCTGATAGATTTCGTTACCACCCTGGCCCGCCTGTTGACTCGCCACGGCAACCGGGTGGGTGCAATATTCTATGACAGCCGCATCGAGCGGACCATCCCGGCGCGTGGTGGCCACATCCAGGTGCTTCGCATCGTTAATGATTTGCTCAAACAGCCTCAATTACCGCGCGCCCCGTTCACAAACCTGATCCCCCTGCTCGAAGGCGGATTATATTCATTGAAAAAACGCAGCTTGGTGTTCGTGGTCTCGGATTTCATCTGCTCACCGGGGTGGGAACGTACATTGAATTTGCTTAACCGGCGGCACGAAGTTCTCACCATCCGTCTCTGGGATCCGAGGGAAGTCAAGCTACCTGACATTGGCATGGTCGTGATGGAAGACGCAGAAACGGGTGACCAAATGTTCGTCGATACACATGACCGGGGATTCCGCCGGCGATTTGAAGAAGCTGCTCAGAAGCGTGAAGAAGAACTGGCGCAGGCCTTCAAGCGTGCCGGGGTGGATGTCTTACCGCTGTCGACCGAAGAGGACCTGGTTCGCGCCATCGTGCGCTTTGCCACCCTTCGCCGGCAGCGAAGAAAATAGGCCTGGTTTATTCGCTATGTCATTCATCTGGCCTGCAATGCTCTTTTCTCTGATATTGGTTCCACTGTTCATCGTGGTTTATTTCTTGATGCTGCGGCGCCAGCGACAACTAACTGCCAATTATGGTAACCTCGGTTTTGCCCCGGGCGGCATGGGCCGCCAGCCCGGCGTGCGCCGCCATATCCCTGTGGCCTTTTTTCTGGCAGGTCTCGCCACCCTTGCGATTGCACTGGCACGTCCGCAAGCAGTGGTTGCCTTGCCCAAGCAGGAAGGAACCATTATCCTGGCGTTTGATATATCCGGTAGTATGGCGGCCGACGATATTAAACCAACTCGTATGGAAGCCGCCAAGACCGCCGCACGCGATTTTGTGAAACGCCAGCCGCTCTTCGTGCAGATCGGTGTCGTTGCCTTTAGCGATAATGGGTTGTCAATACAGGTTCCCACCAACGATCCAGGTGCCGTTCTGGCCGCCATCAACCGTCTGGCTCCGCAAACTGGTACCTCCGTGGCACATGGCATCCTCGCCTCGCTCAACGCGATTGCTTTGACCAGTCACGCCGCGCTGCCCTCGGAGGTTTACAGTAACCTCCTGCTCACGCCCACCCCTACACCCACACCCGTTCCACAAGGAACATACACTCCGGCAGTCATCATCCTGCTTTCCGACGGTGAGAACAACGAGAACCCCGACCCGCTGGCAGCCGCCCAGACAGCCGCTGACCGGGGTATTCGGATCTATACCGTTGGCATCGGCAGCCCAACCGGTACCACCGTGCATATCAATGGCTTTTCCATACACACGCAATTGGATGAGGCAACCTTGCAGCAAATATCCCGGATCACCGGCGGTACGTATTACAACGCCCGGAGCGAACAAGACTTAGTCAAAATTTACGATCACCTCGACACGCAACTGGTCAACAAACCGGAAAAGACCGAGCTCACGGCACTGTTTGCCGGGGCGGGCATCTTCCTCATGTTGGTCGGTGGTCTGTTTTCACTCCTGTGGTTCAGCCGTCTTCCCTGACCCTGCAACGGTAACGATCTATGGTAACGATCTATATGGATTGGAGATAGCAGATGGAATTTCTCTGGCCTGGATTCCTTATCCTGCTGGGACTTGTCCCTCTACTTATCGGCTTGTATATCTGGATGTTGCGCCGGCGTCGATTTGCAGTTCGCTATTCAAGCCTGGCGCTCGTGCGTGCCGCAAACCCCAAAAAATCAAACTGGCGGCGCCACCTCCCGGTCATCCTGTTTCTTCTCGGCCTCGCCAGTCTGGTGGTCGCCTTGGGGCGCCCGGTGGCCATCGTGAACCTTCCCACCAACCAGACAACCATCATTCTGGCCTTGGATGTCTCGGCGAGTATGCGTTCGCGCGATATTGACCCCAGCCGCCTTCAGGCCGCCGAGGAAGCCGCGTTTTCCTTTATTCAACACCAGAAAGCCAATACCCAAATTGGACTCGTGGCTTTCTCCAGTTTTGCCGAAATCATCCAGCCGGCTACGACCGACCAGGGAGCGTTGCAGTCCGCCCTTGATAGCCTGAGCGTAGGGCGCAGGACGGCCATCGGGAGTGGAATCCTGGTGGCTCTGGATGCTATCTCCCAAGTGGATAAGAATGTCGCCCCCAGCATTGCCCCCGGCCAGCCGGGCGTGGAGCCGGCGCCGGTACCCCAAGGTGATTATGCCCCCGATATCATCGTCCTGCTTACCGACGGAGATAGCAATGCCGGTCCCGACCCATTGGTAGCCGCCAGGCAGGCTGCTGATCGTGGGGTGCGTGTCTATACCATCGGGTTCGGCACGCTAAACGGGCCGAATGCATCCCAAAGCCCGTTCGGCGGTTTTGGTGGTGGGGGTGGTTTTTTTGGTGGCGGAGGCGGTGGTTTTGGTGGAGGTGGTGGTTTCCGCCTGGGGCTCAATGAAACCATGCTGAAACAAATTGCCTCCATGACTGGTGGAACATATCACTTGGCCTCGAGCGCCAGCGAGCTCGAGAGCGTTTTCGCTGGCCTGCCAACCTATTTGATTATCAAACACGAAGTTCTTGAAATCAGCGTCATATTTACCGCCATTGGTGCGCTCCTGGCTGGGATTGCCATCCTGCTGTCATTGGCCTGGCATCCTTTGCCTTGAAAAAAGCCCAGCGACGTGAAATGGACACATAAGCAGCCCGATCTTTTTCGGGCTGCATTGATTTTCTAGGGATATATCCCCGTCATTCCCTAAAATATGCTTGTCTTGACTATATTATTTGCTCATTCCCCTTGTTGGATCTGAGCGGCGTGTAAGGTGTTTCTCATTAACATGGCGATTGTCATCGGGCCAACCCCGCCGGGGACCGGGGTGATCCAGCCCGCCACCTGCATGGCCTCATCGAAATTCACGTCCCCCACCAGGCGATAGCCTTTCTTCTTGGTTGGATCCGGTTTTTCATTGATGCCCACATCAATAACTGCCGCACCGGGCTTGATCCAACCACCGCGCACCATTTCCATTTTGCCAATGGCAGCGATCAGAATATCCGCCTGGCGGGTAACTGCCGGCAGGTCGCGTGTCCGTGAGTGGCAAATGGTTACGGTGGCATTCCGGCTGATCAGAAGGAGTGCCACAGGCATCCCAACGATGTTTGAGCGGCCCAGGACAACCGCATTGGCTCCTTCAATTTTCACCCCGGCCTGCTCGAGCAGATAGATACAACCGTATGGCGTACACGGCACAAAGAGCGGCTGGCGTCCCTTCTGGGCCAGGCGGCCGATGTTGATGGGTGAGAAACCGTCCACGTCCTTTTCGATGCTGATAAGGGATAGAACCCGCTCCTCGTTAATCTGATCCGGCATGGGCAATTGGACCAGTATCCCGTTCACCTGCGGATCGGCATTCAATTGCTTCACCAGTTTCTCGACCTGTTCCTGGGTTGCATCTGCCGGGAGATGTTCGCTGATTGACCCCATGCCTAATTCCAGGCAGGCCTTTCCCTTGGAGGCCACGTAGGCAGCCGAGTCCACCTGGTCACCGACCAGCACAGTGGCAAGGTTGGGGCGGGGTTTCCCGCGTGCCGCGCGTCTGGTTACTTCCGCGGCAACTTCCTCGCGCACTTTCTGGGCGATCCCTTTCCCATCAATGATTTGGGCTGTCATGGATTTTTCTCCGACAATTCCATCTAAAGCATGCCTTCAATCAATCCTCGCAATCCATCTGTTTCATTCTCAATCAATCTGGTGGGAGGCAGGCCTCGATTTTCTCTGCGAGCAGGCCGACTTGCGGCTGCTCGAACATCGACATGTGATCCCCTGGGACCGACACGATGTCCAGTTGGCCGGTTAAGATTTTGACCCACTGCTCCATCGGTTCCCAGCGCACATACCAGAGATGGTTGGTAGCCGAAAACAAAGTTACCTTTCCGCTATAAGGTTCCGGCTTGTAGCTGCGCAAGAGCAAGCTCCTGACCTCCGCAACATTCCCTTCCTGTTCATAACGCTCGATCGTTTTAGCATCCAGTGCTGCCCGCCTCCGCCAACGGGTCGAGAAACGCTGTGCCGAAAGCCTAGCATATTGCAAGATCTCCTGAAGATTCTTATCCCTGAGATTAATAAGATGGATTTTTGTCCGATCGACCGGGTTTGCCTGCCGGCTGTAGCCGGGAGGATAGGTATCGAGCAAACCTATGAAAGCCACTTCTTTTTTTTCGCTACTTATTAGCAAACGAGCCAATTCCAGGGTGAAGTTTCCATGTGTCGAGTGTCCCAAAAGTAAATAAGGTCCCTTGGGATAAAAATCCACAAGATTGCGATAATAGATCTTGGCAGTCTCCTGGACCGATGTACGATAGACGACCTCACGGTTTTCGACGGGCTCAACCCCATACACTGGCCTCCCGGAAGAAGCCAAAGTGAGTGCAAACTCGCGCATATATAAGCCAGGCGTAATGATAAATAATGGCACCTTGGAACCTTCCGGTTGAATTGGCACAATTCCATCTGGATAAGTGAATTTATTATCGCGGGTCAGTGACTCTGCTATTGCTTCCACTGTGCCGTCTTTGAACAACAGCAGCAGTGGCAGGGATTGCCCGAATTCCTCCTGGATGCGTGCAAACAAGCGCACCGCCAGCAGGGAGTGTCCGCCAAGTCCGAAGAAATTATCCCTGATTCCGACCCTCTCAATTCCCATGACTTCCTTCCAGATCGAAACCAGTCGCGATTCAATATCATTCCTGGGTGCAAGATAATGATCTTCCTCTTCCTTGCTCTCCGGGCGAGGCAAGGCACGCCGGTCGATCTTCTGGCTCGGAGTGAGTGGCATCTCCTTAAGTATCGTTATGGAAGTAGGCAGCATGAAGAAAGGCAGGCGGGCTGTTAGATAATCTCGCAAATCAGCCTGTATCTGCTCCTGTTGACCCTCCAGTAAAGTGACATAGGCCGCCAGGGTCTCCAGGCCATCGTGGTGCCAGAAGACCACTGCGGCGTCTTTAATACCTTTAAACTCATTCAGAATCCCTTCAATCTCGCTTAATTCCACTCGATAACCCCGAATTTTGACCTGATCGTCTGACCTGCCAAGAAAACAAATCGTCCCATCCGGCAATTGCCTGACGATGTCACCGGTGCGATACATCTGGCCGCCAGGCCAGAATGGATCGGAGAGGAACTGTTCAGCAGTCAACTCCGGTCGGTTCCAATAGCCGCATCCGACCCCAATCCCTCCGATAAACAACTCTCCCTTCACACCAGTAAGAACCGGATGGAAATAAGGATCCAGTACATAGGAGCGTTCGTTGCTGATCGGTTTTCCAATAGGAACGATCTGCAGACCGTTTGGGAGTCTGGGCGGGATAGGATAATTTGTGGTCCATATACTGCATTCAGTCGGTCCATATTGATTGACCAGTTCCACAGATTGCCCAAATACTCGCCGCGCAAGTTCCACATCAGTTTCCCACAAAATTTCACCACCAAGTGTAATCAACCGCAGGTTATTTTTCTTCTGCTCCCCTGTTGGAACGGATTCGCAAATTGCCCTCAGCATGGTAGGAACAAGATCGATATAGGTGGCTTCACGATCAATAATCGCCGCATAGATGGAATCCGGGTTGCGCATATGGTTGTCATCGATTAAGAACACTGTGCCGCCGTAAGATAAGGTGCCCAATATACTCCAAACAGAGGGATCAAAGGAAAGGGAGGTAAATTGGACGACACGATCAGACGCGCCAAATTGAAACTGCTTCGTCATGTGGGTCAGATAATTGACAATGCCTTTGTGGATATTCATGGCGCCTTTGGGATGACCAGTTGAGCCGGATGTATACATAACATATGCCAGCGAGTCATTCTTGGTAACTGAGACAGGCCTTCCCGGTTCGCAAGTATCGATGGATTTCGATTCGGAATCGAGGCATATCTTTCTGATCTGGTTTGGAAGCTGGTCGCTCAAATGGGATAGTGTGACAATCGCTACAGGATTTGAATCTTTCACCATGTAGGCAATACGCTTTGCCGGATAAGTGAGATCAAGGGGAACAAAGGCGCCGCCCGCCTTGAGGACCGCCAGTAGAGAGACTATGATTTTTTCGGAACGTGGCAGATAAATACCAACCCGACCCTCCGCCTCCACCCCATTTGCCCTGAGATAATGTGCAAGGCGGTTGGCTTTCTTTTCAAGGTCTCCATAAGTCAATGAATTGCCATTGCAAGTTGTCGCGAGCGCCTCGGAATTCTTTTCGGCTTGCCCGGCAATCAGATCCTGGATGCATATCTGGGGGAAATCAGTCACAGTATTGTTCCACTCGACCACAATCCGTTGCCGTTCGGAAAGTGTGAGCATCTCCAATTCTGCGATTGGACCGCCGGACTTTGTCAACATCTCGCCGAGCAGGTTCTGGTAATGGGCAACCATAAGAATAATGCTGTTCTCATCAAAGAGATCAGTAGTATATTGAAGCGAAGCTTCCAGTCGTGCCATCCTTGCCATCCTCAAATTCCAAGGAGAGGTCAAATGGGCTGGGTTCATTTCCTCGCAGGATCTTTTCCATCCCCAGTCCTTTGAGAGATGTCTGGCGCTTTGGCACATTTCTAAGGTTGATTGTCACCTGAAAAACTGACGTACGGCTTAAGTCCCGCTGGGGCGAAATTTCGGAAACCAGAGCTTCAAATGGGGCGACCTGCCAGGTGAAGGCATCCAGCATAACTGTTCGGACTTGATCCAGAAACTCCCGAATGCTTAGATTACCCTGCAAATTTACTCGAATTGGCAGAGTATTGACGAACAATCCCACCAAGCCGTCCAATTCAGGCCGGGAACGATTGGCAAAAGGGCAGCCCATGATGATATCTTCCTGACCCGTATAACGCCTCAGCAGGAGCGCATAGGCTGCCAGGAGCACTTGAAAGGGAGTCATGCGTTCCGTCCGACAGAATTCTTTCATCTGGGAAGAAAGTGCCCGACGGGACCCGGAAATGATATCTGGCACCACGAAAGGACTGCAGAGCGGGACGCGGCCGGTCAGTCGGTAGATCAAGAACGGGCAGATCACCCGAAAGGATATTCTTCCAATGATCAATATATGCCTCAAGCGTCTCACCGCTAAGCCATTCCCTTTGCCAGGTTGCATAATCGGCATACTGAATCGGCAGTTCAGACAGAGTTGGTTCCTTCCCGGAGCGGTAGGAGCTATAGAGCTGCGCGAGTTCGCTTAAAAAGATTTGCCATGACCAGGCGTCGGAATTGATGTGATGGGTACAGAAGAACAGGTAGTCCACGTTTTGTGCTTGATGTAGGAGGGCATTACGTACCAATGGTCCTCTTTGGAGGTTGAAAGGCTGGTCGCTTTGTTCTGAAACATATTGGTGGATGGCCTTTTCCCGTTCATCCTCCGGTAGATTGGAATAATCCACGAAAGGCAATGAAAACGACTCGAAAGGTTGTATAACTTGGACCGGTCTTCCCCCTTGGTTAGGATAAACTGTCCGAAGGGGCTCGTGGCGGCGCACTAGTTCATTGAGCGCCCGCTCCAGGAAGTGCAGCTCGATGCCGCCGGTAAATTTAAGAAGATAGTCCGAGTTATAGGCAGTATTTTCCGGGTCTAGCTGTTGCAGGAACCATAAACTTTCCTGGGAAAATGAAAGGCTGGTTTGTTTGTGATGGTGGTGCTGGATGGGAGGCGGAGCAGGAGGAATTTCCTTAGTCATGTTCTATATCCTGATCTTTTTTTGCCCGTACAAGATCTGCCATCAAGTCAACCGTTGAGGCGTTGAAGATATCGATGATCTGCAGGTCCATGCCGAAGCGCTCATTAACCTGGGTCAGAATACGCGCAGCTTGGATGGAATCTCCACCCAGGGCCAGGAAATCATCCTGGACGCCGATTTGCTTGCAGGCCCAATACCTGCTGCCAAATGCTGAGAAGCTCAGCTTCGAGTGGGGTGCACGGCGCGGATGTGTCGGCGGATTCCTGGGTCTTAACGCCCTCCAGCTCGGTCTTGAGTTTTTCGGCCAGCCCGATCCGTTGGATCTTGCCGGTGGCGCCCTTCGGGATTTCGTTGACGAAAACGATCTGGCGTGGCACCTTGAAATCCGCCAGGCTGGCCGCAGCGTACTGTCGCAGTTCCTGAACTGAGACCGTCTGGCCATCGCGCAGAACGATAGCCGCGCCGACATCCTCCCCCAGGCTGGGATGGGGTACCGCGAAGGCGATCACCTGCTTGACAGCCGGGTGGCGCAGCAGCACCTCATCGATTTCGCGTGGGGAGATCTTCTCTCCGCCGCGATTGATGAGTTCCTTGATGCGTCCTTGGATAAACAAATATTCTTCTTCGTCCAGGTAGCCGCGGTCACCAGTCCGCAACCATCCATTGGCAAAATTGGTGGCATTTGCGGCAGGATTGTTCTCATAGCCGCTTATCACATTCTCGCCGCGGATGCAGATCTCGCCAATGGCATTCGCCGGAAGGCCCATCCCGTTCTCATCCAGAATGGAAATCCGGGTTGTACTGGTCGCCAGACCGACCGACCCGAACTTATGTGGACGCGGCGGGAGTGGGTTGCTGGCGATCTGGTGGGTGGCTTCGGTCATACCGTAGGCCTCCAGCACCGGGCGCGCCAAAAACTGTCTCCAGGTCTTGAGCCACCTGCGGAGCAAGTGCGGAGGAACAGGAGCGGATAAAGCGCAGGTGTATCTGCCGGGTACTTTCCAGTTGGCGGCGAACCTGTTCCAGGATTGACCTGGTGGATGGTAGGGACGGCCGTATACCAGGTCGGAGCGAACTCGGATAACCAACCCACCACCTGGTCCGGTAGGAAGCCCGGCGTGCACACAATGCTCGCCCCGGCAACCAGCGAGGCTGAGAGGGCACCCATCAACCCATGGATGTGGAACAGCGGCATCATATTCAGGCAACGATCGTCCGGGGTCAAGGCGTAAGTCTCAACGATATTCTGCACCGAGTAAAAGATATTCCGGCTGGTGAGAGGAACGATCTTCGGCCGCGAAGTGGTGCCGGAGGTATGCAAAACGAGGGCTATATCTTCCATTTTCGCCAGGACCGGCTCTGAGATGGTGTTGTCGACCGATAAATCGCAGGCGAGGTCGAAATTCCCAGCCGACTGCGGATCAGGTTGGAGTTCCATGACCGGGATACCCAGGGTGGCAGCCGCCTTGTGCGCCGGATGGTCGTTCCCTGGCAGCGTCACCAGCGCCTTCACATGCAAATCCGACATGCTAAAAAGGAACTCCTCCAGCGGGTATGCCGGATTGAGCGGGGCACAGGTGCAGACCGATGAAATCGCTAGGAAAGCGGTCGCCATCTCGGCGCCGTTTGGCAGAACCACCGCCAGACGGTCCCCCGGCCGAATCCCCAGCTGAGCCAATTGCAGGGCAGTCGAATGGATGTGCCGGGAAAGCTGTCGATAAGACAGTGCCTTTTTACCTGGAGATAGTATTGCAGGAGCTTCGGGCCTTTTCTTACCTTGATCGAGGATCAGGCGATAGAGCATATCGGGAGATATCATCTAAACTCACTTTATATCAAACGTAATCAGAATGGTGAAATTAGCAATTTCCTGTTTTTCGACATTATTTTACTCTATAACATACATAGCTCGCCCTCCAGGCCATCGGAGGCCTGTGCGGTCAGCCGGACCGGGTCGAACTGGTTCCAACGCGGTTCCGGAGCAAGGGCCGTAACGCGCATGTAATTATCGGTAAGGCCTTCCAATAGCCAGCCCCGATCGGATAGCTGGTCGGTGGATTCCCACAGGACCGGCAATATCCGGCCCAGGAATTGCTGCCGGAAGGACCAGGCTGTTTCTTTAAACACAGCCTTGAGAACTGCGTTGCGCTCCTTCCGGATTTCGTACCGGGTTTGTGCCTTCATGCGTGCCGCTGGAGTACCGGGGCGGGCTGAGTAGGTGAAAACGTGGCCTCCGGCAAAATTCATGGATTTGATGAACTCCAGCGTCTCGGAGAACTCAGCCTCCGTCTCGCCGGGGAAGCCTGCGATGACATCCGTTGTAATGGCAAGCTCCGGTATGGCCGTCCGTGCCGCCTGTACCAGCGCAGAGAAAGAACCGGGCGTGGTCTTGCGCCGCATGCGTTTCAGTACTGTCGCGCTCCCGGATTGCAGAGGCAGGTGCAGGTGGCGGCATAACCGTCCATCCTGCCAGAGCGAAAAGAAGTCCGCCTCCAGATCCCACGGTTCGAGCGAGGACAGGCGCAAGCGTGGAACGGAAGTATGGTTGAGCAGAGTGGACACCAGGTCCGCGAGATGCTTTGGAGTTGGAAAGTCCAGTCCCCATGAACCAAGCTGGACGCCCGTCAGCACGATCTCCTTCACGCCGCCATCCTGCGCCGACTGGACCTCTGCGAGGATATGCTCTATGGGGCGACTGCGGCTTGCGCCCCGTGCCACGGTTGTGATGCAAAAAGTGCAGGCATTGTCGCAGCCATCTTGGACTTTGACAAAGGCACGCGTACGGGCGTGCAGGCCGGGCAGGGGCTGGCGGGCCAGCGGTTCGAGGTCGAAAAAATCCTTCGGCAGACCGAGCAGGTCAGCAACCAGTTGGTCTTTTTGCAGATTGGGAACGATCTTGCGTACGCCGGGAAGTCCGGCGGCCTGGTCAGGTTCGAGGGTGGCCCAGCAACCGGTGACGACCACTTCGTCCGTGCCCAAACGGTTCGCCCGTCGGATGGCGGCGCGTGAATCCGAGGCTGCCTCGGAGGTGACCGTACAGGTGTTGATCACTGCCAGGTCTGCCTCCGTCGCAGAAGCCACAATTTCGTGTCCGGCCTCCCGGAACTGGCGGGCCAGGGATTCGATTTCCGCTTGGTTCAAGCGGCAGCCGATGGTGTCGAGGAAGATCTTCATGCTCTCATTCCGCTGAAGTATAAGTCCGGTATTCTACCTCTTTATGGTTTATAAACTGCAAAATTATCAAATGCCACATCCACTCCGGGAGTGTCGAGTGTCCCGGCAACTAGGCCAGCCGCGCCGGATGAGAGATCAATATCCTTGCTGATGGCGATAATCTGGTCATTGACATACCCACTCAGGGTCTCGCCGATGCAATCCAGGCGCAGGTGGTTGGGGCCATCTCCTTGGATGATCGCGGCGTTATGGGTCATCATTTCCTGGCCGAGTAAAGAGGTCTTGCCGTTTATGATTTTACCGAGTGCATAATAACCGTCGCTGGAAATGGCAAAGAAGTAAAAATTATTTATGTCGCTGGAACGACAGGCAAGCCCGAACAGGTTCTGTACCGGCCCGGCCAGCCGGGTGACATCGACCTCAACCTGCACGTCTTGGAAGGTATATCCGGGGGTTGCCAGCACTTCATAATGAGCGGAGGGAAGCTGGATCCGGTATGCTCCATTCGTGACACCCAGGCTTCCATTCGAGTCCGAGGCTTGCGGCCAGTTTCCGGAGGTATCCGAGAAATCGTCCCAGAAAAGTTTTTCACCTGGCCGTGCGGCCAGCTCGGAAATCAAGGAGGACTGGCAGGCAGAAAGCAGGAGGATTAAGAATGCTAAAAGACAGGCTGGAAAGTGTTTCATGGGAAATATTGCTCCAATAGATGTTTGGCCTGCCAACCATACGGGCCGTCAGGATCAAATACATTTGCCTGGTTGAGGAAGGAATAGGCCGCGGCTCGGTTACCGGTCTGCAAATAGAGCAGTCCTAGATGCAGGGCTGGGGCGGCTTGGGTCGGGTCCAATTCAATGGCCTTCTTCAATAGTGCTTCTGCGCCGACCGGGTCGCCGGTCTCGAGCAGGATTTGCCCGGCGATATCATCCGCCTGCCAGGAGTTATTTGTCAGTTCAACCAGCCTCCGGGCAGCCGGCAGGCCGATACCGGTCGGGTCCACGCTATTGCGCAGGCTGAATTCTGCCAGTGCCTGCCAAGCGGTTGCCTCGTTGGGGGATAGAGCCACCGCGCGCTGGTAGTGGTCCAGTGCAGCCACCAGATCGCCGGTCTGTTCGTATGCCCGGCCTAGGGCCATCTGCCAGCCCGGGTCTTCCGGATCCAGAGTCGCGGCCGTCTGGAAGGCCGCCAAAGCCTTCTTTGGCTGTTTCTGGCGCTGGAGATAAAGGCCGTATAGACTCTGGAGCATGGCAGAACTGGGATTGAGAGCCAGACCCCGGTCAATCTCGATTGAACCGTCCTGACCCAGTTGCTGTTTTGCCTCGCCGAGCCAGGCCCATGCCTCGCCGTAATCCGCCCGCACGGAGATGGCATTACGGAATGCTTCGGCAGCCAGGTCCCAATTCCCCGATGCCCCCAGAGCTCGCCCTGAGACCACGAACTGGTATGCGCGGTCGTCTGAAAGGAAGGCAATGTTCAACGCACTGCGCAGACTCTGGACGGAGGCATCCAGCGATGGGTCGAGTCGTGCGGCCTGCATCAATTCGGGCAGGGCATCTTTGGGTGAAAGCGACATCTCCAGAAGGCCAAGCTGATATTGGCTGGAGGCGTTCTGTGGATCCTGTGCAAGGCTGCCGCGCCAACTGACCATGGCGGCTGGGAAATTGCCCATCTTGCGCTGGTCCTGTGCCAGGTAACGGTAGGCTTCGGCGAGCGGCAAGGCATGTTGCCAGGCGTTCACTGCCGATGGAATGTCTCCAGTTCCCTGGTAAGCCCTGCCCAGGGATACCCAGCCTGATTGGGAAATCGCATTCCGGGCGGCAGCCTGGTTCAGGAAAGATTCCGCCTCGACCGGCTGACCCCCAAGTTGTGCAGCTATTCCAGCCGTTTCCCACAAAGCTGGCTGCCAGGGCAGTCGTTCCGCTGCCGTTGCGAAAGCGGTTGCAGCAGAGGCGTACTTCCCGGCAGAATCTAAGTAACGCGCCCGCCTCAGATCCATATAGCCTGCGAAAGGCCGCGGAGTCAGGATCAGCAGCAACAGGACAAGCACAATCAGGACGTTCCGGGCAGGTACCTGCAGGCGGGTTGGTTGCTTCATGACTTGGATTATAAATCAGTCACTGGTCAAAAATGATATCCTTATTTTATGTAAAAATGCCATACCTCCATTGCATAAAATCGGGTAAACTTATAAGAAGTGGCACCAGACCAATAATTACGGGAGATGGGGACACATCTCCATCCCCCGGTATGTTGAGAGGTTGCGAGAGCACAGGCATTGTGCAGGTGGTTAAATATGAGTCTGTTTTTTGGACAAATCCTTACGCTCCTTTCCACAACACCTGGTAATATCACCTATCATATTGTGCTGGTTTTTTCGATCGCCGGCGCATTATTGGGCGCTATCCAATCTCTGCGTTCCAGCAATTTTCCCCAGGAACGGCGGACGGTCGTTGGTCTCGGCATTATGCTGGGAATGCAACTGGTCCTGTTCCTCCTTAGCGGATTGACCTGGCAGGGACTTCTCAATTCTCAAGTGGTATTCCCGCCGCTTGACCGGGCAGTGACATTGCTCACTCTGGTCTGGATCGTCTGGGTGTGGGTCTTTCCGGAACCGATGCGCCTCGCAGATATCGCCACGCTCGCGCTTAACCTGCTGGGCATTATCCTACTCGGCCTGACGCTGGTCTTGTGGGCCCAGAATTCCACTGGTTCCTTCAACTTATCGGGACTTGAAACTGGCTGGCAGGTTTTCAGTATTGTGGTCATTCTGCTCGGGATCCTGGGGCTGGTTCTGCGCAGGCCTAATGGTTGGGGCTTTGGCCTGGCTATGCTTATCCTGGGCTTTGTGGGACATATCGCCACTTTGGTTAACCCCTTGAGCGGTAATTTTCCCAGCGCCGTCCGGTTGGCACAGATTGCCATGTTCCCAATATTGCTGACACTTTCACAACGGTTCCCATTTCCAACACATGGGGAAGCGCCGACCGTCGAATCCAAAAAACCCGAATGGCCCATTCAGGAGCGTCGGCGCTACAGCACGGATCCCAAAACATTCCATGCCCTGATCTCGCTCGCGGCCGAGACTGACCCCAACAAGATTGGCCAGGCCTTGGCACATGGGATTGCCCAGGCCATGTTGGCTGATTTATGCTTCCTGATCACCCAGGGTGATGACAAGGCTCTGGCCATAAATTGTGGTTATGATCTGATTCGTGAGGAAAATCTTGGAGGCACGACCATAGACCGGGAAAGCGTTCCACTGCTGGCGAACGCCATCCAGCGCGGTCGCCCACTGCGCCTACCGGCCAGTAGCACCTCCTCGGACCTCAAAGCCCTGAGCCAGATCCTCAGCCTGAGTAATCCCGGCAATCTGCTCAGCGTCCCGATTACTTCTCCCAAGTTTGGCCCTCTGGGAAGTGTCCTGATCCTCTCGCCATATTCCAATCGCCTGTGGAATGCCGAAGACCAGACTTATCTTTCTAATGTCTCATCCCTTTTCATCCCCATCCTTGAGCGTAGTGTGCGTTCGGGGGCCCTGGATAGCGAGCGGGATCGGTCTATTAAAGAAGCCCAGGATGCAATGGAACAGGCTGCCGAAGCAAAGAAGAAATACGAACAAATGGCGGCCGAATTGGAAGATCAGCGTGGAAAAATTTCCCAGTTGCAGTTGCAAACTGAAAATATGGCGGCGCTGCTGATCGCACAGGAGGAAGCGCAGAAGACCATTGAGCAGCAGAAAGCCGAGATTGAGCTATTGCGCACTGCCGGGGCTGCACCCGCCGCTGCCGGCGGCCTGATGGAACGCGAATTGCACCAAACTCTCGAAGAGATGGCGCGTATGCAAAATGCTCTGGCTGATGCGAATATCAAGATCCTCGACCTGGAAAAACGCGCCCTTTCACCCATCACCAGCGAACAGGTGGAGGTAATTGCTTCCATATCCCAGGAACTGCGCCAACCCATGTCTTCCATCATCGGATACACTGATCTGCTGATGGGTGAGTCGGTTGGTATCCTGGGTGCACTCCAGCGCAAGTTCATCGAGCGCATCAAAGCTTCCACGGAACGCATCGGTGACCTGGTGGATGACCTGATCCAGACCACCAATTTGGAGACCGGCAAGATGGAATTCAAGCCGCAGCCAATCGACTTGAATCTCATCATTGATAATGCCATGGCATATACCAGTACGCAGATCCGCGAGAAGAATATTACCTTGCGGCTGGATCTTGCTGCGACCGCCCCGCGTATCCTGACCGATCGCGACGCCCTCCAGCAAATCCTGATCCACTTGCTTCAGAATGCTACTGCTGCCACGCAAACTGAGGGGAACATCACCCTGCGCATTAAGCTGCAGGATGAGCAGGATAACCATTTTCTCTCCATCCAGGTGAGCGATAACGGTGGTGGAATTACCTCGGAGGATATTCCGCGCGTCTTCGCCCGCCGTTACCGGGCCGAACACTCTCTCATCCAGGGATTGGGCGATACCGGGGTTGGGCTCTCCATTGCCAAGACGCTGGTCGAGGCGCAAAACGGGCGTATCTGGGTTGAAACCGAACCAGGCGTTGGTTCCACTTTCAGTGTCCTGATGCCGGTTGTGATAGAGTTGCCCGTGGAGGACCAGTAATGAAGAATTCGCAGCAGCTGCTCCCGGGATTAATCATTGCCTTGGCCTCCATCGTCTTGATCCTGGGAGGCATTTCGCTGTCCGTGGCAGAGGGAATTATTCCTGCAAACCTCACCTCCACTCAAACACCGACGCCAACAAATTCTCCGATCTGGCAGCCATTTACACCCTCGGTGTACTCTCCTACGCCGCCCCCCGTCCTGATTCTTAGCCTGACTCCCACCTGGACTCCCACTTTGCCTCCGCCACCGACTAATTGTCCAATGCCGCTGGGTTGGTGGCCTTACGTTGTTAAGTCTGGCGATACACTCGATTATGTTGCCAGATACTACCAGATTAGCGTTGTCGAGCTCCAGCAGGTCAACTGTCTGCTGACGTCTGAGTTGCTTCCCGGAACACTGATCTACGTTCCATCTGTACCCACTTTCCCCACCCAAACCCCCTTGCCGTGTGGGCGGCCCTCCGGCTGGATCGTCTATTTCGTCCAACCCGGCGATACACTCTACCATTTGAGCCAGGCTTACGGGATTGGCATTGCCGACCTGCAACGGGCCAATTGCATGGACAACTCCACGACCCTGCACGTCGGGCAGACGCTCTACGTCCCGCCATGGGCCCCACGCATTCTCTCGCCAACCTTCCCCCAGGCGCTTACACCAACCCCCACACCGACCGTCACACCGACCCCCATGCCAACCAATACGACGGTGATCGTCCCGCCGCATACTGCTGTTCCCACAGATACCCCATTATTTGAACCAACGGATACCGACGTTCTGGAGACTACGGACACGCCTCTCCCCACCCGCACTCCTGTTCCCACACATACTCCCGAACCACCCGCCACGGAAACATTCACCCCCACCTGTGAATGTTGACTTATCCGAGGACCTGACTTTTCACGATAACTTCATTCTCTGGTTTAATCCGTTAACCCAGGGTCGGTGATATGCTCTCTGCTGCGACACTCCTGACAAAAAGGGATGCCATGCGGTAATACCTCACACAAGCAGTAAGAATGTCATGCAACGAACACTTCTGACAACGGTACTCATCATCCTTTTTTTGACAGGCTGCGCAGCCCCCTTGGAGGCTTCATCTGGCATGTTGCCTGCTGCTTCCCCCACGGGCCTGTTCCTGGTTACCGTGCCGCCGAATGCGACTCCCACACTGACCCCTTTCCAGCCTTTCTCCGCAGGTGAGACACCCACCCCAATTTCTTCGGTCACCCCAACCTTTGACCCGAATGCGATCCTTCCGACCGAGTCCGTGCCGGACGCATTCTACGCTCCGCCGTATGCTCCCAAACCAGTCCCCGTTCTGACCGACAGCCAGACGGCCACCTTCCTGTTGCTTGGCTCTGATAAGCGTCCCGGCCAGACATATTTCCGGACGGATACCATTATCATCGCGGCAGTTCGCCCGGGGGTCGGGCAGGTAACCCTCATCTCTGTCCCGCGCGACCTGTACGTCTACATCCCAACCGTCGGCATGGACCGTGTAAACACTGCCTATGAGTATGGCCAGATGCGCAAGTACCCTGGCGGTGGTGCCGGACTGCTTAAGGATACCATTCTGTATAACTTGGGCATCCGCATAGACCACCTGGCAATTGTGGATTTCAACGTTTTCACTCGCATTGTGAATACACTGGGAGGCCTGGATGTGCCGGTCTTCTGCGCTTATACCGACTGGCATCTGATTAATCCCAACTATGACCCCCAGAACGAAAATAATTGGTCGCTTTATACGGTTGGTCCGGGCCTCGTCCACATGGATGGCGACCTGGCGCTGTGGTATGCCCGCTCCCGCAAGAAATCCAGCGATTTTGACCGTGGTCGTCGCTCACAGGAGGTCTTGCGCGCCCTTTACACACGCGCTTTACAAACCAATGCCATCAGTAAAATACCGCAGCTATATAGCGACTTTAGTTCCTCGGTCATTACCGACCTTGGGTTGGATGGTATTTTGAAACTGGCTCCCCTGGCCCTGCACCTGAATAATGCCGACATTCGCAGTTATTATATCGGTCGCGATGATGTCACCGGCTGGATGACGCCCGGTGGCGCCTCCGTGTTGCTCCCCAATGCACCGGCCATCCAATCCATGCTCCAGCAGGCCCTCTCGCCCTCTCCCCGCATCGCCGCGCAGGCAGCCCTGACTATCGAGGTCCGCAATGGGACCACCAACCCTGCCTGGGATGCTCTGGCTGCCGAGCGACTTAATTATGCTGGTTATGACACCCGCCTCGCTCCGGCCGACCGGTTGGATTACGCCCATTCGCTGTTGTACGATCTGGCGTCAGCTCCCGACCTTACCCGCGCCGCTTCCCTCCTGTCCATCCTTGGATTGCCATCTTCGGCCTTTGTCACGGCTCCGACACAGGCCGACATGAATTACGTCCTCATACTTGGAGCGGACTACCAACCGTGTTTTAACCCGGTCGGGCTGGCGCCATAGCAGGACGCTTTTCACAAAGCCGGGGTTTGGGGTATACCCCAGTAACTTCTTCTTTTGGGAAAGTTCTGTGGACGGGGAGACGAAAGCCATGGTCAATTCCGTTTGACTTTTCCCACCGCATTTGCTAAACTATACGCAGTGTAGATGTGTGCCATGCACTTCCCAAAGTGCACGGTGCTCCAGGAGCATCCACGTGTGCCTGTGCAAAGTGCAGGCAATAAGGAGATTCCAATGTTTGAATCATCCACTGCCCATCTTTCCCCTCAGACCGGTCTCGTCCCGGCACTCAATGTCTGGGAGATGTACCTCAATGATCAAGGCCGCTCTCTCAACACGGTTAAAGCCTTCCTCTCTGACGTCCGCCTGCTGACCCAGGTTCTGCCACCTGACCGGACGCTGGGTTCCATCACCACCAACGACCTGAACAACTTCCTGCACTGGCTGGAACACGAACGCGCTGTCCCTTGTTCGCCTAAGAGTCTGGCACGGCGTGTGACGGCCGTTAAATCGTTTTTTCGCTGGCTGCATCGGGGTGGTGCAATCCTGGTGGACCCGGCTGAGAAGGTCGTCCAGCACTCGGTGTTAAGTCCCCTTCCCGAGGTCTTGACCGATCCGGAGATCGAGACGGTGCTCTTGGCCGCAGACCGCTACCGTCGCCAGCCCAGGCCGGATGCGCGTCCTTATACCTTGCTGGCACTGTTGCTTGCCACTGGCATCAAGAAGTCCGAATGCCTGGGCATTCACCTCAACCATGTTGATTTGCAGGCCCCCAATGGACCGGTCATCTTCATCCGTTATGCCAGCCCGGCGAATAGATACAAGGAACGCAACCTGACCCTGCCTGAAGAATGGCTTCCCGCTTATCAGGAGTATCTGAACCAGTACAACCCGGTGGACCGGTTGTTGCCCTGGTCGCCGCGCCGGCTGGAATACCTGCTCGAAGATATCGGCAAGGACGCCGGTCTGTCCAAACACCTGTCCTTTGATATGTGCCGATGGACTTGTGCTTTGCAGGATTACCTGAATAACGTCGAGCCGGAGAAAATCCGCCAAAAACTGGGTGTCTCGAAAATTCAGTGGCGGGAGATTCGTTTGAAATTAAGACAGCTGGCCGGAGGCGGATAAAGCCCGAACAGGTAAGGTTATGACATGGATAGACTCCCGCAGCTTTCAAGCCCGCGGGAGTTTTTTAATTTGCAGATGCAAAATATGTTTGGTCTCTTCCGTGATGCGGAACGGCTGCGCGATCCGGTATCCCGCCACCCAGACGATCTGCTCCCCCGCACAGACCAGCGGCCATTGCGCCCGGGCCCGCTGCGGGATTTTGAGATTAATATAGAAATCCTTTACCCGGATCGTTTGCCCATTCATGCCAAGCGGAGAGACAACCTCCCCGGCGCGCCGGGGACGGAGAACCAGGTCGCCAGCCGGCAGCCGGTCAGCATCCAGCCAGGCCGACCAGTTGTCACTGCTTTTCGACCAGCCTTCGGCATCCATGTTTTTTTCTTCTTTTACCAACACCCAACCCTGCCCCAGATCAAGCTGCGGATGGCTGATGGTGGATTGCCGGCTGACCTGTGGCCATTCTGCAAATGGCAGATCGGCCTCGTAAGCCGCCAGGTAGGTTTTCCCCTTCTCGCTGAATAAATACAGGCCGTTGATAAAATCAATTTGCTTGCCTGCTGGAGCCTCAGCGAAAGAGGCTGCCCGTTCCAGTGCATCGAACCCGAAATCGCGGTTTTCAGGCCGCAGCGACTCGGCTGCTCGGCGGATAAGATTCCTTCGCAAGCCGCGCGAAAGGGTCGCCAGCTTTTGCCGGTCGAATGCCACCCAGGTTTCCGACCTCTCGAAAACGACCTCCCTCCATATGGATTCCAATACTTCCTGTAACACCGCATGGTCGCTTTGCAGGGCTTGGGCTGTCCGCGCGAGCGATTCTTTGAAGCGTGGGTTGTATTTTTCCAGTTCGGGGATGAGTGCAAGCCGTAACCGGTTTCGGAAGTAGGCCTGGTTGGCATTGGAGGCGTCGAAATGCGGCTCCAGGTTGTGCGCGTGGCAGTAAGATTCGGTATCAGATCGCCAGAGCGAAAGCAGCGGTCGGATGAGAGGAATTTGCGGATCGAAGACCGGCAGGAGCGTGCGATATTCCATCCCCTTTAAACCTGACAACCCCGCCCCGCGCAGAAAGTGCATCAGGATTGTCTCGACCTGATCGTCAGCAGTGTGGCCAATGGCGACGGCCTGCGCAGCCTGCTGCCGTGCCGCCGCAAACAGGAAACGGTAACGCAGCGTGCGAGCGGCCTCTTCCAGAGAGAGAGACTGCCCTTTGGCATAGTCACGCACATCCGCACTGTCGCCCACGAAAGGCAGGCCGAGCAAACGCGCCCGCTCGGAAACGGAAGCGGCCTCCAGGTCCGCTTCGGGGCGGAGTTGGTGGTTGAAATGTGCCACGATGACCCGGTAGCCGGCCTCCTGGAGAATCCCCAGCAGGCACAGGCTGTCCGGTCCACCGGACACCCCTGCCAGCACCGGTTTCTCCGGGTCCAGTTTACATTGATCCTGCAGGATCGTTTTGAGCATCAGGTCACCGTCTCGATCACGTAATTGGTCTTCTTCTGGCCGGCCAGCCCGGCGATGAGATGGTACAGGGCAAAGAGTTCGAGGGCGAAAGGCAAATAGCCACCGTAGCCCAGCACGGGCATTTCAAAAATATGCAGCCAGTTGCCCCAGGGTACGTGATAGACCCACTTCGGGTAGGAGAGGTAATTCCACATCTCCCAGAAAAAGGCGGTCAGGAGTACGCCCAGCCAGAGCGAAACCACCGGGCGCCAGTTTCCTTCTTTGGTCCACTCTACCAGCGAACGGTGGCCCAGCCAGATGTTGATTGGCTCTAGGATGAAATAGAGAGAAATCCAGACAAACGGGAAGAAAATCTTTGGCCAGGCGACCATCACAACCAGCATCACCCAACCGGTCAGGAAAAAAACGAATGAGGTCGCTTTCGTCGGCTTGATGATCGGACCCTTGATCGGTCTCTTTATAAAGCTCCGGACCAATTCGGCGCTGCCGAACACTGCTGGAATGACGGTGGTGAAGTTGAGCGTGGCCCAGACCCAAAACATGAAAATCGAAAATGCTTCAGCGCCGTTGTAGTGCCAGTTTTGCAGCCGCCAGTTGGCGAGTTCGAACAACCACCAGACTGGTGACGAGGCGATGAATAATCCGATATATTTCCGCCAACTGCGGGCCAACAGGGATGTTCCGGTGCGCCAGAGTACCAAGCCGTCAACCGTCAGGCAATAGCCCAGCCAGAGCGGAAAAAAGGTCCACTGTGTGCGCAGCCCGCTCAGGCCCCAGTTAAGCGTCCAGAAGAGCGCTACCAGTGCCAGCCCAAGCCAGCCATGCAGGGGAAACTTCTTTACAGGTCTGATCATGTCCCAATTAAACCACAAAGTCCCTGCTCCTCGGGGAAAGTCCCCGCTCTTCGGGGAAAGTCCCTGGTCTAGGGGGATAATTCCCTTCGAATAAAGCGATCACCAGGCACAAGGCCTGGTGATCTAAGGGGGAGGGGACACCACCGATCTCGGTCGGCATGGGGGGGACACGCAGACCTTCGATGGTAAACACCTGTCGTTGTACCAGTAAATGGAAACAGGTGTCTTGTCATATATTACACCGAATTTATCTTAATTGTATTAATTTTATATTAGAAGGTAAACCTTTTTTCACAGTGTTGTCATAACTAATGGGGGAATTGGGGAATGTCCCCAACCCTCCCCTGCTTATTGATAGATTGTCTTTATTTTGTGTGCAGGATGAGTTTTCCATCGGCCGTTTGTTCCACCCGCAGCGTTTTGAGCGGCGAGGCGGCGGGACCCTTGACCGGGTAACCGTCGCTGTTGAAGCGGCTTCCGTGACAGGGGCAGGCGAATCCATCGGCTTGAACCTCCACGGTGCAACCAAGGTGGGTGCAAACCAGGCTCAAGGCTGTGAACTTACCGTTGTTATTGATAAGGACTGCTGGGACTTCGGGCAAGGTTGTCTTTGAGTCGGGTTGGTAATTTCCTGCCAGCCCAAGGTCAAACTCGGTTGGTTGGGGCGGCTCAGTCTTGTAGCTTAAGAAGCGGATCAAGCCTCCCAGACCCAGCAGCCCGGCAAAGGCCAGGAGACTATCCAGGGTCAGTTTAAGAAAATCGCGGCGTGAGATGGATGGTTTGTTCATTCCAAAGCCTTATATGTCTTTTTCTTTTCGACGCACTGGCTCCATCTCATACCTTTGACGGAAGGATGGCCCAGAGCGTCAGGACGATGAGGAGCAAAGTGAGCGCGGCGATGAGGATTTCCACCATACGTCCCCCTTTTGGGAACCAGCGGCCCAATTCCGAGTCAGCCGGTTTCGGAAAAATATATGGAAAGAGAATCAGGATCATCAGGAAAATAAGTGGAACCACTACTCCCAGGAGGAAAGGATCGCCGAATTTGAGCAACTGTTGCACCCATAAGAAGAACCAGGGAGCGCGCGCGTTGGTAAGGTCAGCCGTGGCGCTGGTCAGGGGAGGCGTGATCGGAGCAGGCCAGAAAATGGACAGCAGCACGAGGACAATTGCCGCAGCCGTCATCAATAACATCTCACGCCGTACCAATTCAACCCGTGAGATGCGTTCGTCGCTCTGCCTGAGCGTCGGAGGCGGGACGGCAATACCGCCATCCCGGCGGATGCGGAAGATGTGCCAGATGACGATGATGATCATTGCCAGCGTCAGTCCGAAAGTATGCCAGGAGTAGAAACGGATGAGTGCAGCCGAACCGAGTTGAACACCGCCGATGGCAAACTCATACAGACTGTTTCCGATGCCCGGAATGGTCTTAATGAGATTGGTTCCCACCACCAGCGCCCAGCTTGTGCCCTGGTCCCAGCGCAGGATATAGCCGGTGAAATCCAGAGCCAGCGTAAGCATCAATAAGGACAGCCCGAGCAGGTAGTTGAAACGACGCGGCTCCTTATATGCGCCGGTCATTGCAATCCGCAGTAAATGGATGAGGAGCACGACGACGAGCGCCTGTGCGCCCCAGAAATGCAGATTGCGGATCAATCCACCATAGGGCACAAAGCTGGCGATGGTTTGGATCGAGATCGTTGCCTGATCCACGAGGGGGATGTAGTAGAACATTTCCAGGATACCCGTCACCAGGAGTACCAGGAACAGGAATAGCGCCAGTCCGCCGGTTCCAAGAGTGTATCGCCAGCGCGCTTGTGCTGCTGGAATGGTGGGTGGATGCAGGTGGTGAAGAAAGTTGGGTCGTGGGCGCGCCGGGACGGAAGCAGTGACCTCAGTCCCATTGCCGGAAAGAGCCGCGGCTTTGCGTGTAACAGCTGTCCGCAGGATCATTACACCAGCGATCATTGCCAGCAGCACGGCCAGGATGATTTCTCCGGTTTGGTCATTCCGGCTGGCGTTCACCAGGTGACGCACAGGAACAGCCGAGGCATCCGTGCTGTTGAGCACGATTCCCTGGGGCAGGGTTCCATTCAATTTTAGGATGTACGCGGTGACCTCCCAGGCTTTATCCGTTGTGAGCGAGCCAGGTTTCCACCAGGGCATGCTGACCACCACGTAATCATAAAGCTCCTGGGCGTTGCTAAAACGGGTCAGGCTCCCGGGTCCGGTCACAGCGGGAGGCAGGCGATCGCGTGGAATGACAAACCCTTCCGGAGGATGGTTTGCCGCGTGGCACTTGGAGGTCCAGCAATTCTGGTCCTTGCCAAAGACCGCCCGCCACTCATCCGTGAGACCTTCTCCGCGATCGCCGTGGCAGGTCATGCAAACACCCCAATAGATCGAAGAACCCTGGTCAAGCTGGGTTGGGTTCTGAAGTGAGCTCACGACCGGCTTGGCCAATCGTTCCACATTGGAGGCGGCTGTGGGCACCCGGGTCGGTGTTGGCTGAGGGGAAGCATAATTTCCAATGACGCCGTATGACCACCAAACGACCAGAGCCAGCATTCCGGCCAGGCAGGCGATAAACAAGCCGAGTGCCGGACCTGATTGGGAGGGGCTTGACTTTGGCGAGAGCCGGGACGGGGGGTTCATGTGCTGCGGTTTTTCCCTGAAACTTTACCTGTAAGGCAGGTTGGATTATATCAAACCCTTTGCGTTGTATACGGTTCCTGCATCCTCTGGATTCGAGAGAGTGGCCCATAAAAAACCAGGCTGCAAGCTGGCGATTGCGCCGCTCGCACCCTGGTTTTGGACGGGAGGAATCCTCTTACGCGAAAGGAAGCCCTTGGAGATCAGGCTACATCACTGGATTTTACACTTTCCGTGAGCAGAATTTTCGGTTCCTTGAGGAAGAAACTAAGGACGAGGCTCAGAACCATCAACCCGATCAGGACTACCAGAGGGAGGGTCATCGAACCGGATCCCGGAGATTTGAAGCTGTCCATCCCGAAGATGAAAATGATCCCGGAGATCTGTCCCATCAGGATGAGCAGGCCGTTCGAGGTGCCTTCTGGTGTTGGGTAGGTGATCTCGGCTCCATATTGGAATCCGATCGGGCCTGCGCTGAGCAGGAAGAAGCCCATGACAAAGCCAGCAACGAGCAGGAGCCAGTAACTCGTGGCATAAGCGATACCGGCCAGCCCAACCGAGGCACCGGTCAGCGCTACGATGATGAACGGCGTCCGCTTGTGGTAGTGGTCGGAGAGGGTTGGGATGAACAGGGCACCCAGGATTCCGCCCACGATCATCAATCCACCGATGATGCCTGCCTGTGTGCTGGTGATGCCATTTGGCCGGACGATATCCTCGATCCAGGTGGTGACCGCATTGAAAGTGCCCAGACCGATGAAGAAGATGATCAGGAGCAGGATAAACCCCTTTTGCCGCAGCATTTGTTTGAAACCTTCAAAAACCAGGGAACGCACTTCCATTCCGGGTTCGCAGGGAGGTGTGGCCGGGCGTTCCTTGGCAAACACAAAAAAGATCAGCGCGGCGACCACGGAGGCGATCCCGTAAGCGAGCAACATGCCGCCGATCTGGAAATGAATGGTCATGTAAGGCGTCAACGCCAGGCCAAGGAAGATACCAAGATACATCGCCAGTGACCCCAGCCCGGAGGCGGTGGCCCGTTCTCGCACCGGGAACCAGCGCGCTGCCACGCTGGTTACCGCATTCAGGACGAAGGGTTGTCCAATGGCGACGCCGATCTGTGCAATCAAAACAAGGTTATAGTTTGATGCCCACACACCGCGCAACAGGCCAAAAACTGCCGTAAATGCCGCGCCGATCCCCACCCCCACCCGTATGCCGTAGGTGTCAATGACCCAGGAAGCCGGAATGGAAACGATTATGTAGACGATCATGAAGCTCATCGACAGGAGACCGATGCTCAGGTCCGGGACGCTGTAAAATTTGGCAGCGTCACCAGTGATGGGTGCAAAGGTGATCCAAAGTAGCTGGGTGACGGCGACGATGAACATAAACGCGACCAGAACGATCCAGCGATAGCCGTAGACTTTGAATGTGTCTTGTTTCATTGGGGCAAGCCTCCTGATGAATTTTGAAAGTATCGAATTATCAACAACAAATATCCAAACCCCCAACCGGGAACGGAGTTGCTTCCGCTCCCCGGTTGATCGATTCAACCAGTTGTCTTGTGTGACTGGTCCAACTGCTTTAAATCGCCCTCGTCATTTGGCGTGGGAGAGGGTTTCTCCCCCTCAAAAATTGGCAGAGTGACGCCTGCAAGGACCACCTCGACCCGGTTCCTGCCGTCAGCTTTGGCTTTATAGAGGCCCAGGTCTGCCCTTCTGATCAGTGTCTCCGGTGTATCACCCCTTTGGTATACCGTGACGCCAAAGCTTGCAGTGACTTTTTTCACTGTACTGAAATGATGCCGCTCCAGAGCCTCTCGCAAACGTTCGGCCAGTTCGGCCGCCTGTTTTCCGTCGGAATTGATTGCCAGGCACAGGAACTCGTCTCCCCCCCATCGCCCGAAAGGATCAGAAGTGCGGATATTTTGCCGTAGCTGTTGGGCAACTTCCTGCAAAATTTTGTCCCCGGTATTATGCCCGAAAAAATCGTTTATTCTCTTAAACCAATCCAGGTCGAAAAGCAATACCGAAAGAGGCTGCTTGTGCCTCTCTGCACGATATACTTCCTCTTCGAGGTATTGGTTGAGCAGGCGGCGGTTATCCACCTGTGTAAGCGAGTCGATCATGGCGAGCTTCGACATATTGTCGGCGACTGCACGTTGTGAGATATACCGTTCTTTTATTCGGGCAACGAGGTAAAGAAGAGTAATGTAAAAAACGCTGGCAATGTAAATCTCCACCAGAAGAGAGATATCCGGGAAAACCAGGCCTTTGACAAGGAAATCCATGCAGGCAGCTAACCCGAGTATCAGCATGAAAGAAAAGAAGAGTATGGAAAGCAGCAAAGCCCGGTTTGTACTCAGGATTAGAAAACTAAGGATATAGATAAAAGGAAGCCAGAGCGTAAAGTCCCCACTCAACGGACCATTGGTAATGATGATCGTTGAGATGATCGATACAAATTCACAAAACGCATAAGCCACTACCATTGCGTACATGATTAATTCAAAAGAACGCATATGGATGGTTTGACGCCAGAGCAGTCCGACGAGGATTAATAACAGGATGGCCAGCAACGGCAGGAAGAAAACATCCGAAACAGTCAAATTGTTCTGTTTCAGCCCAAACCCCCACACGACCAGCATGCTCAAGCAGCCAAGGGGTGTGGCAACCAGGAAAATCCTGCGTTTGACCGCTTCATAAGGATCGTCTTGTGGTTTCCCGCCAAATAGTATCTTTTTAATGGCCATATATTGATGAATATCCTTTCCCTGTATTCAATTATATGACAAGAATTTTCAATTTAATGATTCTTCAAACCCTGACCGCCGATATTTCAGTATACATCGGATATCCTTTCAAAACAATGATTCTTATTTCTCCACATTCACCCACATCCCGGTCCCATCCGTGGAAATCTCGATCCAGCCGTTCCGGTCGGTCCTCAGAATGGTGATGCTGGTCAGTTCATCCAGAACGGATTGAGCCGGCAAACCATCCGGGTCTCCTGCTGCCACGGAAAGGATGGCCACGCGCGGCTGCAGGTTCGCCACCCACTCCGGCGGGCTGAGTGGGGCGAAGCCTGAATCGGCCATCAGGAGCATGGTTACCGTGCCGATCTTCTTCCCATTCTCAAGTTCGGTCAGTGTATCCAGATTCATGCCGAGCGGCAGCAGCGCCCGGAACCCCTGCCATTCCACCAGCAGCACCGCCCCGCGCGGCGAGGTGGCCAGGACTTTCAACTTGGCACCCTTGCCCAGGTCAAGGGCTGCTCCATCATAAGCCGGTGTGACCGGCGTGGCTTTATTGGTCAGCCATTTCACCACTGCCTCTGCAGAGCGGGATGCGTCCAGGTTGCCTGCCCACAGCACATTATCAATCTGGAAACGGTCCAGGATGGGCGGCAGGGCCGCCACCTGCTGTTCCTGCGGTGAGGCCACCACCAGCCAGTCGAGCTGGCGATCGAACGGAGAGAGACGCCTCCCCAGGGCATCCGCCAATACTGAAGGGCTTTCCCCGCCGTTCACCAGCACCGTCCGGCCGGAAGGTGTCCCGATCAGGATGGCATCGGCGGAGCCGACATTCAGGAAAGTCAGGCGTAACTTTCCATCCGGGGCTGCGAAGACGGCCGACCAGACTAGGAAACCCGCTATGCCCAGGACGGCGATGATAACGGATGGGATCAGAGCTGCCCGCAATCTTTCTTTCAGGCGCGGCCTGGCGAGAGTCCAGGAGAGCAGCACGGCGTAGAAGAGGACCACGAACAGCAGCGAGAATTCCCCCAGCACGATCACGCCATGCGGGAAACCATTGAAAAATTCCACCGCCCGGTTGGTGTAGGCCGCGAATGGCCAGGCGATCCAACCGGCCAGCTTGCCGAGCGGCAGGTAGATGAAACTGAGCAGGAGGGCCAGTCCGGCCAGTACCATCACCGCCGGTTGGGCGGGCAGGATAAAGGGGTTGGCAACCACTGCGATCAGCGAAACACGCCCGAACTGGTAGGCCATGACCGGTAAGGTGGTCAATTGGGCCGCCAGAGTGAAAAGCAGGTAGGCTGAAATGGGTCCGGCGACCTTTTTGGCTTTCTCGGGCGAGGCAAATCGGGAGATCAGTCTGACGGCCCAATCCTCAAAGGGTTGGGCGTAGAGGATCAAGCCCAGGGTGGCGGCGAAGGAAAGTTGGAAACCGACGTCCCAGAGTACCTGCGGGTTGATGACGGCCATCACTGCAGCGGTGAAGGACAGGGTGTTTATCCCGTTCTGGCGGCGACCCATCTGTTGGGCTAGGATCGCCAGTCCACCCATGATGGCGGCCCGCACCACTGAAGCCGTGGCACCCACAAGAACTGTATACAACAGGATGCCGGCCACAGCCGCGAATGCGCCTTTGCGCCTCCCCAACAGGCGGCTGAACAGGCCGACGAACAGACCGGCGATGATGGCGATGTTGAAACCCGAAATGGCGATGATGTGGGCCGTGCCGGTGTTTTTGTAAGCTTGCTGCAGGTTGGCCGGCAGGCCATTATCATCTCCGAGTAGGATGCCGGCCAGCAACGAGGCTTCCGGGTCGGGAAAGATCTGGTAGACATGGGCAATTGCCTGATCCCTGAAAGCGTAGACCAGGCGCAGGATCGCGTTTCCTCCAACGAACGGCAGCCGTGTGGCCTTCGCATCCGGTATATAGGCGCGTATGCCCTGGCGTGCCAGATAATCCTGGTAGGAAAAATCCTCGCCGCTTGGCGGAGTTTTCAGATACCCGCGCAGGCGTACCACATCGCCGTAATGCCAGTCGCCGTTGGGGGCCACCCGTGCCAGGATCAGGCCGTGGACGGTCAGCGTTTTGTCCCCCGTGTTCACCGCACTAACCTCCATGCGCAGATTCGTGTACGTATCCCGTTCATCCGGCGGGCTGACCAGCGTACCGGTGACCAATACTTCATACTCCCTGTCGTTGTACCAGGAGATGTAGTGGGCGTCTACAAATGGAATGGTGAAATGGTAGCGGGCTGCTCCGAGCAGAAATGCGCTGATTGAGAGAAAAGCCAGCAGGAGGCTGGTGGATGGAATGTGAAAAGGTTTGAAGCGCAGGTGCGAATAGATAATCCGGACGATAAAAGTGATTAAGGCAATCAGGATGAAAGTGCCAGCCAGAATAAGCCAGAGACTCCTGTTTAAGGGAATTCGCGCCGGCAGGATGCTGTGGGCCAAAGCAAGCCAGTAACTTCGGTAGAGGTGAATCTGATCGGCAGCCAGGATGCCAGCCAGGAATGACAGCGAGAGCCACAGCAACGGCATAAAGGCGGTCAGCTTTTCGAAGGCGTTGGGGGTGGGTTGATCGGAGGTCTGCATGTGGGATAGCCCCTGTGGGATGATTTTACAGTCTCCGAAGAGAATGGGCAAGAGGCAGGTGAACTATTGACAAATTGCCTGTACGGCGTATAATACCGCCCAATATAAAAGACTTCGAAGAGGACGAGTACGCCTCGTACGGCGGCCAGAGAACGGGATGCAGTTGGTGAAAGTCCTGTCCGCACGATGAAGCCGAATGGACCTCGGAGTTGCAGGGTGAATCTCAGTAGCTCGCGCCGGGTTACTCCCGTTACAGGGTTAGGGTATAACTTCTGCGGTTGGAATTTATCCGTGGGAGCGTACCTGAAACGAGTGAGGCTGGCCCCAATCCCTGTGCATCACCGCAGGGATTTGTAATTAATGGCAGCCTAATTCGGGTGGCACCACGGATTACGCGTTCGTCCCGTTCTTCAGACGAACGCGTTTGCATTTAATTCAGAAAGGAGATTGCACATGCCGAAAAACCGCATTCTCACCGGGCATCGCCCCACCGGCCCGCGCCATATTGGTCATCTGGTGGGCACCCTCGAAACCTGGAGGAAGTTGCAGGATTCCTCCGAATGTTTCTTCCTTGTTGCTGATTTGCATGTCCTGACCACCGATTATGCTCATCCGGAACGCATCCAGGATAATATCCTTTCCATGCTGGCCGACTGGCTGGCTGCCGGGATCGATCCGGCCCGTTCCAGCATCATCCTGCAGTCTGCCATCCCTGAACATGCCCAACTCGCCCTGCTGCTCGGCATGCTGGTGACCGTGGCTCGGCTGGAACGTGTTCCGACCTACAAGGAGCAGGCACAGCAGCTTAACCTTCAGCCCTCGCTTGGCTTGTTGAACTACCCGGTCCTGCAGGCGGCGGACATCCTGATCTATAAGGCGAACACCGTTCCGGTGGGCGAGGATCAGTTGCCCCATATTGAGCTGGCCCGTGAAACCGCCCGCCGCTTTAACCAGACTTACCGGCCGGTCTTCCCCGAGCCTGAGCCTTTGCTTTCCAAAACAGCACGTTTGCCCGGGGTGGACAACCGCGCCATGCATACCTCCTATGGGAATGCCATATATTTGGGCGATTCCCCCGAGGAGACCACCCGCAAAGTGCTGGGCATGTATACCGATCCAACCCGCATCCATGCCAGTGACCCCGGTCATGTGGAGGGCAACCCGGTATTTGCTTACCATGAATTATTCAACCCCGACCCGCAGGAAATTGAAGAGTTCAAGCTGCGTTATCGGGCCGGCAAGGTTGGCGATGTGGAGCTTAAGCAGCGCCTGGCCGAGGTGCTTAATGCCTCCCTCGCCCCCTTGCGCGAGCGCCGGGCCGCACTCATTGCACAGCCCAAAATGCTCATGGAAATATTGGAGACCGGGACGGAGCACGCCCGGCTTATTGCCCGACAAACGTTTGAGCAAGTCCAGGATTGCATGGGCTTGAAAAGCCGACTTTCTGCCGGTCATAAGGTCTTTGGTCATGTCAGCGGCGCCTTTTGTTGATTGGCCTTTGTATAAAACCATCCCTGAAATGACAGCAGGTCTCCGGAATTCGGGAGACCTGCTGTTTTATTGGATGAAGTTGAGATTTTACATTTTTGGCATCTGAACGCCGAGCTGGGTCAGCACGCCTGGCACACCCCCGCCCGGCCCGCTTGCCTGATGGAGTGAACCGTCAGGGCTCCAGGGCGATAAAACGATCTACAATGCTGGGGTCGAACTGCACGCCTCTCCTGTCTTTCAAGTATTGGAGCGTCTGTTCCTTCGTCCAGGCCTTGCGGTAGGGCCGGTCTGAGAGCAGCGCATCCCAGACGTCCACCACAGCGAAGATGCGCGCCGTGAGCGGAATTTCCTCTCCGCGTAACCCGGACGGATAGCCTTCCCCATTCCACCATTCATGGTGATAAGCCGGGACGACCAGGGCTGGTTGGAGGAATGCGATCGCGGAAAGCATGTCGCATGCGATCTTGGGGTGCGTCCGCATCACGTTCCATTCCTCTTCGTCCAGGGAGGTTTTCTTCGTCAGGATGGCGTCCGGAATGGCCATCTTGCCAATATCATGCAGCAGGGCACCGCGGTAAAGGTATTCCAGATCCTCCCCTTCGAGACCGCAGGCGCGCCCCAGCCGTAAGGTCAGCTTGGTGACCCTCTGGGAGTGGCCCTCAGTTTCCTTGTCTCTGATTTCCAATGCACGCGACCAGCCTTCCAGCGTACTGTCATAGGTCTTGCGCATCTCGACTTGGCGATCCCGCTCGATCCGGTTGCGGTACTCGCTTGAGATGATCAGGAGTGTTACGCTGATCAGACCAACAGCCAGGGGACCAAGGATGTCCGGTATGCCATGAACCATTTTCGGGGCCAGTATCGGCAGCAGGAGTACGATCAGATTGGTCCCATATCCGAACAGGGCCATCCATTCGCTTGTCAGGAAGATGCTGGCAAGGACGTAACTGGGCAGCAGGAATGACAACGTCACGATGATATTCAAACTCGTCCCTTCGAGAATATTCTGGAACACATTCAAAGGGAACATGATCAACAGGATTACGACCGCCAGGTCGGTCAGGCTGGTACGGCTGATCGAATAGGTAACGATCAAGACACCATATCCGATCAGGTCGGCAATCGGGAAGCGGTAACCCGGAATGGTTAATACGTACGACAGATTGACCGACAGGAAAAGCAGGAACAGGCAGATCAGGAAGTAAGATAGCAGCCGGGCTTTCCGTCGGTTGGCGGGTTTGGTGATTTTTTGCGAAGGTTCGACCAGCCAGCCTGTCAACAATACCCCTATCTTTTTCACACCCCTTAACCAAGACGGAGGGTTCATTGGGTAAAGATCCATGCTTGCACGCTCCTTGCGCTCTTTATACCGTTGGGACGACCTTCCCTTGGTTCGCTCCGTTGGGGAAGAATATGTGTTACCAAAGGAAAATCGTCGCCCTGGCCAGATTTATCCAGTGCTTTCTCAATGTTAGCGTTTTCAACCGGTTGGTCTTGTAAGGAAATGATACTACAAAGGGTCTTTTTAAGTTGATCACAGTTGCCCCAATTGAGCGGGATTTGGCTTCCAAAATTGAAAGCTCGAACACGAATGACCTGTCCTTTATCCTTGATGTTGACGAAACCGGCAAAGACTTATAGAATGACACTCATGAAATTATGCCAGCCAAAGGTATATCTTTCGATAGTAGGGGGCCTCCTCATTTCCTGGTTCACAAGAGAAGAGATAACCAGATTCCTCTTCCTCGGGAAAGGTTTCGAGGGGCGCAATCAACTATTTCAATTATTCTTGTTGGGCATATATGCTCTCGTTTTCGCCACCCTTAGCTTCTTGTTCATCACCTTTTTAGAACGACTGGATTCCCCCGGGAAGCACGCAGGAGGAATATTATCAAAATATACGAGTTATATTCTATTTGCGGCCATCCTCCTTTTACTGATTTACCCGCTCAAATATGCAATTAACTTCTTATCCTTCCCTTATCCACTTGAATATCGCGAGGCTGCATCCATATATCCAGCCGTTACATTTTTGAGAGGAATTAATCCATACAGCTTGCAGAGTTTCCCTGAGCATATTTATTTATATGGCCTCCTGTATCCGTTGTCCTTGGCGCCTATTATCAAACTGGTCAATCATCCTCTGCTGGTTGCGAGAAGTTATGACCTCTTATATCTTGTCCTATTTCTCGGGATGTCCTTCTGGATTTTCCGAAAACGCAACGCATCAATCATCTCTTCATTGATTGGCGTATTAATCCTGCTGAATTCGGCCTGTCTTTTATTGGCGAGAAATGGGTCTCGCCCCGATGTTCCAGGACTTTTCTTTGCATTCTTAGGTTTTTGTTTCTTGCTGAATATGGAACCTGATACCCCCCATATCCTTCTATGCGCTGTTTCATGTGTGGTTAGTTTTTATTTTAAACAATACTACCTCTTTTCAACCCTGGTGATAGCCGCATTCCTTTTCCTGTTTGTATCCAAACGGAAGGGATATTTCTTTATTGCGGCGGCAATCACGCTGGGGCTGGTCTCTTTCTCTGTGATCAGAATCTTTTTTCCCCTGTATTACGAGTATTCGATCTTGCACCATGTCGAAATTGCCACTAACAGCGTTTCTTACATGGAAAACCAGAGTTATGATTTTCTCCGTTATTATTGGGTATTGTGCTCTTTGTATCTTTTCTATCTTTTTACAACGGTTTCCGCTTTCAATTTGAAACGGTTGAAAGAAATCCGCTTGGTGCCCACTAAATCCAGAGAGCCTTTCATTCGCGGCGTTTCAGCGGATCTTTTTGATATTGGCATACTTTTTGCGGTTTTCATTCTGACTTTCTGGTTGGGAAGGCATATTGGGAATGAATATACATACTACGGTGAATTACTACTACCATTTTTGATTTATGTAATTGTCCCAAAGATCGATGAAATATTCAAGATCAACCTGCACCGGAACCTGGTTCAAATGCTCCTGTTGGCTTTGTGTGTTTTCCCGTTCCGGGTGAATTATGTCAGGGATTTCACACCTTGGAATGAATCTTTTTCAGTCCTTTCAAACTATGCCGACCAATGCAAAAATATTCTTGACGAGACTCCTTTGGCGGCGATGTATAAGATCGACCATAATATGTTCCCGGTGTATAACAGCGGACAAACCAACTATGCGCAGACGGTCATTCCGGACAGGGAAACGATCCTCGGGAAAATCTCGCTGGTGCCAGCCGACGTTCTCAATCAGCGGTTGCTCGAATGGAACAATGCTATTGAAAGCGGGATCCAAAGACAGGAATTTGATTGTATCTTTTCAGGAAGTAATCAAGAGATCGGGAATTACAAACTGGTGGCGAAAATCGGGAATGTATTGGGGAAAACGGTCTATTTTCGAGTTCCCCGCGCACCATGAATAAGACCGCACTCGGATATGGGCAGGTTGAATTGGCTGCTGCTTGTTAGAAAAGTGCGAACTCGCCCGTGTGGTAAAATTAATTTCTATGGAAACTGAACGCCGTAAACTCCCTGCGCCCCCGGGACTGATTACCACCCTGGTGCGGGGCTTCGATTCTGTTGCCAATCACATCCTGGTCATCCTTCCGCCCTTATTGCTCGACCTGTTCCTGTGGCTTGGCCCGCACCTGCGCTTGAAAAGCTTTTTCCAGCCCCTGATTGACCAGCTCCCTTCGATGGCAAAGGCTTTCCCATCCTCTTTACCGGACCTGGCCACAATTCAACAGGCCTGGACGAGCTTCATGAACCAGTTCAACCTGTTCATTATTTTGCGTACCTTCCCGGTGGGGGCTACTAGTCTGCTGGGGTTCCGGATGCCCGGGCAGACTCCGCTGGGAGCCCCACAGAGCCTGGATGCCGGTTCAATCCTTGGGATCATTGGCTGGGCTTTGTTCCTGGTCCTGCTCGGCTGGTTGATTGGCGCGGTTTACTACTATTGGATCTCCGGCGTGGCGCTCAAAACGGAAATGCGCTCGCTCTGGAAGTCCATCCAACAGGCCACCTTCCTTTCGATCATCTGGCTGGGCATCCTTTTCGTTTTCGGGCTGCCGGCCGCCATGTTGGTATCCGTGATCAGCTTCTTCAGCCCGCTCCTGGGACAGATCATGTTTTTTGCCGGCGCTCTGTTGCTGCTGTGGTTGGCGATGCCGGTCTTCTTCTCTGCGCATGGCATTTTCATCCTGCAACTGGATGCTTTCCGCTCCATCCTGGGCAGTCTGCGTATGGTGCGGTTCACGCTGCCCAATACCGGGCTGTTCCTGTTGGTATTTCTGCTCATTAATACTGGGCTGAACTTTTTATGGAATACCCCTTCACAAAGTTCCTGGTGGATGCTGGTGGGCATTACCGGGCACGCGTTTGTCTCGACCGCCTTGCTGGCTGGCAGTTTCATATACTATCGTGATATCAACGCCTGGCTGAAGGCGGTCTTTGAGCAGCTCCAGCAACAGGCCACCTCGGTCAAGCTGAACTAGAGGAAAATGACTCTGTGGGAACCCCCGTGGTCAGCAAGAAAATAGGGTGTGTCGGACGGGCAAAGCCAGCCCAACACACCCTGTATCTTGCCCCAGACACGGCGATTGCCAATGAATTGAGGAATTTATGGTAACCAACGGAAGTTATAACGCGAAGGATATCCAGGTCCTGGAAGGACTGGAGGCCGTCCGGCGCCGCCCGGGCATGTACGTGGGTGGCACGGACGTCAAAGCCCTGCACCACCTTGTCTATGAAGTGGTCGACAACTCGATTGACGAGGCCCTGGCCGGGGCATGCAAGCGCATCGAGATTGTCATCCATGCCAATTCATCCGTTACCGTCATTGACGATGGGCGCGGTATTCCGGTGGACATGCACCCGACTGAAAAGAAATCGGCCCTGGAAGTGGTCATGACCAAATTGCATGCTGGCGGCAAGTTTGGTGGCGGCGGGTACAAGGTCTCGGGCGGGCTGCACGGGGTGGGCGTTTCGGCGGTGAATGCGCTTTCAGAATGGTGCGAGGTGGAGGTCAAACGCGACGGGCATGTACACTTCCAGCGCTACGTGCGCGGCCACCCCCAGGAACCGGTCAAGATCATCGGGAAGGTCAAGCCTGCGGATACAGGCACCAAGACCACCTTCAAGTATGACCCGCTTATCTTCACCGAAGCCCTCGAATACCGTTTCGACACACTCATCCAGCGTTTCCGCGAGATGGCCTTCGTCACGCGCGGCACCACCATTTATTTCCTGGACGAGCGCACCAACCGCGAATTGACCTTCTACTTCGAGGGTGGCATCACTTCATTCGTCCGCTATTTGGACCGCAACCGCGAGATCCTTCATCCGGTGGTCTACGTCGAAAAGGATATCGAAGGTGTCGGCATCGAATGTGCCGTACAGTACACCGACGCCTATACTGAGTCGGTCTATTCCTTCGCCAATACCATCAACACGGTCGACGGTGGTACGCATCTCACCGGCATGCGCTCGGCCCTGACGCGCGTGGTCAATGACTATGCCCGCAAGAGTGGGCTCCTCAAGGAAGCCGACCCGAACTTCTCCGGTGATGATACGCGCGAGGGCCTGACTGCCATTATCAGTATCAAACACCCCGATCCGCAGTTCGAGAGCCAGACAAAAGTCAAATTGATGAACCCCGAAGTGCAGACCTACGTCACGCAGGTGCTGGGCGAGGCCTTTGGGACCTTCCTCGAGGAAAACCCCCAGGCGGCCAAAGCCATCGTTGCCAAGTGTCTCACCTCGGCAAGGGCACGCGATGCCGCCCGCAAGGCGCGTGACCTGGTCATCCGCAAGTCCGCCCTGGAGAGCCTCACCCTGCCGGGTAAACTGGCGGACTGCTCCGGGCGGGATGCCGCCAAGACTGAACTCTACATCGTGGAAGGTGACTCGGCCGGCGGCTCGGCTAAGCAGGGCCGCGACCGCCACTTCCAGGCCATCCTGCCCCTGCGCGGCAAGATTTTGAATACCGAACGCGCCCGTCTGGATAAGATCCTTGGGAATAACGAGGTCCGGGCGCTCATCTCGGCCCTGGGTACAGGCATCGGTGATAACTTCGACCTGGAAGGCCTGCGCTACGGGCGCATCATCATCATGACGGATGCCGACGTGGATGGCAGCCACATCCGCACGCTCCTGCTGACCTTCTTCTTCCGCTACATGCCCACGCTGATCGATGAGGGGCATCTCTATATCGCCCAGCCGCCGCTCTATCGTCTGGCCTACAAGAACCAGGTCCATTATGCCTACAATGATGCCGACAAGGACAAGCTGCTCAAGAGCTTGGGCGTCAACCCCGACAAGGTCAGCTTGAGCCGCTACAAGGGCTTGGGCGAGATGAACCCGCAGCAGCTCTGGGAGACCACCATGAACCCGGTCAACCGCACCCTGCTGCTTGTGACGGTGGACGACGCCGCCGAGGCCGACCGCACCTTCGACATGCTCATGGGCGATGCGGTGGACCCCCGCAAGCGCTTCATCCAGACCCACGCCAAGGCGGTCAGGAATCTGGATATTTAACTCCCGTAAAATGAGAAGAACCGAAAAAACAGGTGCGGAGCG
>CAWDYX010000026.1:0-78034 GCA_963806575.1 uncultured Chloroflexia bacterium | reverse complement strand
AGATCAGAGTGGCAGTGTAATTCTGGTCGGTCAAGCTGGTAATCACGTTGGAGTAGGTGCGATGGTCGGGTGAATAGGTGTAGCCGGCCTTGGATGGTGTGACCGTACCAGACCAGTTGTAGGATACTTTGAAGGAGTAATTTCCATTGCTATCAGCGGTAGCTGTTTTGGGAGTGCCAACTGAATAACTTAAGGTTCACCCCCCACCCCGGCGTTGCCCGAGATGGTATATGTGATGGCCGTAGCTGTGTAGTTTTCACCGGGCTGGTTCACCAGAACATCGGTATAGGAACGGCTGGCTGGATCAAAGGTATAGCCGATCTTTGAAGGTGTCACCGTACCAGACCAATTGTCTGAGACTAAGAAAGAGTAATATCCGTTGTAATCCGACGTGGCAAATTTAGATACGCCATCCGTGTAAGTGAATCTCACGCCGGTGATAGGTTTGCTGCTGCTATCGGTCACCTGCCCTGAGATGGAGTTACCGCCAAGACTAGTTTCGAACACACCGCCAAGTGTCCCCATATAGAGTGTGGTTGGGGGCATAAGGTAATCGCTAGGCGTAATGATAAGATTTTGGCAGCTCGCTTAGGATCGCGCTCCAGTCTGCACCACCATCCGTGCTCTTCCACACGTGGTTGCCATAGTACCAGTCGCTATTTACCGCTGCATAGAGCGTGCTGGGGGTTGCCGGGTCAACGCCAGGTGTCAACAGTCATGCCATAATAAGGGAGGCCGTTATTGACCGCGCTCCAGGCCTCACCGCCGTTCGTGCTCTTGTACACGCCGGAATCAATAGTCAATGCATAGAGGGTTGTTGGCGTCGCCGGGTCAATCGCCAGGGTGCGAACCCATTCAATATAGGTGCCATTATAAGGGAGGCCGTTATTGACCGCGCTCCACGCCTCCCAGCCATTCGTACTCTTGAAAACGCCGCCGTCATTTGTCGTCATGTCCCACATCCCTGCATAAAGGGTTGTCGGGGTTGCCGGGTCGATCCCAGGGTGAGACAAACGTAATTTGGCAGGCCGGTGTTGACCGCACTCCAGTCTGCGCCACCGTTCGTGCTTTTGAACACGCCGTGATCTGTCCCTGCATAGATGGTCGTCGGTTTCGCCGGGTCAATCACCAGGGCACGAGTAGTCCCACTAATGGTAAAACTCAAGCCAGAATTATTGCACTCCAGGTCCCGCCGCCGTTCGAGCTCTTATACACGCCGTAATCTGTCCCCGCATAGATGGTCGTCGGGGTTGTCGGGTCAATCGCCAGAGCACCAGTATAAGGATAAGATAAGCCGGTCATGCTCCAGTTCTCACCGCTGTCTATGCTCTTGAAAACGCCGTATTCATTAAAAGACGCCGTATAGAGCGTGCTGGGGGTCTTTGGGTCAATCGCCAGGACCTGAATTTTGGTAGCAGTCAGGCCAGTGTTGACCGCTCTCCAGTTCCCGCCGCCGTTCATGCTCTTGAACACGCTAACAATTGTCCCGGCATAGAGCGTGCTGGGAGTCATAGGGTCAATCGCCAGGGCGGTAACATAGGTATTGGTCAAGCCGGTGTTGACCGCCTCCAGGTCCCGCCGCCATTCGTACTCTTGAATACGCCGCCGGTAATGTCCCCGCATAGACCGTGCTGGGGGTCGTCGGGTCAATCGCCAGGGCGTAAACATGACGGTATTCGTCAAGCCGTTATTGACCGCACTCCAGTTCCCGCCGCCGTTCGTGCTCTTGAATACGCCGCCAAAATATGTCCCCGCATAGATCGTGCTGGGGGTCGCCGGGTCAATCGCCAGAGCGAGTAAACATAGGGATATGTCAAGCCGCTATTGACCGCCTCCAGTTTCCACCGCCGTTCGTGCTCTTAACACGCCGCCCCATGTCCCCGCATAGAGCGTGCTGGGGGTTGCCGGGTCAATCGCAATAACATTAACATCATCATCGCCGGTGCTGACTGCACTCCAGTTCCCACCGCCGTTTGTGCTCTTAATACGCCCTGAGCTGTCCCCGCATAGAGCGTGCTGGGGGTAGCCGGGTCAATCGCCAGAGCAACAACAAAGATATTCGTCAGGCCGGTTTCGACCTCCTCCAGTTCCCGCCGCCGTCCGTGCTCTTGAACACGCCCGGCCACCACAATATGTCCCCGCATACAGCGTGCTGGGGTTGGTCGGGTCAATCGCTAGGGCGAGAACTTCAAGTTGAGCAGGCCAGTGTTGACCGCCTCCCAGTTCTCACCACCGTCTGTGCTCTTGAACACGCCGCCGTAACCTGTCCCGGCATACAGCGTGCTGGGGGTTGCCGGGTCAATCGCCAGAGCACGAATATCACCGCCTTCAGGACCGTTGCTTGTCCAAACGATAGCTCCTGTATCAGCGCGTACCTGGGAGCGTACGCCATAGCCTTGACCTGTCTGGGCCAGTGTTGCAGTCAAAGGTAAGCTTGTCAGAGAGCCAAACTGACCGGCGTTCTCGGTAAATATCATCGGGCTAGTGCGCAAGTCAGTGGAGATGGGTTGTTCCCTAAATTCGTTATTTACCTGCGTACCATCCGACTCTTCCAAACCGCGTGATAGCGCCTGCGGCAGCCAGGGTTGTGCTAGTAAACAGTGATAATAAAATCAGGCTGGTAACGAGACTAGCAAGGAATTTGGAATACCGTCTAGTGTTCATACTTCCCTCCCGATGAAAAAAAGGCTTCGACGGATCTGCGATGATTGAGACAATTTATTATACATCTAATAGGACTTACGCAAAACTAAGTAATTGACGAACAGGCGAAAAAACGGTAAGGTTGGAGGTATGAGAACCAAAAGCCAAACCGTCACACGCTTGGATTATTGCCAATATCTTTTGGTCAGTCAAATCAATTATACGCTGACGAATTTTGCCGACCACAGCGAGAAATTCAGCCACGATGCGCTCAACCGCTATGTGGCAGGAGAACGACTGCAACCGAAGTTGACTTGGGAGAACGTTCAAGGACAAGTAGTTCAAAGCCCACGAGGGTATGTTGTCTTTGATGACACAGTCGCCGACAAGAATTTTTCGCATGAGATTGAGTTGGTACGGCATCAATATAGCGGAAATGCACATGCTGTTATCAAAGGAATAGGCATCGTCACTTGTGTGTATGTCAACCCAGAATTGGATCAGTTTTGGATTATTGACTATCGTATTTACGATCCAGATGGCGATGGCAAAACCAAACTCGATCATGTGCAAGATATGCTCCTGAATTGCGTTCACCAAAAGCAGTTGCAGTTCTGGGCAGTGTTGATGGACAGCTGGTATGCAACCAAAGAAATCATGTTGAGCATTGAAACTGTCCATTCGCTGAAAAATCTGGCTAAATCGCGAATTAGCCGATAAGCTCAGGGGATGACCCCTGAGATGAACATTACCACCGAACGGATCGATGATTTTCCGCTTTTGCTGGAAGTGATGCAGCGGCTGGGCCTGCCTGGCATCATTGACAATCACCTGCGCCGCCACGGGTTGCACCAAGGCTTGAGTTGGGGCTGGATCGCCACCATATGGTTGGCGCATATTCTTTGCCAGAGCAACCCTCGTAAGCAGCCGGTGCAATCCTGGGTGCGACAAGCGCACGAGACGATTGAGCGGATCACCCTCCTGCGGGGGGCAAGACAGCTTTTAGGTAGACAGGTGGGAGGGGCGACGGTATCAGCATTGGTGGACGGTCGTAATCTTTCGTTGGGACGCTACGCGCCGCTCGAACATGGGTGGCACCTGCGGAGGTAGTTTCCGACCTGATGAATCGAAGGTCAGCCACTCGTAGGACGAGAAGAGACCCTTTCGAGTTACTGGGTCATCCGGCTTTGAGTTTCTTGACCGGGGTGTCCGCGATCACCGCTTTGATTAGGGACCTTCACAGCATCTTCCAGGGGATCTTTGAAGGGCACCTCGATTCGGAGCAGGCCGTTCTCGTAGATCGCTTCGGCTTTGTCAGGTTTCACTGGCCAAGCTAAAGCCAGTGCTGAAACATACTCGATGTCCCTTGCTGGCGCTGTCAGGTGGACGCTGTCTGGCAGGATCTTCAGATCGATGGTATCCGTTGGCGCTCCTGGGATGGCGAACTCCACTACTAGCTTGAGGTTCTCCTCGTCAGCATACGCTACTGTATTGGGCGCAACCTTAATCCGATTTTCCGGCATACTGGCAACCTCCTTGTGGCTGGGAACGGCTCAACCTCGTTAATACTATAGCATCGTTGACTTTGCAGGTCAAGTATCCCATTTTTTCCCCCACTTTCTAGTTATCTCCAATCTTCCATAGTCAAAAACCGCATGCTCAATCCTGCAGGAACCCCTGCAACTACTACCCCTCAACTCACTTCAAGCGCCCGGGATATACAGCAAGACTGCAGCCAACTCATCGCGTAGGCATTGAATCCGGGCGCTTGCCATCCCTCCGGATGTCCGCTGGCTGGCTTCGGGCTCCGTATGACAGGAGGATCAAGTCGTGGTCTTTCCCGGAGGATGAGCTGGTCGTCTGTGCTCCTATATTGTCATTGTTCTTCATTGTTTATACGATGATTGCACTGAGCATCTCCTGATCGGGGTTTTTGACTGACCACACCAGAGCGTATAATTGAGCCATGCCGAAGCAACGTTTGGACCTCCTGCTGGTGGAACGCGGCCTGGTCGGATCGCGCAGCCAGGCCCAGGCCCTGATCATGGCCGGACAGGTCCGTGTGGATGGGCAGGTGGAGCTCAAGGCCTCCGCCGCGATCGCTCCGGAAGCGCGCCTGGACCTGGATAAGGGTCCGCGTTTCGTCTCGCGCGGCGGCGATAAGCTGGAGGCCGCGTTGGTTGCCTTTCCAATCCAGGTGGAAGATCGTGTGTGCGCCGATGTGGGCGCCTCCACGGGTGGGTTCACGGATTGCCTGCTCAAGCATGGCGCCGCGAAAGTCTATGCCATTGATGTTGGCAAGAACATCCTGCATTGGAAGTTGCGCTCCGACCCGCGCGTGATTGTCATGGAAGAGACCAACGCACGCTACCTCGGGTCGCTGCCGGAGCCGGTCAGCCTGGTGACGATTGATGCCGCGTTTATTTCGTTGAAGATCCTGCTGCCGGTGGTGAAGGGCTGGTTGGCCCACCCCATACCCCCGTCCCCTCTCCCATCGGGACGAGTACCCGCCAGGGTGGAGGGGTGCAGGGGTGAGGGGTGTGTGATCGCCCTCATCAAGCCCCAGTTCGAAGCCGGGCGGAAAGAGTCAGCCAGGCATAAGGGCGTCATCCGCGACCCGGCGGTTCACCAGGCCATACTGGTAGATGTGCTGACCTTTGCCCAGGCACACGGCTTCAGCCTGTGCGGCCTGCTGCGCAGCCCCGTGCTGGGACCGAAGGGCAATGTCGAATTTCTGGCATGGCTGGGATTGGGCACAGACTCAGTGAATATGCCCTCTGCGGTGGAACAGGTGCTGGGGATATCATGACAATGCAATTCCTCATCGGAACTTCGGGCTGGACATACGACCATTGGAAGGGATCCTTCTACCCCGCCGACCTGGCAAAGAGCCGCTGGTTTGACTACTACGCAGCGCAGTACCCGGCAGTCGAGGTGAACGCTACGTTCTATCGGACTTTCGCAGACCAGACCTATCTCAAATGGCGCGAGCGCGCCCCGGCCGGCTTCACCTATGTGCTCAAAGCCCCCAGGTTCATCACCCACCGCAAATATCTCGCCGATGCTGGCGACGAGATCCGTGCCTTCTGGCGGTCTGCATCCCTGCTGGAAGACAAGCTGGGACTGATCCTACTGCAGGTAGCTCCCGCCACCCCCTTCGACCTCGAACGGCTGCGACAGGCTCTCCTGGCCTTTGGCGACCCTCGGCGGGTGGCGGTGGAGTTCCGCCGCAAGGACTGGTTGAACGATCAAACGGTTACCCTGCTGCGCGATTGTGGAGCTGCATTCGTCAGTGTGGATTCGCCACGCGTACGGCCGGTGGACTGGGTCACCTCACAGGTGGGTTACCTGCGCCTGCATGGGCGCAGTCACTGGTATTCGCATGATTACACGCCTGCAGAGTTGGACGAGATTGCGGAGACCGCCCGCCACATGGCTGCCAATGGCGCAAAAATGGTGTATATATTCTTCAACAACGATTTCGAGGGCTATGCCCCCCGCAACGCCCTCGCCCTGATGACCCGCCTCCCGGGGCCTGCCTGCACGGGAAGGAGAACTCCGCCATGACCGATACCAACCTCCGCCTGCAAAACCTGCGCGACTTCACGGTGCAAGTCTGCAATGCCAAAGATGAAATCGTCGTCTCGGCGGCTGGCAACCGCGCCATGCAAATGAGCACCGAGGTGGGCTATTATTGGGGGATGTTGGATGGGCAGGAAATTTTGGAAATGATAAAATAACAGACAGATCGGAATATTTCATACAGGAGTATCTCTATGGCAAAAATCGATGAACTCGTAAAAGATTTTCTGGCGCAGAAGAGGATCGCCGTGGTGGGCGTCTCCGACAAGCGTGAGACCGGCTGTAACATGAGTTACAGAAAGTTCAAAGCCACCGGCTACCAGGTCTACGCGGTAAATCCGCGCATCAGCAGCTTTGATGGCGATCCGTGCTACCCGGATCTGAAGTCCCTGCCGGAAAAGCCCGAGGCTGTCTTCATCCTGGCCAGCCCCAAAGTGACCGACCTCATCGTCCAGCAATGCGTGGACCTGGGCGTCAAGCACGTCTGGATGCACTGCATGATGGGCACCAAGCCTGGTCTGGTCACCAGCATGTCCAGCGTTTCCCCGGAGGCGGTGCGCTTGTGCCGTGAGAATGGTATCGCCGTCATCCCCGGCACCTGCCCGAACCAGTTCCTGAAGCCGGATGTCGGCCACGGCATGATGCGCGGCCTGTGGCGCCTGTTCGGGTTTCTCAGCGTGGAATAAACACGAATGGAACGAAAAAACAGGACGAGCGGTGCAAAGCACCGCTCGTCCTGTTTTTTCGATAATCTTTTTAATCACAAAATCAGGTATACTTTCCGGGCTTATGACGAACCATATCCGCAACTTCTGCATCATCGCCCACGTCGACCATGGCAAGTCCACCCTGGCCGACCGGCTGCTGCATCTCACCGGCACTGTACCCGATCGGGATACCACCGAGCAGATCCTCGATGCGATGGACCTGGAACGCGAAAAAGGCGTCACCATCAAAGCCTCCGCCGTGCGCATGAACTACAATGCGAAGGACGGCAACGCCTACGAATTGAACCTGATCGACACGCCCGGACACGTGGATTTCGGCTACGAGGTCAGCCGGGCGCTGAACGCCTGCGAAGGCGCGGTGCTCGTGGTGGACGCCACCCAGGGCATCGAAGCCCAGACCCTCGCCAATTTGTATTCCGCCCTGGAAGCCGACCTCGTCATCATCCCTGTCATAAACAAGATCGACCTGGTGACCGCCCGACCGGATGAGGTGGCTGAGGATATTGGCAGCCTGCTGGGGGTCGCGCCGGCGGAGGTGCTGCGCGTCTCGGCCAAGGAAGGCAGGAATATCGAAGCAGTCCTGGAAGCCATTGTCCGGAAAGTCCCACCGCCCGGTGGCGAAGCGGAACTGCCATTGCGCGCACTGATCTTCGATTCGCACTACGACTCCTACAAGGGCGTCATCGCATACGTGCGCGTGGTGGAAGGCAAGGTCACGGCCGAAGAGACCATCCGGATGCTGGCGACCGGAGTGGATGTCAAACCGATCGAGGTGGGCATCTTTGCCCCCAACATGAAACCGGTGGCGGGTCTGTCGGCCGGCGAGGTGGGCTACGTTGCCACCGGTCTGAAGACCGTCCATGAGGCGCGCGTCGGCGATACGATCACCAGCACCGTCCACCCCGCCACCCAGCCGCTGCCGGGCTACCGCGTCCCCAAGCCGATGGTCTTCGCCGGGATCTACCCGTCCGAAGCGGACGATTATCAGAACCTGCGCGAGGCGCTGGATAAGCTGCAATTGAACGACGCTTCGCTGACCTTCCAGCCTGAGACTTCACAGGCGTTGGGATTTGGCTTCCGGGCTGGTTTCCTGGGCCTGTTCCACATGGAGATCATCCAGGAACGCCTGGAGCGCGAGTACGACCTGGAAATGGTCTTCACTGCCCCGACGGTGGCTTATGAAGTGCTGCTCCACACGGGTACGACGAAGATCGTTGCCTCTCCGGCGGACCTGCCCGAGGATGGATTGGTGGCTGAGATCCGCGAACCCTGGATGAACATCGAGATCATCACCCCAACGGAGTATTATGGTCCGATCATGGAGCTTGTCACCAGGCGGCGCGGCATTTACAAGAGCCAGGAGTATCCTGCTCCGCACCGGGTCCAGTTGAATTACGAAATTCCGCTTTCAGAAATCATCATTGACTTCTTCGATGAACTCAAGAGCCGTACACGCGGCTACGCCTCGCTGGATTACCAATTCCTCGAGTACCGCGCTGACGCGTTGCAAAAGCTCGAGATCCTGGTCAACGGCGAACCGGTGGACGCCCTGGCGGCGATTGTCCATCAAAAGGATGCCTACCATAAAGGTCAGCGCTTCATAACCAAGCTCAAGCAGCTCATCCCGCGCCAGTTGTTTGACGTGGCCATCCAGGCTTCCTCGGGTGGACGCATCATCAGCCGCGCCAACGTCAGGGCCACCCGCAAGGATGTGCTGGCCAAATGCTATGGCGGCGACATCACCCGCAAGAAGAAGCTGCTCGAGAAGCAGAAAAAGGGCAAGAAACGCCTGAAGATGGTTGGCAATGTGGAAATCCCCCAGGAAGCCTTCATGGCGGTCCTGAGACTGGAAGAGGAATAAGAATTAAACACGAAGGACACCAAGGTTCACCAAGGGAAGAATAAACGAAAACCTTTGTGAATCTTTTCCCTTGCGACTCTTCGTGACTTTCGTGTTGAGGTTCTTTCATGGCAAATTTCTGGAAATCTACCCGCAGCTGGTTGCCGGGGCTGGTCATCAGCCTGATCGCCATCCTGTTGATCGTCCATTACGTGGACCTGCAGCGCTTCGTGGAAGCCATCCGCTCCGCCAACTACTGGCTGGTACTGGCTTTCCTGCTCATTTCGGTCACCTGGTTGATGGTGCGTGGCATAGTCTGGCGCACCCTGCTGCGCGGCCGCGCCTCCTACCGGGATATTTTCTGGACCCTGTGTGAGGGCTACATTCTAAATGCCTTCTTGCCTTTCCGGCTGGGTGAAGTAGGACGCGCCTTCCTGCTCGGCCGGAAGGCGAAGCTGGGCTTCATGGATGTGCTCTCCACGATCGTCATCGAGCGCGTCATGGACCTGGCTTTTTCGGCGGCCATCCTGCTCAGCGCGGTGCCGTTCGTGGCCGGCGCGGCTGGAGCGGGACGCATCGCCATTGCCATCGGAGCACTGGTGGTCCTTGGGATGGTGGTCCTGTACCTGCTGGCCCGCAACCAGGACTGGGCTCTGGGCTTGTTCCAGCGTCTCAGCGCCCGCTGGCCAAAGCTGCAAACGCTGGGAGGGAACATTCTCGATTCATTCTTCTCCGGTCTGGCGATCCTGACGGATGGCTGGCTGTTCCTGCGCTTCATGCTCTGGATGACGCTCAATTGGGCCATTGCCATCGCCGAGTTCTGGCTCCTGTTGCTGGCATTTTTCCCGCAAGCCCGGCTGCTCTGGTCTCTATTTGGATTGGGGGCAGTCGCCTTCGGCAACGCCATCCCGTCCCTGCCTGGTGCGGTCGGCACCTACGAAGCCGCGCTGGGCGGCGCCCTGACCCTGCTTTCCGGTGACCAGTCGACAGCACTGGCAGCCGCCCTGACTGCGCACCTGATCGGTTACCTCATCAATGGTGTGCTCGGGACATATGCGCTCTCGCGCGAGGGCGAGACCTTGATGGGTGTCTACCGCCAATTACAGAACCGCCAGCCTGAAGAACATCCCGGGAATATCTGAAAGGGGAAAATATCCATGTCAATGGCAATTCCTGAACGCATCGCGAATGCCCGGACCGGGACCAATCCGACAGTCGTTTGCCGGGTCCCTTCCGGTTGGGTGGTGCTGTGCGACATGCAGTTCCTGCGCGGCTACACTATCCTGCTGGCGGACCCGCTGGTCGCATCGCTCAATGATCTCGACCGCTTGCAAAGAACGGAATATCTGGGCGATATGGCCTTGATCGGCGATGCCCTTTTGGAAGTGACTGGTGCATACCGCATCAATTATGGCATTCTGGGAAACCGCGATCCCTACCTGCACGCCCATATCGTCCCGCGCTATATGACCGAACCGGAGAAATTTCGCGTGGGGCTGCCCTGGTCTTATCCCAAAAAACTGGCGGATAGCGTCGCGTTCGATGATGTGCGGGACAAGGAATTGATGCACCAGATTGCCGCGGCCATCCAAAAGCGTTTGTGAGGAATCTGCATTTTTCCCGCGTTATCCATTGATTGATCCTTTGGGAATATGCCTGTTGATGGAGTGAAAATGGGGGTGGTTCCCCATTCTTTCGATTATTACGATAATACCCAATGACCCTCTTGATTCGAATGGAACCTGTTTATCGGGGGTGGGTTATAATCTGTCAATCCTGACCTATGGTACACGAACACACGCACATCACTGACCTGAGCCGCTCCACCAACCGCCGCCTGGCGTTCTCCATCAGCCTGACGGCTGCTTTTGTGGTGTTTGAGATACTAAGCGGTCTTTACGCCAACTCCCTGGCTTTGCTGACCGACGCGGTGCATAATTTCACCGACGTTCTGGCATTGGCGCTGACCTGGTGGGCGCTCCATATCACGTTAAAACCGGCCTATTCAGGGAAAACGTATGGTTACCACCGTGCTGGCATCCTGGTGGCGTTGGTCAACTCGACCACCCTGGTGTTGATTTCGCTGGGAATATTTTATGAGTCCCACCGCCGTCTGCTTGCCACGCCGGAGGTCAAGGCGGATGTGCTGATCGGCGTCGGCGGGGTGGCTGTGTTAGTGAATCTGGCTACCGCTCTGATGGTCCGGCGCGGCAGCGAACATGACCTGAACCTGCGCAGTGCCTTCCTGCACCTCCTGGGCGATTTCCTGTCAACCGCCGGGGCGGTGGCAGCCGGGATCGTCATCCATTTCACCGGTCTGAACTGGCTTGATCCGCTGGTCAGCGTCTTCATCGGCCTGCTCATCCTTTGGAACGCCTGGGGGATCCTGCGCGAGTCGGTCAACATCCTGATGGAAGCCACCCCTGCCGATGTCGATGTGCCGGCGGTCGTGGATTCCATCCTGCACGTGGAGGGCGTGCGCGGCGTGCACGACCTGCATATCTGGTCCATCACACACGGCTTGCGGACACTTTCCGCTCACCTATTGACCGATGATATTCCCATCAGTGATGGAACGAAAATCCAGGCGGCGGTTCGTGAATTGCTTGATCACACATATGGGATTGCCCATGCCACTCTGCAATTGGAGTGCACAGGATGCATCCCGGCCGACCTGTATTGTGATATCACTGTAAACAACCATAACCATTAACCATGCATATCCTTACCGGCCTGACCTATTACCGTCCTCATACCTCCGGCCTGACCATCTATGCTGAAAGGCTGGCACGCGCCTTTGCCAGGCGCGGCCATCAGGTAACCATCCTCACTTCGCAGTTCGACCGTCAACTGCCGCGCCGGGAGGACATGGACGGTGTGACAGTATTGCGCATTCCTCCGCGGATGCGCGTCAGCAAAGGGTTGCTCATGCCTGCCATGCCTTTCGAGGCCTGGAAATTGGCGCGCAGGGCCGATGTGATCAATCTGCACATGCCGCAGCTTGACGCAGCCTACATTGCCTGGTTTGGCAAACTGATGCATAAGCCGGTGGTCCTGACCTACCATTGCGACTTGCGCCTGCCTCACGGCCTGGTCCACGCCATCGCAAACCAGGTTTCGCACGTTGCCAACCACGTTGCTGGCTGGGGCAGTGACGCCATAGTCAGTCTCACGCGTGATTACGCCGAGCATTCCCCCTTCCTGACTCGCTACATGGACAAGGTTCACATCCTGGATGCGCCGGTGGAACTGGCCCCGGCCGGCGAAGCGGACGTTCGGGCTTTTCGCGAGAAGTTCGGCATACACAATGGTCAGCGGATCATCGGCATGGTTGCCCGCCTGGCAACCGAGAAGGGTGTCGAGTATCTCGTCCAGGCGTTTCCGCAGGTGCTGGCGGGTGTTCCGGAGGCGCGCCTCCTGTTCGTCGGCTCGTACGAGAACGTGGTTGGGGAGGAAGAATATGCTGCCCGCATCCTGCCGCTCATCGAAGGCTTGAAGGACCACTGGTCCCTTCTGGGCAATCTGTCACCGGTCGAATTAACGGTATTTTTCAAGACATGCGAGGTGCTGGTTCTGACAAGTCTGAACAGTACCGAGGGCTTCGGCCTGGTGCAGGTTGAAGCCATGAGCTGCGGAACCCCTGTGGTGGCCACGGACCTGCCGGGAGTGCGCGTCCCTGTAAAGACGAGCGGCATGGGCAGGATTGTTCCGGTGGCGGATGCCGGCGCGATAGCACGTGCTGTCCTGGATATTTTGGCCCAGCCGGAGTTATATCGAGGTAACTCTGCCGAAATCAGGCACAAATATTCTCCGGATGTGATCGCAGCCGGGTACGAAGAAATATTCAAGGACATTCTGCAAGGGCGCACATGAGTCCTCCTTCACTGCGCCTGCTCGTCTTGCCGCCTTACGTATTTTGGATTCGTTGTTTCAAGAGATGTCCTACGGCGAGATATTTTTCTGCTAGCAGGGTGACATTCTTGCCAAGGCTTTTTGGTGAGAGCATCATCGGGGTCGCCAGAAATCAGAAATGAGTGAGAAACCTGTATGCCTGAAGAACCAAGCGTCCTGGATTATCTAAAATCCAAATTGAAGTTCTGGGAACGCGGGGGGAAAGTGGAGATTCCCGCTGGGCCCGAACCACCCCAGGCGGGTTCACCGGAGGCTCCCGAGCCGGTTGAAATGAAACCCGCCGTGTTGCAGTCCGTACCAAAGCCGGTCACGGAACCACCCCCCAAAAAAATCGCACGACCCACCCACTGGCCCTGGCGCTCCCTCCTGGCTTTGATTTTGGCCTTGTTGGGTCAACGCGCCTGGGAGCCGGTGCAAGACCGGACGGCGGGAATCGGGTTGGTATTTTACGCCCTCAGCCTGGCCCTGCTGGTCTGGGCATATTTCAGCCAGGAATGGACCCTCACCCCTGTACCGGAAACCGGCTTCGGGTCCGATGCAATACGAGTGCGGCGGCTGCCGCTCATTCTGGGGATTCCACTGGCATTGGCCGCATTTATTACTCTTGGCCACAACCTGTTCACTAATCTGGAATTTCCTGCTTTGGGTTCTTGCCATTATCTGCTTCGTCTGGGCTTTCTGGCAGCCAAAAGAAGATACCCCTCCATTCTGGCGCCGGGTCAGGACTTTCTTCGCACGCGATGCCTGGCAGATCAAGGTCACACGTTGGACATTGCTCGTGTTGGTCGTGGTGGCGGTCGTCGCATTCTTCCGCATTTATAACCTGTCCGGTGTTCCATCTGAGCCGGTCAGCGACCATGCTGAGAAGATCCTGGATGTGTTCGATGTTTCCCAGGGCCAGACTCACATCTTCTTTCCACGCAACACTGGTCGTGAAGCCATCCAGATGTACTTGACCCTGGTCGTGTCATGGGTCTTCGGTACGGGACTGTCGTTCCTGAGCTTGAAGATCGGGACGGTCATCTGTGGGCTGGCGACACTTCCTTATTTATATCTCCTCGGTAAGGAATATGGCGGCAAGCGTATCGGCCTTCTGGCGGTATTCTTCGCCGGGATTGCCTATTGGCCAAATGTCATCAGCCGGGTGGGATTGCGCTTCCCACTCTATCCCTTGTTTGTTGCCCCCACCCTCTATTATCTCATCCGCGGCTTGCGGACTCGCAATCGTAATGATTTCATCCTTTCCGGCCTCTTCCTGGGTTTTGGCTTGCATGGCTATACCCCGATGCGGATTGTACCTTTCGTGGTGGTGGTTGCGGTTGGGCTGTACCTGTTGCATTCCCAATCCAAAGGCAACCGAAAGCAGGCGCTGGCCGGGTTGGCGATCCTGGCGGTGATTTCGTTCGTCGTCTTTTTGCCGTTGGCACGTTATTGGCTGGATAGCCCGGACACGTTCTCTTACCGGGCGTTGACCCGCCTGGGTACGGTCGAACGCCCATTGCCCGGACCGGTTATCCAGATCTTTCTCTCGAACACCTGGAACGCCCTGACGATGTTTAACTGGAACGATGGTGATACCTGGGTTCATTCGATCGTTTTTCGCCCGGCATTGGATGTGGTTTCCGGTGCATTATTTATGATCGGTGTGGTCCTGGTGTTTATCCGTTACATCCGTCAGCGGCGTTGGCAGGACCTGATCCTGCTGCTGGCCATTCCCTTTCTGGAACTTCCCTCCATTCTTTCCCTGGCCTTTCCGAATGAGAACCCCGACTTGACCCGTACCGGGGCTGCGCTTTTACCGGTTTTTCTGATCGTGGCGATGGCTCTGGATGGGCTGCTGACCGGTATCGTGTCCAGAATGAACCGCCGCATCGGGACTGTTCTTACCTGGGTTGTGGTCCTATTCCTGGCTCTATGTTCGTCCATCCAGAATTATGACCTGGTTTTGCACCAGTATGCAGACCAGTACACTGCCTCTGCCAACGACACCTCGGACATGGGGGCGGTCATCAGCCAGTTCAGGCAGGTATTCAGAACTACCGACTCGGTCTGGATCGTGGCGGTTCCCTACTGGGTGGACACACGCCTGCCGGGAGTCTGGGCGGGTATCCCCAACCGGGATTTTGCTATCTGGCCCCAGGATTTCAGTAAAACCTTGGATGTTAAGGGTACCAAGTTGTTTATGATCAAGCCAGACGATGCACAGGATGTAAATTTGCTGAAGCAATTGTATCCCCAAGGTGTGTTGAGCACGTTCCACTCTGCCACCAATCTGGAAGACAAGAATTTCCTGATCTTGTTCGTACCATCGAATGAGTGACCGAGGTTTTGCATGACGAATGTTTCCAGCTCCAATCCGGGAAAGAAACACCTCTGGTTGTATGACATCCTGTTGATTGGCGTCCTTTTAATTGGTGCATACTTCCGCCTCTCGGGCAGCGATTGGGGCGAACTCCAGTTCCAGCACCCGGACGAGCTATTCCTTACTTCGGTCACATATGATATCCGGCCGGTCCATGATCTGGCTGAATACTTTAACACCGCCACTTCAACCCTCAACCCGCAGAACACGGGCCATGGTTACTTCGTTTATGGAACGCTGCCTGTTTTTATCGTGCGCGGGCTGGCCGATTTATCCCACCAGGTGACCAACCTTCAACTTTTCGGCCGGCATATGTCGGCGCTGGCAGATTTGGCAACCGTGGCGCTGTTGTATTTCACGGTGAAGCGGCTGTATGGACCGCGTGTCGGAATCCTGGCGGCCATGTTCTCGGCGTTGGCAGTGATGCAAATCCAGCAGTCGCATTTTTACACCACGGATAACTTTGCCACCTTTTTTATGCTCCTGGCAACCTACTTTGCCGTGGAAATCATGGTGGTGAAAGATCGCGTGCCGGAATCAGACGCAGGTCAGGAAGTTTCGGGGGCACATTCTTTCTTCTCGCATCTTAAGGCTTATTTCCACCTTTTAGTTGCAGCCCCGCTCTTCTGGTTGAGCCTGGGATTTGGATTGGCGTTGGGGATGGCAGTCGCCTCAAAGCTGAATGCTGCACCGCTGGCCATCCTGTTACCGGGTGCGCTGGCGATACGTTATTTTGGCACCCGGAAGAAGGTGCCGGATTCTGATGAACCACCCTCCCCGGCTGCCCGTCCATCCTTCGAGGGTTTTCTTGCCAAAATGCTCGTGTTCATGGTGGTGGGAGCGCTGTTTTCCATCCTGGCTTTCCGCGTTTTCCAGCCCTATGCCTTTTCAGGTCTCGGGCTTAACCCGAAATGGCTGGCGAATATCAGGGAACAGCGTGCGGACGCCAGCCCGGATTCCGGGTTGGTGTGGAATTTGCAATGGGCACGCCGTACACACCTGTATTCCTTCGTAAACCTGACCGTCTGGGGGCTTGGCCTGCCTCTCGGTATCCTCGCCTGGGCCGGCTTCCTCTGGATGGGCTGGCGCATGCTGAAAGGCGAGTGGCGGCAGCACATCCTGCTGTGGAGTTGGACGGCCATTTATTTCGTATGGCAGTCGCTCCAGTTCAACCCGAACATGCGTTACCAGTTGCCTGTCTACCCGCTGCTGGCGATGGTGGCAGCCTGGGCGGTTTTCGATTGGGCACGTCCGCATCTTTCAGGATTGAAGCGGATCAACTGGCGAAGGATCCTGGCGGTGACAGTTGGGGTGGTGGTCCTGGCGTTGACCTTTGGCTGGGCATATGCCTTCAGCCAGATCTACCTCCGTCCGGAAACGCGGGTGGCTGCATCGCGTTGGATTTATCAAAATGTCCCCGGGCCCATCAACTTGCAGATCCAAACTGCTGGTGGAACAACTTACCAGCAACCCTTGCCTTTTCAAACCGGCAGCGTCATCCAGGCAAATGCTCCTTACCAAATGGCCTTTTCTACGCAGACAGGGGGGACGTTGGATCAAATCCTGCTGCCGCATGTAACGAACCACATCCTGAAGGTTACCATCCTGCAGAGCCCGTCCGACTCACAACAGGTGGCGACCGGTTTCATGCTGGTTGCTCCTAATTTGGGCGGACGGGCTACTCCAGCCTCCCAAATATTGCTCTTCAGCCAGCCAGCCGTTCTCAGCGCCCAACAGAATTATCTGATTAATGTGGAAGTGCTTGATCCGGCCATGCAATTGGATCTTTGCGGGCCGCTTCAATTGACAATAACGGCATCGTCCAGCCCGGTCGAACAGACGATTGATCCTACCCCCCAGTGCATTGCGGGTGCAGGTCAGCCCTACCAAGCCCGCTTTACTCCGCAAGCAGATGGGACCCTGTCGGACATGGCCTTCGGTAGTGTGGTTGACATCAGTCGTTACGGTTCGCAGACCTTGAACATGGTACTTTCCTCAGGACAGGATTTCTCACCCGACCAGGTTCTTGCCAGTGCATCAGTTACCGCGGACATTGTTCCTGGTGCTGACCCGCGTGGAAATCCCGTCAAATTGGTTCTTGATCACCCCGCCACCCTGCGGAGCGGCGTCACTTATTACCTGCGTTTTGATACGAATGGTACTGCATTGACCTTGAACGGTTCCGCCATTGCAAACGAAACCGATTATGACTGGAACCTGCCTTTCCGTCTGGACGGATACGATGGATTTAATGGCATTTATCGCGGTGATCTCCTTCTGCAAGTCTACTGGGACGACAATGCCAATAAACTGGCTCGCTATGAGAGTTATCTCAACCAGACCGATTACATCTTTATTCCCACCGCCCATCAATATATGCAAACCACCCGTCTGCCTGAACGCTATCCTCTGACGACAACCTATTATCGTCAATTGCTTGGTTGCCCGGCGGATAAGGATATCATCTGGTGTTATCGGGTGGCCAGGCCGGGCATGTTCAAGGGCAGTCTCGGTTTTGACCTGGCTGCAACCTTCGAATCGTATCCGACCATCGGCCCGCTGGTCATCAACGACCAGAATTCCGAGGAGTCCTTCACATTTTATGACCATCCAAAGGTGCTGATATTCCGGAAGAGTCCCGATTACAACCCGGCCCAGGTGCAGGCAATCTTGGGCGCCGTGGATCTGAGCAATGTTGTCCAGCTAACCCCGGGCCAGGCCGACCGGTACAAGAGTTTGATGCTGCCTGCCGACCAGTTGGCCGCCCAGCAGGCTGGCGGTACTTGGTCGGACTTGTTTGACCGTAACGCCATTTATAATCGCTATCCCGGTTTGGGTGTTGTGCTCTGGTACCTGGTCATATTTATTCTCGGGTTGTTCGTTTATCCGCTGGTGCGGGCTGCATTTCCCGGTCTGGCTGACCATGGCTACCCGCTGGCGCGTATCGTCGGCTTGCTGCTCTGGGCGTGGTTGTCCTGGATGGCCGGTTCGATCGGTCTCTCCTACAGCAGGTCGATCATCGCCGCTGCTCTCGGATTGATCATGCTGCTGGGTGCATGGCAGGCCTGGCGTCAACGCGAGGAACTAAAACAGGAGTTGAAGGAACGCTGGAAATACTTCCTGATGGTGGAAGCAGTCTTCCTGTCCTTCTTCCTGCTCGACTTGCTGATCCGCCTTGGAAATCCAGACCTCTGGCATCCTTCCAAGGGTGGTGAGCGCCCGATGGACTTTTCGTATTTCAACGCCATCCTTAGGAGCACCAGCTTTCCGCCTTATGACCCGTGGTTTGCAGGTGGTTACATTAATTATTATTACTACGGCTACGTGATTGTCGGGACGCCCGTCAAGCTGCTTGGCATTGTCCCCTCCATAGCCTATAACTTCATCTTGCCTACCTTGTTTGCCTGTGTGGCAACGGCAGCTTTCTCGGTGGGTTGGAATGTATTGCATGGAATTCGTGAAATAAGGACCGAAAACCGTGAGTCATCCGAAACCCCGGTGAAACAACCTGGGCCGCATGCGTCGCTGTTTGATTCGCGTTTCATCGCCGGGATTTCCGCTTCCTCTGCCATGGTTCTCATAGGCAATCTTGGCGTTGTCCGGATGTTATATCAGGGTTTCCAGCAGGTTGCCGCGCCTGGTGGGGTGATTGATAACGCCAGTATCTTTCAGCGGATCATGTGGACCTTGGAAGGTTTCTTCCTGGTGTTGGTGGGGAAGATGCATCTTCCGTATGGGCTTGGCGACTGGTATTGGAACCCCAGCCGGGTCCTTCCGGCGCAATCTGGTGAACCGATTACCGAATTTCCACTCTTCACATTCATTTATTCTGATCTGCATGCACATATGATCGCGCTCATGATAACAGTGCTTGCGATCGCTTGGGCGCTCTCCGTGTTGCTTGCCAGAGCCAGATGGAAAAATCATCTCGATACTGCTGCCAGTTTTTTGCTTGGCGGCTTGATCATTGGCGCCATCAAGCCCACTAATACCTGGGATTTTTATACCTACCTGATCCTTTGTGCCGTGGTTCTGGCTTATTCGGTCTGGCGCTATGCGGATTTTACCCGCCTGCCGTTGGAAATATCGCCTTGGATCAAGCGTTTGTTTATGACGGGTGGAGCAGTGGCGTTGCTGGTTGGCGCCTCGATCCTGCTGTATGTGCCATACACTCATTGGTACCTGCTTGACCCAACCTATACCATAATGTCTCTCTGGAAGGGAGGACGTTCGGACATATCCTCCTATCTTGCCCACTGGGGTGTGTTCCTGTTTTTCATTGTCTCCTGGATGACCTGGGAGACGCGCGAGTGGTTGGCTGGGACCCCCGTTTCCTCTTTACGTAAATTGCGTCCCTATCGTGATCTCATTATTTCCGCGCTGGTGATCTTCTTTCTGGTGCTGGTAACCCAGCAGGGCTGGGTGATGAGTTCCAGCCAGGATCAGCCCTGGAAGGGAGTCACCATCCTTTGGCTGGCGCTGCCTCTGGCGGCCTGGGCGGCTGTGCTTTTGTTTAGACCAGGTCAGCCGGATGGTAAACGGCTGGTCCTGTTCATGGTGGGGACGGGCCTGCTGTTGACGATGGTCGTGGAGATCATCGTGATGGGCGGTGACATTGGCCGCATGAATACCGTTTTTAAAATATATTATCAAGCCTGGACCCTGCTTGGCATCGAGCGCGGCGGTGGCCTTCGGTTTCCTTTTGAGTGAATTCCACAAATGGTCGCACGGTTGGCGGGTTGGCTGGCAGATCGCCGCGGTTGCCCTGACAGCCGGTGCAGCCTTATTCCTCGTGATGGGTGGATTGGGCAAGATCCAGGACCGCATGACCGCGCATGTGCCGCATACCCTCGACAGTATGACCTTTATGGCTTATTCCACTTATAACGAGCGTGGTACAGACTTGGACTTGAGCGCGGATTACCGCGCCATTCTCTGGATGCAGGATAACGTCAAAGGTTCGCCAGTGATCGCTGAGGCGCCAGGGGCCGGGATCCAATATGAGTGGCTCAACCGGTTCTCGATTTATACCGGTTTGTCCGACGTCGTCGGTTGGGAGTGGCACCAGCTGCAGCAGCGTCTCATGTTCTCGGATGCGGTCAAGGCGCGCGGTGTGGAGGAGGATGCCTTCTACGTAACGACTGATCTACGGGCCACCCTGGATTTCATTCATAAATATAATGTCCGTTACATCATCATCGGCCAGTTGGAGCGTGCCAAATACAGGCCAGGCGGGTTCTCCAATCTCGTCCCGGCTGGCAGCCCGGATAGCCTGGCGAAATTTGAGTTTTATAATGGAAAATACTGGCATTCAGTTTACCGGGATGGCGACACGGTGATCTACGAGGTGAATCCGTGAGTGAATTCATCCTCCACATAACGTCCCGGGCCGCCTGGTCTGCCGCACAAAAAAGCGGAGAGTATACCGCCGGCTCGCTGGCAGGGGAGGGCTTCGTTCACTGCTCCAAAGTGGATCAAATTGTACGCGTAGCCAACCTTGGTTTCGCTGGCCAACGCGGAATGGTGCTGCTGGTGATAGATCCGGCGCGACTGGCCTCTGAACTCCGTTGGGAGCCAGGAGTGGATCTTGGGACTGAACTTTTTCCCCATATCTACGGTGCGATTAATCTGGATGCCGTGATGGATGTGCTGGCGTTCGAACCTGGCGCCGAAGGGAAATTCAATTTGCCAAAACCTCTGGAATTTGCTGATCTCTGAAAGCCAATGGCCCTGATATGCTCCAGTTCTTTCTCTGGTACCTTCTGATAACCCTGATCGGCTGGCTGACTTTCCCCCTGTCCTATCGCCTGTTCCCCGCGCTGGCGGACCGGGGCTTCAGCCTGGCACGCACCCTCGGGATGCTGGTATGGGGCTACGTTTTCTGGATGATGGCCAGCCTGGGAATTATCCAGAACGATGGCAACGGATTGCTGCTGGCGCTGATCGTGTTGGCGGCCGCTTCCGCCTCCGGCTTGTTGAGCAGGGAGGCGCGAAAATCCCTGATGGAGTGGATCAGGTCAAACCTGCCGCGTGATTGTCATGATGGAGGTGCTCTTTTTCCTGGCTTTCACTTTCCTGGCTTTTGTACGTGCCGGAAACCCGGAAATTGTCGGCACTGAAAAACCCATGGAGCTGGCTTTTATCAATGCAGTGATACATTCGCCAACCTTCCCGCCGCACGACCCCTGGCTTTCGGGCTATGCCATTTCTTACTATTACTTTGGTTATGTTATGACGGCCATGTTAGCCAAAGCAACCGGCACATTGGGCAGCGTGGCTTTCAACCTCATGCTGGCGCTGGTATTTGCTTTAAGTGCAGTGGGAGCTTACGGTATTGTTTACAATTTGCTGGCTTTTCGGGGCAAGCGCAAACTGAAAAGGACCCTCGGGCAGGTTGCTGAAAATCCTGAATTGCCGATCCGCCTGCCTTTGCTCGGCCCACTCTTCCTCCTGCTGGTCAGTAATTTTGAAGGTTTCCTGGAAGTTCTATATGAGCGTGGAATTTTCTGGAAATTCAACGCAAACGGCGGCTCTTCTGCCTTCTGGAAATGGCTTGATCTTCAGGATTTGCGGGACGCTCCCTTGAAATTAAGTTGGATGCCTGATCGGTATTACTGGTGGTGGCGTGCCTCACGGGTCATTACCGAGACTAATCTTGCTGGCAAGGCGAACGAAATAATTGACGAGTTCCCGTTCTTCTCTTACCTGCTCGGCGACTTGCATCCGCACATCCTCGCCATGCCTTTTGGCTTGCTGGCTGTGGCCCTGGCGCTTAACCTTTTTTTGGGCGGATGGAAAGGGGAACTCAACCTGGGTTTCTATCGCCTTCCGATCCACCCGTTGGGATTCTTCTTCGGCGCTTTGCTCCTGGGTGGACTGGCATTCCTGAACACCTGGGACATCTTGACCGGTTTTGGCCTTTTAGCCGGCGCATACTTGTTGAGGCGCGTTCTCGCCTTCGGTTGGTCCTGGAACCGGCTTAAGGACCTGTTGGCTTTTGGAATTCCGCTGGGGGTGCTCGCACTACTGCTCTACTTGCCGTTTTATGCCGGCTTTTCCTCACAAGCGGGTGGTATTATCCCTAACCTGGAATTCTCGACGCGCGGTGCACAGTTGTGGGTCATGTTTGGGCCTCTGCTCCTGCCGATCTTTGCTTATTTGATTTATCTCTGGCGTGTTGAAAAACTCCCGGCGAATGTAAAAGCCGGCTTTGGACTTGCTTTGGGGCTGGCTTTCCTGCTGTGGGCTTTCTCCTGGTTGCTGGCATTATTGGCGCAAATCAGAATGCCCGATTTTGTAGCCAGTTACCTGGCCGGTGAGGGTTTTCATAATGCAGCCATGTATTTCTCGGCGGCCAATTTACGTCGTCTTGCTGATATCGGCAGTCTTCTGACCATTCTCTCTGCTACAGGCGCGGCGCTGGCCTTCCTGACGAAGGTGCAGGCTGGGAAGCGGAAAGGGGCTGAAGAAATCATCCAGGAGGGCGAAAGCACGAATGCTTCTTTATTTGCCATTTTAATGATCCTGCTTGCCTCCCTGCTCGTGCTCGCACCGGAATTCGTCTATCTGCGCGACCAGTTTGGCGACCGCATGAACACCATTTTTAAATTCTATTACCAGGCCTGGATGCTATGGAGCCTGGCGGCGGCCTTCGGGGTTGCGATACTATTGATGAGCTTGCGCGGCACCTGGAAGCGGGTCTACCGTATAGGTCTGACACTTGTCCTGTTCATGGCGCTGGTCTATCCCGTCCTTGGCTTGCTGACGAAGACGGAGGATTTTCGCATCCCTGAATTCATGAAAAATCTTGCCGTTGCGAATGCTCCTGGAGGTCCGCAGGAAAGGCCATCTGCTTTTGGTGTCTGGACTCTCGATGGCGGCGCCTTTTTCCAGCCGGTCTACCCGGATGATATGGCTGCCGCGGCCTGGTTGCGGGCTGCTCCGCCGGGCATCATCGTGGAAGCCACCAAGGCGGATGCCAGTTACTCGGATTATGCTCACATTTCGATTTACAGCGGTCTCCCAACGGTACTGGGCTGGCCGATGCATGAAGCGCAATGGCGCGGTTCTTATGATCCGCAAGGCTCCCGATTGAACGATATCCGCCAACTTTATGAGAGCAGTAGTTGGGATGAGGCCAAGGCCATTTTACAGCAATACAATATTCGTTACGTTTTCATCGGCACGCTCGAACGCCAGACCTACCGGATTAGCGAACAGAAATTTCAACAACACCTTACACCCGTGTTCCAACAGGGACAAGTGGTGATTTATGAAATCCCGTAGGGGCGAAGTCCCGTAGGGATGAAACCCCATGGGATGAAATCCCATAGAGCGTAGTCCCATCGGGATGAATATCCCGTAGGGACGAAGTCACGTAAGGATGAATTTGGTTGTAACTACCATGTTAAAATAGACCAGCATGAAAAAATTTGAACCCACCCTTGAACACGCCTTCTATGGCCTGGCACTGGCGATTGCATTCTGTCTGCGCTTCGTGCACCTTGGCGCGTTGCCGCTCTCCGATTTTGAAGCGGACTGGGCGCTCCAGGCCCTGCATATTACTCAAGGAGTAAAGCCCGCCATCGGTCCCAATCCGGCCTATGTTCATCTGACCGCAGTGCTGTTCTTTATTTTTGGTGCGACCAACTTCCTGGCCCGGTTCTGGCCCGCCCTGGCGGGAAGTGCACTGGTCCTGGCTGCGTGGCCCTTGCGCGGGCGCTTTGGACGCCTCCCGGCGCTCATCCTGGCTTATGGGCTGGCGATCGACCCTGGCCTGGTGGCAATGTCACATCTGGCCGGAGGGCCGATGCTGGCAATTACTTTCCTCGTCTTGGCCGCTTTGATGTGGATGGACGAACGCCACGCCGCAGCCGGCCTTTTTGCCGGTCTGGCGCTGCTTTCCGGTCCCTCGGTTTGGTTCGGGTTGGCTGGTGTGGGGCTGGCTTGGATATTCGGTTCAGGTGTTCGGAAAAAAGTCCCTGTGCAGCCGGAGGACGATGCTCCGCATACGGAGACAACTTCAAGTCCCGCCCGCTACCATCCGGAGGAATTGCGGGTGGCGCTTTTCTGGGGGCTCGGGACGCTGGTTATTGCTGGCAGTCTGCTCTTCCTTTCTCCACAAGGATTGCCTGCATTCGTTGCATCGTTTGGGAGCTTCCTGCGCGGCTGGTGGACCCTCTCGGATGTACCACTTTGGCGGCCATTGCTGGCTCTTCCGGCCTACGAAATCCTGCCGATAGCATTCGGAATTGCCGCCGTGGTGCGCGGGATTCGGAGACGGGAAACGGATACCCTCCGCCTGGGTATTTGGGCGGTGGTGGCCTTGCTTTTGGCTTTGATCTACCCTGGCAGGCAGACCGGTGACCTGGTCTGGGCTCTCCTGCCGCTCTGGATACTGGCAGCCACGGAATTGGCCCGCTATTTTGATTTTCAAGAGGGTAAACGTTGGGAAGTGGCTGCCACTGTGACGGTGGTGATGGCTTTTCTGGTCTTTGGCTGGCTCAATCTGGCCAGTATTACGAACATGGATTGGAGCAGCGACCTCGTTCGCACACGCGTGTGGCTGGTGGCTGCAGTGATACTCCTGATAGTTTTGAGCCTTTTGTTGATTGGCACGGGTTGGTCGCTCGCGGTGGCTCGCCTGGGCGGAGTATGGAGTGCCCTGATCGCATTGACGCTTTTCACAATTGCCATGTCGACTGGTTCTGCAGGTCTGCGGGAACCGCTGACCGTTGAACTCTGGCAGCCGGAACCGCGTACCGGACGGGTGGATGTTCTTCTTAAAGTTGCCAACCAGATCTCGGACTTGAACCGAGGTTATGCGAACCAATTGCCGCTGACCATCCTCGATGAAACCTCTCCGGCTCTGCAATGGTTGTTCCGCGACTGGCAGGTGCAGGAGGTCAATGAGCTGGCCCCGGATGCCACTCCTGAGTTGATTATTACCCCGTCCGGGAATTTGAGTCTGACGGCGAAATACCGCGGCGAGGCGCTGGTATTGCACGAAGCGGCAGATTGGAGTAAGGCCTCTTCCGCGGAATGGTTGAAATGGTTCATGTATCGCCAGATGCCGTTGCTGCGTGATAATGTCATCCTGTGGGTGCGTAGCGACCTGATGCTCGACAGCCAGGACAACCAACCTGCCCCCTGATTGATATTACCCTTCCCTTTATGCCAATACCAAATATCATTGCCATTGATGGCCCGGCTGCTTCTGGAAAATCCACTCTCGGACGGCGGTTGGCCGATTCCCTGGGTTATCTCTTCTTTGATACCGGCGTGATGTACCGCGCCGTCACCTGGATCACTCTCCAGCGTGGTGTGGATGTGCAGGACGAACCTTCCGTGACAAGTCTGGCCGAAACGGTTCAGATAGATGTACGTCCACCCTCGAAAGAGGATGGCCGGGTGTGTGACGTCCTGGCCGATGGGATCGATATTACCTGGGAGACACGGACTCCCGAAGTGGAAGAGAATGTTTCCCCGGTTTCTAGGTACCGGGGTGTGCGTCAGGCATTGGCTTCCCAGCAGCGCCGCATCGGAATGCGTGGACGGGTGGTCATGGTCGGACGCGACATCGGCACGGTGGTTCTTCCGGAAGCTGACCTGAAAATCTACCTGGATGCTTCGGCGCAGGAGCGTGCCCGCCGGAGGTACACCGAGATTATTAACCGCGGTGAAAAAGCCGATTACGAACAAATATTGGCCGGGGTACGCATGCGGGATGAAATTGACTCGACGCGCGCCTTTTCGCCATTGCGGCCTGCCAGGGATGCCATAATCCTTGATTCCGACCTGTTGAATGCTGATGAGGTTTTTGTAAAAGTGGAGGCCTTATGCCGGTAGTGGAATATCAACTGGCATGGTGGCGGCGCTGGCTGGCTCGTCCAATTGTACGGATGGGCCTTCGCCTGATTTTTCATATCCTCGCGCCGGTGAAGATTACCGGCAAGAAAAACGTTCCTTTGCATACACCATATATTGCGGCCATCAACCATGTTTCCCTTTTCGAAGCGCCGTTTATTGGTGCATTCTGGCCGGAGCAGCTGGAGGTCATCGGGGCATCGGACATCTGGGATAGACCTGGGCAGAACATCCTCGCCCGCCTGTGGGGCGGGATCCCGGTCCACCGAGGTGATTTTGATCGCGCCGCGGTTAGCAGTGTCCTTTCAGCCTTGCGAGGAGGATTCCCACTTTTGATTGCCCCGGAAGGCGGGCGTTCCCATGCACCCGGCCTGCGGCAAGCCAAACCCGGGGTCTCCTATATAGCCGAGCAGACTGACCTGCCGGTGATCCCCGTCGGCATTGTCGGCACAACCGACGATTTTTGGCAAAAGGCCTCCAAAGGCAGGCGTCCAAAGTTAGAGATGCGCATAGGCGAGCCGATCCGGCTTCCACCCGTTAAAGGCGTCGGGGCCGAACGGCGTGAGGCTCGCCAGTTTAATGCCGATCTGGTCATGTGTCACATTGCCGGGTTACTCCCTGAGGAATACCGGGGAGTCTATGCCGAAAAAGCCATCTTCCACGACTCCAAAACAGGTTAGTGGAGTCTGCCAACCGGGACTGATACACCTGTCTTTTCTGACTTGCAGCCGCTGGCGCTCGCCGGTTTGTTCAGCCATGCAGCCGTCTGCACCATATTTCATTTTCCGCAGGCTTCCTGGAAGGAGGCAAAGTAGTTTGACCGAATCACCCCCCTCGGTTATAATTGCCAACCGTCCCTATCCCGTGCTTGAGCCGGGACTGTTACGAAAACCCCGGCGGAGAATCCGCTGTTTGGTGGTTTAATAATTATTATCGAGGTTATTGCATGGCAACAAAACGTCCATATCAGCCCAAGATTCGGCGCCGTGTGCGCGTGCATGGCTTTCGCCAGCGCATGTCCAGTGCAGACGGTCGCTTGGTGCTCAAGCGGAGGCGTCTGAAAGGCCGCATCCGTCTGTCTGTCCGCAGTAACAACCACGTCAAGCACGTGCGCTGGTAGGAGTTCAACTGCGCGAGGCAACAACATTCGCGCGGAATATTGCGAGGTACAGGTGAAGCGGCGCTTTCGCCTGACCCGGTCAACCGATTTCAAGCGGGTGCGGCGTTCCGGCAAGTCGTATGCCCATCCGCTTGTTGTATTGTATGCCCTTAAATCAGACCAGACGGACGTTCGCGTGGGGGTGAGCGCCGGTCTGGCGGTTGGGAATGCAGTCAAACGCAACCGGGCCAAACGTCTGTTACGAGCCGCGATGAGCGAACTTCTGCCGCGAACAACCCTCGGGTCCGACTTGCTGTTGGTTGCCCGTCCCCGGCTGCCAAAATCGGACATCCAGCATACCCTTGCAGCATTGTCCATTTTACTCGAACGAGCAGGCCTCTTTTCTCAAACCCATGACGCTTGAATATCTACCCAGCGATTATTCCAAGGAGCCGCGTCTGCGCGACCTTCCACGCACAGCCTGGAACTGGCCGCGCCTGGCTCTGCTGGGACTCATCCGCCTGTACCAAATGACTTTGGCCAGAACCCTGCCACCCGATACCTGCCGCTTCTACCCATCCTGCTCTCATTATGGTTACCAGGCAGTGTATAAGTTTGGCGTCGTAAAGGGCGGAGCCAAGGCGATCTGGCGGGTGTTGCGCTGCAACCCGTTTACTCCCGGGGGTTACGACCCCGTTCTGTAGGAGAAGAACTACTCCATGAAGATTAGATATCTTGTTCCGACCAGCCTGCTGCTTGCCCTGGCTGTGGTACTGAGCGGCTGTGCCACTGGCCTGACGGCCGCTGGCTGGCCCGGCATGACTGCGGACGCCGCAAATGCATATGTGGCTGGCGGACCTTACGTCTATGCGGTAAATCTGCAGACCGGCGCGCAAGTCTGGCGTTTTCCCGACAAGGCCTCCGCCAACCCATTCGAAGCCAAACCTGTCCTGACATCTGACGGGCAGTTGATTGTCGGTGGGTACGACAAGAAACTGTACAGCCTCAACCCGCAGACTGGTAAATCCAATTGGCAATTTACGGATGCACGAGACCGCTGGATCGGTGGCGCATTGGTGGTCAATAAAATGATCTATGCTCCCAATGCCGATTACAATCTGTATGCACTTAACCTGCAGGGCCAGCTTCAATGGACCTTTCCAGCCGACCAGTCCATTTGGGGAGCACCCGTTTCAGATGGGACGAATATTTACTTCGGTACACTTGGCCGGAAAGTCTACGCCGTAAATGCCCAGACCGGTAAACAAGTCTGGATGCAGAGTGTGGATGGGGCGGTACTGGGCACGCCTGTGCTTGGAGCCGATAACACGCTTTATGTTGGCTCGTATGGCGGGACAGTCTACGCCCTGAATGTTGCTACCGGTTCGACCCGATCCTTGGCGAAGGCTTCATCCTGGATTTGGTCCGGACCGGCCTTGGATGGCAATACCCTCTATTTTGGGGACGCCAACGGTTCCCTGTATGCCCTCCCCTTGAGCGGCACAGCCCAGTCCTGGAACAAACCGGTAAATGGCGCCATCATTGGTACACCGCTTGTCACAACTGACAATATCATCGTTGGTACGGAGGCGGGAAACCTTTATTTCATTGACCGTGCCGGTACGAACCTCCGCCCCATTTCCATTTCCGGAAAAGTGTACTCTTCGCCGGTTGCCGCCGGGAGCTTGATCCTGGTCGCGCCAACCGGTGGGGATGCCGTTGTGGTGGCCCTTGATCAGACCGGGGCTGTCAAATGGTCATTTATTCCTCCTAAATAGGATGTGATTTATGTGGGAAACCATCATTGTTAACCCCTTTACCAACGCCTTGCTGATGATATATAAAATGATCGGCGGGAATTTTGGGATTGCGATCATCCTGTTCACCATCCTGATCCGTGTGATCACGCATCCCTTGATGGCCTCGCAGATCAAGGGCAGCACAAAGATGCAGGAAATGCAAAACTCGAAGGAATGGCTGGCTATCCAGAAAAAATATAAGGATGATAAGGAAAAACTGGCCCAGGAGCAGATGAAGTACTACAAAGAGATTGGCTACAATCCTTTGTCCTCCTGCCTGCCGTCCTTGATCCAGATTCCGCTCATCTTTGGCTTGTACCAGAGCATCACGCGGGCCATGGCGGCTTCGCCGATACAGTTGCTCACCCTGACGCGCACGGTTTATTCATTTATCCCCATTGCCAACCTGGTCCCGCTGAATAGCAAATTCCTCTGGATGAACCTGGGCCAGCCGGAGAGAGTCTATGCATTCGGGCTTGCCATCCCAATGCTGGCAATCATCGTGGCGATCACAACGTACGTTCAATCCAAGGTGACCATGCCGCCGTCGACGAACCCGAACGATCAGGGCGCCATGATGGGCAAGATGATGACTCTTTATATGCCTTTCCTGCTTGGTTACTTTGCTCTGACGTTTGCTTCCGGTCTTTCTGTTTATTTCATAACCGGCAACCTGATCGGTATTGCGCAATACGCCCTGCTGGGGAAGGTCAACTGGCGTGCGCTGCTGCCGGGTCAGAAACCGGCTCCGGCACTTGCGACGAGGAAAAAATGAACGAGCGTACCACCCTAGAGAAAATTGCTCCAAGCGTCGAAGAAGCCATTGAAGAAGGCCTGGCGGAACTCGGCTTGGGAAAAGATGCCGTGGAAGTGGAAGTACTGGACGAGGGCAGCCGGGGGCTGTTGGGTATTGGCGGGCGGCAGGCGCGTGTCCGTTTGATGGTCAAGTTGGACCAACCCGGACCCGAGGCTGGCAATCCTGATAAAGCGGAAAAACCCCCAGCTGATGCATTGTCCAGTTCGATCGAAGGCGTCGAAGCCACGGAAGCGGATTTTAGTATATTGGATGACAATCTCCTGTTCGTTTCCCGTCAAACCGTTGCGGAACTCCTGGAAAAGATGAAAGTACCGGCTCGCGTGGAAGTCCGTTACGGCGAACCGGACGAAGAAAACCAGCGTCCCGTTCTGGTGGATATTCACGGCGTCGATCTGGGGGTTCTGATTGGCCGCCGGGCCGAAATCCTGAATGCTCTGCAATACATTGTCAATCTCATCGTCAGCAAGCAGGTGGAGCACTGGGTTCAGGTGATTGTTGACGTCGAAGGTTACCGGGCGCGTCGTGAACACCAATTGCGCCAGATGGCACTCCGCATGGCCGATCAGGCAATCAAGACCGGCCGCCGGCAGGTTATGGAACCGATGACTGCTTCAGAACGCCGTGTCATCCACCTGGAACTGCGCGATCATCCCAACGTGGCTACACAATCCATCGGCGAAGAACCGGCACGTAAAGTGACGATTGTCCCGAAGTAATACTATTACACGGGCGACCAACAAATTCCCCTCCCCCCAACGGGGCAGGGGAATTTTATCGAAAAAAAGGTCCGGGCAGGTGCTTTGCGCCGCTCGCACCCTTTTTTCGAAATTCAATGGCGGGTGCAACAAGCCGCTCAACAACAAAAAGAGCGACCGACTAGTTGCCCCCATAAATTTGAATCCTCATCCTCAGGTATAATTTATATATGAAAAATATCGTCCCCCTCCATCTGGTGGACTACCTTGTCATCGGTCATCTCTCCTGTGACTTGACGCCCGCTGGTCCGCGCCTGGGTGGGACGGCGGCCTACGCTGCGCTGACGGGACGCGCCCTGGGGCTGCGGGTGGGCGTAGTGACCGCCTGGGGTGGGGAAGTACCCCTGGATGTTCTGCATGGCATCCAGGTCAGGATTGAAGCGGTGGAGCATAGCACCACCTTCGAAAACATCTACACTCCGGATGGGCGTCACCAGATTGTTCATCATATCGCGCCGGATATCCGGTATGAGAGTATTCCTCAGATCTGGAGGAAGTCACCCATTGTCCACATTGGACCGATCGCCGGGGAGGGCCAGGGACTGGTGGATGGTGGATTCCCTTCATCGATGCTCGGCCTGACACCTCAGGGCTGGCTGCGGACCTGGGATGATGGCGGGCGAGTCCATATTGGCACATGGGTGGAAGCCCGGCATGTATTATCGAAGGCGGACGCAGCGGTGTTCAGTATTGAGGATGTGGGCGGGGATGAAGAACAAATAGAAGCGATGGCGAATCAATGCCGGGTGTTGGCTGTAACCGAAGGGGTAGCCGGAGCACGCTTGTATTGGAATGGCGATTTGCGGAGATTCCGCGCGGCTCAGGTCAAGGAAGTGGACCCTACCGGAGCAGGTGATATTTTTGCGGCGGCTTTTTTCTGGCGGTTTTCAACCACCCGTGATCCTTGGGCCGCGGCAAGGTTTGCCACCCACCTATCGGCATATTCGGTGACACGTCGTGGGTTGGAAGGCATCCCAACCAAGGAAGAAATTCAAACCTGCCTGGTGGAGGTTATGTAGTGGGACGCGTTTATACCCTGGTCAATCAGAAGGGCGGTGTGGGAAAAACCACCACGGCCATCAATCTTGGTGCTTTTATGGCCCGTTTCGGGCAACGCGTCTTGATTATGGACATTGATCCTCAGGCCAATGCCACTTCTTCACTTGGTGTGGATAAACACGCCGTCAAGGGGGGGACTTATGAAATTTTACTGGGCGCCTCGCCTGCAACCGCTCTCGTACTCCAGAATCCGCGCCTGAAGCTTGCCATTCTACCTTCTTCGCCAGCGTTGGCGGGGGCGGAAGTGGAACTGGTCAATGAATTGGGACGCGAGTCCAAGCTCAAACATGCCCTCGCGCCTTTGGTGGAACGGTATGACTATATTTTGATAGATTGCCCACCCTCACTTGGCCTTCTGACGGTCAACGGGCTGATCGCCGCCAAGGATGGTGTCCTGATTCCGGTGCAGTGTGAGTATCTGGCGCTGGAAGGACTGGGCGAATTGACCCGCACCCTCCAGCGTGTTCGTTCGGTCCTTTTTCCTTCGCTTCAAGTGCGCGGAGTTATCCTGACCATGTTCGATGGTCGCACGCGTCTTTCGCAGGATGTGGTGGCCGAAGTGCACAAATATTTTCCTGAGAAGGTCTTTGAGACCATTATCCCGCGCAGCGTGCGCCTGGCTGAAGCCCCTTCTTATGGGCTGCCAGTCTCAACGTATGCGCCTGGGTCGCATGCAGCCAAATCATATGAGTTGCTGACGCGCGAACTGCTCAAGAGCGATGGCGTTGAGGTTGCGGAAAGTGTAGAATAGCTTAGGAGGAACATATGCCCCAGAAATCCGGACTTGGTCGTGGCTTGGGAGCGCTGATCCCTGGTGGGGAAAATGCGCTTGCAGAGAATGGCGTCATGTTGGTCTCGGTGGACCTGGTTTCCCCCAACCCACGCCAGCCGCGCAGCAGGGTGCATCCCGAGGGATTGGAAGATTTAACGGCCTCCATCCGTGAGCATGGGGTCCTTCAACCGCTTATCGTCACACCAGGTGACATGGATGGGCGGTTTGTTTTGATCGCAGGGGAACGTCGTTTGGAGGCTGCCCGGTTGGCAGGACTGGTATCAGTACCAGTCCTTGTCCGTCAGGCCACCGATCAGCAGCGCTTGGAACTGGCAATTATTGAAAATGTTCAACGTTCTGATCTATCTGCACTTGAGCAGGCAGAGGCTTATCGTCAACTGGCGGAAGATTTTAACTTGTCTCACGAGGAAATTGCGGTGCGCGTCGGCAAGAGCCGCGTGGCCGTGACCAATACGTTGCGTCTTCTAAAACTTCCTGATGTTGTTAAGAATGCCCTCATCGAAGGCCGCATTTCGGAGGGCCATGCCCGCGCCTTGCTGGCTCTTGCCACGCCGGATGCGCAGACAGCCGCCTTGCGTACCCTGCTGAGGCAGGAACTTAATGTCCGCCAGACCGAGGAATTGGTTCGTAAACTCTCCGGAGAGAAGCTGCCCCGGAAGCAGAAACCTGCTGCCGCTCCCGAGGTGGCTGCACTGGAGGAACGTCTGCGCTCCAGCTTGGGGACAAAGGTTACAGTGCGTTCCGGTCGCAAGGGCGGGACGGTCACCATCCACTATTATTCCGATGAGGAATTGGACGCCTTGATGAAGCGGCTGTTGAATGAGTAATTTGTAGATGCTGATGCCAGTCACCTTTGTAAGGTTGCCTTGAAACTCATCCACAATGCCCGTGTTTACACGCTCGACTCGGCTTGTCCGGTCGCCTCGGCAATCGCGATTGAGGCTGGGCATATCGTTGCAGTGGGTGGTGCGGAACTTCTGGAAACGTTCGAAGATGCCGAGCATGAAGACATGGATGGACAGGTCATCTTGCCTGGTTTGACGGATGCCCATATCCACCTTCAGGAATATGCGCTAAGTCTGCAAGTTGTGGATTGCGAGGTGGAGTCCAGGCATGAAATCCTGCAGCGGGTAGCCGAACGCGCCCGGGAAACGCCACAGGGGGAATGGCTGCGCGGTCATGGCTGGAACCAGAATGCCTGGGGTGGCGAATGGCCTACCGCCGCAGATCTGGATGCATTCACGCCGCACAACCCGGCCTGCCTGACAGCCAAATCCTTGCACGCCTCCTGGGTGAACAGTCTGGCTCTAAAAATGGCCGGGATTACCGCATCCACTCCTGATCCGGGCTATGGATGCATCCAGCGCGATGCCCGCGGACAGCCAACTGGCATACTGTTTGAGGCAGCCGTTAAACTTGTTGAATCGGTTATTCCGGAACCAGATCCCGAAACCCTTGCGAAAATCTTCGAACAGCTTATTCCAAAACTATGGCGCCTGGGGTTGACCGGCGTCCATGATTTTGATAAGCGTACTTGTTTTATGGCATTGCAGCTCATCCATGCACGCCGCGCGTTGCGTTTGCGTGTGGTGAAATCCATTCCTTTGGAGTTATTCCACCAGGCCGTGGAACTTGGTCTGAACAGCGGTTTTGGGGATGATCTTCTACGGATTGGTTCGGTAAAACTGTTCGCGGATGGGGCTCTTGGCCCGCACACCGGGGCAATGTTCGATCCATATGTTGACGAGCCGCAGAATCGTGGTATTCTAATAATAAATACTGAAAAACTCTTCGAGTACGGATGTCAAGCAGCTGGTGGCGGCCTCAGTCTGGCAGTCCATGCCATTGGCGACCGGGCCGTCCACGAGGTCCTGGAAGGTTTTGCCCGGTTGCGCGATTATGAACGACAGCGTGGATTACCGGCTTTGCGTCATCGCATTGAGCATGTTCAGACAATACATCCGCAGGACGCCGGGCGTTTGGCCAGCCTTGGCATCATCGCATCCATGCAGCCGGTTCATGCCCTTTCAGACATGTTCATGGCAGACCATCTTCTCGGGGAGCGGGCCGCGTTTTCTTATGCGTGGCGGACACAACTGGAGTGTGGAGCACGGCTCGCTTTCGGTTCAGACGCACCAGTGGAAAGCCCGAACCCGTTTTTTGGTCTGCACGCTGCCGTTACCAGATGCCGTCCGGACGGTTCACCTGGGCGGGATGGCTGGTTCCCGGAACAGCGGTTGACGGTCCGTTCAGCCCTCGAAGGATTTACATTCGGTCCGGCATTCGCTGCTGGAATGGAAGACCGTCTCGGGCGCCTTTCGGCTGGATTCTTGGCTGATTTAATTGTTGTCAATTCTGACCCGTTCACCTGTGACTCAGCCGAACTCTATGCTGTTCAGCCCGTGGCAACAATGGTCGGAGGAGATTGGGTTTGGCAATCATGAGGATGCAAGGATGACCACACCACTGACTCCGGAAGTCTTGGTGCCCAGACTGGGAGAACACCTCGTCCAGAAAGGTGATATTACCGAGGCGGATTTACAGAAAGCCCTGGCTTATCAAAAAGAGAAGCAGAATGCTGGGCAGCGTTGCCTTCTGGGGGAGGCATTGATGGATCTCAACCTGCTCACCCGCCGGCAAATTGACCATGCGGTTACCGAGCAGATTATTCAACTGCGGAATGCGCTGGAGGATGCCAACCGATTTCTGGAACGCCGCGTTCAGGAGCGGACGGCAGAATTGCAGGAAGCGTTGCGCAAGCTCTCTGAATTGAGCCAGATGAAAGCAAACTTCGTTGCCAACATCTCTCATGAACTGCGTACGCCTTTGACGCATGTCAAAGGGTACTTGGAATTGCTGTCAACCGGATCTCTTGGTCCATTGAGTGATGACCAAAGAAATGCATTGAAGATCAGTCAACGCGCCACCGGGCGTTTGGAAAGTTTGATTGACAACCTGATTCTTTTCTCGCTGGCGGCCCGGGGCGAGATGACCCTGCGCTTGACACCGGTTAACCTGAACAAGGTAGCGGAAGAAATCATCAACTACTCACGCCCGAAAGCGCAGGATCGGAATGTGTCTTTGGATTTCGTAAACCAGCCTGATATTCCATTTGTCCAGGCGGATGAGGAAAAGATATCCTGGGTTATCCTCCAATTAATTGATAATGCCATCAAATTTACCCCTTCAGGTGGACGAGTAACTCTTTCTTTCGAGAATGATACCGATAAACTTGTGAGGGTCATGGTGAGTGATACCGGAATCGGTATTCCGGCGGACCGGTTGGAGGAAGTATTTGAACCATTTCATCAATTGGATGCTTCTTCCACCCGACGGTATGGTGGGACAGGTCTTGGGTTGGCGCTGGTGAAGGAGATTGTGATTGCACACGGTTCCATGGTTGAGGTCAACTCAGAAGAAGGCCAGGGTTCTACTTTCTCCTTCCCCCTTGTAACAGCGATGATAACCTCTTGAAAAGACAGGGAATGGTGATGGGATGGATAATCTTACGCTGGAAAATTTTGATAAGTTGAGCGAGTCCATTGTCAAGGACGATTGGAAGAAAGCTCTCAATTTCCTCTTCCTTACCCTGCGCAAGGATTTCGTCTTTGACAACCTCGTTATCTATCTGGTTGAAACGACCAGTGCCTTACCGGAGGCAGTTTACGCCCGCTCGCTCGGTCGGGGTCGTGCGAAGGAAGCCGAGGCCTCCTGGGGCGAGGAAATTGCAAATCAGGTTGTTGCCACGGATAAGATCGTTGTCTCCACACCAGCTGGATTATCTTCCTCCGACCGTACAGCCATGCCATACTTGCTTGGTTTACCTCTCAAACTCCCAGTCGGGAATGGTGCCATCGTCTTTGTTCGGTTTGGTGGGCCGGAATATTCCGCCGAACAACTGCCATGGGCTGTACTGGCAGCTTTACAGACCGCTCGTGTTTTTGAGCGCCGCTCTCTGAGGGAAATTCAAACTCAACTCGAACTTGCCCGGCAGCGTGCTCAATTTCAAGACGATTTCATAGCCACCATTTCCCATGAATTGCATACGCCGCTTGGGTTCATCAAAGGATACACTACATCCTTACTTCGGTCGGACACGGTTTGGGATCCTGCGACCCAGCACGAATTCTTGACCATCATTGATGAAGAGTCTGACCAGCTCGTGACTCTGATTGACAGTATCCTCGATTCGGCGCGTTTGCAGAGCGGCAGCATGCCAATGGATTTTCAGCCTGTCAGATTGGATTCGCTTCTACGGGATATAATCATGCGCATCCAGAACCGGCATAAAGACCTGGAGATTGTTCAAGACATTGTGACTGCTCCTCCTATTTTGGCCGATTCCGTCCGCGTGGCCCAGGTTTTCGGCAATCTGCTTGACAATGCCATTAAATATGCACCCGGTTCAAAGATCACCATCTCGCTCAAGGTTGAAACGAATAAACAGATCGTCACTATTTCTGACCAGGGACAGGGCATTCCGTCGGAGCATTTGCCATTCTTATTTGAACGTTTCTACCGCGTATCCAGTCGCTCGAGCAAGCGTGGTACGGGGTTGGGTCTGTTTATTTGCAAACAGATTGTCCAGGCCCACCATGGCCAGATCTCGGTTAATACTTCTCCGGGAAAAGGGACCGCCTTCCTGGTGGAGTTACCTGTCCAACACGGAAAGACCGTTCCCTAGGAAAGGAAATCCATGTCTGTACGCATCTTGGTTGTAGATGACGAGCCTCGTTACCTTCGCCTCCTCGAAGCCAACCTGTTGACAGAAGGTTACCAGGTCTACACTGCCACGGATGGTGAGGAGGCTGTTGAATTTTTCTCCTCCAACCCTGTGGACTTGATCTTATTGGATGTGATGCTGCCTCGCATGGACGGTTTCACCGCCTGCCAGCGCATCCGGCAATACTCAACCGTACCCATCATCATGCTGACAGCCAAAGGCGAAGAGCATGACCGTGTGCGAGGTTTGGACGTGGGTGCTGATGATTATCTTGTCAAGCCATTCTCCGTCATGGAATTGCTCGCGCGTGTACGGGCGGTGCTGCGTCGCGCCCAGGTCTCTGAGTCCGGTCCGGAACGTTTCTTTACCCATGCCAATCTGATGATTGATTTTGCTCGGGCTGAAGTTTGGTCAAATGAAAAACCGGTCTATCTGTCGGCGACGGAATACCGCCTCCTCCTTCAATTTGCTCATAACATAGGCAAAGTTTTATCGGCTGAAGAATTGCTGACGAGTGTTTGGGGGCCGGAATACCGTGATGACAAGGAAATCCTGTGGGTCACGATCGCCCGTTTGCGTCAAAAAGTGGAAGATGACCCACATGAACCTAAACATATCGTCACACGTTCCGGATTGGGATACCTGATGCCTCCGTTGGAAGGATGATTTATTCTTTACAAGCCATTCCTAAGAGGTCAAATCCTATGACGGGAATTGTACCAATGTGCAAGACGTGGGAACGCTTCGGGTTAAGTTTCATGAAAAGAAGGACTGGTTCTGAAGTTTATTGTGTTTCAAGGTTTCTACGACGTTTCATCTTTTTCTGTGCCAGGTGGTCTTTCTATATATATTCTCTTCTTTCCACACCTGGCATGTTCGTGCCTGAGGTGTCGCATGGAAACAAAACCTATTTCCGTCCTGGTGATTGATTGTGATTTTGCCAGCCGCAATTTCCTGGCAACCACGTTGAGAAAAAGCGGTTATACGGTTCTTTCAGCAAGCCTCGGTAAGGAAGGCTTGATTTCGGCCTGGAGAGATCAGCCGAATATCATCATTCTGGATCCCGCCTTACCCGACTTGACCGGTCTGGAATTGATCACCCGCCTCCGGCAGGATCGCCGGACGTCCAAAGTCATGCTGATTGTTCTGAGCAGCCGTGATGATCCCCAGGAGATGAACACTCTGCTCAACGCCGGTTGCAGCGAATATCTGGTGAAGTCCAGTCAGACGCTTCAAAAATTATCGGAACTGTTGCCGCGCTTCGCTGCCGGTGAAAACCCGGTGCCGATTAAACGAGGCAGGTTATTCGTTTTTTTAAGTGCCAAAGGCGGTACAGGAACGTCCTCGTTGTGCGCCAATATAGCGATGAGCTTGGCCAGTGAAGATACGGATCGAAAAGTCGCTTTGGTGGATCTGGTTCTACCAATTGGCTCCATTGCCCATATAGTCGGCTACGGAGACCCCCTCAACCTTGCCACCGCGACTACGCTGGATCCCGGCCAAATAACGCCGGAATATTTTAAGGATAATCTTCCGTACATTCCCGGATGGTATTTTAACCTGCTGGCTGGTGCGCCTGACCCGGAATCAGCCAACAAATTATCTGGTGACCGGATAAGTGAAATCGTAAATGCAATCGTAGAGTCTTACGATTTTGTATTTGTGGATTTGGGACGTTCCCTCTCGCGTATCAGTATGCCGATCATTCAGAAGGCGGAGATCATTGTTCTGATTCTCAGTACTGACCTGGCGACTGCCGATCTGACTTTGACGGTTTTGGAATATCTTAAAACTCAAGGCGTGGATCCGAACCGTATTTACCTCATCCAGAACCGCGCGGTCGGTTTGGAAGGCCTGACAAAGGCGGAATTGGAAAAAAAGCTTGGCCTGTCCATCGGAGTGACCATGCCGTACATGGGCGACAATTTTACGGTTGCCAATAATCGACATGAGCCGTTGGCTTCAAGATTTCGTGATGATTTGGCTGCACTGTTGCTGAAACAGGCTGGTATCCAGATGTTCGAAATGGATAAGTCTCGCAAGCGTCGATGACTTTCCGGAGGATTTGATGATAATTGAATATGATGATTTTCGAAAATTCTTCTGAAATTATCCCTTTCTGACGTAGACCGGAAACACCTTGTCGTAAATGATAGGGTGGTTTCTCTGCTATAATGTTTTTGTCCTATTCCCTGATATGAGGAAATCGCATGACCATACAAGTCCAGGTTGCCCTTCGAACGAAAAAACTAGGCGTTCTGATCCGGGATGCCCGCTTGGCAGCACGCATGACCCTTCCGGAATGTGCACAACTTGTAGGTGTGACAAGTGGCATTGTCCGTTCCTGGGAGGAAGGTCATAGAGCCCCTTCCTTGCCGGAATTGGAAGTGTTGGCTTACTCCCTCCATCTACACTTGGCCCATTTCTGGAGCAAGGAGGCGATTTCAGCCGATGTGCCATTGACTGAACGAATGAACTTGCCAGCCCTGATCGCCATACGTCAACGGCTGGTGGGGGCGCTTCTGCGCCAGCAACGTGAAAATGCCAGCCTTTCCTTGCGGACACTTTCTGAACAATCGGGTGTTCCAACGGCGCGACTAAAGGCATACGAAATGGGTGAGCGTCCCATTCCGCTGCCCGAATTGGAAGGTCTCGTCGCATTGCTTGGCGGTCAGATCGAATCAATTTTTGACCAGACTGGTCCCATCGGCCAGTGGATGATCCAACAGAAAGCCGTTCAGGATTTCTTACAACTACCTCCCGATTTACAGAGTTTTGTCTCCAAACCAGTCAACCGCCCATACCTGGAACTGGCGATGAAGTTAAGCAGTATGTCCACCGATAAATTACGCTCTGTGGCTGAGGATCTGCTGGAAATAACTTTCTAAATATGACAAGCAATCTTTCCCCGCAGGAAATTGCAAACCAGGCCAGGGAGACTTATCAGGCTGGAGATTACTTGCACGCCGCACAGGCTTTTGCCGAGGCGGCATCGACGTATGCGAATGCGGGTGATCCACTCATGTCTGCCGAGATGAAGAATAACCGGTCTGTGGCGCTTTTACTTTCCGGAGAGCCGCAGGCTGCCTTGGAGGCTGTTGAAGGCACGGAATCAATCTTCGCTGATTCAAAGGACTACCGGCGTCAGGGCATGGCACTGGCAAACCAGGCTTCTGCCCTGGAAGCTCTCAAACGCAGGAAGGATGCAATCGAGTATTATAAAAGAGCCGGTGATGCCCTGGAAAAAGCGAATGAAGGAGATCTGCGCGCAGGTATCATGCAGTTGCTTGCCATGCTGTACCTGCGCCGTTTCAAATTTTACGATGCCGTTATCACTTTACAGTCGGGCCTGGCGGGTGTCAAGAATCCGACCTCAAAGCAACGTTTGATGAAGAAAATTCTGTTTGTCCGGATATGACGGTTGGTGTGGATGTTCAGGTACGGTCCGCGGTCCCGACAGACCGGCATCAGATTACCAATTTGATGCATAACAGTCAGTACATCCACCGCCACCTGGATTGGCGCTACCCGCTGGATTGGATCGGGTCAGCGCCTTTTTTTGTTCTTGAGAGCCATGGACAGGTTATTTCTGCCCTGGCCTGTCCACCGGATCCACCACTGATAGCTTGGGTGCGGTTGTTTATCGGTTCCGGGTCCATTTCCCTTGACGAATCCTGGCAGATTCTTTGGGAAGCAGCCCGTCTTGATCTGGGGCGTAAAGGCCGGTTCGTGGCTGCGGCCATCGTTTTGCAGGAGTGGTACCACAGTTTGCTTATCGCCAGTGGGTTTTCCAGCCGCCAGTCCATCATCATGCTCGAACGCGATATACAGGAACCCAATGAGGGTTCGTCGCCAGCCGGTTTCTCGATCCGGCCAATGCTGCAATATGATTTGCCCGCTGTCGTCGAGGTCGACGCGGCGGCCTTTGACCCACTCTGGCAGAATTCACTCGCATCGCTGGAACTGGCCTACCCACAGGCTGTTCTGGCGACAGTAGCCGTGGCAGATGGACAGGTGTTAGGATACCAGCTCAGCACGCGCAATCCGCTTGGGGCACACCTGGCCAGGCTGGCGGTCCGTCCAGCGCTTCAAGGACGCGGGGTGGGGCGTGCCTTGGTTGCAGACTTGGTCCAACAGGCTGCACGGCATGGGTTGTACCGTCTGACAGTGAACACCCAGAGCGATAATGCCGCATCGTTGGCGCTTTACCGGAAAACCGGTTTTCGTGAGACCGGGGAACGTTACCTTGTTTACCAATTGCAAGTCCCGTAACGAGCAGGCAGTCTGGATGAATTTCCAGCAAAGCCGCTGACGCATCTGCCTGTGAATTCAAAATCAAACTAGGAGACAAATAATATGGAAATCTCGGAATGGACCTGGAAATCCTTTGACGGCTTGAATATGTACGCACGTGGATGGTCACCACAGGATAAACCCAAAGCTGTCATCTTGCTCATCCACGGGCTGGGAGAGCACGTGGGGCGGTATGAACATGTCGGGGCTGCACTGGCGGCAAAAGGCTATGCCTTGCTTGGTTTTGACTTGCGCGGGCATGGAAAATCCGGCGGGCCGCGCGGTCATACTCCGTCTTATGAAACGCTGCTGGATGATATTGACGCATTCTTTCATCAGATTGATGAGCGTTATGCCGGTTTACCTCACTTTATCTATGGCCACAGCTTGGGGGGTAACCTCGTTTTGAACTACGTTCTACGCCGTAAACCGGATTTGAAGGGAGTTATCGCTACAGCTGCCTGGCTGAAGCTGGCCTACCGGCCAGCGGCTTATCAGGTAATTCTGGGCAGGTTGATGAACGGCATCTACCCCAGTTATACTCAGCCCAACAATCTAAATACCAAAAACCTTTCGCGTGACCAGATTGTGGTACGCAATTACGAAAATGATCCACTCGTGCACGATAGAATCTCCGCGCGGCTATTTTTTGGAATTTACGAAAATGGATTATGGGCATTGGAACATGCGGCTGAATTTCCATTACCACTGTTGTTGATGCACGGTGGTTCGGATTCTATTATCTCACTGCAGGCTGTCCAGGAATTTGCTGAAAAGGCAGGGGGCAAAACGACCCTCAAGGTATGGGATGGCATGTACCACGAGATTCATAACGAGCCGGAACAGGAGCAGGTCTTTGTGTATATGCTCGATTGGCTGGACAGGCATTAGCCGCGATTAAGATCGGATGAGAAGACCGCCATTTTCGACAGAAAACAGGTTTCTTCACTGGACAAACTGCCTCGATTATGGCAAAATCCTGCCACTATTCACGAAGTGAGGAAATATCATGAGTAAACGCCAGGAAATTCGCGAACGCCGGCGTCGCGAACAGGTCCGTAACCGCATTATTGTTATTGGGCTGGTGGTGGTGGGTGCATTATTGGTGACATTCGTCCTGATCATGCCATCGATTAACACTGCGACGACTGCAGCGAACGCTACAAAAACTGCCGAAAATGCCACACCGCTGCCCGTTGTGACCATTGCGCCCAGGGTCTGGAACACACAGGTGGATGGAGTGCACCTCGGCGATCCCAATGCTCCGGTTAAAGTGGACGCCTATGAGGACTTTCGATGTTCAGCCTGTATGTATTTTTCGCAAAATGATGAACCTCAGATTATTCAGAATTACGTGGAGACAGGCAAAGCCTATCTCACTTATCATTTTTTTATCGTAATTGATAATAATGATGGCACCGATGCTTCGTACCGGTCTGCCAATGCCGCCTTGTGTGCCAGTGAACAGAACCGTTTTTGGGATTATCATGACACGCTTTATGCCAACCAGATCACAGAAAGCGCTTCCCTGTTTACGGACGCGCGTCTCATTAAAATGGCCGGAACTTAACACTGGATATGTCGGCGTTTAATCAGTGTTATCAGGCAAAGAAGTACGCCAGTGTTGTTCAGAATGACATAACGCTAGGCCAGTCGTTGAAAATCACTGGTACACCAAGCATCTTTGTAAATGGAACGTTGGTTTCGAATTTCTCGCTGACCTCCCAGGCGATTGATTCCGCGCTGGCAGGCAAGTAAGAGACAGGAAATTAAAAAAACAAGCGGAGGCGAGTTCGACCATCCGCTTGTTTTTTTTTAACTGTTCATCAGAACAGGCTGATGATCCACACGATTAATGGAGCGATTACGAGGGCTGGCAGGAAATTTCCCACACGGATTTTTTTTATTTCCAACAGGCTGCTGATGGCAATGCCGAGCAGGAGCACCCCGCCTGTGGCGGTCATCTCTGCCATCATCGGTTTGGTCGCGATCGCATTCAATTGAGCGGACAGCAGAGTGATGGCTCCCTGATAGACGAGAACCACGGCGGCTGAAAATAGCACCCCCACCCCAAGCGTGGATGCAAATGCCATGGAAGCGAACCCGTCCAATACCGACTTGATCACCAGCAGGCTGTAATCACCGGTCAGGCCGGCCTGGATGGAGCCAAGGATGGCGATGGGACCAATGCAAAAGAGCAGCGAGGCTATCATGAAACCACGCACGAAGTCCCCGTAGGGGGCGAAGTTCCCGTGTGGGGCGAATTTTCCATTTTCACCATTGGAGGGACTGAAACGCTTTTCGATCATCTCACCAAGGTGTTGCAGGCCGTCCTCGATTTTCCACCATTCCCCCAGCAGTGCGCCGATCACCAGGCTGCCCAACACAACCAGCGAGTTCTGGGTTTCCAGGAACATCTTGATGCCGGTAACTGCAGTGAAGAGGCCCATCCCGATGATGACAGTTGCCTTCAAGCGTTCGGGCAGGCGGCTTCCAAAGAGCAGGCCAAGGCTGCCGCCAACCAGGATGGCGGCGAGATTGATGAAAGTACCGATCATTTTTCCCTTGCCAGAGTGGTAGGTTTCCCGGCCTGTGCGTTTTCGAGCACTTCCAGTGCAAAGCACAGGGACGATAAGCGGTTTAGGTATTGCAGTATAACCCTGTTCTCGATCTCACCGGTATCAAGCAACTCGGCCGCCCGTCTTTCGGCACGGCGGACGACTGTCCGGGCCAGAGCCAGTGCTGCACCGGAAAGGGAATCTCCAGGCAGGATGAACTCCGCCGGGACGGGTGCGACCGCAGTGACGGCTTCCGCTTGGGATTCCAGCCACTGAACGCGCTCTTGATCCAGGATCCGGAATCGTTGCACATTTTCCGGAGTGGCAGCCACTTCGGCCATGATAATATACAGGTCGTGTTGGATCTCTTTCAGGAGGATTTCGGTCTGTGGACCCTTGCAAAGGGCACGTGCCAGGCCGAGTGCCGCGGAAGCTTCGTCGAGAACGCCCAGGGTTTCAACGCGCGGGTGATATTTTGGCAGGCGGCCCTCGCCTAGCAGACCGGTGGTACCGTCGTCTCCGGTGCGATTGTAGATGGGGCACATGCTGAAATTATAACCAGATTGGCAGGAAAAGAGTTGCTTTTGACGTATAATGTTTCACCATGTCTTATATAAAAATTCCTGTGGAAGCCAGGCCTTCCGGTTTCGCCTGGCTGCTTGTTCCACACTGACTGGGAAGGTCATTCCTGGCCTGCTGGAACCGGTCTTTTTCAAGGGGTAAGTCCTATCGATGGCGATTTGCAACTTCATGACTTGAAACAGGACTGCAAAAACAAATGCTTAAAACGTACCACCGTATCATCACGATGCAGGCATTGAGCACATATTTCAGTCCACTGGCCCTCGATCGTGTGATCACCGCCAACCTTGGACAGGATCACTGGTTGCGCGGCCAGATCGGTCATCCCGAATATCATTTTGACCAGAACGCTTTCCTCGAGAGTTGGGATTACATCGAGCACAACCGTGCAATCGTCCGTCCGGCGCTTGAGGCGGGGAACGCCCTGGTGGCGCAGCAGGCGTTGGGACGCTTGACGCACACCGCCCAGGATTTTTATGCGCACAGCAACTACGTCACACTGCTGGTTGGGTCGTTTCCCTGATGGACAGTGGCCACCTCCCGACGAGATGGATGCCTTTGACGAGACCATTCTTCAGGGCCCGGGTTTACGCTCCGGCAAGATCTACTGGCCCTTTGAGCCATTCTCATGGATTCCGGGGATGGGTCGGTTCATCCTTCCTTTTCTGCCGCGTGATTCACACGCCTGGATGAATTTGGATTTACCGGCGCGCGGCCCCGCTTTCGCTTACGCTTTTGCGGCAGCGGCCAAGCGCACCCGCTTTGAATATGAATTGACCGTGGCTGGCCTGCCATCCGGTTTGTTGGGAATCCTTGTGAAATAGGGAAATTTCCGGCTTTGTGATGCCAATTCCCGTTTGGCCGGTCAAAACCCCGGAACCCGCGCGGTATAATTAAACTATGGATATGAAAGAAAAACTTGAAATTGCCTTGAAGGAAGCCATGCGAGCCGGTGACGACGTGCGTAAGCGGTCCATCCGCATGGTGCTGGCGGCCGTTCGACAGGTGGAGATTGACCGGCAGGTGAAGTTGGACGACCCCGCGGTATTAAGCATCATCCAGAAGGAGATCAAAACCCGCAGGGAGTCCGTGGAGGAAGCACGTGGAGCCAACCGTCCGGACATTGTGGCAGCCACCGAAGCTGAAATTGTGGTCCTGCAAGCCTACCTGCCTGAGGCGATGGACGCAGACGAACTTAAAGCCCTGGTTGAGGCAACTGTTGTCGAAGCAGGTGCCAGGTCACCAGCGGATATGGGTAAGGTCATGAAGTTGCTTATGCCGCGTGTTGCCGGCCGCGCTCCGGGCGACCAGGTCAGCGCCGTGGTCCGCCAGGCATTGCAGAAGTAAAGTCAGATACTGGCGTTGGTTGTCCATGTAGGGCCATTTTTGATGGAATCTTCTCGCCAATCCCCACGGTTCTTCTCCCGCCAAAATATCCTCTCGGCCGTTGTGCTGGTATGTACCACCTTTTTGAGCTACCTTGCACTGATCCAGCCGTGGTCGTTGAGACAAACCAGTCTCCCGCTGGTGGTGGGAGACGTCGCCTCACAGGATTTGCGCGCTCCGCACGAGATTCAGTTTGTCAGCAAGGTTTTAACAGATGCGGCACGTGATGAGGCAGAAACGCGCGGTGGCCCCCGTATATGCCCCACCGGATCCGGCGATCGCGCGCACACAAGCCACAAACATCACCTCGATCCTGCAATCCATCTCCACAATCCGCTCTGATAATAACTCTTCACCCGAAGAAAAAAAGAATGCGCTGATGGCCATCCAGGGATTTGACCTGCAGCCTGATCTGATTGATTTTTTGCTGGGCTTGCCCGATGCCCGCTGGAATCTTGTACAAGGCGAGGCTTTTAATGTACTTGTGGAAACCATGCGCAACCCTATCCGGACCGAAAACCTCGATAGTACACGTCAGGATCTGACTGCAATGGTCAATTTTTCCCTGACCGAACGCGAAGCCGCGCTGGTTGTCGGGCTTGTCTCGCCACTGGTGGCGGCAAACAGTTTCTACAGCCCGGAATTGACCGACGCAGCTCGCCAGGCAGCCCGCGCTGCAGTCCAGCCGGTAAACCGTTTCTTCGCCGAAGGGCAAACGGTTGTCACGCGTGGTCAGGTTATCGCACCAGCTGATTTGGAAGCTCTAACAGCTCTGGGTCTGGTTCAACCTAAAGACCCACTCTATAGTCTCCTGGGCGCGGCAGCCCTGGTGGGACTCTTGGCGGTCTTCACGGCCCTGTATGTTACCCGGCGCCAGCCATTGGCCATAACTGACTTGCGTAGTCTTCTTCTGCTTGGATTGCTCTTTGTTTTCTTTCTGGTGGTTGCACGAATTTCCATTCCAAACCGGGCGATCATACCGTACCTTTTTCCTGTCCCGGCTTTTGCCTTGTTGGTTTCAGTTCTTTTTGGCATGGAACGTGGTATGGTTTTTGGTCTTTTAATGAGCATACTTTGTGCGTATGGAATGCCGGATGCGTTTGGGCTGATGTCATACTATACTATTAGCAGTCTTTTCGGTGTCCTTGCATTGGGACAGGGACGTCGTGTGGCACAGTTCTTATTTGCTGCATTGGCGATTGCAGTGGCTGGTGCGGCCATGATAGCCGCCTACCGCCTGCCTTTCACCGAAACGGATTGGATCGGTGTGGTAACTCTGATGGGAGCGGCAGTTTTCATGGGAATGGCCTCGTCCGGCCTGGCGCTCCCTCTGCAATTTTTACTGGCACAGTTCATCGGCCTGACGACTGCCCTGCAACTGCTGGAAATTTCCCGGCCCGATAGCCCCCTTCTGAATTATTTCCTCCAACGCGCCCCGGGTACCTACCAGCATAGCTTGCAGGTTGCCAACCTGGCAGAACAGGCAGCCGAGTGCATCCGTGCCGATGCTCTCTTGACGAAGGTCGGGGCATTGTTCCACGATGTGGGGAAGGCTGCCAACCCACTCTTTTTCGTTGAGAACCAGCCGCCCAGCCAGATTGATTCGCACGATGATCTGGCGCCCGAGGTCAGCGCTCGGACCATCATCCGTCATGTCAGCGATGGCTTGGAATTGGCGCGCAAGTACCGTTTGCCAAGCCGCCTGCAGGATTTTATTGCTGAGCATCACGGCACGTTTATCACTGGATACCAGTATAACCGTGCCATCCGGGCAGCCGAAGGGGATAAATCCAAAATCGATGAGTCGGCATACCGTTACCCAGGTCCTACCCCGCATTCGAAGGAAACTGCCTTGCTGATGTTCGCAGATGGGGTGGAAGCGCGCGCCCGCGCCGAGCGCCCGGGTAATGATGATGAAGTACGCAGCCTGGTTCGCAATGTGATTGAAAACCGCCAGAAGGATGGTCAACTGGATGATACTCCTCTTTCCCAGCGTGACATTGCAAACATCATTGAATCCTTTGTCACAACCTTGCGTGTCACTTTCCACCCGCGTCTGGAATATCCCAAGGATCCTCCCGCAACTACGGACGTGGCAACACTTCCTCGGCCGCTGGAGAAGACCGAATGATTTTTATAGAAAGCGAGTCTGGTCAGGTTTTCCCTACGGATTTGATGGAAAAGGCCGCACAGGCTGTGTTGGACCTTTCCGGAGTTCCTGATGGGGATGTGACGATTGCGCTTGTGGATGACGTACGGATCCAGGGGCTCAATCGGGATTTCCTCGGCCACGATACGCCAACGGATGTGCTCTCCTTCCCTGCTGACGAACCGGACCCCGAAACAGGCCGCCGTTACCTCGGCGATGTAGCCATCTCATTCGCTCGTGCGGCGGAGCAGGCCGGGGAACGCGGACATACCGTTGAAGATGAGTTGCAGCTTCTGGTTGTGCATGGCGTCTTGCATCTGCTGGGTCATGACCACGCCGGGGCGGGGGAAAAGGGCCGCATGTGGGCGGCCCAGACCCGGGTTCTGGAGCGCCTCGGCGTTTCACCGAAGATCGTCCATGAATAAGATCAGGGGATTCTTTGTCTCACGCGCGCACTCCTTTGGGCATGCCTTTCATGGCTTGTGGTACGTTATCCGCACTCAACGGAATGCCTGGATCCATGCCGTCATTACCATGCTGGTGCTGCTGGTGGCATTGTGGCTGCACCTGCCGTTGCGGGATTGGGCAGTGCTCTTCCTGACAATTGCACTGGTCTGGACGGCTGAGTTCATTAACTCGGCCCTCGAGGCGGTGGTGGACCTGGCCAGCCCGCAGGTGCATCCCCTGGCAAAAGTGGGCAAGGATGTGGGTGCCGCGGCTGTCATGATCGCTTCGTTGGCCGCCATCCTGGTGGGCCTGCTCGTCCTGGGCCCGCCGCTGTACGAGAAAATAAAATTCTTGTCTGGCAGGTAATTTCGTTTATATAAAAAAAGGCTTACCTTCGTGCCCCGCCTGCCCCACGTTTTCTGTGGGGTCGTGTTCCTTCGTGGTGAATACTTTTTCGTAATGAATTCTTTATCTTTTAAATTTGGCACCGTCGGCTCCCCCGCAGCCACACCCGCCAGACCCGGCGGCACGGTTGGCGGGATCCAGTACGCCGCCTCCATTGGTCTGGATGCCCTCGAGCTGGCCTGGGTCAACGGCGTGCGCGTTGGCGAGCCAACCTGTTCCGCCATTAAGCAGGCTGGCGAAGAGACCGGCGTGGCGCTCTCGGTCCATGCGCCGTACTACATCAACCTGAATGGGGATGACGAGAAATGGCCGCGCCTGCGTACTTACCTGATGGACGCGGCCCATTTTGGTAACCTGGCCGGTGCGACCGACATCATCTTCCATCCCGGCACTTACTTTGGCCGTCCGCCGGACGAGGTGTTGAAAGTTGTCATCCCACGCCTGCGCGGCTGTCTGGACGAACTGCGCCTCGCCGGGAATCCGGTTACGCTGCGTCCGGAGATCAGCGGAAAAGCTGCCATGTTGGGCTCCCTGGCGGATGTGCTCGAGATGGCAAAGGCCGTTCCAGGCATATTCCCATGCATTGACTTTGCCCATCTGCACGCCCGCCTCGGCGATGGTGCGATGAATACCTATTCTGAGTGGATCTCTGCGCTGGATCTCTATCGCAAGAGTCTTGGCGACGATGCCATGCATCATCTCCACATCCATCTTTCCGGCATCAATTACGGGCCGAAAGGAGAAATGAACCACCTGGTGATGGAAGAATCTGACCTGGATTTCAGGGACCTGATGCGTGCACTGCATGATTCGGGCGCGCAAGGCCGCATTATGTGCGAAAGTCCGGTGCTGGAAGTGGACGCCCTCAAATTCAAAGCCCTCTGGCTCGAAGTGAGTGGGGAAGAAGAATAATCAGGACATCCGAAGTCTATCCAGCTTCGGATGTCCGCTTTATCAAAGACTTTGGTTACAACGTCAACTACATGAATTCTTACCTTGACATAATAGAACATGCGTGCTATTATAGGAACATATGTTCTATTTATGGAAGGAGCAGTTTCTATGTCCTCTGCCGACCAATTTCCAATTGCCCTTCAGGCTGATCAGGAATTCCAGACAGAACTACGCCACGCAGGGCGGTCACTTGCGCCTCTCCCCGAGACTGCCAGAGTTGCCGCTTCTGAATTGCAATTTGCCAGCTTCCCCGCCGGGTCACTCCTGTTGGGGATGGCTGAGGATGGATTGCCTGTCCTGCTCGATCTATTCGACCCGCTTCCAGGTCCATTGCTGCTGGCAGGTGACAGAGGCAGTGGAAAAACAACTTTCCTCCGGTCCCTGGCACGTGCTGCGAATTTTCAGGATCCCGGTGATATCTCGTTCGGCGTGCTGACTCCTTTCCCGGAGGAATGGACTGCACTGGAGGCATTGCCCAATTGCCTTGGGGTTTGGCCGGCTTATCATCCGTCGGCAGTGGATTTCATTTCCCGGTTGGTCGATTGGGCGGAAGTGCTTCCCGGGACGCACCAGGCGCTATTGCTCCTTTTTGACGGGTTCGACCTGATGACTGTCAGTGCCTTTCCATCCCAGCAGGACTTGCGTTGGTTGCTGACGTTTGGCCCGGAATGGCACATCTGGCCGGTCATATCGGTCATCCCTGCACGCCTGACCCTTCTTCAGACCTGGTGGGGTTATTTCCACACCTGCATCCTTGGTCAGGTCAAACACGTGCGGAATACCCTTTGCTTCGATGAAGCTCTGCCGATCGGTTTGGCAGATTTGCAGCCGGGAGGACAGTTTGCCCTCTACCAATCCGGAAATTGGAAAAAATTCCGGCTCCCGCCTCTTGAATAGGTTTTACGATGAATGTTGGCATGCTTTGGTATGACAATGATCCCGGCACTGCGCTGACCGCCAAAGTGGCGCGTGCCGCAGATTACTACCGGAAGAAATACGGTCTCGTCGCCGATCTGTGCCTGGTCCATCCGTCCATGCTGGCTGAAGCAAGTCCCGATCTGATCGAAGGGCACGCTGGGAAAGCTGCCGGGACGATCGCTGTCCGCCCGAGCCGGGCCATCCTGCCGGGTCACCTTTGGATCGGTAAGGAAGAAAAGAACTGAATGGAAAAACAGAGTAAAAGGTTTACTTACTCGTCGCAACCACCACGGCGATGGCATTCGCGCGGTTGTGACTCAGGCTGACCGCCCAGACCCCCAACCCCAGCACTTTGGCTATTTTTTCTGCTGCGCCATGCAGGACAAGATATGGTTCCCCGCTCCATTTGTGCAGGGTCTCCACCTCACGCCAGGCGATCGGGCCGATGCCGGTCCCGAGTGCCTTGGAAACCGCTTCCTTGGCGGCAAACCGCAGGGCCAATGCATCCGCGCCTCCGCGGCATTCAGATGCCTCCTGTTCTGTAAAGACGCGGTTTATGAAACGTTCACCGTATCGGTCGAGTGCGGCCTGGATGCGGTGTATTTCGATGATGTCGATTCCGGTTTTGAGAATCATATCAATCAAGGACCCGCAATTGCGACCGCCATGCGATCCGGGTCCAGAAACTTGCGGACTGCGGTCAGTACTTCCTCCACGGTGACAGCGCGCACCAGGTCTGGATAGCGGCGGTAATAATCCAGGCCCAGGTCGTAGCGTTCAATATTGAGCAAAGCGCTGGCCACACCGCTGTTGGATTCGAGCGAAAGGGGCAGCCGTCCAATGAAGTTTGATTGGCTGTCGGCGAGCTCTTCCGGGGTGATCCCCTTCTCGACAAAAAGTGCAATTTCCCGGCAAATCAGTTCGCGCGCCTTTTGCACATTGGCTGGATTGACTCCCGCACTGATGCACCAGGAGCCGGGACCCAGGCCTGCATTCAGGGTCGAGGAGGCATAATATGCCAGGCCCGATTTCTCACGCACGACGTCCCCGATGCGACCGCCCAGCCCAAATTGACCCAGTGCCGAGTTGCCCAGTGCATCGGCAATATATTCCGGATCCTTGCGGCGCGGGCCGGAGGTCCCGATGACAAGGTCGGCCTGGAACTTCCCGGGTATTTTCACCTTGCGGGTGATGGTCTTCTTAAGCGGTTTAAGTGGCGGCAGGGCAGGCAGTTCCCGTTGTTCGTGATTGGCCCAATCGCCGAGTGCCTCGTCCACCTCTTCGACGGCGGTTTTTGGATCGATTGCTCCGACCAGGGCGATCACCATACCCTTCGGTCCGTAGCAGCGCTGGTGGAAATCGGCCAGGTCATCACGTTGGATGGATCGGATGGTTTCCGGCCATCCATCATCGGGGCGGGCATATGGGTGACCATCAAAGACGATCTGGTCGAAGGTAATGGAGGCCATGTCGGCAGTATCCTGGGCTCGCTGGGCGAGGCTGGTCAGGAATTGGCTCCGCAGGCGTTCAATCTCTTCGGGCGGGAAGACCGGGTGGCGAAGGACATCCGCCAGCAGATCGAGCATGAGCGGTAAGTCCTCACTCAGGGATCGCCCGGAAAAACCGGTGTTATGGGCACCAGCACCGAAGGACAGACTGGCACCGGCTGATTTAAGCGCATCGAAAATCTGCTGGAAGGTACGCGTTGCGGTTCCACGCATCAGGCCAAGGGCCGTATAGTCAGCCAGACCGATTTTGTCATCCGTATCGAACAGGCTGCCGCATGAAAGGTGACCACTGATGACCACTGAGGGACTGTTGAAATTGGTGCGTACCAGGATGATGATGCCATTTGGGAGTGTGACACGCGTAATGTCGTCCGGACCGGGCAGGGACTGTTGGTGGTTGTTCATGACTTCGCCTCCACCCCGTTTGGAATATAGGATCCCACAACGCGATTTTGCTCTCGTAGATATTTCTGTGCGGTTCTTTGTAAATCCGCAGGAGTGACTTTTGATAATTTGTCCAGGTAAGTCAGGAACCAATCATAGCTGGAAAACATCTCGGCATGACCCAGCCAGGCCGCCTGGCTGGTGATGTTCTCGCTGTGGTAAGCAAATAGAGCCCGGGCTTGTTTGATGGCTCGGCTGATTTCTTCCACGGGAACAAGTTCGTCCTGGATGCGTTTTACTTCATCCTGGAGGGCCGAAAGCACTTCCTCGGGTTTGTGGTTTGGGTGGACCGTGATGGTAATACTGTAAAGATATGGGTCCAGCGTCGTACTGGTGCTGCCGCTTACGCCAATTGCCATTTCCTTCTCGACCAGGGCTCGGTAAAGGCGGGAGGTTTTGTTCGAAAGGCCTCCGCCCCCAAAGATGCTGAGGCCGCTTGGCCCGGCCAGCAGGCTGTCCAGAACAGATAAGGGGAAGAAATCGGGATCATCCCCTGCCGGAGCGTGATACGAGATTTCGAGGAAGGTGGTTTCGCCGGGTCCTTCGACGGTCAGCCGGTGCTCGCCGCTGGCAGCCGGTTCCGGACGGGCGAGGCGGGTTGGCACAGGGCCGGCGGGAATTGGCTCGAAAAGCTCACGAAGGCGGGCCAGCATCTCTTTGGTCTTGAAATCTCCTGCTACCCCTGCGACTGCATTGTTCGGCACATAATAGGTACGGTAATGCTGGTAGAGGTCATCCCAACTCATGGATTTCAGGTCAACCAGGTCACCGATCACCTCGTGATGATAAGGGTGGACTCTAAAGGCAGCCTGTTGGACGGCTTCCCCAAGCAGGAAGAGCGGTTCGTTCTCGTTACCTTCCCGCTCGGAGATGACCACTGTTCGCTCCGAGGCGATTTCTTTCTCGTCGAACAGGCTGTTGGTCATACGGTCGGCCTCCAGGCGTAGTCCGAGGTCGATTTTGTCGGCAGGCATGGTCTCAAGGTAGGCGGTCCAGTCCATGAAGGTGAAGGCGTTCCACATGCCTCCATCCCGGGAGATGTCCCGGTCCAGGCGGTTGGCCGGGAATTGCGGAGTTCCCTTGAATTGCATATGCTCCACCCAATGGGAGATACCGGTACGACCGGATGGCTCGTCCCGGGAACCTACGCGATACCAGATCCATGAACTGATTAGCGGGGCGGTGTGGATTTCTTTAAGCAGGACTTTCAAGCCGTTGGAAAATTCGTATTCGTTAAAAGGTTTCTTCATGGGTTTCCAGGAGTTGGAGCATCATGCTCCGCGCAGTGATGAATTCCTTCGGGATATTGAGCATTCCTGTTGATCATGCATTAGACGGACGGAGACTGGTTTGCAGACCTGTAAATGGTTCTTTTTAATTGTTCGCCATCCTTGCGGATTTCATCCGATTTCGCTTTGAGCTCTTGATCTTCTTCGGGTAGGTCGGTGAGTTTCGTGGCCAGCCTCCTGTTTGAGATGATTAACATACCTTCCCAATACATGAGGGATATGAGGGTGTGCGAGCGGCTGCGTGCCCTTCGGGTATGCTCCGCGACCGCTCGCACACCCCCACCCCCCAAATGATTGAGATGATGATGTTAACTATAGCATAGAGTACGAAAGAAGGGGCAAAAATATCGGGAAATTCATCCAGGACTTAAGTCCTTGTCCGTCGCTTGACCAGCGGCTATAATTCGGTTCTCCGGGAATGTCAGGGATGAGGAAGAAAATGGGATGTCGTGCGGGCTTTGCCCGACCAATATCCCCATATCTTCCTTTCTATCCCAGCGATTCTCATTAAGCCGTAAAATTAGGCCGCATTATCGGAAGAGGAGATTATTGATGGAAGACCCGAAATACATGGTGGCCGTCGTCGGAGCCGGACCTGCGGGTCTATACGCTTCTCGAAAGCTGGCCGAGGGCGGTGCACACGTGGTGTTGTTCAACCGCGATGTAAAACCTGGTGGCCTGGCCGAGTATGGGATTTACCCGGATAAGCTCAAAATGAAAACAGGCTTGCGCGCCCAGTTCAAGCAAATCCTTGACCTGCCCTTGATTGATTATTTTGGTAACGTGGTTGTATGTTGTGGCGGGAATATCGTTCTGGAGGACCTGCTCGAATCCGGTTTTCAGGCCGTGCTTATCACGACCGGTGCACAGGGCACCAAGTGGCTGCGTCTGCCCGGCGAAAACCTGCCCGGCGTCTACCATGCCAAGAATATTATCTTTCATTACAACCTCCTGCCGCCCTTCAGCGAGAAGAAATATCTGCTCGGCAAACGTGTCGCGGTGGTCGGCGCGGGAAACGTCATGATGGATGTTGCCCATTACCTTGTCCGCGATAGAAAAGTTGAGGATGTGATAGTTGTTGTGCGGCGCGGTCCGGCGGACGTTAAATTCACCCGTAAAGAGATGGAAAACGTCGCCCGCAACCTGGATTTGGTGGCGTTTGAAACTGAATTCGCCCGTGTGGCCCCCCTCATGCGATCCGTCGGTCAGGACCCGGCGATCTCCAAAACTGCTTTTCTGGATGCCCTGCCCAAAGCACTCGCTCCGGTTTCGTCGACGCGTTTCCGATTTGAGTTCCTGGCTTCACCCGTGCGTGTGCTGGGCGATTGGATGAACGGCGTTAATGCTTTGAAAGTTGAGGAGAATACCCTGGTAGGTGTGGACGGTACTGTCAAAGCACGCGGCACAGGCAATACTCACCAGATCGAAGCCGATACGATCATCTTTGCCATAGGTGACACGGTCGACAAGGATTTCTGCGTACCGATTTTCAATGATGCCTATATGTCTGCTCCACAGCCACGCTTTGCGGTGGAGGGAGTTTCATATGAAGCTTTCAACCCCGACACCAATCAGCCGATCGAACGCGTCTTCCTGGCAGGCTGGGCGCGCCAGGCCAGCACCGGATTGGTTGGCGTGGCACGCCGGGATGGCGAGAGGGCAGCTGAGGCGGTCTTGCAGTTCCTCCGGTCCCAGGAGCCAATGCATGACCTGGACAGTGTGGTTGAAAAGTTCGAACAGCGCCTGGTGGAGACCCACGAGCGTGTGGTCGATAAGATCCACCTGGAAAAACTGGCGGTCGCTGAGTCCACCGAAGCCCATAAACTTGGCCTGGATGATTTCAAGTTTGCCACGAACGAGGAAATGTTTGCTGCGATGGGGTGCTGAGTTGAGAAGCGGCTTCCCGTTGGAGAGCTTAATGGTTAAGGCGGGTTGTTATTGTCCACTCTTATGCAGTTAAGGTCAGCAAGGTCTTTGCTATCTGGCGTGCCCGCCTCGGAGCATCCCCCACGTAGGAACTGGAATCCATCAGTGCGCGCATCTTCTGTTCCGGCAGGTATTTCGTCAACTCTGCATCCTCGCACATCAATGAGACGAGCGGATTTTCTTCACCCCGCTTGAGCAGTTCCCACGCCTGCAGGGCAATTAAACGGATGCGCTCGTGCATCTCCTGTCGGTCAGCCCCGGATTTGACCAGCGCCATCAGCACGCGCTCCGTGGCCGCGAATGGCCCGTAGATGGACATATTACGTGTGATGGCGGTTTCATCCACGCTCAATTTGGAGAGAATTTCAGTGGCGGTTCGCAGCAACTCATCTGTGGCAAGGAAAGACTCGGGCAGGAGTATGCGCCGGTTGGCAGAATCGTCAAGCGTCCGTTCGAGCAGGCTGTGGGCGGCGTTGTCCCAGGCCAGTCGTGGCAGTGTGGCCAGATATCGTGCGAGTGAGTTGATTTTCTCTGCCCGGATGGGATTGCGCTTGAACGGCATGGCCGACGAGCCCACCTGTTTCTCACCAAAGGTCTCTGACAGTTCCCCCAGCGGCGGAGATTGAAGCAGTCGCAAGTCAAATGCGAATTTGTAGAGCGAAGCGCCCAGCCCGGCCAGCGCGGATACGACATTGAAATCCTGCTTGCGCGGGTAGACCTGCGAGGTGGCCATGTAGAAAGGCAGATTCAGTTTCCCGGAGAGCTTAAGTTCGAAAGCAGCGAGATTTTCCACTCCCAACAGCTCGGCATATGCCGCGCTTGTCCCGACCGCGCCCTTGAATCCTTTTCCTCGGATGGCCGAGCGCTGATTGTTGAGAGCTTGGTGGTCTTCCAGCAAATCCTGCCCGTAGAGGGTCAACCGGTACCCCAGTGTTGAAGGTTCAGCAGGCTGGAGATGTGTGAACGCCATCAGCGGAGTATCGGCCCACTTTTCGATGAGGTGACCAAGAATTTGCAGGAGTTCTGCGAGGGAATGCAGGATCAGGTCGAGACTCTGGCGCAGACGTAAAGCATCGGCATTATCCTCGATATCCATCGATGTTGCCCCGAGGTGGATGATGCCGCCTCCCACCGGACACTGACTGGCGAAAACGCGCAGTTCGGCCATCAAATCGTGCTGGAGATCTTCTTCGATTTCAAGGGCGTGCGGTATATCAATTTCATTTTGATGTGCGCGCAAGTCGGCGACCTGCTCGGGCTTGACAAGACCATATTCCACCTGGACTTCAGCCAGGGCAACCCATAGCTGCCGCCACAGGAGACGCTTGTTATTTTCGCTCCACAGGCGTCGCATGGCAGGTGTACCGTAACGCCAGGTGAAAGGTGAAAGGTACGTATCAAAGGCTATCATATGATTTCCCTTAGCCCACCCAGCCCCAGATGGCGAACTGGGCTGAAAAGAATAATAAACCCAGCAAGGATAGATAAAGCACCAGCCGGTTGACCCAAGCCGAGCGGCTCCAGATTGCCAGGAGCAGAAAGGCCGGGAAAATTTCCAAGACATAGCGTGCCATGCTGACGAGCGGCTGAGGACTACCCAGGCGGGAAACGAAAAACAACATGAGGGTCACTGAATAAACTCCGTACAGGCGCGGCAGGTTTTTCCAGATGAAGATTGTCAGAACTATGAAGATCGCCGTAAAGATGAGTTCGATCAGGTTTTCCTCGATCAACTGGCCATGCAGAATTCGGCTGGCGGCAGCGATCAGGTTCCAGCCTGGGATAGTCAATCTGCCCCCGCGGGTGGCGGATGCAGCCAGGATGGCACCAGGTGACTGGTGCAAACCAAACCAGACATATAGGGGAAAAATCAGAGCCCCCAATCCGGTGATCAAGGGGGCCAGCCAGGCACGCCAGTCTCTATTACGCCAGGCCTGCCAGGCCGCAAATGTCAGCGGCACAACCAGGAACGGACCGGTGATGCGCGTCAGCGCGGCCAGGGCTCCCCACAGGCCGGCGACAACCCATCGCTGCTTGCGAGCGTTGTAAAGTGAAAGCATGGCGCCCACCAGGAATAGCGATTCGCTGTAGGCGGCGGATAAAAAGAACGCGGTTGGAAAAACGGCCAGGAAAAGAGCCGCCCGGAAGGCAACGTGTTCGTCGTTAGTTTCGTATCGGGCGATCTGAAAGACCGCCAGCAGGCAAGTCAGGCAAGCGAGCCCGGAGATAAAAAGGCCGGAAGCCAGTGTGTCGCCTCCAAAAACAGGTGCCATACTCCCCATCAGGAAAGGGAAGACGGGTGGGGTAAACAAGGCGGTATCGAAAGCCGCGTATCCACGTGCCGCGATGGCCTGATATTGTGGAGTATCCCAGCGTTGCCAGGGCTCCAACCAGGATGTGGTTTCCACTGGGACGCCCTTATACATTGCCGGCGTGATTGTGGATGGATTATTCGGAACTAACTGGCGTACGCCCCACATCCACACACCCAGCAGGATGCGCATGACCAGAAAGAGAACAAGGATTTTACCGTATGGTTTCCAGTTTGATATTATTTCTTCCACCTTGCCCAGGTTCAATTTGGAACATGGGCGGAGTCCTGCAAGCCATTTAGGCATACGCGCCGAATTGAATTTCCAGCTTTGATTATACGTTGAATTTTTGGTGGATGGATCACCTAAAAAAGGGAAGGGTATGTTGGCTATCTTCCTCCAGAAATTCCCTCCCGGTATAGGTAAAAGCAATTGATCCGCTTGATAATTGCAATTTCGTAAGAACGTGAAACGAAAATGCCGGAACGGCGTTAATTATTATGGAGATATAAGACGCTTGGAGAAAGGAGGTCCCCATGATCATATTTGCCGCCGTTGGTGTTATTATTATCACCGCCATCGCCTGCGTTGGCCTGGTTTGCGCGCTATTTGATGCTGACGATCTGCGGAACATGGGGATTCGATTGTAAATCCAATAGATGCGAGACTCATCCGCCTGACCGGCATTTATTGCCGCGCCAGGCCTTTTGTTTAATTTAGAGGGTCCAAAGGACTCTCGTTTCAATTCAGGTTAATTGCACCAACCCTGTACGGATGGCGAACTTGACCAGTTCAGTGCGAGAAAGCCTATTGAGTTTTTTCATGATCCTTTCGCGATGACGGGCGATCATTTTGTGACTCAAGGCAAGGCGCAACCCTATTTCCTGGTTGCTGATCCCTTGCTCAATCCTTTCTAATTCGCCATTTATGACGAATGACACGGATAAATTGTGACATTTTTTACATTAGTTTGTCTCATCTATCCCTTGTTATTAATTTACTTTTAATATAATATAAACCAAATTTGTCAGATTGAACCCCATTAAAATATAGGTTTGATTCTCGGGAACAGGAGGCGGCTTTCTGAACTTTGATTTAATTGATTTGGTCTCTTTATTGCCTTCCACTACTTCTTTGAAGGAGAATGTAGGTATGTCCGTAAAAAAAATAGTCATTCTTGTAGCTGCCTTGGCCATCACCCTGTTCTTTTTGACGGCCTGCGCTGGTGCCACTGGTCCTGTTGGCCCTGCCGGGCCAGCCGGGCCTATCGGTCCTGCTGGCCCCGCCGGCCCCGCCGGCCTTGCAGGCACTAATCCGAAAGCTGCTGATTTGACCTGCACACAGTGCCACAATAATACGACATTGATCGATGGTCCGGCGACTTCTTGGGGTTCTTCCGTCCATGCGATTGGTACCGCCTTCGGTATTGCGGGCAATCAGTCAACCTGCACGGGATGCCATACCGGCGTCGGTTTTGCCGATCGGATGGCAGCCGCGCAAACAAACCCGGATAAGTTTACGACCGTATATCCAAATCCCACCCGCATTGATTGCCGTGCCTGTCATAACATCCACACCACTTACACCATGGATGACTTCGCACTGAAAACCACTGCCGCGGTTCCGCTTTACGCTCTTCAAGGCGCGACCTTCGATGGCGGCAAGGGTAATCTATGTGCCAATTGTCATCAGTCACGCACTGCATTTCCTGCCCCTGCTGCGGATGGCACGGTCAGCGTAACCAGCACCCATTGGGGTCCGCATCACGGTCCGCAAGCCGAGATGATGCTGGGTGTCGGCGGTGCCGGTGACGTTACGGCTGCTCCCAGCCCGCACTATGTACAGGTCACGGATACCTGTGTGTACTGCCACATGGGAGGCGATGCCGCCAACCACACCTACACGCCGAAGGTAGCATATTGCACGAAGTGCCACACCGATGCCAAGGACTTTAACATGAACGGTGCAGTAGCCGAACTGGATGCCAAGATCGCTACACTCAAAACCGCGTTGACGAACGCCGGTCTGCTCGATAAAACCGGCTCTCCCGTTGTAGGGAAATACCCTGCCGCGAAAGCGGCTGCCTTGTGGAACTATCTCCTGGTCGGTGTTGAAGACAAGAGTCACGGTGTTCATAATATGCCCTATGCCGAGGCACTGATCGATGCCGCGTTAGCCGCCATGAAATAGCAAAAGCCAATTGACAAATCAGGCCGCGCAGGTGTCCGAGGCCCGTGATCCGATTTTTGATCGGTCCCATTGGAACGATTGACTGAGACTCAGCACCGGCATGCAGCCGTTAGAGAAACAACCAGGCAACATAAAGCGGGGACGGCCAGACCGTCCCCGCTCCATTGTAATAACTGGATTGCGGCCGGCGTACCAGAGAAATTACCGGCAGGTTCAGATATAATTTGGGCTTCTATGTAAAAAAAACTAGAAACCCGTTTTTTATTGCATTTACCGGTGAACATATTATAATAATCGAAAGAGGAGACGCTGCGTGTTCAAACGCATCAAAACTGGATTAAAGCGATTCTTTTTCCCGCCAGCCGGTTCATCGCGCTGGCTCTTCGTTCTCCCCTACCTGGTACTGACGGTAATCTTCCTCGCCTTGGTGTCAGGCGGCATCTACGGATGGGAATATTCTGATTCCCCTGGGTTCTGTGGGTATGCCTGCCATACCATGCCTCCCGAGAACGCCACCTACCTTATTTCGCCGCATGTCAATGTCTACTGTACCGAATGCCATGTTGGTCGAAGTCCCTTCGGCACCGAGGTGGCCCGGAAGTCGCAGGATGTACGTGAAATATATTCGGAGGTCTTTCATACCTACACGTTCCCGATCCGTGCCGACCAAACGCGTCCAGCCGCCGAAACCTGTGAGAAATGTCACCAGCCGGAGGCTTTCTCGGGCAACAAGACAATTGTCATCAACCATTTCGCGCCTGACCTGAATAATACTCCTCTCAGCATTTATATGATGATGAAAACAGGCGGCGGAGCCAACCTGCAGGGAGTGGGGTCTGGCATCCACTGGCACGTTGTCAACAAGGTTGAATATTACACCACTGATCCCTTGAGCCAGAACATCCCGTTTGTGCGTGTGTTCAACGCCGATGGTACGACCACGGATTACGTGGACACTGAATCCACCATCGATCCTTCGAAGATTGACCAGAGCCAGTTGAAGACGATGGATTGTATTAGCTGTCATAACCGTGTGACGCACAATTTTGCCCCGCCAGCAGATTCCGTCGATAACGCCATGGCAGCCGGCCTGATCTCCACCAAGATCCCGGAAATCCGGCTGAAGGCCGTTGAAGTTTTAACAGTGGCCTATGGATCCCAACCGTTGGCGATGAGTGGTATCGCGGGGCTGGAGAATTATTATACGCAGTACTACAGTGATTTCTATTCCAATAACAAGGATCTGATCAAATCGGCGATCACTCAACTGCAAAGTATTTACAACCAGACGGTGTTCATTGATCAGAAAGTGGATTGGACCACCCACCCCAATAATCTCGGTCACATCGATTCTCCCGGTTGTTTCCGCTGCCACGACGGAAAACACCTGAACTCCCAACAGCAGGCCATTCGCCTGGAATGCAACCTGTGCCACTCCATCCCGGTGGTGGCCACAGCCCAGGATTTTGTGACCGATATCCAGATCAACCGTGGTCCGGAACCCCAGTCGCATCTCAACCCCAATTGGATCAGCCTGCACCACAATGCCTTCGATGGGACTTGTAAAGACTGCCATACCATCGCGGATGCCGGTGGAACCTCCAATACTTCCTTCTGCTCGAACAGTGCCTGCCATGGCACCAAATTCACGTATGCCGGTTTCGATGCGCCTTCCCTGCACGCAATTCTGCAAGCCCAATTGCCCACCCCCACGCCGGCGCCTACACCGGCCCCGGTAGTCGGCAATCCCACCTTTGATGCCAATATTCAGCCAATTTTCGTTCAATGCACAGCCTGCCATAACAGCACTTCCCCAACAGCCAACTTGGACTTGAGCAGCTTTGCCGGTGTAATGAAAGGCGGCAAGGATGGTGTCGTTGTTGTGCCAGGCAATTCAGCCAACAGCCTGCTGATCAAGATCCAGAGCGCCAAACACTTCCTGAATTTGACTCCTGATGAATTGACACTGGTCAAGCAATGGATCGATGCTGGTGCATTGGAAAAATAGCTGTTCATCAATTATTTTGGGTCGCCCAAATGGACGGCCCATTATTTTTTAATGTAATCATTGTCGATTTCTTTGCGCCATGTAGCACTCCGGGGAGCAATCCGGCGGCTTCCTTTGCCTAAGCGGTGGAGCACGAAAAAGCGAAGCGGATGCGCCCGGCTCCTGCCGGTCCGAAGGCCGGGCCGGGTGCAGATCCGCTGCGTAACAACATTCCCTTTTTAATGTGTAGTTATAATTATTACATGCTGTAAATCTGGATGGCTGCATCGCCCTCCAGCGGGCAGTGGTTCTCGCAGATGCCGCAGCCGATGCACAGTTCGCGCAAAACGGACGGTCGCTGCAATCTCACCGTCTCGCCGGCTGGATTGATCAGGCTGACTTCCTCCAGGCGGATGGACTTTTCCGGTGTCGGGCACATCTCCTCACAGACGATGCAGGGGGTAGCGCTCGCCCACGGCAGGCAGCGGTTCCGGTTCACGATTGCGGTGCCAATGATAGCCTGGCGTTTTTGCTCAAGGGTGAGGGCTGGGATGGCACCGGATGGGCAGACTTGCCCGCAGGCGTTGCATCCGTAGTCACAATGGCCAACGCGCGGCATCAAGCCGGGTGTCCACAATCCCTCCAGACCGGCTTCCCCCTGGAGGGGTTGCAAACCATTCGTTGGACAGACTTTCATGCACTCGCTGCAGCGCAAGCAATTCGAAAGGAACGCCTGCTCGTCTTTGACACCCGGCGGGCGGATGAGGCGGGAATTCCTGGTGCGCAAGCGCAAGTCGAGGTGCAACAGCACGATCCCGGCAGCCCCGACGGCGATGCTCTGGAGGAATTGGCGCCTTGACAGGTCGAACTCCTGTACGGGGGCGGGTCTCAATACTGGTCCCAACCTCAAACCATCTTTTGTGCAGTTTGCCAGGCAATCCAGGCAAACAGTGCATTCGGCCGGCATGATCTCGACTTCCCGGGAAGATTCGGTTGTGGCAGGGATCGTTTTAATCGCTCCCGGTTTGCATAAAAGTGCACAGCGGGTGCAGCCGGTGCAGGTCTGGCCGATCAATGGGCGCAGGACCGAGAATTTTGCCAACCAGCCCAATAGCCCGCCTAACGGGCAGAGATAGCGGCACCAGAACCGGTCCGCCAGCAGGTTGAGGGCCAGAATGCAGAAAAACAGACCAGCGACCAGCAGCGATGAATTGAAAACCGGTTGCACAACCGGCAGGACAGGTCCCCGGATGAGCTCTTCCAGCCAACTGATGGCCGGGCGCATGAAAGCGAAGGAGTAGAGGGTGTTTTCGGTGGCATTGACCGTGTAATTAAGCGCCGGGATGATCACGGTGGTCATGGTGCGTGTGAACAACGCCAGCGGCTCGAAGATCAACAGAGTCAGGTTACCGAACAGCGCCCCCACCAGGATGACGACCAGCAGGGCATATTTGACTGTCCGCCAATGCGGCGAGATGCCTTTGGCGCGCTGGTGCGCTTTGCGGAAGGTGACCCATTCCAGCAGGCTGCCTAACGGGCAGATCCAGCCACACCAGACGCGTCCGAGCAGAACAGTGAGCCCCACAATGATCAGCGCCCATCCCAGCCGGGGGATCCAGGTCCGGCTGGCCAGCATGGACGCCAGTGCCGAGAGCGGGTTGATACGGAAGAAGAGGTCTGCCAGTGGGCAGACGGTTTGCCTCTGGAGACCGGCAAACAGCAGGAGAATGAACAGCACAAAGAACAGGATCTGTACGATCTGGCGGACACGCCGCCAAAAGGTCCAGGATGACAAAATCTTCACTTCAATGCTTCCTGCAGCAACATTTGTGCCTGAGCAGCATCCACTTTGCCGAAAACAGCCCCGAGCAGGTTGCCACGAACGTCTGATGCGACCAAATCGTCAATGGCGCCGCCTCGCAAGGCTTTCAATCCTTTGGCTGCCTGGCCGGAGTTGGGGTATTCCACCAGCATCAACCGGACGGTTGCAAGCCCCATTTGGTACCGGCCCAGCACGCCATCCGTTGCCTGGCTGAGACCCAGAATGTTTGCGCCTCCCAGCCACACATCCATCTGGATAGATATTTCCTCATGGAAGAAGATGATCGTTTGTTGGGCTAATCCAGACTGGGGCAGCCGGTCGACCAGGGTGGGGCGTACGCCGCCGGTCGGCAGCCGGCCAGCGATAGCTTGTGCAAATACCTGCAGTGTCGCATCCGGCACAGGCTGGAGCGCCTCCAGGCTGACGAAGTAGTGGTTCTGCCAGAATGCCAACCGCCGCCCGGGGTCTGAATCACCTTCGTTGCCAATGCCAACCGGTGTTCCGGTCCGACCGGTGCTGAACAGGCCATACGCGTCAGCGGAGGTCGCCAGTTGCCAGATTTCCACATTCAGGAGAGTACCCTCTGCGTTTTTGTAACGCTGCACAGCCACCTTTTCGAAGCCGTACGCAAAGAAGGAATCAGCCTGCCCGTCCACCAGGTTGAACAAGGTCGCCTGATCATAGGTCGCAACTTTCTGGGAAATATCCCAGCCCGGGATGTCCTTTGCAGCCGGAAAAACGCTGGCGGGATCAGGAGAGGCCGGATTGGCTGTAGGTTTGAGGGTTGTGCAGCCGGATATAAGGAGCGACATGAGCAGCGCTATGTCCCAGATTGACTTCAGGTGACGGAGGAAGGATTGCTTCATGGAATGGTGATACCCATTAGACATTCACTTCTTCCACCTTCACCGCGCTTAGATCCAACCTGCCCAGCCCCATTTCGGCGCCCTGCTTGACACAGGGAATTTCTGCGCCGGTCAGGCCGAAGAGTGTGGCGCCGTAGGCGTCCGCAGCGATGATATCATGACTGGCGATGACAGTATTGGCCTGCCTGACATCGCTCAGGCTGCCGCCGGTCGGGCCATGATCCACCAGGATACGGTAAGCGTCCACCACCGTCAAAGTCGGGCGGATGATGCTCACAAGGTCGGCGACACGCTGGCCCAGGTCGCTGTGGATCTGGTTGGGATTGGAAACAACCCCCAGCAGGTTCTTGCTGCCGAGAGTCAGGCGCGCCAGCGAGTGGTTCTTGGCGATCGGCACGTCGATCAGCACATCGGTTTCCATCACGTCCCGGTAGATCTCCCAGGAGGTGAGGCTTTTTCCCTGCGGGATATCGAATTTGGCGAACTTGATCGGGCTCATCACTTCCATTTCCCCGCCGGCGGCTTTGACGGCCGCCTCGATGCCGCTGGCGGCATAGGCCGAGGTGGGCGAAATACCGGCGAAGGGCGAATCCATCACCCGCACCCGCTTGGCTCCCGCTCCCAGGCAGAGGGTCACCAGCGTGGCAACCACGACCGGATTGGTGGTGGCGGCGTATTCCGGCGGATGATAATCCACGCAGATGTTGGGTTTGATGATCACGTCCTGCCCCGGTTTGACAAAGCGCTGGATGCCTCCGAGGCAGCCCAATGCTGCTTTGAGGATGGCAGCCGGATCTCCGCCGTGGGCCACCGCAAGATAGGCCTGGTTACCGGTGGGAGCAGGCGCCTGGCGGTGACCAGCGGAACTGGCAGCCTTCTGACCTTGCAGCGAACAGCCGGTCTCCAGGAGAACCAGGCCGGCCGAGGCCAGGCCGGCAAGTTTCAGAAATTCGCGTCGGGTGAGAGGGGTCATGTCAGGCTGCTGTTTGCTCGATCACTTCCATATTGGCCGGATCGTTCGTACCCAGGCCTAATTCAACCGCATATTGCATTGCCGGAGCGGCCATACCGACCAGGTAGGCCGGGTTGTCGCCGGTCTTCTCCAATTCGCGGGTCAGTAGCTTCAATCCCATGGTATCGTGAGCGACGGGATCGAAGCTCATGAAAATGGAATCGCCGATCCAATCCTCCTGCCAGTACGGGAAGGAATTGGCAAAGCGCAGGTTGGCGGAGAGGGCGTCGCCGATGATCAGACGAGTGCGATCCTTGATTTCGGGCAGGGCATTCAGACCGGCCACCCCGCGCATTGAATCACCATGCAACTTATCGGGATAATAGAAAGAGCCGTAATGGTTCTTCATGGCAAAGGTGATCCCGGCCATCATATGGGATTTCAAGATGGGTATGTTGATCAGGGCGTCGCAATCCTTCAACAGGTTGGCAAGATTGATATGACTGCCATTAACAACAACAGGTTCGGCGCTGTAATTGCTGTCCATGCCAGAGCAACGCACCCCGGGACCATCCACATTGACGGTGTAGCCAGCAGTCGACAACTCCGAAGTCCTGTAATCGAAGATGGTAATCTGCTCAGCCGGAATGCCAGCCGCCTGCAGGCTGTCCGTGACCGCCATGACCAGGGGAACATGTGTCCAGATCAGGCTGTTGCTGAAGGTGTTGACCTTGATGGCAATCCGTTCCCCCGGCTTGAACAGGGCGCCCCAGGCCTCTTTAGCATCGTTCAGGCCGGTCAGTTTTGTGATGGAGGCATCCAGCATTTTTCGGAGTGCAGCGGGCACCAGGGTCTTATCCGACCACACCCCGGAATGATGTGTTTGGATGACCTTGCTCGAAACAGCCGGGAAGAATTTCATTATTTCCGGACGCAAACCTGTTGCCAACGTGGCGGCAGTCGTAGGCGTTGAAGGTGCTGCAAGGATCGCAACCGCAGTCGGAAGAGCGGTGGGAGCTGCGGAGGGGGCAGCGGCGGGGGTGGGACTGCAGGCGCTTAGCAGACGGCTGCCTGCCAGGCTGCCCAGGCCAATGGCTGACAGGCGCAGGAAATCCCGGCGGCTGAGGGGGGAAGGTTTGGTGGTCATCCGAGTATCCTTTCCAAGCATTCCCATATGATGAAGGATGATTGGAGATGTGGAATATCCTGAGGGTGCGATTTTCGTTCCTCAAAGGAAAATATAGACTGCTTCCACTTAAACTATAACATATTTCCTGCCAACTTTCCTCGACCAAAAGGAGATTATATAACTAGCCGTGTGGACAGACCCCAATCCGAACCATCCTGGCGGCCTCCGAAAGCAGCCGAAGCCCGGACAATGGGAGTATGCGATATTACTTGGTTCCTCGTCATTTTTTTGGTTACTGCTGGATTTATGCTATCCTCTTGCGCTTCCTTGGAAGATTCCACTTACCTGAAGGGAACCTCTTGGAAATTGTTTTCTTGTGGTCCCGTTGGAAAGCGAATACCGGTTGCACCGGGCATCGAAACGAGAGTGGAATTTAACAAAGATGGAACTATTAGCGGCAATGTCGGCACAACAGCTTCGGGGGCAATTACGAAGCGAAGAACGGTATGATCCTCTTCAGCCAGAGGATTTCCACCATGATGGCCTGCCAAGTATCGCAGATAGATCAGGAAAGGATGACCATGAAGGTGATGGATGGCAAAGTCCGTTTCCAATTGCAAGGCAATACATTGGTAATCCAGGCTGCCGACAGTGTCACTGCCATTACGCAATTAATGTGATGACAACTAGCTTGGCAATGTAACATTCCCAGTAGAGAAGGACCTTTCACCACGACCCCCAAAGTGCTGGGGCAGGTGGTCACGAAGGAATTTAAGGAAAGAAGAAAACATTACTTGTGCCCTTTTGTATCCACTGCGTTGAGAGAACCAATTCTAGCATGTCGGTGTAGATGCGTTGGAAAGGGGAAGTTCAACACACTTCCGGTACCTAAAGAGCGGGTACGCGAATACTGGGCCAAGCATCCATGGGGTGTAAATTAAGAGCCTCTGCAACTTATTTTGCCGATACAATCAATTTTGGCTGAATGCCGCCCAGGCTAATCTCCCTTGTGCAGGCTCCGCCTCGGCTAGGAATTGGGCGCTTGGGGAAAAAGGATTTGAATATTGAGTATTAATTGTCACCATTGCGGACAATTGTAAGACGAAATCACCCATGTTCTCAGGTTCGGTCTTGGTAATGAAACAATGAACAAAGCGGATAAACTCATTGGGTGGGTTGATTTTGGTGATAAATAATTGTGCGAAGGAGGTGAAAACGCGTTAGCATACTCTGGCGAGATAGTGTTGTTTTTCTGGCAATGGCGGAGTAATGATCTCAATGTCGGCGTGAACAGGCTGATCTGAGAGTGTTCTTCGCAATGAACAGCGAGTATATTAAGCAGTATCGGACCTAAGGAACAAGATATACATGGAATCGTCCGGAACTCCACGTCTCATCTGCGATCTGGCTCAACTTGCTGACGGCCAGATCGCTATACGCGATAACCAGGCGGATATGTAGGCGGGACAATTCAGCCTGCAAGCGGTCCAGCGGCAATTCAAACAGGCTGGGATTGCCGGCATTATTTACCGTTTGCTGCCCATCCGGCGTGATAAGCAGAACCGGCCGCCGATCGTAGAGGACCGCAGCGGGATCATCTGTCAGTACGTGTAACTCGATGTAATCCCAAAATATAACCTCGATCATGATCCGATCGGACGGCCGTAGACGGTTTTCAAGGCGAAGCTGGTGGATATTCTGACCAACCAGGGCTGTATCGGCTGGCATGCCATTGGGGTAATTGGACAAGCCTGGCAGGCGCGCTACGACCATCGCCACCACTGCCAAGCAAGTTACGATTGCAGAAATCCGGTTTTTCTCAATCAATTTTAGTATAACCACTGCAGCGCAAGGCATCAGCAGCAATGCATGGATCATGACCAGGCGGGTGGGATTGGCCATCGTAATTACGCCATTAATTGTGCTCCATACAAGCAATGAAAGAGAGCTCAGCCACATGAATGCACACGGCAAAAAGCCCGGCTGACGACGTAAAAACCATACACCCAGTAGGGCAATTAAGATGCTAATCCCGCCGATCGTTAAAAGATCTTTCAGTTGCCAAAGTAACCCTGAAGAAAGAGAAACCTTCATCCCCAATTTGGCAGCAAAATTACGCGTGACATTCGAGAAATAGAAAGGGCTACCGTGCTTAACCTGTTGGCTGATCAACCAGGCCACCGGGAACGTCCAGGGAAGGCTGGCTGCGGCCAACCATTTTAGAGGGCGTGGCCGGGGAACCCGCAACCACCAGACTCCCAGCATGATTGAGAAAGCCACGGTATGGCCCCAGCCATCGAACCGTAGCATGCCAGCTACCAACAGGCCCAAAGAAGAGACCCACAAAGCCCAATCGTCCCCGCTTTTCCGCCATTGAACAAGGCCCGCATAAGCCATTGAAACAAACAAGCAGAATAGAGGCTCTGCGAGTTCAGAGACGCTCAACCACACAAACCAGGGCAGATCAGCTACAAGAAGCACAACAAAGATGCGTCCGATTTGTTGAATATCCAATGCTTTGGCTAACCAAACAAGGCAAATGATTGTTGCGGTGGAAGCCGCCAGGTTAACCAACCAAGGTACAGTCAGGATGTGCGGATAAATTTTAAGTACTAGTGCCTCCACCCAGAATTGAAAGGGAGGCCAGAGATCAGATGGTACTAAATTTCCCTGTGTGACTTGCCAACTGTATAGCGTCCGGTGAAAATCATCCGCGGTGATGGCAAAGAAAATGGTGTGCAGGCTTTTTCGCCAAAGAGCAACTAACACAGGGAAGGAAATAACAGCCACCACAAGAAGTACCTTGTGCCGGTTCAACTTCTGTAGCGCGATGAATTTTCGTTGGAACATGTAAGTAGATGATAACGCTTTCTGATTATTTTTTGACAAGTTCCCAACCAAGTGTGTTTTAAAACAAAATTACTTATAGGTCCCTAATGCCATATTCTATCATTTAGCTGATATAGCACAACCAACATTTTGTGATAACCATAATAATGATAAAAAAGTTTATCAAAACTAACATAAATTAACCCCGGGAGTTCGAGACACCCCTCAAGTTCTTTGATCAGCGCTGGGTGGCCTACAACTGCTTTAGGATTTCCAATGTCTCAGCTTTACCTCCCACCCCATTCTCGCCGCCGGGACCTACACAGGAGGGGCAGCCATCCTTGCACTCGCACTCACTGACCAGTTCCAGCGCGCGCTGCATCAGTTCGTCGTGCAGTTCGAAGAGTTTCTGGCTGAAACCGATGCCGGCCGGGACGTCATCATAGATCACGATGCCTGGCCCGCCAAGCGTGGCGGAGGACGGATCGGTGTGGATGCCCAGGTCACTTGGATCGCACATCAGGAAGAGCGGGGCAAGTTGGCCCAGCACGTTTCCCAGTCCCGCCAGCCCGGAACGCATGCGCACGTTCTGCTCAGCCTTCCGGTGGCAGGCCGGGCACAGGGTGATGAGATTGCTCATCCGGTTGGCCTCCTCAGCCGAGGGTAATGACCGGAACGGGAGCTTGTGGTGTACATCGTGCTGGCGACCGGAAATCTCGGGTGTGCCGCAGACCTGGCAGCGGTATCCGTCCCGCCGGCGCACAGCCTCCCGCAAACGGTTCCAGCCGGGACCATACTCGTTCGGGTCACTGGTCCAGGCGCCGGCCGCCCGCAGGTTCTCGATCGTCTGCTCCGATAGAGTCAACCAGTAGCCGGTGGTTTGAAACTCGCTGGGCGGCAGGTCGAGCGGCTCCAGCCCCATGTTTTCGCGGCTGAGCCAGCTGAGTTTCTTGAAACCCGCCACATGCAGGGTGACCTGAAGCTCGCCCCAGCCTTTTTGCCCGACTTCACCCCCATACTGGGGACTTCGCCCTCCCTCACCCCCAGCCCCTCCCGCCTCGGGGGAGGGGAGAGTGGTTTGTTCTACTGTAGTCAGGATTTTTACTTCCGTCTGGCGCTGGGGCTCGGTGTAGTAGTCCAGCGCAACCGGAATAAGTGTGGCGGCCTGGTTGGCAAGGTTCAGTTCCTGGACGTAATATTGCTGGCCCTCGTGCAGGTAGATGGCATGCGGGTGCACCATCCAGGGCGCAGAGGCCATGTCCACCTCGCCCAGAGTCCAGGGCGTACTGCCGTCCTGGACCTGCAGGACGACATTCTCCGGGCTGGCGGAACGCAGGGAAAGCGCGGCTGCCGGATAAGAATCCGCCATCCAAAAATATTGTTCCTGCGAGAGATGTGCCTCCTGACCGGTTACCAGGAAATCCAGGTATTCCTGCACCACGCCGGCTGGAAGCGACCCGAAGCCTTCCCCTTTTTGGAAAGGCAACTCGAACATGGCACAGCGCAGGTGGTTCAGCAGGATGACCAGGTGGTCGGGGGCGATCAGGGCCTTTTCGGGAGAGCGCCCGAAAAAGTAATCAGGATGGTGAGCCAGGAACTGGTCAAGCGGGCTGGCGGAGGCCACCAGGACTGCCAGGGCCGGTTCGTCGCCGCGGCCGGCCCGGCCGGCCTGCTGCCAGGTGCTTGCGATGGTCCCGGGGTAACCGACCAGCACTGCAGCGCCCAGCCCGCCAATGTCAATGCCCAGCTCGAGGGCGTTGGTGGCAACAACAGCCCTGACCGTCCCATCCCGCAGACCTTTTTCGATGAGGCGGCGCTGGGAGGGCAGATAACCGCTGCGGTAACCACGGATCCCCTCCCGGCCCTCCCCACTTCCCAAGGAAATGGGGGAGGTGGATGGGGGTCCTTCCTGCAAATACTTGAGCAGGATTTCCACGCTGCGGCGCGAGCGGGCAAAAACAACCTGCTGAATTGACTCAGCAGCCAACTCCTGCGAAAGACGCACAGCTTCCAACAGGGAGCTTTTGCGCAACCCCAGGGCTTCATTCACCACGGGCGGGTTATAAATGAGAAAATGACGTTCACCGCGCGACGAACCATCCCGGTCCAGTAACGTCACGGGCGCTTCGATCAGCCTTTCGGCCAGTTCCTGCGGGTTGCCGATGGTGGCGGAGGTCAGGATGAACTGCGGCTTGGCTCCGTAGAAGGCTGCCACCCGCTTCAGCCGCCGGATCACATTGGCGAAATGCGAACCGAACACACCCCGGTAGGTGTGCATTTCGTCGATGACAACGAAGCGCAGATTGCGGAACAGATCCGCCCATTTGGTGTGGTGGGGCAGGATGCCGGTGTGCAGCATGTCCGGGTTGGTGAAGAGGATATTGGCATTTTTCCGGATGGCCGAGCGATGGGATTGGGGAGTATCGCCATCATAGATTGCTGATTTTAGATTTTCGATTGTTGATTGAAAAAAAACGAGCCCGGATAATTGGTCTTGCGTGAGGGCCTTGGTGGGGAAGAGATAAAGTGCACGCGTTTCAGGATTTTCCAGCCAGGCAGTCAGGACCGGCAAGTTGTAACCAAGCGTTTTGCCGCTGGCAGTGCCGGTGGCCAAAACAACATTTTCGCCGGCCCGGACAGCCTCCCAGGCCTGGGCTTGGTGGCTGTAGAGAGAGAGAATGCCGCGCGCGGTCAATGACTCGACCAGAACGGCTGGCAGATCGGATGGGAAGGGACGCAAGTCAGCGGGGTGTGGCGGGAGGGTCCGCCAGGTGGGCAGGTTCGGTGCGGTGAGGGGATCGGTACGCCAGCGGGAGAGCAGGCTTTCCAGGGGCATGGGAACCATTATACTCATGTACACACCCGACAGGGTTTCCACATAGTATGAAAACCCTGACGAGCTTTCTTTGTAAAGCCGTGGCATACCGGACGGAGGCTATTGACACCGTCGCCAAAGGGGATATAATAGCTAAATAAATAAACCGGCAGTCGGTTTATAAAAGGGCAATTGTGGCTCGGATTGTCAAAGAAGAAGAATACGCGGTTAAGCGCAAGGAGATCCTGGATGCAGCTCAGAGGCTGGTCTACACCCGCGGCTACGAGCAAATGTCGATCCAGGATATCCTAGATCAGCTTGAAATTTCCAAGGGCGCCTTTTACCATTATTTTGACTCGAAGCTGACCCTGCTGGATGGGCTGATGGATCGCATGATGGATGAGGCTGAACAGATTCTTCAACCGATCGTGGAAGATAAAGACCTGCCTGCCATCGAAAAATTGCGGCACTACTTTGCCGCTGGCAGCCGTTGGAAAACCGATCGGAAAGCCTTCATGCTCGACCTGCTGCGGGTCTGGTACACCGACTCTAACGCCCTGGTGCGTCAGAAGCAGGAAACAGCCGCCATCCAACGCATTGCTCCAATGCTAACAAAGATTGTGCGACAGGGCATTGCTGAAGGCGTCTTTTCGACTCCCTTCCCTGACCAGATCGGCGGCATGATCTGGGGGTTGGCCCAGGGAATCCAGGACAATGTGGCCGAATTGCTTCTTGCCGACGAGCCGCTCCCGGATGAATTGCATCGGCTTGAGTCCATTATTGGCGCCTACTCGGATGCAGTGGAACGGATCCTTGGGGCGCCGGTCGGTTCCCTGCCGCTGGTGGATGTGGACATGTTGAAAGAATGGATGACTGGGCCGGAGCATGTAAAAGAACTTTGAGTTCCGGATATTAATCGTAGAAAATCTACACACAAAGGAGAGCACCGAATGTTACTGTATTTACGATTGGCCTGGCGCAACGTCTGGCGCCACCGCCGCCGGACGATCATCATCGTCCTGGCCATGTCGTTGACATTGGCCCTGATGATGTGGTACGACGGTGTAGTGAGTGGCTTTACCGACACGATCTACGGGAACGCCGTTAAAGTCCTGGGCGGCAACATCCAAGTCCACGCGGCCGGCTATCGCCTCCAGGCGAGTTCGACCCCGCTGCTACCACTGGCCGATCCGCAGGCCGTGATCAAAGCCGCAGAAACCAGTACCTATACGCTGGGTGCCACGCAGCGCATTAACACCGGCGGGCTGGTCACCAACCATGAGGGCGCCTTTGCGGTCGGGATTACGGGCGTCGAGCCGGAGAACGAGTTGAATTTGAACATCATCGGGCAGTACGTCAAAGCCGGGCGCAATCTCACCAGTGCCGACGCTGGATAATATCCTGATCGGCAAAGGCCTGGCGGATGCAATGGGCGTGCAGGTGGGCGACCGTATCACGCTGGTTGGTCGTTCCCAGCATGAGCAGATGCGCCAGCGCACGATGACGGTGGTGGGTATTTTCGATCTTGGCATGGCGGATATCGAGAAGCAGACCGTCTACATCTCGCTCGGCGAGGCCCAATCGCTCTACGATCTGAACGGCCAATCCACCGAGGTGGCGGTCTTCCTGAAGCATATCGGGCAGGAAAACGCGGTCATCCAAAGCATGAAACTCAGCCCGGTCAGCTACGAGGCCGAATCGTTCGAAGCGAACTACCCCGACATGGCTTCCGCCATCAGCACCAAAGGCGGCGTCATGAACATTTTCAGTGTGATCATTATTGCCATTGCCGGGGTCGGCATCCTCAATCTCTTGCTGATGGCCATCTACGAACGGACGCGCGAGATCGGCATGCTCGGAGCGATGGGGATGAAACCAGCCCAGATCTCGCTATTGTTCATCCTGGAAGGGGTCATGATCGGCCTGGTGGGGGTGGCCGTGGGGATCGTTTTCGGGCTGGCGCTTAACGGACTCCTGATGAAAGTCGGGCTCGACTTCGGTTCCCTGTCGAGCGTCACCAGTTACATGGCGCTGATCAAGGACAAGATCTATCCAACGTGGGGCACGGAAAAACTGCTCATGCGCGCCTCCGTAGTGGCGATCATCTCCGCGCTGGCATCGGTCATCCCTGCCATCGAAGCCGGGCGACGCGAACCTGCCGAAGCCCTGCACTATGTATGAGGTGTGACATGCTGCAACTAGTCAAAATGGCTTTTCGCGATCTGGGACGCAACCGCCGCCGCACTTTCTTCTCGGCGCTGGCAGTCAGCGTGGGGCTGGCTATCTTGATGTTGATGGCCTCAGTGGTCAATGGAGAAATGGGCAGTGCCATCCAGGGTGCCATTCTCCTGGAGACCGGCCATATCCAGGTGCGGGCAGCCAGCTACGACCAAAATAAATCCAGCCTGAAATGGGAGGACCTGGTCCTCAATCCGGATCAGATCGCCAGCCAGATCGCTGCCATTCCTCAAGTGAAAGCCGCCACACCGCGCTTGTTCGCCAGCGGATTCATCTCCGCCGGAAATCAATCGGCGGGGGCGAGGATTTACGGGATCGATCCGGCTTCCGCGGCGAGCGATCCGTATCGCCTGGGAATCATCAGCGGGAGTTATCTGGCCGCCGATGACAGTGGAGGCTTGCTCATCGGCAAACCCATCGCGGAGAAGCTGCATTTGAAGGCCGGCGATAACGTCAATCTTTCGGTCAACACCGCCAACGGCGATGTGGCCGAGCAGACGTTTGTCGTACGCGGCATCTACTCGACCAACACCTTTGGTTTCGACAGCGCCACCATCTTCCTGCCTCTGGCGAAGGCCCAGGCCATCACGCAGGCCCAGAATCACGCCAGCACAGTCTTTGTGCTACTCAAGGATATGTCGTATACCGATAGTGTTGCCAGCGCCCTGAATGTATCGGACTTGAAGGTCCTTACTTGGAAGGACCTGAACCCGCTGATCCTGGATTGGGAGACCCAGGCAAACAGCTATATCTCCATCCTGTACCTGATCATCCTGGCGATCGCCGCTTCGGTCATCATCAACACCCTGATCATGTCGGTCTATGAGCGCACGCGTGAGATCGGGATCCTGTCTGCCATCGGAATGCGGGGCGGCCGGATCATGACGCTGTTCCTGGCCGAATCCGCCTCTCTGGCGGTCGGCGGCGTGCTCATGGGAGTGGTCCTGGGCTTGCTGGGTACTTACCTGTTCAATATCCATGGATTCTATATAGGGGGCATGAACCTGACAGGCTTCATGGTCGCGGACACGATCTTCGCCAAATTGACATTGAACGACACGATCAACCTGTCCATCCTGACCTTTATCGTAACAATTCTGGCTGGCTTGTATCCTGCAATCATGGCTTCCCGTTTGCAGCCGGTCGAAGCCTTGCGCGCAGAGAAATAAGTGCGGCGAATAAAAAGGAGAACAAAATGGAAGTCGTAAAGATCGATAACGTTACCCGTGTCTACAAGGTAGGCACTGTTGAAACCCGGGCTCTGCGTGGCGTTACGTTGAACATTGAGAGCGGCGAATTTACCTCCCTGGTCGGTCCATCCGGTTCCGGGAAAACCACCCTTTTACAGCTGATTGGCTGCCTCGACCAGCCCACCAGCGGCTCGGTATGGGTGGATGGCAAGGATGTCACCCGTCTCAACCGCAACCAGCGCGCTGACATGCGCCGCGGTCACATCGGTTTCATTTTCCAGTTCTTTGCGCTGATTCCCACCCTGACCGCCTATGAAAATGTGGAAATGCCGCTTTTGCTGAACGGTCACTCTCCCAGGGAACGGCGCGAACGCGTGACGGAGTTGCTTACTGCCGTTGATCTGGCTGACCGCGCCAAGAACCGTCCCGACCAGCTCTCGGGAGGGGAGCAGCAGCGCGTGGCGATCGCGCGTGCCCTGGCGCCCAAACCAGCGCTTATCCTTGCAGATGAGCCGACCGCAAACCTCGACACCGAGAACGGCAGGCAGGTGATGGAGATCATGGAGAAGCTCAACAAGGAAACAGGCGTCACCTTCGTCTTTGCCACGCATGACCCACGAGTGATCAAGTATGCCCACAAGGTGGTGACCCTGCGGGACGGCATGATCGTGGAAAACAACGGGAATGTGAAGACACCCTAGGAGGACGCCATGAAGATCAGGATGTTCTGCCTGCCTGTAGTTCTGACGCTGCTGTTGGTGGCTTGCTCAGGCGTTGCAAAACCTCCCTCCGCACTCCCCACCGTCATTCTGGGCAACCCGGCCTCAACTCCTGCGCCCAATACCAGCTCAGGCGGAACAGTCACCGCCTCGGGGATCATTGTCCCTGACCAGGAGGCTCACATCGCCTTCGAGCTGGCCGGCAACGTCAAACTTATCAGCGTGGCGGTTGGGGACCAGGTACAGGCAGGCCAAGCATTGGTTCAATTGGACGATACCGCCCAGCAGATCCAGTTGGCACAGGCCAACCTGGCGTTGCAGGAACTGACCTCTCCCTTTGCCCTCGCCACCGCGCAACTGGCCGTCACCACAGCCCAGCAGAATTTGATCAACGCTCAGACAGTCCTGAACAACCAGCAATATTGGAAAAACGACACCCTGATCCAGGATTACTATGCAGCATATGTCATTGCTAAGGACAATCTGGATAAGGCGCAGACGAATTACGACAACGCGCATGTAGGTGAATATATTAATAACGCAGATGAGGCAACCCTGTACCAGGCGCTCTATAATGCCAAGCAGGCATACGACACTGCCAAGTATTATTACAGCCTGTATTCGCAGCCGCCCACGCAACGACAGCTCAATGAAGCCCAGGCGAATTTGGCGCTGGCCCAGGCCCAGGTCCTTGAGGCACAAACTCTCGTGGCCGCCCTGACCGGCGGCAAGCTGCCTGATAATCCGACCGGGACGGGTTATGCAGCGCTGATGCAGGCGAAGCTCAATGTCCAATCTGCGCAGGCGAGCCTGGATGCCACCCGCCTGGTGGCTCCCTTCGCTGGGGAGGTTGCCTCCATTGCGGTGAGCGCCGGGGATTACGTCCTGCCTGGCCAGATCATCCTGGTCATCAGCGATGTCAACCATGTGCACGTAGAGACGACCGACCTGAGTGAGCGGGATGTCCCGATGGTCAAGATTGGCCAGGCGGTCACGGTTTCCGTCAAACCCTTGAATCAGGATGTGGCGGGGAAGGTCACTGCAATCAGCCCGCTGGCGGAAACTCTTGGCGGGGATGTGGTCTACCGGGCGATCATCACTCTGGACAATCTGCCTGCCGGATTGCGTGCCGGCATGAGCGTGGATGT
>CAWDYX010000025.1:0-274049 GCA_963806575.1 uncultured Chloroflexia bacterium | reverse complement strand
TGATTCAGGCGTAGGCCGGAGGATTGGTACCACCCGCGTCAGCCCATTATTCCTTTTTCGAGTGAAATCACTCATTTGCCCTTTTTTCAAAAGTCTATAAGCCATGAAAATAGTGGAAGGAATTCGACTTGACGAGAGAACATGCGGTCTTTATGATCGCTGGTACAAGCTCACCACCAAATAGGGGAGTAAAACCCAAGATATAGTAGCTATGGAAAAAGGACGCCCAGACTCATAATCGTTTGGTCACAGGTCCCCTACGGGGATGATATCCTCGGACTGTCCGACTATCCTTGCTGGGTACACGTCCTACCGGGCCTAGAAATGTACTTCGATAAAACATGAACCCATAAAAGTTTGGTTTCAAGTTCACTCCCTTTTCGAAGAGACCAGAGCGGCGCAGATCGAGACTGCGCGGCTCTTTTCGTTTTGCGATATAATCCGATTGTCAGACAACTTCCCCTTTTCCCACTGCAAGGAGCTCCCCGAAATGACCACGATCGACCTGACCGTTAGCAAAGACCGCCGCAAGCGCGCCGTCCAGCGGGCGCGTGAGCGCAACATCGTCATCCCCACCTTTACCCAGATGAAAGAGCCGTCCAAAGTCCCTGCCAGGGTGAAGGCAGAACTGGCCCGGATCGGGCTGTGGGACGTGGCAGCGTGCAACCTGTTCCGCATCACCTGGCACAACCAGCCGAAGGAAAGCGGCGGCGGGTTTGGCGGGGTCAATTATCTCGAGCTGCCCTCCAGCCTGACGGGCGTCCCGGCGCGCATTATCGTGCTGGTGGGAAAGTGGTTCCCCACCGGCTCGCACAAGGTTGGGGCGGCTTTTGGCTGCCTGGTGCCGCGCCTGGTCACAGGCCAGTTTGATCCGACTACGCAGAAGGCCGTCTGGCCTTCCACCGGCAACTACTGCCGCGGCGGCGCCTACGATTCGGCTCTGCTGGGCTGCAGCTCCATTGCCATCCTGCCGGAGGGCATGTCCAAGGAACGTTTCGATTGGCTGGCGAACATTGCCGGCGAGACCATCAAAACCCCCGGGACCGAGTCGAACGTCAAGGAGATCTTCGACAAATGCTGGGAACTGCGCAAGTCCGGCCAGGACCTGATGATCTTCAACCAGTTCGATGAGTTCGGCAATTACCTGTGGCATTACGCGGTCACCGGTCACGCCATGGAAGAGGTCCTCAAGCAGACCATGGGACCGAAAGACCACTACCGCGGCCTGGCCTCCGCCACCGGTTCGGCCGGGACGATCGCCAGCGGCGATTACCTGAAGCAGCTCTTCCCCGACAGCAAGATCGTCGCCAGCGAAGCGCTGCAGTGCCCGACCCTGCTGGAGAACGGCTTCGGCGCGCACCGCATCGAGGGCATCGGCGACAAGCACGTCCCGTGGATCCATAACGTCAAGAACACCGACATGGTGGTGGCCATCGACGACAACGCCGTGGTCAACCTTTCGCGCCTTTTCAACGAACCGGCCGGACGAAAATATCTGGCCAGCCAGGGCGTGCCGGAAGCGCTCATCTCGCAGCTCGATCTGCTGGGCTTCTCGGGCATTTCGAACGTGCTGAGCGCGATCAAGTTCGCCAAATACTACGAACTGGGCGGACACGACCTCGTCCTGACCGTCCTGACCGACTCGATGCAGCTTTACCAGTCCCGGTTGAAAGAGATGCATGCCGAGCACGGCGCGTACAGCGAAAAGGACGCCGCGGCGGACTTCGCCCGCTACCTGCAAGGGCAGTCCACCGACAACCTGCTCGAGCTGCGTTACCCCGACCGGCGGCGCATCCACAACCTGAAGTATTTCACCTGGGTCGAGCAGCAGGGCAAGACCTACCCGGAGATCCAGGCCATGTGGCAGGAGCCGGATTACTGGACGGACGTTCAGAAGCAGGTACCGGAGATCGATGCGTTGATCGAAGAGTTCAATGCTGAAGTGGGATTATAAATTGCAGTTTATGCATAAAGGATCGAAAAAAAAGGCGAGCGGCGCAGCTGCCTTTTTTCGCTATTTTCCCAATATTTTAAGAGCCTTTCAAAAGAGCAAAAAGTTACTAATGCGGTTTTAAGCACCTGAGCTGGATTTTTGGGTACACTTGCCCGTCTTTCACCAAGTATTCCAAGGGCATTAGATTTATTAGATGGTGAAAAATTCCCGCCCTTACAGCCCCCAGAAGAAGTGCAATCCCACCAGAATTCCAAGGAACACCAGGGCCGTCAGCAGCCCTCCCACGCGCAGGAAATCCTTGAAGGTATAGTTGCCCGAACTCATCGCGATCACATTGACGGGGTGCCCGAGCGGTGTGAGGAATGCCAGGGAGCAACCCAGGGCGATTGCCATCAGCAGCATGCGCGGTATCCGCGCCGGTGGCTTTGGCAAGCGCCAGCCCGATGGGGGCCAGGATGATCGGGGCAGCCGCCTGCCCGGCCATGATGTTGGTCAATATCATCGTCACGAGCAGCAACAAAACCACCAGCAGAATGAGGCCGGCGTGCCCGGCCATGCCCAGCAATCCCTGCACCAGCGCACTGCTCAGGCCGCTGTTCTGGATGGCCGTGCTGAGCGGCCACATCCCGGCGATCAGGAAAATTGACTTCCAGTCGATCGAGGCATAAGCCTGGTCCGGACCCAGGCAGCCGGCCAGTACCATGGCAAGCGCCCCGGCCAGGCTGACCAGGGCAATTGGCAGCACCCCGGTGATGGCGACCGCCAGGGTTGCCAGGCTGATCAGTACTGCCAGAGCGGCCCGGCCGGGCCTGGCGATGGCTTCTGGGTCCTCGTCCAGGATGATGAAATCCCGCTCCTGGTGCAGCAGGCGCAGTCTGGCAACGGTTCCCTGTACCAACAGCCCGTCCCCCACGCGCAGCGGCAGGCTGGCAAACCCGATATGGATCGGCTTGCCGGAGCGCCAGAGCGCCAGGACGGTCAGGCCGGTTTTCTCCCGCAAGTGAAGGTCACGCAGGGTCCGGCCTTCCAGGGAGGAATGCGGCGCCAGGACGATCTCGGCCACACTATCCTCCTGGCCGCTGACCTCGAACCCGGTGGGTAGTTCCGGTTCCAGGCGCAGGCCAAGCTCCTCGAGCGTTTTCCGGTCCGGTTCCCCCTGGGTGATGACCAGGTCCTGCTCTTGCAAGACGGTGCTGGAGGCTGGCGCCGGGAGGTATTTCCTGCCCCGGGTAATGGCAAGTACGTTCAGGCGCACCTTGGTCCGCCATTCCCCCTGCAATATGGTCAGGCCGGCCATGGCCGATCCCGGCAGGATGGTCACGGCCCACAATGACTCTTCGATCCGGTAGGCAGCCAGAAGATCTTCACGTGTGCGTGAGGTCCGGTTGGTTTCCGGAGCTTCTGCCTGTTTCGGAAGGAGCCGGCGGCCGATCAGGACCATGTAAAGGACTGCCAGCCCCACCAATGGCAGGCCGACCGGCAGGAAGTCCAAAACGCCGAAAGGGTTCAACCCGGCTTCCCGCAAGGCGCTGCTGGCGATGATATTCGAAGTGGTGAACAGGGTGGCCATCCCGCCGGCAATGACCCCGAAGGCCAGCGGCATCATCAGGCGGGCCGGAGAGCGGCGCGTCTGGCGGGCCAGGCCCAGCGTGGCCGGAAGCAGGACGGCCATGGCGGCGATATTGTTCATAAAGAGCGACAGGGTTGCACCGGCAAGCATAATGACCACGATCAACCGGATCTCCCCGCCGCCGGCCAGCCGTTTCATTTGCTGGCCCAGCCGGTAGGCCACGCCGGTCTGGCGCAGGCTTTCGGCGATGATGGAGACAGCCAGGATCGTGACCACGGCTGAACCGCTGAACCCGGCCAGGGCAGCCTGTGGGCTGACCAGCCCGCTTACTCCCAGGGTGACCAGCACCAACAGGGCTACCAGGTCCGGGCGCAGCCAATTCCCGATCAACAGCACGGTCGCGAGGATGGTGATGGCCAGCGTGAACAATAGGGGCATATTCACTCGGCCATTATATCGCTTACTTTTTTAAAAGATGGTCTCCCGGACCCACCTTCCCCTCGACACCAGCCCAATTTTGCTGTAAAGTATGGGCAAGGATGGGAACATGGTTATTCCGACTGATCTGATCCTCGTGTGTGTCTTGCCGACCCCGCGTGACCTGGAAATCGCACGCCTGTTGGGCTGGTACCGCATCCCGTTCCGCACGGCGCCCAAAGTGGTCACGGTGGATGCCCTGGCCTTTTATCAGCCCGGAACGTTTGGTGAGTCAGGCGGCAGGATCGAGTACCTTGCCGCGGTGCGCGGCCACGAACTGACCACACGGCTCGAACTCCTGCGCGACGAACCGGACCATCCGCGCGCCGGTGAGGAATATTTCAAGATCCAGCTTGGCCCGTTGGAAAAATTGCCCGGGCCGATCACTGCGGACAAATGGCGGCGGTTGACCTTTCTCTACACCACCGGAGAATACCTGCTGAAGGCACAAACGCTGAACGATCTGGTTGTCCAGAGCGACGAGCGCCAGATCCTGTGGCAATCCCTGCGCGAACGGGCGGAGAATGAGCAATTGTATAAGGCCGATTTACCGGAAGCAGACCTCCCTCCGGAAGTCTTGGTGGCGTTGCTGGGGATAAAAGAGGCTGAGGCACCATATGGACCAAAGGCACCAGAGGAGCCAAAGGAGCAGGAATGGTAGAGTTCTCTGGGAAGAAAACCGAAAAGGGCTTCCGCAAGTTGCTGGTTTGGCAAAAAGCGCATCAATTGGCACTTATGGTGCCTCTGGTGCCTTTGAAAGCTTTGTTCCATTGGAGCCTTTATGCTAATCAAAAATGCCACCCTCATCTCTGATACAAAAACCCTCCCGGCCGACATTCTCGTAGAAGGTGAAAAGATCACCCGGATTGAACCAGATATCATTGCACCTGGGCATGAAGTATTGGATGCCACCGGCAAGCTGATCCTCCCCGGCGGCGTGGACCCGCACACGCACTTCGACCTGCCGATGTTTGGAACGGTCTCTTCGGATGACCATTACACCGGAACCAAAGCCGCCGCCTTTGGCGGGACGACCACCGTCATGGACTTCGTCTCCTTTGATTTTCCGACCTTGCGTGAATTGGTGGAGGCCTGGCATATCAAGGCTGAAAAAGCCGCCATCGATTACGGGTTCCACATGAATCTGACGAAAATGGATGACGCCATTGCGAACGAGATCCCCTCCCTGCTCGGGATGGGCATCACCACGCTAAAGACATTCACCGCTTACAATAACCGCCTGCGCCTGCAGGACGGCGATATCTTCCGCGCCCTGCGGATTGCACGCGACCACGGCATGCTGGTCATGCTGCATGCCGAGAACGGCGATGTTATCGAAACCCTGGTTGCCGAAGCCCTGAGGGCGGGGCACACCACCCCCGAGTGGCATGCACGCACTCGTCCCGCCTGGGGCGCGGTCGAAGCCAGCCTGCGGGCCTGCGCCCTGGCAGCCCAGGCGGAGGCTCCCCTGTACATCGTCCATATGAATGTGGCTGGTGAAGTGGATATGTTGAAATATGCCCGCCAACACGGCGTCAAAGCGATGGGAGAGACCTGTCCGCAGTACCTGTTCTTCACGGAGGCTGACCTGCGCCGCCCGGACGGGGCCAAGTGGGTCTGCTCGCCGCCCATGCGCACAAAAGCCGACAACGCCCGCCTGTGGGAAGGCCTGCAGGACGGCACGCTCGAGACCATCGGCACGGACCACTGCCCGTTTTTCTTCGATGGTACAAAACCAATCCTCTACGAGGGCCAGCCGATCGCCATCCCCGGGAAGGAACTCGGCCGCGACGATTTCACCAAGATTCCCAACGGTTTGCCGGGCGTTCAGGATCGCCTGCCGGTCCTTTGGACGACCGGCGTCGGGTCCGGGAAGCTCACGGCGCAGCAGTTCGTCGCTTTCACCAGCACCAATCCGGCCAAGATTTTTGGTCTGTACCCGCGCAAGGGCGCGCTTCTGCCGGGTTCGGATGCGGACCTGGTCATCTGGGACCCGCAAAAAAAGGTCAAGTACGGCGTGGCACATAGTGCCCAGCGCACCGACTACAACCTGTACGAGGGCTGGGAATTGACCGGCTACCCCGAGAAAGTCTTTCTGCGCGGCGAACTCATCGTGGATGGAGGGACATGGCTGGGTAGGAGAGGCGGAGGACGGTTCTTGCGCAGAAGCCAGGGTGTGATTTTATGAACGGCCGGGACGACCAATTGGCCGCCGGAATCAATGCCTCTGCCGCAACCGCAGGCCGAGCCACCTGCCCGCCACGCCGAGGCCGACGATCACACACCAATAGAAGATGAACTCGAACACCCCGAACACGAGAGCGGACACTGCGCTCGCCTCAGCCAGCAGAGGCACCCGGAGCAAGCCCCGGCTGATTCCGATGCCGTGACCCACCAGGGACACCAGGCCTCCAAGCAGGCTGAACCACAGCGCTTGCCACCTGGCCGCGAGGATGCTCACCCGCCAGAACGCAACCGCCAACGCCCCGAACAGCAGACCGTATCCAAGGGGGAGAAACCAGCGAGACCACGCCGGGAATATTGCCTTGTACACCGTCTCCCAGAAATACACCGAGCCGAACGCACCCCACAGCAGCGCGTAAACGACGAAGGCCGCTCCAGCCAGGTGCCACTTGAGCTTGCGGAAGAGCCCCGAAGACACCCAGCGTGCGACGAGGAACAGCAGTGGCGCGTCGATCAGCATCGTGATCAACGTGACCCGCCAAAGCAACTCCGAGGTAACACGTCCTGTTTCCGTCACGACTGCACCGCCTTTCGGCGCACGGCTGCGCCCGCACAACTATGATTCGACAGGAAAAATCCGCATAACATTCCTGATAGGCACAGTATATAATTCCAGCCGTGATTGGCAAGAGGTTTATACAAGATAAACCCGAAATGAAAGAAGCTCAATTACTCGGAACGTTGTGACCGGCTTTTCCCTATTTCAGCAGCGGGTTTCATGCGTAGAAGCCGCGTCTCTCAGGCGGGAGCAAGGCCGCGATCCGGCGCATTACCACGTCGGTATACTGCCGCATGAGCGCCTCCCGGTCCTTCCCTGCGATGGCTGGCAATGTGAAAGAGGCTCCCGCCACTATCGTGATATCCAGACGCTTGAAATGCTTGAGACGGTCTTTCACGACGGCATCTTCGGTGCCCGTGATGGCAACCGGCAGGATCGGCACGCCTGCTTTCCATGCCAGGTAGATCCCGCCCGGTTTGGCTTCGATCAGGTTCCCGGTTTTCGAGCGCGTCCCCTCCGGGGTGATGGTCAGGATTTGACCCTGCCGAAGCCTGCGCAGAGTCTCACGAATGGCTTTTATATCCGCATTGTAACGGTCAATGAACATCCCGTTGGTGATTTTGACCAGCCAGCGAAAAATGGCGTATTTTTCATATTTCTCAGCCACCACCATGATAATGTCGGGGCGGTCAAGTGCGTAGTAGGCCAGTGCTGCGTCCAGCCGGCCGATATGGTTGGCTGCTATCACATAGCCCTGGCTGGTGGGCAGGTTGTCGAAACCGACCATTTCAATCCGGGCAATGCTATTGAGGATCAGACGGATGACGGATCGGAGTATGCCATGGGTGGTCTTTTTCATATGAGGTTGTATCAAAAAACCCCGCAGTATCCCTGATGGTTCTTTACTGAGGGTCAGGCTTTCAAAAGCTCTTTCAACCTGGGGTGGTCCGTATAGACCCCACGGTTCTCAAGGGGCACAAGCGCCGCGATCCGGCACATGATCTCGTCTGTGTCGGCTTTCAGGGCCTCGTCACGGCCCTGGCTCTCGTTTGGGAGCGGCGGCAGGCTGAACATCGGGCCGATGTTGACGGTAATGTGCGGACGGCGCAGCCGCTTTAATTGGGCAAAAAAGATTTCGTCAAATGTGCCGGAAATCCCCACGGGCAACAGTGGATACTCCATTTTTGCAGCCAGGTAGCTGACTCCCGGTTTCCCCTCGATCAGGTGGCCGACCTTCGAGCGGGTCCCCTCGGGCGTGATGACCAGCACCTCACCCTTCTTCATCCGCGTCATGACAGCCCGGATGGCCTTGATGTCCGGGTTGAACCGGTCCACGAAGATGAAATTCAAACCGCGACCCAACCAGCGCATGATCGCCATTTTTTCCCATTTCTCGCCCACCAGCAGAACCAGATTGGTGTGATCGAGGATATAGAACGGCAGGAAGGCATCCACCAACCCCAGGTGGTTGGATGCGATGACGAAATTGGCGGAATTAATATTCTTGGGGAGATTTTCCCTGCCATGCACTTCGACGTGCGTCAACAGGCGCAGCAGGATACGGATGAGGAAACGGGTGAATTTGAGTCGCATGGGTGCTATTGTACAATAAAAAACGGGCGCTTTGTGCGCCCATTGTGGATTTCGCCTCGTTTTGGGAAAATCATCTCCACAAATAGTCTGCGTTATTACCTCTGTTCCCATCGGTTTGCACCCCACATTTTTCGAAGACACTTTGATAAATAAACGCGTCTTGCGCTGACATATTTACAATCTCATATCCGACATTATAGATTGAAGAATCAATAGTATCAGGCTGACACCATTTACTACGCCCGGTAAAAACCAGGAAGGGCTGTGGGGCAATATCCTTCGTGAGATCGAGACGAAAATGGTCAACCTCGCCGTTTGGAATTTGTTCATGACGTTCCAGTTTGAAACCGCCAAGGCTGATATTTGTCATGATTCCGCGCGGGCGCAAAGTCACGGGGTCCGTGACCGACAAGTAATAATCAGCATCTCTCCGGTCCATCATTCGCCGATTGGTTACCATGGGATGCTCCAACCTTGATATTATTATAGACCATAAAATGTCAAAATACAATGACTATACAACTAAAAAAGCACGACCCTTGCAGATGGTAGCAGGGTCATGTAATACTCCTGAGAATGTGCGTGATGATCGTCGCCCCGCTGCCGCCGATGTTCTGTGCCATGCCGATGTGCGCTTCGGGAACCTGGGTCTGGCCGCACTCGCCCCGCAATTGCTGCACCACTTCGACGATCTGGTAGACGCCCGTCGCGCCGACGGGATGGCCGCGCGCCTTGAGCCCGCCACGCGTCGTCAGCGGGATGCGCCCCGTCGGGCCGATCTCACCCTCCAGGCCAGGCTGCACACCCCTGCCGCGCTCGGCGAAACCGCAGGCTTCCAGCGAAAGGGCCGACATGATGGTGAAGGCATCGTGCAATTCGAACACATCGATATTTTCGGGTCCCACTCCGGCCTGCCGGTAAGCCGCGCGGGCCGAGGTATAGGCCGCCGTCAGGAAAAGTGCTTCGAACCGGTCATGGACGGCGATCGTATCGGTGGCAGAGGCAGAGCCGGCAACCAGGATGCGGGTCCCGGAAGCCAGGCTTTCAGCCGGGACGAGGTAAACTGCCGCGGCGCCATCCCCGATCGGCGAGGCATCCAGCAGGTTGATCGGCGTCGCGATCATGGCCGACTTCTCGAAATCCTCCAGCGTGATCTTGGAACGCAGGCGGGCATACGGGTTATGCACGGCATTGGCATGGGCGTTGATGGCAAACGGGGCGAAATCGGCGTGCTTCCAGCCGTATTCGTACATATAACGCCGCATGACCAGCGCATTCAAGCCGACAAACGAGACGCCCATGTCCAATTCGTAATCGGCATCCGCAGCAGTGGCGAGGCCGGCGGTGACCTCATGCGGGGTACGGTCGGTCATTTTTTCGACGCCGACCACCATGGCCGATTCCAGCTCCCCGGAAGCGACCGCCATCAACCCGGACCGGAAGGCTGCCGCGCCCGAAGCGCAGGCCGCCTCCACTTTGACGGCATCACCACCCCGCAGGCCGGCCCAGTCCGCCACGAGCGGACCGAGGTTGCCCTGGCTGTTGATGATGCCCGACATCATGTTGCCCACAAAGACTCCCTCGGCAGTTTCACGCCCGGCGTCATGCAGGGCCTGGACGACCGCCTCGGCGGCAATGTCACGGATGGATTTGTCCCACTGTTCTTCAACGCTGGTTTGTCCGATGCCGAGGATGGCGACTGGTCGCATAGGTACCTTTCTAAATACGCTGGGAGCGAAGTAGCATAAAGGGTTCGTGTTGGCTTGAAGTTTTGCTGGTTGGATTTTACCCGATACCGCTCTCAGGGGCTATCAAAAAACGCCCGGCAGGAGGTGATCCAATTGGCGCTGCACCGAGTTTTTACATTTAATTTGCAATTGGCTAATCACGGTTTAATGGTTATGGTTTATCGTTAAGCCGACGGTCAAACAAGGATTACCGGCATGAGAAAAAAGGCGTATTAATACAATATTTCAGTAACCATCCCGGTGCGCTTGGCTTTCCACGTCAGCGCAGTCATTCAATATTAACCAGACCCCCCTCCCGCCGCTTATTCTGCCCATTCACCCGGCACCCGGCCCCGCTTCCACCCCCTGAATCAATTCATTTTCAAAGGATAAAACCATGTTCCGTCGATTTCGCAACCCTGGATTCCAACCCAATCCTCTTCCACCTGCCCTGTTGCAGACCCTTAACCAGGCCAACCGGTTCGTGGCGAATGGGCAACCCGGACAGGCCGCTCCGCTTTTTGCGGGACTGGCGGATCAGATGGAAGCCACCAATCACCCCCGGCGCGCGGCCAACCTGCATGCGCAGGCAGCTCACGCTTATGCCGACAGCCGCAACGAGCAGGCCGCCCTGGACCAGGCCCGGTCCGCCCTGACCCTGTTCATCCAAAACCAGATGGTCCGGCGCACGCCGGTCTTTTTTACCAATATCACCCGCAAGTTTACCAACAACGGCATGCCAAACGCCGCGGCTGCCCTGGCAAAAGAATTCGGCTCCCGGGTGGGGCCCATGCCGGCGCCGGCCTCCCCTTCCGCAGGACAACGCGGCCGCCTGCCGACCAACTGCAGCAAATGCGGGGCGCCCATCCGCGCCGATGAGGCCAACTGGCTGGACGCCAACACCGTCGAATGTGATTACTGCGGCTCATTGATCCGGGCGGAGTAGATCCAGATATATCAGGTGGGAAAGAATAAGGCCACCCGTTTTCTTTTCGCGCGGGTGGCGCTGACTGTTTTCATATTAGGAGCTGAGTATTTAAATTACGACCACGGTCGAACCCGTCTCTGTCTTTTCCACTTCAATGCGGGTCGGGAAGGAATCCTTTAATTCTTCCAGATGGGTGATGACCAGGATCCTGGCAAAATCGCCTTTGACCGCATTGATGGCCTGGATCAGGCGCTGGCGGCCCAGCGCATCCTGCGAACCGAAGCCTTCGTCAATGACCAGCATTTGCAGGCGTGCCCCCTTGCGCTGAGCCAGCACTTCCGAAAGCGCCAGCCGGATGGCGAAGTTGACCCGGAAGGCCTCCCCGCCGGAATACATTTCATAATCACGCAGCCCGGCCCCATCACTGACCTGGATCTCGAGCGTTTCGCGCAGTTCTTTGCGTTTCTCATCCTTGTATCTGGCCTGGGTCTCGAAATGCAGGTGCATCGTGTCGTCGCTCAGCCGGCCCAGGATCTCGTTGGCCTTTATTTCGATCTCCGGCAGGGCCTGCTCGATCAGCAGCGCCGGGACGCCGTCCTTCCCGAAGGCGCGTTCCAGGGCCTTGTACTGCCCGATCTGCAGCCCCAGCTCGGCGCGTTCCGCTTCCAGGTCTTTCTTGCGCTTGCGCAGGTCATCCAATACCGTAACCTTCTGGCGGGCTGCGCCGACCTCCTGGTTCAACTGGTTCTCGCGCTCCTGCAGGTCGAACAGGCTGCGTTCAGCCGTCTCCAGGTCGGGAGCCTGGGACTCGAAGGCGGACAATGCCGCGAACGCCTCATCGTATTCCGCCTGCTGGGCCTGGATGGCTGCCTGCTGGCTGGCGATGGTGGACCCCAGGTTGGCGATTTCATCGTCGAGCGGCTTGAGGGCGGCACGCGCTGATTCGAGCGCCCGGTACTCGGCCTCGGCTGGACGGGCCCGGACCTCGGCCCGGCGGGCCGCATCATGGGCGGCTGCTTCGTAACCGAGGGCCGCCAGTTCTTTATCCAGGCTTGTCAGCTTCTTGCGAGCTTCTGCGGCATATTTATCCTTTTCGAGCAATTTCGTAACAGCGACCAGGCGTTTGGCGCCGCTCTGCTCCCATTCGCGGGATTGTTTCTGGAAACTCTCCAAGCGTTCGACCAGTTGGCTGACGGTGGCTGAGGCCGCAAGGCGGTCGTTGTCTGCCAAGGCAAGCTCCCCGGATTGCGCTTCATCACGCGTGATCCGGGCAGCCAGCTCTTCCAGCGCGGATTTGTTGAGGCGCCAGCGGTCACCCATTTGGGGGCCTTCAATATTTAGCTGCTCCAGCGTGGATTGGCGGTGTTCCGGGCTGAGTGGCTGTCCGCAAAGCGGGCAGACCGCACCCTCGGCTGCAGTGAGTTTTTCAATGCGGCTTTTTATCTCATCCATTCCGGTCTTCAGATTGGTGTTCTCGGCGCGCAGCTCGGCCTGTTTTTCACGCGCTTGCTGGATCTGTTTTTCAAGCAGGCTGCGCTCGGCCAGTTTTCCCTCGGCCTGCTCCAGCGCCATTTTCGCGCCGGCCAACTCCTCCTGGTATCCTGCCGCAGCGGAAGCCTGATCGGCAAGCGCGGATCGTTGTTGTTCGAGTCCACCCTTCTCCTGCTCCAGGCGGGCACGTTCCGCCTCGATCTCGCGCAGCAACGGCTGGCGCTGCTGGTCGTGTTCCCGGAAACGCCCGGCGACCTGCTCCCATTTTTCCAGGTCGAGGCGGGCCTCACGCAGGGCCGTGTATGCTGCTTCCACTTCAGCGGCGCGCCTCACCAGATCCGCGTGGGTGCTGCGCTCGGTCTCTTTAACGGCCAGCCGGGCCTGGAGTCCGGCGAGGTTCGCCTGCGTGTGTTCCAAGGCTTCAGCCAATTTCCGGACCAGCTGGCTTTGTTTCTCCAGCGCCAGGCGTACCTGTCTGACATTGGCCAGAGCGGCTTCCTGGAGCTTGCGGCTGGCTGCCAGCCCTTCGAGCTGACTCTCCAGTTCGGCCAGGTGCAGCTTGCGGGATTCTTCCTCACCCAGTTCGGCCTCAATCTCGGCCACGCGCCCGTCCACCGAGTCGAGCGAGTGTTCGATCCCTTTGCGAGCTTCGGCGGCGCGTTCCCGGTAGACCTCCCAGGCTTCCAGACCCAGGATGTTTCCCAGGATTTCCTTGCGGCGGGTGGGCGGCTGCTGGGCAAACTGGTCAGCCCGGCCTTGCAGGAAGAACGAGACGTTGACGAAGGTATCGTAGTCCAGGCGCAGGATCTGCTCGATGCGCGCCTGGGTATCCCGCAGGGTGCGTTCGGTGAGCGGTCTCCACTCGGCTGGCTGGCGGTCGGCGGCTGGCTGCTGAATCTGGAATTCCAGCGTGGTGGTCTTGCCACGCGCCAGCGACCGGATGACCCGGTAAACATTCGTTTCATAGGCGAAGGTAAAGGCAACCTCCGCCGTTTTGGATTGCAGGTTGATGACCGCTTCGTCGCGCTTGCGTGCCTGGCCGAACAATGCCCAGGTCATCGCGTCGAGCAGGGACGATTTTCCGGCCCCGTTCGAGCCGGAGATGCAGGCCAGATCGAAGCCGGTGAAATCCAGTTCGGCCGTGTCACGGTATGACAGGAAGCCGGAGAGTTTGAGATGCAGGGGAATCACGAGGGTATTTTATCATTCTCCCATGCCAAAGACCTCCGACTTCTTAGAGAACCCGGAGGGCTGGCATTTCCTCAATTGCTTGCCCATCTCTCCGGCTGATGTTATCATAGTCAGATGTTCACGAATGTCTCCAGGCGCAACCGCACCCGCATGACCCTGGCAGTCATCATCCTGGCGACCATTCCCTTCTATTGCGTGGGAGTCATCGTGCTGCAGCTCGCACCCGTCCACAACGCGCCGACCGAGACGCCAACTCCGTCCATGACGCTCACTTCCACTGCCACTCCGACGCCCACTTCCACAGCCACACCCACCTGGACAATGACCCCGACCTCCACCGATACCCCGACGGCCACACCCAGCTCCACCCAAACCCCAACGCGTACTTTCACTCCTACCTATCCGCCAACGTTTACGCCGACGTTTCCACCGACCTTCACGCCACTGCCAACCCTGACACCCACATTTACCGAGACACCCACCCCTACAGACACACCGCTCCCGTCCGATACACCTACTTCTGAGGAACCTTTAAATTGAGGCTGACAGAAACACACCATGACAGAAATCCTCCCCTTTCTTAAAGACCTGATCTCCGCCCCCGGCATTTCCGGCTACGAGGAGCCGGCCGTCAAAATCATCGCGGATAAATGGAAGCCCCTGGTTCACGAACTCAGCCGCGGCAAGATCGGCTCGCTGCATGGACTGCGACGCGGTACCGGCCCTGAACCACGCCCCTCCGTGATGGTTTCCACCCACATGGACAGCATCGGCCTGATGGTCACCGGCATAACGGACGGTTTCCTGCGCGCCACCCAGGTGGGCGGTGTGGATGCACGCATTCTGCCTGGAACACCGGTCAACGTTCATTCCACTGGAAAAAGTGCCACTGGAAAAAGCGCCAGTGGTACAGGCACCAGTGGTACAGGCACCAGTGGTACAAGCACCGGTGGTACAGGTGGGACGAAGTCCCTGCCCGGCGTGGTCGTCCAGCCCTCCGCCCAGCTCCTGCCCGAGGAACAGCGGGATGGGCCGGTGCCGCTGGCGAGCCTGTTCATCGATACCGGCCTGCTGCCGCGCAGGGTCTCGGATCTGGTGCGCGTTGGCGACGTGGTCGCGTTTGCCCAGGCGCCGGTGGAGTTGAGCGGTGAGACGCTTTCCGGCCATTCGCTGGATAACCGCGCCTCGGTGGCGGCTCTGACCGTCTGCCTGGAGGAGTTGCAAGCGCGGCCGCACGCCTGGGACGTGTGGGCAATTGCCAGCTCGCAGGAGGAAGTTGGATCGCGTGGGGCGGCTGGCTCGGCCTTCGAACTGCGACCAAGCCTCGCGATCGTCGTGGATGTGACCTTCGCCAAAGGCCCCGGCACTTCCGATTGGAGCGCCTTCCCGCTTGGCAAGGGACCTACGATCGCCATGGGGGCGAACATGCACCCGGCTTTGCACAAGGCCATGAAGGAATTGGCCGACAAGCTCGAAATTCCCTACGCCCTGGAATATACTCCAAGCCACTCCGGCACGGACGCCATGGCAACCCAGGTGGCGGCAGAGGGCATCCCGACGCTGGTACTGGGCATCCCGCTGCGGTACATGCACACGCCGGTCGAAGTGGTGGCGATCAAGGACATCCAGCGGGCCGGGCGGCTGCTGGCCGAGTTCATCGCCGGGCTGGGGCCGGACTTCATGGAACAGATGGTTTGGGATAAATAAATAATGATGCCCACAATCGGAAATGCTCAAATAAAACTGCTCGAAAAACTCTGCAACGCCTGCGCGGTTGCCGGCGACGAGGCTGAAGTGCGCAGCCTCGTGCTCGAAGAGATCCACGGCCACACGGATGAGGTCAGGGTGGACGCACTCGGCAACGTGCTGGCAACTCGCAGCGGGTCCGGCCGGCAGCGCCTGCGCGTGATGCTCTCCGCCCACATGGACGAAGTCGGCCTCATGCTGGTGGCTGACGACGGCGAAGGGCTGTTCCGCTTCGAGATCATCGGCGGCATTGATGTGCGCCATCTGCCCGGCAAGGCGGTCCTGGTCGGCCGGGAGCACGTCCCCGGCGTGATCGGGGCTCGCCCGATCCACCTGGCCACCGACGAGGAGCTCAAGCAGAAGATCCCGTTGGATGTGTTGCGCATCGACACCGGTCCGGGAAGCAGCAAGGTCAAGCCGGGTGACCGGGCGGTCTTCGCCACGCGCTTCCGACGCAGCGGCCCGTCGCTGATGGCCAAAGCGCTCGATGATCGCGTGGGGGTTGTCACCTTGATCGAACTGCTCAAACATGCCCCAGAGGAGATCGACCTGCTGGCGGCTTTCACCGTCCAGGAGGAAATTGGCCTGCGCGGGTCGAAAGTGGCCGCCTACGCCTTCAACCCCGATATCGGAATCGCCGTAGACACCACCCCGGCCTACGACCTGCCCGCCTGGGATGGGCAGGAGAACGCCATCTACAACACCAAGCTCGGTCTTGGCCCGGCCATCTATATTGCCGATAGCTCCACTCTTTCCGATCCGCGCCTGGTGCGCTGGCTGGCTGAAACGGCGCAGTCCCTGAAAATCCCTTACCAGTTCCGCCAGCCGGGCAGCGGCGGGACAGACGCCGGTGCCATCCAAAAAGCCCGGGCGGGGGTGCCGAGTGTCTCGGTCTCGGTGCCGCACCGCTACAGCCACACGGCCGTATCGGTCGCCCGTCTGGAGGACTGGAAGAACAGCCTGACCCTGCTGCACGCCGCCCTGACCCGCCTCACACCGGAACTCCTGAGGTCCGAGCGGGCATAACATACCCGTATGGGTATAAGATGCCCAAATGGGAATCATCCATCCACATCCTTGATTGTCATCCATTGGTGAAAACATGAAAAGTCTCATCCAAAAACTAACTGAAACGTTCAGCCCTTCCGGCTACGAGTTCGGCCATCCGGGAGGTCATCCGCAGCGAAGTGGAAGCCCTCGCCGATGAGGTGCACGTGGACGCCCTCGGCAATTTGATCGTCCGGAAAGGGACCAAAGGCAGGAACGGCAGGCGTATCATGCTGGCCGCCCACATGGACGAGATCGGCCTGATCGCCACACACGTCGACGAGAACGGCTTCATCCGTTTTACCAGCCTCGGTTTTGTCCGCCCGCACACCCTGCCGGGTGGCCGTGTCCACTTCGCCAACGGCACGGAAGGACTGATTGGCATGGAACTGGATATCGGTGCAACCAAGCTGCCTTCGAATGCCGAATGCTTCATCGATGTCGGCGCGACCAGCGCCAGGGACTGCCCGGTGAGGCTCGGGGATGTGGCGGCTTTCCAGCGGCCCTTCCTGGACCTGGGCCGGCGCCTGGTGGCCAAGTCGATGGACGACCGCATCGGCTGCGCGGTGCTGATTGAGACCCTGCGGGCCTTGAAAACCTCGCCTTCCCGTTCAGGAACCGGGACTAACTCGTCCCGTTCAGGAACCGGGACTAACTCGTCCCGTGCCAGAACCGGGACTAACCCGCATGAGTTGTATTTCGCCTTCACCACCCAGGAAGAGGTCGGCACACGCGGAGCCGGCGCTTCGGCCTTCGGGATCGACCCGGATATCGGCCTGGCCGTGGACGTCACCCTGACCGGCGACACCCCCAAGAGCAAACCCATGGCGGTCAGCCTGGGCAAAGGCCCGGCGGTCAAGGTCAAGGATACGGGCATGCTGGCCGATCCGCGCCTGGTGGAATGGATGTGCACGACTGCCGAAAAACGCCGCATCCCCTACCAGCGGGAAGTGCTGGATGGCGGCTCCACGGATGCCAGGGCCATCCAGGTGACCCGCTCGGGGGTTCCTTCCGGCTGCCTGTCCATCCCCTGCCGTTATGTGCACACCCCGTCCGAGATGGTGGATTATGAGGATGTCCAGAATTCCGTCAAGCTGCTGACGGCCTTGTTGAGCGGGCCGGTCAACTGGTAAAATTATAAACTGATAAAAATGATATGACGAGCTGCGCTCGTCATATCATTTTTATCAACCCTTTCCCTCTTCCTGGAAGAGGTTCCAAACGAGGAAAAGTATGGACGCCATAGCTGAATTCGAGAAGCGCCTGCCGCCGACCCTGCGGGCGGTCTTTCAGGGATTGAAGAGCCCGATGGCCGTGCAGGAATACCTGGACAGCCTTCCGTATAAAGCCGAGGAACTGGATCGCTCGCCACTGCGTGTGATGATGGATGGGCAGGCGCACTGCCTGGACGGGGGCATCCTGGCGGCCCTGGCGCTCTGGCGGATCGGCTTCCGCCCGCTCATCCTGGACCTGGTGCCGGCGCCCAAATCCGACGATGACCATGTGCTGGCGGTATTCCAGGTGGGGGGGAGCTGGGGTGCGCTGGCCAAGTCGAACTATCCCAACCTGCGCTACCGCGAGCCGGTGTACCGCAGCCTGCGCGAACTGGCGATGACCTACTTCGAGTTCTATTTCAACCTGCGCAGGGAAAAGACCCTGCGGGCGTATACCCGCCCGCTGGACCTGAGGCGCTTCCAGGACCCAGGCTGGATGTGGGACGAAGCCGGCCTCCGGAAGGTCACGAAACGGCTTTACAGCCTGAAGCCCATACCGCTCATTTCGGACGCAAGCGCAGAGCAACTGAACCTGTCGGACGAGCGAACCTATACGGCCGGAACATCAGGGACGGATTTTAGCTGGGCGTACGGGGCGAGAACTGAGAAGCAATAAAGAGATTCACCACAAAGGGCACGAAGTCTCACTATCCCCAAAGTGCGGGGACAAGAGGATCACGAAGGTTCCTTGGTTTTCTTTTGCGAACCCTAGTGTACTTGGTGGTTAGTTTTTTCTGTTCCAGCCTGCTCGAGCCAAGGTGCCAAAGACCAATGTCTTCGGCATGGCGCTGAGCAGCCGGAAGCTGCCAGCGGGCAAAATTTATTTTCGGTTGTTAAGGTGCCGGAGATTTTTGATTGTTGATCCCCAATGCCCCTGCGGGGGGCATCAGGGACGCTGTCGTTGATTGGGGATTTATTCCCAAGGAACAAATGAGGAAACCTGGCGGATTCTCGAGTGAAAATGAGGGTATTAGGCAACTCTTGTCGCCTAAACAGCCGATGGCGGCTTGATGCCGCCTGGGCTAGTTGAATTTGAGAAACAAAAAAAGGGGCGGAGCCACAGAATGCGGGATGAAAGGGGGATTTTTGTGTAGTTTTTTTGGAGACTGGAAAAAACGAATGGAGGGCAGAGAAAGGAGAATAGAGAAAAGAGAGTAGAGAGAAGTAGGAGGGAAAAGGATGTACGGAAGAGGGCAGGGGCAGGCAGCATGACAGGTACTTCTCCAAAGGGGAAGCCAGAAGAACAGGCATGCCGAATAATAGCACATATGTTCTGGTTTGGAAAGGGTGGAGTAGGATTTACGGTATGGATGGATGCCGATCTAAGAGATCGATGAGCGCGGCACAAGTTTGATCGTGGCGGAGCGTGCCCCAGGGGTCACGATCGAGTTGACGATGCTGGCAGCATAGCGGCGGTACTTGGCGCGGTACGCCACGTCGATCTGGTCGTTAATGGCAGGGTCAGACTGCTCCTCAAAGGTGACGTCCTTCTCCACGCCGCCGGCCCAGATGCGGCCTGCATGCCGCACCTGGACGCGGCGGAACCAGGCGGAGGTACGCCCGTTCACGGACCGGACGTACAGGTCATCGCCGAGGCGAACGACCCAGATGATCACCGGCTTTCGCAGCGTGCCGTCGCGTCGCAGTGAGGCGATCTGTAACTCTTCTGCTTTTCCGATCTTGTTGAGCTCGTCGCTTGTCCACATGGTCATTGGATGGCCTCCTTATTCAAAACCCGCGCAAACCCTTGACTTCCAAGTTGCTGTTTCCAGGCTTGCGTTTCTGCATTTCCAAATTCCCTTCTTTTGAATTTCATTTCCGAACTCTTTGTCTTGATCGCTTTTTGCCGATCAGCGTCCGGTCAATTTCTCCAAGGCTTCGGGATAGCGCGCCCCCTGCACCGTGATCTTCGATGCGGCGCTTTCGATCTCATGCAGGTCAGCGGGCGTCAGTTCGAGGGCGGCTGCCGCATTGTTCTCGTCCAACCGGTGCAGCTTCGTCGTGCCCGGGATGGGCACGATCCACGGCTTTTGGGCCAGCAGCCAGGCGAGCGCGATGGAAATTCTAAGGCTATGAAAGTTGTTTCAACAGACTCAAAGACTCTGAAACAGAACTTACGTAAGAACGTTCACAAGTCTGCCAGGGTGATGACCGATGAGCACAATGCTTATAACGGGTTGGAAGCAGATTTTGCAAGTCATCAGACTGTAAATCATGGCGCGGGCGAATATGTGAATGGTGACGTTTATACCAATACTGCCGAAAGTTGGATCGCCTTGCTGAAACGTGGAATTATGGGTTCCTTCCATCACGTGAGCGAGGAACATCTTGATCGTTATGCAAATGAGTTTGCATTCCGCTGGAACAATCGTAAGGTATCGGATGGAGAACGAGCAGGAACGGCGATCAAGGGGATTGAAGGAAAGCGCTTGTTCTACAAAGACCCGTTTAAGAAAAGCTAAAAAAGACAATAGCGGCGATAGTGCTATCATAAATAGAGCGAGTCAAGCCGCTTTGTGGCTTGACTCTTATTAGGTTCGCGCTTACAATATTGGTGTGAAGAGGTATATTATGGTTACAACATGATTTGCGGAGTCGGCCTTGAAAAAGCCGACGCCAACTCCGCAGAAAATTTCTAGGGCCTCGCTCAAGTTTGCAGACTTGAGGTATCGGTCGAGGCCGCTGTAAAAGTACATGGTCCGGTGATGAAAATGGCATACATGGTAAACCTGGAATTTACTGCCGCAAGCATACGGGTTCGAATCCCGTCCGGACCATGTTCATTCTATCACGGCGCGAATCTAAAGTCAATATTTAGATTTTGCTAGGAGATTGAACATGGACGAACAAGTTGATGAGAAACAAAATGCTGAAAACACGAACTTTGAAAAGCCGAGGCTCAGAAGCCCGAATTTCCCCTACTCAACTTTGAGGGGTTGTATTGAGCTAATAAAAAAGCTTGACGCCTCAGTTGGTGTTAGTAGAGTCCCGATTGATGTCGGGGTCAAATACATGGGGTTGTCCCAAAAAAGTAGCACAACCGATCGTGTACGGGCATCAATCGCGAGTTATGGGCTTATAGTTTACGAGACGGTCAATGGGGAAAAATATTTGCATTTGACCGATTTAGGGCGCGGCATTGTGCTTGATAAAAGGGAGAATTCCCCTGAGAGACTTGCAGATTGTCGGAGTGCAGTGTTTCATGATCCGATGATGAAAATTATCTGGCAAGAATGGAAAAGACAACTTCCGCGAGACGATGCCGCTGTAATATTGATTCTGATGAAGAATTATCGGTTTTCAGAAGATGCCGCCAAAAGATTTACTGTGGTCATAAAGGATAATTACCGATTTTGTGACCTTGAGAATTTCTATGATCTGGGAACCGGGGAAGCGGGTGGCGTGAGCCAGGAAGCAAATTCTGGACGAGGTAAAGAAAAACTGGATAATCCTCCCCCACCTGCTCCCGATAAGTCAATCGAAAGAAAATTAACCTCTTTTCCGATCCCCTTAGAGGATGGCGAGTTAGCATACATTCAATTACCCTCGGCTATTTCCGACATTGATGCGGATTATATTCCCGAATATATCAACCTGCTTCTCAAGAAATTGAGAAAAGCGAAGCCGGAAAATAATGAACAAGAAAAATGACGAGAAGAAAACCACCAGCGAGAAACCGGTCTCCCTATCCCCCCTCGGATTTAAAAGAGGCTCTAGCCGCATTGCTAAAGGTCAAGCCAAAACCGAAAGAGGAAGAGAAACCCAAAGAAGATCAGAAAGAAAAGCCCGACGACTAGGCCGGGCTTTTCTGATTTTCGTAGAGGATGCTGAATAGCATTTCCATAACTTCATCGATTTTCTCTGGTTTCAATTTCCCAACCGCAAGGTGAACAATTTCTGGATCAGCCGTAAATATATGATTGGGCCTAATATAACAAGGATCAACTTCTAGTTCACCATAGAGAAAATCATTTTTCGTAAGCAAAATAGTATATTCAGGTCTAGTATTTTGTGATGTTATTTGGCATGAGATTAGTTCGTCTTTTCTCGGAACAGCCAAGACTAGCGCTGGTCTAAGTTTTTCGTCACTTAAGTCAGAGAATGTGAATGGTAGAGTTATTACTTCACCTTTTTCGACAAGTATGCCCATGCCTTATCTTCTTCCGGTGTGTCCCACTCTCGCGCTAAGACGCTTTCTGATTCCAGCATTGAATAATATGCTGCCGGATTAGAAATCTTCCGCTTTGCCTTTTCCGGTTGCTTTTTTTCCATAGCCAAACCGAAATTAATTGGCTTCTCTCGTTGTCCCATTCTTATTGGAGGCGTACTATAAACATACTCAAGTAGAACACTGGTATCTTCTAAAGACCATTTCTTAAGTATGCGATTTATTAGTTGTTCGGTTGCATAATCCACGTCCGTGGATATATCTTGATCCTCAAGGCTTCTATAGGTAAATCCTCTTCCGCTTCTTGTCGTGACCTCGCGGGCATCAAGATCAATACTGGCAGATTGGAGAATGTCACCAACGTCAAAGAAATAAGGTCCATGATGGTAATAGACCCACTCGATATCTGTTAGTATTGAACCATGCATTTTATAGTATTCCAGATCAATTAAATAAAGCATTTTGACCAGTCTGATTGTGGAGATTTCCGCCTCCATGTCCTGTAACTGGTCAATGATATATAGTAGCAATTTTCGAACAAGATTTCTGTTCATCACTGATCCATCTATGCTAATATTGTAACATGGCTGTCAATCCCCCTTGGCAAATTTAACCAAATTATAATTTAGCCAAATTGCGTTTGCAAAGTATATCATTCCCAAAAATAATACACGAAAACCCCCAAAATGCTCAAATCCTGCAGTTAAATGCACTTATCACTCCACTTGATCTCTGGCCTCTGTCTCTGTTCTCTACTCACCTGAATTGTTCCTGATTGTTTCGGGATACCGGTCGCGCACAACCCATTAATCCGGCCTGCCTGAACCCGCTTCCCTTCACCCGGTCAGCTCACGCAGGCGCTGGACCATGAGGGATATGCCCATGACCAGCAGGGCCGCCAGGATGATCCATTTCCAGAAATGCAGGAACAGGATCAGGCTGGCAAGCATGGCCATGACCAGGGTGAGGTTGACGACCGTGCGGATGAAGGCGCCGCGCAGGATCGATTCGATCACCAGGAACAGGATCAGGATGATCGCGAGGCCGGCCCACAGGTAATGGGGGGTAAAAAAGATCAGCCCGGCGATGGCAAACAGCAGCAGGCTCAGGCTGATGGCCGCCCAGGTCTCGGCGGCGCGGTCGAAGCGAAATGCCCGGGTGAGGTCGTCGGGCAGCGCCAGGTGGCGAACGTGGGCGTGCGGAGGGTCCTGCCAGCCAGCCTGCAACTGGTCCAGCCGGCGGGCCAGTCCCTGGAGCAGGGCGGTATTTTCCACGGACTCACGCCGCAGGGCATGCACTTCATTCGAAGAGGCGGCAATCTCCTTCTCCAATGCGGCGGACTGCCTGGCCAGGTGCGGGTGGCCTTCCATCGCTTTCCATTCGAGGCCGAGGGACTGCAGCCAGGCGGTTTTTTCGGGGATCAATTTCTCCAGTTCCGCCTGCCGCCGGGTGACGTTCTGACAGTTCTCCGCCAGCATCCGGAGGGCCTGCGGCGGCGGCGGGACCTTGTCGAGGCCGGCAAAACCGAGCGGGTCATACCACGAAGCGCGCGGCGTGCCATCCCGGTTGTACATGGGGCCAGCCGGAGCGTTCTCGCCGGAAATCGGGTCACGCGCGAAGAGTCCCCACAGGCCGCGGTACTGGCTCAGCCAGGGGGTGGATTCATCCACCAGCACCGGCGACCAGGCCTGGGGTTGGCCGGGGCCGATCTGCAGGCCATTACCGCGCGCAAAGTCCACGAACGGGATGTGGAAAGCCTCCACGGCAGGCTGGCCGAGGGTCTCCGTCCAGAACTTGTTCCAGGAACGGATGAGACCTGAGAACCAACCCGGCAGCGGCAGAGTCACCTCCGCCTGGTATTCGCCACGCCGGAAGTAGGAGGCATGCGAGCCGGCGCCGGCGAAGATGACCGGGTGGCCGTTCTCGATCTTCAATTCAGGATGGTCATCCCAACGGCGGCGCAGGTCATCGCCCTTGAAGTCATGCGAAGCATAAGCCGCCCACTCCGGGATGAGCTGCCCATCCTGCTCGTAGAGATAGATGGCGGCCATCTCCCAATCGGATTCGTGGTCATTGACTCCATGAAAACCGGAGCGCCAACTGTTGAAACAGAAGAAGAACCAGTATTGGAGGATGGTCCAACCGTTCTGGCGGACCACCCGCCCGTAATAGGTGTATTGGGGGTGCTCCTCCAGGATGGCGTTGTAGTCCAGCTCGGCTGCGGCCGCATCCGCCGCCGAGACCTTGCCGCGCAGCAGGAAGGAGAGCGAGAACAGGCCATCCGCCAGACGCGGCAGGATGCCGCCGCGCGCCAGGCGCCCGATCCCAGTATAAAAATAATCGCCGAGCCTGCGGCGCAGGCGGGCCTGGTCGGCCAGCACCCGGGCAGCCTCGGCCAGGTTGAGGGCTTCGACAAAACGCAGGTAGCGGATGGTCCCAAAGGCGGCCGGGCGAGGCTCGATCAATTTCTCGAGCGTGAGTTCGCCCTGCCTGACCAGGAGTTCATCCGGCCCATCCGGATGATGTTCCCACAGGCTGCATTCGCGAACATAGTGCTCGATAGCCGTTGGAAAGAACTGTTCGCCCTTGGTGTAGCACACCACCGGCTCGAATTTCCGCAGCAGTTCCAGGTCGGGCGTGCCGACCGGGGCAGTCGGGCGGTCAGAGGCTTGATCCATCATCCCTCCTTATCCCGAAAATGCGCTGCACGTCGGTGAGGTTGAGCGCAAAGGCGATGACAACGTTGGAGGCCATCACGACATAATTGGGGCGGCCGTAGAAGTAATCCACCAGCGAGATGGCAAGGGAAACGCCCGTCCAGGTCATCAGGAGCAGCCAGCTCCAGCGGTGCAGGCGCAGGAAGCCGATCAGGACGACGATGCCTGCCAGCGCCAGAACCAGATAGGTAATGCTGGAAAGGAGGTCCGCGCCGAGGCTCGTGAGCCTCCAGCCTGTAAAGAGCGGACCCGAGAGGCCGTGCGTGAAAACTTCCTGACGGAAGAGGGGCTGATAGACCTGGTACAGGCGGATCAGGAAAAGCACGGCCATTGCGACCGCGATCACGCTGACGGCGATGGGCTGCTTCTTTTTGTCACTTTTCCTTCTTCTGGGCATGGTTCACCTTGGATGCGAGACGATTGCAGGCCGTGTTCTCCTTGCCGGACAAGCCGGGCAATTCCCTTATTATAGAACCAAGTTGCCCGGTGCAAAAACTGGGTGCAGAAAGAATTTGGGCTTGGGAAAGCCTCCAGCATGGGGTAGCTTTGACTAATCTTCTTTAGAAAGCCCTGAGCAGACGCCCTTGGGAGGGCGTCTCTTGGTAACAGATATTGCTATACCCCCAAGCTCAGTTAGAAAGCGCTTAGGGGTCAATATAATTCATGTAGACGGTTTCGTTGCCTGTGATGGGGTCATAGTAAATTACATATATTTCCACTTTATCTGTCGGCATTATATCGAAGTAGCTGGAGAAATCTGCCAAATAATTGCCGGCTGCATCCGATCCGACATATCTTACATCCCAGTCCCAGTACTCACCGGAATAATCGTAAATTTCGGCCTCCACCAAGAAGTAGCGGTTGGCTGGAGCGACACCCGTGACCCAATCATTTACGTAGTCTGGCTGGGCTGTCACACTTGGCAGAAGCCATGGCTTCACCCCTGTTGCGGTGACCTTGTCCCCAGCAGCCAGGAAGACGGGTTTCCAGGCGGCGTCGAGGAAGCTTGCAGAGAAATAACCCGTAACGGAGAAGTTTCCTTTGGCCGAATAGGTCTTCTTGGCATGCACCACGGAAACTTTGGCGGATTTCCCCGGTGCCCCGTAAACGCCGCAGTAATTTCTGCCCAGACCGCAATAGGCAAAAGGCGCAAAAGCGATCCGATAGAAATCAAAATTAGAGGTTTCCCAATCGATTTCCACATAATCTCCGCCACGCACGGCAACGGAGGAACCAAGTTTGACGCTCCAAGTGCCTTTACTGGAAGCAATGACAGCTACATCAGTATCTGTATAATTATCTCCAGCATCCCATTCGGGGTGATCCATATAGAAATAAAGCTGATTATTGGCCGGTCCAATCCCTGTGAAGACTTTGGTTTTAATATTAATGGAGGAAATGTTGAGGGTGGCAATGCTGGAGGAATAGTCCTGCAGCAGCGGGGTTCCAATATCTGCATAGGTATGGAGGCTGAAATGATAGCCGGGTACCATACTGGTCCAAATACCGCCGAAGCAGTCATATATCCAGCCATCATCATCCGCGTAACCATCCGTACTAGCCACCAGCCGCCCAGTTGTATCCCACAGGTAGGCTTTGTAATAGTTATCAGCCCCCATGTCTCCAGCATCAAAACAGGAACCATAGACAGGGATACTAACCCAACCACTTGCGTCAGTGATGCCGATTTTAGGGCTGCGCAGGTTCTGTCTGACATGGGTGTAACCCAGCACGGCCTTCGGGTTATCAAAAACTTGCAGTTTTGCTCCAGGGACCACTGCCAGAGCAGATGCCACGTCGAAACCGGAACGGTATTCCACCTTCACAAAACCGAAGGCAAAATCGGGTTCAAAGCGTACGATCTTTCCTTTTGCTTGGGCATCCAGTAACTGGGGCGCTAGGATTTCAAAGGCCTGGCGGGCCCGGAACACCGCCGGAAGAGAAGTCCCGCCTTTTGGAGAAATGAGTGGAATATACGCAAAAGAAGTATGTTGAGCTTGGGCTTGGGCCTGGGCATGCGCCGGCAGGCTACCCACAGAAAACAAAAAAACAATCAAGAATACGACGGTCGAAGTCTTTTTCATGGTCTCACCCTCCTTAGGTGAAATCGACACAAATAGGAAAAATATAAGATACGATTGTGGCTTGCAATCAGATTATTCTCGTCAATATCTCCTCCTCTCCGATGACAGACCCTTCCCCCATCAAGAAAAGTTAAAATTTCATTAATTCATTATACTGTTTCTGCTCTTTAATGCAATAGATACCCTTGGGCGTTCTCAAGGTAGCTGACCTTATTCCCTCTCAGACCCCTGCGGAGCACTCTCCCCCTGCCCCGAATGGGAAGGGGGAAAAGAAAACAAGAAAAAAGGGGATTTGACGAGTTTTGCTCGTCAAATCCCCTTTTTTTCAATCTTCCCATTACATGGCAAAGGGGGAATAAAGTGAAAAGACATGTGGGGGTTGCCACGTATTGCCCCATGCCCCTGCCCCCTTCCCGATGGCGAAGGGGGAAAGAAGCAAAGAAAAGTGGGATGTAGTAGAATCTTTCAGCAGAATCCTCCTCTAATCCCAATCTGGAAAAATCGTGTACCCGCTTGAGCCGCGCGCAGCGCCAGAAGCCCTCCAACCGACCAACCAACCCAGCCCTGTAGAACACCCTGGAAAACATAGGGCAGGCAGGACAAGTCCCCTGATCGAGATACGGCAGGTCTACAAGGTATACGAGACCGCGGCGGGTGATTTCCCCGCGCTGCGAGGCATCAACGCGGAAGTGTATCCATCCGAGTTCCTGGGCGTGATCGGCAAATCCGGGGCGGGGAAGTCCACCCTGCTGAACATGATCAGCGGGGTGGACCAGCTTACCAGCGGGGACGTGATCGTCCATGGAAACGATGAGGCGGTTTCGATCCACAAGCTGGGCGAGAATGACCTGGCGCTCTGGCGAGGGCGGAACATGGGCGTGGTCTACCAGTCCTTCCAACTGCTGCCCATGCTGACCCTGCTCGAGAACGTGATGCTGCCGATGGACCTGTGCGGTCTTTACCAGTTCGGGGAGAGCCGGAGGCGCGCGATGGAACTGCTGCGGCTGGTCGAGCTGGAGGAACATGCCTTTAAACTGCCAGGTTTCATTTCCGGAGGCGAGCAGCAGCGCGTGGCGATCGCGCGGGCGCTGGCCAACGACCCGCCCATCATCGTGGCGGACGAACCGACCGGCAGCCTGGATTCGGTCACAGCGGAACACGTCTTCGAAGTCTTCGAACGGCTGCTGGATAAAGGCAAGACCATCATCATGGTGACGCACGACAACAGCCTGGCGCGGCGCTTCACCCGCCATATCCTCATCCAGGATGGCGAGATCATACCGGAAGAGCCAATGGCCGTAGAAGCGAGGCGGGCGTGAAAGGCGGACAGGGCCAGGCTCCGGCAGCCCGGGCAGAGACCATCATCCAGCTGCAGAAGGTCGTCAAGACATTCAAGAATGCCGCGGGCGAGTTCACCGTTCTCAAGGGGATAGACCTGACACTGCGACGGGGCGAGTTTGTCGCAATTGTTGGCAAATCCGGGAGCGGCAAATCCACGCTGCTCAACATGATCACCGGCATTGACCATCCAAGCTCGGGTCAGGTGGTCATCGGCGGCACAAATATTTACCAGATGACTGAAAGCGCACGCTCGCTCTGGCGCGGCAGGAACCTGGGAGTAGTCTTCCAGTTCTTCCAACTCCTGCCCATGCTGACCCTGCTGGAGAACGTGATGCTGCCAATGGACTACGTCGGTACTTATGATTTCGACGAACGTCCACAAAGGGCGATGGACCTGCTGAAGCTGGTCGGCCTGGAAGCACAGGCGCACAAGCTGCCCGTGGCAGTTTCGACCGGGCAGCAGCAGAGCGCGGCGATCGCACGCGCACTGGCAAACGACCCACCGATCATCTGCGCCGACGAGCCCACCGGCAACCTGGACTCGCGCTCGGCAGAGGTCATCATCGGATTGTTCGACAAGCTGGTTAACAGCGGCAAGACCATTGCCATGGTCACCCATGACCCATCCTTAACCGGGACGCACCTCCCGCACGATCGTCATCTCCGATGGGAGATTGATCGATGAGATGGTGGCGGAGCATCGCGCGGCCGACCAGCGCCGCATATGAAAGGAAAAGCAGAGCAACCAAGATGCGCCCACGTTGGCTGAAAGTCTTTCACGATCTGACCGGCAACCTGTCGCGCACGGCCCTGGTGGTTTTCTCCATCGCCGTGGGCGTATTTTCCATCGGGGTGATCGTCGGCGCCTACGTGATCATTTCAGAGGACATGAGCGCCAGCTATGCCGCCAACAACCCGATGAACGTCGAGCTGCGCACGAATGACTTCGATGATAACCTGGTCAAGACCGTCCAAGATATGAGCGGGGTCAAGCAGGCCGAGGGGCGGCGGGTGTTCACCATGCAGGCGCGCATCCCGGGAAACGGTGCGTGGGTGCCGCTCAGCGTGGTCGCCATCGAAGACTTCACAAAACAGAAGATCAACCTGATGCACGTGCTTTCCGGGACCGGCAAACCCGAGAAGAAGCAGGTGCTGCTGGAACAGAAGGTGCTGCAGAGCCTGAACGTCAAGGTGGGCGACCCGCTCGAGTTCCTGCTGGATAACGGGAGCACCCGCACGCTGCAGGTGGCCGGCGTGGTGCAGGACCCGAGCACCGGCGCGGGGGATTTCCTGGCCAACCCGTTCGCCTACATCTCCACCGATAGCCTGTCGTACCTGCGGCAACCGGATACGTTCAACCGCCTGTATGCCACGGTCAGCACCGGCCAAAACGATGACGCACATTTGCGCCAGATGGCCGGCAATATCAAGGACAACGTCGAACAGAGCGGCATCACCGTCCTGCGGACGCGCTCCTCCAAGACCAACGAGCATCCGCTCGCCACAACCGTCCAGGCCATCCTGGGCATCCTGCTGGCGCTGGGGGTGCTGATCCTGTTCCTGAGCAGTTCGCTGATCGCCAACACGCTGAGCGCCCTGCTGAACCAGCACCTGCGATTTATCGGCGTGATGAAGCTGGTGGGCGGGCGGCGCAACCAGATCTTTACGATGTATATCGTGCTCATCCTGGCGTTCAGTATCATTGCCCTGCTGATCGCCGTCCCGCTGGGCGGACAGGGCGCCTATGCCCTGTCGGCTTTCATCGCCAGGAAAGTCAATTTCAATCTGCTGGGCTACCGGATCGTCCCGATCGCGATTGGCATCCAGATCGTCGTTGGGCTGGCGGTGCCGCTACTGGCCGGTCTGAGACCGGTGCTGAACGGGTCGCGCATTACCGTGCTGCGCGCCCTGAGCGGGGATATCATCAAGGATGAAAAGAGGCCATCCCTGGAGGCAAAACCACGCCAGCCGGCTTTCGACCGGCTGCCCGTGAATCTGCCCTGTCCCGTCTGCCTGCACCTGTTGGCGCAGGCACAGGTGGGACAGGACGGGGCGGCCCAGGCGCAGGCATCTCCCGCGACCGCTGCTTATCAGCCTGCGGAACACCTTCCGCCGGCGCGGCCGCCTGATGCTGACACTTTTCACCCTGACCATGGGCGGGGCCATCTTCATCGCCGTGTTCAACGTGCGGGTCACGCTGCACGACTACATCGACCGGATCGGCAAATACTTCCTGGCGGATGTGACCCTGGATTTCACCCAGACCTACCGCCTGGACGAGGTGGAGAATACCGCCCTGCAGGTACCGGGTGTGGTGGCAGCGGAAGGCTGGGCATATGCCTCGGCCGAGGCGCTCTACCCGGACGGCACCGTCGGCGATACAATCACCATCCTGGCGCCACCGGCGAACAGCACCCTGGTCTCGCCGATGATGGTCTCAGGGCGCTGGCTGCAACCGGGTGACAGGACAGCCATCACCGTCAGCGAAGGCATCCTGGCGAAGTTCCCGGACCTGGCGCCCGGAAAAACCATCCGCTTGAAGATCAACGACCACGAAGACGACTGGACGGTGGTGGGCATCTTCAAGTTCGTCACCCAGCAGGGGACGGTGGCGTATGGCACGTATGAATATATTTCCAAGATCACCCACACCACCGACCATTCGTTCACCTACCGGATCGTCACGGATAAGCATGACCCGGCCTACCAGCAGGTCATGAGCGACCGGCTGGACAAGTATTTCCGGGACAAGGGTTTCCACGTCAACGCCGCCCGCACCGGCAGGTCCACGCTGAAGACGGCCTCGGAGAGCCTGGATATCCTGGTGACCTTCCTGTTGATCATGGCCCTTTTGACAGCGGTAGTCGGCAGCATGGGGCTGATGGGAACGATGGGAATGAATGTGCTGGAACGCACACGCGAGATCGGGATCATGCGCTCGATCGGGGCGGTGGATGGCGAGATCATGCGGACCGTCATCGTGGAGGGCGTGGTGATCGGCAGCATTTCATGGCTGATCGGCGCAGTGCTTTCGTTCCCCATTACGTACCTGCTCTCGGATATCGTCAGCACCGCCATCTTCAAGTCGTCCATCGCAGTGTATTTCACTTATCAGGGCTTCGCCATCTGGCTGCTGGTGGTGCTGGCACTTTCGGCCGTGGCCAGCATCCTGCCAGCGCGCAACGCAGCCCGGTTGACCATCCGGGAAGTGCTGGCATATGAGTAGTCGCCAGTCTCCAGTCATCAGTCGTCGGTTAGTAATCATTGGTCGTGCAGTGGTACGGAAATGATGCTAGCAGCGGTTGTTCTTTGAAGGAGATGTATCATGAAGAGGATCCCAATTATTTTACTCGTCGTCTTTGCATTTGGATCGCTGCTGGCAGCCTGCGGCAGCCTGGCGGGCAACTCCAGCGAGGCGACCCCGATCGCATCGACGGATACGGTGATCGCGGAGGGACACCTCGTCCCGAGCCGGAACCAGACCATGGCCTTCCAGGTGCGCGGCAAGGTGGACCAGATCCTGGTCAAGAAGGGTGACCAGGTCAAGCAGGGACAGGTACTGGTCAGCCTGGCGGACCGCCAGCAGGCCGTGGCTGCACTGACCGAGGCGCAACTGGCGCTGACCTCCGCCCAACAGGCTTTCGACACGCTGAACCGCACGGCCGACCTGGGCCGCTCCAAAGCCTGGCAGGCCTACATGGACGCCCAGAAAGCGCACGAAGCCGCCCAACAGGCCTGGGACAAGCTCGACCAGAGCACCATCCAGACGGATATCGATAACGCCCAATCGGATGTGACCGATCGAAAATCAGACCTGGATACTGCCCAGGCGAATTTCAACCAACACGCCGGCCTGGGCTACGACAACGCCACCTACAAGTATTACGAACAAAAACTCCGCACCGCCCAGACCGACTACGACCGGGCCGTCCAGAAGGTGGATAACCTGATCAACGCGCGTGACCGGGTGCTCGCCACGCTGGTGGCTGCCCAGAATGCGGAAGCGGAAGCCGATCGAACCTATCAAAATACCCAGGGCGGCCCCGACAGCGACAAGCTGACCCTCGCCCAGGCCCAATTGGACAATGCCAAAGCCCAGTTGGCGGCGGCGCAGGATGCCCTGGACAACTACGACTTGAAGGCGCCCTTCGACGGCACGGTCATGGACATCAACGTCACAGCCAACCAGATGGCCGGCCCGGAGACCTGGGCGGTGTCGATCGCGGATACCAGCCAGTGGTACGTGGACACCAGCGACCTGAACGAACTGGACGTGGTCAAGGTCAGCGTGGGGCAGGAGGTGGACATCACGGCGGATGCCGTTCCGGGTGGTGTAATGAAAGGCGTTGTCGAGGAGATCGGCGAAACGCCCAAGAACCAGGGTACGGACGTGCTGTACACGGTCCACATCCGGCTGGATAATCCCAATCCACTCCTGCGCTGGGGCATGACGATGGAAGTGACTTTTAATCCGTAAGAAAAGTGACGTTTCCATGCCGGGGAATGGGGTATACACCCCCAGCCCCGCCTGCATGGTGATACCATAGGATAAATTGGAGGAGCAATTATGGACATAGCCATGATCGGACTTGGAAAGATGGGCGGGGCCATGGCCCAGCGCCTGCTCAAGGGCGGGCAGCGGGTGGTCGGGCTGGACCAGTCGGCGGAGATCACGCGCAAGCTGGCAGCCGAGTACGGACTGACGGCGGCCTATTCGATGGCCGAGGCTGTGGCAGCCCTGCCGAGTCCACGCATATTCTGGCTGATGGTCCCGGCGGGCGCGGCGACCGAGTCGGTGGTGAACGAACTGGCCGGACTGCTAGACGCCGGTGACGTAATCATCGACGGCGGGAATACTTATTACAAGGATGACCTGCGGCGTGCGAAAGCGCTCAAGCGCAAAGGGATCCATTATGTGGACGTAGGCACCAGCGGGGGGGTCTGGGGCCTGACGGAAGGCTACAGCCTGATGATCGGCGGCCAAATCGAGGTGGTGGAAAGCCTGCGCCGAATCTTCCAGAGGCTGGCCCCGGGTCCGGAGCGCGGCTGGGGCCGCGTTGGGCCGGTGGGAGCCGGGCATTTCGTCAAGATGATCCATAACGGGATCGAGTATGGCCTGATGCAGGCCTACGCCGAGGGTTTCGAGATCATGCACGCCAAAAAAGAGTTCGACCTGGACCTGGAACAGGTCGCCCAGATCTGGCGGTACGGCAGTGTGGTGCGTTCCTGGCTGCTCGACCTGACCGCAGAGGCCCTGTCAAAGGACCAGGATCTGAGCAAGATCAAGGGCTGGGTGGACGATAGTGGAGAAGGCCGCTGGACGGTGGCCGAGGCGATCGAACTGGATGTGCCGGCCCCGATCATCAACCTTTCGCTCCAGCAGCGTCTCATCAGCCGGCAGACCGAAAGTTATGCCGCCAAACTGCTGGCAGCCATGCGGAATGAGTTCGGCGGCCATGCCGTAAGGACCAAGCCAAAATGACGGACATGCGGCCTGCCACCTCGATCGTGATCTTCGGCGCCACGGGCGACCTGACCCGGCGCAAGCTGATCCCGGCGCTCTACAACAACTTCAAGAAGGGCCGGCTCTCCCGCCGGCATCCTGCCGGCGGGATTGCGCTCGGGCGGCACGAAGCCGCCCTGCTGGCGGAATGTGCGACGATCCTCGGGTTCGCCCGCCGACCGCTAACGGATGAGTCTTTTCGGGAACACCTACGGGAGGGGGCGGCCCAGTTCTCGGGCGAGACCTTCGAGCCGGCCGTCTGGGAGGATTTTGCCCGCCAGATCCATTACTTCCAGGGCGACCTGGGTGAGGCGGAGGATTTTCCCAGGCTGGAGGCTTTCCTAAGCAAACTGGAAGGCGGCCCAGCCAACCGGCTTTTTTACCTGGCAACCGCGCCGGAGTATTATGTGCCAGTCGTCAGCGCGCTGGGAGCAAACGGGATGGCCTCGCATCCGGCGTGCTGGCGGCGGATCGTGATCGAAAAGCCCTTCGGGCGCGACCTGGAGTCCGCCCGGGCGCTGAACCGGGCCGTGCAGGCCGTCTTCGACGAGAGCCAGGTCTACCGCATCGACCACTACCTGGGCAAGGAAACCGCCCAGAACATCCTGTTCTTCCGCTTCGCCAACACCATCTTCGAACCGGTCTGGAACCGCCGGTACGTCAACAACGTGCAGGTGACGGTGGCGGAGGATGAGGACGTGGGTCACCGGGCTGGCTACTACGACCGCGCCGGGGTGATGCGGGATATGTTCCAGAACCACCTGCTGCAACTGCTGGCGCTGGTGGCAATCGAACCGCCCAGCTCGTTCAATGCGGAGGCCCTGCACAACGAGAAGGTCAAACTGCTCGAGAGCATCCGGCCAATCGCCCTGGCGGATACGGTGCGCGGCCAGTACGCGGGTTATACCCAGGCGGAAGGCGTGGCCCCCGTTTCGCAGACGCCCACCTACGCGGCCCTCAGGCTTTACATCGACAACTGGCGCTGGCAGGACGTGCCGTTCTATCTGCGTTCCGGGAAAGCCCTGCAGCGCAAGACATCCGAGATCATCATCGAGTTCCAGCGCCCGCCACACCTGATGTTCCACCTGCCCCAAGGCGGCAGCGAGATCACACCGAACATCCTTTCACTTTGCATCCAGCCGGATGAGGGCATCCACCTGCGCTTCGAAGCCAAAGTGCCCGGCCGCGAGCAGGAGATGCGCTCGGTGGACATGGATTTCCATTACCGCTCATCCTTCGACGAAACCCTGCCGGAAGCCTACGAGCGGCTGCTGCTGGAGGCGCTGGCCGGGGATGCCGCGCTCTTCACCCGCAGTGACTCGATCGAGGCGGCCTGGCGGCTGCTGGACCCGGTCCTGCAGGGCTGGGAGGTGCAGGGCACGCCACGACTGGTGGTCTATCCGGCTGGCAGCTGGGGGCCGGAGGAAGCGGACGAGCTGCTGAGGCGGGATGGACGCAGCTGGAGGCTGGGGTGCGTGGATGAGCCGGGGATCATCCATGCGGGAATTTGAATCCCCGCCCCCATGTCCGGGGGCTTCGCCCTACCCCCGGCCCTGCCCCCATAGGGGAGGGGAGAATTGTGCGAAAAAAGGATGCGGATGGCAAAATACGCCCCCGCATCCTTTTTTCGCCTTTATCAAGCGGGAAGCTGTTCCAGACCAGAATAGGCGCAGATTTTTTAGGCATGAGATTAACCCTCAGCCCCCTAGCCACCCCTCCGAAACGGAGAAGAGGAATTGTGCAAAAAAGGATGTGAGTGGCGCTTTGCGCCACTCACTCCTTTTTTCGCGTCTATTCTTGAAGGAGAGGAAATATTAATCTTGCAAATGGGCCGAATTCAAGATATAATTAGATAATCTAATAATTAGAAAGGCAAATCAATTATGGGCGCTTCTGCAGATGCCGTTGCACGGGAGATCCTGGACGTGGTGCCGGTGATCATGCGAACCATCCGGGCTGAAATGCGCAGCCACCGGTCAGCCGACCTGACCGTCCCGCTGTTCCGGACCCTGCTGTTCCTCGAACGGCATCCGGGGGCAAGCCTGCAAGGGCTGGCCGGACATCTCGGATTGACCTCCCCAAGCGTATGCAAGATCGTGGATGGACTGGCAGCACATGCCCTGGTGGAACGCCGGCCTTCCGAGACGGACCGCAGGAAGATAGCCCTGCGGTTGACACCGAACGGACAGCAGGTTATGGAGAAAGCCAGAACCAGCACCCAGGCCAGGCTGGTGGATCTCCTAGCCCAGCTTTCCAGGGAGCAGTGCGAGACGATCTACGAGGCCCTGCAAATCTTAAGCCCGATCTTTCTGCCTGCAGGCGAAAAAATCAATCATGGAAGTAAGCAATCCTCTGATTATGATGAGATTGCTCACCTGCCCACACCGCAGGTGCGGGTCGTCGCAAAGAACGCGCCTCCCCCAGGAACCGGGGACGATGTCGCAATGACAAATAAAAGGAAAATAACATGATGCACGGTGGCGGCGGTGGCCGCGGTGGACCCTGGGGTATCATTAATGCAACCGATGAGAAACCCCAGGTAACATGGGTGCTGTTGAAACGGGTGGCTGGATATGCGCGTCCATATACCTGGCTGATCCTCCTGATGCTGTTACTCACCCTGATGACGTCGGGCTTGTCGCTTCTGAACCCTCTGATTCTGCGCGACCTGATCGACCGAACCCTGCCGAACAAGGACCTGCACCGACTGGCTTGGCTGGTGGCGGCTCTGCTGGCCATCCCTTTGATGACCAGCGGATTGAACGTGCTGCTGCGGCAACTGAACAGCCGCGTGGGCGAGGGGGTGGTCTACGACCTGCGCGCGGAATTATTCGCGCACCTGCAGCGGATGAGCCTGAGTTTTTATACCCACACCAAGGTGGGCGAGTTGATCAGCCGCTTCAACAACGATGTAGTCGGGGCACAGAGCGCCATCAGCAACACTTTTGTCAACATTGTCACCAGCCTGATCCAAGCAGTGGCGACGCTGGTAGTCATGTTCACGCTGGAATGGCGGCTGACGCTGATCAGTATTGCCATCCTGCCCTTCTTCCTAGTGGCGGCGCGGAAATTGGGGAACCGCCTGCGGGAGGTGGCCCGCCTGCAGTTGGACCTGAACGCGAAAATGAACGCGGTCCTGAACGAGCTGCTCAACATCAGCGGGGCGCTGCTGGTCAAGTTGTTCGGCCGGACCACCCAGGAGGATGCGCGCTTCAACGCCCGGGCGGCGGATGTGCGCCAGAGCGGTGTCACGCGGGCGGTAATGGGTTCGCTCTTCTTTGCCAGCATCGGGCTGCTGAGCTCGATCGGCATGGCGCTGGTCTACGGCGTGGGCGGGTACCTGGTGATCAAGAGCACCCTGACCATCGGGACGATCGTGGCGCTGGGGGCCTACCTGGGCAGCATGTACGGTTCCCTGCAGACCCTGACCAATGCGCCGGTGGACTTTGCCACTTCCATCGTCAGCTTCGAGCGGGTTTTCGAAGTGATGGACCTGCCGCACGAGGTGGCCGAGAAGCCTAATGCACTGGTATTGCAAAATGTGCACGGTGTGCTGGAGTTCGAGGATGTGACCTTCCGTTACATGGTGGAAGAGAAGAACCTGCTGAAGGACGTGCGGCGGTTCGGCCAGGTGGGGGACGTCAGGGCAGTTTTATCCGGTGAGGGAGATGAAAAACCTCGCAACGGCGGGAATCACGAAGATAAGGCTCTGGCAGTGCACACCCAGGCACGCGATGAAGTGCTGGAGAACATCTCGTTCCGGGCCGAGCCGGGCAGCCTGGTGGCGCTGGTGGGTCCGAGCGGGGCCGGCAAAACCACCCTGACCTACCTGATCCCACGGCTGTACGACCCGACCGGCGGGCGCATCCTGATCGACGGGCAGGACCTGCGGGAAGTGACGCTGGCCTCGCTGACTAAACAGATCGGGATGGTGACCCAGGAGACGTACCTGTTCCACGACACGATCCGGGTGAACCTGATCTATGCACGCGATGGAGCCAGCCAGGCCGAGATCGAAGCGGCGGCACGGGCAGCCAACATCCACGATTTCATAATGGGGCTTCCGAACGGGTATGAGACGATCGCGGGCGAACGGGGCTACCGGCTGAGCGGCGGGGAGAAGCAGCGCCTGGCGCTGGCACGTGTGATCCTGAAGGACCCGAGGATCCTGGTGCTGGATGAGGCGACCAGCTCGCTGGACAGCGAATCCGAGAGCCTGATCCAGGAGGCGCTCAAGCGAGTGATGGCGGGGCGGACGAGCATCGTGATCGCGCACCGCCTGAGCACGATCCAGGCGGCGGACCTGATCCTGGTGATGGACCGGGGGAGGATCGTGGAGAGGGGCACGCATGGCGAGCTGCTGGCGGAAAACGGGCTGTATGCGAGGCTGTACGAGACGCAGTTTCGGAGGAAGAAAGAGATTTGAGATTTTAGATTTTTGATTGGTGATTGATCGGAAAAGGGAAAGGTGGGGGGAAGGGTGAGGGGAAAGGGGGAGGGCAAATCCATCCGTTTGAGGTTTGGCAAGGGCAGCAGGAAGCGCTTGCAGGCGACTCGGCCAAGGCTTCGCGAGAAAACATTGAAAACGCGTTTGTATTTTCCTGCTAAAATGATCCAGGTTATTCGGAAGTGGCCAAGCGTCTGAGCCACCAGCTGTTAAGCCACTCTACCAGAAAAGGTCTTCACGTGAACAATCGTCCCATCTCAGTCCCCGCGACTATGATTTTCATTCTCCTGAACGCTCTCACTTGGCTCGCGTTTGGCGCCATTGTCGCCGTCGGTGCTCATCCTGCACTTCCAGTCTCACCACTCATCAAAGGATTAATGGCTTCCCTGGCATTTATCACGGCTGGAATATTGCTGGCGTTGTTGGCCTTCCTAGGTAAACGTAGCCGGGTTGCCTACTATCTCACATTGTGTCTGTTAGTTGTCATATCCATCTTGACCATTTTTGATGATTTCGGGTTGGCCGATTTCGTTGTTCTCATCATCAATATCGCCCCCTTTATTCTTCTGATTAAGGACAGAGCTTGGTATCTTCAGGAAAGGTCGAATACTATTGTTGAAAATCAATAAACCGCCCAATATCGACTCTCCCGAGAAAAGCAGTCAGGGCAGGCAGCCCCCTACGCATTCCCCCAACGGGGACAAGCTGCTCCGCCCTTACGCCCCTTCGCCCCTTCGGGGTGCCCTGCCAAATACGCAGGACAGGCAGGCGGGGTGCAGGCAAGGTGCACCGTGATCCCCTACGGGGAGAATCAGCCAAACCGGTGGGCGGCCAGATCGGTTCGGGAAAGAGCAGGGCCAAATGCCTACACATTCTATCCACAACCTGAACGCAGTTTCCCAGACGCTTCTGATACCATTGTATTTTCGGGCGATGGAGAGCCAGCGCCCGGATGCATTGGTACGAGATCCCAAGGCAGTGGAGTTGGTCGGTCAGCTCGACTGTGACTTCTCCGGCGTCCAGAGAATGAAGAACGAACAGGTCAATTACCTGCTGCGCATGAGAGAGTTCGACCGGCTGGCACGGGCGTTCCTGGCAGAGCACCCCGATGGGGTGATCGTCGACCTGGGCTGCGGGCTCGACACCCGCTTCGAGCGGATCGATAACGGGCAAGCAGAGTGGTACGGTCTCGATCTGCCGGAGGTGATCGAGCTGCGGAAAGAGCTGCTCGAAGAGACACCGCGTAGTCATTTCATTGGGTGTTCGGTGCTCGATTTCTCGTGGATGGATGCCCTGAGCGGCCAGGCGGGCAAGCATATCCTCTTTCTGGCTGAGGGCATGCTGGTTTACCTGGAAGAGGCTGACGTCAAGCGGTTGGTGCAGGCGCTCGCCGGGCGTTTCCCAGGAGCGGAACTGGCGTGCGAAGTGTACTCGCCGGTGGTGGTTCGCTTTCATCCACGCCCGGCGGCTGTTGCCCAGCCGCACTGGGGCTTGAAGGATGATCGGGATGTGGAAGCATGGGCGCCCGGCATCCGCCTGCTCAGCCAGTGGTATTACTTCGACAAGCCAGAGCCGCGCCAGGGTGCCTTCCAGATCATGCGGTACTTCCCGTTCCTTGCCAGGATGGTGCGGATCGTGCATTACCGGCTTGGAGAGGCGGCAGGGTGAAGGATCCACTACACCACCCAACAACCCGCTGCAGCTGACCCGGCTGGCGTGCGAAATGTTGGAGGGTGACCTGCCAGCCAGAATGCGCGAGAATGAAAAAGAGTACATCCGGTCACGCACGAAAGCCATAATGGTAGTCTTCTGATATACTCTGAGCAATTCCAAAGCGTTTCCCTCAACCAGATGAAATCAGAAAGGAAAGGTTAAAAATGGCAACTTATCTCATGTTCGGGAAGTATTCATTGAAGTCCATAGATGCTATCAGTGCAAAGCGCACTGACAAGACGATTGCCTTGATCAAACAGAATGGCGGAGAACTCAAGGCCGCGTATGCCCTGCTCGGCGATACCGATGTGATGCTGAATGTGGAGCTGCCCAATACGGAGGCCGCGATGAAGACCTCGGTGGCTTTGAGCAAGCTGCTGGGGATTTCCTTTAAAACGATACCAGCGGTCAGTATGGCAGACTTCGACAAACTGATGGAGTAGAACCATCCAGGTTCAAAAGGCGGGTTGGGCCTGTTCTTCAAGTGGAATGGCCGCCCACCAATACCGGCTGTTGAGAAACAGCTCTTTTCTGTTTCTTGTTGCCTGAAGGACGGCCCGCTTTCCAGGTAGATTCCAGCGGTCCCTTTGGAAAACACTAAGGGCAAGCTCCGAGGAGAGCACTCCCTGAAAGTACACCCCGAAAGTACACCCCGAAAGTACACGGGGCAAGCGGGGTGCCTCTTCGGGGTACTAGCAGGCAGGGCAGGCAGGTGGCACACGTGCTGGACGAAGTAAAACCGATGGACCAACAAGTTGCAAAGGAGGTTTGTTATGGAAAATGATGAAGAACTGAGAAAGTACTTTGATTTTGATGAAGCTGATCTTTTTGCCAATCGAAATGGTTATATGTCTTCGAAGCAACAGGCTCGTGACAAAAAGGAGGTTCGTGACACGAGAAAGGTCTTATCGATTGTTGGGTATTGTATTTTGGCCTTGGCGATTTTACCCGTCATCATTTTCTTCCTTGTGAAAGGCCAGTGGCAATCGTGGTTATGGGCCTTTATCTGGCTACTCGTTGGGGTATTAGTGGCAGTCTTTGTTTTACGCCTAGCAGCAAACACCACAAAAGAAGACACGCTGAAAACTGTCGAAGGACGGGTCAATATTATCAAGGAAGAGCACGAAGATGAGAATCTTCACAAGTATTACGATTATTATTGGAATATTGGCGCAGTCAAATTCGATGTGGCAGATTCCGAAAAGGTTGATATCTTGCAACAAGGAGATTTTTATCGAGTTTATTACCTAGATCTGGCTAAAGAAATTTTGTCCTTAGAAAAGGTAGAAAAGAATTAAAAGAACGAAAAGCTGTCTTTCCTTGAAGAATTTATTATTAGACCAACAGCGGTTCTCCCGTGATAAGCACTCGGGATCCCACTGCGTACCCTTTCAGGGCACCCTGAAAAACACCCCGAAAGTACGCGGGGCAGGCGGGATAGGCGGGGTACAGGCTTGGGGCTTCCCCCGACCCCCCTCCCGGGTCCCGATACGGCGGAAAGCACGCCTACTCGACCACCGAAAGGAGAGGGGAGCGGGCGGCTAATAGACTGATAAAACAAAGTGAGGTCATCCATGGCCAGTTCTCTTTTGCAGGCTCTCATTTCGCATTTTGATAGTGTGTTCGAAGGACCAAATGGTGATTATCCAGCGGTGCTTGAAGCACTCAAAGATCTTACGGCTGCACAAGCTGCCTGGAAACCCGCCCCGGATCGCAACTCCATCTGGCAAATCGTGGATCACCTGACAGATTCCAAAGTGTGGCAGATCGAGGTGCTGGAAAAAGGCGAGGCCGACATAGCAGCGTGGACCCAGCCTGCGGGAAATGAGAAAGCCTGGCAAGCAGCGATAACGCGGCTCAAAGATGCACATGCGCGTCAAAAACTAACACTTGGGCATTTGTCGGAGAAGGATCTGTTTACAGTTCCAGATCCCAAGTGGAAGAAGACACAACTGGAACTCTTGCTTTCTTCAGCGGCCCATGAAGCATGCCACGCCGGCCAGATCGATTATTTGAAAGGTTTACAAGCCGGGACGGCTGGAAAGCAAGTCATGGCTTAATAGAGTTTTATACGAGGGCGGCCAGACAGACTGTCAAGGGCGTTGAATCCATGAGGTTGGCCAGCACATTAACTCATTTAACCATCCAGGTTCATTCGAAGGGATCATGCCATGAAAGAACAAGGTTCGAAAGAGGATTATCGATTAACAGGAATTAAATCATCACGGGATGTATTGCTGCTCGGATTGGATTCGGGCGAATGTAGTCTGCGAGAAAATCTTACCGGTATATCCGAAGAAGAGTATCACTGGGAACCACTCTCCTCATCTGAACAAGCCTCGGATCGGTTGTTGCCCCCCCATCGAAAACGGGTCTGGAGAGTTTTTCAACAGGAAGGCGTATGGGGGTACAACTATATCCCGGAGGAATTAAGTCCATCGCCCTTCACAACCATTGCCTGGATCATGAACCACATCGCTCAAACGGCAGATATGAATCTGTATTGCATCCAAACCGGGAAACCGGAAGGCGTGGATAGACGCTGGGAGGACTTGCCCGTCCCATCCAGTTGTGAGGCGATGAGCAGCTATATCTTTGAGGTACTGACCAGGGCGCGAGAATATCTGGTCGCAATCCCAGAGGAAACCGTCCAGCGCGAGCTGAACAAGTTGACACCGGCTCCGTGGGGAGAGATGCGACCCACTTACTTGAACCTCTGGGGTGGAATCGTCGAACACGTTATCCAACATTCGATGCAAATCGCAGCACGCAAGGATAGAATCCGGTATGGTTATTAGAGCGAAGCCGGCTCAACCGAGCCTCGGCTGGTGGCGGCTTGAATATTCCATGTGGAGAGCATCATGAAATCCAGAGGCGAAATCCAATTTCTCAGGTTTCCCCGCTTTGCTGCAGGGCTTTATTCCAAGCTAACCCAAACCCGCCCGTTACAACAGCAATACCAGGAGATAGCCGCCTATCTGACGGTTCAGGTCCAAAGCGGGCGTTTGCTCGACATTGGAACGGGGCCAGGCCGGCTTCTCGTCGAAGTCCACAAGCGGAACCCTGGATTGCAGTTGTATGGTCTGGATATTTCGCAAGCGATGATCGGACTAGCCCAACAAAATCTAGCCGGAGTGACCACCGAGCTGAAGATGGCAAATGTCTGCGCGACGGGGTATGAAGATGACTTCTTCGAGGCGGTGGTTTGCACGGGGAGTTTCTATTTGTGGGACCGGCCTGAACAGGGGCTGGAAGAGATACACCGGATCCTCAAGCCAGGCTGCAGCGCTCACCTATTCGAGACAAATCGCGACCATGACCGAACCGCGTACAGGGCAGCTTTGAAGGCAAACCTGAAACGGGAAGGGTTGGCGATGCGGCTGTTCGGACCACTTTTGCTGGCCAAAGCGCTACCGATGGCATATCGATCTGACGAGGTGGAAACGATAGTAAGACGGACGAGCTTTGCAGGGAGATGCCAAATCCAGAATACAACGCTGGCCGGACTTCCGATCTGGTTGCATATCCAACTGACCAAGGGAGGGATCCTCGAGCCCTCATCCCACGGGGACGCTGCGCAGGGGGCGCGATGTGGCTGATGGCGGCCCAGCCGAGCCTTGGTCAGTGGCGGCGAACCCGTACCGGGCGCGGGCAATCCATATTTAAGGAAACATGATGGGCAGCATGAGCAGATTTTTCAATCAATGGCGAAAACCAACGGGCCGGTCGGGCAGAATATTAGCGAGGGTTTTTAACTTCTCCCACTTAAAAGGGACCAACTGGGGATTGAAGCACATCGCGATAGAGAAGAATTTTACGATCCTCGACGTAGGGTGCGGTGGAGGAGGAACCGTTTCCAAATTGGCCAGAATCGCCACGATAGGTAAGATCTACGGCATTGATTTCTCAGAAGATTGTGTCAACGTGTCCCGCAGGACAAACCGTCATGGGATACTAACGGGCCGGGTCGAGATCTTACAGGCTTCGGTAACGTGCATGCCGTTTCCCGATCGAATGTTTGACCTGGTCACAGCAGTTAATTCGCATTATTACTGGCCCAACCTGTCCAGCGATCTGCAAGAGGTTTTACGCATCCTGAAACCCGGTGGGTGCCTGGCTCTTATAGGAGAATCATACAAAGGCGGGAAATTTGACGAACGGGACCGGAGATTTGTGGAATGGACTCATCTGACAAGCCACAGTGTCAAAGAACTTGGCGAAATCGTCTCGAAGGCCGGTTTTTCTAACATAAAGATGCTCGAGGAGTATGATAAAGGGTGGATCTGCGGCATAGGTAGAAAACCAGCATAATCATTCTGAAAAAAATGAAACAATCTGTCATCATCATCTTGACAATAACAGTGCTGCTCCTGGCTGGGTGTGCCGGACCCGGAGCAATTTCAACGCCGACAGCGACCCTTCTACCTTCACCGACGCCAGCCTGCCACCGACCAGGCACGATAATCACGGATAGGGTTTTCTTCCCAGAGAACGAAGAAAACCATGTAATCAATGTTTATTTGCCGCCCTGTTATGCACAATATACCGACTCTGCTTATCCTGTGTTGTATTGGACTGACATATACGGACAATTCCTGTTCGATACTGCTGACCGGCTCATAGGTTTGGGGGATGTTCCGGCATTCATCTACGTAATGATCGATATCGACCCAAACAAAGGCTACGGCGCGGATGCACAAATCGTCGATCACGTTGTACCCTACATCGATTCCCATTACCGCACGCGGGCGGATCGCCTGCACCGGAGCATCACCGGCATCTCGAACGGGGCGGCGATAGCAGTCAGAGCAGCCTTCCGGCCGCCAAGGATCTTTGGCCGTGTAGCTGTCCTGAGCGGCGGAATCGCGGACGGCGAGCAAGAGAAATTCACCAAGTGGATCTCGGCCATGCCGCCTGATCAACGACCGGCTGTCCTGATCGATGTCGGCGACCAGGACGGTATCATCGTTTTGGCACACTATCTCACAAATCTTTTGGATAAATTGGGTTTCCCCTACACTTTCACCCATGCACCCGGCAACCACAATCCAGCATATTGGGACAGCCACCTGGCAGATTACTTGAAATGGCTTGTGCCGGCCCAGCAGGGGGAATCCAGTGAGACTTCAGAGATATACCTGCAATGACGCCTAACCAAGAAACGCCCCACACCAATTCACCTTTATAGTGTCCAACAATGGTATGCAACGATGTCAAAAACGTGAAATAATTGAAAATAAATAAAGCCCGTCCCGCCGCAGGCAGAGAACCACGAAATCATGAGAGGTCCTGAATGATCATCGGAGCGCATGCCATTCTTTACAGTACAAATCCCACGGCCGACCGGGCATTCTTCCGGGATATTCTTCATCTAAAACATATTGATGTGGGAGAAGGCTGGCTCATATTCAGGCTGCCGCCGGCTGGCTGGCCCAAATAACCCTCCCCGGCGGCAGACGGCTTGGCGTCTACCAGCCGTGCCATGCGCGACCGAATCCGATAGTGAAAGATATTGAAAGAGAGTAACCATGCGGAAATTGATCGTATTCAACCACGTATCACTGGATGGGTATTTTACCGACGCACAGGGCGACATGAGCTTCGCGCGCAACAACAGGCCAGACGCTGAATGGGACGCTTTTATTGCAGGCAATGCCAGCGGCGGAGGCATGCTCGTATTCGGCAGAATCACTTACGAAATGATGGCGGCCTTCTGGCCCACTCCGCTTGCGGCAGAGACTATGCCGGTCGTAGCCCAACAGATGAATGCTCTCCCAAAGGTGGTGTTTTCGAGAACGCTCGACCAGGTGTCATGGAGCAACACCAAGCTGGTGAAGGGCGACCTGACCGGTGAAATACGCAGGATGAAGGAAGAGCCGGGAGAAGACATGGTGATCTTCGGAAGCGGCAGCCTTATTTCCCAATTGGCCCGGGAAGGTTTGATCGATGAATACCAGGTCGTGGTGAATCCCGTCGTGCTCGGCAAAGGCAGGAGCATGTTCGAGGGGATTAAAGAAAAACTACCTCTGAAGCTGAAGAAAGCACGGACCTTCGCCAATGGGAATGTCCTGCTATGCTACGAGCCAATGGCTTGATGGGAGAGCACCAAGACGGGCGGGAGAAAAGAAAAGCTGTGAGGGGAAAAATAATGGGTTTGAGGCTCAAACAGCCTTGCATCATCCGCGAGTGGCTCAGTCAAGGCCGCCGGTTCTTCAGTCTCCCCCACTTCGTGAATTGGGCTGGGAAGAATGATCTGTTTCATCGGAGTGGCGGTCCTCGTGAGACTTTTGAGAGGATTGATCGGTCCCATCACCCTCCTGATTCTCCCCTTCGCCGGAACCACCCGGAGTAATGGAAGATCCGTCCGGGGTCTCCTCGAGGCTGGATTCCCCAGACGACTCCGGCGAAGGAGTCGGCGTTGGGGTAACTTCCGGAGGAGCAGGCTGGGTGGCGGAGCTTTTGACCAGGGTCAGGCGGGTGGCATCCACAGCGCCGGCGGTGTTGGTGTCGCCATCCACATCGATCTCGTCTCCGACCTCGATACCTGCATCAATCCTGGTAGTGCTGGTAATAACGACATGAATGCCGGAGACCAGCCATTCATTTTCAGACTGGCTCGACACCACGCCGGTAAATTCAACACTTTCAACCCGCTGATCGGAGATCAGGGACCTGGTCTCATCCACCCGGCGCTCGTCAAATGTGCGCTCAAGCGCCTCTCTTTCGGCCGGGTCGGAGACAAGGCGCAATTGGGTTGATTCGACCGAGCGTTTCAAGGGATAGAGGGTGTCGCCGGGAATGGAGTGTGCCGAGGCGATCAAGAGACCGTTACTGCTCATGACGAGAATGGCAATCACCGAAAGAACCGTCATGACCGGCCGCCAGATTCGTCTCTGCTGCGGGTGTGTGGTCTTGCGCAGGTCGGATGCCAAAGCCAGACCGCGCGAGCGCTGAAGTTCCAGAGCGGTCAGGGGCAAGTCTTCCACCCTGGCCGCGCGGGCGCGGAAGGCAGTTTCGAGCAAGGGACGCAGCTGCGCGGCAAGTTCGGGGTAACGAGTGAGGGCGGAGTCGGGCGTTTCCCCCTGCTCGATCCGCTTCAAGCAACTTTCAAGGGCGTCCAGCAATATTGCATTCATTTCTCTTCACCTAACCTGCGCTGGAGGGCGTTCAATGCCCGGAACTGCAATGCTTTGACCGCATTGGCCTGCTTTTTCATCACGGCAGCCGTCTCTTCCAGAGAGTAACCCTGGCCAAAACGTAAAGCCAGGACCTGCTGCTGGTCCTCGGTCAATTGGACGAGTGCCTCGTGCAAGGCATGAGAGGCAAACCGTTGTTCGACTTCTTCCGAAGGTCCATCCCCGTTGAACTCGAGGGCATCCGAGATCGCTTCGCTGGGATGGCGATGTTCCCGTCGAAGGTGATCGATGATCATATGACGGGCGGTGCCGATCAACCAGCCGCGCAAATTGACTGAGGGTGCGCGCCCGGTTTTGACCGCTTTCAACAAACAGAAAAACACCTCGCTGGAGATATCCTCCGCCAGCGCATCGTCGTCCAGGCGATAGCGTACATAGCGGAATATCTCAAGGAAGTATTGGTTGTAGATCGCGGTAATCGCCCGGGGATCCAGATCGCCCAGGGCTTCGTGCTCAGGATGAGAATCGATCATGGGGAGGCTTAGAGGGAAAACATTCGAAAGTGCCCAATCATTCATAATATTATATCAGTTTATGGAGAATTTCTATCAAGAAAGGGCGATAAATTCCATGGTCGATTGGTACTAGCCGCCATCCCGAAAAACATCGGGACAAGTCCCGAAAGACATCGGGACGAGTAGCGGCGTTCAACCCCGGGCAGGACTTTCACGTGCGGGACGTTCCCGTACGGGACTTTCCTGTGCGGGGCTTTCCTTTACGGGGATTTCGCGTACAGGACTTTCACGTGCGGGACTTTCCCGTACAGGATTTCCACGAGCGGGGCTTTCCCTAATCGGAGATTGACTTACAACTGAATTGCGGGCCAGTTTCCGGCTGGTCAGAATCCGGTATACCAGCAGGAAGAGGAGGCTCCCGCCAGTGATCCAATAGAAATCCTGAGCCCAGAGCATAGAGGTGTCGGTGCCGCTTGCCAACCCGTGAATCAAGGCGATCAAGTAGCAGATGAAACTGGCGTAGTGGATCACCCGCCAGGTTTTCCCAATGACCTTACGAATATAGAAGGTAACAGCGATGATGATCCAGACATAGAAACCGAGTTGACCAAGAGCCACCCAGGTCGGGCGGTATTGGACCGACCCAAAAGGCATAAGCAGCTGCACCAGCCGGTACTGGCTATACTTATCGCCAAGCAGGATCAGGGCATGGAAACCGGCGAAGAACAAGCCTAGCAAACCAGTGTACTCATGGATGGCCATGGTTGGCGGAATGCCCGGCCAAAGGCGGGCCAACTTATTGGTGATCCCGATCCCGAGCATCATCGAAATCCAAAGCAGGCCCAAGGCGACGAACCCGGCTCCACGCGACAGGTACCAATATGCCTTCGGGCTGGATCCTGTGAACGAACCAGCCATCCCAGGCAGCCAGGCCGGCAGGACGTAGGCGGCTGCGACGAGACCGAAGAAGACAGCCAACACGAACACCAGGAATGCCTGGATCGAGAGGCTCGAATTCGTACTCCATTTCGGCGTCCTTTTCCTGCTTTTGATCGAGAACTTCCTGTGCCATTGACTACTCCAAAGATATTTTTCCATATTCCGGCTGTAGATGCGGTTTCCATTTTCGAGCACCAGGACGCCGGCCAGGCCGGTATCAGCTTCGAGCCAGTCCAGACCGGCTTGGCTGCCCAGGATCAGGACTGCCTTGGCGGCCGTCTCGGCCTCCACGGCTGTGGGAGCGATGACCGTCGCCGTCAGGACGTCCGTATCCGCCGGTAAGCCGGTGCGAGGGTCGATGATGTGGTGCTGCCAGAATCCATCCTTCAACCAGCGGCGGTAATCCTTCCCCGAAGTGGCCACACCGCATTGACCAAGCTTCAAAGTCTCAAAATGGGCGCCGGCGTTGAAGGGATCGTCGATGCCGACCGGCCAGGCCTGCCCGTCATTTTTCACCTCGCTGATAGCAATATCGCCACCGGCATCCACCAGCGCAGGCCCGAGGTGGGAAAGGCGCCGGACTGCCTGGTCAGCCGCCCAGCCCTTGGCAATGCCGCCCAGGTCAAGACGGACGGAATCGGGCAAAATCAGGCTGCGCGTGGGGGCATCCCATACAATGACGCCGGAAGGGTCAGGCATCCCCGGCCGTGAAAGAGAAAGACTTGTCTGAATGAGCGGCAGGGACTCAAACGAACGGTCGTAGCCCGCCCAGACCAGGGCGTCCAGGAGGGACGGGACCACCAGTCCGCCCGTGAACAGCCCGGCGGCGCGGGAGGCTTGAAGGACATCCCAAAGCGTCTCGCTGACAGCCATGGGCCGGCCATCTGAATGGTTCAGACGGTCAAGCTCGTTCCCGGGTCGGAAACGACTAAGGACCTGTTCCCACTCTTCAAACCAGGCCGGGACGCGTCCGAGGAGCTCTTCCGCCGCGCTGGTGCTGGCATCCAGCAATGCCAGCATCCGGCTGCCCATGGCCCGAAACTCGATGCGCTTCATTACTTTGGCTTGGAGGAGCTGGTATTGGTTGCCGGAGGAGGAGGATTCGGGTTACTTCCACCACCTGTCGACCCGACATTCTGGTTATTGTTGCCGGAAGAGGCGACTACCACCGGCGGTGGGACGTACATTTTCCCACCCAACAGGAGGTGAACCTGCGGAAGACGGACCGGGACATTGGGATCCACTGTGGCAGTGGGGGTTGGATTGGGAGTGTAGGTATACGTAAAGGTTGGGTCGGCGGGCTGTGTGCCGGCCGGATTAACAACCGGGCGGTTACCCCTGGCAAAGACGTTCCACAGTCCCACAGTGAAAGTCACTGCAAGGGAAGCCAGGATAATCTGAACATCCAGCCAGCGTTTTTTAGATCTATTTTGCATAGGAGAATCCCATTAATCATCGCCGCCGCCACCGTCATCACCACCACCGTTCTTTGAGGGGGGGTTATTCGAGGACGGTTGATTGGGAGCAGGCGCGAGGTAAGCGGCCTGAGGGGATATGATCGCCAGGATAATTCCCTGAGGGTTGACGAACACGATGTGGCCGGAACTGAAGGTGACCTTATAAACGTCCTTCCCGTAACGGGACACCGTATCGACACTATAAATCTGTGTATTACCCAGGGCTTTAGAGGCAATGGTAACAGCCTCCTGTGGACTGATGAACGGCTCAGTGGTCGGCGCCATGGTCGCCGTATCGGTTGGCTGCAGGGTATCAGTGGGCGCCTGAGTGGAAGTAGTTACCGGGGCAGCTGAGGCTGCCGCGGCCGGTGAGACGAGACCAATGGTCTTGACTTTCAAGACCAGGGCGGCCACGATGACAAGGATGAACGTGGTTATGGCCGCGGAAAGGAACAACATATTTTTCTTCATAATTGTAAGTTACCTCCTCAAGATGGGTGCTTACCGGAATTCAGCCACACAAAACTCCCTTGACCGGACTGGACGGTAAATGCCGTTCAGGGATGGTGCCATCCTTCACAAGGGGTCATGCTCGGGGAAATTCGCGGACAGTGGATGACAGAGCCAAAATTGGAATATTCTCTGCCCCAGATATATAGTCGACGAGGCAACGGAAAAGTTACGGCTAGCGGGATCGATAATTGGGGATTGGTTCTTAGCGGAGCAGAGTTGGAAGAGCAAATTACCTAATTAGCCAAAACCCCGTTAAAAACGCAAGGCAGGCGCTTGGAGGAGCACCCGAAAGAAAAGGGTACAGGCAGTACTTGCCCGCGTTATGGATTTGTTGTATAGTAATTCAGGTGGGCTTTTAGTAGATAGCGAACAAGGGTCTTGCCCGACCTGCCGGTGCCGCCTGCCGATCCGTTGGGTAGGCACAAGGTTTTTCGTTATACATAATTTGACAATAAATCAATTATGGGAGAAGCACAACCTACCATGTCCACTCCAAACCAAAACCACCCCATCATTGAAATGCGCGTCGCCCTTACCACGAGTGATTATGAGAGACTGATAAAGTTCTATTGCGAGGGACTCGGAATCGAACCAGCGCAATTTTGGAATAACGATCAAGGTCAGGCGCTCATCCTGAACATGGGCAAGGCCACGCTGGAGATATTCGACGAAACCCAGGCACAGACGATCGACCAAATCGAAGCAGGACAACGCTTGAGCGGGCAGGTCAGGTTTGCCCTTCAGGTGCCTGACGTAAAAGCAGCCATGGAGCGATTGCTTGCGCACGGGGCGAAGTTAGTTCACCCGCCCATCCTCACCCCGTGGGGCGATTATAACGTGCGGCTCCAGGACCCGGATGGCATGCAAATTACGCTGTTTCAGAAACCTGTTAATAACGAACATGGCAAGTAGGATCGAATGGAGTTAGTGCGGCCATCCGATTAATCCAATCATTGCATTGTTTGAGATTTCCAGCAGTGTTCAATACGATAAGATGTTGAGATACCTTCGGCGAATAGCGTTTAATTTTGTTTATTTATTCAGGCCGCCCTGGGACACAGGAATCCCTGCTCCGGAACTGGTTCGTTTTATTGCCGGAAAGCCACCGGGAAATGGCATCGATGTCGGGTGCGGCACAGGGACCAACCTGTTATACCTGGCACAACAAAATTGGAAGATTACCGGGATAGATTTAGCGCCATTGGCAATTGAAAAGGCGAAAAGAAAATTAAAGAATTATCCAAAAACACTGCTGGTGGCCGATGTGACGAAATTAACCGAGCTGGCGCTGCCGGGTCCGTATGATCTGGGATTGGACATGGGCTGCTTCCACAGTCTTTCCGGAACTGACCGGTCCGTGTATGTCAAAGGGATGGAAAAATGGATCAAATCGAATGGCGTATTGATGATCTATTCATTTCAGCCATCCGAATATTCCGGATTAATAGGAATAACCCGGCAGGAAATGAGCGCGTATTTCAAGGGTTCCTTTGAACTGATCAACTACGAACAAGGCCAGGGGCGACCTTCGGCCTGGTATTATTTCAAGCGGATAGAAAACAAGCCCAACGGCAGTTCTCCAACATCCCCAATCCCCCAAAAAACACCAATGTAACTGGGTCAGATAGTGATTGATTACTTCCCCACCGAGAAAGTGAGCTCGGTTTCCGCCGTGTTCCCGGCCCGGTCGGTTGCCACCACCCTTAGTGTATGCGCGCCGGTTTTGGCTACCCAAACCTCACCGAAGGGAGCCAGGCTGGATCGTCCCACCAGAACACCATCCACATAGAACGCCACATCCATGAGGAACGGGTCGCTGGCCTGCGCCTGCAGGGCCACTTGCGGTTCCTGGGCCAGGCTGATGGTCTGCCCGGTTTGGGGATAGGTAATGGCTACCTGCGGCAGGGTGTTATCCAATGTCACCTGTACCACGGCTTGATCCACGCGCTGGTCGCGGTGCACCACCATCAGGCGCAGTGCGTAAAGCCCGTCCAGACCGATCGTGTCCCAACTGCCCAGCAGCCCTTCCGTGACCGGAGACCGGCCATCCTTGCCAATCTGAACCCAGAGAGATGGGTAAAGACCCTGGCCATATTCCAGCCGGTACGAGACAAAGTCTGTCCCGGAGGCGGTGCCGCGGATTTGGAGAACCTGGCGCCCGTCCGAGAACATTGCCGGCGTGGTGATATGCGCGTCCGGCAGGACCGGGGGCTGCTGGAATGTGTCATAATTCGTTGGAGGGGTCGGGATGCCAGCCGTCTTTGCCCACACGCGCGCCTCGGGCGGCACGAGCATGTAGGTGTGCTTCTCCACCAATTCAGGCGGGGTGAAAACGGTCGCCAGCAGGCCGGTCTCGGCGTTCACCTGGAAGACCTGGAAGAGCGTATCGGCCTGGACAGGCTGGCGGCCTTCCAGGAAAATTTCATCGACCACATTCGGGCAGGCAGAGGTTGGCAGCAGACCGGACGGGTCACAGACCGAGACATTCACGATCCCGGAGGGCATGTCCCAACTGACAGTCGGCAGGTCGCGCAGGGCAACCTGCATGAGGGCATGCCACAGGTCGGCGGACAGGTGCGACGGGACGGGATCTGACCCTTTGGGTATGCCCGGTGCGGACCCGGAACCGGTCTCCAACCAGACGACAGCCACCCGCTGAGGAGTGTAGCCAACCGTCCACGCGGCCGACAGGTCAAGGGCGCGCGAAAGTTTGGCACCAGCCGGGCGGCCGATTTCGAGCGGATTGGGATGGCCGAGGGAGGGCCAGCGGGCGGTCTCGTCGCTCAGGACCTGGTTCATGATGTAATCCAATTGCGGGCTCAGGAGCAGGCGTGTCTGGGAAGCCGTCCAATCGACCCAGACGATATGGTCGACAGCGCTGACTGTCATGACGGCGAAGGAATGGAGACTGCTGTTGCCGATGGATTGTCCGGCCAGCGTTCCGCCATCCGCAAAGATGCCATAGGCCTCAGCCAGGGCCAGCGGCGAAATTTGGAAATCGTCCTGTAAAAGGTGGACACTGGACGGGAAGTCCAAACCGAAGGGAGCGGCGATACTTTGAACACTATTCTGCCCCATCTGCTCAAGCAGATGCAGCGCCGGAGGCAGGTAGTCGTTTGCCAGGGCCGTACGCAAGCGCACGGGGCCATGATAGACCTGGCCGAGTGCCGGGGCGTTGACGGGGATGTCCCAACCAAGCGAAGCCGGGTTGAGGCCGCGCGAGAAACCAGTCAGATAGATAAATGGGGTGATGGCTGTACCGGCCGGGTGGGAGGCCAGGGAGTCGTTCTGCAGACCGCCCTGCAAATCCCCCACCGCCGCCAGGATCTGCCCGGTCTGCGGGTCGAGCAGGAGGATACTGGCAGAGGCTTCCGGCAAACTCTCGCCGGGCTGGAGGGGCGGCAACAGGCTGGCGGCCGTGCAAGGTGAGCCATCCGCGGCAGGGACTTCGCCTTCAGAGCCTGCCAAGCGGTCGAGTTGGGTCCGGACTGCGCAGAGCGCCTGCAATTGCAGGTCATAATCGAGGGTGGTGGTAATGTTCAGGCCACCACGTTCGACGCGGCCCGGGCCAAAACGCTCATCCAGCTGGGAAAGGGCCAGGGTCACAAAAGCCGGGGCGATGGTTCCCGCCCCCGCAGTCCCCGCAGCAGATGGGAGAGGCGTGCGGATCTGGGGGGGATTTCGAACCGCCTGGGCGGCTTCCGCCGGCGTGATGACCTGCTCGTCCAGCATGACATGGATGACCTGGAGACGGTTCTGTTCGACCTCCCAAGGTGCGTCGATGGGATTGATGGCAGGAGCCTGACCAATCGCGGCCAGCAAGGCGGCTTCCCCGAGGTCGATCTGTGTCACGGACTTACCGAGATAAACCTGCGCAGCGGCTTCCGCCCCGTAGGCATAGTGGCCGTAATATGTGCTGTTCAGCACCCATTCGAGCACCTGCTGCCGCCCATAGCGGGCTGTGATCTGCCCTGCCAGCATGCGCTCGTGGATGGCCCGCAGTGGTGAAGCGGCCTGGTCCTGCAGCAGCAGGTCCGAGACCAGGCGCTGCGCCAGAGTGGGATGCGTCTGCGGTTCCCGCCAGCCGGCAACCACGTAGCCGGGAGAAGACCAGAAATCCGGTTGAGCCGCGGCAATGGTGGCATTGATCAGGGTCCGGGGCAGTTGATCGTAGGCTGCATAAACGCGTTCAGTATCCTCGGGGGCCAGCACCGCCAGCAGGTGCTGACCGGTGCGGTCATACAGGCGGGTTGGCTGGAGCAGTTGGCCGTTACTGGGATTCAAAAGGACGGACAATTGCTCGAGCGGCGGCAGGCCGCGTGTCAGGGCAGCGTATGCCAGGGCCGCGACCAGGACGGTCATCACCAGCGCGGCGCTGATGGCGAACCCAAACCCGAATGCCGCCCGTTGGGAGCTTTGCTGGGCACTGCTGCGAGTTTGGCTGCGGCGATGACGCCGCTGGCGGATGATGGTCAGGATCGACACAGGTCATTTCCGTCTGACGATCGCATCGGTCATGCGCGCCACCCGCTGGATGGGTTCCACATCGTGTACCCGGACGATATCCGCGCCGCGTGCAATGCCGATGGCAACTGCGGCCGCCGTCCCTTCCAGGCGCTGACCGGGCGGCAGGTTGAGGGTATAACCGATGAAGGATTTGCGGGAGGGACCGAGCAGAACCGGGAAACCCAGGGCCCGGATTTCGTCCAAACGGTTGATGAGTTCGAGATTTTGTTCGACCGTCTTGCCGAATCCAATCCCGGGGTCCAGGATGATGCGCTCGTCCGGGATGCCGGCAGCGTGGGCAATCGCAACCGATTCCAGCAACTCGCGTTTGACGTCCCCCAATAAATCCTGGTATTCCGCACCAGGATAGGCTTTGCCGAGGCGCTCCCGCACCTCGATGTTCGCAGGTTTCGAGCGGTTGTGCATCAGCACCACCGCAGCCTTGTGGCTGGCGGCCACCCCGGCCAGGCCGGGATCGGCGCGCAAGCCCCAAACATCATTGATGATACGAGCCCCCGCCTGGAGGGCTGCTTCGGCCACCACGGCCTTGTAGGTATCTATCGAGATCAGGGCTCCCGGAATTGCCGCAATGGCACGGATAGCCGGGAGGACCCGGCGCAGTTCCTCTTCTGCATCCACCGGCTGGGAGCCGGGACGGGTCGATTCCCCACCGATATCCAGAATATCCGCCCCTGCGGCAAGGAAGAGGGCGGGCTTCCCTCACCCCCATACCAAGGGCTTCCCCTCCCCCCTCTACCGTTGCCCCCAAAGAACGGGGGCAGGCGGGCACACGTCCTGGTGGGAGAGGGGTAAGAGACGAGGACAACAAACCGTCCCCCGAAAAACTATCCGGCGTGAGATTGAGGATCCCCATGACGTAGGTACGCTCGCCCCACTTCAGGGTGCGGTCGCCGATGGTCAGGGGTTGCATTGGCTTTCCTGCATGGAAGAGGCGTCCCGGCGAAGATTTCAGGCCATCTGGTCGAGCGGGCGGCTGAGCCAGGCTTCGGCCGCCTCAATATCTGTAAATATCTTGATGGCAGCGGAAGTTTCCGGCAGGGACTGGTAATACAACTCGCGCACGGCACTGGCAACTTTGTCGCTGTTGACCACCACCGCCACGCGGATATTGCGCGTGGCCGGGTCGCTGTTGACTTCGATGGCGGCGTGAATGGCTTTCTCCGGGATTTCGTTCACCTGCCGGAGGTCGTACAAGTTGCGGGTCAGCCGGTCGGAACCGAGCAAATGTTCAAGGGCAAAATCGTGCCAGTGCTGGATGGTTGCATCCGAGAGATCTGTGACGGTGACCGTCATGCCGCCATCCGGACGGCGGACAACAGTGTAGCCAATGCCGGGATCGGGTTTCCAATAAAGGGGTTTGGGTTCGGTCATGAGAGGTCTCCTGTCGGAGTGATTATACTGCGTCAGGCAGTGACACAGAAAATCTCCCAGCCATCCGCAGCACATACAGCGCGTCGGCGGTGACGAATGGATTCATGGTTTTCCGGCTGGTCCCGCCCCAACTAACCGGCGAGTAACCGCTCAACTGAGGGCGCGTCCGACGGGCGTACAACTCCTCGGCAGGGAAGCCTCCATCCGGCAAACGCTTCGAGTCGAGCAGATCCAACGCGGCGAGGCAGCGCGGGTCAGCCAGCATCCCGGCTTCGGCCAGCACCTTCAGACCAAAGAGGATGTCGTAATGCCAGTAGAGCGGGTAATGAAGCAGGATAAAGCGATGGTTGATGACCTGGCCATCGCGGCGGCGTTTGAACAACCGGCGCGTCAGGAAGACCTCGGCAGCGCGTTCGGCGGCAACCTTTGCCCTGGCATCCCCTGATACGCCGGCGTACAGTGCCAGCGCCCGCAACGGGATGAGCGTCTCCATGAACGAAGAGGTATCGGCTTCGGGATGTTTGGAACAGTTCCAACCGCCATCCGGCCACTGCCATTGCAGAAGGCGGTTGACCAGTTCGTCCGTGCGTCCGTCCGCCAGGCCCAGCCGCAGCGAAAACCAGACGGCGTTGCCCTCCTGGGAGGCGCAGCGCCGGACGCGGCCATCGATCACCCGCAAGTGGCGTGTTTCATGCTCCGTGCTCAACCAGGTGGCATAGATATCTTCCATGAGCGGGCGGAGGGTTTCGTCACCCGCCGGATAGCCCAGGTCCGCCAGGATGGAAAGGACCCAGTGCGCCCCGTCCCACTTCTTGTATGCGCCGTGCCGGCGGTCACAGGTTGCGATCAAAGCCTGCACCAGCGGGGCTTGCCGGACCTCCGAAGCGGCCAGGCGGGCTTCGGGCGAATCCATGCCTTTGCCAAGGAGATTGACTGTTAACTTCCAGGCGAGGGCAGGTTCCAAAACAAGCCTTTCGACTGTTTTATCCAAAGCGTTTCACTCCTGTAGCATCCACTCCCGCCAGCAACTGGCGGACGGTTTTCCCGAGGACAGGATGGACCAAGTCGGGTGCCAGGTCAACCAGGGGAACGAGGACAAAGGCGCGTTCGTGCAGGCCGGGATGGGGAATGGTCAATCCGGGCGTGTCGAGGACAAGATCTGCATAGAATAAAATGTCGATGTCGATCTTGCGCGGCCCATAGCGGATGGACGGGAGGCGTCCCAGATGAATCTCCAAATCCTTTAAATGCTTCAAAAGAGCCAGAGGAGTAAAAGAGGTCTTCCCATTTAGCACCATATTAAGAAAGGCGGGTTGGTTCACCACACCCCAGGGCTGCGTCTCGTAAACGGGAGAACTCTCCAGCACCGTAACAACCGGCGGCAAGGCAGCCATGGCGTCCTGCAGGTTTCGGAGACGGTCGCCGAGATTGGTGCCGAGTGCAAGAAATACCACGTTTTCGGGCATCAGGTTGACAGGTTACCTATTGTTGCTCCTTCTGATCTTCTGTTCCCCTCAAGTGCGGGAATAAGAGCACCTCGCGGATGGAGTGTTTATCGGTCAGGAGCATGGTCAGCCGGTCCACGCCCATGCCGAAGCCACCACAGGGCGGCATGCCAAAGCGCATGGCACGCAGGTAATCTTCATCCATCGGATGTTTCTCCGCGTCATCGTTGGCATAGTCGCGGCTCATTTCGAGGAAACGCTGCTCCTGGTCGAGCGGGTCGTTCAGTTCAGTGAAAGCGTTGCAGAGTTCGAACCCGGCCACATAGCCCTCGAAGCGTTCCACGGTCAAGACATCACCCGGTTTGGATTTTGCGAGAGGGGAAATATCACGCGGGTAATCGAGCAGGAAGGTGGGCTGGATGAGGGTCGGTTCTAGGTATTCGGAGAGCATAAATTCAATCAATTTGCCGCGCGTGGCCTGCGGGTCGGGGCTTTTTCCGGCCTTGACCAGAGCCTTGTACAGGCTTCCCGCGTCCGTATGCTCAGCGATATCAATTCCGGTTACCGCCTGCAGTCCGAGGCGCATTTCCAGCCGCGGCCAGGGAGGCGTGAAGTCAAGCACATGCCCCTGGTAGGTCACCTGCAGGCTGCCATTCACTTTCTGACAGGTGGACGATACCATTTGCTCGGTCAACTCCATCACCTGAAGATAATCGGCGTAAGCCCAGTAAAACTCCAATTGGGTGAACTCCGGGTTGTGCTTGTATGAGACGCCCTCATTGCGGAAATCGCGGCCGATCTCGTAAACGCGCTCCAGGTTACCGACCAGCAGGCGTTTCAAGTAAAGTTCGAAGGAAATCCGCAGGTACAGGTCCTGCTTAAGCTGGTTGTGGTGCGTGGTGAACGGCCGGGCGGCTGCTCCGCCGTAGATAGGCTGCAGGATGGGCGTCTCGACTTCCAGAAAGCCATGGTCATCCAGGAAGGCGCGTAAGGCCCGGATAATGCCGGCGCGTTTGCGGAAGGTCTCACGGACTTCCGGGTTGACGGCCAAATCGGCATAGCGCTGGCGGGCGCGCAACTCCGGGTCTTCGAGGGCGGCGTGCCGGATCGTTTCACCGGTCTGCGTGACTTCGTCCTTGGCCGCCGGGAGAGGGCTGACGGCTTTTGCCAGCAGTTTGAAATCATGGACGTTCAGCGTTACTTCGCCCGTGCGGGTGCGGAACATGACGCCGGAAGCCTGGATGAAATCACCCAGATCAAACATCCTGTCGAAGAAGGCGATACGTTCCTGCCCAAGCTCGTTCATCCGGAAGAATAACTGGACGCGGCCTTCGCCATCTTCGATATGAGCAAAGGTGATCTTGCCCATGGGGCGCGTGGAACGGATGCGGCCTGCCAGTGTAACCTTTACATCAGCGGGCGGCTGGCCCTGTGAGGCGGCCTTCTCGGCGGCTTCGAAGGCCGCGATGGCCTGGAGGCTGGTATGGGTGCGCTCGGCCCGGGTAGGGAATGGCTGGATGCCTTCTTTGACAAGCTCATCGATTTTCTCGAGGCGGACTTTTTCCAAGGAAGTGTACTCGGTCATATTGGAACCTTTCTGATTGTATTTTACACCTCTCTTCCCCCACCCTGCCCTCCCCCCGCAGGGGCGAAGGTCGGGAGAGTGGATGAGGTGAGGGTAAATAAAAAGCCCCGCGCACCTGACAGGCTGCGCGGGGCCTAAAAGGCGTGCCCCAGGCTATTTGATCTTGACCACGCGGACTTTGAACATCCCGCCAGGAGCCTCGACGGTCACCTCATCGCCGATGCCACGATTGAGCAAGGCCCGGCCCAGAGGAGATTCGTTCGAGATCTTGCCTTTGCGCGGATTAGCTTCCGCAGCGCCAACGATGGTATATTCTTCGGGCTTGTTGTCGCCTTCCTTGACAACCACCGTATCGCCGACCTGAACAGTAGTCGGGTTCTTGTTCTGCTCTTCAATGATGCGCGCCGAAGCCAGGATTATTTCCAATTCCTGGATACGACCCTCAACGAAGGCCTGCTCATTTTTAGCGTCCTCGTATTCGGCATTCTCGATCAGCTCGCCGCCTTCCATGGCCTCGTGCAAGCGTTCAGCCACTTCCTTGCGCTTGGTGGTACGCAGGTGTTCGAGCTCATCGGCGAGTTTTTGGTAGCCTTCTTTAGTCAGGAATGTGGTCGTCATGTTTTTGTCCTGAAAATACAAGCATCTCTGAAACAGAGATGCGTTTGTGTAGGATTCCCTACCCACCAATATTATACATGATTCCGGATGAAAATCAAGCAATTCATAAGGTGTCCTGCGCCTGCTCAAAGTCGAAAGTCTGCCTGGAAATATGCCCCATCCCCCTACCCCCTTCCCATTGGGAAGGGGGAAAAGAGGCAAAATAGCAGGTGCGGGAGGGCTGCTATTTTGCACAATCCTTACGATCGAGAAGCGGAAAGAACCGAGGATTGGTTTAATTTATTGTACTCTGAGCAATCCACCACACGCTGGTTAATGTATACGCAACAAGCGAGCAAGGAATTTCGACCCAACCCCCGGCCCCTCCCCTAAAGGGGAGGGGGGAATAGTGCACCCAGAAAAAATAAAAGCTTCATGAAACGCGTAGCAAGCTGCTTATCGAATTTGCCACAAGCGAAGGCTGCGCTCTCCGGCCCAGTAGGTGCGGATGGCGTCGTTCAGGGTGCTCTGGCCCTTGAAGAGGGAAGCGAGCTGTGAGCGGTAGGCGGCTACACCCTTCAGCCAGGCCTCCAGGCCGGTTTCAGACACCGGATAAAGCTGAAATTCAAGTTCTGAAACCGCCGGTTCAAGGGACTCAGGGTTATTGAGGACATAGGGAACATCGGCATAGAAAAGCAACGGCCGGTGCAGGGATTCAGCTGCCTGGCGCACCAGCACGTGGTCCACATGACCGCCCAGGGCGAGCGGACAGACCAGGCGGTCATCCTTGCGCAGCCCGGATCGCAGAGCGGCGGCGATGCGCCTGGGCAACCCCCGGTCAGCCGGATGCGGGGAGGTGATGACCGTTTCGGTATAGAGGTACTCCCCTTTTCGCGAACGGCGGTAGATACAATCGGGGATATCGAAATGAACCAGATTCGCCCCGATCAGGCCGACCGCTTCCTTGTCCTCGGTCCGACGCAGGGTAACCGCCTGCTCAGCCTCGGCGCTGGTTAGACCCCACAGCTCATAGTTATGGCGGGCAAATTCAGAAAGGGGGCCGGAGGGCGGATCGCCAGCGAAGATGGTCCAGATCTCAGTAGAGACGTTGCTGTGCAACGTCTCTACTGCTTGGCGGGCCTGCTCGTAAATCAAGCCGCCGCAGGAGAGGACGGCATCGTCAAAGTGAGGGGAGAGATAGATCCAGCGCATGATTTTCTTATTTCGGGGTCTCCCGACCCCGAAATAGCTCCTAAAGTTCCTGTTCCCCTTCGATGATCTCCTTCGCCAGCTTTTGCAGGACTTCGACCTGGTCGGTTTTGCTAGCCCGCCAATACTGGTCGAGCAGTTCGAGCGGGCTGAGGCTGCTGACTGCCTGGTCGGCGGGCAGGCGGATACGGGAGGAAATCTGCGGGCGCTTGATGAGATGGAATTCGAAGGCAGCCTCGGCATAGCGGCGCAAGGCCGGTTCGTCGATGAGCGAATCCCACTCGCGTGGGTAGTCCACCGTCAGGCGGAGGATGGCGTCCGCAATCTCATCAGGAGCGGGCAAAGCAGACATGAGCGCAGCGGAGACATCTTCAGGTGAGGCGAGGCTGACGAACCGGTCAATGAAAGGCCGGACCCCGGTCAGCTGGCGCCATTCGACCTTGGTATGGCCTTTTTCAACCTCGGCGATGACGAAGAACTTGTCATCCCCGGCCTCGCCAAAATCGACGCGCTCGATCGAACCGGGATAGATGACCGGCGGATGGGCATTCTCGTTGAGGTCCTGGGGCTTGTGGATGTGGCCCAAAGCGACGTAATCGAGACGCACATCCCGGACGAGCGAGCCTGGCAGGACCAGGTCCGCACCCAGCATGACGGTCCGCTCGGAGCCGTATTTGGCGCCCTGGACGGAGGCATGGGCGGTCAGGATGGTGGGGAGATCCGGATCAGCGTTTACAAACCAACCCTTCACCAGTTGCGTCAAGTTTTCCTCGATGTTGGCAAAGACCTCCGAGCTATCGGCTGCGCTGGTGTCGGTGGCAGCCACAAGGCCGGAGCGCGAAACCCACGGGATGGCCATGACCTGGGCGGGCAGGCCAAGGGCTTCCGAGGAGAGGAATTGGGGCTTCGCCAGCACGCTGACATGCGGGATTTCGAGCGTGTCGAATTCCTGGATGGCATTGGCGCGTCCGATGGCCGGTGAGAGGTCGTGGTTGCCAACCAGCAGAAGGGTGCGGATGCCGGCCTTCGAAAGGCGGATGATGCGTTTGCCCCATTCGCGCTGGAAAGTGGGCGCGGGGGAGCGGTCGCGGTAGGCATCCCCGGCAAAGATGACCAGGTCAACTTTTTCGGTAATGGCGGCTTCAATGATGGCATCGAGGGATTTGAGAAAATCCAACACGCGCAGCGGCAGGCCCGTTTCGGGGTCATGCCGGCCATAATTGGCCATATCGATATGGGCGTCGGCGAAGTGAAGGAGTTTCAAGGACTAACTCCCCAAAGCGCAAACATATCCAGGGCGGGCTGGAAGTTCGGGTGATAGTAGAGCACCCGGCGCATGTCGGCGTAGGCGGTATCGGAGTTGCCCAGGGCATATTCGGCGCGCGCCATCCAGTACCAGCTCTCCTCCAGCTCCCTGCCACCCTGCTCGATCCGGGTCAGGTTAGCATTGGCCAGGTTGATCACGTCCTGGTAGCGGCCGGAATAGTAATAGGCATAATAGGGGGCGGTCTCATACCACATGATGCGCCAGGGGATGGTCTTGGCGCCTGTGGGGACAAGCTGGCTGTTGTAATAGGCGTTGGCCTGGTCATAGGCCGCCGCCGCCGGGCCGTAATCCGGGTTCTGCAGGTTGACCAGGCTGGTGACCTTGTTGAACATGGCAAAGAACAGGTCGTTACCGGTGAGGGTATTGCTCTGGTTCTCCTGGTTGGCGATATCCAGGGCATGCTGGGCAGCCCAGAATTGGTCACCCCAGGGACCCAGCACCTGCATCAGGTCCGCTTCGCGGTCAGCGGGATAGACGACTATAAAAACATAATCGAAGGAACGCCAATATGAACTGTAATCCGCATAGGAGGTCCGGCTATTCCTGCCGACCGAATTGGGCTCCGGCAGGTAGGAATCCTGCCAGAGTGAACTCCTGCGTGACTGTCATCGTAACCGGTGGTAAAGGAATAATGACCACCCCACTGTACGGAATAATCTGGGCAGGAGCGGTTCGTAGATGCCCTTTTCGGTGATGGGGGGAAAACCGGCTGCAATCAAACGCTTGAGCAGGTTGACGTCGCCGCCGTAGCGGAACAACGCCTTGAGGCTGGTCTTCTCATTGACATAATCCTCCAACTCGTAAGGCATCACATTGACATCGGTGTTGCCACGATCGACGAAGTTCTTGCTGGGATCGTTCTCGCCCGGTTTCACAACCGCGGCAATCTGGTCGCGAATCTCCAGGAGCGAACCGGGTTCTCCTTTCCAGCCCAAATATTCGAGCGCCATGGCCAGGTTCGCCGGACCACAGTAGTTGTAACGGTTCATCTGGTCCACGAAGACGACATTGTTCAAGATCACCGAAGCCGGGGGCGGCGTGGGGGTGATGGTGGGCGTGAAGGTAGGCTGGTCGGTGGGGAGTGGGGTTGGGATGAAGGTGGCAGTGGGGCTTGGGAGGCTGGTTGGAGTGGGTAAATTTTGCCCGGATGGCTGGAAGGTCACTTTTTGGGGCGGGTGGATCACATCAATAATAGTCAACCGCAGGTTGTCCAGGCGCCAGGCAAGTTTGGCATGGATGGGTGGGACGAAATACAGGGCCACGGAGAGGAGCGCCAGCGCAGATAGGCCGAGCAGGATCTTACCGATAAGAGAGGTCCTTTTCAACATGCGCAGGATTATACTGCGTTCCAAGGGAAGTAATGAGCAAGTAGAAATAAGTATTGAGTGAGAAGAGAAAAGGGGGAAGAAAGAAAAACAAAGGCGACCAACCCAGATGGATTGGTCGCCTGTTGGATTGCTGGTAATCAGGCGTCACGTACTTCGCCGTCGATCACGTCGCCATCGTTCCCGCCAGAGGGAGGCGTCTGCGGGCCGGCCTGCCCCGGGCCACCTTCAGGCGGTTTCTGGCCCTGGGCGTACATCTGCTGGCTCAAGGCATAGAACATATTCTGGAGTTCATCAGAAGCCTTCTTGATGCGGTTCAGGTCATCGCTCTGGGCAGCCTGCTTGAGGTCACTGATCTTGCCCTCGATCTTGCCGCGCTCTTCCGAGGAGACTTTCTCGCCCAGTTCACGCAATGATTTTTCGGTCTGGTAGATCAGGTTATCAGCGTTGTTACGGGCATCGATGATCTCACGGCGTTTCTTGTCCTCGGCCTCGTATTTCTTGGCCTCCTCGACCTTGCGGGCAATATCATCCTTGTTGAGGTTGGTCGAAGCCGTCACGGTGATCTTTTGTTCCTTGGCGGTGGCCTTGTCCTTGGCGGTCACGTTGAGGATGCCGTTAGCATCGATATCGAAGGTGACTTCGACCTGCGGGATGCCACGCGGGGCCGGCGGGATGCCGTCCAGGCGGAAGCGGCCCAGCGACATGTTATCGGTCGCCATTGGACGTTCGCCCTGCAGGATGTGAATATCCACGGCAGTCTGGCTGTCGGCGGCGGTGGAATAGGTCTCGGTCTTGCGCACCGGGATGGTGGTGTTGCGCTCGATCATCTTGGTCATCACGCCGCCCAAGGTTTCGACGCCCAGAGAGAGCGGGGTCACGTCGAGCAGCAGGATATCCTTGACTTCGCCGCCCAACACGCCGGCCTGGATGGCTGCGCCAACCGCCACGACCTCATCGGGGTTGACGCCTTTATTGGGTTCCTTGCCGTCGGTCAAGGTACGCACCAAGTCCTGCACCATCGGCATACGGGTGGCGCCGCCCACCAAAACCACTTCATTCAAGTCGGAGGTCTTCAGGTTGGCATCCTTCAAGGCATTTTCGAAAGGATGTCGGCAGCGTGACAGCAGGTCGTCCGTCATCTGCTCGAATTTGGCACGCGTCAGTTTGAGCACCAGGTGCTTCGGCCCGCTGGCATCGGCGGTGATATAAGGCAGGTTGATCTCGGTCTCCAACATGCTGGAAAGCTCAATCTTGGCTTTTTCGGCTCCTTCGCGCAGGCGCTGGAGGGCCTGACGATCATTGCGCAGGTCAATGCCCTGTTCTTTTTTGAACTCGTCGGCAGCCCAGTTGACGACGCGCTGGTCCCAGTCATCGCCGCCCAGGTGGGTATCGCCGTTGGTGGATTTGACCTCGATGACGCCCTCGCCGACATCCAGAATGGACACGTCGAAAGTACCACCACCCAGGTCGAAGACCAGGATGGTCTCGTTCTTCTTTTTGTCCAGACCATAGGCCAAAGCGGAAGCGGTCGGCTCATTGATGATACGTTTCACATCCAGGCCGGCAATCTTCCCGGCATTCTTGGTCGCCTGGCGCTGGCTGTCATTAAAGTAGGCCGGGACAGTGATGACCGCCTCGCTGACGGGCTGGCCGAGATAGGCTTCGGCATCGCTTTTCAGCTTGGCCAGAATCATGGCGGAAATCTCTTCCGGACTGTATTCACGGTTCGTGATGGGAATCTTTACGCGCGCCTCATCCTGAGGTCCGGCCACGACCGCGTAGGGTACCATCTTGCGCTCGGTCTCCACTTCTTCGAAGCGGCGGCCCATGAAGCGCTTGATGGAGTAGATGGTGTTCTCCGAATTGATGACAGACTGGCGCTTGGCGGTCTGGCCGACCATGCGTTCGTTATTCTTTGTGAAAGCCACCACCGACGGGCACAGGCGCCCGCCCTCCGCGGTGGTAATAACAGTGGACTGGCCGCCTTCCATGACGGCCACCACGCTGTTGGTGGTTCCCAGGTCAATTCCGATGATTTTTCCCATGGCATTGCTCCTTGTGGCAAATGTATGTATCTTGCAATAACTGGGGGAGGATGGGTGGCATGCGAGCGGCGAAGCCGCTCGCATACCCCTCTTCCCATTTGATTGATAAAGTACCAAATGTGCGCATAGAAAATGCGCAAAAGTTCAATTTGGGTAAGGATACTGCACGGGTGCAAGAAAAACGTTAACAATGTATAGAAATTAAATACAAATCCTTGCTTTCTGCGCCGTGGGCGTGCTGAAAATAAAAAAAGGCCACCTGCGTAAGGTGGCCTTGGGATCTACACCAGCACAATTTTACGGTTCGCTGATGGTCACCCAATCGAACCCGACAATAATAGGCAGTACATGGTATGAAGATACGCCAATACCAACTAATCCTTCGCGTAGGGCATAATGCTTTTCGTCGAAAGAGGTCACCCGTACACCATTGATATACAGAGACAAAGTGCTGCCATTGCAGATGGCAGTATATTCATTGATAGCTTTGCCCGGCTTGATGGCCGTCGAGCCACCGGAATTGAGCAATTGGTAATCGCCTCCAGTAACTTTGTCGTAAACAAATACCTGCCAAAGGCCATTATTACCAACATTGAATTCGTACCAGCCCTCGTCCTTTGAATAGCGGCAAATCAGGCTGACGCTATTATCGTTCATACCACGGTTGTCAGCGCTTGCAGCAATACGGACGTTTTGGTATTTCCAGGGATCATACATCGTATATACATACAGATTATCGCCGGTGAGATTAAAGACCAGCTTACCATTATCCGTGTTGAGAGACATCTTGTTTTCATCACCAGACATGAGGAAGTACCACCAGTTGGGAATTTTGCCATTGAACTCTTCTGTGAAATAAGCCGGCGCTTCCTGGGTTGTTGAAGGAGCGGATGTAGCGTTAGCTGGCGGATTCGAGCTCACCACCGCTATTGAACGACCATTTATTTGCCCTTCAAGCATCTCTCCGGTGGAATAGCGATAGACCTTAACGGATAGGGTATCAGTTGGTTTATGTGTACGCAGGATGTCGCAATAATCCTTCATTGTCCCATCCGTGGCCAGTACCAACCCTTCCATCTGTAAAAGGATATCGCCACCCTTCATCCCGGCTTTATCAGCCGGTGAACCCGATTTGACCGAATAAATCCATATCCCTGAAACTGACCTATCTTCTGAAACAAAAGCTGCGCCGTTAATTCCGATGGTATCGATGTCCACTCCTGTCTTCAGTTGACCCACGATTGGTTTGGCAGTGATTGCATCAATCGCAAAATACTGGTTAACAGCTTTTGCGCTAGCATAAGTAATTCCCACAACCTTACCATCGGCAGTAACCAGGGGACCACCTGAATTGCCAGGGTTTTGGGTAGCATCATGTGACAGAGTGTGGTCCAAGGACGCCCAATTTGTCTGACCGTCTGCATTTATTTTGGAGATGATCCCTTTGGTCATTGAGAACTGCGGCTCGCCAAGTGGAAAACCGGCAGTATAGACTTCCAAGCCTACCGCGGGTGATTGGTTGTACCAGTCCAGGTAGGAGAAGTTACCTCCTTCGATTTTGATTACTGCCAAATCTGAACATTCAGAAACGCCAATAATCTGGGCGTTTCGTGGGTTGGATTCACCGTTGACCCAGACCTTGATTAATGCCGACCCGGTGACAACGTGGTTGTTTGTGACGGCAATTCCAGTAGGATCGATGATGAAACCAGATCCACGACCAGCAATGTTCATCACCACACCTTCCTGGGGATCCACAAAGGTACCTACCGATTCAATCTGGATGGTAGCTTTTTGGACATCCTGGAGGTTATTTACGGCGCCGATGCCGCTGGTCGGCATAACGGTGTTGGCGCTTCCACTGGTTTGGGTTGGAACGGAAGCGGTGGAAAGGGGGCCGCAAATGGAGCCCATTACGAAAACGGAGACTAATAATATTATGAATGGCACCAGGATTCGGATTTTCATTGTATTCTCCTCTCAAATCTATTTGCCAAGTAATATAGAGAATATAGATACTTTTAGTATAGCATAGATATGTAAAGATTCAATAGGATACATTGTTGAAAACACAGCGATTAAGCAAAAAAACAACAGCCTATCCATTCGTAAACGAACTTTATCAAGTAGAGACAAAGGGGATCGGATACCATTTTCTCTTGGGGGCCCCGTCTGAAAACAAAACGCGCCCCGAAAGGCACGTTTTGCAGTGTGGAGATGGCGGGAATCGAACCCGCGTCCGAAAGACTCGACCCTCGGAAATCTACGAGCGTAGCCGGTTGGGTTTGTCACCGCAGGTCACTCAACCGGCAAACTTGACCTGCGGCCAGCCGCTTGGGCCCGAAAGCCCTCTTTCGCGCAGTCAGCGGCATCAGGCGCGGCACTCCACCTTTGTGACGCCCAGTCCCTTCACCGGGTGGAGCACGGGACGGGTGGACGCGGCCTCATCTAGGAGACCGGCTGATCAGTCTCTCGCTTATGCAGCGAGAGGCATAGCAGCGTAGGAAGTGCGATTGGCACTTGATTGTTTGCACTGATTTTACGAGATCGGCGCCTCTCGGCTCGCATTCCGGGACCAGCCTCTTCCGTCGAAGCCTGTCATCCCCAAAGACCGGGGACCTTCCCCAAAGACCGGGGACCTTCCCCAAAGACCGGGGACCTTCCCCAAAGACCAAGGACTTTCCCCATACGGGGACTTTCCCCAAAGACCGGGGACCTTCCCGGGGTTTAAATTATAGCACAATCCGTATATGAATCTCTATAGAAAGATGATAAAGAAAAGTGCACAACGGTCAAAGGAAAGGACTTTCTCAAAGGAGGATGTTTCGCCCCCACACCCGGCTCCTCTACCACTCCGCGTTGCTTCGGGGATGAGACCCGATCGTGGAGAGGAGAATTGTTCGGAAAAAAGGTTGTGAGGCAGAAAGCGCCCCATAACCTTTTTTTCGTTGCTCTCTCTGCATAGTCTTTGCAGTAAATTCTATTATGATATACTTTGTCGAGATAAAGGTTCCACGGAAATTCCCCATGAACCAAAGAAACCTCTAAAACCCGGCGGGGTTATGGTAAGTATCTATCTGAAAATTGAGGAGGAGTTCGCATTTTGAGTGTGTGCGGCTCCGCTGCACACACTCAAAATGCGGTTCTTCCATAATTTTCGGATGGACTCTACTCAAACCCTTCCGGTAAGGTGAGCCAAGTGCCGGAGTTTGAAGAAAAAGAAATCCTGGCCCGTGCTTCGCAGGGTGACCGGGAGGCTTTCGGTGCCCTGTACGAGCAGTACGTGGAGCGAATCTTTAACTACGTATACTACCGCACCGGCAACGTCCACGACGCCGAGGACCTGACGGCGCGTGTTTTTTACCGTGCCCTGTACCACATCCATAGCTATACCGACCGGGGTGTGCCGTTCTCGGCATGGTTATACCGGATCGCCCACAACCTGATCGCAAACTGGCACCGCGACCGCAGCCGCCACCAAGAAATCCCGCTCGATGACGCTCCCACGCTCCATTACAAGGGTGATGCGCCCGAAGCGGTACTGATGCAGGGCCAGGATACCGATGCACTGCTGAAACTGATCCGCCACCTGCCAGCGGAGCGCCAGCATTTACTGATCCTGAAATTTGTCGAGCATATGTCGAACATCGAGATCGGCCAGACCATGAACCGGAGCGAGGGCGCAGTGAAAAGTCTCTACCACCGCACCCTTCTGGCGCTGAGAGACGAATTGGAAGGGATTGATCTGGAAGGAGTTTAGTGCATGTTGCGGATTGTCACAGACGGTACAGCCGATATGCCCGCCGGATGGGAAAAAGAATACGATATTCAAGTGGTGCCGATCAACATCCAATTCGGGGACAAGACCTATCTGCAAGGTGTGGACCTCTCCAACGAGGCCTTCTACCAGTTGGTGGAAGAGAGCGGGAAAATTCCCAAGACTTCCCAACCATCCCCGTTCCAATTCAAGGAATTTTATGAGCACGTCGCGAAAGCGGGCGAAACAATCCTCTCGATGCATGTGACCAGCAAATTGTCCGGAACGTTCGAATTGGCAGTTGTTGCGGCGGGCGAACTGGCCGGGAAGTTCAACATCATCCCATTCGATTCGGGCTCAGGGTCGGCTGCGCTTGGCATGATGTGCCGGGAGGCCCGCTTGATGGCGCGTGCTGGAGTTGCCACCCAACAGATCGTTGAGCGGATGTACCAGATCCGCCGCAATGTCCAAATAGTGCTCACCATGGACAAACTCGATTACGCCCGGATGAGCGGCCGGGTTGGGGCGCTCCAGGCAGCACTGGCCTCAGCACTCAACGTCAAGCCGATAATCGTGCTACGGGAGGGTTTCCTGGATATGACGGAGAGGGTGCGGACCCGGAACAAAGCCCTTGACCGGGTGTTGGAAATGTTGTGCAACCGGTTTGAACAAGAGCCGGTCCATGTGGCGGCTGTGCATGCACGCGACCCGAAGTCGGGCCAGATTCTGTGCGAGATGGCCAAGAAGGCTTTCAACCTCCGGGAACTCATCATCACCGAATTATCCGTCGCGGTGGCAGCCAACCTGGGGCCGGGGACGGTTGGCCTGATCGTCTACCCGGCAGGAGAGTGAACCATGGGAATGGGAAAAAAACTCGTCGATGCCTCGATGGAAAAATATTCTTCGATGGAAAATCGGTTGTCGGGCACCCTGAAACCAGTGGCACCGCGCCGGGAATTCGTGCATGGTCTCGGTCTGCGCATCCAGGAAGGGAACCGGGCTGCCTTTGTGAATTCCGTTGCCAACTGGCATATTCTTGCGGCGTTGATCGCCGGTTTCATATCTCTGGCAGTTTTTCTGGCAATGGTCGTGCGTGCATTGCTGATCCTTTCAGCGAAGAAACGCGCCACCTAGAAATTCGATGGGGAAGAAAGAAAAACGCAAAGTCCGGAGGCTCTCCTCCGGACTTTTTTGTGAAACGACGTGAGCCGTCCCAAATTCAAGGATGGATCAGGCCAGTCATCCCTACTCTTCCTCGCGATTCTTTTTCCAGTACTCGCGGCTGGCGGGATCGTTGGCATCCAGCAAGCCGGGATGCAGCTCCGGATGACGGCGGTAACCGTATGCCTTCCACAAGCCGGCGGCAAGGCGTGCGGAGTCGGAGCGCAGGCCCTGGCGGGTGAAGTAATCGCAAATGCGGGTGATATCGCGGCTGAAGATCTGATAGGCGCTGCGATGGTGACCGGGAGAAATAACCTGGGGAAAATCGATTAAAGTGATCCCAGCGTCCCAGTAAAGCACGTTATAAGCCGAAAGGTCGCCGTGGACAATTCCATGCGCCAACATGATTTCGACGTTGTGCAGGAGACTTTCATATAGCGGTCTGACCTCCTGCGAATCCAATATGACGGTATTGAGGGTCGGCGCGGCGGACAGGTCGCTGCCAATGTAGCCCATCAGGATGGCATTCCCGTTCATTTCGTAAGGCTGCGGTACGTTTGCACCGGCGGCATGCAAGGTTTTCAGGGTCTGGAACTCGTAAGCGATCCATGATTTATGGCGGATCTGCTCGCCATATACGCTGCGCTTGTGCTGGGCCTTCAACATGCCCAGATCGTGGATGCGATTACCGTTTTCGTCCAGGACTTCACGGTCGAGGCGGTAAAGCTGGTCGTTCTTCAGGTTGCGCAGCATGCGTGGCCGGAAGACTTTGGCCGCTACGAGCGCAGACTTGACCTGGTCCCCTGAGCGGCACAGGTAGACCGAGGCCTCCTTGCCAGCCTTGATCTTGCTCAAGACATCAGATATCCATCTCTGCTCAAAGAAATAACCCAGCGAATTGAGCAGCCAGCCTTCTTCAAATCGGGCGGGGTGGTAAGTAAAAGAATATGTCTGGCGGCTATCATCCTGCCTCTGAACAAATTTCTGAACTGCATGAGGGTCCAATTTCGGCTTGTTGGTTTTAGGGTGGGGGGCTTCTTCAAAAAGCCCCTCGTCGTCCAGTTCATTGTAATATTCTGATAGAGTGTCCATACTTTGACTCAATGCCAAATAAACCACGGAAACGTTCCTTGCCCGTGGCTTTCAACGAAACGGTGCTGTGGGAATTTTCGTGGCGATCAGAGAATTTGGGGTTGTTGGGCGGGCCCCGCCCTCCCAACACCCCAATGTCTTCCCCTATATCACGGCGATTCCAACGAACCGAAGAATCAAAAGCCGCAGGCGGCACGCCTGCGGCATGGACTGATGTAATTAATCAAAAAATCAGCTATCCACTTCCACAGGAGGCGCGCTTAAAACCAGCTCATGAGCCAATTCATTTTTAAACATGGTTTTCGAGCCTCCTTTCGTGAATAATCTGGAAATTCAAAAGTGAGTTTATCACCGGCACATCAAGCCGTCAAGGAAACCATCCTTTATTCGTATCACCCCATCTATGAGGTTCTACGGTTTGACGCCTAACTTTTTAGCAAGCGCATCACTAGAAGGTTCCACCAGAAAGGAGCCGTCCGGCCAGACAATCGTGGGCACACTGCGGTTCCCATGGTTGAGACTCTCGATGTATTTAGCGGCATCTTCATCCCCATCAATATCCACCCAGCGATAAGGGATGTGGTGCTGGTCGAAGAAGAGGCGGGCCCGGCGGGAACTTCCGCACCAGGTGTTTCCGTACAATGTGATCTCAGGGGTAACGTTCATTCCAAACCTCCAATCAATATTGCGGGCATCAGAAATGAGATCGGCGTCCACCGGCAGGGTAAACGCCCCGGTGAGGCGCGTGGTCAAATGAAGCGCAGCAACCCGCAGGTCCGGGGCGAGGGCGGGGAACTCAACCAGAGCCTGTAAAGCCGCATATGCGCTCGCGTCACGCAGGTGGATCCCGTGGCGGGCCAGAAAGGCCCGGGCCGCAATGCCGGCTGCCCGGCGTGCACAAACGCGCGCCCGACCCTCGTTCCCGTTCAGGCGGGCGTGTTCGGCTCTCTCCAATTCGGTTTCAATCTCCAGGGTGGACGGCATCATAAACTCCAGTAGAAAAAGACGCATGCACAAAGGAAACCATACCATTGAAAACGCAAGGCGGGTGTACCCGAAAGGAAAAAGATGGAGGGAAAATCAAATCATCCGGCGACCTGAAAATAAACCAGTAAGAGAATACCGGCAACCGCCACCACGGAGACCAGCGGTCGCGCCGCGCCCAGCATCCATTCTGGCAAGGTGTGCCGGCGCTCATCATTGAAAGGCCAGAAAAATGGGACGCCTTCCTTGGTCAGTCCATCGGCAAGGATATGCCAGAGCCAACCCCAACCGAAAGCCAGTCCCCATGTCCAGGGCAGCCAGTAATACCATGCAATCCAGCAGGCAATCGCCGTAACTCCCAAAGCGAAAAGGATTGAATGCAGCGGTCCGCGATGGTGTAAACTTTTATAGAGCAGCCAGGAGAGCAGTATAAGCCCGAGTGACCCACCCAGGGCGATAAGCGCCCAGCGCAGGAAATTCACCCCAAAGACCAGACCGGAAAACTGATCCCACACACTTTGCAGATCATGGGTGGTGAGCAGTGCGCCCAGCGCAGCCAATGACGGGATGAGCAGGATAGCCAGCGCAATCCGGATAACCTCGGAAGGAATGCTGTTGCTGATGAAGGATTTTGGATGGTCAAGGTCGGTGGCAATTGACCCCGTCCCCACCACGAGCGCTCCAATCCCCAGCGATAGGAGCGGGGGCGGAGGCAGGCCCAGGGCTTCTGCGGCGGCGACACCCAGGCCGGCTGTGCCAACTCCGATGAGGGCATGATGGATGTAATTCATATGCCGATTCTATCATGCCACTTCGTGGTACAAGCGACGGGGATTGATCACCCCTTGGCCAGCGACAAAAATACATCTTCGAGGGTCGGTTCGCCGCGCTCGAGGGCCAGAATCGAAAGCCCATTCGTCCGGATAGCGCGGCGCAACTGCTTCTCGCCGAGTTCCCGCTCCGCAATCACCCTGAGATGATCACCGGTGAACCCCACCCGCAGTACGCCGGTACACTTGCTGCAAGCTTCCAAGCCGGCCTGTAATGGTTCAACGTGTAGCTCCCAAACGTCGCCGGGGATGACCGTCCTTTTCAATTGCGCGGGTGTGTCAATTGCCAGCAGTTTGCCAGCGCGCATGATGCCCACCCGGCCACAGTACTCGGCCTCATCCATGTAATGCGTCGTAACCAAGACGCTCACGCCTCCCGCCGCCAGTCCATAAATCAAATCCCAGAAGGCTCGCCGAGCCGTCGGATCCACCCCGGAGGTGGGTTCATCGAGGAAGAGCAGTCTGGGCTGATGAACCAGGGCAATCCCCAGCGCCAGGCGCTGGCGCCAGCCAACAGAAAGTGCCCGGGCCAGTTCCGCTTCATGACCAGCCAACCCAATCAGGTCCAACGTGGCTTTGATCGCCTTTTTCTCCCGGATGCCGTACACACCTCCGTAAAAGGTCAGGTTTTCCCAGACGGTCAGGTCATCGTAAAGGGCGAATTTCTGTGACATGTACCCAACCCGGGCACGCACCTGTTCGGACTGACGGAAAGCGTCGAAACCGAGCACACTGGCACTGCCTTCAGAGGGTTTGAGCAGGCCCAGCAGCATGCGGATGGTGGTGGTCTTGCCAGAGCCATTCGGGCCGAGGTAACCGACAATCTCACCGGCATTGACGGCAAAGGAAATGTGGTCCACGGCAACAAAATCACCAAAGCGGCGCGTCAGGTTATTGGTAATGACAACAGGTTCAGGCATGTTGTCTCCACAAAGCTGTACCAAGACCGATGAAAATCACTCTCCGGCTCTCTAAATCGTCTTGCGAATCAGAGCAGCTTTTTCAGCCCGGCCCATGGCCTCGTAGGCTTTAATCTCATCTTCCAAAGGGAAGAGGGGAATGCGCAAACCATGCGTTTCGACCCAGACCAGACGGGAAAAATCTGTGTAACTGCGCCAGACACCATCCGGTTGGCGATGGGCGACATTTGCCAAAAGTTCAATCTCGACACCTTCCAAAACGGCCTTCCCTTCCAGAGAGCGCATGCCGGTCAACTCCCATAAATGGACGGGAGTCTTCATGAACCCCGCCAGTCGCTTCTCTATGCGGTAGACGGTTTTCTGGCCGGCCTGGATGTCCAGATCATGAACCGGGACTTCCACGCCCTGTAAACGCAGGCTAGCAGAGCCGGTCAGCGCCCAGATATATTCAAGCGGAGACACCCGCTTGATCAGGAGATCCAATGCGTGCAGATAGGCTTCCGGCAGATCGAGTTGGGCAAAGGCATCAATCATCAAAGGTCAATCCTTGCTCTCGGACAGCGAGATGAAGACGTCTTCCAGAGTCGGCGGGACAGTACGCATCTCGACACGAAAACCGCGAGGAGTGGAAAAGGCCTTGTTTAGAGCCGATAGAACAGAATCTGTCTTGCCTGCAACCACACGCAAGTGCAATCTATCGCCAAAGAGGCGGACGTCTTCCACACCGGCAATCTTGCGGGCAGCCTCCCGCAAGGGCGGCATCGATTCGCCGCGCACTTCGAGGATGCGTCCATTCAGGGTGGAACGTAGCTCGGACGGCGCGCCCTCCGCAATCAGCCGGCCCTGGCGCATGAATCCGACGCGGTGGCAGCGGGAAGCTTCGTCCATGTATGGCGTTGTGAGAAGGACAGAGACTCCCTCACCCCCTTCCCCTCTCCCGGTGGGAGAGGGGTGAGGGGTGAGAGAGACCAGGCGGATGAGCAATTGCCAGAAATCCTGGCGGGTGACAGGATCCACACCGGTGGTGGGTTCATCGAGCAGGAGCAGGCGCGGCCGGGTGACCAGCGCCGAAGCCAAGCCGAGTTTCTGTTTCATCCCGCCGGAGAGTTGACCGGCGCGGCGGCCTTTGAAAGCCGAAAGACCGACAAATTCGAGAATCTCCAGACAACGCGGCAGCCACTCCCGGTGGGTCAGTCCGCGCAGTTCAGAGAAGAAGCGGATGTTTTCGAGCACAGTCAGATCTTCATAGAGCGAGAAGCGCTGGGACAGGTAACCGAGGCTGGCACGCGCCTGTTCAGTTTTTTTGTCCAACGGGAAGCCACACACGCTTACCTGACCGGAATCGGGCCTGAGGGCGCCGACCAGCAAACGGATGGTGGTGGTCTTGCCAGCCCCATCCGAGCCGACCAAGCCATAGATCTCGCCTTCTTCAACGTGCAGGGACAGGTCGTCTACGGCGACGGTTGCGCCGAAGGTTTTTCGCAGGTGGGAGGCTTCAATCAGGTTGGTCATATAGTGTTCTTCTTTAATTCTCCTCTATATTAGGACGCAGAATAACCAATGGAGTGGACTTGCTCAATTCCAGGAGCTGGGCGCGGCTCGGCCGCATGGGCAGTTTATTAGCAAATTTTAATATCAGACCAACCATGAACGGGTGACGTTTCAGCCGGTATTCCAAGAAATCCGCCACCCGACTCGGATCGGTGACCGGTTCGGCAACGCAGTCAAACTCGCAGCGATCCACCCGGACGTGCACGTGCGGATCGGCTTGGATGTTGCGAAACCAGTCCGCTTTTAGACCGCGGGCCACCCCAACGCAGTAGGCGCCGTCAACCTTTTCGTACTGGAGGGGCGTGCCGTAGCGAGTCCCGGACTTGCGGCCGGTGTGAGTTAAAAGCAGGATAAATTTCCCGACGATCCAACCTTTGCCAGAGTCGTACAGGCGTTTGTGGATGGTCTGGACGGTCTTCATCCGTTTCCAAAAGGAGTCAGGGATCATTTAGAGCCTTCCATTTTGAAATTGGACTGTTTTTATTAATCGAGGCGCTTGCGGAAACGGACAGAGGCGGCGGTCATGATGATAACCCCGAAGACAATCAGAGGCAGGATCTCATTCCAGATTGCCTCGACGCCGACCCCCTTGATCAGCAGAGCGCGGATGATGACCAGGTAATACCGCAAGGGGATAATGTAGGAAACCCATTGCAAAACAACCGGCATGGCCTCAAGCGGGAAGAAAAAACCCGAAAGGAAAATGGAGGGCAGAATTGTCATGAAGACGGTCAGAATTGCCTCCTGCTGGGTGTTGGCAATGGTGGAGGCAAACAGACCTATCCCCAATCCTGTCAGGAGCATGAGGCCTGAGCAAGCCAGTATCAGGCCCATGTCGCCGCGCACCGGCATGCCGAACCACCAGTGCCCGATGGCGAGCACCTCCAGCGTGTCGATGAACGCCAGTATGGCATATGGCACAACTTTCCCGACCACCAGTTCCCACGGACGTACCGGGGTGACGATCAACTGCTCGATGGTGCCGCGTTCGCGTTCCCGAACGACCGCCGTGGCGGTCAAGATGGAGGTGATAGCGTACAGGATCATGCCGATCACGCCCGGGATCATGAAATAGGAGCTTTTAAGGTCGGGGTTATACCAGACACGCGTCCTGACATCCAGAGGCGGTTGGATGGCCGCGGCGCTTATGCCGCTACGCTCGAGCTTCTGGACCATCAGCTGGGTGGCCTGAGACTGCCCGATCAGGAGGGCGGCCGAATAGGCCGAGGATCCGGCAGTGGCATCCGAACCATCCAGGATGAAGGCCACCCTGGCGTTCCCCCGGGACAGCTGGGTGTTGTAATCGGGCGGGATGATGATGCCGGCACGCGCCTTGCCCTGTTCGACCAGGCTGCGGATATCGTCTTCCGAGCTGACATAGAAAGCCAACTTGAAATAGTCAGCCACCCGGTAGGCATCCAGAAGAGAGCGCGATTCGGAGCAGCGACACTGATCGAAGACGACCAACGGAACATTGCGTATATCGCTAGTGGCGGAGTAGCCCAACAGGAACAGCTGAACGATCGGGATGACCAGGATGATGAACAGCGTACGCTTGTCACGCACGATCTGGATGAATTCCTTACGGATGATGGAGAATAACCGTGAATTCATGCGGGCTCCTTGTCAGTCATGACGCCGTGCAGGAAAATTTCCACGAAGTTGTCAAGTGCATTGCCCTGGATCAAAGCTGCGGGCGTATTGGAAAGCAATAATTCAGTCATGTAGTACGAAAAAAACAGCCCAAGGAAGGCCCGAAAAAAAGTAAAGGACGGCATCGGTCGCAGAACTTTTTTATTTCTACTGAACTTCTCCATTAAGGGCAATACCTGCGGGAGGACATGATCCAGCATATTCGGCATATTACGTCCATTGAACTCGACGATCTCAATGAACATCAGCTTGATAAAATCGGGGCGTTTGCCAAGCTCGCTCACCATGGTCCGGGCGGCGTTTCTGACAAAACTCTCCACATCTTCGGCTGGCGTATTGAGCAACACCGGCAGGATCTGCTGGAAGGGGTGCCTTTCAATAATGAGTTCGCTAAAAATGGCTTCCTTGCCAGTGAAGTGATTGTAAATACCGCCCAAAGCCAGCCCGGACCGTTCGGCTATCTGCCGCATGGAGGTGGCCGCGTAGCCCTGCTCAAGAAACAAGTCGTAAGCAGCCTCGAGGATGGCCTTACGAGTACGTTCGCCTTTTGAAGGGGTTTCTTCGTCCATAAATTGATACCTCCGAGGAAATGAACGAACGTTCGTTATTTTTATTGTATGCGGAAGGAAGAATTTGTCAAGAGGCAGGATGGAAAGGCTTCATCTCCCGGTCCCCTGTCAGTAACCCAAACTCTGTGCGGCAATCCTTTGAAGAAAATCCCGGATCTCAGGGCTGATGGCCCTGTCGGAATAAGGATTCCCGGCCGGCGTCTTTCCGAAGATCGTGCCATACAGGACACAGGCTGCCAGGTAGGTTCCGTAGAGGGTCGGATGTCCGTCCTGGCTGAAAAGGATCAAGCCGGGTTTCTCCTGCAGAGACCGGGCGAAGGCCAGCCCTGCCGGGGCGACCAGGATGCCCAACTCCGAGCCCACCCCAAGGTAAGCCGCTGCCAGGTTTTCTGTCGTTACCCCATTCCTTAAACTGTCGGGATATGCCCAAGTCATGAGCAGGATGGTGTGTGCGCCAGTCGCCCGGATGGCCACGTCAAAATCCCTGACGGCATTGAAAAAATTCTGCGAATCCAGGACGGGGGTCTGGCTCTGTTCCTGGAGAACAACATAATCCCATCCACCCGGTTGGATCCTCCGGAGAGCTTCACCGGCATTCAAATGATCCCTGAGGGTAAAGCCTCCCACGGCGATAACCGAACTGGAACTGTCGGGAGCCAGACCTTTCAACTGCCTATCCATCCCGCCGTTGAAGAAGGTAAAACTGTTCCCGATGAAAAGAATATGCGTAGACACGGGACTACTGCAGGCAACCAGGAAAACGACTACCAGGCAGAGGATAAAAACACGTTGCATCGCTGAGGTCGGTTTATTTGCCATACATCAGGCTCCACGGAGAATCGAAACGAATGACAGTATAGGACGAATTCCTTTTCCAAGGCAAATCGGATTCGGATATGGGATTGGGCGTTATCAAAGTGTGGAGTACCGTCCGCTCCCGGTCCCTCTCCAGAATTCTACGACTTTAGGGAGGGGAGAATTGGTCTACAAAATGTGAGTGGTAGAATTGGCAGGTATGTCGAGCCTCGAGCAATCCCTGCGTAAACACCTGCGCTTCAACCTGGCCGTGAACCTGGCAGATGGCGGTTTTTTTGGCCTGGGCTGGGGTTTTGGTTCAATCGGTACGATCCTGCCGCTCTTTGTCAGCCGGATGACCACATCGGCCTTGCTGATCGGGCTCATACCCGCCATTCATGCCGTCGGGTGGCAGCTACCGCAGCTGTTCATGGCGAATTCAGTGGCGCGCCTGAGGCGGTACAAGCCAATGGTGATGCTGATGACAATCAACGAGCGCGTCCCATACCTGGGACTGGCGCTGGTGGCGTTGTTCTCGGGTACGCTGGGGAATAAAGCCGCTTTGGTACTCACTTTCGCGATGCTGATCTGGCAGGGAATAGGAGCCGGGTTCACCGCCAATGCCTGGCAGAGCATGGTTGCCAAGATCATCCCATCGGATTGGCGCGGCACTTTTTTCGGGGCTCAGTCCGCGCTAGCGAACGTTCTGATGAGCGTGGCAGCAATCGCGGCCGGATACATCCTCGTCCGGGTGCATGACCCGATCAACTTTTCGCTGTGCTTCACTTTGACCGCGGTGGGGATGGTATTTTCGTACATCGCAATAGGACTAACGCGCGAGCCGGTGGACAATGAAAAGAAGATCCCGGAGCACCAGCCCCCAGCCTGGAAAAACGGGCTCGAAATCCTACGCCGTGACAGGAACTTCACGGCTTACCTGGTGGTCCGCCTGCTTTCCCAGTTTGCCACAATGGGCTTCGCTTTTTACATCGTTTACGGCCTACGCCGCTTCGGGATGAGCGACCTGACCGCCGGGTTCCTGACCGCTGCACTAACCATAACATCCACAGTAGCCAACGCCGTCATGGGCTGGCTGGGCGACCGGTTCGGACACCGCGCCATGTTGATTGCCGGTTCGGTGGCAACGGCGCTCAGTTCCCTGATAGCCTGGGGCGCACCCTCCACCGGCTGGCTGTATCCGGCCTTTATCCTAAGCGGACTGGCTGGCGTGGCCTACTGGACGACCGGCTTGGCCATCACGATGGAATTCGGAAACGAGGAAAGTCGCCCAACCTATATCGGCCTGTCCAATACACTGGTGGCACCCTTCACGATCATTGCCCCGCTGATCGGCGGCTGGATTGCCCAGACGATCAGCTTCCAGACCACCTTTATGGTTTCGGCGGTGGGAGGACTGGCCATCGCCGTACTACTCTTCTGGCTGGTACGTGATCCACGTCCACGTCTCAAGGCGGAAAACGTTTAAGAAATTGGTAAGGAAGAACCATACCTGACCGTTAGCGTGCATATTCCTGGTTACATTGCAGGCAAGCACTCTTCACCCGGTTGGATCGTTTTTGCGGGGGTATCCAAACGCAGATTCTCCTCCAGGATTTTTTCGAACTGGGGATTTCTTGGAAGGATCAACCGATGGTTTTGCAGGCGGGAATTGAATTTGAGCGTGACGAGATAGACAAGCCCAAGTTGATCCAGCGAAGGAGCCAACTCGACCTTAACAACTCTCCAACCATTTTCGAGGACCAGGGCCAGTCTGGCAGGACTAGGTATGTAAGTATCACAACGCAGTTCCTGGCCAATTTGCCAATTATCTGCTCTTGTTTTCATTTCAGTTGCCAACATAGCTTCAACCTTTCCACTTTTAAGGAATTCTTCCATTAATAAGGATAAACCCGGTTGATTGTTGTTGTTTTAACGACCAGTTAATATTATGTAAAGATAAAAAAAGCATCCGGACATCGGATGCCGCTAACAAATTACCTCAGGGTCAAAAATACCAATAAACTACTTCAACCTACCCGAATCTCCCCTCGATGTAATCCTCTGTGCGTTTGACCATTGGGTGGGTAAAAAGCTCTTTTCCCTCTGCATATTCCACCAGCTCGCCTTGCAGGAAGAAGGCAGCATAATCCGCTGTGCGGGCGGCCTGCTGGACGGAATGCGGCACCAGGATAATGGTGTAATCTTTTTTAAGTTCCTGCAAGGCGGCTTCGACTTTACCGGTTGAAATGGGGTCGAGACCGGAAGTGGGTTCATCGAGCAGGATGACCTCCGGCTGGTTGGCCAGGACACGCGCCAGGCACAGGCGCTGCTGCTGGCCGCCCGAGAGGGCAATGGCGGGATCGTCGAGACGGTCCCTGACCTCGTCCCACAGGGCGGCCAACTTAAGTCCGCGCTCCACGGCTTCGTCCAATCTGGACCGGCGCTTTTCATTGGCCAGCTCCAAGCCGTAGGTCAGGTTCTGCCGGATACTCATCGGCAGGACGACCGGCCGGGCGAAGACCATGCCGACGCGGCGGCGCAGGGCAATGACATCCGTTTTCGGGTCAAGGATGTTTTCACCATCCAGAAAAATGTTCCCTGTCAGGGTCTGAACCTCGACCAGGTCGTTCAGGCGGTTGAGGCAACGCAGCAGCGATGATTTACCCCCGCCGGCCGGTCCGAACAGCACCGTGATGGCATTGGTGGGAATCTTCAGGTTGATATCCTTGAGGGATTCCGTCCCAGTTGGATATTTGAGACTCAAGTGTTCAATGACAATTTTTTCCATGCTTACCACTGTCTCTTCGCACGGGCGCGTGAGCGAATGATGGTCGCAGACAAATTCATGCCGAGCACAAAGATGATGAGCACCAAGGCGGTGCCATACTGGATCTGGATGGGCATTCCCGGGACCTGCGTTGAGATGACAAAAAGATGGTATGGCAGGGCCATGGTCGCGTCGAAGGGAGAGTGGGGCAGACGCGGCAGGAAAAAGGCCGCGCCGGTGAACAGGATCGGGGCAGTCTCCCCGGCGGCACGCTCCAGTCCCAGGATGACACCGGTAATGATGCCAGGCAGCGCCTGAGGCAGAATGATCCTGCGGATGGTCTGCCAGCGCGTGCCTCCCAACGAAATACTGACGGTGCGGAAGGCTTGCGGGACGGCCCGCAGGGCTTCCTCGGCAGCGCTGATGATGACCGGCAGGGTCATGATGGACAACGTCAAGGAGGCAGAGAGGATGCTGGTGCCGAACTTCAGGAAAAGCACAAACAATCCCAGCCCGAACAGCCCATATACGACCGAGGGAATGCCAGCCAGGTTAATGATGGCGATGCGGATGAGACGGGTCAGCCAGTTCTCACGGGCATACTCGGAGAGGTAGATGGCGGCGGCAATCCCGAGCGGGACTGAGAAAATGGCGGTTCCAAGCGTCAGGTAGAACGTCCCGATAATAGCCGGCAGGATGCCGCCGGCGCGCATCCCGTCACGCGGCATGGCACTCAAGAATTCCCAAGAGAATGCCGGTGCACCTTTCCCGATGATATAGGCGAACACGACAATGATCGGAACGATGGTGATGAGAGCAACCAACGTGATCATTGAAATTCCGAGACGCTGAACCAGGAAACGGTCGACGGCAAAGCTTCGTTTCATGACAATACCCTCTCTGCACGTGTCCTGGATTTGAATACCACCGACGAAGCAATGATGTTTACCACAAGCGAAATCAGGAACAACACCAAACCGATAAAGAACAGGACGTGATAGTAGGTGCTGCCATTTGCCACCTCGCCCATTTCAGCCGCGATGGTGGCGGTCATGGTGCGGACTGGGGAAAAGATGGAGGATAATTTAACGGCCATCACGGGGGCGTTGCCGGTCACCATCATGACAGCCATAGTCTCGCCAATGGTACGTCCGATGCCAAGCATGAGGGCGGTCAAGACACCGGAGCGGGCAGCCGGCAGGGTCACGCGCCAGATGGTTTGCCACTTGGTCGCGCCCAGGGCCAGCGCGCCTTCCCGATAACTCTGCGGGACAGTATCAAGGGCATCTTCGGCAATCGAAACGGTGGTCGGCACGGCGATCCCGCCAAGGAGCAGCGCCCCAGCCAGGGCGGTCAGGCCGGTCGGCAAGTTCAGGAAGATGCGCAGGAATGGCGCCAAGACGAGGATGCCCAGGAAACCGAGCACCACGGAGGGCAGTCCGCCCAGCAGTTCCACCAGCGGCTTGAGGATTTCGCGCAGCCAGCGGGGGGCGATTTCGGCGAGGAAGACAGCAGTCCCGATCCCGAAGGGAATGGCGACCAGCATGGCACCCAGGGTCACGATGATCGATCCGGTGACGAGCGGCAGGATGCCAAAGTGGTTCTCGATGGGATACCAGCGGGTTGAAAACAACTCGCCGAGTTTCACCTCGGCCAGGGCAGGAACCCCTTCACGCAGGAGAAAGAAAAAGATCAGGATGACAAAGACAATGGCGGAATATCCGCAGGTCCTTACGACCGCAGTGACAAGGGTCTCGCTCCAGTTGAGGGATTTCTTCATCCAACTCCTTAGTAGTGCCAGTGCGAGCGACCGCAGGGAGCGACACCTGCACCTGCCCCTGCCGTCTCGCACCGGCGTGCCGCCGGTGTTCGCCTGTCCTGACGGTCAGGCCAGGGCGGCACGAACGGTGTTCCGTCCCAGGCCAGGGACGGGGCGGTGCGCCGCAGGTGCGGTGCAGGTGACCAATCTCCTTTGTGGGGGGATTGCTACGTCGCGAAGAACGCTCCTCGCAATGACACTCTATTTTATTATTGGCACGAAGCCCAGATTTGCAACAATGGTCTGAGCTTCGGCGGAGACGATCCAATCAAGATAGGCTTTTACCGCTCCGACCGGCTGGCCGGCTGTGTACATGTAAAGGTCACGGGCGACCGGGTAACTCTTATCATTCACGGTGGCAATCGAGGGCAGGATATAGGGACTACCGGCAGCTTTTGCAACTGCAATCACTTTCAGGTCGGAAGGCACGTAGCCCAAGCCATCGTAGCCAATGGCATTCGGATTCTGCCGGAGCTCGCTGATAATACCTTCCGAGGAGGGCAAAAGGAGTGTATCGGTGGCAAAGAGAGTCTTGTTATTGGGATTTCCCAGACGGATGACCGTATCGCGGAAGTAGACATGCGTTCCGGAGTTGACCTCACGGGAAAGCCGGACGACCGGCCGGTCCTCGCCACCGACCTGGGACCAGTTGTTGATCCTGCCGGAATAGATATCGGAGATCTGCTGCAAGGTCAACCGGCTGACCGGGTTGGTCGGGTTGACGATGACAGCAATGGCATCCCGGGCGACCACGAATTCGACCGGGTCAAATCCATTCGCTTTAGCCTGTTTGATCTCCTCGGCCTGCATCTGGCGGGAGGCATTGGCAATATCGACGGTCTTGTTGAGCAAAGCGGCAATCCCCGTGCCAGACCCGCCACCGGTCACTGAAATGCTGATATTTGGATGCTCAGCCTGATATTTCTCCGCCCATGCCAACGCCAGGTTGACGATAGTATCAGAGCCCTTATTCTGAATGTATGATGATGTGCCCGATCGGGAATTCGTCTTTCCGGAAGTCCCTCCGCAGGCAGCCAGGAACACCAACAAGGTGAGAAGAGCGAAGCGGAGGGATTTCATTGCTCCGAATTATAAGGCATAAGGGTCGGGCAATCCAGAGAGAATCGTGTAAAATTGACCCCGTGCCCAACCCTTTTGTTTTTACCGTCCGGGACCTGGATTTTTATTACAGCGAGAAACTGGCCCTAAACAAAATAGCCATGGACATTCAAGCGCGCCAGGTGACGGCCCTGATCGGACCATCCGGCTGCGGCAAATCCACTTTCCTGCGCTGCCTCAACCGGATGAATGATGCCATCCACGGGATACGCATCGAGGGGCGAATCCTGCTGGAAGGCAAGGATATTTATGCCCCAGACTACAACGTGACCGAACTGCGCCGGCGGGTCGGGATGGTATTCCAGAAACCGAATCCCTTCCCGCAATCGGTATACGACAACGTAGCCTTTGGCCCGCGCGTGCTCGGCCTGGTACAAAACAAGGCTCAACTGGATGAAATCGTGGAGAAGAGCCTGCGGGATGCCATCTTATGGGATGAGATCAAAGATAACCTGAGTACCAATGCCCTGGGTTTTTCGCTCGGCGAGCAACAGCGCATCTGCATCGCGCGCGTCCTGGCCGTCAAGCCGGAAGTAATCCTGTTCGACGAATCCACTTCCGCCCTAGACCCGATCGCCACCGGCGGGATCGAGGATCTGATCGCCGAGCTCAAGAAGCAGTACACCATCGTCATCGTGACGCACAACATGCAACAAGCCGGGCGTGTTTCGGATTTCACCGGCCTGTTCTGGCTGGGCGATCTGGTCGAATTTGGCCCGACCAAGCAGCTCTTCACCCGACCGGAAAAGGAACTGACCGATTCGTATCTGACCGGGAAGATGGGGTAAATTGAAGTTGACAATCGAACCAGCCCTGCGAGTTTCCGCAGGGCGGTGTTTTTTTTAACGGTACCGTAAATCTACTCGTTAGTGGTTATTAACGCGTCCCAGCAAAACCGCCCCGACCAGCGCGATTACCCCGGATGCGTCGAAAGCAATGAAGCGCAGCAGCGAAGCATGCAGGGTGGAATATTCAAGTGGTATGGAAATCAGAATCAGACTTTCCCCGATCACACCAACGACCTGCATAGCCAGCGCCTCCCACAAGGAAAGGCGATGACGCTGTGGATTCCATACGGCCACCAGGTAGGGGATGTTCCACATCACGAACAACACGGCAAATCCACGCACCGCTGCAAGCCCCGGTATGCCGGTCAATTCAAAGGCTGGCGCATATAAACCCGGATTGAGTAGAAAGACCAGGGCACACTCCAGGTTCCAGGCCACGACCACAGCGATCAACAGCCGGGCAACCCATAAACGCAGGCCAGGCTTTTTCATTGCGTTCATACGCTAAAAACCCTGAAACTCGGTCCGGGCAATGATCTCATCCTGCAGAACCGGGCTCAGGTCACAAAAATAATCCGAGTAACCGGCCACACGGACGATCAGGTCACGGTGCTGTTCGGGGTGGACCTGGGCGGCCCGCAGGGTGGCGGCATCCACAACGTTGAACTGGATGTGGTGACCGTCCAGGCGGAAATACGTGCGGATGAGCTGGACCAACTTGTCCAGCCCGGCCTCATCCCGCAGGGTTTGCGGGTTGAACTTCTGATTGAGCAACGTGCCGCCGGTGCGGACGTGATCCATCTTGGCGACCGAACGCAGCACGGCAGTCGGCCCGTGCCGGTCCGCGCCCTGGACGGGGGAAACGCCTTCGGATAGCGGCTGCCAGGCGTGGCGCCCGTCTGAGGTGGCAGCGGTGACCGAGCCGAAATAAATGTGGCAGGTGGTTGGCAGCAAATTGATCCGATAGTGACCGCCGCGGGTGTTCGGACGCCCGTCGATGGCGGCGAAGTAGCTCTCGAAAGCCCGGACCATCAGCCGGTCGGCGGTGTCATCATCGTTGCCGTAGCGGGGTGTCTTGTTCAGCAGCAACTGGCGGACCTTTTCGTGACCGGCGAAATCGGCTTTGAGGGCGACCAGCAGGGCCTGCATTGTCAGTGTTTTTCGATCGAAGACATGGTACTGGATGGCCACCAGGGCATCCGTGAGGGTGCCGAGACCGACGCCCTGGATGTAGGAGGAATTATAGCGGGCCCCACCGGCGTGATAGTCCCGGCCGGTGGCGATGCAGTCGTCGATCAGCAGGGAAAGGAAGGGAGAGGGCATGTGGCGGGCATACAACTGCTCGACCAGATTGTTCCCTTGAATTTTGATGTCAAGGAAATGGCGCGACTGCTTTTCATAGGCGGCATAGAACTCATCGAAGGACCTGAACTCGGCCGGGTCGCCGGTCTGCAGGCCAAGCTGGCGACCGGTACGCGGGTCGAGACCGTTATTCAGCGTCAATTCGAGCAGCTTGGGCAGGTTGAAGTAACCGGTCAGGATGTAGGCTTCCTTGCCGAAGGCGCCGGTCTCGACACAACCACTGGTACCGCCGCTACGTGCATCCGCCACGGATTTACCCTGGCGCACCAACTCCTGGACCACCAGGTCGGCATTGAAAACCGAGGGCTGCCCGAAGCCGGTACGGATGATACGGGCGGCGCGTTTAACGAACTGGTCGGGATTTTTTTTGCTGACCTGGATGGATGCACTGGGCTGCAGCAGGCGCATTTCCTCGACCACATCCAAGATCAGATAAGTGACATCGTTAACACCATCCGATCCATCCACGTTGATGCCGCCGGTATTGATCTGGGCAAAATCGGTATAGGTGCCGCTTTCGGCAGCCGTCACGCCGACTTTGGGTGGGGCAGGCTGGTTGTTGAACTTAATCCACAGGCACTGCAGCAATTCCTCGGCCTTGGCTCTGGAGAGCGTTCCATCAGCCAGACCTTTTTCAAAAAATGGTTGGAGGTGGCGGTCGAGGTGGCCGGGGCAGAACGAATCCCAGGTGTTCAGCTCGCTGGTGACACCCAGGTGAACGAACCAGTAGTATTGCAGGGCTTCCCAGAAGTCACGCGGGGCTTGGGCCGGGACACGCTCACACACCACGGCAATATGCTCCAGCTCGGTTTTGCGGTCAGGGTCAGATGTGCGGGCGGCGAGTGCACGCGCTTTTTCGGAGTGGCGCTGCGCAAGCCGGACCAGGGCTGCCGCACAAATCGACATTGCGCGCAGTTGCTGTTCCTTATCGTAGGCCTGCGGGTCGTTCAAAAAGTCCAGGCCGTCCAAGCTGCGCTGGATGTCCTGCTGAAAATCCAGCATGCCCTTGTGGTAGATCTTATCGTCCAGTACGGTGTGACCGGAGCGCGCTGCTCCATGAACTCGGTGAACACCCCAGCCTCGTAGGCAGCCTTCCATTCCTCAGTCATTTCGGAAAAAAGCAGGTCACGCATCGACCTGCCCTGCCAGAACGGGATGAGGGTGTCTGTGTAGACTTTGCGGACCTGCGGTCTGACCGCGAAGGAGATCTTGGCACGCGTGTTGAGGATATCCAAATCCTGCAGACTGTGACAGCACAGTTCGGGATAGGTGGGGGTGGCCTTGGGTGCAGGCCCCTTCTCCCCGACGATTAGTTCGCCTGCGCCGATATAAATGGTCTTGTGCTCCAGCAGGTATTGGAAGGCCAGGGCGCGCTGCACCGGCGTGGAGATCGAGCCCGGGTTCTGTTTGTAAAACTCGGTCACCAACACGGCCCGTTCGGCCGAGAGAGTCTCCCTGGCGTTCAAGGATTTCCGGCGCAATTTACGGACGCGTTCGGTCATTGCCATGAGAATTCTCCTGCCGAGTCCTTCAGAGCATGCCTTCCAGGATGCCAGCCAGCCTGGCCGCCAGCGCAGACCGGCTGAACTGCTCTTCCAAGTATTTGCGCCCGGCCAGCCCCATTTGACGGGAACGGATCCGGTCCGCAGCCAGTGCCTGGACCGCCTGCGCCAGTGCAGATGGATCGCCCGGCTGGGCGAAGATCCCGCAGCCGGCCGCCTCGACCACTTCACGAATAACCCCATCGATGGCGAGGATCACCGGCCGCCCGGCGGCCATGTAGTCAAAGACCTTGTTCGGGTAAGTGGTCTTATATGCCTCGATGGGTTTGAGGATGGCCAGGCAGGCATCCGCCCCGGCCAGGGCGGCTGCCATGCCAGACTTCGGGACTGGAGAGAGGAATAGGACGTTGGTCAGGTGCATATCGGCAGCCTGTTTCATTAACGCGGATTTTTCCTTGCCATCCCCGAGAAATAGGAACATGACTCCGGAGGTGACGGCGGCATCCTGCAGGATTTTTGCCGCAGCGAGCACAACACCCAAATCATTCGACATGCCATGCGCGCCGGCATAGAGGACAACGAATTTATTTTCCAAAAGGTGCGCGGACCGGAAGGCGGTTCCACGGTCGGCCGGGTCGAACATTTCCGGGTCGGCACCATTCGGGACGAGGTCCACCTGCCTGGCAGCAAGAGCGGTCACATGCGCCACATAACCGGGGCTGTTGACCATCACCCGGTCGGCATGGCGATACAGGAAGCGCTCCAACCAGAGTGACAATTTTATAAGCAAAGGATTTTTCAGAACGCCGACGGCGATGGCGAAGGTCGGCCACAAGTCACGCACTTCGAAGAGAAACGGCACCCCCTTCAGCCGCGCCAGCAGCCAGGCGGTTCCGCCCTGGAAGATAGGCGGCGAGGTACCCCAGACCAAGTCCACGTCCTTCACGGCCAGACCTGCGAAAAACGAGGAGGCTGTGAACGAGAAAAAAGAGAACACACGATGGATAAAGGATTTGTGCAGGGCCTGATAGGTATAGGTACGGATCACCCTCACCCCTATCCCCTCCCCCTGCGGGGGAGGGGAAGAGGTGAGGGCAGTCCCCGTGAGATAACTGACCGGGCTGGTGATAATCGTCACGGTATGACCGCGCCCAGACAGATAGCGTGCCAGTTCGTGATGACGTGTCCCACCGGGCTCGTCGAGAGCAGCGAATGCCTGGTGAATTAAAAGAATATGCATATCATTCTTCGTCGTGAAGGACAGGAACCGGATCCGGCCAGCCTGTAGATGGGGCTGCCACCACCATTTTTGCCAACAAGCGTGGCAAGACCGGCAGGTCCAGCAGATCCTGAACCGGCACCCAGACCGGTTGGTAACTGCCCTTTACCGGGTGCGAGCGGCCTATCTCTTTGCCCGTCCCGGTTCCAAATTCACCGCCAGTTGCGACAACCAGGTAGTGATACTGCGGCTTATTGTGCCACCAGATTTCAGCCAAAAGGCGCTGGATGGACACATCCAGGCCAAGCTCTTCCTTGGCCTCCCGCACGGCAGCCTGCTCGGGGGTTTCGCCAGGTTCCACGTGACCACCCGGGAAGGTGAAATAGTGCAGGCCGGCGCGGTGACGTTCGATCAGCGCGATCTTGTTGCCCTGCAAAAGTACAACGGCAGCCCGGTAACTCATATCGGAAAAGTAAACTCGCTGATGAATTGTACATCATTTGCGGATTTTGTTTCCACGGCCAGAGACAAAGCCGGGAGCTTGACTGCATAGGTTGGGGAAGCCCAGCCCCGGATCGACACATCCAGCTGGGACCTGCGATCGCCAGTCCCGGACGTAAAGACCATGGAACCCGCCCGAACCAGATCCACGCTGGAAAGATCGCCACCGGTCACGTTGAGGCGGAAGCCTACCGGTCCGTGCGGAGACAGCAATCGAAGCGCCATACCCTGAGCTCGGCTTTCCAGCTGCCATTCCCAATCCGGGAGGAGCCAGTGCAGGCGAAAGGTGAGCGGTTTTTTATCCCATGGCATTCGGAAAGGCAACATATCATCCCGGATCTGCCAGTGTCCGTCTGCATAAGATGTCACGGTGCGTTCGTGCCGGAGGCCTTGTTTCCAATAGCCCCAATGCCGGCCACGGATGCGTTGGAGGATGGCAGGGTCGGATTCAAGGATGCCGCGCCGGTAGGCATTGAACCAGTCCAGATAAAGGAATCGCCCTACGCGCGTGAACTGATCGCGGCCGTTAACTGTAACGGTATTGTGTACCAGCGCAGTGGTCAGACTGTTATCCCAAGGCGGATCATCATTATAGGAATACGTCCCAGCATCCTGGGCCACATTCAAACTTTGCCACCACAAGTCCACATGAAGCTGGTCGGCGTGGGATGGACGGGAGGTGAATTGGGCAGTCCGCAGATAAGCCCAGGAGGCTTTGCCGTAAATCTGATCGCCGAGATAGCGAGGTAATGGAAAATACGTCCGGTTCTCCAACGGGACATCAAACCAGAGCGCCAGCTCGTCCCAGGGTCCGCGCGGCATGTCATAGTCGAGGAAAGCGCGTGCGGCGGCGTTCAGGACCGGGCGAAAATCGAAGAACGGGCAGACAGTCAGAGGGAAAATATAACCGCCGTCATTGGCACCCAGATTGGGAGTCCGGCCCGAATCGGAATCCAGGATCGACAGCAACCAGTGGATGGAACGCAGGATGGCTTCATGGGTCTGGCGAGGCCAGCGGAAACGGCCAACCCCAGCAGGAGGCTGGGCGAGGTCGTTACAATGTACCAAAGTATTTATCCACAGGACGACCTGGAGCATCAGGCGGTGGTAGTTAGTGGAGTGTTGGGCATATTCGCCATAGGTGTCAATCTGAGACTGGAGACCTTCGTTAAGAAATTTCCAACCAAGCCTGCACCAGCGGGAAGCTTTCGGATGGTCAGGCAGGGCCAGACCGGCGGTGAGCAGACCAGCGGCTTCGGTAAGAAGGTGGTTGTTCTGCTGGGAGCGGGCGTAGACGAGCGTGGGAACAATGCGCAAAGCATGAAACGCAACTGCGTGCGCCAAGGCAGCATTCCGTTCCGGCGTGCTGCTGGAAGATGCGCGGAAGACCTGGGCAGCCCAGACAAAGGCCATCAACCGCAAGGCTGCTTCCTGGCCGGAAGCCCAGTTGGGCCCAAGATAAGGCGGGTTGGTAGCAGCGAAAGTCTCGTAGTTGCGCCAGAAGGATTCGGCGTATTTTTCTTCCCGGGTCAGATGGAAGGCACGACCAAGGCTGAAAACCCAACCAAAGCGGGCCGGTTCCCAGAGCATTTTAATGTCAACAAGACGATTTTGAAAATCAACCTGGCCAGACTGATAGGAAGACCAATGTTTCAACTTACCGGGAACCGCAAGATTGAGTTCGACCGGTTCACCGCCGAAGAGACGGACCTTCCCGGAAACTACTTCGCCGGCTGTAGTGAGAAGGGCAGCCCTTCCAGCATCTCCCAGGACGGCGAGAAGTCCTTCAGAGGTTGGGAAAGCGAAAAGGGGATGTAACACGCCCGTATATTTTCCCTGTGCTTCACTCTCCATTCTCTGCGCACGCGCCTCCGACCTGCGATAATGGCCGGAAACCAGTCCCAAGCGGTAGAGGGCGCTGAGCATCACGGGCTGGAATCCGAGCTGAATCAGAGCTTTGTAAGCATTCCATGGAGAGGGTGACATTTTCAGACGATCCGATCTAAATATGCCAGTGCAAAAAACACAGCGCTGACTTGCATCGATTGGAGCAGTTCGCCATTCTTTGCCATTGCGATCACTTCATCCAGAGGCCTGAGAACCAATTCGATATCTTCCGTCTCATCAAGTTGCTGGTTGCCAACTTGATAAGCATCCAACGCCAGGAAAGAGTAAATCAGGTTGGTCTGGTTGGCCGGGTTGGGAAAAACACAACCGATCTGGATGAAAGTGTCACTCGTATAGCCGGTCTCTTCCAGCAGTTCTCGCCTGGCGGCTTGCAGCGGGCTTTCATCTTCGGCCTCCATGGCCCCGCCGGGCAGTTCCAGGATCACTTTTTGGGCGCCGTGACGGTACTGCCGGACCAGTACAACCTCCTGCTCCTTCGTCAGGGCGAAGATTGTTGTCCAGTCCCCGTATTCGAGCACAAAACCATCAATCACCCTGCCGTCGGGAAGTTCACATTTGTCGATGCGAACATTCTTGTGCAGATAATGCGATTCCAGGATCTTCCAGGGTTTGATGGTCATGGAATTAAGTTCCCGCGCTTGAATTTTTCGATCGCCGGAATAATGAGCGGGCTGAGATCTTCAGGAAGTTCCTCCAAGGCGAACCAGCACCATTCCGTGTGCTCCTCGTTCAGGCAGATTTCACCACGCCCGCCGTGCGCAAGGTAAACTATCATCACGCCATAGACTTCATCGCCGTTTGGATAACGATAAAACAACTTCGGGCCGGAGAAGATGCCAAACAAACTCATTTCGCCCAGTTCCAACCCAGTCTCCTCGAGGACCTCGCGGCGGGCCGCCGATTCAACAACTTCGCCCAACTCCACCCCTCCACCCGGCGGACCCCAGCAGCCGTTGTCGGAACGTTTCATCATTAACAGACGGTTTTTGGCATCCACGATCAACGTAGCCGTGCCGACCATCAAGAGTGGACGGTGACCGACAAGTTTGCGTAATTCCAGTATATATTCCATGTTTAAAACCGCCCAACCAGGATCAGGCAGGGATCACTTTCATCCCATATTTGCTTGCCCCTACCCATGTGGGGAGCATCAACCGTCTTTCCGCCCAATATACAATAAATGGTCTGAGGCACCCAGCAGGGAGGGCTCCTGCGCCATGCGATAATTGATATCCAGCCAGAAATCGTGATCTGCGCCGGTCAGAGAGTTGACGTAATCCTCGTGCCCGGCCAGGATGCCCTCGCAACCCATCAATCGCAAAGTGGTGAAACCGCCACTCTCGGCGAGCGGAATGACCTCGTCCGGATGGAAGAAGTAGGCATCAGTGAAGCCTTTGCCATTGTCATTGATTCCGGTTGCCAGCAACCTTTCGGAATATGCATGATCGTCCAGAACGTAGGAATATCCATGCACCGCGGCGTCGCGGAAAGATGCAAAACGGGTGATGAAGGTGGCGAAAATCAATCCACCCGATTTGAGCAGGCGGTGGGTCTGCCGCAAGGCAGTCTGGCGTTCTTCCAGCTTGAGCAGGTGGTAAAGAGGTCCCAGCAACAGGGCAGCATTAAAAGCAGCCTCCGGGAAGGCGCTCAGGTCGAGGGCATTGGCGTGGATGAAAGCCGTGAGCTTCACCTGCGCCTCGGCTGCCTTCTGCTTCGCCAGTTCCAAGCTGCCGGCGGACAAGTCCACCAGCGTAACCCGATAGCCGCGCTGCGCCAGGGTGATGGCATAACGCCCGGGTCCGCCGCCGATGTCGATCAGGTCTGCCGGCGCCGCGGGCAGGTATTCAGTCAATGCTTGCAAGGTGCTCTGGAATTCAATCCGGTAATGCTCCAGCCGATCCCATTCCTCTTGAGCGTTTTGATCGTAAAACTTCTCGACGTTCGACATTACTTTACCTCAACCGCATGGCCCGCGGAGCGCAACGACTCCACTGCAGCAAAGGTGGCCCTGGTCACACCGACCAGCTGCTCGTACGGGATCGGCGGCTGACCGCCAGTTCGGATGGCGCTCGCAAAGGCCACCCACTCATCTTTCCAGCCTTTATCCTGGGGCTTTCTTACCAGCGTACGTCGCCCACCCCAGACTGCTTCGAGCGTGCGGAAATCCTCCAGCACAGCGATGTGCCCCCCGCAGAAAACCTCGAGGCGCTCCTTGGGGAAGGATTTGTCGCCGTTGGCGAGGTAGTCCACCACACCAACGGAGCCATCCGGGAAGGTGAAGGTCATCGAGACATTGTCCTCCCGATACCTGCCATTATCCGGGAGGGCAGTGGCGGTCACCGAGACCGGTGCAGACCCGGCCAGGAAGGTAAGGAAATCCACAAAGTGGCAGCCCTCGCCAATAATGCGTCCGCCACCTTGAGCCGGGTCGTGAGTCCAATGGTTCGAAGGAATGTATCCGGCATTGATGCGGTAGTGCATGTAAAGAGATTCGCGACGAGAAACGAGTGACGAGTGCAGGATTTGAGCGAGTGGAGCGAACCTACGGTTAAAACCAACGGTAAGAAGTGAGACAGATGAATTGAGAAGTTGTGCGACAACCGCTGAAAGCTGATCCTGGCTGACTGCCAACGGTTTTTCCACAAACACATGCTTGCCAGCCTGCAAGGCCTTGAGGGCCAAACCGGTGTGGGTATCGTGGCGGGTCAAAATGGCAACAGTATTGATGTTCGGGTCATCTAAAATCTCATCATCATTTGAAGTGGCATAAGTAAAGCCGAATTTTTCGGCCGAATGCCGGGCATGCAACCCACCCGCCGAGGCGATACCCACCAATTCTATATCCTTGACTTTCTTGAGGGCCGGTAGAAGGGTGGCATTGGCAAAGAGACCCGCGCCCAAGACTCCCAGGGTCACCGTTTTCCGTTTTCCGGTGTCAGGTGCCACACGAGCAGAGAATGTGATACGCGGCATGGGAACACTTGACACCTCCTGAGAATACGTGAGGACAATTCCCAAGAACGGCTCTTTCTTCTTCCCGGTGATGATTTCGTAGGCTTCGGCCGCTTTTTCAATCGGGAAGCGATGGCTGATCATCGGAGCAATCTTCACCTTGCCGTTTGCCAGCAAATCCACAACGGCCTCAAAATTGCGGCCCTCCGTCCAGCGCACATAACCGATCGGGTAGTCCCGGCCTTTCTCCTCATAGGAGGTATCGTAGCGACCCGGTCCGTAGGAGCGTGAGTTGATGAAACTCAATTCTTTTTCGTAGTAAATCTTGCGCGGGAAGGTCAACCCGACGGCACCGGTCGCCACCACATGAGCCCGGTCACGGGCGATGAGTGCCGCCAGTTCAACGGGGTCATTGGAAGGGGTATCGGCGCATATGATGACGCAGTCGAAGCCGCGGTTGGTGGTGAAAGCCTGAGCCGTGGACTCGGCCCGATCGCGCAGCACAGCCTCCAGTCCAAGAGACTCAGCCAGGGCAGCCCGCTGCGGATCGACATCGATGCCGAGCACGCGGCAACCAGCCGCAGCCGCGATCTGTCCCGTCAACAATCCCAAAAGACCCATCCCGATGACCGCCACATATTCACCAATCTCGGGAGCGGCCAGCCGGAAACCATGCATGGCGATCGCCCCGAGTGTGGTGAAGGCCGCCGACTCGAAATCCACCGAATCAGGGAGAGGCGTAAGCAGATGGCGGGGGACAACATTATATTCAGCATGTACGGCGTAGCCGCCGCCCGCACAGGCCACCCGCTGGCCCACTTTGAAGCCATGCATCCCCGCTATGCCGGGGACATTGTCTTCGCCGAGCGCAACAATGAAACCTGCGGACGAATATCCGAGCGGCATGGGTTGGTCGAGACGGTTGAAGGCCGCACCAAGAGTGACGAGCACGCCCTCCCGGCGCATTTTTTCGAGAACCTGTTTGACCAGGTCCGGCCGTGAGCGGGCTTTACCCATCAGTGATTTCTCGGCGAATTCGACCAGCATCCGTTCAGTGCCAGCCGAGACAAGCGAAGCGACCACGCGGACAAGCGCCTCGCCCGAGCGAGGGGCCGGGATGGGGATTTCTTCAATGGTGGTCTTGCCGGTTTTCATGTTCTGGAGGAGTTGTTTCATACAATTATCAGGAAGGAAATTGAGTAGAAAGAGGTGAAATGAGGCTGTACGAATTGTCTTCTGGAAGTATACCGCAAGAAAGGCTGGCAAGGATATGAACGACCAGGCAGCCCGGAAAAGGGTAAAATTGTCCCAACCCTATGTCCTTTGAAATTCCTGTAAGCCGCACCAAGATTGTCGTCCCGGCCCTCCGTCCTGAGATCCTGCACAGGCCGCGGCTGCTGGCACTTTTCGACGACCTGCTGGACAAGAAACTCATCATCGTAGCTGCTCCAGCCGGATATGGAAAAACCTCCCTGCTGGTGGATTTTGCCCGCCAGTCCGAGATCCCGGTTTGCTGGCTCTCGCTGGATGCCCTCGACACGGATCCCCAGCGCTTTTGTGTTTATCTCATTGCCGCCCTGGAGCAACACTTCCCGAAATTCGGCAAACAATCAAGAGCCACACTGGGAAGTCTGACCAGTCTTGAGCGGGATGCCGAACGTCTGCTCTCGGTCCTTGTTAATGAGATCGATGATCAGGTTGACCAACATTTCGCCCTGGTGGTGGACGATTATCAATTCGTGGATGCCATACCCGATATACGCAATCTTTTCAGCCGGTTTGTCTTCCTGGTGGGTGAGAATTGCCATATTATTTTATCCACACGCCGTTTGCCGACCCTGCCCGACATCACTCTCATGGTGGCACGCCAGCAAGTAGGCGGGTTTGACCTAGAAGAACTGGCCTTTCGTCCCAATGAGATCCATTCTCTTTTTAATATGAATTATGGGCTGGCACTTTCCGACCGGACTGTCGAAGAACTGTTACGGTCGACCGAAGGGTGGATCACCGGTCTGCAGTTATCAGCCGCGAGTGTTACCGGCAGAATCCCAGACCTGACACGCAGCTCCCGGGCGGCTGGAGTGAACCTGGCCGGTTATCTCGACCAACAAGTCCTTGCCGTGCAGCCCCCAAAACTGCGCAAATTCCTGCTCCACACCTCATTGCTGGAAGAGTTCGATGCAGATTTATGTGAGGCCGTCCTTGGTAAAGGAGATTGGAAAAGTCTGATAAAAACGATCCGGCAGGACAACCTGTTTGTCCTGCCGGTCGGTGCGGGTGGGAAATGGTTGCGTTACCATCACATATTCCAGGATTTCCTACAACAACGGGTCCGAGAGGAAGAGCCTGAGAGAGTGGAGGTTATTCTTTTACGATTGGCCGAAGTTTATAAGGAGCGCCATGAGTGGGAAAAGGCTTATGCAATCTACCACAAGGCGAGCGACCTCGATAGCCTGGCAGACCTGATCGAGCTGGCTGGAACCCCCATGCTTCTAAATGAGCGCCTTATCACGCTCCGAGCCTGGCTGGACGAGTTCCCAGCCAGGCTGCTTGAAGCGCGCCCATCCCTGCTCTCACTAAAGGGGGCTCTCTTGTGCAATTTTGGGGAAGGATATACTGCCTTGACCATACTGGATCAAGCAATAACAGACATCCAGAAGATCGAAGACCTTCCCGGTCTGGCGCTGGCACATGTCCGGCGCTCCGCAGCATACCGTCTGATCGGAGACTATGCCAGCGCTTTGCGGGATTCGGACGAAGCCCTGCGCTTGAGCGAAAACAGACCGGAATTGCAACCGATATATGCTGAAGCCGAACGTTTCAAAGGCCTCAGCCTTTATCATCTCGGGATGATCACGGATTCGATCCACTTCCTGGAAAATGCCATGAGGCGGTACACACAATTCGGAGAGAAGCAAAGTGTAGCGCGAACGCAAACTGAATTGGGGATGTCTTATCGTGCTAGCGGAAATTATCAAGCTGCCCGGGATGTCTATGCGCAGGCTCTGACCGAATGGCGGCGAGAAGATAACATCTACTCGCAGGCAATTGTGCTCAATAACATGGGAGTGTTGTATCACAATCAGGGCAATTACGAGCTGGCACTACGGACATTGGAAGCCGGGTTGGATTGCGTAAGGCTAAGCCATTCGCTCTGGCACGAGGCGTTGCTCATGACCAGCTTGGGCGATGTATATCGGGATCTGGACGAATACGAAGCCGCTGAACAGGCTTATGCGGGCGCAACCAATGCTGCGCAACAAGTCAATTATCAATTCCTGATCAATTATCTCGGCCTGGCGAAGGCTCGATTATCAAGATTGCGCGGCAAGACCAAGGAAGCGTGGTTTTACCTCGGCGAGGTCGAGTCAATCATCCAAGCGGGCGATTCGAATTACGAACACGGCTTGTTTTATCTGGAACATGGCTGCCTGCAATTAGCGGAAGACCGTCAAACTGCAGCTATCGTCGATCTGCAACAGGCTTTGGACTATTTCAAACGCAGTAATTTGTCCACAGAAGTTGTCGGGGGACATATCTGGCTGGCCGCGGCATATCTCGGATCAGGAGATATCGCAGCGGCGCGGGATCACCTGCAAATTGCCTTCAAGACAGGCAAATCGGAGCCGGAAATTCAAACTCTCATCCAGACCATCCGCGAAGTACGCCCCCGACTGACGGCTCTGGACAAGGACGCCGAGACCGGGCCTGCCCTGAAACCCTGGCTCGAAAGCGTGGAGCAAGCTGAAGCGAAACTGCCGGCCTTACGGAAACGTCTGCGCCGGTCACTCCTCACCGTCCCAATCCAGGCCCCCTTTCTGACCATTCGGGCCTTTGGCAAGGTCTCAGTAAGGGTCAAGGGAAAACTGGTAACGTCAGGGCAATGGAAATCGGCCTCTGTACGCGAGTTGTTCTTTTTTATACTGGCCTCTTCACACCCTCTTTCGAAAGAAGAGATTGGCGTAACTCTCTGGCCGAATCTTGATGCCCGCCAATTGAGACTCCGATTTAAAAATGAAATGTATCGTTTGCGACATGCCCTAGGGCAGGATGTCATCCTGTTCGAGGATGACCGCTACCACTTTAATCGCCTCCTAGATTACGAATATGATATCGAGAGTTTTACGCACCAACTATCAAAGGCGAAGGCAGACACACTGATCAAAGAGAAAATTGCTCATTTGCGCGCTGCCATCAGTCTCAGGAGTGGTCCGTATCTTCAAGATGTGGATGCAACCTGGGTCTGGCCCGAGCGAGAGTATCTTGACCAGGTATATGTGGAGGCTCTGGAACAACTTGCCGAAGTCCAGCGTACGGCTGGCGACCTGCAAGCCGCATTAATGGCTTGTCAGGAGGCCTTGAAGATTGATTTGTGCCGTGAGAGTATCCATCGTCTGGCGATGCAACTGCATGCTGGACAAGGAAATCGGCTGGCAGTCATCTGGCAGTATCAAGCCTGCCGAAATGCACTGCATTCTGAACTTGGGGTTGATCCTTCAAAAGAGACGGAAACATTGTACCAGCGGCTAATTGCTTGAGGGATGAAGAATCTCGCAGTATTTTGGGGGTTTTTTCTTAATCTTTGAGACCGTTATTGAAGCCACCTTTGCAGCTTACCTGGTTGTATAGTTCTAACACATCAACCTAGGAAAGGTGGCATATGATAACAAAACTTACCAATCCATATATACAAGCTGCTTTTGCACCCGATAGCGGTGGAATTGGACCGCGTGGTTTTACACCTGATAGCGGTGGCATCGGACCGCGTGGTTTTGCACCAGATAGCGGTGGAATCGGACCGCGTGGTTTTGCACCCGATAGCGGTGGTATCGGGCCTCGATAGACCTTGATCCTCCTTGCTGCGCTGCTCTTTTGAGTTCCAACAGGAGAGCGCCTAGCCCGCTGGCAAATACGTTTTGGAACATTGCCCACGCTGCATGTCCAGAGGCGGGTCCTCGTTGCCGTTTTGCTCCAGTTCCTTGCCTTCTACCAGCCAGCCACACGAACGCATTTTCCAGATGGTCCGGTTTTGGCCGGGCTGTTGATCTCCCAAGGTTTGCTGTTGGTCTTCTTCTGGCTCAACCAGTGTGTACCAAGTAGATGGCTGCTTGCGACCGGTCTGGCGCTTAATCTTCTTGTCATTGTATCCAACGGCGGGTTTATGCCCATCGTCCCAAGGAAAACCACACAAATATTCGGTGAGTGAATTCATAAAGGAGGTCGAATGATCGAAACCAAGATATACAACCCTCCCATTTCCCTGTTTACCCGGAATCTGTCGGATGGACTCCTGGAATTAAGCCGCCTGCTGGCTGCCGCGGTAATCAACCCGGAATTTTGTTGTTTACTGCTGGCCGACCCGGAGGTGGCGCTTCAAAGAGGCTTCCAAGGAGAAGATTTCTTTTTTACCGAAGATGAACGTAACCTGATCCTATCCATCCGGGCTGATACGTTGTCTGGTCTCGCCAACCAGCTTGCACAAACATTCAATGAACATCTTCATATTCACAAAAATACTGCCGTTCAGCCGGCAGCTGTTTTCGGATACTGAACGGCGAGTGCCGGATGGCGCGGTGGGAAGGGGCGCGGTGATCCAGGGGGATCATCGTGCCCCGCGTCCGCGTTTTTGAAAGTTCTTCCGGAGCAAAGACACAAAATATAAGGAGAATTCTTTCTCTTGGACCATATTGATAATATAGGGAATCAAGGTGCTATGGATGCATCCAGGCAACTGGATGCAATTTTTCGCGCCTTTCCCGACCTTCTTTTTTGCATGGATGCAGAAGGCCAGATTTTTGATTACAGAGCCGGGGAAATGTCCAATTCATATCTGGCGCCGGATCAGTTCCTAGGTCATCCAATGCGGGATGTCCTTCCTGCGGAAGTCCGCACGAAATTTGACCATGCCTTTCGGGAAACCAGGAAAACCGGCAAGATGGTTGCGATCGAATATCGGTTACCGGTCCCAAATGGGGAACGTTGGTTCGAGGCCCGCCTGGTTCCTTTGGGCGAGTCTGGTGTGATTGCCATTGTACGCGACGTGTCTGAAAGAGTAAGAAACGTTGATCAGATCCAGCGCCAATTAAGGCGGCTCTCTGCCCTGCATTCGGTCGACACAGCCATCACCGCAACCTTCGACTTGAAGCTGACATTATCAGTTATTTTACAGCACACGATCAATCAGCTGGAGGCGGACGCAGCCGACATCCTGGTTTTGAATCCAAATACCCACATGTTGGAGTTCGCAGCCGGGCAAGGCTTCCAAACAAGCAAGTTGCCACGGGTGCCAGTGAAGATTGGGCAAGGCTACGCCGGAAAAGCAGCCCTCGAGCGCCGGACCATCAGCGTTTCTGACTTGGGAAACCAGCAGTCAGATTCACTTTTTGCCTTTGACCTTCTCAGGGAGAGATTTGGCATTTATTATGCCGTACCGCTAATTGCCAAAGGTCAGGTGAAAGGAGTCCTGGAGATCTTTCATCGCTCGTTATTACAGCCCGATGATGAATGGTTGGATTTCCTGGCAACGGTTGCAGGTCAAACTGCCGTGGCGATCGATAATGCCAGTCTGTTCCAAGAACTGCAGCGGACCAATACCGAGTTGAGCCTGGCATACGATTCGGCCATCGAGAGCTGGGCACAAATACTTGAATTAAGCAACCGGGAAAGCGGGACGCATTCCTTCCGTTTGGTTGAGCTAACGATGAAATTGGCCCGTTCCATGGGCATAGCCGAACAGGAGTTGATCCATTTCCGGCGGGGTGCACTGCTCCATGATGTTGGTAAACTTGGGATCTCCGAAAGCATTCTCAACAAACCAGGTCCTCTGAACGATGCGGAGTGGAAGATCATGAAAAGCCATCCTCGGCTTGCCTACCAATTGCTTTCATCGGTCAATTATCTGGCACCAGCATTGGATATTCCCCATTATCATCACGAGCGTTGGGACGGAAGCGGTTACCCGGATGGCTTGCGCGAGGAACAGATCCCCTTCCCGGCACGCCTATTTGCTGTGGCAGATGTTTATGATGCACTGACATCCGCCCGACCGTACCGACCCGCCTGGCCTCGTCAGACTGCCCTTGATCATATCCAAACCAATTCCGGGAAACTCTTCGACCCGGCCGTGGTCAAGTCGTTCCTGCAAGTGATTGGATAAAGATCCTGATAAATCTGCGTAAGATCGTGGGGGTTATGTGATTATCACCGGTTTGCCGTTCTTATAAAACAGGTCGCCGTCCACGTGGATTTCCGCATCGTTCATATCGCACAGCATATCCCAGTGTATGCCGGATTGATTTTTGCTTCCGCTTTCCGGGTACCCTGCACCCACCGCCAGGTGGATGGTGCCACCCATTTTTTCATCAAAGAGCATGTTTTTAGTGAAGCGCGTGATACCATAGTTGGTGCCGATGCCGAATTCGCCCAGAGTGCGCGCGCCGGCATCAGTATTAAGCTGGGCGGTCAGGAGTTCCTGGTTCTTGCCGGCTGTCTCTTTTACCACCCTGCCTTTTTCGAACCAGAGCTGGATATCGGTAACCTCCTGCCCGTGCTCAATGGCCGGGTATTTGAAACGCACCCAGCCCTCCACCGAGTCCTCGACCGGACCGGTGAAAATCTCGCCATCGGGGAAGTTGACCTTCCCATCACAGGGGATGAAGAGGCGCTCCTTGATGGACATTTTCAGATCCACATTAGACCCTTTCAGCTGGACCTGGTCGCGACCTTTAAGCCAATCCGTCATTTTTTGCTGCTCCTGCCCGGATTTCTTCCAAAAGGCTTCTGGATCAGCCTCGTTGAGCATCCCAGCTTCGTAAACGAACTCGCGATAATCAGCCAGGGACATCTCGGCATCCTGGGCCATGGCATGCGTAGGATAGACGGTAAGGCACCAGCGCAGCTCTTTCTTAGCAGATCTTTCCATATGTGTCTTCATGATAGGTGCGCCAGCCCTGGCCGCGCGCGCCATCCGCTCCGGATCAATGCCGGAAAGCGAACGCGTATTATGCTCAGACCAGATGCGCAGTTGGGCATCGAAAGTATCAACAACCATTTTCGTAAGCGGCGAGATATACTCCAATTGGGAAGTGGAAGCGTACTTGAAGAAAACTTCCTGTGCGCCGGGCGTATTTTGTAGAATGGTAACGAAAGCGCCGGCCTTGATGGCCTCTTCGTAGACTGCCAGGGTCAATTCCTCTGCCAGCGGGTGGGTTTGGATGACGAACTGCTGGCCCGGTTTGAGCTCCAGCGAGTAATGCACCATGAGCCTGGCAAGCCTGGTAATGCGTGGGTCGGACATGTAAATCTCCTTTCGAGGGGAAAGTATTGAGGGGCTGAAAGAGAAGTAGTCGTAGGATTATAAAGTCCCTTTAAAGATTCCGCCATCCACAAGAAGCATGATGCCGGTAATGTAGGAAGCCGCTGGTGATACCAAGAAGACAGCCGAGTTGGCAATCTCTTCCGGACGGCCCAAGCGCCCCAGCGCACTTTCTTTTGCCTGTTTCGCAGTCTCTTCTTCGAGGGTGGTCTTATTCAGGGCTGCCCGGAACTTCATCAACTCATGGACGCGCTCGGTCTCGGTCCAGCCAGGCAGGATGGAATTGAAGCGGATGCCAGCCGAGCCAAGTTCCAGTGCCAGAGACTTAGTCAGGCCGATAGTGGCAAGACGGATGCTGTTGGAGAGCACCAGGTTGGGGATGGGCTGCCTGACTGCATAGGAGGTAATTGTCAGCACGCTTCCGGAGTTGGAACTCTTTAAATACGGCAATGCGGCCCGGATCAAGCGGACGTGGCTCATCAACGACAAGTCGATGGCCTTTTGCCAGGCATCTTCATTGAACGACTCAAACGCACCGGAAGGCGGACCTCCGGCGTTGGTGATGAGAATGTCGAGACCGCCAAACGCCCGGGCGGACTCGCCAACCAGCCGTTCCGGAACATCCGGGGCTGCCACATCACCCGGAAGACCAATCACCTGCGCACCGGTCTCTCCGGCAATGACCTGCGCGGCGGCTGAAACCTTCACCTCGTCGCGACCGTTGATAGCCACGCGGCAGCCTTCCCTGGCAAGTGCAAGTGCAGTTGCATAACCAAGCCCGCGGCTGGAGCCGGTGATGAGGGCACGTTTATCTTTGAGTTGCAGATCCATGTTGCCTCCTTATTGGAGAGGAAAGGCCCAGTCACCAAATGATCAATTCTTTTTTCTTTTGGTACTTATTGCTTTTTTGGTTCCTCTCTCACCTCTCAAATCAATTCAATCTTCTCATCCATCAATTGCATATCCGGCCAGTATCTTTCCATCCAACGCACAATGGCCTGCAATGATTGCTCCAGGTGAACCCGGTCATTTCCCACCATCCCACAGGCAATGAGCGCTTCCTGCCATTTATCCAGCAAATCCATCTCCGCCGCAGAAACATTGAACTGGCGGTGCAGGCGAGCCAGGAGTGGTTTCAGTCGACCGCGCTTCTCTTTCAATGAGGCACAGCCGGGTAGATGGAGATGGAGTGTGAGAACGCCGATCATCAGAGGTCGCGGTAGGCCTCACCGCGCGGAGAGATCTCAAGCACCAGCACAATCAACCGATCTTCTTCGATGGCATAGATAATGCGCCAATCGCCCACGCGGATGCGGTAGAGGTTGTCATATCCGGTAAGCTTTTTAACGCCGCCCGGGCGAGGATCATTGGCCAGGCTGCGAATGGCTCGCCGGATGCGTTCCAGGGTATCGCCGTCCAACCGCTTGAGGATTTTTTCCGCCTTGCGGTGGATGATGACCTGCCAGTGCGATTTGCTCATCCCACATTATCCAGTTCAGCCTCCAATTCGTCCCAGGGACGAGCAACAGACGGAGTCTGCTTCCATTCGGCATACGCGGCAGCGGCTTCACGGGCAGAGCGCAACTCTCCCAGGTTCTCACGGATCTGCTCGTAATCCACCGCCGGGATCATGACAGCCACGCTTTTTCCATTGCGTTCGATCAACACGTCGCCTTTGCCAGCCAACATCTGGTCGAGCAGGTCGCGCCAGCGAATGCGCGCCTCGCCGCTGTTGATGGTTGAGATAGTCATAGTTGCGCTCCTCTGTACATACAGTACACTTTGTACAAAGTATACTTCTTGCGATTGGGTATGTCAAGGAAACGACTACCACTGGAGAAAGGGGCGCCGAGTGATTGGAACACAATCTATAATTGTGCTCGAATTACACAAAAATAGTCTTTTGAGTAGGACATGCGAAAGCTGTACCGTACTTAACTTTTCCAAATAATCCTTTATTGTTGGGAAGGTAGTATATTAAAGCGATACCTTTGATATGCTCAAAGGTTACTGCAATTGCATCTACTTTCTTCTTAGAGTTTTCTCGTGGGTCATTTACTTTGCAATCGAAACAGATACCACTGGCTCTTAGAGTATCTTCCTGCTTTTGGGTTTGATAACTTTTTTTGAGAATATCAATTAAATTCTGAGACTGACCGAGATTGTTATCATAGGCTCCATCGGGAGAAATTTTGCCGTTTATATGCATCGATGCTCCAAAAGGGAAAAAATCTCCCTTTTCTTTAATCATCTTTTGAGCAAAAGGAACAAGTACATTTAGAAGAGTATCCATATCTTGCCTAACTTCTTCTGAAATCTGAGTTTGGGTCATAAATTCCTCCTCCTTTTTGTTCACAATTCATTCTTGTTCTTTATCTATCCGCCGATTACAATCCTTTCGCGATGGACACCGAAACCACCTACAACCAGGCGCTTGATTACCTGTACTCTTTTATAGATTATAGCCTGAAAAAATCCTCCGAACTTGCCAAGGCCCACTTCGAGCTGGGGCGTATGCGCGAGTTGATGGCATGGCTCGGCAATCCGCAAGATACCTACCCGATCATCCATGTAGCCGGGACGAAGGGCAAAGGTTCCACGTCGGCATTGGCGGCCACGGCGCTAAGCGCGGCGGGCTACACGACCGGCCTGTACACGTCACCGCATTTGCAGGATTACGTTGAACGCATCCAGATCGACGGCCAGTCGATATCGCATGCCCAGACTGGTTGAACTGGTCGAGCAGATTAAACCAGCCGTCGCGAAAATTCCCAAACTGACCACTTTTGAAATCACCACGGCTCTCGGCTTTCTCCATTTTGCGCAACAAAAAGCGCAGGCGGCGGTCATCGAGGTAGGATTGGGCGGGCGGCTGGATGCCACCAATATCCTCACGCCGCGCGTCTCGGTGATCACGTCGCTGTCCTACGATCACATGGCGGTGCTAGGTAACACCCTGGCAAAAATCGCAGGCGAAAAAGGCGGAATTATCAAACCTGGCATCCCGGTCGTCGCCTCACCCCAACCGGATGAAGCGCTGGAGGTGCTGGAAAATATTGCCGCCGAGCGACACGCACCGTTCACGCTCATTGGAAGAGATGTCACTTTCCAGGGTTTGCAACACTCCCTGGAAGGGCAAGAGCTGACAGTCGAAAATCACAAAACCATAATGCCCACCGGGCACGATGTAATAAACCCTGTTATACTCCGTATCCCTTTACTGGGCATGCACCAGGTGGTAAACGCGGCCACAGCCTATACGGCACTCCGCGCCAGCGGATTGAATATATCAGAGGAAGCCGTTCGAAGAGGCTTTAGCGAAGTCCGCTGGCCGTGCCGCTTCGATGTCGTTCGCCGGGAAAGCCCGGTCGTGTTAGACTCGGCTCATAACGCCAACTCTGCCAGGCGCCTGCGCCAAACCCTCGACGAATACTTTCCGGGTCGCCCGGTTTTATGGGTATTTTCCATCCTGGAGGATAAGGACGCGGCCGGGATGCTTGCGGAGTTGAGACCCAGGCTCAAGCTAGTCATCGCCACCGAGACCGACCACCCACGCGTACTCGCAGCCCAGAAAATCGTCAGCCTGGTGCAATCCGCGGGAGTGCGGGTGGAGGCGGTCAAACCGGCATCTGCTGCACTGGCCCGGGCGATGGAGCTGGCCGGTGACCGGGAAGTGATCCTAGTGGCCGGAAGTGTTGCCTTCGCCGGCGAGATGAAGACAACCTGGGAGAAAAACTTTACAACGTAGTAATGACTGCGTCCTTACTACACGAGGATAGCATGACTCAAAACGACTGGTCATTTCAAGAAGAAGATACCTACAATATGGCAATGACCCAACGCACCGAAGAACTGTATCACATCCCGAACCAGACTCCGGATGAAGATGGCTGCATCGAGGCGCTCGTCCTGCCGCTGCGGGATATCGTCATTTTTCCGCACATGGTCACACCGGTCTTCGTGTCGCGCCAGAGTTCGCTGCTGGCGATCCAGGAAGCCCACGAGCGTAACTTGACCGTCATCGGCCTGACCCAGCGCGACCCGGAGGTCGAGGAGCCGGGCCCACAGGACTTCATGCCGATCGGCGTGGAACTGGCGGTTGGCCGGCTGCTCTCCATGCCGGATGGCTCGTCTTCGGCTCTTGTTCAGGGAAGGCTGCGGGTGGAAATGGTGGAGTTCACACGGCTGACGCCAGTGCTCAAGGTGCGAGCACGCCTCATCATCGAACCAACCACCGCTGACAAGACGACCCAGGCCCTGATGCGGAATGCCCTGGACCTGTTCGAGCGCTGCGTTTCCCTGGACCGGGCGATCCCAGAAGAGGCCCACCTCTTTGCCATGAACATATCCGAACCGGGCTGGCTCTCGGATATGATCGCCACGGCGGTATCCCTCAACCTGACCGAGCGCCAGCAATTGCTTTTAATGAAAGACCCGCGCCAGCGTCTGCAACGCGTCAACAAACTTCTGGCACAGGAATTGGACGTACTTGAACTGGAAGATGAAATCCATAGCCGCGTCCAGGATGAGGTGGATAAGAGCCAGCGCGAATTCTACCTGCGCGAGCAGATGAAGCAGATCCAAACCGAACTCGGCGAAGGCGATATCTTCTCACGTGAACTGCTCGACCTGAAGAAAAAGATCGAGTCGGCCGGGCTGCCGGAACAGGCCCACACCACCGCCATCAAGGAATTGGAACGACTGAACCAAATGCCGCCCATGGCCCCCGAAGTGGGTATCATCCGGACCTACCTGGACTGGATCATCGACCTGCCCTGGTCGAACAGCACCAATGACAACCTGGATGTCAGGCACGCTGCGCGGGTTCTGGAACGTGACCATTATGGGCTGAAGAAAGCCAAGGAGCGCATTCTGGAATACATAGCCGTACGCTCGCTCAAACCGAAGAAGGAACGCCAGCCCATCCTGTGCTTCGTCGGTCCACCCGGAACAGGCAAGACCTCTCTGGGGCAATCCATCGCCGAGGCGCTGGGGCGTAAATTCGTGCGTGTCTCGCTAGGTGGAGTGCGGGATGAAGCTGAAATCCGCGGCCACCGCCGCACATACATCGGTGCGCTGCCCGGACGCGTCATCCAGACGATGAAACGCGCCGGGACTGCCAACCCGCTCTTCATGCTGGACGAGATCGACAAACTCGGCCAGGACTTCCGCGGCGACCCGGCCTCGGCGCTGCTGGAAGTGCTCGACCCGGAGCAGAATCACGCCTTCTCCGATCACTATCTTGAACTGGATTTCGACCTCTCGAAGGTGATGTTCATCACCACCGCAAACACGCTGATGACCATACCGCCCGCCCTGCTTGACCGGCTGGAGGTGATTGAGTTCCCTGGTTACATAGAAGAAGAGAAACTCATCATCGCCGACCGGTTCCTGATCCCGCGCCAGATCGAAGAAAGCGGAATTGAATCCCTTAACCTGTGTTTCGCCCCGGAAGCGCTCCAACGCATCATACGCGAGTATACGTACGAAGCCGGTGTTCGCAACCTGGAACGTGAGATCGGCCGCATCTGCCGCAAAGTGGCGCGCTTGAAAGCCGAGGAGAAGCGCTATCCCACCGAAATCACACCGGACCTGATCGAGAAATTCCTGGGGCCTCAGCAATTCTTCCAGACCGAGGCCGAACGGAAGGACGAAGTGGGGGTGGCTACCAGCCTGGCCTGGACCGAGAATGGCGGTGAAATCATGTCCATCGAGGTCGCCGTGCTGGACGGTAAAGGCAACCTGCAAATGACCGGACAGATTGGCGAGGTGATGCAGGAATTGGGTCAGGCTGCACTGACGTACGTGAAATCACGCGCGTCCAAACTGGGCATCGATCTTGAGGTCTTCGAGCGTATGGACATACACGTCCATATGCCGGAAGGCGCCATTCCGAAGGACGGCCCGTCGGCCGGCATCACGCTGGCAACCGCGCTCATCTCTGCCCTGACCGGACGACCGGTTTCCAAGGAAGTTGGTATGACCGGAGAAATCACCCTGCGTGGGCGTGTACTGCCAATCGGCGGTTTGCGCGAAAAAGTGCTGGCTGCCCACCGTGCCGGTCTTAAAGTGGTGCTCGTCCCGGAGAAAAACATAAAAGACCTCGTGGATGTGCCCAAGAAGGTGCGCGAAGATTTAAAGATCATTCCACTTGAGCACATGGACCAGGTCATCAGTCTCGCGATCGCTCCCAACCCGGTGCTCGAACCCCCACGGCCGAGGCGCAGGCCGGAAGAACCAACCCAGGAAGAAGAGTAAAAACGGATTGCATGTCCAACGAACTCACCAACAAGGTGGTACTTATCACCGGCGCCTCCTCCGGTTTCGGCGCAGACACTGCCCGGCTGTTCGCCCAGGAAGGCTGTATCGTTATCCTAGCCGCCCGTCGGATGGACCGGCTGACAGCCTTGGCGGAGCAAATTCGCTGCGCAAGGCGGTCAGGCCATCACCATCAGCCTGGACGTGAGCGAGCAATCCCAAATCGACAAGGCCGTCCTGACGGTGCTCGAAACCTTCGGCCGGATTGATATTCTCTTCAACAATGCCGGTTTTGGTCGCCTGGACTGGCTAGAGGCTCTTGATCCTGCCGCCGACATTGACTTACAGGTGGAGGTTAATTTGCTCGGCTTGATCCAGGTCACACGCGCCGTTCTACCATCCATGCTGGCCCGCCGCTCCGGGACGATCATCAATATGTCGTCGATGGCGGGTCTCATCCCTGCACCGATGTACAGCATCTACGCCGCCACGAAATATGGCATACGCGGTTTCACGGATGCGCTGCGACGCGAGGTGGCATCCTTCGGGATTCATGTTTCCGGCATCTACCCCGGCCCGGCGGTTACTGAATTCGGCGAGCACTCTGGGAGCAACAGCACCGTCAGGAAGTACTTCAAGCCGCCGGGCTGGATCTATTTGTCCTCCGCTTACGTGGCCCGCCGGACAGTCAACCTAGCGAAACATCCCAGGCGGACTTTGATACTCCCCTGGTGGTTCCGACCCATTGTCATCTTCGATACGCTCTTCCCAGGCCTGGTGGATTGGTTCCTACAAGTGGCAATCGTAAAAAGATCTCATCGCATCTAGATATACCAGCAGGTTGTCTCACACCTGTACCTACCATCTCGCACCGGGCGGGCAGGATTGGCTCAATCAAAGGAAACCTCATAGTGAAGAAAGGTTCTTCATGTACCCCTCACGCCTCAATAAACTCAGCAACTTGCTTCGTTCCTCCAACCTAGAGGCCCTGGCTCTTAACCCAAGCCCCAGCCTGGTCTACCTGACCGGTCTGCACTTCCACCTGATGGAACGCCCGACGGTGGCCTTCTTTACGGCAGATTCGGCTCCCGTACTTGTGCTGCCCGAGCTGGAAATGCTCAAAGTAAAGGGCCTGCCGTTCGAGATCAAGGCTTTCCCATACGGGGAAAACCCGGCCGAATGGGATAAAGTTTTCCTGGAAGCCAGCCAAGCGCTGGGACTGGCGGGTAAACGAATCGGAGTTGAGCCACTGCATATGCGTGTCCTGGAATTCTGCAAAGTAATAGCCATCGCAGGCGAGACTGAATGTTCGGATGCGACCCAGGTGGTTGGCAGTCTGCGGGTATGCAAGGATGCGAACGAAATTGCTGCCATGCGCAAGGCGGTCAAGGTGGCACAAGTTGCCCTCGAGGCGACCATTCCTTCCATAAAGGCAGGCGTAACCGAAAAGGAAATCGCCTCCGAACTGGTGGTCCAACTCCTGCGGCACGGCTCGCAGGCCGAAATGCCATTCGCTCCAATCGTTTCCAGCGGGCCGAACAGCGCCAACCCGCACGCCTCCCCTTCGGACCGGAAGCTGCGATCCGGCGACCTGCTGGTAGTGGACTGGGGCGCGGCGGTGGACGGTTACATCTCCGACCTGACGCGCACCTTTGCAGTGGGTGAAGTGGGCGAAGAGTACCGCAAAATCCACCAGATCGTGCTGGAGGCCAACGCGGCCGGGCAGGCTGCTGCACAGCCAGGCGTGGCATGCGCCAATGTGGATATCGCCGCCCGGAAGGTCATCGAAAAGGCCGGATACGAGCAGTACTTCACTCATCGCACCGGTCACGGCATCGGCATGGAACCACACGAAGACCCATACATGCGCGGAGACAATCTGCAATTGTTGGAGCCGGGCATGACCTTCACCGTCGAGCCAGGCATCTACCTACCTGAACGAAACGGCGTGCGCATCGAAGATAACATAGTGATCACCGAAAACGGGGGAGAGTGTTTGAGCGATATGTCGCGGGCGCTGCAAGTGGTTGGATAGGCGCAATGAAAATCCTGGCACTCGAAAAAGAACTCCCCGGCGCAACGGCAGAAGCATTTCAGCTACTGCTCAAAGATGAGGCCCGGAGGCTCTGGGAGTTGCAGCAATCCGGCGCGCTGCGCGAAACATCCTTCCGAGCCGACCGGCACAGCGCCGTTTTGGTGCTGGAATGCAGCGATATCGAAGAAGCCCACCGGTTTTTAGCCAGCCTTCCGCTGGTTAAGGCCGGTCTGATAGTATTCGAGGTCATTCCGCTGGAACCTTATGACGGTTTTGCCCGGCTGTTCTCGTAGAGAATTTCACCTTTCAATTGTTTGATAGAGAGGCATCCGATGAATGAATTTCTTGCAATTGTCATCCCGGCATTGACCGTAGGATTTTTTATCTGGTTCTTCATACGCATGCGCCGGCCACGCAAACCAAAACCGACAAAGGACGATCACCGCACACGCCAGGAACGCGCCGTCTGGGCCTGGGCAAAGATCCTTTCAGCAAGCCAGGGTCCGGTCAACACCTACCGCATGGCGCGCGTCGAGCTACAGCTCGAAGTCCACATGCCCGGCACCCCGGCCTACCAGGCCAAGACCACCTGGCTGGTCGAGCAGGAATCGCTGGCGTCGATTGAAGAAGGAAAAGAAATATCCTTGAAAGTGGACCCGCTGGCACCGCAGTACGTTTACCCGAATGGCGCATGGGCCAAATTGCTGGAATAATGGCATGACCAGCTACTGCTCGTACCTGCAAGAACACCCGGAAGATACACTGAATAAGTTGTATCACGATAACGAATACGGGTTCCCACTTGACGGGGATGCCGCCCTGCTCGAACGGCTGACCCTGGAAATAGCCCAGGCTGGGCTTTCCTGGGGCTTGATCCTGAAGCGCAAGGAAGGGTTCCACCGAGCCTTCGAACGCTTTGACGTGGACACCGTCGCGGCCTACGGTGAGAAGGATGTGGCCCGGCTGCTGGCTGACGCCGGGATTATCCGGAACCGGCTGAAGGTCAATGCGGTGATCGAGAACGCCAGGCGCATCCAGGCTCTGCGCGGCGAATATGGCTCGTTCAAAGGCTGGCTGGATGCCCACCATCCGCTCAGCCTGGAAGAATGGACAAAACTCTTCAAGAAGACCTTCGTTTTTACCGGCGGCGAGATCGTGAAGGAATTCCTGCGCAGCACCGGCTACCTGCCGGGTGCTCATGACCAAGATTGCCCGGTCTACCGGCAGGTTGCCCGGCTGAAACCAGCCTGGATGAAACAGGTATCATCCAACCGCCCCGCCTGAACAAGGCGGGGTTATAATTTATTTGTATCGCCATTCACAAACCCCGGATACCCTGATTCCCACTTCTTGATCCCGATGCCCCAGATCATCCCCACTGCTGAACCTTTCTTCTTCCCCGGCCAGGGGAAAAACGCCCGGATCGGCTGCCTGGTGACGCACGGTTTCACCGGCGCGCCGAAGGAAATGCGCTGGCTGGGCGAGTATCTCAACCGCCAGGGCTATACCGTTTGCGGAATCCGGCTCAACGGTCATGCCACCCGGCCCGAGGATATGATCCGTTCGCGCTGGCGGGATTGGCTGCTCTCGGTGGAGGATGGCTATAACCTGCTACATTCCTGCACCGACCAGGTTTTCCTACTCGGCCTCTCCATGGGCGGGGTGCTCTCGCTGACCGCTGCAAGCACTCTCCCGGTGCGTGGAGTGGTCGCCATGTCCACACCGTATGACCTGCCAAGCATACCCCTGCCCTTGTGGGCCATCCGCTTCTTGAGCCGTTTCAAACCCTTACCTGTCAAAAGGCAAGGTGCCGGGAAGCGGTTGGTTCGACCAGGCCGCCTACCGGCAGCACGTGTCTTATCCAATGAATCCGCTCCGTTCGGCAGTAGAGTTGAAATTTCTGGTGGATGAAATGCATGCGGCCCTGCCAAGGATTTCCGCGCCGGTACTGCTGATCCACTCACGCGACGACGATTACATCATCAAGGACAGCATGCAAAAAATCTATGATCTTCTGACCACGCCCGATAAGCAAATGCTGTGGGTGGAAGGAGGCGGGCACGTCATCACTGAAGAGCCAACGCGCGAGACAGTCTTCAAAGCCGCGGCTGATTTCGTCAAGCGGGTCTCAAACCTTGTATGAGCATTGACCTGGTCCTGCTCTCCATCTCCCTCTTCACCTGGGGGACTGGCGAGGGCATGTTCATCTATTTCCAACCCATCTATTTGCAGCAACTGGGGGCGAACACGATGACGATCGCCTCGGTCTTCAGCCTGTTTGGACTGGCGATGATGATCGCGCACATCCCGGCCGGATACCTGGCCGACCGCATCGGACGCAAGCCCCTGCTGGTGGCAGCCTGGGTCACCGGCGTACTGGCCGCCTGGGTAATGGCGCTGGCCCGGGCGCTGCCGGTCTTCATCGTGGGGATGCTACTCTATGGTATTACCGCCTTCGTTTCCTCACCGATGAACAGCTACGTCACCACGGCGAGCGGGAAACTATCACCGGTGCGCGCCATGACACTGGTCTCGGCCGCCTACAACCTGGGGGCAGTCCTCGGCCCCATCACCGGCGGCTGGATCGGTGAACGATTGGGTCTGAAGAGTGTTTACCTGGTCTCCGCCTGCATCTTCATCGTCTCGACCGTGATATTGTTCTTCCTGCGTGCCCAACCCCGTGAAGTGCATGACCCGACCGTGCCGCCGGAAAAGCTTTGGAAGAATACGCGCTTTGTGAATTTCCTGGGAATCATCTTCCTGGCAATGTTCGTCATGTACATGCCGCAGCCGCTGACGCCCAGCTTCCTGCAAAACGAACGCGGCCTGTCTCTGGAAAGCATCGGCCTGCTCGGCTCCATCGGCAGCTTTGGAAATACCCTGCTGGCCCTGGCCCTGGGACAATTCACCGCCCGGATCGGGTTCCTGCTGGCCCAGGTTTCGGTGGCGGCTTTCTCTCTGCTGCTCTGGAAAGGTACCGGGTTGGGCTGGTACGCCCTGGGCTTTTTCATGCTGGGCGGGTTCCGCTCGGCGCGTTCCCTGATCTACGCCCAAGTCCGCCCGCTGATCCATCCAATCCAAATGGGCCTGGCTTACGGCGTGGCCGAGACCTTCAGCTCGCTGGCGGTGATGCTGGCGCCACTGCTGGCGGGAGTGCTGTATTCAAGCGAGCCTGTACTGGTATATCCGGTCAGCCTGGGGCTGGTAGGTGTGATGGTGGTGGTATCGGGGATCTTCACGCCGCGCGAAACGGTCAAGGAGGAAATGCCCGTGATTTCATTTCCCCCTGAGCTATGAAAAGCACCTCTTTGCGAAGTTCGTAAAAGCAGACTGCAAGCTTTCCATCCATGATTTACACCGAATTTAATCTAGTCAGATTATTCTTTAGATGATGGCCCCTACCCGTTCCCCTCCCATGCTTCAGGGGAGGGGAATATTTCCCCCTCTCCGATTCGGGGAGGAGGCCAGGGGGTGAGGTTGTGAAATGATAAAAGCGTTAAGTTAGCGCCTATGGGGGATTCATCCCCCCTTGGCAAGCAACAGACCCACCAAAGTCTGAAAGATGAATAGTACTGCCATCCCCGCCACGATTGTCAGGATGACATTCTTCGTCCGCCAGGCCACTAGGATGGCAAGCATACCGGCCAACAGTTGGGGATTGCGCCAGGAAAGGAATATAGTCCCATTTGGACTGGTCAACTCCGGCAGGATGATCGCCGAAAGGACCGCAACCGGCACGAAACGCAGGCCGCGCCGGAACCACTCCGGCATCATAAGACAGTCATGCAGCAGGATGAACGACAGCCGGGTGGCGAAGGTAAGAAGTCCACCGATAAGCATGACCAGCCAGAGATTCATTTCGGCCTCCCTTCAACCAGCAGCCCGATCAGGATGCCGGTCAAAGCCGCCAGCAGCAGCCCGGTCTTATAGGGCAAGCCAAACGCCAGCAGGCCAACCGCTCCAGCCACGAGGGCAGCCACCACGCCAGCCCGGTCCCTGAGAGCAGGAACGACCAGGGCAATAAAGGTCAGTGGCAGGATGAAACCGAGCGGCCAACCGGGAGGAATTTGTGCGCCGATGAAAATGCCGATTGCCGTACTTATCTGCCAGGAGCTCCAAAGGGTCAGGCCGGCACCCAGAAAATACCAGTGCCTGGTTTCGGAATCCCCTTCCCGGTTGTAGTGCGTGATGGTAACGGCATAAGCCTCGTCAGTTAGAAGATAGGATAGCAACAGTTTCCAGCCGGCACTCAGGCCTTTGACGTGCGGTGCCACCGAAGCGCTGTATAAGGCGTGTCGCAAATTAATGACGAAAACGACCATCACGATCACCAGCCCGGAAGTGCCTGTCCCGATCAATTGGGCGGCGATGAACTGGGCCGAACCGGCGAAAATGATCGACGACATGGCCTGCGCCGCCAAGCCGGGCAGGTGGGTGCTGATCGCCAGGGCCCCAAAAAGCAAACCAAAGGGAACCACCCCAAATAAAATGGGGGCCTCGTCTCGAACACCGCTCCAGAATTCCTGTTTTCGTGTTCTCACAATCTTGGTTTGCCTCGGCCGGAATTGCAAAATTCGTTCTATTATACCCGCTCCGAAAAATCGAAACGCGAATGACACGAAAAGGCGAATTTTGCGAATTATTACCTAGGGTAACCTGCTTGAGTACGAAATCATGCGCGTATTTGCACCATTCGCGCTGAATCCCTCCCGTCAAGAAACCTTCTCCACCCTTTTTTAGCGTAACGAACGTATCTCTTTCAGGGTTATATGGCACGAGGACGAACCATCCATGCCCCATCGGGGTATTTTCCTCAAGGAGACTTGAACCATGAATTCCACTCTCGCTCCAACCCTGCTTACTCGTACCCTGCCGCGGCTTAACCGCCGCGTGCGAGACCTCCTGCTGGTCGTCGCCGGAAGCCTGTGCGTCGCCGGGATGGCCCAGGTCAGGATCCCGCTGCCCTTTAGTCCCGTCCCGATCACGGGGCAGACATTTGCCGTGTTGGTGGTGGGAGCCAGCCTCGGGTCCCGCCGTGGGGTGGCCAGCCTGGCACTCTATCTGCTGCTGGGCTTACTCGGCCTGCCCTTCTTTGCAGGCGGCACGAGTGGTTTGTCCGTTCTGCTCGGCCCCACCGGCGGTTACCTGATCGGGTTCATCATTGCAGCCTGGCTGGTCGGGCTGCTGGCGGCGCGCGGCCTAGACCGAAAAATTCCCAGTGCTCTGCTGGCTTTCCTGGCCGGTGAAATGGTTATCTATCTATTCGGTGTTGCCTGGCTGAGCCTCTACCTTGGAATTCGCCATGCGATCATAGCCGGGTTCCTGCCTTTCCTCATCGGAGATGCCATCAAACTGGCTGCAGCCGGATTTGTCCTGCCGGCTGCCTGGGCACTGGTGAAATAATTCACAGTCGTAACCGAGTCCCTGAGATAGTGTTTTACATCACGAGCCAGCATAAAATATGTATAGACAAGGTGCTCTTTTCGAGCAAGATTATGTAAAAGAGCACATCGAAAAACCCTGACCTGCGCCAAGTCCAAAGATCGATGGGGTTGAACAGCTTACATGCTACAGCTGGCAGGTTAATGCACCTTTTACTAACTTTGAACAAAGAAATGAATTCATTGAGGCACTAAGCGGTATGGAAAAAGTATCCAATCCATTGGAAGATATCCGGATGGAGGCCAGCCTGGGCGGAGGAGAAGCGCGTATTGCCACCCAGCATGCCAAGAACAAGCTGACCGCCCGCGAGCGCATTGACCTATTACTCGATCCCGGCACCTTCCAGGAAATTGGCATGTTCGTCACCCACCGGGCCAGCGGATTGGGGATGGAAAAATCCCATCCATATACCGATGGTGTGGTAACCGGCTGGGGCAAGGTGGACGGCAGGTTGGTCTACATCTTCGCCCAGGATTTCACCATCATGGGTGGTTCGGTAGGCGAAGCCCACGGGGCGAAAATCGCAAGCCTGCTGGATATGGCCCGCCAGAACGGTGCGCCAATCATCGGCCTGAACGATTCAGGCGGGGCGCGCATCCAGGAAGGCGTGGAATCTCTTTCAGGTTATGGACAGATCTTCTATCGAAACGTTCAATCTTCCGGGGTTGTTCCGCAGATCTCGGTCATCCTTGGACCATGCGCCGGAGGCGCAGTCTACTCACCCGCCATCACCGATTTCATCTTCATGGTCGAGAAGACCGCACACATGTTCATCACCGGGCCGGAAGTGGTCAAGGCAGTCATGCACCAGGAGGTCAGTTTCGACCAGTTGGGCGGTGCAGCCATCCACAGCGAACAGAGCGGCGTTGCCCATTTTACCGCCCCGGACGAGGAAACTCTGCTCTCCAACGTACGCTGGCTGCTCTCCTTCCTGCCAGCCAACAACCTGACCCCACCTCCCTACCAGCCCAGCAAAGATGATCCTGAGAGGCCGCTACCAGAATTGGATCAGATCGTCCCAACTGACCCGCAACAACCCTACAATGTTCGCAGCGTGATCGAAACGATAGTGGACGGTGGAGAATTCATGGAAGTCCAAAGCGAATACGCCGCCAACCTGGTAATTGGTTTTGCCCGCATGGACGGTTACCCGGTTGGAGTGGTGGCCAACCAGCCATTGCACCTGGCCGGGGTACTGGATATCAACTCGTCAGACAAGGGGGCGCGCTTCATCCGTTTCTGCGATGCCTTCCACATCCCGCTGGTGACGCTGGTGGACACGCCTGGCTTCCTGCCTGGCACCGACCAGGAGTATGGCGGCGTGATCCGTCATGGGGCAAAACTGGCCTACGCGTACTCCGAAGCGACCGTCGCCAAGGTAACGCTGATCCTACGCAAGGCCTATGGCGGCGCCTATATCGTCATGGGATCAAAACACCTGGGCGGGGATTACAACCTGGCCTGGGCCAGCGCCGAGATCGCCGTCATGGGACCGGAAGGAGCGGTCAGCATCGTCTTTTCGAAAGATATTGCGGCTGCAGAAAACCCTGCCGCCGAACGCGACCGGCTGATAAGGAACTACCGGGCAGAATTCGCGACCCCGTTGATCGCCGCCAGCCGTGGTTACCTGGACGATGTGATCGACCCCTCCGAAAGCCGGATCCGCATCATCCACGCCCTGGAAGCGCTGCGCGAAAAGCGCCAGAACACCCCCTCCCGAAAACACGGGAACATCCCGCTATGATGAAGATACTGGTTGCCAATCGTGGGGAAATTGCTGTACGCATCCTGCGCACCTGCCGGGAGATGGGAATCCCATCCGTGGCATTATTTACAGCTGTAGATGAATTGGCCCTGCACGTGCGCTACGCGGACGAAGCGATCCATATCGGCGACAAGGGAAAATACCTTGATATCGAAGCGGTGCTGGATGCAGCCCGCAAGAGCGGGGCAACCGCCATCCACCCGGGGTACGGCTTCCTGGCCGAAAATGCGGACTTTGCGCACACCGTGGAAGAGCAGGGCCTCACTTTCATTGGCCCGCGCCCAGAGACGGTTTCCATGATGGGAGATAAACTGGCTGCCCGGCGGGTTAGCCGAAAGGCCGGCCTCCCGGTAATTGCCGGGATGGATGACCCCCTGCCGGTCGTGCTGCCCGTGGATATGGCCGAAAATGTCCAATACCCGGTGCTGGTCAAGGCCGCGGCAGGCGGCGGCGGGCGCGGCATCCGCCTGGTACTCTCCCCGGCAGAGCTGCCGGCCATGATCGAAGCCGCCCGCCGGGAAGCCAAGGCAGCCTTTAACGACGATACCGTCTTCCTCGAGTCGCTGGTCCAGCAGGCGCGCCACATCGAAGTGCAGATTCTGGGGGATGGCGAAGGGAATGTGGTTTGCCTGGGTGAACGCGAGTGTTCCATTCAGCGCCGCCGGCAGAAATTGATCGAAGAGGCACCGGCCAACGGTCTTTCCAGCGAGCTTCGACGGAAGATACATGATGCAGCTCTCAAACTGGGCAAAACGTTGAAATATCGCAGCCTCGGAACAGTCGAGTTTCTGTTGGACAAGAAAAATCGCTTTTACTTCATCGAGGTCAATCCACGCATCCAGGTGGAGCATCCGGTCACGGAGATGGTGACCGGAGTGGACATCGTCCGGGAGCAAATCTCCATCGCCATGGGTGAAGCGATTGTCAAGTTTCCAGAAGAGATCATCCCACGCGGCGCCTCCATCGAAGCACGCATCCTGGCCGAAGACAGCCAGGCAGGTTTCCTGCCTTCCACCGGGCAGGTGTTGTATCTAAAAGAACCAGGCGGCATCGGGGTCCGGATCGATTCAGCCCTTTACCAGGGTATGCACGTCGGCAGTGAGTACGATTCCCTGCTATCCAAGGTCATCGTCTGGGGTGAAAACCGGACCGTCGCCATCCAGCGCCTGAAGCGGGCCCTGCACGAGTACCAAATTGGCGGCCTGTGTACGGATATTGACTTCATCCTGCAAATCATAAAAAGCCCAAAGTTCCTGAGCGGCGACGTGACCACCACCTACCTGGAAACCTTCCAACCCGAGCCCCAAAGTACCGATCCAGACCTAGAGCGTGACCTGGCCTGGGCCGCGGCGCTGTTCGCCCACCAGCAACGCGGTGCGCGTATTATTCCGGAGCCCACCCAGGGAAGTACTTGGCAGATAGTTGCCTGGAAAGAGCAGATGAACAGTTGAATTGCCCTCATCCGGTCCCTCCCCGAGTGGGAAAGGGAGGCCAGGGCGTTCCTGAAGGAAAAAGCATATGTCTCTCTACACCGTCACAATTGAAAACCGGATCTACAAGGTAAACATCTCCGGGGACCACTCCACCGTCAACGGCGAGGAAGTGGGTGCCAGGGTGCTGCCGCTGAACCGCAACGGTCTGCACATGCTGCTTCACGGAAAAAAGGCGTACGAGGTTTTCTTGAGCAACCAGGAGGCAGACACCTATCAAATGCTCATGCTCGGCGGACAACGGATCATCACACAGATCAGCTCGATTATGAAAAGACACCTGCCTGACAGCGCCAGCAGCGCTCCGTTCGTGCCGCCCCGGCCTAACCGCCAGGACTGGCGAACACCAGCGGCACACAAGAGCGAGACGGAAGGTACAGGTGCAACCTGGTCGCAGGTACAGGTGGCCGCGCCGATGCACGGGCTGGTGGTGGATGTACCGGTGCATGAAGGCGATTTTGTCGAGAAGGGCCAGACCCTGGTAGTGCTTGAATCCATGAAGATGCAGATGCAATTGCGTTCCCCGCGCCCGGGCAAAGTGGCCAAGGTAACAATCCTGCCGGGAAGCCAGGTGGAAAAGGGAGCCTGCCTGGTGCAGTTTGAGTAAAGAGGAAAGAATGATTGATACTACAGCCATTGCCATTGTCGGCGTGGGTGCCATTCTGCCGGACGCTCCCGACGTACAGACCTTTTGGAAAAATATCCAGGCCGCCCGGTATTCGATCAGCGAGGTGTCGGCTGAACGGTGGAATCCCGATCTCTTCTACAACCCTGACCCAACAGCACCGGACAAAACCTACAGCAAGATCGGCGGCTGGGTGCGCGGCTTCAAATTCGAGCCTGCCAAAATGGGCATCGCCATCCCGCCCCGCATCCAGGAGCAGATAGATGAGGCCCAGCAGTGGGCCATTTCCGCCTGTTACCAGGCATTAACCGATTACGGGTATCCAAGCCGGTTTCTGGACCCGGACCGTGTGGCAGTAATCCTGGGCAACGCCATGGCCGGAGAGAAACATTACCTCTCCACGATCCGCATCCACCTGCCGGAGTATATCCAGGCTATATCCACATCACCGGCTTTCCAGGGTCTCTCCAAGGATATTCAATCTGCCTTGATACAAGGATTGACTTCCAGCATCCAGGCCATGGTACCGCCCATCACGGAAGACACCATGCCAGGTGAACTCGCCAATATCATTGCCGGCCGGGTGGCGAATGTATTCAATTTTACCGGTCCCAATTTTATTACAGATGCTGCCTGCGCATCCTCGTTCGCAGCACTGCAGAGCGCCATGGATGGCCTGCGCTTTGGCCAGTTCGATGCCGTGCTGACCGGTGGTGTGGACCGCAACATGGGCGTCGAATCCTTCGTCAAGTTCAGCAAGATCGGTGCGCTCAGCCCAGACGGTTCCCGCCCGTATGCGGAGGGCGCCAACGGCTTCGTGATGGGTGAAGGGGCGGCCATTTTCCTGCTCAAGCGTCTGGTGGATGCCGAACGCGAAGGCGACAAGATCTATGCGGTCATCCGTGCGATTGGAGGCAGCAGCGATGGCAAGGGCAAGGGTATCACCGCCCCCAATCCACTTGGCCAGCAGCGCGCCATCCAGCGCACCTGGAAGAATGCCGCGGTCCCACCCTCCAGCGTTGGCTTGGTCGAAGGTCATGGCACCTCCACGCCGGTCGGCGACCTGGCTGAAGTGAACAGCCTGAATGCCATTTTCGGACAATTTGACCTCAAGCCAGGCAGCGTGGCGCTCGGTTCGGTCAAATCCAATTTCGGACACCTGAAGAGTGCCGCCGGTGCGGTCAGTCTGCTCAAAACGACGCTGGCATTGTACGACCATATTTTGCCTCCTTCGGTCAACTTCAACCGGCCCAATTCAAAGATCGACTTCTCGCAAAGCCCCTTCTATGTCAACACCCAGACCCACGCCTGGGAAGTAGCCTCCGGCGAGGTCCGCCGGGCTGGCGTCAGCGCCTTTGGTTTTGGCGGCACCAACTTCCACGTTGTCGTGGAAGAATACCTGCCAGGTGTATTGACGAAAGAATCTGCCGTATTTCCTGGTGTTGATCTACAAGTCACTGCCCAACCCCAGCCGGAGTACCTCAAGCCTTACCGCGGGCTGCTCTTCCTGGGAGCGTTCTCTGCTTCAGAATTGGGCGAGTCCCTGGCGAAGATCCTCCACCAGGCAAAATTGGGCCATCTTCCGGAAAATATCTGTCCGAGTCCGGCAGAGTTGAACCTGCCCGAACGTCTTGTGATCGATTATGAGAATTCGAAAGAGTTCATCCCGCGCGTGGAAAAAGCGCTCAAAGCCCTCGAAACCGACGCTCCCGCCGGCTGGCAGGCCCTGGGCGTCCAGGGGATTTACCGCGGCAGCGGGCGGCCCGGAAAACTGGCCTTCCTGTTCCCGGGACAGGGCAGCCAATATGTCAACATGCTGCGTGACCTGCGCACGATCGAGCCGCTGGTAGCCGAAACATTCCGTGAAGCGGATGCCGTCATGACCCCCATCCTGGGTCGGCCCATCTCCAGTTACGTTTTTGTGGATGGCAAGGATGACGCCATCACCCAGGCGGAGCTGAAACTGCGCAGCACGGATATCACCCAGCCGGCCCTGCTGGCGGTGCATGTCTCGCTCCTGCGTGTGCTGGAGAAGTACGGATTCAATCCGGATATGGTCATCGGGCACAGTCTGGGCGAATATGCCGCCCTGGTGGCTGCAGGTGTCTTGAACCTGACCGAAGCGCTGCAAGTGGTCAGTGCGCGCGGACAGGAAATGTCCAAAGTGGCTGCGGATGACAACGGTTGCATGGCGGCTGTCTCGGCCCCGCTGGCCGAAGTGGAGCGCATCCTGAAGACGATCGAAGGATACGTCGTCATCGCCAACATCAACAGCCCGGTGCAGTGCGTGATCGGCGGGGCGACCACTTCCGTGGAAGCAGCCATCGCAGCATTCCTGGCCGAGGGCCTGCAGGCGACCAAGATTCCGGTCTCGCATGCCTTCCACACCCGGATCGTGGGCCCGGCCAGCCAACCACTGCGCAAGGTCATCGACCGCATGAACTTGCAGACTCCGAAGATCCCGATTATCGCCAACGTCACCGGCAAGCCTTATCCAACCGGCCGAGAGGAGATCCTGGATATCCTGGCCGCCCAGGTGGCTTCCCCGGTCCAGTTCGTGCAAGGTATCAACACGCTTTTCGAACTGGGCGCCCGCGTCTTCGTCGAAGTGGGCCCCAAACGCGTCCTGAGCGGACTGGTAACCGACATCCTTAAGGAGCACAAGGACGTCAGCGTGTTCTCCACCAATCATCCCCGCAAGGGTGACATTCCCAGTATTAACGAAGCCCTGGGTCACCTGTATGCGGCGGGGGTGAACGGCGTAACCGGCACGGCACCTGCCGGGGCCCGGTCTGCGCCGATGATTGAAATCCACCAGCCTGCACCTGCGGCTGAACCTTCCCCCATCGAAAATTTATCCTCTCAAGGAGCCAGCATACCACTTCGTGGTACTTTGCCACTTCGTGGATACTTTGCCACTCCGTGGTACTTTTGACGGTCGTCTGCCCCTGACCGGATCTGTCGTCATCAGCGGCGCCGGTCTGGGCCTGCCCGGACGCGATAAACACGTTTTCGACGATAACAACATCCTGGATATTCTGAACGGCAATATGCGCATCGAGCCGCTGCCCGCCGAGACCCGCCAGGGCATGCTCGAAAAACGCCCCACCCGCCTGGTCAAGAGTGATGCCGGGGCGATCATGCAGACGATCGACGATATGGAGTTGACACTCAAGCTGGCCGGTCAACGCGGCACGTTCGACCCGGTGAGCGAGTTCGGGATGGCGAAAGAGCGACTGGAAGCGATCGACATCTCCACCCAACTGGCCATTGCCGCCGGGATCGAAGCCCTGCGCGACGCCGGTATCCCGCTCGTGATGGCCTACAAGCAGACCAGCACCGGCTCAACCCTGCCAGACCGCTGGAAACTGCCTGAAGGGCTGGCTGATGAAACCGGCGTTATCTTCGCCTCGGCTTTCCCCGGTCTCGACCGCATGGCTGATGAAACCGAGAAGTTCTATCAGAACCAGATGGTGATCAAGCGAATTGAAGAACTACGTTACATGGCTGACCTGGTACCAGCAGGGCAAATTGACCTGAAAACAAGCATTGAAAAACGCATTGCTGAACTGGAAGCCGAAGCTGCCCGCCTTGATTATCATTTCGACCGGCGCTTTATCTTCCGCGTATTGAGCATGGGCCATTCACAATTCGCCGAGTACATCGGGGCGCGTGGCCCCAACACGCACGTCAATGCCGCCTGCGCCTCCACCACCCATGCAGTTGCGATTGCCGAAGATTGGATCCGTCTCGGGCGTGCCCGGCGTGTGATCATCATCGCCGGGGACGATGTCATCAGCGGCAACCTCTCACAGTGGATCGGTACTTCCCTGATGGCCAGCGGTGCGGCCACCCCCGAAGGCGACCTGCGTATGGCTGCCCTACCATTTGACCGCCGCCGCAACGGCATGATCATCGGCATGGGCGCAGCCGCCCTGGTGGTCGAATCGGAAGACGCTGTGCGCGAGCGCGGCATGCGCGCCATCTGTGAAGTGCTTTCAACCAATATTTCCAACAGCGCCTTCCACGGCACCCGCCTGAATGTACAGCACGTCAGCCAGGTGATGGAAACGCTGCTAAATACCGCCGAGGCACGGTTCGGCCTCTCCCGCAGGCAGATCGCGGCCGAGACCATGTTCGTCTCGCACGAGACCTATACGCCGGCGCGCGGCGGGAGCGCGGCCGCCGAGATCCATGCCCTGCGCAGCGTGTTCGGACAGCAAGCCAACCAGGTCATCATTGCCAACACCAAGGGCTTCACCGGTCACACCATGGGCGTGGGGATCGAAGATGTGGTGGCCGTGAAGGCGCTCGAGTATGGCCTGGTTCCGCCCATCGCCCACATCCAGGAGGGTTTCGAACCCGATCCTGAACTGGGCGACCTGAACCTATCGCACGGCGGCAAGTATCCGGTGCAGTACTCGCTTCGCCTGGGAGCTGGTTTTGGCTCCCAGATCGCCATGACCCTGCTGCGTAAGATCCCCGGCCAGGCTGAACGCGTAGATAAAATCAGCTACGACCGCTGGCTCTCGGCCATCTCCGGATATACAGCCGCCGAGTTGGAAACCGTCCAGCGTACCCTGCGCATCAAGAACCAGGGCGCGCCCTCCCAAAAACCGGCGGCTTCCCGCTGGCAATTTGGACAGGGCCCAACCTTGTGGGCAGCGACGCCACAAGCCGCACAAGTCAGCGTAGTCAGCGCATCGCAACCGGCAGCACAGGCTCCGGCGCTCCAACCCGTTGAAGAGAAACCTCAAGCGGTATCCACCCAATCAAGCCCTGGCGCGGAGGAAATCAAAACCTACGTGCTTTACGTGGTTAGTGAAAAGACCGGCTACCCAGTGGAAGTACTTGATCTTGACCTTGATCTTGAAGCAGATCTCGGCATTGACACCGTAAAGCAGGCCGAACTGTTCGCATCCATTCGCGGCCAGTACGGCATCACCCGCCGCGAGGACTTGCGTCTTTCGGACTACAACACGCTCGCCAAAGTCATCGCTTTTGTCAAGAGTTCGCTTGGCTCCACGCCCATGCCGGTGGCTGCATCCCAGCCTGTTTCAGAACAGACCACTGCACCTGTTGCGGTTGTAGATGAGAAGGTGGAAGCTTTAACCCCGGTCAACACCAGCACCGAAAAGATCAAGACTTATGTGCTTTCAGCAGTCAGCGAGAAGACCGGCTATCCCATCGAAGTGCTCGACCTGGACCTGGATCTAGAGGCTGATCTGGGCATCGACACCGTCAAACAGGCTGAACTGTTTGCCACCATCCGCAGCCAATTCGACATCCCCCGCCGCGAAGACTTGCGTCTTTCGGACTACAACACGCTCGCCAAAGTCATCTCTTTTGTCAAGAATTCGCTTGGCTCTGCGTACGTACCAGTGGCTGCACCCCAACCTGTCATAGAACAGACCACTGCACCAGTCGCGGTTGAAAATGAGGCGGTACAAGCCTTAACCCCGGTCAACGCCAGCACCGAGGAGATCAAGTCTTATGTACTTTCGGCAGTCAGTGAGAAGACCGGCTATCCCATTGAAGTGCTGGACCTGGACCTCGATCTCGAGGCTGATCTGGGCATCGACACCGTCAAGCAGGCGGAGTTGTTCGCATCCATCCGCGGCCAGTACGGCATCGCCCGCCGCGAAGACCTGCGTCTCTCGGACTACAACACACTCGCCAAGGTGATGGCGTTTGTGGAAAAGGAGATCAAAACCCACGAGAAGACTGCTGTGCCAACTCCCGTGCCGGCGGAAAGCTCCGATTTGGGTGTTGGTGAAGTGCAGAGCAGCATTGTGCGGCGCGTCCCCGTGCCAACTCTGCGCCCGCGCCTGGATCTGTGCATCCCGACCGGTGTGGAATTGAGCGAGGGCCAGCGGGTGCTGGTGGTGGAAAGCCAAGCCAAAATCGCCGATGCTCTGTTTGCAAAGCTCGCAACCCGCAAAGTAAATGTACTGCGCCTGAGCGCCCGGCTTGGCTATGAAGAGATCATCGCCAATTTGACCGGCTGGCTGACCGAAGGTCCGATTGCAGGCGTGTACTTCCTGCCGGCACTGGAGGTCGAACTCAAACTGGCTGAAATGGATATCAGAGATTGGCAAACCGGACTGGAAGAACGCCTGTACAGCCTGTACGCCATCATGAAAGCACTGCCTGAAGAAGCTTTCCTGGTATGTGCCACGCGCCTGGGCGGTCTGCACGGTTATTCCGCCGAAGGCGCCTCCGCCCCGTTGGGCGGCGCAACCAGCGGCTTTGCCAAGGCAGTAGCACGCGAACGTGAGAAAGCCTTCGTCAAGGTGGTGGACTTCGAGACCCACGCCACTGCATCCGTCATCGCAACACACCTGATCGAAGAAACCCTGCATGACCCCGGCGCCCTCGAAATCGGCTGGGAAGACGACCTGCGTTATGGCATCGCAGCCGTGGAACAGCCACTCCCTGACGACAGGAACTTCTCGCTGGAACGAGGCAGTGTGTTCCTGATCTCCGGCGGTTCCGGCGGGATCATCCGCCCGATCGTCGAAGACCTGGCACGTGCCACGCTCGGCACCTTTTACCTGCTCGACCGGGTTCCGCTGCCTGCGGCGGACGATCCAGACATCCTCCATCTGGCCAACGATAGAGAAGGCTTGAAGAAAGAATTGATCACCCGCCTCACCAAGGATGGAAAAAAGCCGACCCCGGTACAGGTGGAAGGGGCATTATTCGGTATCGAGCGTTCGGCCAATACCTTGCAAACGCTGCATATCATCGAACAACTGGGAGGCAAGGCCCACTACCTGACCTGCGATGTGACTGACCCGGCCCGGATTGACGGGGCCATCCAAAAGATCAAGGAGGCCGAAGGTCACATTGACGCCTTCCTGCACGCTGCCGGGATGGAACGCAGCCGGAAGTTGGAAATGAAACCGCCCGAAGAATTCCGCCTGGTGGTGTCGGTCAAAGCGGACGGTTTCTTCAACCTGTTCAAGGCCATGGAAACCAAAGGCATCCTGCCGCGCGGCATGGTCTTCTTCTCTTCGGTGGCAGGCCGCTTCGGAAATTCCGGCCAGACCGATTACGCGGCGGCCAACGACCTGTTGTGCAAGCTCACTTCCGCCATCCGCAACCAGTATCCTGAAATCAAAGCCGTTGCCATTGACTGGAGCGCCTGGGGTGGTGTGGGGATGGCCACTCGTGGAAACATCCCAACCCTGATGAAGATGGCCGGCATTGACATGGTTCCGCCCGAGCAAGCTGCACCGATGGTGCGAGCGGAACTACTGGCCAGCCGCGGGGAAGCCATCATTGCCGGTTCGCTGGGAGCGCTGCTCGAAGAGCGTTGCCCGCAGGCGGGCATGGACCTGGCAAAGGCCGACCGCGCTCTGCGCACCGGATATCCAATCCACAGCATGCTCAGCCACGTGAACGGCTTCGATCTCAACAAAGGTTTGACCTTGGAAGCTGAACTCGATCCGAAAACCCAGCCCTTCCTTTACGACCATACCCTAAACGGCACACCTGTCCTGCCGGGCGTGATGGGCATCGAAGGTTTCTCAGTGGCCGCCAAGCACATCGGATCGGTACTGGCCTCCGGCAAAGGTGGGCTGGAGGTAAACCGCTTGGAGGACATTCGCTTCCTAACCGCCTTCAAGTTCTACCACAACGAACCCAGGCGTGTCACCTGGGTGGCACGGGCTGTACGGGAAAGCCAGGGTCTGGTGGTCACCGTCACGCTTGAATCATCACGCACGCTTAAGACGGGTTCGGATGAGTACATCCTGCATTTCAGCGGAAAGGTGATCTTGAAACGGCATGAGACAGAAGTCCAGGAAGCCAACGCCAAAGTGCCTGAATGGAACGGCAATTACACGGTCAAGGCTGAAGATATCTACCGCCTGTATTTCCACGGCCCGGCTTTCCAGGTTCTAGAGGGTGTGCAGCGTTCCGGGACCGGGCTAATCGGCAAAATGAACAGGAATTTGCCATCCATCCTAAGTACGGAACATACACTGTTGAGTACACCAACCCTGGTGGAGTTGTGCTTCCAGACTGCCGGCATCTGGGAGATCGGCAAGACAGGAACGATGGCACTGCCGAGCTCGATCGAATGCCTGACTCTTCACCGGCAGAGCGTTACCGGCGCGAACATCTATGCCGAGGTAGAGCCAAAGACCTCCAGGAATGGGGAACTGCATTTCGATGCCCGTGTGGTAGACTCGAAGGGTCGGCTCTACCTGGAACTGAAGGACTACCGCACAACCCCCATGCCGGATGCAGTGGAACCAATTCTGCTGGTGCCCTTGCAGGAATTGATGAGAGACTCCTGATCTGGTTCCGCCCGCAGCCAATGCGGGCGGTTTTCTGCAAGACGTATACGATGTCCAATCCCATTTACTGGATGCTGGTCGACTCCAATCAAGTACCGCCGGAAATCCAGGGGGTTCTCTCCCCATCTGAACTTGACAGGTTTTCCGCTTTCCGTTTCCCCAAGCGGCGCGATGAATGGCTGCTGGGGCGCTGGGCCGCCAAGACCCTGGCGCACAGTCTGCCTGCTTACCAGGATTTCCCCCTAGATCAAATCGAAATCGGGAACACACCGGAGGGTGCTCCATATATTCTTGTGCAAGGCAAGACCACACCGGCGGATTGCTTGACCATCAGCCATTGTGAACACCTGGCTTTGAGCGCAATGGCCTCTGGTGCAGGCGTGCGCGTGGGTGCCGACCTGGAGAAGATCGAGCCGCGCACTGAAACGTTCATCCTGGATTACTTCACTCCGGCGGAATGTCAGCTCGTGGAGGCGTCTTCCAGTGAAACCAGGGCGGTCGTTGTCACCCTGATCTGGAGTACGAAGGAAGCCATGCTGAAAGCGCTCGGGGTCGGTCTGCGCTGGGATACCCGCATGGTGGAAGTTTGCGGTATGGACGGCATCCTGCGAGCCGGCGGAAATCCGGACGAGTGGCAAAAAATCCTGGTGAGAGAGAAATTGGCTCACGACCGGGTCTGGGAAGCCTGGTGGCAGCGCCGTGACCAATTCGTGCTCGCCCTGACGGGCTTTGCAGCCCCGCAGGCAAACATCCAGTCCATGCACCTGGTCGAGAAAAAACTGTGAAGAAAACAAGAAGCGGGTTCCTGGCAGGAAACCGTTTCTTGTTGATTATTATCCCGGTATATAGCGCTGCAAGTCCGGCGGGAAAACCACGCCCTGCATCTCCAATGTACGCAGCCTGGATAGGACTGCGCAGCCAGTGAGGATATGCCTGGCCACATCCACCACATGGCGGTTCTGCGGGGCTTCCAGGATGGTGCCCTTGACCCATTGGTTGAAGGCACCCATGGCTGGTCCCGTCCAGACCTGGTAATCCATCTCACGACCCTTTTCACCTGACACCGACCAGCGCGACGAAAGGCCCAGGTACCAGCGGAAAACCAGCGCCAGCTTGTCCTTCGGGTTAGCATTTCCGCGTTCCACCTGACGCGGGTCACGCTCGCTAAAAAAAGTGACCGTATCCGTCCAGATGGAAGCGAAATCACGCTTGAAGACAGTCTTCTCCAGTTTTTCGCGCTCCGCAACGGGGATTTCCTCCCAGGCATTGTAGCGGGAATAAAGTTCATATAACTTTTGAGCGCGCATGGCGAACATGGTGCCGCGCTTGAGCACCTGCACCCTGGCGCCTATCTCGAACATATCCCCAGCAGGCGCCATGGCCACATCAGACATATCCATCTGCGCCAGCAGGGTCCGAGTATGCTCGGAAGCGCCCGATTCGACACAGGCCTGGTTGACCGAACCCGTCACTACATAGGCCGCTCCCAGTGTGAAAGCTGCCAGCGCCGCCTCGGGCGTGCCAACCCCGCCCCCTGCGCCGACGCGAACCCACTGGCCATAATGCCTTTCCGCCTGAACCTGATCCCGCAAGGCAATGAAAGCGGGGAGCATGCAAACCAAAGGACGGTTGTCGGTGTGACCGCCTGAATCGGCTTCCACGGTGATATCGTCTGCCATCGGGACCCTTAGGGCGAGCTCGGCCTGCTGGGGAGTGACTTGCCCCTCCGCCACCAGCCTGCCCAGGACGTCTGCAGGCGCGGGGTCGAGAAAACGGTGTGCCATTTCCAAACGTGAGAGTTTGCCAATAACGCGATTACCGATGATCACGCTCCCATCCTGCGCCTGTGAAAGACCTGCCACACGGTATTGCACCAGCGGAGCGGTCATGGTGAGGTAGGCTGAGGCTTCGATTACGCGGATCTGATGTTTCAAGTACAACTCGACCGCTTTCTGTTCCAGCGCCGGCTCATTAGGACTGTAAAGCAGGTTAAAAGCAAAGGGGCCATCCGGCAGGGCTGTTTTGATATTCTGGATGGCAGCATCGATGCGGTTGGATGATAATCCTCCTGCCCCAAAAGAACCCATATAACCGGCTTTGCCCAGTGCGATCACCAGAGTATCCGAAGAAATGCCATTCGCCATCGCTCCGGCATAATAGGCATAACGGGTACCGTAGGTTCGGCAAAAAGAGGGATCTCCGAGCGTTTCCAAGGGCAGGGCCGGGGCAAAGCCCAGCACCTCCAATCCTGCTCCTGCTGGTTGGGGTTTTCCTCCCATGGCTAGGCCAATCTTCCCCTGCTGCTCCACCGCCCAAATAGGGCTGTTCAGCTTCAGCAGGGCATGGCGCATAGCCTCATAGGAAAAATGAACCGCCCCTTTTTCACCTTCCCAGGCCAGCCCGGTCAAACCTCTCACGCCACGTAAAGCCAGTGAAGCATCCAATTGCAACTCCTTAAATTTTTGGGGATTAGTCTTATGCCATAACCCTTAGCCAGACGGTTCGGTGCGTACCCCAAAGATTATGAAACAGAGGGGATAAGTATCGATTGTATACGACTTTGGAGAATCGCCTTTTCCAGTAGAATTAACCAACCAAACCAGGAATCCCTTGACAAACAACACAAAAAGAAGGATAAATAAAACTTAGCCCCTGTGCGAACAGGCAGTGTACCGACAAAAAGGGAAAGGAGAGGCAAAATGACGGATTTCCCACCCATTGCCCGGTTGACGATCAAGACCGGACCAGATTCCGGAAAAGCGTTGGAACTCGCGCAGGCTGAATTGGTTATCGGGCGGAGAGCTCCGGCCAATTTTATCATCGACCATCCAGAAATATCCCGTCGGCACGCCCGTGTGGTATATCAGCGTGGCAATTACGTGCTGGAGGACCTAGGGAGTAGCAATGGGACATTCCTCAACGGGCGGCGGCTTCAAGTTCCCCAGGTCCTGGTCAATGGAGCCGAGATCCAATTGGGCTCCGAGGTCAGGCTGGTCTTCAGTCAGCAGCCAGCCGGGATTCCGACGGGAGTAAGGACCCCGGCCGCCGGTGTCCGGTCTGCCAAAGGGAGACCGTCCGACAGAACAGAGGAGGATAGCAATCTCAACGCAGGGGCCATCCAGGCTTCTATATCGTCCATTCCCCCCAATTTGCTGGTCACGATTGCCGGCCAAGAGACCAAAACATATGCATTGATCAAGGAGCGGATTACCCTGGGCCGCGCTGTTGATAACGATATTATGGTCGCATCTCCGATCATGTCCCGCCACCATGCCACCCTTGAAAAAACCTCGCTTGGGTATGAGATACACATTGCTCCTGGCGTTTTAAACACGCTCACCTGCCAAGGTTGCCCGGTCACGGAGCGAAAGATATTAACCCACGCAGATGTCCTGCGCATCGACAGTGAATATCCCGGCCTGATGGTCAGCATGACCTATCTGTCACCCTCACAAGCGGTTACGAAACTTACCGCCGTACAGTTTGGAGAAAAGGAAAAACTTACATTCGGGCGTGATCCGAACAACGATGTTATCCTAAATGATCCCAGAGTGTCGCGTTTCCATGCGCAAGTAACGCGCGTGGGCCGGCGATATTACGTTTCTGATCTGCGCAGCGCCAACGGCACCTTTGTCAATGACAGGCACGTGCAGGGCAATGTGTGGCTCAACCCGCAGGATACCATCCGGATTGGTCCATACAGGCTGGTGATGGGTGAAGATCAGTTCACCCGCTATGATGAAACAGAAGGGCTGCGGGTGGAAGCGTACCACCTGAACAAATGGGTGCGCAAGGACCTCAATCTCCTGCAGGACATCTCGCTGGTTTTCCAGCCGCGTGAATTCATCGTGGTGGTGGGGCAAAGCGGTGGAGGAAAATCCACCCTGGTGGATGCCATTGCGGGTTATCGCCCTGCCACACAAGGAAGGGTATTCGTCAACAGTATAGACGTCTATCAAAACTTCGATGCCGTCCGCAACGACATCGGCTACGTACCGCAAAGAGACATCATTCACATGGAGCTGACGGTCTACCAGGCGTTGAATTTCGCCGCCCAACTGCGTATGCCCAAGGATACAGACAAGGAAGAGCGCCATAAGCGCATCATGCAAGTTCTGGATGATTTGGACTTGACGAACCGCAAGGATGTTCAAATCAGCGGATTGAGCGGCGGTCAACAGAAGCGCGTCTCCATTGGAGTGGAATTGCTTACCCGTCCGGGCTTGTTCTTCCTGGATGAGCCGACCTCGGGGCTGGACCCCGGCACAGAGACTACTTTTATGCACCTGATGCGCCGCTTGGCTGATCAGGGTCGCACCATTATTATGGTGACACACGCAACCAAGAACGTCATGTTGGCGGATAAGGTGGTCTTCCTGGCACGCGGAGGTTACGTGTCCTGGTTCGGTCCACCGGATGAGGCCCTGAACTATTTCGACAAGTACCGCAGCGAACAGGACCGGCGTGTGCGCGATATGGAGTTCGACCAAATCTATGCCATCCTGGATGAACCCAGCAAGGGCAAGGGCAAGGATTGGGGTGAACGCTATATGGCAAGCTACGCCTTTGCTAAATATATAGTTGAGCCGCTGGAATCAACCCAGCGGCAGGCAGCTGCCGCCGAGGCCCAACCGGTCAGGAAACAGGCGCGCAAAGGATCACGCATCTCATCAATGCGCCAATTCCTTGTGCTTTCCGCTCGAAATATCACCATTCTATTGCGCGATCGTTCCGCTCTGACATTGATGCTGGCTGTCCCGGTGGGCGTGGGAGCGCTGTCGATCATTCTGGGATTCGTGATGGGCAGAAACGCCTTCATGTACACTGGAGGCAATGCCGGCAACGCCGGAATTACCCTGTTCCTTTTATCGTTATTTGCCCTGCTGGTGGGCGGCATGTCGCAAATGCGGGAGTTTGTCAAAGAGGCCGATATCTACCGGCGCGAGCGGCTGGTAAACCTTAAAGTACTGCCGTACGTCACCTCCAAGATATGGGTGGCAATGGTGCTGGCCTTCTGGCACGCCTTGGCATACGCTATCCTGCAGTATGTTGGCTTCAAGATGCCGGGAGGCCCGCTGGAATTTGGCGAGGTGTACATAACCCTGGTGCTGGCAGTCATCACCGGTATGATGCTGGGTTTATTGGCTTCGGCGCTCTCACCCAACGCAGCCTCCGCACCGTTAACCCTGATCATGATGATCGTGCCGCTGATCGTGTTGAGCGGTGCACTGGCGCCTGTGCCATCCAGCATCAGTCAGATAGCCTCCACGCGCTGGGCTTTCCAGAGCCTGATTGGCATTACCGGGATGGGCTCCGATGTGGCAGCCGATCCGTGCTGGCAATTGGATAAAAAGCTGCGCGATTCCATGGACCTGGATGCCAAATCCTACTTCCAATGCAAGTGCATGGGCGTCCAGGTCTTCGACCAGAACTCTTGCGACTTCCCGGGCGTGGGAGATTACTACGCGGTCGAGATCAAACAGCCGGCTCCTGCAGAACCAGCCGCACTGCCCGCCCAACCGCCCGAACCGGTGATCCCGGAAGCTCCCAAGCCGCCAGAGGACAAAACAAACCAAGTTCAAATGGTGCAATACCTGAATGCGCTGGTTTCGTACCAGGATGACGTGAAGAACATCCAGGACAATTATCGCAACCAGATGGATCTGTACCAGGTCATGGTGGATGTGTACAAGAGTCAGATAACCAAGTATCAGGAAGACCTGGCAAAATACGACGTCGCACGCATTTCGGCTATCAGCACGGTCGAGGGCAACATCCAAGGCATTTCCGAATCCTACAGTTGGGCTTATGTAAATAGGAAAGATCCTCTGATTTATTACCCGTGGTTGTTTCAGACATGGTTTGCCCAGCTCGTGATCGTGGCCGTTTATTTTGTGGTCATCCTGATCTTGATCAAAAGAAAAGATGTTAAATGACCCCAAGTCTCCAGACTCTTCCCCCTCGTTATGGCTATTCACTACGGAGGCTGGGGAGATCATTCATTCAAAAGGAATTACCGTGCATAAGAAATATATCTCTTTTCTGACTGCTTTCCTCCTGCTCCTCAGCATGGCCTGTGCAATGGAAACCCGGGCAATTAATCCGATGTCATCAACGCTAACGCCGTTGAGTGCAGCCGTGAAAGGCACTGCCACGGCCGAGGCAGCGAATGTTGGTGGCGCGGGTGATAAACTCGCGACTGCCATCACCAAAGCCACTGCCCAAAGTGCAGAAATCTATGCAACTGAAACCGCCCGCGCCTCACTTAATAGCGAATCCAAGATGGCTACAGCTACGGTTATTGCACCGGCAGTCGCGGATCTTTCTTTTTATAAGATCGACCCGGGCATAGGCCATGTCGCCTGGGTGCATAAGCCGGCTACCATCGACCTGAATGGTTATCAGCAGTCGGGCTATGCCAATGATTATCAGCAGATCACTGCCAAGGATTTTGTGATGGCGGCCGACATCACCTGGTACACCTATAACAGCCTTTCCGCTTGCGGATTTATGTTCCGCTCGAACGGCAATCGCAACAAACCAAGCCAATACATGGTGATCATCACCCGCTTTGCCACCGGCTACCTGGCCTTTACTGCCACTGTCGATGGTGAGATGAGCAACATGCGAACAATATACCTGCATGGACAGGATAAATCCTTCTCCTGGCAAAATAATGCCACCAATCGTCTGGCCGTGGTGGTGCGCGGCAAGATGATTGATGCTTATACAAATGGTGTGCCGGTCGGTGAAATAGATACCACCCAGCCGCCTCCGGATTCGCAACAATCACCGCCCAGTCTCGAAATACCCAAGAACGCCACCCCCGATCAGATTAAAGCTTATCAAGACCTGATCGACCAGAACTCTCAGAACGTCGACCTGGTGAATACCGAGATGGCAGATGCCAGGAAAAATTTTGCCAAGAACAAGCCCATCTTTTCCGAAGGCCTGCTGGGTTTCGTGGGCGTCAGCCAATCGGGTCAGACTAAATGTACCTTCAGCAACGGCTACCTGTTCATCATCGACAGATAGCTAGATTGTAAAAGAAGAGTGCAAGCGGCGTTTGTGCCTGCTTGCACTCTTTTATTGTCCTGAACTCTGCCAACCAGTCTCTACTTTGCGTAATCCACTGCCCGGGTCTCGCGGATCACCGTAACCCGGATCTGACCGGGGTACTGCATCGTCTCCTCGATCTTCTTGGCGATGTCACGCGCCAAACGGGTTGCTTCCAGGTCATCAATCTCCTCCGGCTTGACAATGATACGCACTTCACGCCCGGCCTGGATGGCGTAGGCCTGCGAAACGCCTTTGAAAGCTGTAGCCATGTCTTCAAGCGTACGAATACGTTTAATGTAGGCTTCCAAGTCTTCGCGGCGGGCACCGGGACGTGCCCCCGAAATGGCATCGGCGGATTCAGCGATAATGGCTTCCACACTCTCCTGCTCGATCTCGTGATGGTGCGCAGCAATGGCATTGACCACCTGTGCACTCACACCATAGCGTTTGGCAAATTCTGCACCCAGCAAGGCATGCGTACCCTCCTGGTTATGGTCCATGGCCTTCCCAATGTCATGCAGGAAGCCGGCCTGGCGGGCGATTTCTTCATTTGCACCCAATTCGGCCGCCAGGATGCCGGATAGCTTGGCCACTTCAACTGCATGGGCCAATTGGTTCTGACCATAGGACGTGCGGTATTTGAGCCGACCCATCATGCGCATCACTTCCGGATGCAGACCAGTCACCCCTGCGTCAAAGGTGGCCTGTTCGCCTGCCTCGACAATCACCTTATCAACCGCCTTCTGTTCATCGTCCAGAATTTTTTCAATGTGCGCTGGATGGATGCGTCCGTCCAGGATCAGTCTCGCCAAAGCACGCCGGGCTACTTCACGACGAACCGGTTCGAAGCAGGAGATTGTCACGGCTTCGGGCGTATCGTCCACAATCACATCCACCCCGGCGGCCTGTTCAAAGGCGCGGATATTCCGGCCGTTGCGTCCGACGATGCGCCCCTTCATTTCTTCGTTAGGCAACGGTACGAGGGAGGTGGTGTATTCTGCCACATTTTCGGTGGCAACGCGCTGTACGGAATCAGCAATCAGCTTACGGGCGCGCTTCTCGCCCTCTTCACGCGCCTCGGTCTCGATCTGCCGGATGATGCGGGCCATGTCACCGCGTGCATCCTTCTCGACCTCGGCCAACAGAACAACGCGCGCCTCTTCCACATTCATCTGGGCAACACGCTGGAGTTCTTCCATTTGTTGTTCGTGCATCTTCTCAATCTCATTGGCCCGCCGGTCCACCGTGCTCTGGCGCTTGTTGATCGCCTGGTCGCGCTGTTCCAGGCGCTCCAAACGTCCATCCAGTTCGGTCCGGCGATGGCCCAGACGCTCCTCCTCACGGGTCAATTCGGAGCGCAACTTTGTGATCTCAGATTCGGCAGCCTGCGAAATCTTCAGGGCATTGTCACGCGCCTGAATCTCGATGGTCCGCGCCTGTTCGCGCGCTTCCGACACCATTTTGTCGGCACTCTCACGCTGCTGTTGCCGAACCTTTTCGGTCCGGAGGCGGTTGATGAAAAAGCCAATGGCGAGACCCACGATCAGGGCCAGGCCGGCAATACCAAAAGCAATGGGTTCCATGGTTATTCCTCGTTATCAGATGTACTCCCGGCGTCCGCCGTCTGAGTTTCTTTCCAGACTTCAGAGACGACCGGGGCAATGGTAGAGTACGAAAAGCCGCGGCGGGTAAGAAAACCGCCCAGTTTCTGTCGAAAATCGAGCCATTCCAGACCAGCCAGGCGCCGCGCGTATTTCCGGGCTGCATCGAATGCCAGGGCCTGCTCGTTCACCTGTGTATTCAATACGGACTGGACGATCTCGTCACTGAGGCCTTTCCGCCGCAATTCCATTCGCAGGGCCGGTAGGCCACTTGGACGGAAAGTGTTGCGATTTTCCACCCAGGCCCGGGCAAAAGCCTCATCATTGACCAATCCGGCGGTCTGAAGGCGGTTTACTGTCTCCTCAATGAGAGACTCGGAGATCCCGTGTTTTATAAGGTTCTGGCGCACTTCCGCCGATGAGCGCGGCCGGTAACTCAGGAAGTGCAAGGCTTTCTGGTAGGTTACTTCGCGCTCGTCCTCGATTTTCAGGCTGGCGATCTTCTCTTCGTCCAGATCCTGCCCCACCTTGAGCCAGGCAGCCACGATACCGGCCAAGCCGAAGGCGAACTCCCCATCCAGGTACAAATTCACCCGCTGGGGATTCTTTTGCTGGGGTTCAATTGCAGTAATCCGTTGCACCATTATTAAAAAGCAAACAGCCGTTGGCCGCCTTTTCAAGGGGACCACGGCTGTGAAACAATGAACCTGGATTTGCATCTGTGCCTGTACCCCGCCCCGGGCAAAGGCACAAATAAATTATCGGGAGCAGGTAACGGGTCCGTTACCGCTGGCGGAAAGGCTGGGATGTCATCTGTCTTTTTATACTAATCGTTTCCACTTATTGTGACATTTCATGCTCAGTAGAGACACTCAGACTTCCCAAAGAAACTGCCCTGATTTCGGGTCAGGGACGTACCCATGATTTTCCAGGATTTTCATTTGCAAGCCGTGGCCGCTGCTACATAGATACTTTCGAAAAGCGGCGTTCATCCATTTGGATCTGAACGTATTATACACGAAACCTTTCAATGTTGTAAAACTTACATTAATATGGAATCCCCGTGCCGCAGACAAAGGTGCAAGGGACTGGAAAGTTGTCAACTTAGAAAAGGTCAGGCGTTCGTAAAGAAAGTGACAAAAGGGACTATCTCTCTGGAATGACCTGTGCAATAATAAACGCGTTCCTGCGAATTTTCCCGTCCCCTATTTGGAGGTCATATGGCTAAAATAACTGATCAAGATGCCCGGGAATATCATCATCTGAATGGTAAACCGGGTAAGATCGCCGTCATCCCAACCAAGCCGATGGACACCCAACGAGATTTGGGCCTGGCGTATACGCCCGGTGTGGCCGTCCCGGTGCTAGATATCGAGAAAGATCCTGAAGCAGCCTACGAATATACTTCGAAAGGCAACCTGGTGGCCGTATTAACAAATGGTACGGCCATCCTCGGGCTGGGCGACCGGGGTGCATTGGCCAGCAAGCCCGTTATGGAAGGCAAAGGGGTATTGTTCAAGAAATTTGCTGATGTGGATGTTTTTGACATAGAAGTAGACAGTCACGATCCAGACGAAGTCATCAGAGTGGCGCGTGCCATCGCCCCCACTTTTGGCGGCATCAACCTGGAAGACATCAAAGCCCCGGAGTGCTTTTATATCGAGGAAACACTGAAAGGGATGCTCGACATACCGGTCTTCCACGATGACCAGCATGGCACGGCGATCATCTCGTCGGCGGCATTGGCAAATGTCCTTGAGATCGTTGGCAAAAAGCATGCAGAAATCAAGATGGTCATCTCGGGTGCGGGCGCGTCAGCCGTCTCGTGCGCCAACCTGGCCATGCGCTGGGGCGTGAAACGCGAAAACATCACGATGCTCGACAGCAAAGGCGTCATCTATAAGGGTCGCACCGAAGGAATGAACAAATACAAGGAAGCGTTTGCGGTGGATACGGACAAGCGAACACTCACAGACGCCGTGCGCGGCTGTGACGTGTTCTACGGCCTCTCTGTCGCCAACGTGCTCACCCCCGAAATGGTCAAGACCATGGCCGACCGACCCTTTATTTGCGCCATGGCGAACCCCGATCCCGAGATCAAATACGAACTGGCGAAGGCAGCCCGCCCGGATGTCATCGTGGCCACCGGACGTTCCGACTACCCGAACCAGGTCAATAACGTCCTGGGCTTCCCGTTCATCTTCCGCGGCGCGCTGGATGTGCGCGCCAGAGCCATCAATGAAGAGATGAAGTTTGCCGCCTCCCAGGCCCTTTACAACCTGACGCGTGAGGATGTGCCTGATTATGTGCTGCGCGCCTATGGCGTGGAAAGCCTGAAGTTCGGACCGGAGTACATCATCCCCAAGCCGCTCGACATGCGGGTAATGCTATGGGAATCCACTGCAGTAGCAAAAGCGGCCATGGAGACCGGGGTTGCCCGCAAGATGATCGACATTGATGAATACCGCTTGCAGTTGGCTTACCGGCAGGGCAAGGGTGCACGCACGCGATATTTCATCATGCAAAAAGCGCAGTCCGCCAAACCGAAGAAGCGTATTGCATTCGGAGAAGGTGAAGAGACCAAGATCATCCGTGCGGCTGCCCAGGTGCAGGACGAAGGCATCGGAATCCCGATCCTGATCGGACGACCGGAAGTCATCCGTCAAAAGATCAAGGAAATGGCGCTCGACCTGGACTGCAAAATCGTCAACACCGACGGTTTCGAGCGTTTCGAAGATTACGTCAAAGCCTTCCACGAACTGCGCGCCCGAAAGGGCACGATCCTGCCCTTGGCCTACAAGCGAATGTGCGAGCCGAATGTGTTCGGTCCCATGATGGTCAAGATGGGCGACGCAGACGCCTATGTGGCCGGTCTCACCTACGAGTACCCAGAAGTCATCAAACCCGCTCTGCAGATCCACCGTACCCGCCCGGGTGCCCGGCTGGTGACCGGAGTGTATATCATGATCGTCGAGGACCGGGTCTTCCTGTTCACAGATGCCACGGTCAATATCGAGCCTACATCTGAGGACCTGGCCGAGATCGCTTACCGTGCCGCCGAGTTTGCCAAACAACTCGAGCTCGAACCACGCATCGCCTTCCTGTCCTTCTCCAACTTCGGTTCGACCAACCATCCACTTACGGACAAGGTACGCAAAGCAGTGGAATTGGTTAAAAAGAACTACCCTGACCTGATGGTGGACGGCGAGATGCAGGCGGATACCGCCGTAGTGCCTGAGATCATTGAGCAGCGTTACCCGTTCAGCGCGGTCAAGGATGCCAACGTGCTGGTGTTCCCGTCGCTCGAATCGGCCAACATTGCCTATAAACTGCTGGACCGCCTGGGCAACGCCAAAGCCATCGGGCCGATCCTGCTCGGAATGGGTGCGCCCATCCACGTCCTGCAGACCGGCGATGAGGTGGATTCCATCGTCCAGGTGGCCGCTGTGGCAGCCATGGACGCCATGAACCGCGATTAACAAAACCACCTCCCAGACCAGGCCTGACAGGCTTTGACTCTTCGGGAATTTCCATAAGAGGTATGCTAAAAAGGGTTTGTTGGGCTGGCGAAGTCAGCCCAACAAACCCTGATCTTTGCATTTATCCCGATAATTCCCTGTGACCTCAGGCATTTCACGACCTGTCAGGTCTTTTTTGTGCTAGAATAAACGCATGGATAACACACAACCCGCTGACTCCGAGACCATGCGCGCCCACAAACAACAGCTTGCCTGGCAGATCCTGGTGCCGTTCCTGGTGGTGGGGGCACTCATCATTGCCGCGGCTGTGCTGGTTGTCGCCACCACAGGCTCTGCATCCCGTACCTGGGCGGATGTTTCGATCATCTGGCTCATCGCCCCCATACTCGTTCTTGCTCTGGTCTTCGTCACCATACTGGGTTTCCTGATCTACTGGATTGCCAGACTGATGCAGGTCATGCCGCGCTACACCGGCAAGGCGCAGGGTTTCTTCGCACTATTATCAAAGTGGGCGCGGATGGCCGCCGACGGAGTCTCCAAGCCGCTTATCTGGTTCCAGCAAGCTGGAGCCATCCTTAAATCCATTTTCAAACTCTAGGACCAGATTCCTGCCCTGGATGGACATAATCTCATCCTCGAAAAGGATAAGGGTTCCCCATCCTTCACATGAAAGGAATGCAATATGGAAGAAACGCAAATGATCGAAGGTACCCAACCCGATAACTCGTGGAAAATCCAGGCGCTGGTCATTGGTGGTGTGCTGGGAGCGTTGGTTGGCCTCGGCGGGGCCTACCTGCTGACCAGGCGTGCCGAGCAGAAGGGTACGCAACTGGCCATCACTCCCGTCAAGGGCGTGCAACTGGGCGTGCTGCTGGCCGGTCTGTTACGATCCATTTTATCGCTCGGCGAGGATTGATCGGTCAGGGCAGATACCACCCGCCCGTCGGCAAGTCAGGTTTTCACCTGCAAGCGCCTCCACGCCCACATCCAGGGCGGCGGAGGCGCCGAATTTCTGCAAGAGGAGATGCCCTTGAAAGCAGCAGTCATTCTTCAACGAAGGCGGTTCGAAATCCAAGCTGTGCCCGTTCCGGAGCCTGCTGCGGGTGAGTTGCTAGTGCGCCAGTCCCATTTACCGGGCCAGACGATCGGGTTCTCAGAGCAGTTGATGATCGTTAACGCCACGGCTGTCTCCTGGAAATCAGGCTTTCCGGCACACCAGCCCTTTGAGATACGTCCCCTCGGGGAAATTGAGCGCCACGGGGTGATCCGGCGCCTGCGACAAATGCTCCATGATCTGCGCATCCACGCCCGCATCCAGGGCGGCGGAAGCAACGATCTTCTGGAACAGGGCCGCGTCCACGCCGCCCGAGCAGGAAAAGGTGACCAATAAACCACCCGGACGCAGCATTTTGAAGGCCAGCAGGTTAATATCCTTGTAGCCACGCGCGGCCTTTTCGGCCAGGGCAGCAGTGGGGGCAAACTTGGGCGGGTCGAGGATGAGCATGTCGAAGGACCTGCCTTCATCACGGAATTTACGCAGGAGCTGGAAAACGTCACCTTCCAGGGCGGAGTGGCGATCGGCAGGAAGGTTGTTCAACGCCACATTCTCTCGGCATAAAGCCAGCGCGTCTACCGCAGAATCCACCGATAAGACCGATTTCGCCCCGCCTGCCAGCGCGTTGACGGTGAAGCCGCCGGTGTAGCAAAAGCAATCCAGCACGTCCCGACCTCCAGCCAGTCTGCGCACACGCAGGCGGTTTTCACGCTGGTCGAGGTAGAAACCGGTTTTGTGGCCGGTTTCGAGACTGACGTTGAATTTCAGATTATTCTCCAGGATCGAGAACGGAGTATGGGGGATGTCGCCGCGTAAGACGCCAACCCTGGGAACCAGGCCCTCCAATTCGCGCACATCCGCATCGGAGCGTTCGTAAATATCCTTCAAGCCGGTGAGATCGAGCAACAGTTCGGCGAGTGTGTCCTTCCAAAATTCCGAACCCGCCGTCAGGGATTGCAGGACTAGTGTATCGGCGTAACGATCCACAATAAGACCGGGTAGACCGTCGGATTCGGCGTATACCAACCGGCAGGCATCCGTAGAGGCAGACTTTATGTCCTCCCGTGCACCGATGGCGCGCTGCAACCGTCGGCGGAAGAAACCGGCGTCCACCGGCTCGGATGGGTCAAAGGTCCAGAGGCGTGCCCGGATCTGCGAGCTCGGGCTGTACGCCGCGCGGCCCAAGAACTGTCCATCGGCAGCCAACACGTCCACGGTCGCACCGGAGGCGGGATCCCCGTCGAGGCGGGCAACTGCACCGGAAAAAATCCAAGGGTGGCGGCGCAGGACGGATTTTTCGCGCCCGGGTTTGAGGATCAGAATCGAATCAACCTGCATACGGACAGCAGTTCTTTCATGGTATCCCAGGTCCATAGATATGCCAGTGCATATGAGGCGTGACACCTGGCGAGGCTGCGTTTGTCCGCACGTAGAAACCTGCCTGGTCAAGGCCGAGGCTCCTGGCAACTTCTTGAATGGCCTGCACCATCGAAGTGAGCAAGGCTCCATCCAAGGCGGAAGCATCCAGGATGGATGGAATGTGTTTTTTGGGGATAACCACAACGTGGATCTCAGAGTGAGGCTTTGGGTGATGAAATGCCATTACTAAATCATCCTCCCAGACTTTTCTAACCTCAATCTTCCCAGAGAGAACATCTTCGCAATACCAGTCGCGCTTTGCCATGTTCATTTTTAATCTCGTTTTGACCAAAAAGGGCGGACAGCCGTCCGCCTCCACTATTGGATGATCCCGATTTCGCGCCCGGCCTCTTCGATCACACCCAAGGCGTAGTCGATCTCCTCCGGTTCGTGCGCAGCCGTGACGGTGGCACGCAGGCGGGACTGCCCTTCCGGTACCGCCGGGGAAACCACCGGCAGGATGAACAGGTCCTTGTGCTGGCAGGCCTGGGTGAGAGCAAAGGCGCGCTCGTCGGTGCCACACAGCACCGGGACGATGGCAGTGGTGGTCAGCATGGTGTCAAACCCGGCTTTCTTCAAACCATCGATGAAATGCCTGGCATTGGCATGGACCTTCTCGATGCGCCAGGGTTCGTCCAGGATGACCTTGAAAGCCTCGTTGGCAGCCGCAACCTGAGCAGGAGGCAGGGCCGCGGAAAAGATGTAGGCGCGGCTGGCATGCCGCAGGTACTGGATCAGTTCCTTCTTTCCGGCCACGTAGCCGCCCACCGACGGGATGGTTTTGCTGAGCGTGCCCATTTTGATATCGATCACATCATCCAGACCGAAGTGCTCCTCAATGCCGCGACCGGTCTTGCCAAGCACGCCCACCGAATGGGCCTCATCGATCATCAACCAGGCATGGTACTTTTTACACAATTCGACCGTCTTCGGCAGGTCGAGCACGTCGCCGTCCATGCTGAAGACCGCATCAGCAACCACCAGTTTCGCCACATCCTCCGGCAGCTGCTGGAGGCGTCGTTCCAGCTCGACCATATCATTGTGCTTAAAGCGGCGGAACTCCGCACCAGACATGATGCAGCCGTCCACAATGGAAGCGTGGTTGAGCTTGTCGGAGATGACAAAGTCACCGCGGCCCATCAGGGTGGAGATAACGCTCAGGTTGGTGGAATAACCGGATGAGTACGTTATGGCAGCTTCGCTATGTTTAAAAGCTGAGATGGTCTCTTCGAGTTCGGTGTGGATGGTCAGTGACCCGGCCAGGCTGCGGACACCATTTGTGCCTGTGCCGAACTTGTCCACGGCAGCCTTGGCAGCTGCGTTAATACGCGGATGGCCGAGCAGGCCCAGGTACCCGTACGAAGCATACATGCCCATCTCCCGCCCCTTGACGATAACGCGCGCCCCGCCTTTGATCTCCTCGACCGGCTGGTTGTAGAAATACAGATCCTTCTCGCGCAGCGCCCTCTCACGATCTGTAAAGAATTTTACACGGCGGGTGACGGCATCATCGGTGACGTGAAAATCCATACTGGGCTCCTGGTTTGTAAAAATCTGCGTAAGTATAGCACAGACTTTTGGGGGCTTTTGGAGTTGGCGTGGACAAGGAGGCGGGATGGGGGTGGGCGGGAAGCGCCGCTGTTGTTTCGCCCAAAGGTTGTCAGTTTTCAGGCTGCAGCACAATTATCGGGATGTGCCGCTTCGTCATTTCTTTATAACGTAAATAAGGCGGATGGTGTTCAATGGCATATTGCCAGAGACGGTCGTATTCCGGACCTTCGACCAGGCGCGCCTCGACATGGATGCGGTTGCCCCTGACCTCGATGGTGGTACGCGGTTGCGCCAACAGGTTATGGTACCAGGCAGCATTATAGTCCCTGCCCCAATTGGAGCCAACCAGAAAATAAAAGCCGTCCGTCCGGAAATAGGCGATCGGGGTGACGTAACGTCTGCCGGACTTACGCCCAACGGTGTGCAACAACAGGATGGTCTGCGTGCCGAGCCGGCTGCCGAAACGACCCCGGCTGACCCGAATGGCGAAGGTATTCAGTGCCATGAAGGTCTTCAGGAAGAACCTGTTCATAATTTTCTTTTTGCTAGAGGTGGACTCCCCACCGCCTGGGAAGGTGGCGAGAGCATTGATAATGTTTTTACTTCTCCAGAAAAACCTTCATGGGGTCCCAGTAATTCTCAATCCAGCCCTGGGTGAATTCCTCTTCGGTGCCCTCCGGGAGTTCGGTATGGGTGAAATCGAGACGCGTGCCTTCGGGGACAGCAGTGAACTCGAAAACCACACGCGAGTAATAGCCTTCCGGCCAATCGACGGCGCGCCAGTCCTGGACGATCTTCTTATCGGGAACCAGTTCGATGTTTTTCCCGGCGATGTAGTCATCGTAGGCCATGATCGCGCCGCCGACCTGCCGGCTGATCTTCGCCTTCCCGCGGGTGAAGGCGGCATGTTTCTTGGAATCCATCAAGGCCTCATAGACTTCGTGCGGCGAGGCTTTGAAGGTGACGGTTTGGTGGATGGGTTTGGACATGTTTTGCTCCTTTTGCGTTTACCAATAATAAGTCAATCATTAGCAGCATCATAGCATATGGATGCTAGAACATTATTAAAAAATCCCGGCCGGAGATTGGAAATTGAGGATTGTTGATTGAGGATTGATGATTGGGTATCTCCTTCGCGGACAAGTTTCGTTCCGCGGAACGAAGGAGGAACGAATAAGGGCCAGCAAAATTGATGAAAAGCTTTAATATGATGACAACGAAACGCAGCTTGAAATAAAGTCACTTCTTTAGAATTTTCCGCGGAACGAATAAGGTACCAGGAAGAACAAAGGGAAGTTCTTTACCTTCCTCGCGTAGTTGAAAACCCAAAGGAGACCAAATGAAGGTTGTGCCAAAACAACTCCTGTGAGGACCAAGCGTTGACTGGATCAGGCAGCATGCTGCTGAGCGGCATACATGTCCGCGTGAGGTGAGGCAATGCAAAGACATTCCAAATGTTATTTATTATAGAACTACTGTTCTTATTTTGCAAGGACAAGGCGAGAGGCATCCCAGAGGTTATTCCCTCGCCAATTTTCGCAACTCTTCTTCCCCGATCACCTTCACTCCAAGCGCCTGCGCCTTTTGCAGCTTCGATCCGGGCGCTTCACCCAGCACGAGATAACTGGTGTTCCTGCTGACCGAATCGGTTACTTTGCCGCCGTGGGATTCAATGAATTCCTTTACACCCTCGCGGCTTAACGTGGGCAGTGTGCCGGTGACGACGAAGGTCATCCCGGAGAGCGGGCCAGTGGTTCGCTGATTTTGAATGGTCGATGGTTGGTTGACGGGCCAGACGCCGGCAGCTTTCAATTTCTCCAGCACTTTTTGGTTGCGTGGGCGCCCGAACCAATCGACGATGGCTTCGGCGATATTGGGGCCGATGCCCGAGACCAATTGCAACTGGTCTTCACCGGCATTCGCAAGCAGGTCAAGCGAAGGGAAGGCCCGGCTCAGGTCGGCTGCCGAGACCTCGCCGACACCGTGAATGCCCAGGGCGGTCAGCAGGCGGTTCAAGGGCTGGCGCCGGGAGACTTCGATGGCCGCCAAGAGGTTATCAGCAATCTTGCCGGGCGGTTCCTTGTCGGTCTTGCGATCCTTCTTGGTCACGGCTGCCAGGATGTCCGCGCGTTTGAGGGTATAGATATCAGCGACATCCTTGACCAGACCGGTCTCGATGAGTTTTTCAACGATCTTGATGCCAAGCCCGGTAATATCCATGGACCCTTTCGAGACAAAATGCTCCACGTTGCGGACCAGTTGGGCCGGGCAGGCCGCGTTGACGCAGTACCAGGCGACCTCGCCCTCGAAATGCTCGACCGGCTGCCCGCAGGCGGGACAGGTGGCGGGTGGAACGTAGGGTTTCTCCACCCCGGTGCGCAGGTCCACGACCGGGCCGATGACATAGGGGATGACCTCGCCAGCGCGCTTGACCAGCACCCGGTCGCCAACGCGGATATCTTTCTCAGCAATATAGTCAAAGTTGTGCAGGGTGGCATTCTTGACGATCACGCCATTGATCTCGACCGGCTCCAGGGCAGCCCGCGGCGTCAGCACACCAGTACGACCGACCTCGACCTCGATGCCCAGCAGTTGCGTGGTGACCTCACGCGCCGGGAACTTGAAAGCGATGGCACCACGCGGGTCCTTGCCAACGAAACCCAACTCGGCAGCCAGACGCAGGTCATCGATCTTGATGACCATCCCGTCGGCCTCGTAGGGCAGTTCTTCGCGGCGCTTATCCCAGGTCTGGGTGTAGGCAATAGCCGCTTCGATATTATCGAAACGCCGGGCCGCGTCCGTGACCGGGAAACCGAGGGATCTCAGGTACTCGAGCAGAACCCATTGGGAGGCTGGTTCCTGAGGGCTCTGAGTTGTTTGAGGGTTATCCTGCCAAAAGACGATTTGATAGACCAGCATGGTCAACGGGCGGGAAGCAGTGATGGACGGGTCGAGCTGGCGCAGGGAACCGGCGGCGGTGTTGCGCGGGTTAAGGTAAGTCTTTTCCCCGGCCTCTTCCAATTTCCGGTTGAGCTTTTCGAATTCCTTGACCGGAATGAATACTTCTCCACGCACAACAAGATAATCAGGGGCCCTCACCCCTTCCCCTCTCCCGGTGGGAGAGGGCTGTTGGCTGAGGGGGACCCGCAGCGGGATGGCCTTGACCGTGCGCAAATTCGCCGTGATGTCCTCCCCAATTTCCCCGTCGCCGCGCGTGGCACCCTGGACGAAAATACCTTCCCGGTAATGCAGCACCACGCTCAAGCCATCGATCTTCGGTTCAACGACGAAACTGGCCGACTCGACCCGGTCATCCAGCCTGCGGACGCGTTCGTACCAGGCGCGGGCGTCCTCGGCACCGAAGGCGTTCGCCAGCGAAAGGATCGGGCGCGGGTGGCGGACCTTCTCGAACTTGTCGGAAGGCACCGCCCCGACCCGTTGAGTGGGCGAATTGGGCGTGACCCAGTCCGGGTGTTCGGATTCGATCTGGCGCAGTTCAATCACCAACCGGTCATACTCGAGGTCACTGATGACCGGGGCGTCGAGCACATGATAACGCTGGTTATGGAAGTTGATCTGCTGCTTGAGCTCTTCATAACGCTGTTTGACAGATGAATTATCCATGGCGGCTCCAGTTTGGGATCCGGGGGGAAGTGGGTCAAGCTCATTATAGTCTGGAAAAGTTAGCCGAAAAAGGCTGAGTCTTCGACCCCTCCCCCGTCCCCACCCCGTCCCGGGGAGGGGAGATTATACGAAAAAAGGGTTTCGGGGGAGCTACGCGCCTCCGAAACCCTTTTTTCACTTCCTTTCCTCCAAAGGAGTGGCAAAGGAAAGAGTAACCGCATTGACGATTCCTGACCTTAGAAGGCGGTGAAGAATGGTGCACCATTGCGGCGGACCCGGCCTTGAACTATACTGGCGACATGAAAATCACCCAAACCTTTAACGCCCCGGACCGGGCAGCCTGGCATGCATGGCTGGCTGATCACGCCGACCACGCCAGCGAAGTCTGGTTGGTCTACTTTAAAGCCGCCACCGGCAAGCCGACCATTTCGTACCAGGATTCGCTTGAAGAGGCGCTGTGCTTTGGCTGGGTGGACAGCCTCATCCAGAAGATCGACGAGGAGAAATACGCCCGCAAGTTCACACCGCGCAAGGCCGGGAGCAAATGGTCCGAGCTCAACAAGCACCTGGTGGCAAAGCTGGTCCAGGAAGGCCGCATGACCGAGGCCGGTCTCGCCAAAGCGGATTTCCCACTGCATGAGGCCCCGACCACGCGACCAAGACGCCCCGAACTGCCTCTACCCGGCTGGTTAAAAGCCGGATTGCTGACCAGCCCCAAGGCCTGGGAGAATTTCAGCAGCCTGCCGCCCTCCCATCAAAGGAATTACATCCTGTGGATCTCGGATGCCAAGAAGGAAGAGACCCGCCAGCGGCGCATCCAGGAAGCCATCGGACGGCTGGAAAAGAATGAAACGCTTGGATTGAAATAACGTGGAGATTGCTTCACGGCAAAAAACCCAACTACTAAGTAACTGGTAAACTTCCCATGCGAGGGGATTGCTTCATGTCGGGAAGAACATCCTCCTCGCAATGACATACAAGAGGAGACCCTTATGGCCCAACCAGGCACAAATGACGAGTATATGTCCATTGCAGAACTCTATGATTACGTTGTTCCGTACCGGGAGCGCCCGGACGTGGGCTTTTTCGTGGAAGAGGCCAAGCAATCCGGTGGCCCAGTACTGGAAGTAGGATGCGGCACGGGACGCGTGTTGATCCCGACCGCCCGGGCCAGGGTGGGGATCACCGGGCTGGACCTGTCTCCGCACATGCTGGAGATCTGCCGGGAAAAGCTTCAGGCCGAACCGCAGGAAGTTCGTTCAAGGGTCAGGCTGGTGGAGGGGGATATGCGCCAGTTCGAGCTCACCCAATCATTCCGGCTGGTGACGCTGCCGTTCCGGCCTTTCCAGCACTTGACGACGGTCGAAGACCAGTTGGCCTGCTTGGGCTGCATCCACCGGCACCTGGCGGAGGACGGCAGGCTGATCCTGGACATCTTCAACCCGAGGCTGGAATCCCTGGTCGAGACCAATTTCGGGGAGGAACTTTCCGAAGAGCCGGAGTTTAGCATGCCGGATGGGCGGAAAGTGACTCGCCGCCACAAAGTGGTGTCCAGAGACGTAACCAAGCAGATCAATTACGTCGAGCTGATCTACTACGTGACCCATCCGGATGGCCGGCAGGAGCGCCTGGTGCAGGCCTTTCCGATGAGGTACCTGTTCAAATTCGAGGCGGAGCACCTGCTGGCACGGGCCGGATTCGAAGTGCAACAGCTTTACGCGGATTATGATAAGAGCCCGTATGGATCGAAATATCCGGGCGAACTGATCTTCGTGGCGGGAAAGTCAAAGGGTTAAACACAGACACGAATTGGCTCTATACAACTTGCCTAATTATCCCTACAATCAGGCCATGTCCATTCCTGCCTTCAACAAAACACACCTGACGCGCGGATATACGGTGGCTTTTTTCAGCGCGGTCATCCTTTCAACCACGGCCATCTTCATCCGGTATCTGACCCGGAATTACCACCTGCCCGCCCTGGTACTGGCCTTCTGGCGGGAGGTGTTCGTGGCGGTCAGCATGCTGGTCGCATTGGGCGTGCTGCAACCAGTCCTGTTGCGGGTCAACCGCCTGGCCCTGCAATATCTCGTGCTATATGGCCTGGTGCTGGCATTCTTCAACTCATTCTGGACGCTATCGGTGGCGCTGAACGGGGCGGCCGTCTCGACCGTGCTGGCATATTGCTCGGCGGGATTCACCGCCCTGCTGGGCCGGTGGTTGTTAAAGGAACGCCTCGACTGGGCCAAGCTGCTGGCAGTGGCGCTGTGCCTGGGAGGCTGTGTGCTTGTCTCGGACGCCCTGGACCCGGCGGCTTGGCGCGTCAACCTGTTGGGAATCATCACTGGAATCCTCACCGGCCTTTTCTACGCCATCTACAGCCTGATGGGCCGGTCGGCCTCTCAGCGCGGTCTGAATCCCTGGACAACACTGGTATACGCATTCGGTTTTGCTACCGTCTTCCTGCTGGCCTTCAACCTGCTGGGCCGGGGCTTCCTGCCTGGCGCGATCACCCGCCCGGCAGACTTCCTATGGCTGGGAAGCGCCTGGGCCGGATGGGGCATCCTGCTCCTGCTGGCAGTGGGACCGACCCTGCTGGGCTTCGGGCTATACAACGTCAGCCTGACGTACCTGCCTTCCAGTGTGGCCAACCTGATCCTCTCACTGGAACCGGTTTTCACTGCCGCTATCGCCTATATCCTGCTGGGCGAACGGCTTTCCTGGGTGCAGGTGGGCGGCAGCCTGTTCATCCTGGGCGGCGTGGTCTTCCTGCGAATCCATGAAGGCTGGCTGGCAGGCAGGGCCGAACCTTTGCCCGAACCGGCTACTATGTAAAGTAAACAGAAGGACAAAGAATCTCGCAGGCTGAAAAATAGAAAAGGGTGAATGGAATTGGAATCAACCCAAACCTTGGTTGAGAAAGCCATAAAAGTCCGTGAGCCGTCCTTCGACCAAGGGCACCAGACCGCCTTGCGACTGTTCAACGGTTTCCTGGAGGGCTGCCCAGCGCTGGTGATCGACCTGTATGCGAGCACGCTGGTGCTGAACAACTATGCCGAAATACCAGAAGAGGGGCTGTCCATGGTCCAGGAGGCCGAGGCCTGCCTGCAAAGCCGCCTGCCCTGGCTGCGGGCCGGGCTCGTCAAGACCCGCAACAGCCCGAGGGCGGAGGAGAGGCGTGGAAAGATCCTGTTCGGTGAGGCACCCGACCGGAAGGTGCTGGAAAACGGGGTCTGGTACGCACTCGACCTGTGCATGAACCGGGATGCCAGCCTGTACCTGGACACACGGAGCCTGCGAAGGTGGGCCAAGGAACATTTAGGCGGCAGGACCGTCCTGAATACTTTTGCGTATACCGGCAGCCTGGGTGTGGCGGCACTGGCGGGCGGGGCAGCCCGGGTGGTTCAGATGGACTTGAACCGGCAGTTCCTCAACCTTGCCAAAACCAGCTACAGCCTGAACGGTTTCCCGATCCATAAGGAGGATTTCCTGGCAGGGGATTTCTGGAACCAAGTCAGCCGGCTCAAGCGAACCGGCGAACGCTTCGACTGCGTCCTGCTCGACCCGCCGTTCTTCTCGGCAACCTCCAAAGGTGTGCTTGACCTGAACACGGACAGCGCCCGGTTGATCAACAAGGTCCGGCCGTTGGTAAACAACGGCGGCTGGCTGGTTGCCATTAATAATGCCTTGTACGTGAGCGGAAAGGAATACCTGCAAAAGTTGGAAAGGTTGTGTGCGGATGGATACCTGAAGATCGCCGAATTGATCCCGGTGCCGGAAGATGTAACCGGTTACAGCGAGACCCGTAGCGGCGCGCCGGTGACGGACCCGAGCCCGTTCAACCATTCAACGAAGATCGCAGTGCTGGAAGTGAAGAGGAAGAAAATTTAACCCGAAGCAATGTTTTTAATCGTCGGCTGCAGCAGGTGGGGTTTGCGGCTTGAAACGCGGGGAGGCGTTGATCAGCACGACCGAACCGATAATGATCAAGGCCGAGAAAAGGACATGGGGGGTCAGGGTTTCCTGTGCAAGCAGGCTGCCCAGCAGGATCGCCACCAGAGGGTTGACATAAGCATAGGTCGCCACCAGCGACACCGGAGCAGAGCGCAGCAGCCAGGCATAAGCAGTAAAGCCCGCCATTGACCCAAACAGGATCAGGTAGAGCAGAGACAGCCACGAGCGCAAGGTGATCTGTGCTGGCGCCAGAGCGTGCCATTCGCCGGTCAGCGTCCCGGCCAGGTACAACCCAAGACCACCAGCCAGCATCTCCATGCCGGTGGAGAGCAGGGAGGAATCCGGGAGATGGGCATGGCGGCTGTAGATGGAGCCCAGGGACCAAAAAAGCGCCGCAAACAGAAGGGTGATAACGCCAAGTGGATGGGATGCGGCCGGATTCCCGGTCAACAGGGATGGGGCAACCAGCAAGGCGATACCCCCGAAACCTATAACCAAACCAACGATCCCGAGATAATTCGGGCGCACACCGCCCGGGCGAAGGGCTTCGATGGTAGTCATCCAGAGCGGCACGGAACCGATGATCAGGGCGGCGATCCCGGAGGCGACATTCTGCTCCGCCAACGAAACGAGCCCATTGCCGCCAAGCAGAAGCAGCAAGCCAACCACGGAGGCCCGCAGCCACTGGCTGCGGCTTGGTGAAGGGTCGCCAGCCGAACGCCTCCAAATATACATAATAGCCCCGGCAACCAGGAAACGCGTCCCGGCCATGAGAAAGGGCGGAATGGTTTCTACGGCATAACGGATGGCGAGATAGGTGCTACCCCAGACGGTATAGATGACCAGCAGGGCAATCCAGATCTTGAGCTTCATTGGCATCGGTGGCCTCTTCTTTGGGAACCAGAACACCCATTATACCGAAACCCTGGGTGGAAACCACCCGATTCTTGCTTAGTTACCCATAATGGGCATTGAGGCAGGCGAAGGGAAAGCCGCCCAGGGCTTGCTTCACGCGGCTACGCAAGCCTACACGATTTTCCAAAATATGCGCGATAATTTGAGGCAGGAAGTCAGGCTTAAAGCGAGTATTTGGTACGCAGGAGAGCACCTATGACGTCACTCAGCCGCAAAGAGTTTCTTCATCTGATTGCCGTTGGCCTGGGAACGCTGGTGGGAGGACGTTTCTTGGCTGCCTGTGAGAATTTGCCCACAGTTCCTGCCACAACCCAATCGCCTTCCAATTCCCCCACCAATAACCGTGCACCTACTGACGTACCCACCGACACCCCTATCAGTCATCCCGGCATCGAGCCCTGCAGCCACTATCACATCTATGCACCAGCCTATTCGACGCTCGGATATCATCAAGTTTTTTCCAACGGTACCCAGTCGTGTTGTTCACACACATCACCGTGGCGTTTGGGATGGTGACACATTACAACCTGAAGCATTGCGCCAAATGTTGGATGTTTCCATCACCAAACTTACCGGATTGCCAGATGCAATCTCAGCATGGCGAGCGTTGTTCGCGCCAAACGAGCGGATTGCCATCAAGGTCAATACTCTGCAATACGGCAGTTTTTGGACGCATGTTCCGCTGGTCATGGCAGTTGCGGAGCGCTTGCAGGCGGCCGGAGTCCCAGCCGGGCAGATCATCGTTTATGACCGTTCATCCAATGATCTCGCTGGAGGTGGATTTACCATAAACAAAGACGGTCCCGCGGTTCGATGTTATGGAACAGATCTTAATTATGAATCCCGTTGGAAAATCGCAGATACCCGCATTGGTCTTAGCAATATTCTGCTCAATTGCGATGCGCTGATCAATATTCCGATACTCAAAACGCATTCCATGGATGGAGCAGGGATGTCCTTTGCGCTCAAGAACCATTATGGTACATTCGACCAGCCTCAGAACTTCCATTACGATAAGTTACTACAGGGACTCCCTGAATTAAACGCCCTTCCACCCATCAAGGAGCGTACCCGGCTGATCGTTGGAGATGCGCTCAAGATTGTTAAAGATAGCTGGTATTCGGCATTCGACAGCGATTTTATCTGTATGAGTTTCGATCCGGTGGCACATGACGCGCTAGGTTTGCAGGTCTTGAACGCAGTGCAGGAAGCCAATGGGATCGCTACCGGGCCAACCCGACAGCGCGCCGCTGCATGGTTGAAAAATGCCGCCGCCCTTGGGCTGGGGACGGACCAGATGGCGAACATTGAGTTCCTGGAAGAGACATTGAGTTGAAGGCAAGGGATGGTATGGAACAAACAGGATTGGAAAGGGAAGCAGAAAAGCTCGCCGCGGCGATCGATGCGGACATGCGATCGCTGGAGGTGGGCAATACGCCCGTCATGCGAACCGTGCGCCGCAGGTATTCGCAGGCACTGAGGGAGTCTTCACCCGATCTGGTTCTCCTGCTGGCGGCGAAACTTTGCAAGATGGATGATTACCGCTGGGTGGCCTACGAATTGATCCGCGCGCACAGGGCCACATTTATGCGCCTTGGAGCGGATGAGATCGAGGCGCTCGGCCAGGGCATCGATAGCTGGTGGAGGGTGGATTCATTTGGAAGGACCATATCCGGGCCGGCCTGGCAGAAAGGGCAGATCTCCGACCAGCTGATTCTCAAGTGGGCTGCTTCAAGCAACCGGTGGTGGCGCAGAGCCGCCCTGGTGAGCACAGTGGCCTTGAATGTACGATCCCAGGGAGGTCAGGGCGATGTGCCACGCACACTACGCATTTGCCGCATCCTGGCAGGCGACCAGGATGATATGGTTGCCAAAGCGCTTTCATGGGCCTTGCGTGAGTTGGTTGTGCATGACCCCGCGGCGGTGAGAGAGTTTCTCGCCGAACAGGACCAGGTCCTGCCGGCGCTGGTCAAACGCGAAGTGCGGAACAAGTTGGATACCGGGCTGAAGAACCCGGGCCGGAAAGCCAAGGAGAAACGGGAGCCATGATGCCGAAGAATGACCCGTACAACCTGAACCGTTTCATTACCGCACAGGAAGGGATATTCGAAAACATCCTGGCGGAACTAAGCAAAGGGCAAAAACGCACCCACTGGATGTGGTTCATTTTTCCACAGATCGAAGGATTGGGATATAGCGAAACATCCAGGTATTATTCCATCAAAAGCCCGGACGAAGCCCGCGAATACCTCAACCATCCGGTTCTTGGAGCAAGGCTATTGAAATGTTGTGAAATATTACTAGGTACCAAGGGGAAAACCGCTTCGGAAATATTCGGGCCCCCTGACGATTTGAAATTCAAGTCTTCGATGACATTGTTTGCATGTGTAGCGGAGCCTGATTCAGTCTTCGCCCGTGTGCTTGAGAAGTATTTTGATGGAAAGCGGGATAATAAGACGGAGGTTTTATTTGGTCGTCGTTATCAATAAATCAGCCCCATCCTTTTTGAACCCGGATGGGGCTGAACTTTTTTTCATACCGTTAGGAGATTCCTTCGTCGGGTCTCGATACGGACTTCGTCCTACTCGACCCTCCTCGCACCTGTCCCTGCGGTACTGGCGCAGGCAATGACACACGGATCAGAACAACTTCACGACCGCTCCACTGGCCCAGGCAAAGAGCGTCATGGGCAGAAAAGACAGCACCACGGTTGCCAGGGCGGTCAGGCCCCAGGTGAGGTCCAGCCAGGGTTCCCGGGTGGTTGCGGGTTCGCCTTCGCGCATGTACATCGTCACCACCACGCGCAGGTAGTAGTAGGCGGAGATGAGCGAGGTCAGCACGCCGATGACCGCCAAGCCGATAAAGCCGCCCTGGATGGCGGTGCGGAACAGGTAGAACTTGCCCACCAACCCGAGCGTGGGCGGCATGCCGATCAACGAGAGCATGAAAACCGTCATGGCAGCGGCCAGGAGCGGGCGTTTGCGGCCCAGGCCGGCATAATCGGCGATTTCCAGGCCCTTCCCTTCGGCCTTCTCCAGGGCGATGACCACCGCCCAGGTCCCAAATGAGGTCAGGGCATAGGTCACCAGGTAGAAGAGCGCCGAGGCGACGGCGTCCCCGGCAACCTGCGGCTTGCCATAGGCCGCCAGGGCCATCAGGATGTAGCCGGCGTGGGCGATACTCGAATAGGCCAGCATGCGCTTGATGTTGGTCTGGGAGATGGCCAGCAAGTTGCCGACCAGCATGGTCAGCGCGGCCAGACCCCACAGCACCGGGACGAGGTCCACATCGAGGGCTGGAAGGGCGGTCACGAAGATGCGCAGCAGGGCGGCGAAGCCGGCCGCCTTGGCCCCGACCGCCATGAAACTGGTCACCGGGGTAGGTGCGCCCTGGTAGACATCCGGCGTCCACATGTGGAAGGGGACGGCAGCGACTTTGAACCCGAAACCAACCAGAATCAGCGCTGCGCCGATGCCCAGCAGCGGCAGACTCAACTGTATCTGCGGAACAGTCGCGGCTACGGCCAGCACGGGCCCCAAACCGCTTATGGCAGAGACGATCTCCATCAGTTGGGTCGTGCCGGTCGCACCGAAGACCAGTGCAATGCCGTAGACAACAAACCCGGTGGAGAACGCTCCGAGCAGGAAGTACTTGAGACCGGCTTCTTCCGAGTCCAGGCGCGGGCGGGCGAAGGCGGAAAGCACGTAGAGCGGGATGGAGAGGAGTTCCAGCGCCAGGAAAATTACAATCAAGTCAGCCGCCTGGGCCATCAGCAGCATGCCCGTCACACTGAAGAGCAGCAGGGCGTAATATTCGCCACGCTCGATGCCCATGCGCTTGAGGTACCCATACGCCAGACCGATACCAAGCAACCCGGCTCCCAGGAAGAGCACATCCAGGAACGAGGAAAAACCATCCAGCACAACCATCCCACTGAAAGCAATCCCTTCCTGCCCGGCATGCGCGAGGGTGATCCCCATGGTCGCTGCCAGGCCGAGCGCAGCCAGGAAAGCCGTCCAGCCCTTGCGACCCTTTGGAATGAACAAATCCACCAGCAGGAGCAAACAGGCCCAGACGGTCAGGAAGATGAGCGGGAGAAGTGTATTAAGGTCAGAATGCGTCATAATCGCTCCGTTCCCTCACCCCAACCCCTCTCCCGGTGGGAGAGGGGCAAGTGGTATGGGAAAACGTTAGTGGAAGGCGACCAGCAGTTTTCCAACCGCCGGGGCCATCAGGTCAAAGAACGGCTTCGGATACAGGCCGATCCAGAAGATAAAGACCAGCAGCGGGACAGTGGTGACAATTTCGCGCCAGCTCAGGTCACGCAAAGCATGTCCGTGCTTCTTGACTTCTTCGACGATGGAGCCTTCGGGACCGAGGAAAATCCTCTGGAACATATACAGGATATAAACGGCGGCCATGATGACGCCCACGGCGGCAACCCCGGTGAACCAGGGCGAGCCGATGGCCTTGGATCCAAAGGCGCCCAAGAGGATGGTGAACTCACCGACGAAGCCGTTCAGACCGGGCAGACCCATCGAAGACAGGGAAACGATCAACATGAACGTACCAAAGACCGGCATGACCTTCCACAGGCCTCCGTATACGCTGAACTCACGCGTGTGGGTTTGTTCGTAGACCATACCGACCAGGAGGAACAACGCACCCGTGCTCAGGCCGTGGTTGACCATCTGCAGGATGCCGCCTTCCACACCCTGGGTGTTGAGAGCGAACAAGCCCAGCATGACGAAACCCAGGTGGCTGACAGAGGAGAAAGCAACCAGTTTCTTGATGTCCTTTTGGGCATAGGAAACGGCTGCGCCATAGATGATACCGATGACCGCCAGCAAGGCCATCCACGGGGCGGCCTTGAGGGCGGCTTGCGGAAAGAGCGGAATATTGAAGCGCAGGAAGCCGTACGTACCCATTTTCAACAGGACACCCGCCAGAATGACGGAACCGGCCGTGGGGGCTTCCACGTGTGCGTCCGGCAGCCAGGAGTGCAGCGGCCACATCGGGACCTTGATTGCGAAAGCCGCCCCGAACGCAAGGAACAGCCACAACTGCAGGTTGGCGGGAATGCCGCCCTTGGCCATCAACTCAGGCACCGAGAAGGTGGCCTGGTGGATGCCCAGCCACAGGATGGCCAGCAGCATCAGGATGGAACCGGCCATGGTGTAAAGAAAGAACTTGATGGCGGCATAGATACGGCGCGGCCCGCCCCAGATGCCGATCAGGAAGTACATCGGGACGAGCGTGAATTCCCAGAAGATGTAGAACAGGAACAGGTCCTGCGCCAGGAAAACGCCCAGCATGCCCACTTCGAGAAGAAGGAAGAACAGCATGAAATCCTTGACGCGCTCCTCGACCGCACTCCAGGTGGACAGGATCGAGATGGGGGTCAGGAAGGCCGTCAGCAGGACAAGCAGGATGGACAGCCCGTCCACGCCGATGGCATAGGAGATATTCCAGCCCGCCACCTGGATCCAGGGCAGGGTCAGGCCAAGCTGCAGGTCCGGATTGGACTTGTCGAACATGGTCAGCATCCAGATGGACAGACCGAAGGTCACCAGGGTCGTCGCCAGGGCCGTCCAGCGCAGCAGGTTCTTCTTTTCCGCGGGAATGAACAGCAAAACCAGCACGCCCACCAGAGGGAAGAAGATCACGATGTTAAGAGGATTGGTTATAAATTCCATGTTCACTCCTCCCCTCACCCCCGCCCTTCTCCCATGGGGGAGGGATGAGGAGGTGAGGGTTAGAAAAATTAATTACTTCAAGAGCAAGTACCCAAGGATAAGGACAACGCCGAATAAAACGGCCAATGCATACGATCGCACAAAACCATTCTGCAACCGGCGCAGGCTGGCCGAAGCGCGCCGGGTGAGATTGCCGAGATCGTTGGCGATGGCATCTATGAACTGCTGGTCGACGCGCAGATCCAACACTGTCTTCGAGACGAAGTTGTACGTCCCGGCAATGACCTTCTCGTGGAACCAGTCGTGCCAGAAGCGCTCATCGATGACGTCCGCCAGAAAGCGGGAGATGGCCGTGTAAGGTTTAAGGATGACCGCTGAATAGATCTCGTCCACGAACCACTTGTTTTCCATGCCGGTGAAGATGAAGCCGAGCGGCTGCTTGAGCGGATCCTTTTGACCGGTTTCGAGCGGCTTGCGTCCATAGATCAGCCAAGAGATGTAAATCGCAACCAGCGCCAGAATGAGGGATACGAGCGCCACGATCGGGTTGAAACCTCCCCACGATATCGCCAACCAGGGAGCCAATTCGGCTTCGTGCGCGACTGCTTTGATGGTATACCCAAGCCAGGTTGTCAGCGTATTGACACCCGGGAAGTTGAGCGCCCCACCCAGCGCTGAGAGAGCGGCGAGCACCATCAGGGGCACGGTAATGATCCCGGGGCTTTCCTCGGCGTGCTGTGCTGCGGCGTGGCGCGGTTTGCCGAAAAAGACCATCCAGATCTGGCGGCCCATGTAGAAGGCGGTCAGGAAGGCCGCGACGGTCAGGATAATATAAATCGCGGGAAACTTCCTGGCGGCATCCAGAAGAATCTCATCCTTCGACCAGAAGCCGGCGAACGGGAAGATGCCCGCAAGGGCGAGAGTGCCGATCAGGTACAGCCAGAACGTGACAGGCATCTGCCTGCGCAGCCCGCCCATGTTACGCATATCATTGGGGTCAAAGATTTCTTCATGGTTTTCATCATGCTGACTATGCGCCAGGTGGTGATGTCCACGCTCCATGCCGAGGATGACCGAACCAGCTGAAAGGAAAAGCAGCGCCTTGAAGAAAGCATGGGTAACCAGATGGAACATGCCCGCGACGAAGGCGCCCATACCGACCGCCGCCACCATGAAGCCCAGCTGCGAGATGGTGGAGTAGGCCAGCACCTTCTTGATGTCATACTGCCCGGCAGCAATCGTGGCGGCGAAGAGTGCTGTCACAGCGCCGACCATTGCCACGACGTACTGGGCATCCGGCACCAACGAATAGAGCGGCCATGAACGCGCCACCAGGTAGACACCGGCTGTGACCATGGTGGCGGCATGGATGAGGGCCGAGACCGGGGTCGGGCCGGCCATGGCATCCGGCAGCCAGACGTAGAGGGGGATCTGGGCAGACTTGCCCGCCACGCCGATTAGCATGAACAGGGTGATGAAGAGGATCACCCCCGGGGTCATGGCAGCAATCTGGGGAGCCTTTCCGAAGACTTCTCCGAACTGGAGGCTGCCAAAAGCCCAGAACATGGCAAATGCCGCCAGCAGGAATCCGAAGTCGCCGATGCGGTTGGCTATCATGGCCTTCTTGGCGGCGTTCGAGTTGGCCCAGGAAGGCCGGCCGAGCGTGTCCATCTCATACCAAAAGCCGATCAGCAGGAACGAGCACAGGCCCACGCCCTCCCAGCCGACGAACAGCATCAGGTAAGAGTCGCTGCTGACCAGGATCATCATCATGGCGATGAACAGGTTCATGAAGACGAAGAAGCGGCGGTAGCGGCCAACGTCGTTCTTGAAGCGCACGTCCTCGTGCATGTATCCGATGGCATAGATATGGATGAGCGTGCCCACGCCGGAGACGACCAGCATCATCGTCACCGAGAGCGTGTCCACGCGGAAGTTCCAGGGGCTGTTGAGCGCGCCGATGCGGATCCATTCGGCGAACGGGACGACCTGCGCATTGCCACCGCCGGTCCACAGGGCGATGCCCAGCAGCGCCGAAACAACGAAAGCCAGGCCGGTGACAGCGCTTGCCAGCGTGCCGATGGCTTTTTCGCCCAGCCTGCCGCCGAATGCGATGTTGACCAGCAGGCCGAAAACAGGCAGCAAGACGATGAGCGGCACAAGGCTGAAGAGAGGGGAAATAGTAGTTTCGCTAAAGAGCATGTTCATCTCCATTTTTAGAGGTCAGAGAATTGAGAGTAGAGAGTAGTGACTGTGCACTGTTCCCGGTTCTCTTTTCTCTCTCTCTCTATCCTTTTAAACTGCTCATCTGGTCCACGTCAATGCTGTGCTTGGAGCGGAAGATCGCCACGATCAGCGCCAGGCCGACCGCCACTTCCGCAGCGGAGACCGTCATCACGAAGAAGACGAACAACTGTCCGCTCAACACGTTGTAGGAATTGGCGAAAGCCACGAATGCCAGGTTGGCTGCGTTGAGCATCAACTCGACCGACATAAAGATGATGATGGCGTTACGCCGGATCAATACACCCAGCGCACCCAGCGTGAATAAAATGGCTGAAACCGCCAGGAAACCGGAGAGAGGAATTCCTCCAAATACACCCATCAGGCCTGCTCTCCTTTCACCTGTTTGGTCAGGACAATCGCTCCCACCATCGCCACCAGAAGCAGGAGGGAGGTCACTTCAAAAGGCAGGAGATACTGACTGAATAATGCCATGCCCAGGGTCTGCAGGGTTGCGGTGGTATTGAGCTCTGCACCAGGAGCCTGAATGATCGCAGTGGTATGCAGGCGTTGGTAGAGCAGGAAACCCGCCTCCACCAACAGGACCGCGGCCAGGCCAATCGCCAGCGGACGCTGCCAGGGCAGCACCCGGGCCTTGGGGAGTTTCTCGGCGCCCAGCAGCATGATCACGAACAGGAACAGCACCATGATGGCTCCGGCGTAGACCGTCACCTGCACCAGGGCGATAAAAGGCGCGCCCAGCAGCAAATAGAAAACCGCCACCGTAGCGAAGTTCAAAACGAGGAACAGCGCCGCGTAGACCGAGTTGCGGCTGAGCAGCAATCCGGCCGCGGTTGCCACAGCCGTAACTGCCAGAACGTAGAAGAGGATGAGTGTCAAGTTCATAGGCGTCTCAATCCCGTGGGTCTTTCATCTCGGGGACCGAGCGGGTGAATTCTCCCGGCTCCGTCTTTTGCGGAGTAGGCTGTCCGCCCGCCGGGACGGGTTCGATCAGCATCTCCTTCGGATAAATAGCCTGGCGACGGTCCGTGAAGGACAGTTCGTACTGATCGCCCAGGGTGATCGCCTCGGTCGGGCAGGCGTCTTCGCAAAAGCCGCAATAGATGCAGCGCAGCATGTTGATCTCGTAGGTGCTGGCATAACGCTCGCCGGGCGAGAAGCGTTTCTCATCGGTGTTCTCGGAGGATTCAACGAAAATGGCGTCCGCCGGGCAGGCTGCCGCGCACAACGAGCAGCCGATGCACTTTTCCAGGCCATTCTCGTAGCGGTGCAGCACATGTCGACCGCGAAAGCGCGGTTTGACCGGTTTCTTCTGCTCTGGATACTGGACCGTCACGGGCTTTTCGAACATCATCCGGAGCGTGGTCCACAGGCCGCGCGCGAGTTCGATCAGAGGCTCAAGCACGCGCATATTCTTTTCTCCTCAAAGCTCGGTACACCAGCACAACCGCCAACAAACCTATCAGTAAAGAGACCACCGGAATGGCCCACAGGAGCATGGCATTGACCTGCTGAGCCAGCAATATGCACGTGGCGGTGATGAAAATCAGCGCCAGCGAAAGCGGCAGGAGCACCTTCCAGCCAAAAGCCATCAGCCGGTCGTAACGGATGCGCGGGAAGGTGGCCCGCACCCAGATCATTCCAAAGAGCAGGATGAAGATCTTCAGGAAGATGTAGACCGGGCCAAGCCAGGGTGTCCGGTCCACGCTCAGGACGGTATTCGACAGGAACCAGAACTCGCGGTAGCCGCCAAAGAAGAGCGTCGCCCCGATGGAACAGATGGCAATCATCTTGTCGTATTCAGCCATGAAAAGCAGTGCGAACTTCATGCCGGAGTATTCGGAGTGGTACCCGGCGGTGAGTTCCTGCTCGGCCTCGGGCATGTCGAATGGAGCGCGGTTGACCTCGGCCAGGGTGGCAACCAGGAAGACAACCGTCCCGACCGGCTGGAGCAGCACGAACCAGGCAGATTTCTGCGCATTGACGATCTCCGTCATCCGGGCGGAACCGGCCAGCAGGATCACTCCCACGAACGACAGGCCGAGGGCAATTTCGTAACTGATCATCTGCGCCGTGGAGCGCAAACCGCCCATCATGGCATACTTGTTGTTGGATGACCAGCCCGCCAGCACAATGCCGTAGACCGCGATCGAAGCCACCGACATGATGTATAAAACACCCACGTTGATATCGGCAACGTAGAGGGTGATATCACGCCCAAACAGGTGCAGGGTGGGACCCCAGGGCACCACCGCGGTGATCACCAGCGCCGGTACCAATGTCACCACAGGAGCCAGGAAGAAGAGCAACTTGTCGGCCTTGGCCGGTATAAGCTCTTCCTTGAATATCAGTTTAACGGCGTCGGCAATGGGTTGCAAAATGCCCCAAGGACCAGCGCGATTAGGGCCCACGCGCATCTGGAGCCGGGCGAGAGCCTTGCGCTCATAGAGCGTCAGGTAGGCAAAGCCGCCCAGCAGGAGCAGCACCAACACGACCGCCTTGATAATCCATTCGAGTATCAGCGCAAAGTTCATCAATGCCTTCCTGTGCCCTAACGGGTACGAGTGCCCTAACGGGTACCAGTGCCCTAACGGGTACGAGACGATTTCTTCAGGTTTGCCACGACCGGCATTTCAACTGGCAAGCCCATGCTGCGCGGCACCAACACAACCCTGGAGGGAACCGTTTCATCCAACACGATCCGCGTTTCCATACCATTGAATTGCAACAGGTCACCAAGCTGGAGGCCAAGGGAGCGGGCCGCCTCGGGGTTCATGATGACGGAAGATACCCCGATATGCTGCCGGAGCAGATCGGAATTGACGACCGTAATACCCCGGTCGTAGAGGCGCGTCACCGGGACGGCCAGCCACTGGTCTTCATCCGGGCGGAGGGACGTTCCCTCACCCTTCCCGCCTCTACCCTTACGGGCACCCGTCCCGACGGGCGAGGGGCCGGAGGCGGGGGTCAACTGTACACCCAGACCCTGCTTGTTTTCGTAGGTTGTTCCACCATAATACAGGTCGCCACGACCAACGATCGGCCACTGGTCAGCCACTTCAGCCAATGCAAGATAGGAAACACCGGAAAAGGTTTTAACCGAGGCGGACAGCCGGTCCATGACATGCGAAGCAGAACGGCCTTCGATTTCGAGACCAAGTCCGGCGCCAAGCTGGGCAGCGATGACAAAATCGGGCTGCGCCTGTCCGCGCGGCGGGACGGCCGGGTAGAAGCGCTGGACGCGCCGTGCTCCGGACGTAAACGAACCATCCCGTTCGATATACGCCTGGGCGGGCAGGACAACATCCGCCAATTTGGCGGTTTCCGTCAGGAAGAGTTCCTGGACAATGACAGCTCTGGCACCCTTGAGCGCCTCGGCCAGGTTGGGATCATCACCAGCCGGGTCGGCCGCAACAATGTAGACGACCTTGTCTTTGAGGGTTTTAACCAGATCCGAGGCGGGCTGGAAGCCCATTTCCCAGGCACCCTGGTCATTGGCATGCGGCCAGACTCCGATCAAGCCATTATTCGGCTTACCAGCGCGGCCTTTGAGCAGCTCTGCACAGGCAACTGCCAGGGCCGATGAACCTTCCAGACCCAGACCGTCCGAACCGTACAGGACGACCAGGTTTTCCGCCGCGGTTATGGCTGCGCCGATCTTGGGCTTTTCCATGAGGCCATTGACGGTCTCGATCTCGTCGCCATAAGCATACCGGACCACGAATTTGGCAAAGCGTTCAAGTTTCGTTTCACGGGCGTTGACGACAATCAGCGTCGCGCCGCGTTTGGCAGCCTGCTTGAGGCGCAGATGCCAGACCGGCGCTTCATTATAAAGGTCGGAAGCCACGACCAGGATGGTGGTGCCCGGGCCCATGTCCGTGAAATTCGTGCCGGCGGCAACGCCAAATGCAGCCGTCAGTTCACCGCCGCCCATGTGGGTGTACAGCAGGGCTTGCCCGCTCAGGCCATCCGCGAGTTGCTTAAGGTTGAACAGATCTTCGTTGCTCAAGCGACCACCCGCCAAAACAACCAATTCTCTCTGCTTGCCTGGTATCTTTTTAACCGCTGCTTCAATGGCATCTTTCCAGGCAGCCGTTTCCAGCTTGCCATTCGTTTTGACCAGCGGCTGCTCGAGTCGTTTGTCACTTTCGGCAAAATGATAAGCAAAGCGGCCCTTGTCGCAAATCCAGATCTCATTGACCTGTTCATTCTGACGCGGCATGACACGCTTGATGGCAACTTTTCCATCCGACAAGGCCTCGCGACGGGTGTTGAAAGTGATATTACAGCCCACCGGGCAATGCGCACAGACCGAGGCGGCCGCTTTCAACTCCCAGGGACGGGCGCCGAAGCGGAAATCCTCGGTCGTCAGAGCGCCGACCGGGCAGATATCGGTGGTGTTGCCGGAAAAGACCGAGTCAAAACCCGGTTCGGAATAGGTAAAAATGTCCGTGGCCCGGCCGCGCTGATAGAAGCCCAATACTGCCTCCCCGGCAATCTCATCCTGGAAGCGGATGCAGCGGGCGCATTGGATGCAGCGTTCACGATCCAGCCAGATCAGGTCGCCCAGCGGGAAGTGTTTGGCAGCATGGCTTTTCTCATCATAGATGTAACGGCTCAACGGTGAAGCGTGCACCATGGTCAGGTTCTGGAGCGGGCACTCACCACCCTTGTCGCAGACCGGACAGTCCAGCGGATGCGAAGTCAGCAGGAACTCGAGGATCTCCTTCTGGGAGGCTTTGGCCTTATCGGACTGGCTCAGCACCTGCATACCCTCGGAGACCGGCGTGGTGCAGGCGGTTTCGAGCTTGGCCCCGAATTGGATCTTCTGCGCGCCATTTTCGATGACAGCCTGCCCGGTGGCGCGGTCGAATATCGGGCGGCCCACCTCCACCATGCACTGGCGGCACATACCGACCGGTTCCATCTTGGGGTGGAAGCAGAAGACCGGGATGTCGATGCCAATTTGCTTCGCGGCGTTCACGATCAGGGTCCCTTCAGGTACCGAGACCGGACGCCCGTCAATCGTCAGGGAGATCATCTTAGGCATGCTGGCCTCCGGCAGTGGAGGGTTCGAAGTCGGCCGGGAAGCGCTCGATGGAAGTCGTGACTGCCATGGTGGAGAACTCGCCCAGCGGGCAGAGACACTTGTTCTGCATTTGTTTGGCAACCAAACGCAGAAGCCGGGTGTTGGCTTCCACCTGCTCACCTTTTCGGATGTGCTCGATCAGATGCTGCATCCAATACGTGCCCTCGCGGCAGGGCGTGCACTTGCCGCAGGATTCGTGTTTGAAGAAGTGGATGGTCTTGTTGATGACCCAGTCCAGGCTGACGCTATCGTTGATGATAATGACAGAGGCGGAACCGAGGTCCGCGCCGAGCGTGCGTACGGAGGCATAGTCCATGGGGGTATCCAGGGCCTTGTCATCCGCCACGATCAAGGCGGAAGAAGCCCCCGCCGACATGATGGCCTTGACCGGGCGGTCATCCGTCACGCCGCCGCCATACTGGTAAATAAGATCGCGGTAGGTGGTGCCGAAGGGCAGTTCGTAGTTGCCGGGTTTGTTGACGTGCCCGGAGAGCGAGAAGATCTTGACTCCGGCGCTATCGGCCGTACCCAGGGATTTGTACCAGTCCGCGCCCTTTTCCAGGATCAGCGGGAGGTTGGTGAGTGTTTCGACGTTGTTAACCACGGTCGGCTTGCCGTACAGACCGTAGATCGCCGGAAAGGGCGGGCGGATGCGCGGGAGACCGCGTTTGCCCTCGATGGATTCAAGCAGGGCGGTTTCCTCCCCGCAGATGTAAGCGCCCGCGCCCAAGTGAGTGAAAATTCGCAGGGAGTAATCCGTGCCAAAGAGCTTTTCGCCCAGCAGGCCAGCCTGCTCCATTTCGGCGATCTTCTCATCCAGGATGGCAGCCACCGGCCAGAACTCACCGCGCAGGTAGACGTAGGCGGCGTTGGCACCGACCGCGTAGGCGGCTATGGCCACACCTTCCAGGAACTGCATTGGATTGCCTTCCATGATCTCGCGGTCCTTGAAGGTGCCGGGTTCAGACTCGTCCGCATTGGCTACCACGTAGTGCGGCCAGATGGTATTGGGGATGAAAGACCACTTGACCCCGGTCGGGAAACCCGCACCACCACGCCCGCGCAGCCCGGAGGCCTTGATCAGGTCGGTTACTTCCAGGGGCTTCATCGTACTAACGGCTTTCTTGAAAGCACCGAATCCGCCGTTCTTTTTGTAGACTTCCAAGCCATCGATCCCGGGAATGTCACGGTGACGCAGCAGGAGATGAGCCATTACTTCACCTCCCGCTGGCTCTTCTTAAGCGCTTCGACCAGTTCCAGGGTCTTATCCACGGTCATATTCTCATGGTATTCGATGCCATCCGCACTTTGCAACTGGAACATCGGGGCCCGGTCACAGCCAGCCAGGCACATGACCGCCTCGATCGTTACCAGACCATCCGGTGTGGTTTCGCCAACCTGGATGCCCAGGTTGCCGCACAATTCCTCCAGGAACTTGTCGGCGCCGCGCAGGGCGCAGGGCAGGTCCGTGCAGACCTGCATGCGATATTTGCCAGTTGGCTTGTCGTGGTAAAGCGTATAGAAGCCAACGATCTCGGCCACCTCGGTGGAAGTAATATCCAGCATTTTGGCAATATCTTCCATGGCGGCTTTGGTAACAAATCCGTCCGCGCGCTGCACAAGGTACAGCAGCGGCATGACCGCCGAACGTTTTTGCTCCGGCGGGTATTTTGCCAGGATTCTCTTGACTTCATCGGGATATTTTTCAGAAAGCATAAATCCTCACACTTGACAGGTGCAACGCGACACGTTCATCGATCCACATCTCCGAGAACAATATCGATACTGCCGATAATAGCGACCAGATCAGCCACCAATACGCCCTTGGCCATCAAAGGGATGGATTGCAGGTTATCAAATGAGGGTGTGCGCCAGTGGATGCGGTACGGCTTTGGACCTCCATCCGATTCCACATAAACGCCCAGCTCTCCACGCGGCGATTCGACAGCGTTGTAGACCGAGCCTTTCGGGGCATTGAACCCCTCCGTCCAAAGCTTGAAGTGATGGATGAGCGCTTCCATGCTGACACCAATCTCCGAGCGCGGCGGCGGGACGAACTTGTAATTATTCGAGCGTACCGGACCCAGCGGGAGTTTATCCAGGGCCTGCCTGACGATCTTGAGCGACTGGCGCATCTCCTCCAGACGCACCAGGAAACGTGCGTAAACGTCCCCTTCAGGACGGGTGGGGATCTCGAAATCGTACTGCTCGTACCCGGAATAGGGCTGCATTTTGCGAAGATCCCACTTGACACCGCTGGCGCGCAGCATCGGGCCGGTCACGCCAAAGTTCAGGCATTCTTCCCCGGTCAGTTTGCCGATGCCAAGCGTCCGGTCAAGCATGAGCGGATTGCGGATCAAGAGCGCCTCGTACTGGTCAATCCGTTTAGGGAATGTCTTGAGGATATTCCGGACAGCTGCCTCGAACTCCACCGGCACATCCCGCCAGAGCCCGCCGGGGCGGATGTAAGTGGTCATCATGCGCTGGCCGGAGCACAGCTCCATGACATCCAGGATGTACTCGCGTTCGCGGAAGCAGTACAGGAACATGGACATGGCAGCCAGGTCCAGGGCGGCCGTGCCAAGCCAGACCAAGTGCGATTGAAAACGGGTCAGCTCTGCCAGGATGACACGGATGGCCTGGGCGCGCACCGGCACATCCAGGTCGACCAGTTTCTCGACCGCCAGGGAATAGGCCAGGTTGTTGCCGACCGGGTTCATATAGTCCAAGCGGTCAGACATCACTTCGGCCTTCTGGTACGTTTTGGCTTCCATGTTCTTCTCGACGCCGGTGTGCAGGAAACCGATATCGGGAATGCAGTTGACCACCGTCTCGCCATCCAGTTCGAGCAGCAGGCGCAGCACGCCATGCGTGGACGGGTGCTGAGGGCCCATGTTCAACAGCATGGTTTCACCCTGAATGGCGCGCGCGGAGACCAGGTGCTTCAGATCATCAACGGTTACTTCTTGGATGTCAGTCATGGCCGCTATTCCTTGGCATAGGGCTTACGCAGATTGATCTCTTCGAAGTTGAAAGTGAACTGCGGTTCCTCATAGCCGAGCGGATAATCCTTGCGCAGCGGATGGCCTTCCCAGTCGGCCGGCATCAGGATGCGGCGCAGGTCGGGATGGCCTTCGGCTTTGATGCCGAACATATCCCACAGTTCGCGCTCGCGCCAATTGGCATTGCGGTAGATATGGGAGACGGTCGGCAGGCTCGGATTAATGCCCGGCACCGGGACGCGAATTTCCAGACGCAGGTTCCTGGAGACCGAGGTGAATTCGTAAAGGACGTGGAAACGCGGCTGCTCTTGCGGCCAATAATCCACGGCGGTCAGGGCGGAGAGCAGTTCAAAGCCTAGACCCTTAAGCTTCTGGCAGGCCGCGACGATTTTCTCCACCGGGAGTACCAGGCTGACTTCCGAGCGGTATTCAGTAGAAGTCACGCCCAATGCTTTCTCCAACTCTTCGACAACGGGTTGCAATTTATTGTCCATGCGCGCCTCGGTTATTTCTGCTCTTCGGTGAACTTGATGCTGCGCACTTTTTCGTAAAGGGTCAGCACGCCGTGAATGAGGGCTTCGGGCCGGGGTGGGCAGCCCGCCACGTAGACATCCACCGGTACAACCTCGTCCACGCCCTGCACAATTGCATAGTTATTGAAAACGCCACCACACGAAGCACAGTCACCCATTGAAATGACCCACTTGGGTTCGGGCATTTGGTCGTACAGGCGGCGCAGCACGGGCGCCATTTTGCGCGAAACGCGCCCAGCCACGATCATCAGGTCCGACTGGCGCGGGGAGGGTCGCATCAGTTCCATACCAAAGCGGGACATATCGTAATGAGAGGCCTGGGCAGACATCATTTCAATGGCACAGCAGGCCAGCCCGAATAGCATCGGCCACATGGCATTCGTGCGGCTCCAGGCCACGGCCTGTTCCAGCGTGGTGGTGACCACGCCCATATTACCAAGCTTTTGCTCTACTCCCATTCGAGAGCTCCTTTCTTCCACGCGTAAAAATAACCTACCAGTAAAATGGCGATAAAGACGGCCATTTCCGCCAGGCCAAACAGGCCAAGCTGGCGGAAGACGATTGCCCAGGGCAGGAAGAAGATGGTTTCTATGTCGAACAGGATGAACAGGACCGCCACCATGTAGAACCGCACCGGTATCCGGCGCGTGCCGGGGCCGATGGGGTTCATGCCTGATTCGTAGGGCATGGCCTTTTTATCAGTGGAATGTTTCGGGCCAAACAGCATGCCCAGGCCGATGGCGATAAATCCGACCAGGGCGGTGATGATCACAAACGCAGCAATTGCGGCGTATTGGAGAAGCATGGAGACTCCTCTCGCAGGTTTTGGGTGGTCTTACCGGGGCGAAAGTATAACATAAGTAAGATAAGAATCAGAGCATGCGGTTGCGCTGCAAGAAGTCTCAAGGATTCGTCTGACGCCTAAAACATTTTAATATAACACATCTTTGTGAAAAAAGGTACGAACAAAAAATCCCCGCGTTCATTTTGAGAAAGCGGGGATGTAAGATCCTTTAAAAAACTATGTCCTTGCCAAGCCGATACTTTCAGGCATTTCATCCCAGGTTCGGCCTTCCAGCTCGCGCCCGGCTCTCTTCTTTTGAACGCCTCCCCATTGTTTAAAGAAGAATGGTACATGAGCAGCGATACACTGATCGCGAATGTCAGTAACCCAATCCTGCATAACTGGCCGCGCTCCCGGCCCGGATTTACCCCCTACAATCACCCAATTGATAGTAGCCAGATCAATTTGTCGAATTGGCCCAAGCAAGGGTTCCAATGACAGGAATTTTATCTTTGCGCCCGTCCGGCGCAAGTAGTCGATGCGTGAAATATATTCTTGATTCTCGACACTGACCCCCATCCAGACATTTTCTGGCCAATCGATTTGCGGGCTGATCTCTGCCAAGCGCTTCGCACGCTTGGTCAGTACCTGGAACTGGTGCCAATATGCTCGACGCATTACGTCAAACGTTTTTTGAATAAAATCAACCGGAACTTTCTCATGGAAGAGATCGCTCATCGAGTTGACAAAAATCACCTGGGGCGTTTTCCATTCCAGTGGTTTTCTAAGTATAGCCTCGTGCATCGACAATTTAAAACCGTTAGCATAATTCGGCTGACCCATGGCTTGCAATCGCTTCGCCATGCGCTCGGCATAGCAATGTTTACAGCCTGGGCTGGTCTTGTTACAGCCTGTCAGGGGGTTCCAAGTGGATTCAGTCCACTCGATCCCAGAATGTATCGCCATTTATTCCTCCTTTTACTAATACTCACAAACACAACCCACTTATAATAGCACATATGTTCTCGTTTGTCCACTATAGTTATTCGAAGCATACAAGGGTTCTATGGTTCAGCTTACCTTCAAATTTTGCTTTCCCACTTTTCCGTAAATGCCGAATTGCTTGATCCACCTCTGTTGGAAAATAATCTGTATTTACCAATTCACGATATACATCTCTTCTTGTGAGAGTTTGTTTTGTAAAGCGTTTCATAACTTCCTCTTCAATTTCATCGGGTGTCGGTCTGGGAGGTATCCAATATTCTGGAACTTGTATCTCAACCGGAAATAATGTCCATTGACCTGGTGGCGGGGCGGTTTTCTTGGCGATTTTAAGACGGTATCGTAATTCGAATTCCAAGAATTTAGCATCAAAAAGTATTTTATTCAAACCCAATGCCCCTGTCGGATCGTGAGTGGTTAAATAGAGATAGAACATTGTTCTTTCTTTATCACTAAATTTTAGATTTACAAGCTTTGTAACAAGCGTTGTGTCCATAGAGCGAAGAACATCTCTATATGCAAATACTAGCCTCTCTTCTTTTAGGTCTCTGAGTTGTTCGATACTGAGAACAATTCCTTCTTCATATTCCCCTAACGCATCTCGTAAACCTCGATCTTCTTCCTCAGCTAGCAATATTTCTCGAACGATTTCTTTCCACTTCCCACTCCCAAAAGCAGTAGACCAATTATCAACCAACTGTTGATGTTTTGGCTCCAAGTCCTCTCTTAAGCACATACCTGTTTTTCTGAGCAAATCCTCATATATAAAATTAACCATTACATCATGGTTTTCTTGGCCAACAATTTTACTGACAAAATCATAAGGAATGCCACTTGGACCAAAGGGATCAAGAAGGTAGAATGCCCATGTATCTGGTTGACTGGTATATGAGACTAGATTGTCAACAATGGAAATAGCATCAGCATTGACAATGGATATTTGTCCTTTTTGTAAAGTTATATAATCTTGGGTCTCTTTTAACTCTATGATCAAAGCCAGCTTTGGAAAGTGTATCTTTCAGCCCTAAATAAGTATCCTCATTCTCCTCAACCAAAATTGAATTAACCGAGATTTCCATCCCCGCTCCTTTTGCGTATTTATATAATTTATCCAAAGCCTTGATGCCAATAAGAGGGGAACCATCTACATGCTGTGTTTCTCGGTTTTGAAGAAAATCTTCTCTCTCACCCGCATATAGACCAAGGGAAGAAAAACAATCCACATAAACAAAACGCCTTGGATGGTACTTTCTAGATCTCAGGCCATTAACAATTATTCCTCCCCAAGTGTCTAAATAACGTGAAAGTATTTCGTGCTTAACACGTGTTTGTGTGTCTCTTGGTTTTAGCTCTGGCATAGTCCCTCCTCGAAAAAACAACAAATAAATTTACCCCAAATAATCCCTCAACAGCCGGCTGCGGGTGGGGTGGCGCAACTTGCGCAACGCCTTGGCCTCGATCTGGCGGATGCGCTCGCGTGTGACGTTGAAATAGCGGCTGACCTCCTCCAGTGTGTGGTCCTTGCCATCGATCAGGCCGAAGCGCAATTCCAACACCTGACGCTCACGCTCGGAGAGGGCCGCCAAGGAATGCTGGACCTGCTCGCGCAGCATCTCGCGCGAGGCTGCATCCAAGGGTTCAAGGGCGTCGACATCCTCGATGAAATCACCCAACTGGCTTGAATCCTCATCCCCACCCGCCGGACCATCCAGTGAGACCGGCTCTTCCGCGGAGCGAAGGATGTTATCAACTTTGGTGGTGGCCTGCTCCCAGCGGCGCTGGAGTTCCGGGTCGAGCGGCACATCTTCGGCACGCGCCCGCAGGACGGCCTGGACATCCGCCGGGGAGAGATAACCGATTTCGAGGGCCAGTTCACCGTTCGTGGGGTCACGGCCGAATTGCTGGGTCAGGGTGCGCTGGACATGCAACAGACGGGTGATCGCCTCGAACAGGTGCACCGGGATGCGGATGGTGCGGGCCTGCTCGGCAATGGAACGATTGATGGACTGGCGGATCCACCAGGTGGCATAGGTGCTGAATTTAAAGCCGCGGCGCGGGTCAAACTTGTTCACCGCCCGCAGCAGGCCAAGGTTGCCCTCCTGGATCAGATCCAAGAGCGAGATGCCGCGACCCAGATAGCGCTTGGCCACACTGACCACCAGCCGCAGGTTTGCTCGGATGAGAGCCGCGTTGGCTTCGTCGGCGCGGCTGCGGATAAGTTCAACCTCCCTGGCCAATTCCGCTTCGGGCGGCAGGTTGCGGAAGAGTGTACGCTGAGCAGGCAGATCGTGACGGGCCTGGATATGGACCAAGAGCCAGTGCGCGTAATCCTCAGGCAGGATATAAAAGATGACATAGACGTTATAGGCGTGGGACACCAGGCTGTCCCAGGTGGGGTCCGCACCCCACAGCTCGTGTTCCATGTAGCTATGCAAATAGGAAGGAGAGGGGTTCTCCCAGCCCCGGTGCAGGCTCTGCGCTTCGGCCAACAACAACCCCACATCGGGAATAGGATGGCCCAGGCGTCCGGCGTCCTCACCCAGGCGCGTCCAGGCTGTCAGCAGGTCACTGAGCAGGAAGTGGTAGGCAGCCTTGGTGGGCGAATCGAGATCCTTCCTCCCCATCCGGCGGCGGCGCAAGGTCAACAGCACCACGCGCCGGCCTGCGAGTATCGCTGCCAGGCGGAACTCCCCGGGGGCGTCCAGCAGTTTTACCTGGCCAATCTCGCGCAGGTATAACCGTACCGGGTCTTCCGACATTTCAGCCGCCAGTTCGGCGCGATCCAATTCAAGCGGCTCCTCGGTCTCAAGTCCGTTCAGCCCTTCGACGGCAACCGGGCTCTCTTCCGGTTCCGTGGCCAGCCCGATTTCCTCTTCGAGATCAGGGTCAACGACTTTCGGCAGATCCATCGCCTGGTCATCCGCGCCGGAATTCTGCTGCCGTTGTTTGGAAGTTGGCTCTTTACCGCGCCGGTGCGGATCAGGTGGCGTGGATTTTTTATGGCTGGTCATTATCCCTCTTTTCGACGTCCATTCTGTTTCAATTGGGCCTGGTCAAGACTGCGTAAGAGCAGGCTATGCTGCTGGACCATTTCCCGATATGAGGCTGCCCGCAGGTCACCGGATTGCTGAGCTTCCTCCTGCAAAAACCGCAACTGGTTGATGCTTTCGTTCAGCGCCATATGGCGAATTTTAACCACTGCGCGGAACAGGTCTTCGAGCAGGCGATCATCCACCGGATCAAGTTTGCCCGCCTGTACAGCCAGTTCATCGGCCAGGTTCTCCAACGATGGTGGAAGGTTCTGGTGCAAGTACTGGTCGGCGTCATGCACGTCCTGTTCGAGTGACTGGCGCACCAGCCGGAATATCACCTGGTGATCAGTATACCCGAAATCTTCGGCAGTCAAACGGCCCAGGGCGGCCTCCTGCAGGAACCGATCAAGGCGGTAGAGCAGGTCGGGCCGCAGGATGAGCAGACCCAAAATGTGCGTCTCGAACCGGTGCGCTGGTGAAATTGTCGCGGCAGCGGACTGAGGCGGGACGGCCTCCACCTGGATCGGAGTGATTGTTCTGGGACGCGACCGGCGTACATTTGAACTGCGCGTCTGTGCACCAGTCAACGAACGCTCATCCACTTTCAGGAAGCGCGCCAGCCGCTGGCGGTAGGTATCGCGTTCCACCGGATTTGGCAGGTCTTCGATGAGAGGCAGCACCTGGCTGGCAATTTCGGATTTGACCTTGGCATCCTCGAGGTTCCTCCCCAATGCCAATGTGTCCATGACATGGACAACAATGGGCTGGGCATTTTCGATCAAGCTTTTCCACTGTGTCGGGTCACGCTGGACGATCTCGTCCGGGTCGAGCCCATCAGGCATGGAGGCCACGCGCAGGTCAGCCTGGAGCCGGGCTTCGTGGCGCAGCAGTCCGCGCGCATCAAAGCGCAATTCATCGGCATGGTCGAGACTCTGGCGGGCGGCTTCCAGACCGCTCAGGATTGCCTTTTGGCCGGCCGCATCCGGGTCGAGGGCCAGCACGATGCGAGGCGAGAAGCGCTTGAGCAGACGCAACTGGTCCTCGGTCAAGGCGGTGCCCATCGGGGAGACGACGTTCTCGAAGCCAGCCTGGTGGACGGCGATCACATCCAGGTAGCCTTCCACGATGACCGCCTGGTTGGCCGACCGGATGGGCTTGCGCGCCCGGTCCAGCCCGTAAAGCAGGCGACTCTTGCTGAACAGGCGCGTCTCGGGTGAATTCATGAACTTGGGGAAATCATTCGGGTCGAGGATGCGCGCCCCGAAGCCGGTCATCCTGCCATTTTCATCGCGGATGGGAATCATCAAGCGGTTGCGAAAGCGGTCAATAAAGCCGCCATTCTCGCGCTGCGAGACGAGGCCCACATCCATCAATTCCTGTTCCGTGTAGCCTTTGGTCTTGAAATGCGTCAGGGTTGCATCCCAGGAATTCGGTGCATAACCCAGGCCAAAGGTCTCGAGGCTGGTGTCGGTCAGGTGGCGTTTATCGTGAATATAATCAAGGGCAAACTTCCCGGCCGGAGTGAACAGGTGGTGACGGTAGAACGTCAGCGCTTCCTCCAAGAGCCCGCGCAAACGTTCGTGGGCTTCCTTTTCCTCCGGTTTTTCCGCCTTGTATGCTTCGAGCTTGACCCCGGCGCGTTCCGCCATTGCCCGCAAGGCTTCCTTGAAATCCCAGCCCTCCTTCTTCATTACGAACCGGAAGATATCGCCGCCCTCATTGCACTGACCGAAGCAGCGCCAGGTCTGCCGGTCGGGCGAGACAATGAACGAAGGAGTCTTTTCGTTGTGGAACGGACACAGGCCGGAATAATTCTTTCCGGTACGGCGCAGTTTCACGGTTTCCCCGATCAGGTCCACGATGTCTATGCGGGATTTGATTTCGTCGATTTGGGACATAGCGTAATGGATTATAGACGCGCCGGGGATGCGGCGCAAGCGGCACGAGTCACCAAGGACTCCCATTTCAGGGGAAAGATAAGAGGATAATTGTGTAAAATAGAGTATAAACTTCCCAAGGAGAATGCCATGGTTCAGCGTCTTCGTCAATCAACCACCCCGCTCACGCAAGGCAATGCCCTTATCATCGCCGGATTGTTGATTTTGAACATGGTTTTCAACATCGTGGGCAATGCCAGTTTCAAACTTTCGGCCCTGGCGGCGAATTGGAAGGGGTTGGTCGGCTGGCAGGTGGTTGGCAACCTGGCCGGGTTCATCACCGTGCTGACCCTGACCGGCTTGCTTAAATATCTGCCATTGCATGTTGCCCAGCCCATGGTCCAGGGACTGGCGATCCTGGGCGTGCAGATCGTGGCTTCCCGGCTGTTCTTCCACGAAGCCATCTCCCCCACCCAATGGATCGGGATGGTGGCGATCGTCGGGGGCATGGTTCTTATTCAGAAATAAGGCCGGAAATTAAAGACCAGGGGCTTGCTTTGTCCCTGGTCCCGGCTGCCCTAAAAGCCCTCCAACTTACTCAAATCGGCCACCCCATCGGCCAGGGCGGCGATCCTCTGCAACAGTCCCAGCCGGTTTTCCTGGATATTTTTCTTATCCGTCATCACCAGGACCTTATCAAAGAACTCATTGACCGCCGGAAGCATTGGAACAAAGGCGTTCAGGAAGTCGTCCACCGATCCGGAATGGCGCCGGCGCTTTTCAGCGGATTCCAGGGCTGAGAAGAGAGCTTTCTCGGCATCTTCAATGAAACGCTTGGGATCGACCGCATAGCGCTGGTTCAGGCCGCGCGTAATGCGCACACAGCGGGCAAAACCCGGCAGGATCGTGCGCCAGTCCGGTCGGGCAACCCAGGCAGCGAGCTGCCTGACGGCTTTGGAGGCGGTGGATGGGCTGTCCGATTGTTCGGCAAGAACGGCCTCGACGACATCATACTTGTAACCGCTGTCCTTCAGGACAACGCCCAGACGACCGGTGATGAAGTCGAGGACCTGCGCCTGGATTTCGGTATTGACTTCGACAGGCTGGAGGCCAGCAGATTTCTTGACGGCTGTGCGCAAGTCGAAGTCGAGGGCATGTTCCATGAGCGGCTGAACAATCCCAATGGCAGCCCGGCGCAATCCGAACGGGTCTTTTGTGCCGGTGGATGCTAGCCCCACCGCAAAAAGGCCGGTCAGGGAATCCAGGCGATCGGCCAAAGCCAGCGCCAGGCCGGGTTTCGTCTGCGGGATGGGCTGGTACTGCTCGCCAATGGCCTTCGCCACCGCCGGATTCTCGCCATCCCGCAGGGCATACTCGCGACCCATGACACCTTGGAGTGAAGTCATCTCGACCACCATCCTGGTCACCAGGTCGGCTTTGGCCAGGTGGGCGGCACGCCGGGCGAAAACGGCCTCGTCCGCAGACAGGCCGAGCATGGGGATGAATTTGCCCACCAGTTTTTCGATGCGAACGGATTTATCCAGCATCGAGCCGAGCTTCTTCTGGAAAATAAGCGTTCCCAGGCGCGGGCGGAACTCTTCCAGTTTGTGCTTCAGGTCTGCGTGCACGAAGAAATCGGCATCGGCGAAACGTGCTGCGACCACGTGCTCGTTGCCCTGTCGCACTAGATCGATACCCCGGTCATCGCCGTTGCGGACAACAACAAAATTAGCCAGCAGTTTCCCACCTTTTTCGACTGGAAAGTAACGCTGGTGTTTCTTCATGACCGATACCAGTACTTCCTTCGGTAATGACAGGAATTTCTTATCAAATTTCCCCAGCAACGGGATCGGCTTTTCGACCAGGTTGGCAACCTCGGCCAGCAGTTCCGGAGGCAGAACAGCCTCTCCCTTGACCGAAGCAGCCAGATTCTTAACACCTTCGACAATCAAGGCTTTGCGCTCTTCAGCATCCAGCACAATGTCATGTTTCTTCATGACATCGAAATATTTGTCTGCCGAGGGAATTTCGATTTCCGGGGAATTGTATGGACGCAGGCCGCGCGTGGTGCGACCGGCCGTCAGACCGGCATACTCGAAGGGGATGACCATTTCACCCAGCAGCGCTACGAACCAACGCAGTGGACGCGAGAAAGCCACCTTGCTGGAGTTCCAACGCATAGACTGAGGAAATGAAATCGCGGCCACCAGTTTCGATAATTCTTTGGTCAGCACCTCGGGTGATGGCCGCCCGGTCTGTTTGACCACGGCGAAGACATACCTGCCGCCGTCAACCTGGCGCACTTCCAGGTTCTTGGGGTTCAGACCCCAGTTTTTAGCGAAGCCAATTGCCGCTGGAGTGGGGATTCCGTCCGGTCCGTAGGCACGCTCGGCGGGTGGGCCCTTGAGCAGATCCTCACGGTCGGGCTGGAACGGGGCAAGTGCCTCCACCAAAACAGCCAGGCGGCGCGGGGTTCCGGAGATACGGATGGCTCCGTGCGCCAGATGCAAATCGTCCAGCCAGGTGGGCACATTCTTGCGAAGCTGGTCCAGGGCAGAATCCAGATCAGCGGAGGGCATTTCTTCGACACCGATTTCCAGAAGCAGAGATTTGGGAGTAGAGAGGAGAGGATAGTTCGTTTGACCAGACTGACTACCCTCCATACTCTGTTCTCCACCCTCTTTCGACAGAGGATATTCCAGTTCCTTGCGCTGTTCCAGGTAGCGCTCGGCCACGCGACGGGACATCTCACGCATCTGGCCGTAGAAGACCTGGCGTTCGGTGACGCCAATCGCGCCGCGACAATCCAGGGCGTTGAAGGTATGCGAGCATTTCAACACGTAGTCGTACGCCGGGAGGACCAGACCAGCCTTAAGACAATCTTCGGCTTCCGCTTTATAGAGGTCGTACATCTGGCGCAGGCGTTCCACGTTGCCAATTTCGAAATAGTATTTGCTGTGTTCGAACTCTTCCTGGCGGCGGACCTCACCATACCTGACGGTCTCATTCCAGGGCTCATCCCAGATGGCAGCGGCGTTGTTGAGGGCGATCAGGATGCGATCGAGGCCATAGGTGATCTCCACAGAGACCGGGTCGAGGCTCTGGCCGCCGACCTGCTGGAAGTAAGTGAACTGAGTGATCTCCTGCCCATCCAGCCAGATCTCCCAACCCAGGCCCCAGGCCGAGATGGCAGGCTGCTCCCAGTTGTCCTCAACCAGGCGGATGTCGTGCTGGCGTGAGTCGATGCCGATGGCCCTGAGCGAGTCGAGAAACAGTTCCACCGGGTTACCGGGGTCGGGTTTCAGGATGACCTGGAACTGGTAATGCAATTGGAAGCGGTTGGGGTTCTCACCATAGCGCCCGTCGTCCGGGCGGACGGAAGGCTCCACGTAGGCCACGTTCCAGGGTTCGGGACCCAGCACACGCAGGAAGGTGGCCGGGTTCATCGTCCCGGCGCCGACCTGGGTGTAGTACGGCTGCCAGATCAGGCAGCCTTTCTCGGCCCAGAATTGTTGGAGTTGCAGGATGATAGATTGAAGAGAAGATGGCATAGGGAAAAGGTGATCAGGAATTAGGTTTTAGTGAAGCGAGGGGATTATATCGTTAAATCATCAGCGGATTTATTGATAGACAAGCCCACCATAGAACACTATGTTGGTGTTGACTGTCCGATCAAATTTCAGTTTCCCCGCGCCAAATGCAAACGACGCATCCAGTCAGCTTCAAGATTCAGGCAACCCACATCTTCAGGCAGGAGGAGGGTCAAGGTTGGGTGTTGGCTGCTGTTCTTCCACTTAAAAATACCCAGCTTCCATACTGGCCAGGGGTATGGGTAACCGGAACCAGTGTTCCTTTCGAATCCAGGTAATAAACTTCCGCTTTGCCGCTTTGATTCGAAGTGAAGTATACATTCCCGCCCGCCGCAGGAACAGGCGACCAGCTTTCATAGTTACCCGGCGTATGGGTGACCGGGACCAACGCACCCTTTGAATCCAGGTAATAAATTTCCGCCTTGCCGCTTTGATTCGAAGTGAAGTAAACATTCCCGCCTGCCGCAGGAACAGGCGACCAGCTTTCATAGTTACCCGGGGTATGGGTGACCGGGACCAGCTTGCCCTTTGAATCCAGGTAATAAATTTCCGCCTTGCCACTTTGATCCGAAGTGAAGTATAGATTCCCGCCCGCCGCAGGAAATGGCGACCAGCTTTCATAGTTACCCAGGGTATGGGTGACCGGGACCAGTTTGCCCTTTGAATCCAGGTAATAAATTTCCGCCTTGCCACTTTGATTCGAAGTGAAGTATACATTCCCGCCCGCCGCAGGAACAGGCGACCAGCTTTCATACTGTACCCGGGGTATGGGTGACCGGGACCAACGCACCCTTTGAATCCAGGTAATAAATTTCCGCCTTGCCACTTTGATTCGAAGTGAAGTATACATTCCCGCCCGCCGCAGGAAATGGCGACCAGCTTTCATAGTTACCCGGGGTATGGGTGACCGGGACCAACTCACCCTTTGAATCCAGGTAATAAATTTCCGCCTTGCCACTTTGATTCGAAGTAAAATAAACAACCCTGCCAGCGGCATGTGTGCTTGGCACTGATACGGTCGCAGGAGGGGTGTGCGCAAACCCAGCTATTAATGCTGTTATCCCCCAAACAGCCAATGCAATCACCGCGACCAGCCCAACCAGGACAACGATCCAAGCCGGGCGGGTTTTAATCTTTCTGAGCCACAATGCTTTGTTTTTGAGCCACAATGCTTGGCGGGATGGCATTTCAGGAGACGTGATCCTGATTATTCCTGGCTCCGTTGGCTGGAAAACAGCCTCAGCAGGTTTCCCTTCTTCAAACAGTCTGGCATTCAGAGTCGGTTGATCCATGATTGGTTTTTGCCCAAACGGGAGTTCATGTTCGGGTTCAGCGGATATTTCTGCCTTCAGCTCCTCCAATGGAACCGCGGTCGGTTGAACCACGATTGGTTTTTGCCCTGGCGGGAGCACATGTTCGGGTTCGGAGGATTCTTCCACCTTCAACTTCTCCACTGGAAGCGTGGGTTGTTTTATTTTGGTCTGGCCACCCAGGAGGTTTTCCAGCGCAGTGATGAATTCCTCCATGCTGGAATAGCGGTTCTCTGGTTTCTTGGCCAGCGCTTTGAGGATGATCTTCTCCACTCTCTCAGGTAAAACCGGCACGAACAGTCTTGGGCGGGGTAGGGGCTCGTTTGCCTGCTTTAGAAGGATGGCAGCCGGTGTTTCCGCGGTAAAGGGTTTGCATCCCGTTACCATCTCATACAACACCACCCCCAGAGAATACAAGTCCGACTGCGGACTGGTATTCCCAACCCATTGCTCCGGAGCCATATATTCCGGAGTGCCTATTCCAACCCCGGTCCCGGTCAGGGTGGTAGTCCCTTCGCTTTCCAGGATCTTGGCAACTCCAAAATCCGAAAGCATCGGCTCGCCAGAAAGTGTGATCAGGATGTTGGAAGGTTTTACATCGCGGTGGATGATCCCCTGTTGATGGGCGAACCGCAGAGCACGCGCGATGGGTAAGAGCAGGTGCATCGACTCCTGCCAAGGCAAGGACTGGCCCTTCAGGCGATCCTTCAGTGTGCCGCCCGGAAGATATTCCATCACCAGATAAGGCACACCGTCATGCTCGCCATAGTCAATGACACTAACAATATTCGGGTGTGATAGTTTCCCAAGAGATTTTGCTTCGCGCTCAAAGCGCTTCAATACATTCTGAAGCGTCGCCGGGACAAACATATCGGTGCGGATGATCTTCACCGCCACATCCCGTTCCAGGCGGGTATCGTAGGCTTTGTAAACGGAAGCCATCCCCCCTTCGCCCAGTGATTCGAGCAGGTGATAACGGTCAAAGGTTTGCCCGGTATAGTCAGTCATTGTCAAATTCCGCTCAAAATCCTTGACTGCCAAAAGTGGTGATGAAAATGTGTATGGAGCAAATTAATATTGATATTATACGTCAGAACAAATCGGGGCGTATCTTTATATCAACCCCGCTCCATGGGAGGCCCGGCAAATATAAATTTCCGGATGGAGACCGGTTCTGCGTTCATATTCCGGACCAAGGGATCGGGCGAACGCTTCCGCCTGGTGCCGCTCAACCAGGTTGACCGTGCAGCCGCCAAACCCGGCTCCGGTGAGGCGCGCCCCCAGGCAACCAGGCAGCGACTGGGCGATCTGCACCATCGCATCCAGTTCAGGAGTGGATACTTCATAAAAATCCCTCAGGCTGACGTGACAGGCGTTCATCAACTGGCCGAATGCGGCAGTCCTGCCCTGCTCGAGCAGCGGGATGGCCTGGCGGGTGCGCTCGATTTCCTCCACCACATGGCGGGCGCGTTTTTCCACCAGAGCCGGCAACCGGCGGCTCAAGCGGTTAAACGACTCGACGCTGACATCCCTGAGAGCCTTGATCCCCGGCAAGTCTTGTGAGAGCAGCCGCACGGCCTCTTCACAGGCCGCCCGGCGCTCGTTGTACCCGCCCGAGGATAATTTCCGTCGTACCGAGGTATCGGCAACCACGATGCCAATGTTCTTGGGAAGCGGCAGGCTGCGGTATTCCAGCGAACGACAATCCAATAGAAGCAGCCTTCCGGATTCCCCGCAGGCGGATGCGAACTGGTCCATGATACCGCAGTTGACTCCCACATAGCGGTTTTCCGCCTTTTGAGCCAAAAGGGCCAGTTGCATGGAAGGCAGGTTCCATCCGCCCAATGTGCTCCACGCCACCCCAAACGCCAGTTCTATCGAGGCGGAGGAACTCAAGCCTGAACCACGCGGGATATCGGAGGAGAAAGCCGCCTGCATGGCCGGAGTGGACAGCCCCGCTGCACCCAGCGCCCAAGCCACCCCGGCGGGATAGAGAGCCCAATCGGGCAGGGGCGAGCCATTCGGCTGCAGCTTGGCATCCAGCGTCTTTGGCGTGAATTGGGCCTGCTCAGAGAAATCCGCCGCCACCAGCGTAGTCCCGTCGGTGGAGGCCGGAGAGAAGGCAATATAGCTGGCCCGGTCAATGGCGGCTGGCAGTACGAAACCATCATTGTAATCCACGTGTTCCCCGAGCAGGTTGACCCGCCCGGGAGCGCGCGCCACGTGCTGCGGCGGCTGCAAAAAAAGGTTCCGATAGGCCAGGATGGCGGTTTCACGTGCGTTCAAGCCGGACCTCGCAATTTGTAATGCACGCTAGGGATGACCTGCAAGCGCTCGGCGGCAATTTCGGGCGTGATGTCGCGCTGAGGCATGGCCAGCATTTCATAGCCAACCATGAATTTACGGACCGTGGCCGAGCGCAGCAAAGGTGGGTAGAAGTGGGCGTGCAAAATCCATTCGGGATGTGCCTGCCCGTCGCTGGGGGCCTGGTGAAAGCCCATCGAATAAGGGAAGGAAATCTCGAAGAGATTATCGTAGCGTGTCGTGACCTGCTTAAGCGCTTCCGCCAGGGCGCTCAGCTCGGCAGAAGTCAGATCTGTCAGATGTGCCGACGGACGGTGAGCCACCAACAAGACTTCGAACGGCCAGACCGACCAAAACGGCACAAGCGCACTGAAACAGTCGTTCTGGAAAACGATTCGTTCAAGGCGGCGATGTTCTTCGGCCAGGTAGTCCGAAAGTAGAGGCCGGCGATGCTCATCAAAGTAAGCAGCCTGACTGGCAAGTTCCTTGGCGATCTCGTTGGGCAGTTGGGACTGCGCCCAGATCTGGCTGTGCGGATGCGGGTTCGAACATCCCATCACGGCGCCCTTGTTCTCAAAGACCTGTGTGTAACGGATAAAATCCATTGCCCCCAGATCGTCACTTTCACGCGCCCAGGCTGTCAGTAAGTTCTCAATGGCGAGGTTGTCCAACTCGGGCAACGTCAGGTCGTGGCGGGGAGAGAAACACACCACCCTGCAAAGGCCTCGCTCGGGACTGGAGGCAAGCAGCGGGTGGAACGGGGCCGCATCCTGCTCCGCGGCATCCGGCAGCAAGGCGGCGAAGTCGTTATCGAACACGAAAGTGCCGGTGTAGGGCGGATTTTTGACTCCGCCGGCACGTTCGTTCCCGGGGCATAAATAACAGGTCGGGTCATATTGCGGCAGGTTTTCGGAAGGTGTCTTTTCAACCTGGCCCTGCCATGGTCGCCGGGCGCGCTGCGGGGATACAAGCACCCAATCCCCGGTGAGGGGGTTGAAACGGCGGTGAGGGGTATCAATCATTCGATTCTTGCCCTGGATCTGTGGGAAGATGGCAACAACTTATGGGCCCGGCGGCAGCAGGAATTTTCCCATGTTGTGGCGGAGAAAAGTATATCATACGACTGCCAACCATTAGTTATTACACCTGTATGTGGCCGAAAAAACAATCCAACCTGGCCATCATCCGTACTTCCGGATGAACGCCTCGGCCTGCTCCACCAGATCCTGGTTACCGGCAAAGAAAGGGGTGCGCTGATGGAGTGTTTGCGGTGAAATGTCGAGGATATTGCGGACGCCGTCAGAGGCGCGACCTCCGGCTTGTTCGGCCAGGAAGGCCAGCGGGATGGCTTCATACAAAAGACGGAGTTTCCCATACGGCCTTTCGGGATCTTGGGTATCGGCAGGATAGTAAAACACTCCGCCTGCGAGCAGATTACGGTGGAAATCCGCCACCAGGGAACCAACATAACGAGCCGAGAGACCCTGAGAACCGGGTTCCCTTCCCTGTAACCAGGCGGTATATTCCCGCACTCCCTTGCTCCAATATTTTTCATTGCCCTGGTTGACACTGTAATAGCGCGGCGGTTCCGGGATGCGGATGGCCGGATGGGACAGGAGGAATTCGCCTACGGCCGGATCGAGCGTGAACCCATTCACACCGCGGCCGGTGCTGTAGACCAGCATGGTGCTGGTCCCGTAAAGCAGATACCCGGCCGCCACGACCTGCCGGCCCTTTTGCAGGCAATCCTCCAGAGCGCCGCGACCAGCGGTGATCTTGCGGTAAATGGAGAAGATCGTCCCCAGGCAAATGTTGTAATCGATATTGGATGAACCATCCAATGGATCATAGAGCAGGACATATTTCCCGGCCGGATACTTTTCGGGAATGGGGAGGATATCCGCATGTTCTTCGGATGCCATCAGCGCCACCCGGCCGGTGTGGTCATTCATGCGAAAGAAAGTGGCATCCGCGAACCGGTCGAGCTTCTGGATCTGCTCACCCTGGATGTTGGTGTCCCCGGTCCGGCCCAGGATCTCGGCCAGGCCGGCGCGATTGGTCTTGCTGGCAATAATCTTGCCTGCCAGGGCGATGTCATAGAGCAGGTTGGTCAGGGTGCCCGTTGCCTCAGGAAAATAGTTTTGCTCCTCGAGGATGTGCCGTTCGATTGTGATAATTTGTCCGTGTTGATCCGTCTCGCCAAGCATTGCTACCTCCTTTTCCCGTGTCCCTTGCGAGTACAGGGACTATCTCGCAAGAACCGGGTCGACCTCGCTGATAACGGTTATTGCATACCGAGTATACGCCCATATTATGGGAATCGAAAATTGAAGATAATCGGGAGAGCAGGAGTGCGCTGAAAATCTCCATAAGTTATAATCTTTTCTTGACAATTTCTTCACATCTGTAAGGTATCGTATTATCCATAATCTTGGAAGAAGGAGTCTCGAAATGAGCAAAAAACAGAAGGGTTGGATCACCGCCGGGGTTACGGCAGTGGTAATCATTGCGTTGGGGCTTCTCATCGCCACCATCCGCAGTCAGAACAGCAGCAGCAGCGGCACACCCGCTTACCAGACGACGACCGTCCAGCGCGGCACGCTTACATCCACCGTGGAAGGCACCGGAACGGTCGGGTCAATGCTTTCGGCGATCCTCAGCTGGGATACCGGCGGGCAGGTGGACAAGGTGAACGCCGTAACCGGCGACCAGGTCAATGACGGAGCGGTCCTGGCCACTTTGTTGCCAAACTCCACCCAGAGCACGCTGGAATCCGCCCTCGTCACCGCCCAGGAAAACCTGGCCGAGCTGACCTCTCCTGAAGCGATCGCAAATGCCAAGCTGGATATTACCGCGGCAGAGACAAATGTCATAAATGCCCAGACCGTCTTGAACAACCAGCAATATTGGAAAAACCAAGCACTCATCCAAAACTACTATGCCAATTATGTGATTGCCAAGGATAACCTGGATAACGCCCAGTCTTCCTATGATAGCTTGAACGTGGGGGATTATATTAATAACGCCAATGAGGCAAATGCCTACCAGAGGCTCTATGACGCCAAGCAAGCCTACGACACAGCCCAGTATTATTTCAGCCTCTATTCGCAGGCACCGACCCAGCGACAAATGGATGAAGCCCAGGCAAATCTGGACCTGGCCAAAGCCTCGCTGAATAATGCCCAAATCTACCTGGCGGCACTGACCGGCGGGACTGTGCCTGCCGATGCCACCGGGGCATCCCTGTTCAAGCTCAATCAGGCCAAGCTGGCCGTCCAGTCCGCACAGGAGAACCTGGATGCACTCAAGCTTACCGCCCCGTTCAACGGAACGATCACCCAGGTGGATGCGATCCCCAAAGCAGTTGTTGCCTCGGGAACACAGGCTTTCCGTATTGATGACCTGTCCAAGCTGGTAATCGATGTCCAGGTGGTCGAGATTGACATTAATCATGTTCAGGTCGGCCAATCGGCCGAGATCACTTTCGATGCCATCCCCAATAAGACGTACACGGGCAATGTCATCAAGGCAGATCTGGCCGGCACCGAGGCCCAGAACAGCGTCAACTTCACCGTGACAGTCCAGCTTACCGATGCAGATACACTGGTCAAGCCGGGCATGGCGGCCAACGTCACCATCGTCACCAACAAGGTGGAAAATGCCCTGCTGGTTCCCAGCACATCCATCTTCAGCGATACCAACGGCGGGCAGTATGTCTATCTGGTCCAAGATGGCGCAACTGTCAAGGTTCCGGTCACGGTTGGGGCTGTCTCGGACTCCACCACACAGATCACCAGCAGCACCCTGAAGGAAGGCGATACGATCGTGCTGAGCTTTGAAAGTTCTACCTCCAGTGGTGGCGGGTTCGGAATCTTAGGCGGTGGTGCAGTTCGTGTTCGCCAAGTTTCACCTGCCGGAGGCGGCACCAGTACAAACACGTCGAATCCCTAGACCAGGAGCCTGAAATGGATGATATCGTAATCCGGGCGGAGGCCCTGACGAAAGTCTACCGCATGGGTGAAGTGGAGGTCCAGGCACTGCGTGGCATCTCCCTGGAGGTCAAGCGCGGCGAGGTGGTGGCAATTATGGGTCCCTCCGGATCCGGAAAGTCCACCCTGATGAGCATCCTTGGCTGCCTGGACAGGCCAACCAGCGGTGATTACATACTGGACGGCGAAGAGGTGGCTGGCCTGACCGATGACCAACTGGCCAGTATCCGCAATCGCAAGATCGGCTTTGTGTTCCAATCCTTTAACCTGCTGCAGCGGGTTTCCGCACTTTCCAATGTCGAATTGCCCCTGGGATATGCCAACAGGTCGGACGAAGGCAGGGGCCGGGCAGAAGCGGCCCTACGGGAGGTGGGCCTGGAAAGCCGCATGAAGCACCGGCCGGCGGAACTCTCCGGCGGGGAGCAGCAACGGGTGGCGCTCGCCCGGGCACTGGTCAATGAACCGGCCATCCTGCTGGCAGACGAACCAACCGGCAACCTGGATTCCAGGGTGGGCCAGGAAATAGTGGATCTTTTGTTAAAGCTAAACCGCGAAAACAATACCACCCTGCTCATCATCACCCATGATCCCAAGATCGCTTCCCAGGCTCAACGAACGGTCAGGATTCGGGATGGCCTGGTCGAGGAGAATATCCAATGAAAATCAAACGAGTCCTTCTGGGAACACTCAGCGTCCTGACGGGCAATAAATTGCGCAGTGGCTTGACCATCCTGGGCATCGTCATCGGTGTGGCGGCTGTGATCGCGATGCTGTCAATTGGACAAGGTGCCCAGAATTCCATCACATCCTCAATCAATTCGATCGGTACGAACCTGCTGTTCGTTTCTGCAGGGGCCGGACCAAGGTTCGGAGGAGAGGGTGGGCCGGTCGTCATTCGAAATATCCGTCAATTGACGCTGGCAGATGCCCAGGCAATGCTGGATCCCTTCCAGGCACCATCGATCCAAGCAGTTGCCCCCATTTTGCAGGGCGGTGGTATATCTGCGGCAGCCAACGGGCAAAAAACCACCACCACCGTCTACGGCGTAACCCCGAATTACTTTTCCATGCGAAACGAAGTGGTTGCGGAAGGTGCCATTTTCAGCGACCAGCAGGTGAACTTGCATGCGCGCGTGGTATTGATCGGCCCGGACCTGGCCACGACACTTTTTGGCAAGACAACGAACCTGACGGGACAGACGCTGCGCATTAACAGCCAGACTTTCACAATCATCGGCATTCTGAAATCCAAAGGCGGAACATCCTTCGGGAGTTCTGATAACCAGGCCATCATCCCGATCACCACCGCCCGTGACCGCGTCATCCAAACCCCTGGTAATTATGTCGACATGATCTATGTCCAGGCCACCAGCGCCAATACCGTCACAGAAGCAAGCACGCAGATTTCCAATATCATGCGCATGCGCCACCACGTAAAAGTCGGCGCGGAAGATTTTTCTGTGTTCAACCAACAGGACCTGGCACAGACCGCCTCTTCGATCATTGGCGTTCTGACCATCTTCCTGGGGGGGATCGCAGCCATCTCGCTGCTGGTAGGCGGGATCGGCATTATGAACATCATGCTGGTCTCGGTGACCGAACGCACCCGGGAAATTGGCCTGCGTAAAGCTGTGGGGGCCCGCAACCGGGATATCTTGATCCAATTCCTGGTTGAGTCTTTATTCCTGAGCCTGTTGGGCGGGGTCATGGGCATTTTGCTGGGTTGGTTGATTGCAATGTTGATCGGCCGGATCGCTTCAGCCAGCGGGACTTCCCTGACCCCGGCGGTCAGCCTGAATGCCATTCTCCTGGCCACGCTTTTCTCGGCTGCGGTGGGTCTGTTCTTCGGCATCTATCCAGCCCGGCGCGCCGCCCGACTCGAGCCGGTGGAAGCCTTACGATATGAATAAAGTCTGTCAATACAAGAATTTTAAGAGGTCATATGTCCATATCTGATGTAAAACCAATCAAGACAAGAATTCTGAATGCCAAACTGTTGCCTATTGCGGCTGTCGTCCTGATTGTATTGGCCTTGCTGTTCATGGCCACGCCGCTCCTGCGCACCTCCAGGGGTTTCCAGAGAAGCGGTAATTTTGTCCTGCAAGGCAACGGCCAAACTGTTCCGCCAAACGGTGTCACCACGCAAGGCGGCGGTTTGCAAGGCCAGGGCGGCTCGAACGTTCCGAACCGCCAGTTTGTAGTTAGGGGCGGCAGCATCCTGGGCGGCATCACCGGGGCAATCGTATTCTTTCTGGCGCTGCTGGTTTCGCTGGTTGCGGCATTGGGCATGTTCTTCACCAAACGCTGGGGGCAGGTCCTCGGGATAATCATGGCCGTTCTGTATGGCCTGGTGGGGTTGGTTTCCCTGCTCCCGATCCTGCTCCTGGGCTCCCTGGGCCTGCGCAACCCCTTCAGCCTGATCCTCGGTATTGCTCACGTACTGCTGGCGCTGGCGGTGATTGTGCTCGCCTCTATCCCGGCGAAGAAAGGCTCTATTCCGGTCGTGGCTGGCCCTCCTCCAGCTGCCAGTGCGTAACCTCAGGCAATCTCCCTGACTGCACTAGACTGCTAAAGCAATGGCCAAGAAAATCCTCGTCATAGATGACGAGCCCAAGATCGTCGAGATTTGCAGCGACTATTTGCATGCTGCTGGCTTTGAGATCATAAGCGCCGCTGACGGACCCCAAGGGCTGGCACTGGCACGTACGCAGAAACCTGACCTGATCGTGCTCGACCTGATGCTGCCAGGCATGGACGGGTTTGATCTTTGCCGTTCCCTGCGGGAAGAAAGCAAGGTGCCCATCATCATGCTAACGGCCCGTATCGAGGAAACGGACAAGCTGATCGGCCTTGAGCTGGGGGCGGATGATTACATTACCAAACCATTCAGCCCACGCGAACTGGTGGTGCGCGTCCGCACAGTGCTGCGACGTGCCAGCGGGGATTCGTCCAGCGAAGTGATCCGTGCCGGCGACCTTACATTGGACCGGACAAGTTATCAGGTTTCCCTGCCTGACCGGAACGTGGTGCTCACCATGACCGAGTTCGAACTCCTGGCAACCATGATGAGCCAGCCCGGGCGCATTTTCAGCCGCGGTCAATTGCTCAACGCCGTGCGCGGCGAGGCGTTTGAAAGTTACGAGCGTGCCATCGACTCCCACATCCGCAACCTGCGCCGGAAACTCGAGCCGGGGGAGTACATCGTCACCGTCCATGGCGTTGGCTACAAATTCGCCCCGTGAGAGAACCGGGACTACTTCGCCTCGTGCTGAAACCGGGACTACCTCGCCCCGTGAGAGAACCGGGACTACTTCGAAGGTTAACCATGCAACCATCTCCTACCATCCGCTCCATTCAAAAACGACTTTTCTTGTTGCTGTTGCGCGCCTTTATCATCGCGGTGGGCTTCCTCATCCTGTTCACGCTGCTGGTAACCGGCCTGGTCGTGGCCAGATCTCCGCAAACCAATCAGCTTTACCGCCTGTCGACCATTCCGCGCCTCGAGACCTATTACATCGCCCGCGGTAGCTGGGGCGGCGTCAATACCATCTTTACCAATTCCGTGGATGTCGAAACTTCGCAGTGGAATTCCTCCACCCTCTTGAATGCCCAGAACCGCATCGTCGTGCTGCACGGACAGCAAGTCGACCCAGCCACCTCGTCGACCTACCAGCCGACCAGCGGAGAGTCTGTCCAGCCCATTATGGTGAATGGCGCGGTGGTCGGAAAACTCGTCGTCACGCAGAACACCCAGCCATCGCTGCCCTTCATTTTTCGCTTCCTCCAGCCTGTGCTCCTGGCATCTCTCTTCCTGGCTGTTTTTGCCATCTTGATCGGATTGCTGCTCACACGCCGCGTGGTTTCTCCACTGGCCGAGGTCATCGCAGGTGCCGAGGAGATCGCCGGAGGACATTTGCAGACGCGCGTTGGAGCGAAAGGACCAGATGACTTGCCGCGTCTTGAGCGACAGCTTTAACAAGATGGCAGACGCCCTGGAACGCAACGACCGCGAGCGGCGTGATATGCTGGCTGATATTGCCCACGAACTGCGCACACCACTGACGGTCATGCGCGGCCGTTTGGAAGGGATCATGGATGGGGTGTATCCGGCAGACGAGGATCACGTCGGCCCGGCCCTGGAGGAAGCCTACCTGCTCGAGCGGTTGGTGGAGGACCTGCGCCTGCTGACCCTGGCAGAGAGCCACCAGCTGACCTTCGAGAAACACGAATTGGATTTGGTCGAAATTGCCCAGCGTTCGATCAGTATGTTCCAGGCCGAGGCTGACGAGAAGAAGATCAACCTTAAGCTGGTGACAACCGTGGAGAATGCCGTCATCGTTGCCGATCCATTGCGCACCGAGCAGGTGATTGGCAATCTGCTATCGAATGCCCTGCGCTATGTCCCCGAGGGCGGAAGGGTTTGGGTGGATGTCTCGCGCCTGGGTGATGAGGTGGAGGTCAGCATTAACGATAATGGCCCCGGCATTCCGGAAGCCGACCTGCCATTTATTTTCAACCGTTTCTGGCGCGGAGAGAAAAGCCGGGCACGCCTCTCCGGCGGAGCCGGCCTGGGGTTGGCGATAACCAAGCTCCTGGTCGAGGGGCAAGGGGGACAGATCAAGGCCCGAAGCCTTCCTGAGGGCGGTTTGCAGGTGAGTATGTCCTTCCCTGCTGCTGACTGAGGCGGCTGGTTGTTCCCATCAAGACGTATAAGGATTTTGCGAGTTTCGCAAAATCCTTGTTTTGTAACCTTCCTTTGTCTGGGAAGGGGAATTTGAAGAAGGATCAGGTTATTCTTCGGCCGGAATGGTGCGCAGGTTGCGTGCATCCTGTTGGTCGACGCCGGCAAAGCGGGGCAGTTCGTTTACGCTGGTACGGCTGAGGCGCTCGGTCATTTTGGAGAGGAAGAGGGCGCTCAGAGCTGGATTCCCCATCAAACCGCGTAAGGCCTGCGCAGGCACCTGGAGCAGGGTGGTGTTTTCTACGGCAACCACATCAGCGGTGCGTGCTGCGCCGGTCAGGGCGGCGATCTCCCCGAAGAAATCACCAGGTGACATGGTGGAAAGGGATTGATAATTCCCTGGCTGCGGGGCGAACCCTGCCACGGCACGCCCGGCCAGGATGAAATACGCCACATCCCCCTTCTCACCATGCCGGAGAATGGTCGAACCGGCGGAGGCTTCCAGGACATGTGCATCCCTGATGAAACCTTCCCGTTCCCTAACAGACAGCGTGGAAAGGGATGGCAACAAACCTGCGAGCACTTCCAGGTCCGCCGGAACGGCCATGCGCCCGACACCCATGGCGGAGGCGGTGGGTGCAGCCTTGAGCAGACTGAGCGCCCGCCGCCACTCCGAGCGATTCTGGCGCAGGCCCGGCAGGACCAGCACCAGGATTGCGCCTCCCAAGAGCAAGATGGCGCTGCCAAAATACATGCTGCGCACATCGATGAAGTCGGCCAGCCCGGCGGCGGCCATGCCAATCAGGAACAGGACATCCCGGGATACAAAGAAGACGCTGTTAACGCGCCCGCGGACCTCACGCGGTGTGTTGCGCTGGATCACCAGGCGCCGCCCGATAGAGGAGGGTGCATTAAAGAAGCCTGAGATCGTCACGATGATGATTGCCAGAGGGATCGAGCGCGTGAATGAATAGGCAATGCCTGCCAGCCCCATACCCAGGTAACCAAAGGCGATCCATGCGCCTTCGCGCATGCGGTCGAAGAGCCCGGCCATCAGCAGGCTGGCCAGAACAAAACCGATAGAAGTCAGGCCTTCCTGCAGACCGTATTGAAATTCGGTGGCCTTGAGCGCCCGCAGGGCGAACGGCAGCAGCAGAGCATTGGACAGGCCGAATGCCAGCAGGGTGGGAACCTGGGCAGTGAACAGGGAGCGCAAGATGGGTGTATCGAAAAGCTGGTGCAGGCCGGCTTGCAGGTTTTTGATCACCATGGCGGCACTGGTATCCTCTTCGACCTGCAGAGGTTTGATGCGGATCAAGAAAATGCACGCAGCCGAAAACAAGAAGGAGGCCGCATCCAGGAAGAATGCCCATTTAATATCCGTGGAAGAGGCGATCAGGCCGGAAGCGGCGAAACCAATCGCAGTTGACCCGAAGGCGCTGATGGCCATCAGTGAGTTGGCCGCAGCCAATTCCTGCTCGGAAGCAACCTCAGGTAGGACACTTTCCTGGGCCGGATCAAAGAATTGCCCGATGGCGCTGCTCAGCAGCACGATGACGTAAAGCCAGATTATGTTATGGGGAACGAGGAAGGGGATCAGGAATACCAGCACGGCACGGATGAGGTCGGCGGAGATCATGATCCATTTGCGGTCGAAGCGATCCACCAGGACACCGGCGAAGAGTCCCACCAGCAGGCTGGGGGCGGCGGTTGCCATGAGCATGAGGCCCACGCTCATGGCTGAATGGGTCAGGCGGAAGACGAGGATGGAGGCTGCCAGCGAGGTCAGGGCAGAACCCATGGTTGAGACAAGTTGACCGGTCCACATGCGGGAAAAGTAGCGGTTGTGGAAAACCGCAAAAGGGGATAAAGAGGGCGGAGATTCTGGCGCAGTTGTCAAAGTGGCCTTGGCCATGGTGAGATTCCTTAGGCTGAATCAGCCAGTTCCGTGATCATATCCTCGAGCACATCAAAACCACCCTGCCAAAATGCAGTTGTATCGATCTCCATCCCAGCTTCCCGCAGGATCTTCACAGGTGCTTCCGAACCGCCATAGGAGAGGATCTTCAGGTATCTTGGTATGAAGGCGACACCTTCGAGACGATACTGCTGGTATAACGCCAGCACCAGCAATTGGCCGAAGCTGTAGGCATAAGTATAGAACGGATCGTTGTAAATATGGGCAATAGTCAGCCATTCCCATTTGAACTCGTCGGTCAATTCGACGGAATCCCCGAACTGTTCCACCAGGTTGGCCATATAGGCAGAGGCGACTTCCTCGAAAGACTTGCCCTCAACGATCATACGGTGGGCCTCCCGCTCGAAGAGGGTGAAATAGGCCTGCCGGAGTACGGTCACGTAGGCATCATCAATGGCATGCGCGAGCAGGTCGCGCCGAATGGCGGGATCCTGTTCCTGCCGAAGAAGGCGCTGGGTCAGCTGCATCTCGGCAAACACAGAGGCGGTCTCGGCCAATGGCAGCGAGGCGTGGAAAGTGCTGACCGAGTGGCCCGCCGCCAGCATGGCGTGGACGGCGTGTCCAAGCTCATGCGCCAGCGTGGCGACGTCCCGTGGCCGGCCATCGTAGTTGATCAATACCCAGGGAGTGAGTTCAGGAAGTGCGGCATAGCAGAAAGCACCGCCGCGTTTCCCGGGGCGGGCCTGTGAATCGAGGTGGTTCTGATCGAAGACCCGTGCGGCCAGGCCGGCCACCTGCGGGGAGAATTCCCGAAAACTATCCAAGACCATCTGCGCAGCCTGGGCAAAGTCGTACTGCTTGTGAGACCCGGCCAGAGGGGCGTAGATGTCATAGCGGCGCAGTTTTTTGAGTCCCAGCCAGCCGGCCTTGAGTCGAAAATAACGCTGGAAGATGGCGGCATTCTTGCGGCACACGGAAAGCAGGGTATCCACCACCTGATCGGGCAGGTCGTTGCCGACATTACGAGCGGAAATTGGAGAGGCATAGCCGCGCAATTCCACGCCTTCCGCGTGCCAGTCACGCACCCGGTGGCTGTAGATCTGCGCCAGGATGGTGGCGTTGTCGCTGTAAACCCAGTACAATTCCTGGTAGGCTGCACGACGGACATCGGGTGAAGCGTGGAAGAAATAACCGGTCAACTGGTCACGCGTAACAGCTTTTTTTTCTCCATCCACTTCCAACGTAAAAGTGAAGTGGTTGGTGATCATTTCGTAAAGATTAACGAGCGCGTCGATCCCGTTCACATCCTTGAGGTTGAGCAGCTTTTCCTCCACTTCGCTCAATGTGTAAGGTTTGAAGCGGCGGGCGGATTCAAGGGAGTATTTCATATCGCCGCTCCCGGCAATCAGCCTTTCGGCCACGTCATCCGGCAGATCCTTAAACCAAATCTCGAAAAACAGAACGCGGTTGCTAAGGTCGATCAGGGAGTGGTCCAGGCGGTCACGCAGGTTCAGGGCAGCCTCATTCTGGGTATCTTCCGTGAACCACAGGAAGGAGTAGGCCTGCAGCCGTCGCGTGAGGGAATTAATGGTCTCGAGCGTGGCAAGGATTTTACCGAAGGCTTGTGCGGATATCCCCACGGTCATCGAGGGGCGCAGGGATTCCAGCTCAGAGACACAGCCGGCAAGTTTTTGAAGCTCGGCTTCGACTGCCTGATCGACCGGTTCCGTGAGCAAATCCTTCAAACTCCAGTGTGCAAGTGCCGCAGAAACTGACATGGTTTTCTATTTCCGGTTCTCCTGCCTCTGGTGGGAGAAATTCAAACACGAAGGTTACAAAGGGGGGGTTAGTTCTTTCGCTCTGTGCATATTGGCAGCACAGGCCAGCAGAATCGTCTTGACCTGGAACGGGGTCAACCCCGGATGTTTGGCCCGGATCAGGGTGACAATCCCGGCAATGTGCGGCGCAGCAAAGCTGTTGCCGGTGCTGACCACGTATTGTTTGTTGTTCCAGGCCACTTCGACATCGATGCCGGGCGCTCCAAATTCAACCGGCGGGGAGGGATTGTAATAATAGGTGAAAGGATCATGACCGGCATGCGCAGCCACGGAGATGACGGAAGAAAACAGGGATGGATAACTGGGTGCCGGAATATTGTTCACCGCCGATACCAGGTTGACATTCTTGAAATAGGCCTGGTCGACCAGGTCGTGGAAAAGACCAAAGTATTCCTCCTTGGAGGTGCTCAGGCTTAGGTTAGCCACATGCATGGCGTGTTCAGTAGCCCAATCCAGGCCGGCGGCGAACTGGATGGCCCGCCCTTGCATTTCCTTTCCCAGCACACGCACACTGTAGAGTTCGGCTTGCGGTGCAATTGCATGGATGATCCCGGCGCAGGCGGTGCCATGACCGGCGAAATCGCACGGTTTCTCGTCCGGCTCGATGCGCACGCTATTTTCCGCATTTTCATCGTATTCCACTATGATGCCGCCGCACACACAATCGTCCAGAGCCGGGTGATCGCATTCGATGCCGCTATCGACCACGGCCACCCGTATGCCTTTCCCGGTGCTGCCACCCCAGGCCCATTCCGGGGTCAGATCCGCGAGCGGGCCGGTGGCGGTCAATCGCCGGATGGCCTGTTCGGTAAACTGCTCGGACCAGGCGGGTACCAAAGCGTCTTCGGTCATGTGTGCAGCCTGCGCGTGGCACGCCGGTATTCCGCGAAGGTTTTCAAGATCTGCAAGCAGGCCTTGCGCTCCGACCCACCCAGCGCGCTGATCTCATTGAAAGCATCAGCCAACGCCAGCAGGTCTGAGGCCGCCGGCTTGTCTCCCAGTCCCTTCTGAAGGACTCCCAGGAGCTCTGTCAACGGTTGGGATGGATCGTCGGAGACCAGTCTTTTCAGACCCATTACCAGCGTATTCCTGATCTGGTCCATCTGTTGGGATTGTTCAATGGCCAGGGCGGCCTGGTTAGCAAAGATCCCCAGCAGGCTCATGTCCTGCATGCCAAAGGCAGCCGCATCGATCTTGTCCAGGACTTCCATGACGCCGATGACATGCTCCCCGGCAAGCAAAGGAGTCGCCAAAATGGAGTTCGGCACATAACCGGTGCTGCGGGCAAAATCCTGGTTGAAGCGTGCATCCCGGCGCACATTGGAAATGGCAACCGGTTGACCGGTCATCACGACGTAGCCGGCAATGCCCTTGTCAAGAGGAAATTTCGTCCCCACCAGGTCGTGATCGGAAGCGCCATACGCGAACTCTGAATTCCAGGAGGCTTTCCTGCTCGTTCACCAGGAGGATCGAAGCGGCCGCGGCCCCAAAAATGCGACCAGCGGCGTCCACGATGGATTGCAGCAAGGCATCCTTTGGCTTTTGGCTGACCGCCCACCCACTGGTCTCGATCGCTGCCATCAAGCGCTGCAGTTGGCTGGACAATTTTTCTTCGTGCGAACGCTTATCTTGGGGCATTGGCCTTTCCCTCCGGGCAGATATGGACAAAGTGGAATTTCTGTAACGGGTGTGATTGCAGAAATTCCACTTTAATGATCAGGCTCAAAAGGAATCTCCACGGTGAAGAGCTAAACGGGGGTGTGCCGGTCGGGCGAAGCCCGACCAGCACACCCCATTGTTTTGCTCTGTCACGGAAATCCCGGAGGGACCGATCATACTTCAGTGAATTACTCTACGGGATGCGCTGATATTCTTCCTTGATGGGATCATAGACGACCCGGTGAGTGACCCGTTCCAATGTGGGACGTTCGTCTTCCATCCTGTGGGCGGCCACTTCGTCAGCAGCCGGAGTCGTCTTGGGAGTGGTCCTGGGCGTGGCAGCCGAGACCTTCATCGAGTGGGTGGCCACTTCGCTGGCAACCGGGGTCGTCTTGGGAGTGGTCCTGGGCGTGGCAGCCGAGACCTTCATCGAGTGGGCAGCCACTTCGCTGGCCGCCGGGGTAGTCCTGGGCGTCGCAGCCGAGACCTTCATCGAGTGGGCAGCCACTTCACTGGCCGCCGGGGTCGTCTTGGGGGTCGTCCTGGGCGTCGCAGCAGAAACCTTCATCGAGTGGGCAGCCACTTCGCTGGCCGCCGGAGTCTTGCGGGGAGTCGTCCTGGGCGTCGCAGCCGAGACCTTCATCGAGTGGGCAGCCACTTCGCTGGCAGCCGGGGTCGTCTTGGGAGTCGTCCTGGGGCTGATGGGAGTGACCAACATCGAGTGGGCCTTCATTTCGTCAGCCGCCGGGGTCGTCTTGGGACTAGTCCTGGGGCTGGCGGAGGAGACCTTCATCGAGTGGGCCTTCATCTCATCAGCAGAGCCGGTAATTAGCTCATCCAGCAAACTGCGCTCGTTGTTGCTGAGGGTGGCCCGTAACGCTGAAAGTTTCTTAAGCAACCTTTTAAATGCCTGATCTTGTTTGATGTCCATTTTAGCTTCTCCTTTTCTTGAATGGGTGATGGTCATGTTTATCCTGACTAGAATATATCACTTCTCCCCATGCCTGTCTGTCATCTTGGCGACACAACCGCCTCATAACATCCATTCCCGTTCTAGTTGTACCAGTGCATCACGGTTGAGCAGCATGATGTGCCCGCGCCCGGTAATGAGCCAGCCTGCACGCCGCCAGCGGCCCAAGGCTTTCGCGACCGTCTGGCGGGTCTGGCCGGTACGTTGCGCCAGCTCCTCCTGTGAAATGGTAACATAGCCTTTCTCGGGTGCCTGTTGCTCCAACTGAAGCAGGAGACGTGCCAGCCGGGCTTGGGCATCCAGGAATGCCAGCGCACTCTCGCGTTCGCTGCTGCCGCGCAAACGGTTGGCGGTGATCTCCAGGATCCGGCGGGCCAGGGCTGGTTCGGCTGCAAGGATGCCGAGGAATGTCTGGCGTGGCAGTTCCAGCACAACGCTTTCACTTCGGGCGATGGCGCTGGTCGAACGAGGCTGTCTGGTCAGCACTCCCACCTCACCGAAAAAATCACCCGGGTGCATCTCGTTGATGACCATTTCCCGGCCATCGGGACTTTCCAAAACAATTGATACCAGACCCGAGCGGACAATATACACCTTCTCGGAGGAGTCCGATTGAAAGAAAATGAACTGTCCTTTTTCAACCCGTGCAAATCTACCCTCACGCGCCAGGGTCAGCAGGGAGGCTTCGCCCAGACCGGCAAAGAGCGGCATGCCTTCGAGAAAAGTCCTTGCGCCAGAAACTGGTTCGGCAGGTGATTTCATTGGTTACTCTTCCCCTAGTCTTTTCACTACCAAGGCTGTGAAATCATCCTGCTGTGGCAGACCCTGCCCGTGCGCCTGTACATCCAACCATAATTGTTCGCAAATCTCATGCGCCGGACGCATGCGGTTTCCCGCCATGGACCGGTAGAGCGAATCCGGCGCGAAGTCGGCGCCCTGGATATCCTTGGTCTCACTTACCCCGTCGCTGTAGAGCAGCAGCGACCCACCCGGGGGCAGGTGCAGGTGTTGTTCGTCGATGGGTAAATTATCGAAAAGGCCCAATGGCTGGCCGGATGAGACCGGAACCTGGACGATTTGGCCTGCCCCATCCAGAAGATAAGGGGAGGGGTGAGCGGCACGGGCAAAGTGGAAATCCCCACTTTTGCAGTCCAGGATGCCATATACCAGGGTGACAAACATTTTCGAGGAGTTCATTTGCAGCAGGTGCCGGTTGACCTTGCGGAAAGCCTGGACGGGTGAACTGGTCCGGATGGCCTCCGCGCGGATCAGGCTGTACGTAAGAGCCATGAAGATCGCCGCCGGAACGCCTTTATCGGAGACATCCCCCACAACCAGGCCCAGCCGATCCGGGCCCAATTTGAAGTATGTGAAGAAGTCGCCTCCCACGGCACGGGCCGGCACCATCAGGGCACCAAACTCATATCCCGGAATGGCAGGTAATTTCCTGGGCAGGAGGCTTTGCTGGATCTCGCCGGAGATTTCGAGTTCCTTTTCGAGCCGTTCCTTCTCGACAATCTGTGCCTGCGCGGCTTTTAATTCCTCGTAGGCCTCTCCAAGTCGCTGGTTCTTTTCCTTCAAGTCCAGGATGGTGATGTTCTCGGATTCTTCCAGGCGCCGGCTGAGCAGCCGGATGATCTCGTAGGTGAGTTGCGGCTGGCGGTGCAAAAGGGTATCCAGTTCAGTGTGGGGTACCTTCAACAACCGCAGAGGTGTTAGCGAACGCACACTGGCAGTGTGGCAGCCATCCCGGCTGAACAAACTCATCTCCCCGAGCAGGTTACCAGCCTCGCGCACGCCCAGCAGGCGTTCTTCTGGGCTGCCCAGCGCTTTGACCACTTCGACCTGACCTTCCAGCAGAAGGTAGAATTTATCATCCGATTGTCCCTCCTGAAAAAGGACCCTGCCGGGTGGACAGCTGGAAACACGCAAACGCCTCTCCAGCCGCCGGATCTCATCGGCCGGGAGGGAGGCAAAGAGCGGTATGCTGGAGAGGACTGCGGCTGGCATCCTAGCCTTTCTGGTTCAACGGCACGGAGAAAACCTGCACTTCCATGGTCTTGCCTTGAAGCTGGATGGGACCCTCTGCGTCGGTTTTTATGCCGCTGCCCAGGACGCTTTGGGTGGTGCCATCAATGAGGATGGGCTTACCGATCACCTTGGTGTGCGATTCCAGCCGGGCGGCCAGGTTGACGGTATCGCCGACACAGGTGTAGGTGGCCCGGCGGGTGGTGCCGGTATATCCGGCGATCACCTGGCCGGAGGCAATGCCAATGCCGATGCGGATCTCGGATTTGCCCTGCGCCAGTCGGTCCGCATTCAGGAGCTGGATCATATCGATCATATCCAGGGCAGCCTTGACGGCATGTTCACAATGGTCAGGCTGGAGCAGGGGTGCCCCGAAGATGGCCATCAACCCATCCCCAACCATCTGGTTAACAACCCCGCCCTGGTCACTGATGGCTTCGAACATCAGGGTGTAGTAGGTGTTAAGCAGTTCGATGGTCTCTGCCGGGGTCTGGGATTCGGCGATGGTGGTGAAGGAGCGAATATCCGAAAACATGGCGGTGGCCTCGACGAATTTGCCGCCCAGGGCAAAGCCGGAGGTTTCCAGGTCGGTGGCCACTTCGGAGGTGGCGAATTTCTTGATCAGTTCGCGCTGCTGGTCACGCAGGCGCTTCTTTTCCAGGCTGGCGCCGATCCGCGCCTTCAGCAGCACCGGGTTGACCGGTTTGGTCAGGTAGTCTTCGGCGCCCATTTCAATGCACTTGACCACGCTGTCCAGTTCCTCCAGGGCGGAGGTGATGATGATGGGGATGTCGCGCAATTGCAGGTCGCCCGTGGCCTTCTCGAGCACCTGGTAACCGTTCATCTCGGGCATCTCGATATCCAGCAGGACCAGGTCAAAAGGCCGCGAGTGCAGCATTTTCAGCGCCTGGCGTCCGTTCTCGGCCATCTCGACGGTATGGCCCTGCTGCTCCAGGCTGCGCCCGAGCAGCAGGCGGTTGACCTTGTTATCGTCTACAACCAACAGGCGACCTGTACCGCTATGAGGCATGGCTTAACTCCTCGAGCGCCTCCTGGACGAGGCGATAGTCTGCCACCAGCGCATCCACTTTGCCGGCTGCGTCGTCCAGCCTGGCCTCCCGGCCCATCAGCTCCAGTTCCTTCGCCAGCACCCCGAACTGCAGTGCACCGAAGCTGTTGCTGGTGGACTTGATGGAGTGGGCCGCCTGCCGGAAGGCTTCGCAATCCTGCCTGGCAAGCGCCTGCTGGAGTTTGGACAGGAGTTGCGGGGTTTCCTCAAAATAGGCCTGGACCAGTTCGCCGATATAGTCTGCGCCCATGGCCTCCTTGAGAGCTTCGAAGGTGGCCAGATCGATGACAGATTGTGCGCTCATGCTGCCTCTTTTTGCAGAGGATTTACTTTCATAAGAGCTTTGACCAGTTCATCCGGGCGGATGGGCTTGCTGACATAATCATCCATGCCGGCTTCCAGACACATCTCCCGGTCGCCCTGCATGGCATTGGCGGTCATGGCAATGATGGTCGGGCGCTGGCCGCGCGGCCAGCGGGCGCAGATGCGCCGGGAGGCCTCCAGGCCATCCATCTCGGGCATCTGCACGTCCATCAGGATAACATCATAGGGCTGCCGCTCCAATGATTGTACTGCTTCAATGCCGTTGGAGGCCACGTCGGCGCGGTAGCCCATCTGCTGCAGCAGGCGCAGGGCAAGTTTCTGGTTGACGAGGATATCCTCCGCCAGCAGGATGCGCAATGGGTGGTTTTTGGCCATCTCCGGATCCATATGAACCTTTTTAGGCGCAGCTCGTTTCTCCTCCACCGGCTGGCTGGTAAACAGGCCAGCCAGCGTGTCGAACAATTGGGAGGGCTTGATCGGCTTGCCGAGGGTGGCCGCGAAGATGTTCGGATCGGCTTCGGCCTCATGCCGGCCGAGCGAAGAGAATAGTACCAGCGGCAGTGCCTCGGTCCCGCGCAGCTTGCGAATCTTTTTCGCCAGGGTGACCCCATCCATTTCGGGCATGTGCATATCCAGAATGGCCAGGTCAAAGGGATCGCCGCGCCTCATCCATTTTAACGCCTCGCCCGGCGATTCGGTATCGCGCGTCTGCATGCCCCAGTTGCGCAGTTGCAGGGTCAGGATGCGCCGGTTGGTGGCATTGTCATCCACGATCAGGGCGCGCTTCCCACTCAGACCTGGCTGGAGACCATGCAGATCACGGCGGGTGCGCTCGGGCAATTCAACCATCTCGGTCTGGATGGTAAAGTGGAAGGCAGAGCCCTCCCCGGCCACGCCGCTGCTCTCTGCCCACAAATCACCGCCCATCATGCCGGTCAGACGCTTGCTGATGGCAAGACCGAGGCCTGTGCCGCCATACTTGCGCGAGGTGGACGAATCGGCCTGGCTGAAGGACTGGAACAGGCGTCCCATCTGGTCAGGCGGGATGCCGATGCCAGTATCGCGGATGACGAATTCGAGTGTTACCTTGTTGCGTTTTCCTGTTTTCCCTGCCGCCGGCGCGACGGACACCGGAGGACATGACACGGCCACCACCACCTCACCCTTCTCGGTGAACTTGACCGCATTGCCCAGCAGGTTGATCAGGATCTGGCGCAGACGGGTGACATCCCCCAGGATGGCAGATGGGACGTCATTTTCAAAGAGATAGGCAATATCCAGGCCTTTTTCAACCGCTTTCGGGGCGACCAGGTCGAGAGCGCTCTCGACCACTTCTCGCAGGTCGAAAGGCTGGCTCTCGAGGTCCATCTTGCCGGCTTCGATCTTGCTGAAGTCGAGGATGTCGTTGATGACAGCCAGCAGGGTATCTCCACTGTTGCGAATGATCTCGGCGAACTCGTGCTGCTCCCGCGTGAGTTCGGTATCCAGCATGAGACCGCTCATGCCAATGACAGCGTTCATGGGAGTGCGGATCTCATGGCTCATCATGGCCAGGAAGGCACTCTTGGAGGCGTTGGCAGCCTCGGCTTCCTGGCGGGCAGTCTGGCTCTCGCTAAACAGGCGGGCATTCTGGATGGCGATGGATGCCTGCCGGGAAAGGCCAATCAGGAATTCGAGCTCCGGTTGGGTAAACTCCTGGCCGCCCTCGCGCCAGACTGTCATCATACCGATGACCTGTTCACCCGCCAGCAAGGGCGCCACCATCATGCGTTCAGCAATTTCGGGAAAAGGCGTGCCGGGAATCTGGCGGGCACGCGGGTCCCGGGCGGTTTCCGCCACCAGTTCGGCCACCCCCCGCCTGGCAACATCACCAATGATACCTTCACCCAGATGCACGGTATCCTGCTTGATCTGGCTGGCAACCGCCCCGACGGCTGCAATGGCATGGAAGCTCTGACCATCTTCATCCGGCAGGTAGACCGCGCTGGTGTCACCTTTCAGCAGGTCGAGGGCGCGCTCGGCGATGCGCTGCAGGACGGTCGGCAGGTCGAGGGTGGCAGAGATCTCACGTCCCACCTCGGCAATTGCGGCGGCTTCGCGCGCCCGGCGCTGGGTCTCGTCCAGCAGGCGCGCCTTTTCGATCGCCACCCCCACGTTGGAGGCCAGGGTGGTCAGCAGGCGCATGTCGTCTTCATCAAACCGGCCCTCCTGCTGGGTACTCTGGACACTGATGACGCCAATGGCTTTGCGGCTGGCGAGGATGGGTACGCCCAGGTAGGATCGGGATTCTTTACCGGTCAGTTTTACCCCCAGAGTCTCCCGCTGGAGGCGTATATCCTTGTTGATCAGCAGCGGCTGGCCAGTCTGCAAGATTTTGCTGGTCAGCCCTTCCCCAAGCGGCAAGGATGGCATCTGTTCGCCAAAGGCATAAGGGAAATGGATCATGTTCGTCTGCGGGTCGAGCAGGGCCACGTAGACGATATCCGCTTGGAACGTCCGGCGCATCTGTTCGCCGGTCAGGGCGATCAACGCATCCAATTCGGCGGCGGAAGCCAGGGCCTGGCTGAGCGTGTTGACCGTCGCAAGTTCGGCGGCGCGCTGCTCGGTCTCCTTGAGCAGGCGCTGGGTCTCGTCGAAGAGGCGGGCATTCTCGAGCGCCACGCCCATGCGGGCGGCCACAGTTTGCAGCAGGCGTACTTCCGATTCGCTGAAAGCATTCTCGCTGTTCGAAGTTCTCCAAAATAATCGAACCGATCACCCGGTCGGAACCGACGATGGGACACCAGTACCAATGATAGAGGCTTGTCCGTGTCCGGGTACAAGCTTAAATCCACCTCTTCCATCTCAACCCGGTTATTGCAAACGATTGGCTGGCGGCCCTCAAGTAACTGGAAAAAGTTTTTAACGTGCGGTGGGCTGGGATGGGATGGTGAGTTTCTGGCCATGTTCATATTCATAAAGGTGGTGGAGCATGACCCGTCTTGAGGATCATGCCAGCGAATACCAATATCGCCGGTGTTGAACACCTCCCGCAGTTTGTCGCCCACCAGGTCCACGATGGCCTGGAAATCCAGCTCGGCGGCCAGGCCCTGCTGGACGCTGTTGATGACAGCCAGCTCGGCGTTGCGCTGCTCGGTTTCCTTGAGCAGGCGCTGGGTCTCGTCGAAAAGACGGGCATTCTCGAGTGCCACGCCCATGCTGGCGGCCACGGTCTGCACCAGGCGTACATCCGCCTCGCTGAAGGCATTCTCGCGCTCATAATTCTCTATAATAATCGAACCAATTACCCTGGCGGAGCCGATGATCGGTACCAGAACCAAGGATAAACTCTGGTCCGTGCCGGGGATAACCTTGAATCCCACCTTGTCCATCTCTACCTTGTTTTTACAGACAATCGGCTGGCGTCTCTCCAATAATTCAAAGAGGTCTTTAACAAAAGGTTTATGTGGCGGGATCGTTTGTTTCTGGCCATGCTCGTATTCATAAAGATGAACGAGCAGACCCGCTTGAAGGTCATGCCAGCGGATACCGACATCTTCAGAATGGAGCACTTCTCGCAGCTTGTCGCCCACCAGGTCAACGATGGCCTGGAAGTTCAGCTCGGCCGCCAGGCCCTGCTGGATGCTGTTGATGACCGCCAGTTCGGCATTGCGCTGCTCGGTCTCCTTGAGCAGGCGCTGGGTCTCATCGAACAGACGGGCATTCTCGAGCGCCACGCTCATGCTGTTGGCCAATGTCTCCAGCAGGCGTACATCCGAATTCGTTGAAAGCTTCTCGTAATCCATATCCTGCAGAGATGATCATACCGACTATACCGTCTCCCTGCGGGATAACGGGTACCAACAAGGCACTATTTGGCTAATTCCCCTTGCGGAGATTTGATAATCCGTCATTTGACGACAAATTGCGGCAATATCGCTATTGATCAACGATGGCTGCCCCTGCGAACGAAATTAGGTACCCATAGTCTGGGAGTTAGGAACGCCGGTTCCAGGCTGATTCCGGACCCCTGCTCAATGACTGTACTCGGCCGTGCATCATGCCTGTGTCTTGAATCAGAGCTATCAATCGAGATCCGTTTGAGCGTCGAAGATCTCGCGCAGTTTTTCACCGACCAGGGCGTAGATCGCCTGGATATCCAGTTCGGCTGCCAGTGCCGCCTGGACGGTGTTAATGACTGCCAGTTCTGCGGCGCGCTGCTCAGTCTCCTTGAGCAGGCGCTGGGTCTCGTCGAACAGGCGCGCATTCTCAAGCGCCACGCTCATCGAACTGGCCAGGGTTTGCAGGAGACGCACGTCGGTTTCATTAAAGGCATATGCAGGCAGTTTGGCAATGCTGATTGCTCCAATGAATTGTTCCCCTGCCAGGATAGGGACGATAATATGAGAGCTATCCGGCGTTGGTCCTCCTTTATTCTCCGTCTTTGTTTCCTCCATAAGTCGTTCAAGTTCCTCATTCGTTTGGACGATGATCGGTGCGCGACTTTGCATCATGCGTTGGATGATACCGCTTGGTGGCAAGGGGGCAGGAAAATAACGCTGGCCATGATCGAGAATGAAAGGATAGGACACCAGGTTATTCTTCTGGTCATATAGAATAATTCCCACCACGTCGGCAGTGAAAATCTCCAGCAATTTGTTGCCCACGAGTTCAATAATCGCCTGGAAATCCAGTTGGGAGGCCAACCCCTGCTGGATGCTGTTGATGATTTGCAGTTCGGCGGCGCGCTGCTCCGCGGCGGACCTGGCGGCCTGCAGTTCGGCCGTGCGCTGCTCCACCTTGTCCTCGAGGGTGCGGGCCCAGGCGGCATTCTCAATTGCAACGGCGGATTGATTGGCTAGAACCTTTAATAGATCGAGGTCCTGGGTTGTAAAACGACCAAAGAACCCACCCAACTCCGTATAGATCGTCCCAACCTGTTTGCCGGCGGTGATCAACGGGACGCACAGGATGGAATGCTGTTTCAACGGCGGGGCTTTTTCAGGCAGATACCGCAGCACAGGCTGTCCGGATCGGGCAACCACTTTTAATATGGGCTGGATCTTCTTGAGGAAGGCTGTTTCAGATTCACCATCCGGCAGGTTGAGCGCGGTTGGTGAGGCCTGGCCCTTTGGTTGATCTCCATCGAAAACGAACAAGGCAGCCCGTTCGGCTCCGGTCAGTTCCACCACCTCGTTCATAATCGAGGCGGGCAATTTATCCGGGTCACGCAGGGCGTTCAGGCGCACACCAATCTCGATCAAACGCTTGAACGGCTCCTGGACATTCCCCGCGCCGGATAGCGCATCGGTCAGCGGCTCCAATGGCAGCTTTCGCAGTGAGGCCTGCTCCAGCCAGGCCTGGATGATCTGGCGGTTGATCGCGACCTTGTTGAAATAATTGCGCCGCAGCCCGTCATCGCTCAAAGAGGCGATGCCGCTCAAGAGAGCTTCCCGGGCCTGGTCGATAGCTTGCCAGGCTTCTTCAGCTTGCGCTTTGGAAGGGGATTTCCGGAATCCTTCCGTAAGGGCTTGATAGCGCCACCACCAGATTTCCTGCATTGGGTATTCACTACTGATTGCGGCGTTCTTCCCCAGCAGGCGAACGGCCCGCCGTGTGGTTTGCAGGGCAGCCTCGAACTTGCCCAAAGCCAGTTGCGCCGCCCCCAGCCAGGCCAGTGCGGTCATCTGATCGGGTAGTTCCATCTCTTTGTATATCTTGAGGGCTTTTCGAATATAACCCATGGCCTCGACTGGCTTCCCCAGCATTACGAAAGCCATACCCAATTCCAGTGTGTTACTAGCAATGTTTGGCTTATTACCAACCTGGTCGTTCAATTGGATGGTTTCTTTCTTCATCCGGATCGCTTCCTCGGCTTCCCCCAAGAAGAACCTGGCAGCGGCCAGGTTGCCAAGGTAGTAGCCCAGGGCATACGTGGCCTGGGCCTGGCGTGCAAACTCCACGGCTGGTTCAGTCAGCTGCCGGGCGCGCTCATACAGGCCCATGTAGATATAGATGGATCCCAGGTTGTTCCCGAGCATGGCACAGCCCGGGCGGTCGCCGGCGGCGGTGAAAGCCGCCAGGGCTTGTTCGAAATATACGCGCGTCTGGGCTTGGTCGAGCATACATTGACCCAGGACGTTGAGGGCATTGCCCTGACCTTCTAGATCTCCAACCTGGCGGTATAGCGTAAGAGCCCGTTCCGCCTGGATGCGGGCAGCCTCCAGGTTTCCTTGGACCTTATAAAATATGCCAGCCAGCCAGGATATACGCGCCTCCCCGGCCAGGTCGTTGAGCGAGCGGTAGATGCGGAGGGCCTGGTCGGCTAATTTTTCTGCTTCGGCAAACTGATTCTGCCGGCCGGTTGCTTCGCACAGGGCGCTCAGACTATCGGCCTCCAGTTTTGGGTCACCGGTCCGGCGTGCCAGGCTGACGGCCTTTTTTGCCACCCTCCCAGCCTCTTCGAGATGTCCTTGTCTGAAAAACGAATCCTCCAAATAGTTCAAAGTATTCACCTGCCTGGGCAGGTCGCCAGCCTGTTGCGCCAGATGGAGCATGGCATCCAGGTCAGTTGCTTCTGCATGATAATTTCCCAGCCGCCTGAAACAGCCCGCACGCCGCCCGAGCAGGTCAACCTGTTCAGCAGGTGGTAGTTTCGCCTCCAACGCCTGCGAATAGAACCCGGCAGCTTTTTCCCATTCCAAGGCGGCCTCGAACTTCGCCGCGGCGGTTCGTAAATCGGTTTTTTTTGTTTTACCAGGGGCTTGGGTGGTGGACCGAGACTTCATAATCATCCTTTAAAACTGGAACGATACGAAATCACCCTTCTTGTGGACACATCGTGATGCTAGACACCACATTTTTAGTATAGCACGGAATTGGGGATACTCAATATCCAGCGGTGCCAATAAGGGCTGAACGAATATCTGATGGGAATCGCCCGCCGCCTGCGCTTGTCCTGTGCCTCCACTTGATGGTACACTTGCTGGCAGGATTTCCACCGGACCGAACCTTTGCATTCCTCTTCCTGTTCATGTCCTTCCAATCCCCTGAAACTCCCACATCCATCACCGACATCATCGGCGGCATGCCTTACCGTATGGCCCTGGCGGGCGGCTGGATCGACCAGCCCTTCGTTTCCCGCCTCAACCCGTCTCCCCCTGGAGCCATGCTGGTGGTCTCCCTGCAGCCAGCCTTCCATTTCATGGACCGAGCCGGGATGGCCACCAGCACCCGCAAGGTGGCCCAGGAAATCTGGGGAGAGCGCCTGCCGGAGCGGGCACCGGCAGACCTGGTGCATGAACTGTACTGGGCCGAGAACGGCAACCGCCCGCATCCCTCTGGGTCACAGGACATGGCCGGGATCGTCTACCCGGGCATCAGCCGGCTGGATTACGATTTCAACGTCGAAGGTGGCCTCTTCCCGGTCCATGTGGAAAGCTGCAATGACCCGGCCACTACCGCCTGGCTGGAGAAGGTGCTGCATATTCTCCCCGTATCCCCCCGGCCGGAAGGCTACGATCCGCTGATCATCCAGAACCTGCTCCCGGATTGGATCGCGCGCCTGGGCCAGACCGGCCACGACTGCTACGCGGCCATCCTTCGGTGCGACCCGCTTACGCCTGGGCGCCGCAATGAATGCCACCATGGCATGCTGGAAAGTGCTCCTTCCAGGGAACTTCGAGCAACCGAGTCTGACCATGGACCTGTTGGCGCTGTTGCGCTTTTGCCAGGAGCATTATTACGGTGCAGCCTACTCCAGCTGCGGTGGCGGCTACCTGTACGTCGTATCGGAGGAGCCGGTTCCCGGGGCATTCCATCCCATCATTCGGACGGAGCAAAGCCCGCATGCCTGAGGTATTCGTCAGTGGTGCTTTTGACGATATCCGATCGAGGGATGTGCGCTTTCTGCAGGAGGCCTCCCGGCTGGGGGATCTGATGGTTTTATTATGGTCGGACGAGAGCTTCCGGGCACTGGAGGGGCACTTGCCGGAATTCCGCGTGGCCGAACGACTGTACATCCTTCAGGCGATCCGCTACGTCAGCCGGGTGGTTCTGGTGAACGGGTCGATCGAACGGGACCAGCCGCCAATCCCGAACGGGTTCCGGCCCGATCTGTGGGCTGTGACCGAAGCAGAGGATACGTCTGCCAGATGCCAATTCTGCGCCTCCCGGGGGATCAATTACCGGGTCATCCCGGTTGCCCAACTGGAGGGCTTCCCGCCTCCGCCGGAACCGGTCACGGCCCCGGCAGGAAAAAAGGTCATTGTCACCGGCTGTTTCGATTGGCTGCACTCGGGTCACATCCGCTTTTTCGAGCAAGCCTCGGCATATGGCGACCTGTACGTTTCCATCGGCAATGATGCCAATATCCGTGGGTTGAAAGGCGACGGCCATCCTTTGTTGCCCCAGGACGAACGCACCTTCATGGTGAGCGCAATCCGTTACGTCAGGCAGGCATTCGTTGCGGCCGGTTTCGGCTGGCTGGACGTGGAGCCCGAAATCGAGCGGGTCAAGCCGGATATCTACCTGGTCAATCAGGATGGCGACCGTCCGGAAAAACGCCTCTTCTGCAGCAAGCACGGCCTGCAATATGTGGTCCTGCAACGTCGGCCAAAGGACGGCCTACCCAGCCGGCAAAGCACGCACCTGCGAGGCTTTTAGGAGATGAATATGACTCAACCAACCAAACCTGCTCAAGCCGATCTCGCCCGCCAACGGATGGGACACGCCGCCGGCCTGGCGCACAAGAAAAGCCTGCCCGGCCGCCTCGATTTGACCCTCTCGGAAGCGCTGGTGCTCGGCCTGCTGCGACAGGAAGTGAAGACCTTTTTCACCGTCTTCGGGCACGGCTCGACCGACCTGGGCGAGGTGCTACGCATCTATCAAGAAGCCGGGCTGGTGAAGGTCTATGGCCTTCGCAGCGAGATTGAAGCCTCGCATGCGGCGACCGCCCTGCGCTGGGTTACCGGTGAAAAGGCCGCCGTGGTGACCTCCATCGGGCCGGGCGCCCTGCAGGCCTTGGCCGCCTCGCTGGCGCCCGCCTCGGATGGCATCGGGGTCTGGTACCTGTTCGGGGACGAGACCACCGAGGATGAAGGTTTCAACATGCAGCAGGTTCCCAAACACGAACAGGGATTATTCCTCCAATTGGCTGCGACCATGGGCCGCGCCTATTCCCTGCACACACCCTTGGCGCTGCCGACCGCCTTGCAGCGCGGTGCCGCGACGGTCGACCACCCCTACCGGGCGGGCCCGTTCTACCTGTTGATGCCGATGAACACCCAGGCGGCCTGGCTCCCGGATTTCAACCTGGATGAACTGCCGGAAGTCCGTAAACTATCCCTGGGCGCGGCAGAAGGGGATTATGCTTTGGCTGCCCAATGGATCCAGGCAGCGCGGCAGGTGCTCGTCAAGGTCGGCGGTGGCGGGCGGAGCGCCGGGCCGGAACTTATCCCTCTGATTGAGCGCTCGGGCGCCGTCCTAGTGTACACGCCCATCGCCAGCGGCTGTGTTCCATACGCCCACCCGCAAACCATGGGCGTGGGCGGGTCGAAGGGTTCCCTGCCGGGTAATTACGCCATGGAAAATGCCGACCTGCTGGTCGCGGTCGGGGCGCGCCCCGTCTGCCAGTCAGATTGCTCGCGCACCGGCTACCCGAACGTGCGGAGGGTCATCAATGTCAACGCGGATGTGGACGACGCCACGCACTACCAGCACACCCTGGCGCTGGTCGGGGATGTGCGTCGGACGTTGGAGAGGCTGGACCAGACCCTGCTTCCCAAAGGCGGTGAAAAGGCCAATTGGCTGGATGCCTGCGCTGCGAAGAAAGGCGAGTGGCAAGCCTTCAAAGCCAAGCGGGAACTCCATCCCACGTTAAAGGACAATTATTGGGGCGAAACGGTCCTGACCCAGCCGGCGGTCATCAAAATTGCCACCGACTGGGCCAAATCACAGGAAGTAGTCTGTTTCTTCGATGCCGGGGACGTGCAGGCCAATGGCTTCCAGATCGTCGAGGATGAACGCCCCGGCCAGACCTTCACCGAGACGGGTGCCTCGTACATGGGCTTTGCCGTATCGGCCCTGTTGGCGACAGGTGTGGCTTCGAAGCCGTTCTACGGCCTGGCGCTGACCGGCGATGGGTCGTTCACGATGAACCCGCAGATCCTGATCGACGGCGCACAGCATGGAGCGCGCGGCTGCATCCTTCTGCTCGACAATGGCCGCATGGGCGCCATCACCGGGCTGCAGGAAGCCCAGTACGGGGCCGGCTTCGCCACCTGGAACACGCTGAAGGTGGATTACCCCGCCTGGGCACGTGCCGTCCCCGGGCTGCTGGCGCTGGATGGCGGGCGCACGCCTGAGGCGCTGCGGGCTGCGCTGGGGCAGGCCGGGAAACACCCGGGGCTGGCCCTGATCCACGTGCCGGTCTACTTCGGGCCGGACCCGCTGGGAGGCATGGGCGTCTACGGGCGCTGGAATGTGGGCAACTGGTCCGAGGACGTGCAGAAATTACGCCATGAGATAGGCCTATGAAAACATCCGGACAAGGAATCTTTCGAGGGGTGCACGGGGCTTATCCGCGCGCCCTCTACCGGGCAATGGGATATCAGGATGCTGATTTCAACAAGCCATTGATCGGTATCGTTAATTCATGGAGTGAGGTCAATCCCGGCCATTTTCATCTACGCCAACTTGCAGAATGGGTCAAGCAGGGCGTCCGTGAAGCTGGCGGGGCCCCTGCCGAATTCAATACCGTGGCACCCTGCGACGGCATCGCCCAGGGGAGGGGCATGCACTATGTCCTTCCCCTGCGCGATGTCATTGCAGCCTCGATCGAACTGATGGTGGGGGCAAACCAGTTCGACGGGCTGGTAATGCTGTGCAATTGTGACAAAATCGTGCCGGGTATGTTGATGGCCGCAGCCCGCCTGAACCTGCCGACCCTGTTCGTGACCGGTGGCCCGATGGCTTCCGGCTGGATTGGTGAGCGGGAAATCATGACGAGCGATGTTAAGGAGGGCATTGGGGAAACTCCAGGCGGGCAGGATTTCCGAAGAGGAATTTTATGAGATTGAAAGCCGCGCCTGTCCCGGGGTGGGTGCCTGCAACTTCATGGGAACTGCCAACACGATGACGTGTGTGACCGAAACGTTTGGCCTGACCCTGCCCGGATGTGCCACACTGCCTGCCCTTCACCCGGCCCGCCAGGAATTATGCCGGGAGAGCGGAAAGAAAATCCTGGAACTCGTCCGGCAGGGTGTCACCGCCCGCGCCATGCTGACCCGTGAAAGCCTGGAGAATGCCATCCGCGTTGTCCTGGCGCTGGGCGGTTCCACCAATGCCACCCTGCATCTTCCTGCAATTGCTTATGAGGCGGGATTGGATCTGAAATTGGATGTGTTTGATGATCTCAGCCGAAAAACACCCTTGATCGGCAAATTCCGACCGGCCAGCCCGTTCACGGTCAACGACTTGCATGACGCCGGGGGCGTTCCGGCGGTGCTTAACCTGCTCTCGCCGTTGTTGCATCTTGACCTCCCCACCGTAACAGGCGAAACCATCCGTCAGAGGGCAGCCGGAGCTGTTCCAAGGCGACCTGAAGTACTCCATCCGCTTGAATCCCCGCTCGCCTCAGAGGGAGGGCTGGCCATCCTGCGGGGCAGCCTGGCCCCGCAAGGCGCCGTGGTCAAACAAAGCGGGGTCGTGCCCGAAATGCTTCGCCACATTGGCCCGGCCAGGGTTTTTGAATGTGAGCAGGACCTGGAGGATGCGCTTCAAGTGCGGGCCATCCAGCCCGGGGATGTGCTGGTCATCCGCAATGAAGGACCGCGCGGCGGTCCGGGCATGCGCGAACTATCCATCCCTGCCGCGCTGCTGACCGGCATGGGGTTGAATGACAGTGTGGCAGTCGTCACCGACGGGCGTTTTTCAGGTGCCACGCGCGGACCCTGCATCGGGCATGTCACACCGGAGGCTTTTATCGGCGGGCCGATTGCACTGGTACAAAACGGCGACCAGATCGAGATTGACATCCCCAGCCGGTGCCTGAATATCCTTGTCAGTGAACCGGAACTTGAACGCCGCCGGGTCCTGTCCCGGAGCCGTGACCAGTCCGCAGTCTATCAGCCAAATCCGGCGGGCATCACCAGTGGCTTCCTTGACCTTTACCGCCAGGTTGTCTCACAGGCGGATCAAGGCGCCATTTTGCAATTACCTCCCGAACAAAGGAAAATCCAACCATGAACCCAATCCGTGTTGCCATAGTCGGCTGCGGCCGCATCTCGGATCTGCACCAGATAGGGTATCGCGGCCGTGAAGACGCCAAGATCGTTGCCGTCTGCGATACCAACAAAACGCACGCCAAGAAGAAGGCCAAAGAGTGGGGTGTGGAGAAGATCTACACTGATTTCCAGCAGGTGCTGGAAGACAAGGAAGTGGACCTTGTCGAACTCCTGACGCCCCACCACCTGCACTGCCCCATGACGGTACAAGCCTGCCAAGCCGGCAAGCACGTCTCGGTGCAGAAGCCCATGGCGCTCTCGGCAGCCGAAGCGGACGAGATGATCGGCGCAGCGGACAAGGCCGGTGTCAGGCTGCGTGTCTACGAGACCTTCGTCTTTTATGCCCCGGCCATGCGCGCCAGGCAAATAATCGAAACCGGTGAGATTGGCTCGGTGTGTGCCGTGCGCATGCATGTTTCCACCGGGACATCCGATACTGCCTGGAAGGTGCCCCTCTCGGCCTGGCTCTGGCGCTTCAACGAGCAGCAATGCGGCGGCGGCCCGATGGTCTTCGACCACGGTTATCATTTGTTCTCACTGGGTTATTATTTGGGCGGTCCGGTGGAAAAGGTCTTCGCCTGGATCGACCAGACCCCGCTCAGGGAAGCCGCCGGGATCGTCAAGATCGACACTCCGGCCATGATCATGTTCCAGTACAAAACCTCCCATTGCTACGGCCAACTGGATATCGAGCACACCCCCAAAATGCGCATTTACTCGGACTATTACTCCGACGATGATCGCATCGAAGTCATCGGCGAGAAGGGCATGCTCTTCATCAATCGCTATACCGCGAAGACGGTCGATCTGCCCGAGTTGATGCTCTTCAAGGACGGCAAGACCACACCGGTCCCGGTGGAAGGTGTGGAATGGCATGATAGCTTCATCGCCACTACCCGGGATTTCATTGAGAAGCTAAAGACCGGTGGTCAGCCGCGGCTGGATGGTCCCACCGGCAAAGCCGTGCTGCAGTTCACCCTGGCAGCACTGCAGTCCGCTGCAACCGGAAAAGAAGTCCGGCCGGACGAAGTTAAATAAACGGAGACAGGTATGAGTTTTCTCAAGTTTCCAGAAGGCTTTGTCTGGGGCGCGATCACGGCTGCCTGCCGGATCGGGGCTGCCTGTACCGAAGACGGCGAGGGCTTTTCAATCTGGGACACCTTCGTCCGCCAGTCCGGTCAGCGGTTTCTTGAAGCTTGCCGGAGAAGCATCCGGGCGGAGGCACTGGCGGAAGCCAGGGCATTGCAGGCTGAACGGGTCAGCCTGGTTTAGGCCCGGTTGGGCGTGCTTGCTGCTTAATCCCCTTCATTTTCCTTCACGGTGGCAGGGGATGACCGTTGGGGCAGGTCGAATTGGGACTGGTCCTCCTGCTCATAGATGTAGCGTTTTCCGCGCAGCAGGGAAGCCAGAGCCGCAATCAAGGCCAGTGCAATCGAGATCGAAAAGGCAATGCGGAGGCCGTAGTCAAAAGGCGCCGCGATCAAGTTTGGAAAGAAAGTCTTGCTGAGCAGCGACGCTTGCGATGCGGCTGGCAGTCCTTGAAGTACGGCTGCTGGCAAAATAGCCTTCATCGGATTGTATCCAAGAAAAGCCGCAAAGAGGGCACCGGTTGGGGGCAGATTTGCCACCTGGCTGGCAGCATTGCCCGGTATGCCAGCCTGTGTCAGTCCCTGGTACAAGGCGGCAGGCAGGTGGGCAGCCAGTCCGATGGTTACCATGGTAAAAATCCAGGTGATGCTGACCGTGTTGGCAGTATTCTGGAAGGTCGCCCGCATCCCCGACGAAGCACCGCGGTGTTCAGCCGGGACCGAGTTCATGATGGCAGTGGTATTCGGGGAGACGAACATCCCCATGCCCATACCTATCACCAGGATGGCCAGGGCAAAGGCAGCATAAACGAAATTGGTCGGTACCAGCAACAGCCCGACGAAGCCTGCCGCCGTGACCAGCATTCCAGCGGTTGAGAAGGTACGGGCGCCATAGCGGTCGGAAAGGAAGCCGCTGAGAGGCCCCATGATCATGAAGCCGATCGTCAGCGGCAGCATGTAGATGCCGGCCCACAGAGGTGTATCTTCAAAGGAATAGCCGTGCAGGGGCAGCCAGATACCCTGCAGCCAGATGATGATCATCAGATTCAGACCACCGCGCGCCAGTGCAGCCAGGAAACCGGCAATATTGCCCGCGCTGAACATCCTGATCTTAAACAACTCAAGCCGGAACATGGGTTCTGGTACGTGCTGTTCGACAAAAACGAACGCGACAAGTGCCAACGTTCCACCGATGAGACAGGCCAGTACAAAGGGACTCCCCCAGCCCATGGTCGAGTTCCCGTATGGCTGGATCCCATAAGTGGTTCCGACCAGGAGGGCGGTCAGGCCAAGGGCGAAGAGAATATTACCGGGAATGTCGAGCTGCTGGTGTTTACGAATCGTGGCAATCTCGTGGAGGGCCAGGTAAGCCCAAATGGTTCCACCGACTGAAAACGGGACGCTGACAAGGAACACATAGCGCCAATTAATGGCCGCCAGGATTCCACCGGCAAGGAGACCGACGAACGTGCCACTCGTGCCGGCAATCATGTTGATACCCATGGCCAGGCCGCGCTGATTGGGTGGGAAGGCATCCGTCAGGATGGCGGCGGAGTTGGCCATCAAGAAGGCGCCTCCAACCGCCTGGACCAACCGGAAGACGATGATCTGCATGGCCGCGCCGTTCCCGGTGCCGTGTACCAGATAAAGCAGGATCGAGCCTACCGCAAAGATGGCAAAACCAAGGTTGTAGAGGCGTATCCGGCCAAACATGTCGGAGATGCGGCCAAAGGTAACCAGGAGTGTTGCAGTAACGACAAGATACCCCATCAGTGTCCATAAAAGGTAGTCGGTTTCTCCACGAGCCAGGGGATTAACCCCAATCCCGTGGAAGATTGCCGGCAGTGAGATCTCGACGATGCTTCCATCGAGCATTGCCATGAAGATTCCCAGGGTGGTGTTGGAGAGAACAATCCATTTATAGGCGATTCGCCCCTTGGTAAGGTCGGGTTTCTTTTGCATAGAGTCTCCCGAAATGGCCGCAATGTTTACTTACAATCTCACCTTATATCATCTATTTATTAACCAATGCTGAGACATTAACCGTGGTATCACGGATTTAAGTAAGCGAGGCTTTAGTGTGGTGCGCCAGCAGGGTAAATACATCCTCCAGCGTCGATGCGACTGTTTCTTTTTAACATGGCTGTGAAGTTCTTCCCGAATAGGAGTTTTGTCAGTCGTTGCGTGGTCCAGTGATGTGAGTTACTACTCTTGTGGACGCCGTCGCCGTGATTATTTGAGGTTAAAAGACACGTCTGCAGGCATGCCGGGCTTGAGCTTTCCAGTGGTATCGTGCAGTTTGAGCTGGATGGCGTAGACGGTCGATTTGCTGCCCGAAACCGTTTGCGTATTGGCAGGAATGAATTCTGGCTGTTTGGATAGGAAGACAACGACGGCAGTAAACGTCTCACCCTGGAAAGAATCAACGGTAACAGTGGCTGTCTGTCCCAGTTTGATCTTCCCATAACTATCCTCTGGTATGTAAACAGTAATGGTTAACTCATTCAACTGGTCCAGGGCGAGCAATTCGGTCCCGGGATTGACCACATTGCCTGGGTCGGCACTGCGCGTCATCACCACACCGTCAACCGGTGCGGTAATGGTCATTTTCCCGATCTGGTCATCCAGCAGGTCTAGGTTGGCCTGCGCCACCTGGACGTTGATCCTGGCCTGCTGTAGTTTTACGATCCCTGCCCCGGTGGCAGTGTCGGGGATCGGGCCTCCGTTCAGCGCATCCAGGAGGGTCTGGTCCTCTGCCAGCCTGGCTTTGGCCAGATCCAGGTTAGCCACTTTAAGATCGACCTGTTCCGGGTTGGGTACTCCGGTCCATAGATTGTACACAGCCAGGGCATTATCATAGGCCAGTTGCACGCGGTACAGTTGCTGGTAGGCCATCGCCTTGAGGGTATCGCGATCCGGGTTGCCGGGTACTTTGTCGTAAGCAGTCTGGGCCTTGTCCAGGGCTTTCTCGGCCAGGATCAGATTTGAATGGGCACTCTGAACGGCATCGGTATTATTCGTGAAATATTTCTGAATGTCCTGCGTCTGCTGGGCATCCTCAATGGCCTGTTTGTCCTGGGCAATTGTTTTTTGCAGGTTGGCAATCACCATCGGCGAGGCCAGTTGCTGCAGGGATAACTTGGCCGCTTCCAGGTTGGCAGCCGCGATGGTACGCTGGATTTTGAGCGTGGTGTCGTCAAGATGAACGAGCACATCGCCGGCTTTGACCACGTCACCTTCCTGGAAGTCTACATCGAGGATCTTCCCTGGAATCTCAGGCGCAATGGATAGAACCGTCGTTTCCACGGTACCCGAAGCATTCAGGGTTCCTGATGGAACAGTCGCCTCCGGATTGACCAGGGAATCCCAGACAGCCGGGAGGCCAGTAGACAGGGAACCGGATGGGCGCACCAGAAAATACCAGCCAGCCGCCCCAATCACGGCGATAGCCAGAACGACCCCAATCCAAGTCCCAAGCTTTCGATTTATTTTCATAAATTGTTCCTCTTATTGTTCATCTCAAACTCATCTCACCGGTCCACCAGGGAGGCCTTACCGCGATGCGCCAGCAGGGTGAATACATCCTCAAGCGTCGACTCAACCGTTTCGACGGACCTGACGGTTATATTTTCTTTTGACAATGCCTTGGTCAGGCGGTTCCTGGTCCAGTGATGTGGGTCAACGATCACATGGGCACGGTCGCCGTGCAGACTGGCCTGCGCCACGCCCTCCATCCCGCTCAGGCATTCGACGGCTTCCAGGAGTGGGTTGGCGTCCAGGTCCCAGGCGGCACCTTCCAGGTAAGTGGCTTTAAGTGCACGCGGCGAATTGAATGCCAGCAGCTTGCTGCGGTACATAAATCCCACCCGGCTGCAGTGTTCGGCTTCGTCCATATAGTGTGTGGTAATGAGGACAGTCGTCCCTTGGGAGGCAAATTGATAGATCAGGTCCCAAAACTCACGCCGGGCTACCGGATCCACGCCGCTGGTCGGCTCATCCAGGAACAGGACCGGCGGGCGATGCAGCATGGCACAGCCCAGGGCCAGGCGCTGGCGCGAGCCGCCCGCCAGGCTGCCCGTCATTAACCGGGCACGCGCTTCCAACCCGGCGATATGCAGGATCTCCAGGATGCGCTCTTTTTCCGTTGCCTTGGGGATTTCATAGATCCCGGCATAGAACTGCAGGTTTTCCAGCACGGTCAGCTCATCGTAGAGCGAGAATTTTTGAGACATATAACCGATATGCGGCTTGATCGCCTCGGCGTCCTTGATCACGTCGAGGCCCAGTATCCTGGCCGTCCCTTCCGTGGGCGTCAGCAAGCCGCATAACATGCGGATGGTGGTGGTCTTGCCGCTGCCGTTCGGGCCGAGGTAACCGATCACTTCGCCTGGCTGGACCGTGAAGGAAACATGGTCAACTGCTGTGAAATGGCCAAAGCATTTGGTCAATCCCAATATTTCCAGTGAAGGGGCTTCATTTGCCATTGGTATTTTCCTCCATCTCCAGGAGTTGGATGAAGACATCCTCCAAGGATGGAGATACGGGAATAAGGTGGGCGAGATGAACTCCCTCAGCTTTTAGACGTTCAGGCAGGCGACTCAGCGGTCCTTCGGCGGCGCGCACCCGCAAGTGCAGGTACTCGCCAAAGGTGTGCACATCTTCCACATCCGGATCTTCGGATGCAATCTGGCGGGCAGCCATGCCCTGCTCCGTGGCCAGTTCCAGCACCCGGCCGGCCAGGCCTTTCATCAGGTCGCGCGGCGCGCCCTGCGTCAGGGCACGGCCGTGGTTCATAAAGATGACACGGTTGAAACGCATGGCTTCATCCATGTACGGGGTGCTTACCAGCACTGCCGAGCCTGCCCGCAGCAGGCCGATCAACAGATGCCAGAACTCCTGCCGGGCGACCGGGTCAACTCCTCCGGTCGGCTCATCCAGCAGGAGCACCTTCGGACGATGGACAAGCGCCGTGGCCAGTCCCAATTTTTTCTGCATGCCTCCCGAGAGTGCGCTGGCGGGGCGGTCGGCGAATTCCTCCAGCCCGGCAAAGCGGAGCAGTTCCTGGGAACGCTGCTTGCGTTCGGCATTTGGCACATTAAAGACTTCGCCGAAGAATTCCAGGTTTTCCCGGACCGTCAGATCGCCGTACAGGCTGAAACGCTGCGCCAGATAACCCAATTCTTCATGGGCTTTTTCCACCTGGCCGGGGAGGTCATAGCCAGCAACGCGGATCTGTCCACTGGTGGGTTCGAGCGCGCCGACCATCAGGCGGATGGCGGTGGTTTTCCCGGCTCCGTCCGGCCCGACCAGGCCGGTCATTTCGCCTGCCCGGACCTCCAGGTTCAACCCGTCGACGGCACGCAGTGACCCGAAAGTCCTGACCAAGTCTTTGGTTTCGAGCAGGATCTCAGGTTCCATATTATTTCGGATTGAAGGTGACGTCTGCGGGCATGCCGGGTTTCAATCTTTCGCTCGTGTCGCTCAGCTTGAGCTTGATGGCGAAGACGGTGTTCTTGCGGCCCGATACCGTCTCGACATTGCGGGGGGTGAACTCTGCCTGGTCGGAAATGTAGGTTACGGTAGCCTTGAAAACGACACCCGGGAAGGAGTTTACCGTGACATCCGCAGTCTGGCCAAGGCTGACTTCGCCAACGCGGTCCTCGGGCACGTATACCGTGATGGTCAATTCGTCCAGGCGGGCCAGCGTGATCAGGGCAGCTCCTGCGTTGACCACACTGCCGGGGTCGGCATTGCGCGTCATCACCACTCCTTCCACAGGTGCGCTAACGATTGTTTTTGCGATCTGGGCATCCAGCAGGTCCAGATTGGCTTGCGCCAGCTGCACGGCGATCCTGGCCTGCTGAAGTTGGACGATCCCCGCTCCGCTGGCATTATCGGGGATCGGACCTCCGTTCAACACATCCAGGAAAGCTTGATCCTCGAGCAGCTTGGCTTTGGCCACGGATAGGGTGGCTGCCTTGATTTCGAGCTGTTCCGAAACGACTTTTCCGGTCCACAGGGCATACTGGTAACTGGCTGCGTTATACGCCAGTTGCGCCGCATACAGTTTCTGGTAGGCATTTGCCTTGGGTGTATTGACACTCGGGTCACCGCTAATATCGTCGTAATCGGTCTGGGCATCATCCAAGGCTTGCTGGGCCAGCACCAGGCTCGCATGGGCATTCTGAACGGCGTCCTGGTTGGTCGTGAAATATTTCTGGTTATCGTATGCCTGCTGGGCATTGTCAATGTCCTGTTTATCCTGGGCAATGGCTTTCTGGACATTGGCAATTGTCACTGGCGAGGTCTGTTGCACCAGAGTAATTTTCGCCATTTCCAGGTTGGCGGCAGCTATGGTACGCTGATCTTTGAGAATAGTGTCGTCAAAGTGCACCAGTACATCACCGACATGAACGGTGTCGCCTTCCCGGACATCCACAGCCAGGATCTTTCCGGCTATTTCTGGAGCAACATTGATCTCCGTTGTTTCCACGGTGCCTGAAGCGGTCAGGGGTCCAGACGTGGCAGAGGCAGGATTGACCAGTGAGTTCCAGTTTGTCGCCACGGAACCAGTCGGGCTCATCAGGGAATCCCAAGCTGCAGCCACGGAACCAGCCGGGCGTACCCAGTAATACCAGAGGGCCGCGGCGGCTACCAGGACCAGAACGACAGGAAGTATCACTTTTCGTAGTTTCATTAATATCTTTCCTTTCAAAGCAACGAATTAGTCAAGCTTCTTGCGGAAGCGCAGCGCGGCTGCACCCAGCAGGACGACGGAGAAGATGGCCAGGGCGATGGTCTGGGGCATGATCAACTGCAAGCCGACGCCTTTGATGACGATGCCGCGCAATATGTATATAAAATAGGTAAGAGGAAATATATCCCCCACGAGCTGGAGGAAGACCGGCAGGGAGGCCACCGGGAAAATGAAACCCGACAGCATCATGGCCGGCAGGAGGATCGGCATAGTCATTAACTGGGCCTGCTGCTGCGTGCGTGCAAAGGTGGAGATCAGCAGCCCAAGTCCCAGTGTGGGCAGCAGGTACAGACCGGTCATGGCAAACAGGAGCCACAGGCTGCCGCGGATGGGAACCTGGAACCACAATGTTCCGATCAGCAGGATCAGGAGCATATCCGCAAACGAGACTATGATGTAGGGGATGATCTTCGCCAGAACCAGTTCCCAGTTGCGGATGGGGGTCACGATCAATTGTTCGATCGTGCCGCGTTCGCGTTCCCTCACGATGGAAAGAGCAGTGAGGTTCGTGGCGGTCTGGAACAGGATCATGGCAATCAAACCGGGGACAATATTGTAGGCGCCGAGCAGGTCAGGATTGTAAAGCACGCGCGTGCGCACATCCACTGGGGAGGCCGCAGAAATGCCGGATCCCCCTGCCAGGGCTAATTGCTCGAGGCGCAGGCTGATCCCATGCGACTGCCCGGTGAGCGTGGCGGCGGAAAGGATAGCACTTGCAGTGGTCGGGTCCGAGCCATCGATCACAACTGATACTTGCGCCGGAGTCCCGGAAAGCAAGTCGCCGGTGTAAGTTGAGGGGATGATGATGCCGGCCTTGACCTTGCCAGCACCAATCAAGTCATTGACCTCGGCATCCGTGGAGGCAACGTAATCGAAAGAGAAATATCCGGTCACCCGGAAAGCATCTAGAAGAGACCGGCTAGCCTGGCTGTTGCTCTGGTCGAAAATAACCGTGGGGACATTTTTAATGTCCGTGTTATTGGCATATCCCAACAACAGCAATTGCAGCACCGGCATAATGAGAATCATGATCAGGGTGCGGGGATCGCGCAGCATGTGCAGAATTTCCTTCTTGATCATTGCTCGAAATCGTCTCATGATCTGGCTCCTCTTTGAATGGCACGAATAAACATATTAGGCTCGCTGCGTGTTTGATGAAAGGGCATTGGAACCGGCGCTTCAGGCCGTCTCCTCGAATGCTTTCAATACCTTGTTCAACAACGCCATGAAATTATCCCTCTCTGCCGGGGCCAAAGGACTTAAGGCCTGTTCGACCCTTTCCAGCATGAATGTGCTGATCGCCTGGTAGGTCGCTTTGCCCGTATCGGTCAGTTCTACCCGGACAACCCGGCGGTCTTTTGGATCCGGCAGGCGCTGTGCGTAGCCGTTATTGACCAGCCAATCCATGGTGCGTGTGGCGGTGCTGAGCGGTACTTCCAGCTCACGGCTGAGTTCGCCCATGCTAATCGGTCCTTCAGAGCGCGCAAAAACAGAGCCGGCGTTTAGGAGCAGGCCGGCGTCCCCGAATCCTGTACCCATGTCGGAAAGGTTCGAACTCGTGAATCTTTTTTCGTAACGTGGCGATATTTTCCGGCGGAACCACTTTGAAGTGGCTCCTCAGGTGGATGATCCGCTGCAGTAATTTATCGGCTTCGGGAGTGCCTGAAGAATGGGAGAGTGTGGGCATAAATTTCCAATCTGGTATATTTGCGAATATGAATACTTCCAGAGCGGAAGCATTCTATCCGCAAGTTCTCCCCCTGTCAAGCCTACTTCGTCAACCTCTTTTTACCCCCGTATGACTTCGAACCACTGGCAATCTGGGAATTATCAGGGTGAGTTGGTTAATATCCTTATATCACGATGGATCCCGGGATCCGTTTTGTAAAATCTGCCTGGCCACCTTTTGCGCACCCACCATCACGTTCAGCACCCCGCCGGTGCTCTCGCTCTGTGCGCCGATGAACCACAGGCCAGTGATGGGTGTCTTGTGCGCCGGAGGTTTGTTCCCGATGACCGGCGGTACCCCACCGAACGAATGATGCTTCTGATGCGTGCGCCTGCGGAAATCCTCCGGGGTCAGGACCAGACGCGTTAATGTGTGCCGGTGCAGACCGGGGATATGCGCCTCGGCTTCCGCCACCAGCTTGTCAGCCAGCTCCTCCCTGCGGTCGGACCAGGTCCCTTGGGAGAGTATATCCGGAGCGACTGTGTAGATCGTCACCGCATATTTGCCTTCCGGTGCCAGCGACGGTGAATGCAGGGAGGGCACGTAGATCAGGAAACCGTCTTTGCCCTCGTGGTAGTCACCGGTGCGCAGGCGCTGCACTGCAGCCTCCAGGTTGTCGGTCTTGTAGTAATAACACAGCGCCGCCGGCTGGTAAGGAGTGGGGTCAAAGTCGATACCCAATTGAACCATCAGGACCGATTCCATCAGGCGATTGGCTTCGATCTGCTTGACAAACTCTGCAGGCAGGTGTTCGCATCCTACCAGATCGAAGAAGACTTCTTTCATCCCCCCGGAGGCCAGTACCAGGTCGGCGGTCTCGATGCGTCCATCTGTTAATTCCACACCGGTGGCCCGCCCGTTTTCAATGACGATCCGTTTGACCGCTGTGTTCGTCAAGACCTTTCCGCCATTTTCTAAAATCACGCCCATGACCGCATCCACCAGCATCTGGCAGCCGCCCAGGATGTAGGTGTAGGCGGTCTGGGCGCTTCGCATCCCGGGATAGGTTGGAATGCGTTTATCGAAGGCCGTCTCGAGGTGGATGGAAGGGACGCCCAGGGCGGGGAACTCGCTCGGGGCGGTCACAAAATCAGCCACAATACCCAGGAAGAAGGTTTTGAGGACAGGCGACTCGAAGAAATGATCCATCAACTGTCCGCCATTCCAGTTGGCATATTTTTTTACCGGCTGAAAGGCCAGCAGCAAGCGCAGTTTGAACCACAGGGCTGCCAGGCCGCGGGCGTTCTCCGCCCGGCGCCCCAGCGACATCAGCCCGATCATGCGGTCGTAGAAACGGTAGTAACGATCCAAGGCGCTGCTTTCGGCTGGGAAGAGCTTCTTCAGGTGTTCACGCCTCCAATAAGGACCCTCATATTCTTGTGGTCTCCACAGTGCGAATTCTGGCATAGCCAGCCCGCGGTCTTCGTGCACGCACGGGACCTGCGCGCTGATGCCCAATTCCTCCAGGATGAGTTCGACCTTTGTCGCCGGGGGCAAAGCCCTCAAGAAGGAGCGGTCCGATATCCCAGCCGAAGCCATCCTGCTTGACCGTGGCGGTCACCCCGCCCGGGGTCGGGAACTGCTCGAAGATGGTGACGGCGTGCCCGGCTTTGGCCAGGTACGCTCCGGCCGTCAGTCCGGACATCCCGGAACCAATTATGACGACTTTCATCTCAGCCTCCCTGCGTAGCCTTCCGTTCCGCCAGCTCCTGCACCAGGGCGGCGTGCTTACTGCGGGTGATCGGGTACCAGATCAGGAACGGCAGGCTGAGCAGGATGACCACCGTAGGGGCAATAGCGAAAAAGAAACGGATTCCGAAGAGGGCGCGGACGGTTTGCTCCACATTGGGCACGTAACCGAACAACCCCAGCGCCCACCCGCTGACCGCCACACCGAGGGCGCCGGTAAACTTGGACAGAAAGTTCCACAGGCCGTAGTAGATCCCCTCGCGGCGTTCGCCGGTCATCTTCTCGTCATATTCCACCACATCCGGCAGCATGGACCACGGGCAGACCCACTGCACTGAAAAGCCCAGTCCGGCTACCGCGGCGATCACGTAGATCAACGGGGTGGAAGCATGCGGCAGGAAGAAGCTGGTAATAACGGCCATTGAAGCAATAAACAGCCCCAGTGCGTAAGTCGGACCTTTGTTGATGCGGTCTGAGATCAACTTGGCAGGGATAAGAAAGATGCCGATCGCTAACAGCATCACCAGCAGGACAAAGGAAACCTGGTCACCCATCCCCAATTGATACTGGATGAAATAGGGCACCAGCGCGGTCAGCACGGTGAAGCTGAAACTGCTCAGGATGAAGGCGATCATCAGAATGATGAATGGCTTGTTCTTGAAGGAGGTAAAGACGGCCTTGACTGCCGGCAATTTGGATGGTTCGCCTGCCAGTTCCTGCCGCTCCTTTATTGACAACGTGGTAACCAGTATCATGGTGGTGGTGATTGCCCCGAAGACCGCCCCGGTGGCACTCCAGGCCTGCTGCAGGTTCAACCCGGCTCCCTGGAACACGCCAGCCAGGATTTTAGTGGAGGCCGCGCCGAGGATATACCCGAAAACGCTGAAGACCATGCGGATAGAGGTCAGGCTGGCGCGTTCGTTATAATCGCGCGTCATCTCGGGAGTCATGGCAGAGTAAGGCACGTTAGCCATGGTTTGGAAGGTGTCCACCAGCCAGAAAGTCAGCAGGACGGCAAAAAAGGCCGGCGCGCCGGTGAGGCCCTTGGGAATGGAGAACATGATGCAGGCGGCGACCCCAAGCGGGACGGCGCCGATCAGCATATAGATGCGACGTCGTCCAAAGCGGGAACGTGTGCGATCGGACCAGTAGCCGAACAGCGGGTCGTTGAGGGCATCCCAGGTGAGCTTGCCCACCATAAGGGCCGATCCCGCCAAGGCCGGGTTGATCCCTGCCACGTCCGTATAGTAAAAAAGCAGGAAGAACTGCATGGCTGAAGTGATCAGGGCAAAGCCCAAGTCAGCCAGACCGTAACTAACTTTGGTACCGAGCGTCAGTTTTTGATCCATGGGGTGCCTCAAGTGGAGATGGATATGAAGTTGGATGGGAGCGGGGAAGAAAATGGTTGTTCTTCCTGGCGATCAGGAAGGCTTGTACGTATTATATATGAGTGGGAGGAAATGTCAATTCATTGCTGAAAGACGGACAGCGCAACCACCTGGACGACGCCCGCGACAGGATTGAGGTTCTCCAGTCTTCTGGAGATGATCCGGCGTAGATTTATCACCATGCGCCTCTCCATTTTGCTTTATGCATAGATGTGGCTTCCCCAGATGGACATAAAGTTTGGATAAAAACAGTCAGAGAATTCCCATTCTGTCTCACACCTTCTTTTCATGAATGCTCCAGAAACTCGCCATAACGAGCTCATAGCTGCTCTAAGACAACGTGACTACCGGCTTACTCCGCAGCGGGTGGAATTGGTGCGTTTGATTGCCACCAGTGCAGGACACCCCAGCGCGGCGCAACTCTATGCAAAAATCAAGGCCAAGTTCCCTACCATGAGTTCATGCAACTGTCTATAAGACTTTAGCTCTACTCAAGGAAATGAACCAGGTGTTGGAGATCGACCTGCGTGACGACAGCCACTATGATGGCAATCGTCCTGATCCACATCCCCACTTGATTTGTATGCAATGCGGCAAGATCGTGGATGGAGAATTGGAACTTGACCTGTCTTCTGTACGAAAGCTGGAGAAAATTTCCGGCTACCGGATCATTCGCTCTCAGATCTCGTTCTTCGGCCTTTGCCCTGACTGCCAAAAAAGTGCTCGGCAATTTCCATCCTGAGTTAACCTTCCGGTTTGGTACCAAAACCTGTTCATCTTTTCTTAGAAAAGGAGATTCCGATGACCAAGAAAAAGCAACTGACCACCGCCTCCGGCAACCCGATCGGCGATAACCAGAATTCGCTGACCGCTGGTTCGCGCGGACCCCTGCTGATGCAGGATTACCAACTGATGGAGAAACTGGCTGCTTTCAACCGTGAGCGTGTGCCCGAACGGATCATTGCCCGCCAACTGGTGCATTTCTACAAGGCCGACCCGGATTATGGACGCGGCGTGGCTAAAAAGCTTGGCCTGGACATGCAGAAGTATGCCGCCTGGGCAAAACTCTCCCTGCCGGATTTGATCAAGAATACCTCAGAATAAAAGCACACCGGGACGAAAGTTTTTCAAGTTCAATGGGTAAGAGCTGTACAGACACTGGAGCTGTCCCAAAAGGACAGCTCCGGTTGTTTGAAATATGGACCAAATACTCTAACTGTTGATTGGATCCTTTCGGATTGGGGTACAATTCGTTTACGATTCTCTGAGGCTTATTTTGTCATACACTGACACCTGCGAGGTAAAATTATCCTTGATATAATCATATTCCTTACAACCCAGGATTAAAGAATTTCACCATCCTGGAAGTGTCCAAGCAAATGCGGGTGCTCCGGGATGACCGGGGCACTTTTAATTTATTAGAGGAGACAAGAATGTCCGAACCAACCCCCACCCCCAGCCAGAATGAAGCCGAAAGCTTTTCCTTCAAGGCTGAGACGAAACAGCTCCTGAACATCCTGATCCATTCCCTGTATAAAGACCGGGAAGTCTTTTTGCGCGAACTGCTCTCGAACGCATCCGACGCCCTCAATCGCGTCCGCTTCGAGATGCTGACCGACCACCAGATCCTGGACCCGGGCGTTGACCTGCGAGTCCGCATTGCTGCGGATAAGGAGCAGCGCCTGCTCACCATCCAGGATTCCGGCATCGGCATGACCCGGGATGAGATCATCGAGGACCTGGGGACGATTGCACAATCGGGAGCGCGCAAATTCATGGAAGCCACCAAAGATGAGAAGCTGGATTTCTCCCAGGTCATCGGCCAGTTCGGTGTGGGCTTTTACTCGGTTTTCATGGTGGCCGAATGGGTGCGGGTGACCTCGCGCTCCTATAAGCCGCGTGCCAGGGCGGTCAGCTGGCTTGCCAGAGGCGAGGACAATTTCGAGGTCGGCGCAGCGGAGATGAACGAGCGCGGTACAAAGGTCGAGGTCAAGTTGAAGGAAGATGCCGCCGAGTTCGCCGAGGAGTACCGCCTGAAGGAAATCATCCACAAGCATTCTGATTACATCGGTTTCCCGATCTACCTGGGAGACGCCAAGGAGCCGGTCAACAAACAGGCTTCGCTCTGGAGGACGCCCAAACAATCCGTGACCGAAGAACAGTACAAGGATTTTTACCGCCAGGTGACTCTGGACTTCGAAGAGCCGCTGATGCACATCCACATGATCACGGATGTGCCTGTGCAGCTATATGCCCTGCTGTATATTCCGGGCAAGGCCGAACGCGGGCCGTTGGTCCTGCGCAGGGAGGATGGACTGAAATTGTATTCCCGCAATATCCTGATCGATGAATACAACAAGGACCTGCTGCCTGAATACCTGCACTTCGTGCAGGGGGTGGTGGATTCGGAAGATCTGCCTCTCAACGTCTCGCGTGAGACGATCCAGTCCACCGGCCTGATGGCCCGTTTGAAGAAAGTGCTCACCAACCAGGTCATCAAGGACCTGGAAACCCTGGCAGGCAAGACGACTGAAAAATACCTGGAATTCTGGCAGGAGTTCGGCAGTTTTCTCAAGCAGGGCGTGGCGATGGCCCCGGCGGAAGCCGATCCGCTGCATGGGCTGCTGCGCTTCAAGACCAGCCTGCAACCTGAAAGCTGGTGCTCCCTGGAGGATTATGCCGGGCGGATGAAGCCGGACCAGAAGGTCATCTACTACATCGTGGGCGAAGATGCGAAGTCGGTCCTGCGCAGCCCGCACCTGGAATACTTCCAGGCGCAGGGGACGGAAGTGCTGCTACTGACCGAGCCGATGGATTTGTTCATGCTGATGGGCTTGCATAAATACAAGGACTTCGATCTCAAGAACGCCGCTCAGGTGGAGCTGCCCGAACAGACCAAACAGGCTGACCAGGCCCAGAAGATTCCTGAAAAAGACTTCAACACACTGGTGGAACGCTTTAAGCAGGTGCTGGGTGAACGCGTGACGGATGTGCGAGCCAGCAACAGGCTTTCACAATCGGTGGCCCGCCTGGTGGACCCTCAGGGAGCACCGACACCGGAACTGCAACGCGTCTACAAGTATCTCGGAAAGGAAGTCGAGATCCCCAAAAAGATCCTGGAGTTGAACCCGTCCCACACCATCCTGAAAAACCTGCTCACGCTCGAGGCTGGCTCGGAACTGCAGAACCTGGTCATCGAGCAGATCTACGACAGCGCCCTGCTGGTGGAGGGGCTGCACCCGGACCCGTCCAGCATGGTCCCGCGGCTCCAGCAGATTATGGCGGCGGCGCTGGAGCATGCAGAGAAGCCCGCGCCCAAGGATTGAGGATTCAAGGGTATTCTGCTAAGAATACCTGCCCGAATATCGATGTACCGCGGAGAAATCCGGGGGATTTCGCCAACATACACTTCTCAAAATGGGTATAATTCATCCCAATTAATCGCAAGCCGAAGCATTTCGGAGGAGGTGTGTATGAATATCGTCCTGGCCGTTGTCGTCGGTGTATTTGTTGTTGCCGTCATCGCGCTGGCTTTTTTTGAGTACCGTATCCGTCAGCCGGATTTTCTGGTGCTCTACGAGTCAAAAGGCCGTATAAGCCTGCGTAGAGGTTTGATCTATCCACGCCATTTCAGTCTTCCGCTCCAGCGTACGACCTGCCCGATCCAGTTGACGGTGGAGGCAACTGCCGCAGGGAATCTTGGGATACGGGTCAAAATCATTGGCTCCGTGGCGCCCAGCCTCGAATATCTTCCATCCCTGATCCGGGTTGGGGGTTGGAATCACGATGCAGTCATGCGCGCCACCGATGAAGTCCAGGTGCTGCTGCAAGGACTGGTCAAGGAATATACCGAGCGCTCCGGGATTAACACGCTTTCTTCGGCAAATGTCCTGAACTACCTGAATGAGCGCTCGGCCATCGTCAAGGAGAAGTTTGGCGTTGAATTGATCAGCCTGGCTATCCAATCCTTGGATCCAACCGACCCTGAAATTGCCGATGCGCTCCGGCAGCAGGAGCAGGCGCGCCTGCTCGAACAGACCGAGCACCTGAACCAGCAGGCACGTGTCGCCGCTGCAAAGGCCAAAACCCAGGCGGATGAAGCAATTGCAAAGATGGACCATACTCTTGACCTGAAGAAGGCTGAGTTGAAGAAGCTTCTGCTCGAAAAAGAATTGGCGCTGTCCCAGCAAAACCTGACCGACGAGCTGGCGCGCAACCGCATGCGCCTGGCATTCGAAATGGAAGAGCTGCAGGTCCTAAAGAGCAGCCCGGAATTACTGATGCTGACTCCCCAAGCCGCCCGCCTGGCGGAAGCCAGTCAAAACTTAAAGAACGCCCGTACGGTCATCTCTTTGACCCCGCAAGAAGCGGTCCACGGTTCCGAGCTCCTCAACCTGTTCCAGGAGCTGCTGCAAAAGGCACTGGAAGCGAAGAAAGATGCAACCGAACGTGAGATTACTTCGTCGACGAAAACCGGCTCCTCGCAATGACATGATCATTTTGGCACTGCCCTGAAACCCTGACGCTTTTTGTGCGAGCAACCGATGACATCCCAGGCCGATCCCTTGAGTTTTTTTCGTTTGAAACCGATTTGGGCGGCACGAGTTTCCGAAATCAGTGAAACAACCGCTGCAGTACCGGTTCCCCCCGAGGAACGGATCAATTTTCACATCGGGAACCCACTGCAGGATGAACGACTGTCTTCAGCCTTCCTGCGCATCGCGCTCGGCATCGATGTCCACCTGGAAGGCTTGCGGGATACAGAACCCACTGCGCTCCTGGAATACCTTGGCTGGGGGGCCTCTGACAAGCCAAAACTCGAGGCGCTCATCCGGACGGTACAAAAGAGTTCACCCTACCTGCCCAGAGGCGGCTATTCACGGAAGAACCCGCATGCCCTGATACCTGCCTTTTGCGCCTGGTTGGAACACCAGCAGGAACCCATGCGCTACGATACCGGAGAAACCTCCGGCCGGCGGGAGATCATCCTCGCCTCGGGTGGGATGCGCGAAGCGTTGCGGATCCTGCTATTTGCCATCTCCTCCTACCTGGAGAAGCCGCCCGCCCGTGTCTTGTGCTATTGTTGCGAACTCCCTCCACCGCTGAGACACATCCCCAATCTCCTTTTTGAAGACCTGCCTGCGGATGAACGAGAGGCCCGGGAGCAGATCGAGCAATCCCTGAACCATACTCCGAAAGTCCCGGTATTTTTACTGATCGGCGGTCTGCTCGGGGAGGAAATACGCCGCAAGCTGCGCAGCCTGAGCATTGAGTGCCCGTTGTTCTTCATCGAGGCGAACAACGCTCCCAACCATCTCTCCCTGGCGCGTGAAGCCAAGCTGGTTCAGCGCGTCATCCGCATACTGACGCCGGCGATATTTGCGCCGCGCTTGCACACGCTTTCCACGGTCTTCATCGCCGGCAACGCCGATTTCCTAAACGTACTGGAGAATGTCCATTTCAACATGAAGGGGACACCCTCGGCCTCGGAAGTCGAGTTCCTGATCTATCTCCTTGAGCAAAAATTGACTGATCTTCCGGAAGAACCTCCCGTGGATGTTCCCCAAGTAAGGCCATCGTTCGATGGTCTGGGGTTTGGCATTGTGGCTGAAACCGTCCTGCCAGGATTGGCTGATCGGGTGGAAGGGCATCTCGAACGATTGTTGAACGAACATGCCGGTAAGTTGGCGCGGTCCATGACCGCTTTTGAAGAGAAATCCGCCGGGCTTGCCGGACGTATTGGAAATACGTTGAAAGACGCCCCGATGGATGAATTTTCCAGCCTGGATGCAAAGGAACTGCTCGATCTGCTGGTCCTTAACGTACACGATCCAGCCTGGTGCCAGGCCCTTCAACGCAGTTTCCTGAGCGTTTTCATCAAGCACCAGCCACAGTACCGGCCTGAGGCCTGCCTGGTGGCAAGTGGTTCAAACCGCACGGCGTTGGGGATCCTGGGCTTTCACTGCGGAATAACCGAAGTGGTGATCGCGGACCTGAGCTGGTCGTATGAGCAGTGCTTCCCCACTGTCCACGCGGTCCCAATGACAGCCTCGTTGGGACTAGACGTCGCGGCCATGATTGGGAAATTGGAAGAACTGTGCCGTCAGGACCCGTCCTGGCAGGAGCGCGGCGCGCTGGTGATCAACAATCCCCATAACGCCACCGGCAGGATTTTTGATGAAGAAGACGTCCGCAGATTGATCACTTACTGCCTGCAGCACAATATTTATGTGATTGACGACCTGGCTTACCAGAACGTGGCGCCGGTCGACGATCTCCCGGAAATCAAAACGGTCCGCCAGATCGCCTCGGAACTGGTCCGGTTGGGCGAAGTGGACGAGGCGCAGGCTGAGCGTGTCATCACGGTCCATTCCATGTCCAAGACCGATTGCCTGGCCGGAGCCAGGCTGGCAGTGATCGAAATACGTGCCAGGGGATTACGGCAGCGCTATGAGGAAATCGATTCCCTCATTCAACCGAACCTGGCAGCCATATATATATGTTATTTGTTCTACCGGGGTCCATTGGACGCGGCACGCACCTACTGGCACTTACGCAACGCCATTTTCCGCGAACGAACCCAGGCCCTGCTGACCGCCGTGGAAAACCTCCCACCGGATCGCAATCCATTTGGGCTGGCGATTCTCCCGCCAGCGGGGAGCATGTATCCCCTGTTGCAAATTGGACGCCTGCCGGCCGGCGTGTCCCTGGATTGGCTGGCGTCCTCCCTGGCACGCCGCGGAATCGGTCTGCTGCCGCTGGTCACCTTTGCGCGCACAGAAATAGGTTTTGAAACCGGCAGAACCACCTTCCGTCTGACGCTGGGAGGCGTGGATGGCGCAGAAATCCTCCTGGCAAAAACCCGCCACCTGCTGATTGACCTGAACCGCTTGATGGGAGAAGAAGAAGCTCACTACAACCGCAAGCCATTAACCTTCCGAATTTTAGAGGCCCGGAGCAGCCGGTCAATCGAACTCACGCGTGCCTGGGATGGCATCGCCGGGCAAATCCTGGAATATGGCGAAGCTAGCGCGTCCATGCGTAATGTAAAACCCCAGCCTCCATTGGACAGCCGGCAGCTACAAAAGGATTTCTTGCAACGCTATGGGCCGGAGCGCCTCGAAATCTTCCAAACACGCCTGCTCGACCGGGCCTTTATCAGTGACGAATTGATGCAGCAAGCATTGACCGATACCGGCAATTGGCTGGATCTGCGCCTGGACCAGGAATTCATGAAAGATTCCCTATCGCGCCGCCAGGAGGCTTTCAGGCTGCGCTCCTACGACCGGACCGTCCATCCCACGCAAATGTACTCGCTGCAGGCCGAGACCTCACTCGATGCGATTGTAACGGCGCTGGTATCGAACCAACCCATCAAAACCTCCTGGATTAAAAAAGCAGGACAGGAACTTTGGCAGGAATTTCTCGGCCGAAATGTGAGCATCAACAGCCAACAGGAGGCCGATGAAATCCTGCTGGACCTCGCCGCACTGGTTACGGGCGAGGAATATGCCGGACAATTGACCGATGCGGCACTGCCATCTTTTTTGTCGTTTTGGAGCGACTGGGATGGGAGCAACCGGCCATCCGGCCAAGGGCACCGTCTGGTCGCGGCTATCGTGATGGAAAACGTGCGGCGTATGACCGGCATCCTCAATCTCCTGCGCCAGGCTGATCCGCGTATTTCAGTAAGTCCCGAACTGCTGACCGAACTCGACCGGCTGCCGCAACGGAACCAGCGCTTTGTCAGACTCCTGGATGACATCACGTTCTTGACCCACCAGTTGGAACAGCGCTATCGAGGCATCCTGCCGTTCTCCATAGACACCACCCCCCTGCAGCGGCTGGCAACCCGATGGCACTTGCGGCGGGATCCGGCCCGCATCCTGTGGCAGCATAATGATCGTTATGAGCAGAAAATGCTGGAGCTCCGGCAGCAACGCCGGGGCATGTTGGAGGTCTACTTTGGCCTGAATAAAAGCCTGCGCAAGCAATTGCACGCCTTGATACCAGCGATAAAAAGCAACCGTTCTTCGGAACATCTGCTGCGCGAAGTGGTGGGTTACCGGGATATTCTGCAGCGCAGCGTGATCACCCCGCGCATCCATCAAGGGCTGGTGACCGCCCGCGATCAGTTTGCGATCGATACCACCGTTTACAACATGTATGAGATCAACACTATTGCCGGGACATACGGTAATCCGGGCGTGGCGCTGGCGCTGCAGGTCAGTTATTCATCGAAACCGGAGGCGCTGATTGGCCTCGACCGGAAAATGCACATCCAGGCAGAACAGATGCGCCGGGAATATCCGTCGGTTGAACTCCCTTCCATCTGGCTGATCCCCCTGCTGGAAGAGGTCGACGCAGTCAGGAACATCCGTAGCTATCTCGACCGGGTCTGGGACTACGCCGTACAAAGCCGCCAGACGGCCCAATCGGTGCAGGTGCGCTTCGCAGAAATCGTCCCGGAGGTTTTCATCGCCGGATCGGACTTGAGTCAGCAGGTGAGCCAGGCGGCGGGCGCCCTGCTTTATCTGAAGGCCAAGTACGACATTCAAACATGGCTGGCAGAACATGGCGTGGCAGAAGCCATACGCATCAAATTGGGCAGCGGCGAATCCATGCAGCGCCAGGGTGGATATTACAGCCGGGTGGCCGGTTGCGCGGCTTTCCTGCCTGCCCTGCCTGCTTCCGCCAATACAGGTACAGATGCACCGGGGCGGCAGGTACAGGGGGCGGCCAGGCCGGGGAATTCCGAAGACAGCAACCGCCGGTTTGCCGCGGTCCTACCAGCAGCGGCCCGCACAAGCACGGCCTATGCGGTCACACCACTGCAGGGTGTATTCCTGGCAGAAGATTTGAGAACATTCCAGAGCAACCTGTCTGAACAGCTTCGTTATCTGCCGGTGCGAGATTTTGTAAGCCTGTTGTACCATGTGAGGGAATCTCAGAGGGAGCACCACTTCAACCTGATCCGGGCCGCCGAAAGCATTGCCGAGAGCCGCCTGAGCACACAAAACCGGAGCGTTCAGGAACTGCAGCGACTGACAGTGGGGACAAACGAAGTGCTCTATGAGGGCTTCCTGGCAGAACTGACGGATAATTTCCGCCAGATCCTGTATGGCCACACAGAGGATGTGGTTGGCATTCACGTCATTTCTTATTTCATCGCGAGGTCCATACCGCAACTGCGTGACCGACCCACCTCCCGGAGCGTACCCGAGGCAGGCGCCGAACGCGGGCAGCAGATACTCGCCAATATCGCCAAAATCATTCCCCTCGCACAACAAGGCAGCCTGCTGCGGGCCATCGCCCATAACCAAGCCCAGACTGTAGTGCTCGGCGTCAACCAACTCACCACCGGTCTGTTCCGCGCCCTCGAGCGCTTTGCCCAACAAACCTTTGTAGAAGCAGAACGGGAGGGCATGATCGCGGAACACCTGTTGCCGCACCTGCCCGTTTATGAAATCCTCAGCAGCCTGCGCATCTACCAAGACAGCCAAGGGGAATTTCTCAAGCGCATCGAAACTGCCTTCCCGGCTGGAAATTCCGCCTTCATGGCGCTACGGGAAGACAACAATGCCATGCAGCGCTTTTTGCCTTTATTCCAGCAGGAACTTCTGCGGCGGCATGGCGTTAACGTCACCGATTTCTTCGCCAACGGGGCCTTCATCCCGGAACTGCTCCCGACCCTGCGCCCCGACCTGGCGGTGTTGCTGCAAAAAGACCTGTTCAACACGGACATCGATCTGCTCCTGGAACACGTCACGGGGAGAATTGATGAGGCCTGGCGAGTGCAGGTTGCACAATTGCTGCGATTGCCGGACCACATCCGCAACTGGCGCGCCATCATCTGGGAGGTCATGGGCGAATTGGTCCATCAACGTGTGCAGAGTTTTTCCGAACTCGCCACGGCGTTGTATTCCTTCTCTGCCGCCAGGGCTTATAGCGGAGTCCCCGCAGCCGCGCGCGCCGCCAAACTTTCCCCAGCCCTGACGGGATTCTTTCGGGCCGCCCGCACTGACGACGAGATGCGCAATTTCCTGAGAGATGCCATCGAATACCTGAGTTCGTTCACTGAAGGGAACATCGAAGTGCCGGTCAGCATCATCCGGGCTATGAACGATATCGAGCGCATTGCGCAGATCGAAGAGAGCGCACTGCCTCCCGAAAAGCAGGATGTGATCCGCACCTGCCTGTTGCAGGTGGCCCGCCTGGCAGGTGAGAACGGGTAGTTGTTTACGAATGCCCCTGCAAGAGACTATACCGGTTCTATTAGTTCAGGGCGTTCGTTCCCTGGATCGAATAAGACTGGAAAATCCGATGCTCGATAAATAGCAAGACGAATTCCGGAGAAGATAATGAAACCCCTCCCTGATCTTTCCTCCAGCAGCCCGTCTAAAGGCGGGCAACAGGACACCCAGGCAGCTCCAGCGGCATATTGGAACCTGGCACCCGAGCAGCTCTTCTCTACATTGCATGCCACCCATGATGGTCTCCAACCTGCAGAGGCTGAGCAACGCCTGAAGCAATACGGACTAAACACAATTAGAGCAAAGCAGCAAACCACCGCGCTGCGCCTGTTACTAAGGCAATTTAAAAGCCCGCTCGTTCTCATCCTGATCTTTGCCGCAATTGTTTCCGGTTTCGTGGGGGAATGGGTGGATGCCAGCATTGTGCTTGCCATCGTGCTTGGCAGCACGATCCTTGGCTTTGTGCAGGAATACAATGCCACCAACGCCGTCGAGAAATTGCGCTCACAGATTACGATCAAATCCAACGTGCTGCGCGGTGGCCAGCCAGTCATGCTGCCTTCCGAACAGGTGGTGCCAGGCGATGTGGTGCTGCTCTCTGCAGGCAGCCTGGTCCCCGCCGATGGTGTCGTGCTAGTGGCAGATGATTTCTTTGTCAATCAGGCCGTGCTTACCGGTGAAACCTTCCCGGTGGAAAAGGAGCCGGGAACAGTTCCTGCCAATGCCAGCCTGGCGGAACGAACCAACTGCGTCTTCATGGGCACCAGTGTGGGCAGCGGAACCGCCCAGGTGCTGATAGTGCAGACGGGTCTGGCAACGGTGTTCGGGCAGGTGGCAGAGCATCTTAGTCTGCGAGCGCCCGAGACCGAGTTTGAACGTGGCATTCGTCAATTCGGGAACATGCTCACGCAGGTCATGCTGGTGATGGTGATTATCGTTTTGGCAGTCAACGTTTTCCTCAAAAAGCCGGTAATAGACAGCCTGCTCTTCTCACTGGCGCTGGCAGTCGGATTGACGCCTGAACTTTTGCCCGCAATTATCAGCATCACCCTCTCCTACGGCGCCCAGCAGATGGCGAAGCGCGGCGTGATCGTACGCCGCTTGAGCTCCATCGAAAACTTCGGCAGCATGGACATTCTTTGTACCGACAAGACTGGCACGCTCACTGAAGGTGTGGTCAGCCTCGACGGAGCACTCGACACGCAGGGAAAAGCCTCCGATGCCGTCCTGCGCTGGGCCTACCTCAACGCACACTTCCAGACCGGGCTGAACAACCCGCTGGACGAGGCGATTCAAGCTGCTGCCCAGAAGGCTGGGCTGCAAATCGGCGCCGAACAAAAAGTGGAAGAGATCCCCTACGACTTCGTGCGCAAGCGCTTGAGCATCATCACTGCCAATGCCCGGGGAGAGCGAACTCTCATCACCAAGGGTGCATTGGATAACATTCTGAGCGTTTGTACCAGCGTTCAGTCTGGGGATGGGGTCCATCCGTTGGACAAAACCGCCCGGGCAGGGATCGATCAGCAGTACAGCGACTGGAGCGCCCAAGGCTTCCGCGTGTTGGGCCTGTCGACAAAATCAGTGGATGGGAAGCCTGAAAAATATACCACTAGCGATGAAAACGGTCTTACCTTCGCTGGCTTCCTGCTTTTCTTCGATCCACCCAAAGCGGATGTGCAGCAAACCATCGCGGATCTGTCCAAACGCGGGGTGCAGATCAAGATCATCACCGGCGACAATCAGAAAGTGGCCCGGCATGTCGCGGAGGCGGTGCACTTGCCGGTCAAGGGAGTGCTGACCGGACGCGAAATGGCCGACCTGCGTGACGAAGCGCTCTGGCACCAGGCCGAGCATACTACGATCTTCGCAGAAGTGGATCCCAACCAGAAGGAGCGTATCATCCTCGCCCTAAAGAAGACCATGCACGTAGTTGGTTATATGGGCGATGGCATCAACGATGCGCCGGCCTTGCACACCGCGGATGTGGGCATCTCTGTAGACACGGCAGTGGATGTGGCCAAAGACGCCGCCGACTTTGTCCTGCTAAAAACGGATTTGGGCATATTGCGCCAGGGTATCGATGAAGGCCGCGTGACGTTCGCCAACACCCTCAAATACATCCTCACGACCATCAGCGCCAACTTCGGCAACATGTTCAGCATGGCTGGGGCTTCGATGCTCCTGTCATTTCTACCCCTGCTCGCCCCACAGATCCTGCTCAACAACTTCCTTTCCGACATTCCTGCCGTGACCATCGCCAGTGATAATGTGGACAAGGAAACGGTGGCGATGCCGCGCCGCTGGAACACCAAGTTCATCCGCAACTACATGGTGCTCTTCGGCCTGGTCAGTTCGATCTTTGACTTCCTGACCTTCGGGACGTTGTTGTTTCTGTTCCATGCTGCGCCGGAGGAGTTCCGTACCGGCTGGTTCATCGAGTCCTTGATAACGGAATTGGTCATCGCCTTGGTGGTACGAACGCGCCATCTCTTCTTCCGCAGCCGTCCGGGCAACCTATTATTGATGAGTACGTTGATCTTTATTGGAATTACCCTCGTTCTGCCATACCTGCCGTTCATCTCAGTGTTTGGTTTTGTCGCTTTGCCTGCACCGCTCATGCTGGCGATGCTCGGGCTGACAGCACTCTACGTGGTGGCAACCGAGTTGGCTAAAAAGTATTTCTACTCCCGGGCGGAGAATGCCAATAGTTAATCAAACCATGCAGACGAATATTCAATCTCACCGTGCCATACTGCAGCGTATAGCCCATCGGGCCATGCTCGAACGCGGACTGCTGCCGGATTTCTCCGCCGCCGCCATGGCAGAGCTGGAACGGCTTCAACACACCGCGGTAACGGATGGCAGGCCTGTGAGGGATATGCGCGATCTGTTGTGGGCTTCGATTGACAACGATGACTCGCGCGATCTGGATCAGCTCAGCGTGGCCGAGGCGCTGCCTGGAGACAAGGTGAAGATTCTGGTGGCCGTGGCGGACGTGGACGCGCTGGTTAAAAATGGGTCAGCCATCGACGATCACGCCCTCCATAACACCAGCTCGGTTTACACGGCTGCCGAGATCTTTCCCATGCTGCCTGAAAAACTATCCACCGACCTGACTTCCCTGAATTTCGGTGAGGATCGCCTGTCAATTGTCGTTGAAATGGTCATTAATTCGGATGGAACGCTGGCAGATTCGGATGTCTACCGGGCGCGCGTCACCAACCACGCCAAGCTGGCTTATAACAGCGTGGCGGCCTGGCTGGAGGGGAGCGGACCCGAGCTGGAGCCTATCGCGGCCGTGAATGGACTGGCTGAGAATCTACGCCTGCAGGATAAAACCGCCCAAATAATGAAGAATCTCCGGCACACCCACGGAGCACTCAGCCTGGAAACGATTGAAGCAAAATACGTATTCGATGGTGATCAGCTGCATGCGCTTGAAGTGGAGGAAAAGAATCGCGCCAAGGAACTCATTGAGGATTTCATGATCGCGGCCAATGGTGTGGTGGCCCGCAGTCTCTCGACCATGAAATTCCCTTCGATCCGGCGCGTCGTGCGCGTCCCAAAACGTTGGGACCGGATCGTCGAAATTGCCGCGGAACACAAATTCGTGCTCCCGGATAATCCGGACTCGCAGGCGCTGGAGGAATTCCTTGTCACGGAAAAGGCCGCGGATCCTTTGCATTTCCCGGATCTTTCCCTGACTGTGATCAAGCTTTTGGGCGCCGGCGAGTACGTAGCCGAACTTCCGGATGGGGACGTCCCGGGTCACTTTGGCCTGGCAGTCAGGGACTATAGTCACTCTACCGCTCCAAACCGCCGCTATCCCGACCTGCTGACCCAGCGCTTATTGAAAGCGGCCCTGGAGGGCCAGCCGGTGCCTTACCGGAAGAATGAATTGGACCTGCTGGCAGCGCACTGCACCGCAGCCGAAGATGCCGTCCACAAAGTCGAACGCCAGGTCGACAAATCCGCCGAGGCGCTGCTGCTCGAAACGAGGATAGGGGAAAAGTTCGATGCGATCGTCACGGGCGCTTCGGAGAAAGGCACCTGGGTCCGTCTGCTGACGATGCCGGTTGAAGGGAAACTGGTCGGTGGGTTCGAAGACCAGGATGTCGGTAACCGGGTGCGCGTGCAGTTGACCTCAGTGGACGTTCAGCAAGGCTTCATCGACTTTAAAAGGATCAATTCGTCCAAGCGTTGAGGTTGATGCTGGCGCGTCGTTTTCAAACGGTGTGAAATAACAGGGCTGCGGATGACATATTGTGCCATCCGCAGCCCTGTTTTCGTTTCTTAATTTTAAATCCCTACATTGCTGAGTGCTTCTAGGAGCTTGGAAAGCAGGATCGTCAAGGTTGGGTGGGTTACCTCGAAATGGTCGAGCCCTTCTTCCAGGCGCCGGAGTGTGGATGGATGGACCGGTGCAGTCAGCCCTCCGGTCTGGGCAAGCAGCTTGCGGATGTCCGACTCGAGGTGAACCAGCAGTTCCTGGCCTTTTTCGTCTACAGTGCGTGTGTTTTGGATTTCAGTTTGCAATTGCACGATAAGCTTGCGCAGCTCCTGGTCGTCCATGGGGAAGCACCTCCTGCCAAAGATGGTTCTGTCATGCCCATTTTACACCCGTATTCCATTAGCTTGGTACCCATCGCTTTGATGCCCGTTTATCCGCAAGCCAGGTCATACACTTCCAAAACAGAAATCACTTTATCGATAATGAGCGCCTCCGGCGTATCCCTGATCTGCCCGCTGCGGACCTTTTCCCACTGTCGCGGCATGAACTGGCTGACCAAGGTTGGCGGGAGCTTTTTTCCCTCAAGGTTTTTGAGCAGGCGCCCGAACGCAGAATGTACCTGGGGAACGCCCCAGTAATAACGGATGCGGTCACTCAGGCTGTACTTGCGGGAAAAGGCCATTTCCTGCAAAGTGCCATGGTAGTGATCCTTCCAGTTGGCCGGCGCTTGCAGCATGGCTTCGTCGAGTACCTCCACCAGGCAGGATTGCTCCTGCGGGGGAATCAGCTCGTTCTCCATCCTCACCAACGCAAAGACCGCCTCCCTGAAGGCATAAGTCAGGGCCGGACCCACCTTCAAGATGGCAAAATGATCCTGCACAAGCCTGCGCAGGGATGCAACGGTCTGGTAATCGGTGGAATGGGCTTCGAAGACGAAGGGTATCGTTTCGGCAAAGCGACTAAGGAAACGCGCCGCGGCTGGGTTATAGTCCAATACAAAATCATCACCAAACTCGACCCCCGGTTGAACGACCAGGGCAATTACGCGTTCCCAAGCCGATTCCAAGCCAACGTGTAAGAACGCGGTTTGCATGGCCTCGAGCGTACGGCGGGCGTCCTCCACCGCCGTCACACGGATGCGATCCTCATGTACGGTGGCACCCCCTGGGATGGGGACTTCGCTGCCAATCACATACCGCAGACCCTGTGCAGACCCCAGCACATTTGCGTGGGTCTCCTCGGCTGCCCGGGCGAGAATGGCCGTGCGGCGGGCGACCAGTTCCACATCCAACGGTCTGGAGGGGTCATCATCAGCCAGCCGCATGCTGGCATCCAGGTGGAGCTTGGTGAAGCCGGCCTGCACGTAGTCCCGCAGCATGTCGGCTGCTTTTTGCATGGCGCTGGCGGACGGCTCTTTCTGCCATGGGCCCGGTCCCAGGTGATCCCCGCCCAAGATCAGGCGGTCGGCGGAAAAAGCGTTTTCAGCGGCCAGGCCGCGCACGTAGGCGACGAAGTCCGCCGGGGTCATGCCGGTATAACCGCCAAACTGGTTGACCTGGTTGCAGGTGGACTCGATCAGAAGCGGGCCATCCCCCGGTATGGTCGGTACGCTTCCATCGGGGTAGTCCCGGTTTCCAGACGGGACATGGGACATGGCGGCTTTCAGCACCCAGGGATGGGCGGAACAGATCGAAGGGATTCCGCGCGCTTCCCCGCGTTTCTGGAGATGGACGATTTCATCCAAATAATTAGACAAACTTCAGCGCTTCTTCCAGGCTGGGCTGGGCAGACGTGCCGCCCGCAGCCCGGGTCGAGAGTGACCCGCAGGCAGCTGCCAGCGCAAGGGCTTTTTCCAGGCTCCAGCCATGCAACCAACCATATAGGAAGCCGGCATCGAAACTGTCCCCGGCGCCGACAGTATCCACGACCTGAACCGGCAGCGCTGCGGTACGCGCACTTTTGTCCGCCTGCCTGGCCAGCGCGCCCTCCCGCCCGCATTTTACGGCCACGACCTGGCATTTCTGGCTCAAAATCTGCAGCGCGGTTTCAATGCTGGATGCGCCGCTGATGGCCAGGGCCTCGTTCTGGTTGGGTAGAAAGACGTCCACCTGTCCGAGCAGTTCGTCGAAACCACTCCACGCCCCCGAAGGATCCCAGTTGGTATCCAGGGAGGTTGTCAGACCGAGCGCATGAGCTCTCTGGAACAAGTCCGGGAGGCCCGGACGCAGGGCGGTCTGCAGGAAGTAGCTGGCGACGTGCAGGTGTCGGGCCTTTTGCAGCAGGCCGTGGGTCACCTGCCCGGCGCGCAAGCGGTTGATGGTCCCTAAGTATGTCAGGATGGCACGGTCGCCCGCCGAGTCTGCGCCGGGATGGTTAAGGATCACACTCAGTCCGGTCGATTGGGCCGGGTCGATGATTACACCCGAGACGTCCACGCCACATTGCGACAGCTCGTCGAGCATGAAGCGTCCGAAAATATCCGCTCCGCACACGCCCACGAAGGCCACCTTCAAGCCTAGGCGGGTTGCCCCGCAGGCAAAGATGGCCGATGAGGAACCGATTGTCAGGGTGGCCGAGTTGACCAGTTGCTCCATCTGCCCAAATTCGGGGATAACGTCCCCGGAAAGGATCAGGTCGGGGTTGATCTCACCGGCAACCAATATGTCGAAAGGTTGTTTCCGTGTCATGTATCCCTGTCACAAATTTTCTTATGTCAAAAGGCTCAGAATGGGAGCCCTTGACACTGGCACATTTCAATACGTTTTATACCACCCCGGTGCTATCTCCTCTGACGAATAGAAATCCGTCCAGGGCCGGCCAAGTTCGGCACACAATCTGGCCAGGGTTTCCAGGCGCGGTCGGGCAGACTCTTTCAGGAAAGCCAGGCGTGCCTGGCCGGTCAGCCCGACGGCCTCCTGCCAGACAGCCCGTCCAACCGCACACCCGCTGGCGCCCGCCTGGCAGGCCAGCCTGACCTGGCGCAGGTAAGTATCGAACTCCACCGCGGCGGAAAGCAGGATCCAGGGCGCCCGGCTGAGGGACGAGAGCTCACTGCAAGCCCTGGCCCACTCGGATTCGAGTGGATCGGCGGAAACCTCCAGCGGGAACTCGGCCTTGAGGATATCCACCCCGGGGACTGTCAATCGGCGGGCAGTTTTGGTGACCACGTAGCGTTTCTCGTCGGAAGTCAGCTTCTTATCCGCCTCCAGCGAGTAGGAAAGTGGTTCGAGCATGAAGCCGATATCGTAATGGATACAATCGTCCGCCACCTGCCGGACGAAGGTTTCGATCTCGCCGGCGGTAGGTGAATCAGGGTGGTAGTAAACCAGCAGTTTGATCATGCTGGCACCCATGCGTTTGGCCTTCTCCACGCTCCAGCCGGGCAGGATCTGACTCTGCCGGGCAGTTGCCTGGCCTCCATATCCGGTCGATTCGACCGCCACCACGAAGGGAATCCGCCCGGGCAGGGCCCCGGCGGCGATCGCTTGGGCGGCGCTGAATTCAGGGTCGAGCAGGACGGCTGTGGCCGCCCCGGCCAGGGCAGAGGTGACATCCAGCTTGAAACAGGTCAGATCATCGTCACTTACGGAATCCGGGCCTGCCAGGTTGAGGGCCCGGCGCAGGTTCTGGCGATGGTCGAGGGCCAGACAGGTGAAGGTGAAGCGTTCAGAGGAGCATTGCTGCAAGCTGCGCAGTTTGCCGATGGAGAGGTTCATCATGACCCTATTTTATCGGCTATCCGCCATGGCGGATAGCCGTCTTGTGAATTCAGAGATGTAGAGCTTATCGGACTTCGTCAGCACCGAGGTCGATGGTCCCGCCCTGAATGCGGGGCTGGCTATCAATGTCCACTGTGCCACTTTCGGTCAAGTTCTGACCGCGGTTAATGGCGGGAGAAGTAGCTTGCAGGTGCAGGTCCGGTTTCGTGGTTGAGACCAGCAGCGGGTTCACGCCGGCCAGGCCATGTGCGTCGTTACCGCTGGCTGCCTGGTAAGCGGCAAAGGTTTTGTAGGTCACGTTCTTCCAAATCCACGTACCTTTCTTCCCGTCGCCCAGTGCGAAGTACAGGTTGTAATCCACCACGTTGGCGGTCATCTTCGGACTCCAGGACTCGATAAAGCGGCGCGATGCGTTGGCGAAGATGATATTGTTCTTGACGACGTTATAACGTGTATCGAACTGGATGTACAATTCGGCGCCCCAGTCGCCCTGGGTAAAGTTGTTATAAAGCGTATTGTTGACGATGGTGCAGTACCGGGTGCTGCCGCGCAGCTCGTCGTACCCACCAAAGGCGATGCCGGCCTGGGTATTGTCGTGCACGAAGTTATTGCGAACGGTGATGTAACTGGTATCCTTGCCGGCATGCTCGCTGGCCAGTTCGATGCCGAGGTTGGCATGGTGGATGATGTTTCGCTCGATGATAATATTGGTGCCTCCATCGACGTAGATGCCATCCGCGCTGCGATCGGTGCCGTAGGCGGGATTGCCATAGGAGTTGATGTTGTATACCAGGTTGCCGATCACCGTACCATCACGGGCACGGTCCAAGGCCGGATCGGGATTCTCACCTTCGTAACCGATGAAATCCATCCCGATGTTATCGTTGTCATGGACGATGTTGTTGGAGACAACGAACCTTTCCACATTGCCGTTCAGCACCATCGACTCGCTCCAGCCGAATTTGCCATTGTAGACCTGGTTGCCGTCAAGGATGATGTCATGGATGGAAGCATTTGGGTCGCGGCCATAAACCGCGATGCCATGCGCCCCACATTCATCGCAGCTATTCTCGATATCGTGCACGCGGTTGTTGCGAATTTCAAGGAAGGCACCGTTGCCGCGGATCCAGATGCCGGCCGGGAACGCGGAGGGATCGCCTCCGGCTTTCAGATTACGGATCTCGAAGCCGATCACTTTGATATAAGCTTTATTCTCGATGACGATCAGCCCGGTCTCTCCACTGATGGGGATCCCAGTGCCGTCAATCACGGGCGTTTGCCCCGGGTAGTTCTGCAGCGTGATGTAAGCGCCCCTGCGACCCGAGCGAGGGAAGGTGCCCGTCTCGTTATACACTCCGTTCATCACGTAAACCGTGCTGCCCGGGCCAACTTTATCCAATGCATATTGGATATGCCGCCAAGGATGAGCTTTGGTGCCGGAGTTACTGTCGTTGCCACTGACTGAAACGTAATAATTACCAGGCGGCATAGGCGAGGTTGCCTTGGCTGCCTGCGGAGCAGCCTGGACCCCGGTCAGGTTGGTTGCGACGAGGACGACCAATAAACCCACGGCAGAGACCGTGTTCAATGTGGCGGTAATGACAAATTTCTTATGCTTGAACATTTTGGACCTCCTGTTCAGATGAAACATGAGATATCCGTGACACCGCGAGCGTGTGCCAGACAGGGACACGGATATCATCGGGCGCACCCCGCCACGCGTGAGGATAGTTGGGTTGCCGGGCCGGAATGAGTGCAGGGACCTCCTTGAAGTATTGCTAAATAGTGTTGACGATCAAATATTGAAGTGCTTGAACTGCGGCAGGTAAGACTGGTTCTGGGCGAACATCTCTTTGACCATGCTGCGGATCTCAGCCAGCGAGAGCACTGCCGCCGTCAGGGGATCATTGCAGATGGCCTGGTAGACCATGACCGGATCGCCATTGAACGCGGCAGTGATGGCCATTTCCTCGATCCCGCTGGAGAGCTGGGTCAGCAGGGCGCATTGGGGCGGCAGCGCCCCGACGTGCATGGCATGGAAGCCGGCCTTGTCCACGTAGACCGGAACCTCAACGCAGGCGTCCTGGGGCAGGTTGGTGATGAGGCCGGTGTTGGGTACATTACCATTGAACTTGAAGGGATCGCCGCCCTTGAGGGCATTGATTATGTAAGCGGCATATTCCAGGCCGCGTGCCAGGTCGCCGCGTGTGACCTCCTTGGCCAGTTCGACCCGCACACCGTCCTTCCAGGTGGCCTCGGTCTGTTGGTATTCCTTCAGAATGTAAGCGTATTCACCAGGATTTCAGCCGGTGCCGTGGGTGCAGTATTTCTCGATCAGGTCGGGGCGCTTGCGGAACCACCAGTTGTACTCGGAGTTGTGCCCGCTCGACTCGGTCACGAAGTAGCCGAGTGCTAGGTACATTTCATTGCGGACCTGCTCCTCGTTGTAGATATCCGGGTTTTCGGTGATAGCCTTGTAGATCTGCGGATAGGCGTCCTGGCCATTGACCTCGTACTTGAGGTACCAGGCCTGGTGGTTGATACCAGCGCACAGGTAGTTGACCTCGGGATAGGATGCCCCGATCCAGCCCGCCAGCATCATGGCCGTTCCCTGGACCGAGTGGCACAGTCCCGTGACCGGAATGGTGGTTATACGCTGGAGGGCGCCGCACAACATCGCCATCGGGTTGGTGTAGTTGAGCCAGACAGCCTTCGGGCAGACTTCCTCCATGGTGTGCAGGATATCCAGCATCGGTGGCAGAGTTCGCAGGAAGCGGAAGATGCCGGAAGGGCCGCGCGTATCGCCTACGTTGATATCCACACCATATCTCTTGGGGATCTCGATGTCGTATTTCCACACATCCGTGTCGCCGGTCAGTATAGTGGTCAGGACTACATCGGCGTCCTTGAGCGCCTCGACCCGGTCCAACGTTGCGGTAACCCGGGCGGGATATTTCCCGGCCGTGATGAGCTTCGAGACTTTCCTATAAGCGAAATCCAGGCGTTCGGCGTCGATATCCATCAGGGCGATGAGGGCATCTTCCAAGAGTGGGAATGTTAAAACGTCACGTACCAGCCCTTCGGTAAAACCCAGGCTGCCGGCGCCGATGAAAGCAATTTTGGTCATGAGATCTCCTTCCTGCAAACTCGAATTGGAGCGCGACGCAGCGCCCCTTGATTTTAACCCGGAATTCTTTAAAGCCTAGCGTTTCAGGCCGCTTAAGGAAATACCTTCAATGAACTGTTTCTGGGCGAAGAAAAATACGATCACCAGGGGCAGAATGCTGAGCAGTGCGCCAGCCATCAGGATGGTAAAGCGCCCGCCCTGGGTTAACTGTGTTTGGAAGAAGGCCAGTCCGACAGTCAGGGTGGTGTTGGGGGCGGTCGGCATATACACCAAAGGGCGCAGCAGGTCATTCCATGAGCCCTGAAAGGTGAAGATGGCCAGAGCAGCCAGGGCCGGTTTCCCGAGCGGGAGATAAATGCTCCAGAAGATCTCCCATAGGGAGGCTCCATCCACTCGGGCGGCATCCACCAGTTCACGCGGGATGGTCAGGAAATATTGGCGCAACAAAAAAGTCCCAAACGCCCCGCCCCAAAAGGCCGGCAGCCAGAGCGGTACGCTGGTCCCCACTAGGTGCAACCATTTGAATATAATAAAGTTCGGGATCAGGGTGACCTGTTCAGGGATCATCAAGGTGAGAAGCAGGAGAGTGAAGAGGATATTTCGCCCGCGGAATTTCACGACGGCGAAGCAGAACGCTGCCATGGCACAGGTCAGCATTTGACCGATGATGGTCAGGACTGAAATGATCGTGCTGTTCAGGAACAGCTTCGGGAAATTTAGGTCGAACGAGAACAATTTACGAAAGTTGTCCAACGTGGCCGGATCGGGGATCAGGGTGTGGGTGAACTGGTCCGCCGGGAGTTTGAAGGAGGTTGCCACCATCCACAGGAACGGTCCGAGCATCGTCACCGCTCCGGCGATCAGGAGGATATACGTCACCAGGTCGAGGATGATCTTCTGGGTCGATTTACTCATGCCGTGTTCCTATTCGTAGACCACGTAGCGCCGTTCGAGCCAGAAGTAGAAGGCCATCAAGAGGATGACCAACACGGCCAACTCGATGGCCTGGGCACTTGCACCGCCATAGTTAAAAAAATTCCAGGCGTTGCGATAGATGGAGAAGACCACCACCGGCACCGAGCTGTCGCCCTGGCCCTGGCGGGTCATCATATAGATATAGTCATAGGCCTGGAAGGCATTGATGGTTGACATAAGTGTTTGGAAGAAAATACTGGGCGTGACGAGCGGCAGGGTGATGTAGAAAAACTGATTGAATTGATTGGCCCCATCAATGGTTGACGCCTCGTAGAATTCGCGTGGGATGGCGGTCAAACCGGCCAGGAAGATGATCATGCCTTCGCCAATGGCGCCCCAGATGTTGACGACCACCACCGACATCAAGGCATTTTTCGTGCACAGCCAGCAGACTGACTGAAGGCCAAGGCGGCTCAGAAAGAAGTTCAAAATGCCGGTGTCCCTGCCGTAAATCATATTCCAGACCAGTGCAGTCGCAACCGCAGAGGTGACAGCCGGGAGGAAATAAATGGTACGGAAGACGGATATACCGCGGATCTTGCGGTTCATCAGAACAGCAACGAACAGCGAGATGATGACCACCCCGGGGACGTACAGGACGCTGAACTTGAAGGTGTTCGTCAGCGCCTTGAAGAGTTTGGGATCATTAAAGAGGGCGATGTAATTTGCCAATCCGGCCCACTTGGGCGGAGTGAGTAGGTCCCAATGGGAAAAACTGAGGGCGATGGTCGCCAGGATGGAACCCAGTGCACCAAAAACCAGCCCAATCAGGGTCGGCGTGAGCATCAGCCAGAGCGAGAGCCTTTCGCGACCCAAAGGCTTGAGTCCGTATTCCATGGGGGTCTCCTTAATCCCCCTCTCCCTTTTTCAGGAGAGGGGGCAGGGGGAGGCAGGATAAATTACTTGTTCTTTGCCAGGACTGCATCCGCATCGACCACAATCTGATCCAGAGTCGGGTTCAATTCCGCTTCGCCATTCCACATGGGAGTCAGTGCATCTCCAACCGTGGAGGACCATTCATCGTAGCCTTTAAAAACCGGCTTCATGTGGGCAAAGGCCAGCGAGTTGATAAAGATCTGGTGGTTGATCGGGGTGGCCTGTTTCAGGAATGCATCGCTTTCAGCCACGGACTTCAAAACCGGGCAGGCAAACCCCATTTGCGCCAGGCGGGTCTGGCCGGCCGCACTCTCAACGAACTTGATGAAGTCAAAGGCCGCCTGCGGGTTCTTGCTGTCTTTACCTACCACGAAACCGGCGCTGTTGACGCTGGTGGCCTGTCCGGCGGGGCCGCTTGGCATCGGGACGACATCCCATTTGAAGCTGGCTTCCGAATAGCTCGGCACGGCCCAATGGCCCATGGCCATCATGGCTGCATTCCCCGAAAGGAACAGGTCGCCGCCGTACTGCGACGAAGTGTTGGGATCCGGAATGGACTTGTCGATAAACATCATGTCATGCAGGAACTGAAAGGCCTGGCGGGCGTTCGGTTCGCCCAGCAGCGTCTTGGTGTGGTCGGCGTTGATCAGGTCGCCGCCATAGGCCCAGATGATTTCGCTCATTCCTGGTTCGAAATCCCACGGATCGATCACGTAGCCGAACTGGTCGATCTTGCCATCGCCATTGGTGTCCTTGGTCAGGGCCTTGGCGGTGGCGCGCAGGTCGTCATAGGTCCAGCCGGCCTTCGGGTACGGGACACCGGCTTTGTCGAACATGTCCTTGTTATAAAAGACGACGATGGTCTGGAAATCGCGCGGCAGCCCGAAGTAGCCGTCAGGCGTTTTATAGGCTGTCAGGGTGTTCGGGAACAGTCCATCCAGCATGCCCGGATTCTTATCGATGTAGGGCTGCAGGTTCAGGAGCACGCCGCGCGACTGGTAGTCGAGGTACAGGGGCGCATCCATGGCGAAGACGTCCGGGGGTGTGTCGGCAGCCAGCAGAGTCTTGAGTTTGGTCCAGTACGAGTCCCAGTCGGAGACATCCACGTTGACCTTGATGCCCGGGTTGGCCGCTTCGAAGTCAGAGACGATCGCCTTCCAGACCGCCAGTTCGGCCGGATCACCCCATTCCATGTAAGTGATCTGGGTCTGGCCGCCGGTCTGGGCAGGCGGCTGTGCTGGCTGAGTTGCAGGAAGCTGGGTGGCCGGGGCCGCCGTAGTTGCCGTGCCGCAGGCAGTTAGCAGCAGGACGACGACCATTACGAGAGAGAACACGATCTTTTTCATTCCTTCCTCCTTATGAAAGTTTGCCGTTTCGCGCCGGCGTGCCGCCGGTGCTCGTGGCATGAACGGTGAAATATCTTCTCAATAAGCCGGGAGTCTCCACTCCCCGTTTTATTGAGTTGCTAAAGCTTTACAACGCTATCCAGATTGGTCGGGCGATCTGGATTTAATCCTTTGGATAACGACCGCTCGAGGGCGATCAACTGGCCGACTGGCAGGAAGAGCACATTCCGGACGGCTTCATCAAGTTTCGAGGCGAACCGAACCTCGGACCCATCTTCGGCCATGTCGAGGACAAGGCCCCCGAGAGCCTTCACGTCCTCCAGCACAGCCGCCTCATATGAACCGTTGCGCGTGGAGCGTAGTCCGATGACCAGCGTCTGAGGGGTCACCATTGACTTGGGCCCGTGCCGGAATTCCATGAAGTAGAACGGCTCACTGTGGGTCAGTGACATCTCTTTCATCTTCAGGCTGAGCTCGCAAGCCAGCCCATGGCGCGGGCCGGAGCCCAGCCAGTAGAATCGTTCGAAGGCCGGGTCGCGGCCAAGTTCGGCTGCCAGGGAAGCATAGTTATTCTGGATCTGGCGTCCCACTTCCGGCAGGCTCTCGAGCGAGTCAAACAGGTCCGGGCGTCTGGCCCACAGGCAGGCCAGTGCGATTGTGCCTAGGTAGAGCGTGGAAAAGGCGCGCGTTTGCGCCACAGATTGCTCCTGCCCGGACGGGAAAACCAGGTTGAGAGCACCCAGCTTCGCCAGCGGCATGTCGCCGTAGCAGGAAAGCGTCAGCAGGTCGCCGCGTCGGTCAGAGAGGAAAGCTTCGCAGGCCTGCAGAGTCTCGGTGGTTTCACCCGAACGGCTGACCGCCACCAGCAGCGTTTTCCCAGGAGTGTAGGACGACTGCGGATAGAGCCAGAGTTCCGAGGCTGGGAAGGCCCGGCTGGGAAGGCTGGTCAGCTCCTGAGTGAGGGACGCCGCCGCCAAAGCCAGGTAATAGGTTGAGCCACACCCAGTGAAAAGGATCTGGTCGTAATGGCGGACCGGGTCCATGACCTGGATGGTCTGCCGTTCAGCGACCAGTACTTCCAACGCTGAAGTCCAGGCTTCGGGCTGGGAGAGGATCTCCTGGCGAGTAAGAAAACCTTTTTCGATGTTTATGGTGTTTGTCCGTGGTTGCATAAGATTCGTTCGGCGTTTCTGAAATATACTTTTTCCAACACATACTCCGGCAGATAGAGGCCATGGATGTGCCAGCGCCCTTGCATCGGGATTGGGGCTGTATTGTAGTTGAAGTATTCATCATCCGTCTCAAGGAAACGATAGATGATCCGGTAGGCTTCCGGGTAGGGGCCCATATCCGAACCGAACAATATCCGGTCTGCATACCTGAGGAAGAAGCGCCGGGCCGTGTAGGGCTGGCGGCCCAACTCACCCAGGCGGGCAGAGATATCTACAAAGAAGTTCGGGCAGCGCTCAAGCAGAGCACCCACCCAGCCCAGGTCCTCGGCGTAACATCCGACGTGTGCACCGATGAAGGTGGTCAGCGGGTGGCGTGCCACCAGGTTCGCCAGGCCGCCGACAATGTGCAGGAAAGGCGGAAAGGGCGGGCTGGGGAAAGCCCAATCCGGGTGGTTGCCGAGTTCCTCCCAGCGTTCGTTGGTCTCGTCAAGCGGGTCGAAGAAAGCCACCGGATCAGCCACATGGATGACGACCGGCAGGCCCAGTTCTCCGGCTGTATCCCAGAGCGGGGCCAGGCGCACATCATCCACGTCGACCAAATGATCCTGATGGTCTCGAACGTGCAAGCCGAGACCTTTCCAAATCTTCAAGCCTTGCGCGCCGCGTTCCTTCTGGATTCGCAGCCTTCTGGCCGCCCATTCGGCAAACTTGTCACCTTTTTCCTTCCACTGCGTCCAGTCCACTCCGCCGAAGACCAGGAAGCGGTCAGGAGCGGGGTTTTTAAAATGGTCGAGGTGGGCATTGAGCAGGTCCTCACCCCAGCCGCCATCCAGGTCCACGTAGCGGGTGATACCTGCCTGGTCGAGTAGCTCGAGCAGTCCTGGCAGCGGCCGTTGATCCCATCCACCGCCGAAGTCCTCCCCGAGGTGATTATGGGCATCGAAAGCCGGGAAGCACGGCCTATCGACCAGGGTGGTTTTGGTGACCAGTTTGGATTGAGGGCGGAAGTTTTCAAGTTCCATAAGGCTTTTTTTATGAAGAACACGAAGGGACACTCAGACTAAAGAACGAAAAGACTACAATACTATATGATTGAAAGACTCTGCGACTAACGACTACGAGACTACGAGACTACGACCTGCAGGCCACGTTCCTGGACGGCGTCAATGAAATCCTGCGGGGTTCCGTTATCGGTGACGATGGTATGGATGCTTTCGAGTGGAGCCAGCCGGACCGTGGCGGCGCGGCCGAATTTGGTGTGGTCGGCCAGAACAATGATTTCTTTGCCAGCCTTCAGGATGGCGCGGTCAGTCATGGTTTCAGGCAGGTATTCGTGGGTCAGACCGTATTCCAGGCTGATGGCGCGCGTACCTATGAAAACTAAATCGGCGCGCACCTCCGCCAGGGCTTGCTCGGTGATATGACCGATGAAGGAAAGTTCACTTTCGCGCAACATCCCGCCCAGGCAAATAACCGTCATCCCTTCTGCTCCGACCAGGGTATTCACTACCGGCAGGGAATTGGTCAGCACCGTCAGGTTCTGTCGCCCGCGCAGGTGCCGGGCAGCTTCAAGGACGGTTGTCCCCGAGCCAAGGAAGACCGTCTCCCCGACCTGCACGAGCGCCGCAGCGGCCTGTCCAATGCGGAACTTTTCATCCGCTTGTTCGTTCTGGCGCTGGAGGATTGGCTGTTCCGGCGGGGCCTGGGTCGAAATGATCGCGCCGCCGTGGACGCGTTGGAGCTTGCCTTGGCTGGCGAGGCTTTCCAGGTCACGTCGGGCAGTCGCCTCACTCACATCGAACGTTGCACAAAGTTCCGCCACGCTGATGCGCTGGCGGCGCTCCAACAGCCGCAGGATCTGGATTTGACGGTCAGTGCCTGAAACAAAATTAACTTCCATAATCGCTCATATTCAATCTAAATCAATCATTTTCAATCGTATATTAGGCACTTTTATGGTCGTTTTCAAGTGACAAATGTCATGACCTTCCCTGTCATCAAAAAAGCACCTGGCCATTTTCCAGGGCTTTTTTGCCAGGTTCCATATCACAATTGGATATAGTGGATATAATAAAACCGATTTATGGTAAGATTATGGCAATATCCGTATGCTGTGCGGGTGTTTATTGATTGGCTCGGAGTGAACAAATGCAAAAGATTACCCCCTTTTTATGGTTCGATCACCAGGCTGAGGAAGCCGCGAATTTTTACGCCTCACTCTTCAAGGATTCCAGGATCGTCAGCATATCCCGCTACGGCGAAGGAGGTCCTGGACCGCAAGGGACTGTATTTACTGTTAATTTCGTGCTCGAGGGACAGGAATTCATCGCCCTGAACGGCGGCCCGGAATTTGCATTCTCGCCTGCCATCTCCTTCTTCGTGGATTGCACCACCCAGGCAGAAGTGGACAGGCTATGGGAGAAACTCACCGATGGCGGCGAGGAGGTACAATGCGGCTGGCTGAAAGACAAATACGGGCTGTCCTGGCAGATCGTTCCTTCCGGGTTGAACGAACTGTTGAACGGTAAGGATCCGGAGGGTTCCCGCCGGGCCATGCAAGCCATGCTGAAGATGAAGAAGCTCGACCTCGAAAGGATGCGGTTGGCCTACGAGCAGGGGGAGAGATCATAAGACATCAATTTTTCCTTCTCCGGTGGCGGGTAGTTCGATGATAAATATGGCCTGCTCCGCGGGGTCGGTAAATCATCCAAGCATGTAAAGATCAAAACTCTTTCCGGAACGAACCTGGAGGCCCTGCGTTACTACATCGGGCAAGCGCTTGAGTTTGACGTTGAGTAAAATCGTCAACCGCATATAGGAGATTGGGGAAAAAACGTCCCTGCACGGGCGTTTCTTCTATTTTGGATAAAACGGAACAAATATCCTGCTTTCTAAAGTATATACGGCTTGACTTTTATTTCCGTGGGAAGTACATTATCTTCAGACAACAACAAGCTATCGATTAAAAAAGCCGAACCGGTAATACCAACGCGTGGAGGCGTAAATGAAGACTCCCCTGGCTGTGGCCATGTGCATTCTTCTATTGGCAATTCTCTCATGTGGACCCTTGGCGGTGACCACTCCCACTCCTCTCCCGACCGCAGAAAAACCTACCAACACGGCATTGATTCCAACTGTGTCTCTGCAACCCTCTCCGCAGGAAATAATCCCCACGACGGAGGAAACTCCTTCCCCCATTCCCGTAACCGCATGGCCAAGCCCCATACCCCAGCCGGCGGCGCCAGCCCGCCTGACCCCTGGTAATCACATCCAATTGGATCAGATTTACATGGTCAACCGGACGGAAGGTTGGGGGATCAGGGGACCCTACTTGTTGACCACGACCGACGGCGGCCAGACCTGGCTGGAGGTCACACCGAGCGTGGGCGAGGCGGACACGATCTATGGCGCCTTTCTGAACGCACGCGACGCCTGGATCATTTTTTCCTATACCGGGCACATTGATACAACATTGAGGGTCTATTTCACTACTGACGGCGGCCGCACATGGACCTACAACAGTGGCCCGCCAATCCAGCCGCAGGTTATCGGTGACAGTACCTGGGCCGAGTTTGCCGTTCTCGATGCCCGGAATGTTTGGATCATGCTGCGCGGGGTCTACGTCGGGGCGGGCACGCACTTCAACCACGAGCTTTTCCATACTTCAGATGGCGGCGCCACCTGGACCTCTCTTGACGGCCAGATCAGCGACGATTATACCGGGATGGTCTTTGCCAACGGCAGTACCGGCTTGCGTACCCTGCAGACAACCGGCGCCTACGCACCGGCTCCGCCTGCCTACGACCTCACCACCGATGGGGGCGCCAATTGGGACAATCGTGAGCTTCCGGCTCCACCCGGTGCGCCCGACTTGTTCAACCAGTATCCGTATTGCGAGACCTACCAACCCGTTCTGCTCTCGGCCCAATCCATCCGGATGCTGGTCGGGTGCTTTGACGGATACGAACCACCCAGGCAGTTCATCAGCTACTTTTATGCCAGCCAGGACGGCGGTGCGACTTGGACGACTGTGCGCCTGCCGGGCAAAGTCATGGCCTCGCAGGACCGCTTGATCTGGTTTGGGACGGACAAAGCCCTATTGCTTGGGCGTGAGTTGTACGCCTCGGCGGACGGAGGCGGCACCTGGTCAGACGTTGCGACGGTGAATTGGGACGCGCAGTTCTCCTTTGTCGACCCGCAGCATGGCTGGGCGGTCGCAAGTTCCAATGGGCAGATCGACCTGGTACAAACGACCAACGGCGGTGGTAGCTGGAGCGAGGTCAACCCGACGGTTGCAAAGTAAAACGGATCGAGGGTGCCCTGCGGGGTGCGGCGTAAATGCTGCAGGGTGGAGGGGATCGCTGTATTATTATCGTAAGTTAATGATACCTATGCCTGGTAAAAACGGATCGACCAACTACTATCCTGAAGCCTATCAAAACCAGACCATCACCGGGCTGGAATTAGCGCTTCTTCTTTTCAACCCATTGACCATCAGGCAGCTCCTTGATCTTGTGACAGGCATCCAGCTGGGTTTCGAGACCCGCTCGATTTATGAAGATGAAGATCCGGCTTTACGGTTTTTGAGCCTGCGCGAACGTGCCAGCCTGGAGAACGGCGGTGACCTGGAGGAGGCCATTGCATGCTCTTGTGCCTCACGCTCCGGCAGCATTTTGGGAGAGCATGGCAGGGTGTCATTGATCTCTCGGGACGGGAACTCCTGGCGCCAGTCCATCCACAAGGCCTGGACCTCCTATGACTTGCAGGCAGCCGGGATGGAAATCCTTTTCCCCTTTGAGCAATTACACCTTTCCCCTGAAATACAAACCTTCAAGGACCTGTCGAAGATCGCAAATTTCAGCCTGTCTCTTCCCGCACAATGGGATGAAGGAAATGTGTATCGGTTTAATTTGTTTCTCATCACAGCCAAGGATGGATTCTCCCTGGATCTGCGCGGTCTTGAATACACGCGCGTGATCGCCATGGATCCCGCCTGCTTTGAGGCCAGTCTATCCGGGAGCGATCTTCAGGAAGAGATCATCAAAAACCAATTTGTAAATCGGGGGATCAAGGAACTTATCAATATATTCAATGATTTGGATATTTAGGTGCAATAACCCTGACTTCACGTCTTGTCAAAACCTCTGGCACATCACATAAATTACATTCCCTACGATATCCGAACCTGCGCCTAACACCGGCTCGCCCGCAAAGATCGTACGGGACAGGCAGCGCACCCTGTGGGTTTGGGCCTCGTGTCCCCCGTGGAGGAGTGAGAAGGCCTGGAAATCAAAACCCGCATGTGGGCGGGTGGTTGTGCCCCCAAGCGGATACTGTATATAAGGATAATACAAAGTTGAGAGGGTATCTATCGGCCCTCATGTTTCATGGGCAGGCCATGACGATTGCCCGACACACTCCGGCACCCCGCCGGTCCGGAAGGAACCGACTGCTAGTGAATCAGAGCCTCTATGGCTACCCCAGAGGTTCTTTTTCATTTCCTGTATTATGTTCTGGGAACGCTTTCCATATGAGCAAGCGTGCCTGCCGGGGTCATTGCAAGCCTTTAAAGTTATAATGGACCTGGAAACCAGACAGGATCCAAGAGAATGATCGACCTAATCAAAGTTGAGACCTTCCTGCGCGCGGCAGAGACCTTGAGTTTCTCCGGGACCGCCAAGCAGCTTCACATGAGCCAGCCCTCCGTCAGCCACCAGATCAAGATCCTGGAGCAGGAACTGGGCGTCACCCTGTTCGAACGCAGCGGCGCCGGCTTGCGGCTGACCGAAGCCGGGCGCATCCTGCTGCCCTGGGCGCGTCGTCTGCTGCATGACACCCAGAACATCCAGGAGATGATGTCATCCCTTGTGCAGGAGGTTGTGGGGGATCTGCACATCGCTTGCAGCACCACGGCTGGCAAGTACATCCTGCCGCAGATGGCCGCACGGTTCCGGCAGCGCTATCCTGGCATCCAGATCAGCATCCCTGCCTGTTCCTCAGAGCAGGTGACTCTGGACTTACTGGAAGGAAAGGCCCACCTGGGCGTGGTCAGCCGGGAGGTGGATGATCCCGAGATGGAAGCCCAGGAGTTCTTTCACGACCGCATCTCGCTGATCGTGCCGGCAGGCCACCGCTGGGCCCTGCGGGCCTCGATCGAGCCGTCGGAGTTGTTGGAAGAACCGATCATCATGCGCGAGCCGACCTCCGGGACCCGCCGGGTGGTGCTCGAGGAACTGGCCAAGCACGATATCAGCCTTGGAGACCTCAACGTCTTCATGGAACTGGGAAATGCTGAAGCCATCGTCCGGACCGTCGCAGCCGGCTACGGGATCGGGTTCGTTTCCACCCTGGCGGCCTCCTACCCGATGGAGCGCGGCAGCGTCATCGATGTCCCCGTGGAAGGACTGACGCTGGAACGCACGATCTACATGGTGCGGAAAGGTCTGAGTGAGCCAAATCGCTCCAGAGACACCTTCTGGAGCTTCGTCCACGCGCCGGAAAATGCGGACCTGCTTCAAATGCCCGAAAAGGAAGCAGGGAAACGGGCCAAATCCAGGAAACGGAAATAGCGCCAGTGCGGTTTCCGCACCAGCATAAGCGCGTGATCATTCGGGCCGGGCATCTGTTTGAGATGCCCGGCCTTCCTTATTCAATAATTAGAACACGTAGGTCTGGCAGGCGCCTTCGACGTCCATCAGGAAGGGCGGAGCCTTCTTGATCTTGATGCGGGGATCGCGCAGGTCCTCGGGCTTGATGTCCTTGTTCGCCAGGGCCAGCTCGCAAAAGACGACATCGCCGCCCATGTCGAGCAGTTTGTTCATGAGCTCGACCGGGTTGGGCATGCCCTTGGGTGTGCCGAGCTTCTCCAGCTCGCCCTTCACGAACCAGCGCGCGCCAGCCGGGCAGACGAAGACGTGCACTTCGTAGTCCAGTGCGAGGCCGGAGGTGGAGAAGATCAAGGTCGGCATGATGTTTGCCGGGGTGTCGCCATTGCAGACGACTGCCATTTTTTGCTTAGCCATTGTAATCTCCTTTTTGAATGTTGAATTTGATTTTCGTAAGCGACTTTTTGGTCGCATTACGTTGAACGACAGTGAAATGATCAGTCTGTTCCGGCCTTGGCCGGCTCGGTCGCAGGGATCGGTTTGAGCGCATGGAAATACAGCGCAATGGTGCGATAGAAGGCGTGGGCGAATTTTGTAAAGGGCAACAGCAGGAGCAATTCAGCCGCCACGGTAATATGACCCACCAGTGTCCAGTACATCCACGGAGCAGGATGGGGCAGGTAAACCGCGATCTCCAGCAGAAAACCGCTCATACCGGACAACCACAAGAGGATGAGGAATGCCCAATCGTGAAACCATTGAGTGGGCGCATGGTTTCGTCCGTTTTGCGAATGCGACGGATGAGAGATACGGTCGTGCCGTAGACCAGAAATAATCCAGCCAGTGTGCCGAGCAGACGAATCGGATTCCAGAAATGCACCCAGGTCCCGGTCGGCCTTGATGCCCAGCAGATCCAGAAGGCTAATCAAGGGCCGTGGCTAGCAGAAGTCCGAGAAAACCCCATAGAGTGGATGCGTGGACGAACCATTTTTGCAGGTACCAGGCCGACTTATCGGTGGCAGCTTCGCAGTCGCGTTGGAAGCGGCGTTGGGCAAGCGCCTCGACTGCAACAACCTCCCAGATCGCGTTCAACCAGTTGGTGCGCACTCCCTTCATCCCCTGGCCTCGCACCTTGACGATCATGTTGACCATGCCCACCAAAATCAGCAAGCCGACAACGACCATTCCAATCACGCCGAAGTTATGGATGACTGATGAAGGGATGAAATCAAATGAACTTAAGCGTGCTGGTTGGCATAGGGCCATGAACGGAGTAAACGCCGAAGCCAATCACGAATGCAAGCAAAACAAAGAATATGGAGCTAAGGATGGGGGACTTATAAAGCAGCTTTGCCAAGCCAAGTGGATCGTAACTGGCGATGGCATAACGGCGGGCGGTGGCCATGAACTCGCCAGGGTCGGCCTGTTGGGGGCAGGTCTGGGTGCATTCTCCGCAGTAGTAGCACAGCCAGAGTTCCTTGCTGCTAAGCAGCTGCTCCTTCAAACCAAGTTGGACGTAGCGGATGAGACGGCGCGGGAAAGTTTCGCTGTCGGTCGAGAGCGGACAAACAGCCGTGCAGTTGCCGCAATTGAAGCATTTTTCAACGTTCACGACGCCGTATTTTTTGAACTCGGTCAAGAATTGTGGATCGACGCGGACGGTCATATTCAGTATTCCTCTACTATCATGCGTTCTCATTCTGCCGTTTTACAAGCGTATATTTGAAATAGCCGTCCACATCGGGTTTGCCAACCACTTCTACTTCACCATAGCGTCGCATGGCGAACAGCCATATCGCCACCTCGTGACTGGGATATCCCACCGCCTCGGCCAACGCCGGGATGGTCTGGGGACCGTCCTTCAGGATCTTGGCGATGCGATCTTTCATGATCATTTCGTCATGAACGATCTCCCGTATATCACGCCGACTCTTTTCAGTGCCGCTCATATCGCAGCCTCCTTGAGGCTCGCATCGATCATGGCGATGATCTGATCGTTCCTGAACCCCTCAACGGCAATCGCATCCTTGGGGCAAACCGGCACGCAGGCGCCTTCTCCCTTGCACAGGGAAGCGATCACCATCGCCACTTCTTTTTCGCCGCAGATCATCTTTTCGATCGCGCCATATGGACATGCCTTGAGGCATTCGCCGCACCAGGTGCACTTGTCGTTGTCTACCTGGGCGATTAACGGTTCCAGGTCCACATGGCCTTTCTTCAACAGACTGCCGGTCTTAGCTACGGCGGCCAGGGCGGATGTGACGCTTTCGGACATGGTTTTCGGACCCTGGGCAGCGCCGGCAATGAATACGCCGTCAATCACAGTTTCCACGGGGCGTAGTTTTGGATGAATTTCCTTGTAGAACCCATCCGTGCTTTCCGGTATTTTAAGGACTTGATTGAGCCTGTCATTCTCACGTGGCTCCATGCCGGTGACGAGGACCACAAGGTCAGCGCCGATCTCAAGCTCCTCGCCCCCGTCCAGGGTATCCTGTACTTTTACTGAAAGCCGTCCGTCAGCCTCTTCCACCACGGGAGGATGATCTGGCTCCCAGCGCAGGAAGAGCGCCCCATCCATGGCGGGCCTCTTCGTAGACCGTTTCCAGGTTGCCGTAGGTGCGGATATCACGGTAAAGGTGATACTGGTTTACCGTCTGCTTTGTCTCTGTCGCCAGTTCGTGAAGCATGACAGCGGTATAGGTCGCCGCAGAACAGCAGTAACGGGAACAGTAGCGGTTCGGGTCGGGACATGTTTCCGTTTCAGCCTGGCGGCTGCCGACACAGTAGATGAATGCCACATCACGCAATGGCTTACCGTGATATTCGAGTTTCCCCTCTGCCAGCATCTGCCGGAACTGTACCAGGTCAACAACGCCATCTGCTCCCCAACCATATTCCCCCTTGCCAGGGACGTAGGGCGTAAAGCCAGTTGTGACAATAATGGCCCCCACATTCAGGGAGACTTCTTCCCCTTTGACATTGATTTTTACATTGAAATCGCCAATGCTGCCGGTCTTTTCGATCAGTTCCGCCTGTGTGTAAATGACGATCCGATCATTCCCTTGAATCCGCTGCAACAAGGTTGTAACTATCTCTGTCCCTGGAGACCCTCAGGTCCCATCCGTCCCGCCTGGAGCGACCAGCCACCGGGCTTTTCCTCTTTTTCGATCAAGTAAACGGCCAATCCCATATCTGCCAGGGAGAAGCTGGCACGCATCCCGGCAACACCCGCGCCGATCACCAACACGCGGGGCTTGGTTTCCACCCGTAAAGGGTTGAGGGGATGGGTCAAGGCGCATTTGGCAATGCCAGCCCTGATCAGATGAACGGCTTTTTCCGTCGCCCCATTCTTATCGTTGGTATGCGCCCAGGAACATTGCTCACGCATATTTACCTGCACATACTGGTAACGATTCAGGCCAGCCCGTTCAGCCATGCCACGAAAAGTGTGCAAGTGGAGGGAAGGCGCGCAGGAAGCTACCACGAGGCCATCCAGCCCGGCGGTTTTAATGTCGTCGATCATCTCCTGCTGCGCCGCATCAGAACAGGCAAACATGTGAGTCCTGGCAATGACAACCCCGGGTTCCCTGGCGACTTCCTCCCGGACCTTTTCCACATCCACATAGTCCGAGATATTGCCTCCGCAATAGCAGACAAAAACGCCAATTCTTCGTTCCTGTGCCATCAGTCAGCCCTCATTCTCTCAAGATATGCAGATACTTGAGTTGCTGCCGCGCCAGAGTGCAATACGGTATCGGGAATATCTTTCGCCCCATTCACAGTGCCGGCAAGGTAAAGCCCGGCCACATTGGTGGCGCCTGGCTCAATGACAGGGTTTACCTCTCGGACATAGTTAAAGGCATCTCTTTCCAGTTCGCCGCCCTTGTAAAGGGCAAATGGCGCGGTATTCGGCAAAAAGCCTACCGCCAGAACGACCAGGTCGTGCTCCCGGGTTTTCGTCCCGCCATCGCCCAGCATATCTTCATAGTGCAAGGCCATCTTGCCATTTTCAAGTTGGTCGATACGTGCAACCTTCCCCTTTACGAAATTCACTCCCATGCCCTTGGCCTGTTCGTAGAATTCTTCGTATCCCTTCCCAAAAGCCCGAATGTCGATGGAGTAGATGGTTACATCCGCAATGGGGAGGGCGCCCATGATGAGCTGGGCTTGTTTGATGGAATACATGCAACCAATGCGGCAGCACAGGGGATTGCAGAAAGTATGGTCGCGGGAGCCGGCGCACAGCACGATCGCGATGCTTTCCGGTTCCTTGCCGTCCGAGGGGCGCAGCACGCCGTTATAGGGGCGTGTCGGCGACAACAGCCGATCCATTTGCGGCCCCGTGATCACGTCGGGGAGAACGCCGTATCCCAGCAGGTTTTTTTCCGTCGGATCCATGATCTCGAATCCCGTTGCCAGGACAACGCTCCCCACCCGGAACTTCATGGGTTCAGGCTTCATACTGAAATCAATGCAATTCGCAGGGCAGACATTGACGCATTCCATGCACTGCGAACATTCAGCGCAGTTCAAGCAGCGATTGGCCTCCAATCGCGCATCTTCTTCGCTTAATGCATCCTCATAAGTTTCAAAATTCCGGATACGTTCACGGGGTGGACGCTCTGGCACGAGTACCGGCGCCACTGTCTCCCAATTCTTGGTCCCGTCGAGAATATCTTTTTTGTCTGCGACCTCCAACTGGTCGCCAAAAGGCACGTCCAGCGGTTCAGCCCTTGCAGCATGCGGTCGATATGGAACGCCGCTCGCCGCCCTTGCCCCATGGCTTGAACGATGGATGATGGGCCAAGTACGGCATCGCCGCCGGCAAACACATAAGGGAGCGATGTCTGCAGGGTTTCGGGGTCTGTCTTCACGGTGCCGTCGGGGTTCAATTCCAGTTCGTCCTTGAAGATGGATGTTGTGGGAGCATTGCCGATCGCCACAACCGCCATGTCAGCCTGGATCTTGTACTCGGAGCCCTTGATCGGCACCGGTTTTCTCCGGCCGGAAGCGTCAGGCTCACCGAGTTTCATCTTCTGGCAGACCACTTCCTTCAGCTTTCCATTTTCGCCGACGAACCTCGTGGGATTGGTGAGGAAGCAAAGCTCCACGCCCTCTTCCTCCGCAGCCACCACCTCGGCGGGAAAGGCCGGCATTTCGGCCCGGCTTCTCCGGTATACGACGATCACTTTTTTGGCGTTGGATCGGAGGGCAATTCTGGCAGGATCCAGGCAGGCGTTGCCTCCCCCGAAGAGCACAACGGTCTTGCCCGTAAGGTCTATCCTTTTACCCCGGTTGACCTCTTTCAGGAAATCGAAACAGCAAACGACACCTTCAAGTTCTTCCCCCGGTACCCCGAGCTTCTTTGGCTCCAGGGAACCTGTGGCCAGGAAGACAGCATCGAAACCTTGCTCCTTCAGCCCCTTTAGATTGTCTATGCGGACCCCGGTCTCCATTTCTACACCCAGGGCGGTCACATTCTTGATGTCCCGATCCACCACTGATTTGGGGAGCCGGTAAGCCGGGATCCCAAACCTGAGCTGGCCGCCTGGTTCCGGTTCTACCTCAAAGATCTTGACCTGATATCCTTTGCGGGCCAGGTGATAGGCAAGGTTTAGCCCGCCGGGCCCTGAGCCCACAACAGCCACTCTCTTGTCCAGCAGCACCTGCGGACGGCCATATTCAGGCTCAGGATGATTGGCGTAATAGCGGTCTGCCAGGAAGCGCTTGATGGCCCGGATATGCAGGGTCCCATCTTTATCCTCGCGGGTGCATTCGCTTTCACAAGGCGCGTAACAGGCACGCGCCAAACTGCCCACCAGGGGAGCGTCCTCCAGGTGCATCCTGAACGCTTCCTCGTAACGTCCCGCACGGACCAGGGACACAAAACCACTCGGTTTAACGCCGGCCGGACAGGCAGAATTACAGGGAGCCTGTCCCGTACGACTGATGACTGCCTTTTTCGGTACTGCCTGGGGGAAGGGAATGTGCGCGGCGCGGCTGGCAGCCAAGTTATAGTTGTATTTGTCCGGCAGGGAGACCGTGCAGACTTCCTCGCATTTGTCACAGCCGGTACATGCATCAAAATTCACATAGGAAGCTTTCTTGTGCAGATCCACCGTGAAGGAACCGTCGTTATTGCGAATAAAACCGTCCACTTCGGTGTAGACCATCGGTGTGATTTTCGGGTGATGGGCAACGGCGGCCATCTTGGGCGTGACAATGCAGCTGGCGCAGTCCAAGGTTGGAAAAACCTTACTCAATAGAATGGATTTGCCGCCGACGCTGGGTTCCTTTTCCACCAGTAGCACATCGTAGCCCATATCCCCGAGCAGCGCGGCGGTTTCCATCCCTGCCATGCCTGCGCCGACGATCATGACATCGTAGTCCAGCCCGTTCTTCTTATGGTCGGGAGTCATAACTGGCCAACTCCTCCTCGAACTTCCGCATATGGGAGACAAAACTGTCCGCACACACGGAGCAGATCCCCGCCATCTTTACTCTTTTCGGGCTGATATTGCGCTCTTTGAGCATTTCCTGTGCTTTCGCCAGCAGGGTGCTCGTACGGGAGCTGCAATCCGGCAGGTAAGCACAATCCCCCCCGCAGGCAGCAATGAATACGCCATCGTATCCCTCTTCGAGGGCGTGGACGATCCAGGCCGGCTTGATCCCGCTGGAACACGGCAGAGGAATCACCTGAACGGAAGGTGAATAATGCATGTGGGCGCTGCCCGCCATGTCGATCCCCAGGTCCGATATCGCGCTGGTGGAGAAGACCAGGATCTTTTTGCGGGTGGCTTTCTTGTTGCTTCCCTCAGCCATTTACTTCGTCCTGCGCAGATAGATGCTCCAAAACCCGTCGTTCGCAATGTCGCCCAGGTATTCAAGCTCCATTTTGTTGCACCAGCGTTGAACTGACACGATCGTGTCCACGTCCGAGGACTGGATCTCCATCACTCCGCCGATCGGACACTCATTGATCCCGCGCCGGGCCTCCAGCAGGGGACCCGGGCAGGCTGTGCCGCGCGCATCCACCAATTTATCGACCTTCAAAGCCTTCAGTTCCTCTGTGGTCATCCTGGTACCTCCATTTTATGAAATCGTTCCACTGGCATTTCTTTCGCCAACTTTTTTGGCATATTGGCCAAGACCAGGCAGTTCTTCAGCAGCTCATTCTCCGCCAGGCGATAGTAGATGTTGTGTCCCTCCCTGCGGGATTCCAAAATATCGTTCAATTCCATCAGGTGAAGATGCTGCGAGGTGCAGGGGAGGGAGGCGCTGAGCGCTGAGGCGATCTCGCTGACCGTTCGCTCCTTCTCTGCCAGGAACCACAAGATCAACACCCGCTGGGCGCTGCTGAAAACCTTGCAGAGCGCGGCTTGGCGTTGGGCAAGACCCTGGACTTCTTCCGAAAGACTTGGTGCCATAAGCGAAACTTCAGCACTTGCTTAATTTACTGATAGCTTAACTCCCGGCATAAGCAGGAACAAGTGACGATGGTCACTTGGGTTATAGTTTTTTTCTATAGGCAGCCATCAAGTGTTCTTATGGAGTTTGTAGCTGCATTTGGTAGACGATAAACAATGGTGCATTTTGACTCCTGTCGTTTTCAAAGGAATATGGAATTTGCGAACCGACAATCGTAGTACAAATATTCCGATCAAAAAAGAAATACGCTCTGAAGCCAGAGCGTATTTTAAAGGAAAGTACCATATAGAAAATATGGATTATATGTTCTTATGCCCCCAAGCGGACTCGAACCGCTGTTTGGGCCTTGAGAGGGCCCCGTCCTGGGCCACTAGACGATGGGGGCTTTATGCGCCGTTCAATTTGGATCAACGGCATGGCCAATGGTGGCTCGCCTGCACCTGCCCTGCTGACCGATCGCAGGACGTGTGGCGTACGAGTGCGAGGCAGGCACATGTGATGTCACCTTTGCCAAGCGGGCGTGATTTTATCATCCGCCCACGGAATTGTCAATCAAAAGACTTCATTTTAATTCTGTGACATTCGCTACAGGCTGGCCTGATTCTTTGGTATGATTGCATATTTGGAGGAGAGAACATGCCGAATTTTCGCGCAAAAATTCCAAACCATTTCGACCTGCCACGCCGTATCGACCGGCTGGGTGAACTGGCTTATAACCTTTGGTGGACCTGGAACCCATCCGGCCAGAGGCTTTTCTACCGGATTGATTACGCCCTCTGGGAACGTCTCAGCCACAATCCCTTGCTCTTCCTGCGTTCGGTCGGCCGCACCGAGGTCAACGCTGCCGCGCAGAATCCCATCTATCTGGAGATCTACGACCGCGTCTTCGCCAGTTTTGATGCCTACATGAATGCCAAGGAGACCTGGTGTACCGAAACATACGATGAACAATGCAACCAGCAATGGGCTTACTTCTCGATGGAATTCGGCCTGCACGAGACCCTGCCCATCTATTCCGGTGGCATGGGCATACTGGCCGGGGATTACCTTAAGGAATCCTCTGATCTTGGCCTCCCGCTGATGGGTGTGGGCCTGATGTATGCCGAGGGTTACTTCTCCCAGCGCATCTCCGAGGATGGCTGGCAAGAGTTGATCAATAACCTGCTTAATTTCGAGGAGTTGCCGGTTCTGCAGGTGCTCGATAGCGATGAGAAACCCCTTGCAATTTCGGTCAGCTTCCCCGATCGCACGGTCATAGCCAATATCTGGGAGCTGCGGGTGGGACGTGTGCCGCTCTACCTGCTCGATACCGACCTGGACGAGAATACTCCCGCCGACCGCAACCTGACCCTGCGCCTCTACTGGAGCGACCTGGATTTGCGGATTGCCCAGGAGATCCTGCTCGGCGTGGGCGGGGTCCGTGCCCTGCGGGCGTTGGGGTACGACCCGACTGTCTGGCACATGAACGAAGGTCACGCGGCCTTTCTGACCCTCGAACGGGCACGCGAGCTCATTGCCAAGGGCTTGACCTTTGAAAAAGCCATCACCAAAACCCGGCATGGCAATATCTTCACCACGCATACGCCCGTCCCGGCCGGGAACGATGAATTCCCGCTCTGGCTGGTGGACAAAAACCTCTCCAATTACTGGCCCGAACTTGGTCTGAATCGCGACCAGTTCATTGACCTTGCCCGCAGTCGGGAGGCCTGGGGTGAGACCTTCAGCATGCCCATCCTGGCTCTGCGTTTCTCGGATGGCCGGAATGCCGTCTCTGAGCTGCACGGGCGCGTCGCCCGCCGCATGTGGAAATTCCTGTGGCCCGAAATCCAGAACGAAGACGACGTGCCGATCAACTATGTGACCAACGGCGTTCACACTGCCACCTGGCTGGCCCGCCGGATGCGCGTCCTGTTCGACAAGTATCTGGGAGCAGACTGGCTCGACCGCCTGGATGATCCCGAGACCTGGATAAAGGTGGACGCGATCCCTGATAACGAATTGTGGGACGTCCGGCTGCACCTCAAGCGCAAGCTGGTATTCTATGCTCTCGAACTCACCCGTCAACGTTGGATGGAAGGCGGCTACCACCCGGTTCAGGCCATCGCCTCCGGCATTATGCTCGATCCCTACGTTCTGACCATTGGTTTTGCGCGCCGCTTTGCCACCTATAAGCGCGCCGACCTTGTCTTCCATGACCTGGAGCGCCTGCTTGAAATCATCAACCGCCCCAACCGCGCGGTGCAGATCATCTTTGCCGGGAAGGCGCATCCTGCCGATGACCCTGCCAAACATATCATCCAGGATGTGTACCGGATCATCAAAAAGGCCGAGAATGGAGGACGGCTGGTCTTCCTGGAGGATTACGACATGAACCTGGCCCGCTACCTGGTCCAGGGCGTGGATGTGTGGATGAATAACCCGCGCCGCCCGAACGAGGCCTCTGGGACTTCAGGGATGAAGGCCGCCTTGAACGGCGTGATCAACTTCTCGGTATTGGATGGATGGTGGCGCGAGGCCTATAACGGTTCCAACGGCTGGGCCATCGGCGACGACCCCGGCCTGGATGCCGAGGTCGAGGATGAAGCGGACGCCACGAGTTTTTATGATGTTTTGGAGAACCAGATCATCCCGCTCTATTACACCGAACGCAACGCCGATAACACCCCGCTCGAGTGGCTGGCGATGATGAAAAAATCCATCCAGACCATTACCCCGCAATTCAGCACACGTCGGATGCTCAAAGAGTATATCGCACGGCTGTATCTTCCCGTCAAGAAATAGGATCAAATCGACTTTGCCCGAAAATATCCGGATACTTCTCCCTGGAATCAAATGCTCCCCATCCGGGGAGCATTTGATTCCAGAAATATCCCTTGCTAGACCTTCTTCAACACTGGCAAGCCATTTGCTGTTTCTTGCACTTTGTATCCCTGGGGCACGACTTCCAAAACTCCCGCTTTCTTCTCTTTGGAAAAGAAGTAAAGCGTCTGGGTCTTGCCTGTCTTCGTTTTGGTTACTCTTGCATGCAAGAAATAAGTGACACCGCGTTTGTTTTTAAAACTGAAAGCCATAGAAACCTCCTTTTGAAAATAGGTTGTGCCGGAAATTAAGCACAATTGGCCAGACAAACTCATTATACAGCATTTGAGCCTCCCAGAACGCCCTTTTCCGGCACTGAAAAACCGAACAACAGGTGCGGTATAATCACGCCCGTGACCAACCCGAAGAGCCCCGAAGAACTTTCGGAACAGGAGTTGCGCCGCCTGTTGCTCGATAAGCGCCACGATGCGCGCCAGAAGCGCCTGGAGCGCTTCCGTCGCAGCGGACGGGCCGTCCTGCTCTCCCCGGATCTGCCGCCGGCTGCCCTGGGTGAATGGCGCACGCAGCCTCCAGTCGATGGAGAGGGCTCACTTACGGATAGACCGGTTGTCCGTCCAGCCCGCAGACGCTGGTATGATGGCATATTGTTGAGCGTTGAAATCCTGGCAGTGCTTGGTTTGGTTGGGCTGATGCTGAACTGGTTCGGCATGCTGCAATCGTTGAACCACGAGGTGGTTGTCGCCCTGCGCCAGGATACGTTGACGCCCACTCCCCTCATTACGGCAATCGTACTGCCAGGCGGCCACACCCCGCCGACCGCACCGGGTGGTGCGCAGCCCAACGAAGCGGAGATTCCCGAGCACCTGCGCCCGCTGGTACAGTCGATTGCCAACCTGCCTCTCCCCACACCGGGACCCGACCAGGCCATGCGTATCCAAATACAGGCAATCAACGTGGATGCGCCGGTTGTCCAGGGCGATAGCTGGGAGCAGTTGAAGAAAGGTGTCGGCCAGCACGTTGGTTCGGCCGATCCAGGCCAAGTAGGCAATGTAGTCCTTTCTGCACACGACGACGTTTTTGGCGAGATATTTCGGAACCTGGACCATCTCCAACCTGGTGATCAGGTAATGCTCTTTACGGCCCAGGGACAATACATTTACATCGTTACCGGCAGCCAGATCGTCGAACCGACGCAAGTGGAAGTGATGAACCCTACCGGCGAGACGACCGTCACGCTCATCAGTTGTTACCCGTACATGGTTGATAAAAAACGTATCGTAGTGTTTGCAAAACTTGTTTCGTCTCAATAATCTGGATAGCCTCTCCCTCTTATCGAGGAGTTACTAACACTTCAAAATCCTTAGGAGAATTATGAGCAAGAAAAGTAAGCGTCAGGTTTCCCGTCAGTCTTACCGTCAGGTTCCCCATCCACCCACCAGCATGGCAGCAAAAACGGTTGAATTCAATCCGGACTACAGCAACACCAAGCGCGAACTGCGCCGGATCGGCATCCTGGCCGGTACATTTGTTGTTATTCTGATTGTGCTGGCTATATTCCAGAACCAACTGTTGGCATTCTTTATAAAATAACCTGATCCGGAAGCAGCGCAGTTGAGCTGCGACTCCCATCCTGCACACGTCATGAGCAAAGACACCTTCGAGATCATTCTGCTGGTAGGTCGTCCAGCCTCGGGCAAGAGTGAGATCATGGATTTCCTCAGCCATATCGACACAGATGACCGGCGAAGGCGTTTCCACATCAGTGGACTGGATGTTCTGGATGACTTCCCCATGCTATGGACCTGGTTCGAGGAGGACGAAATCCTCAGCCACAAACTCGGCATGGCGCGCCTACACACCGACGCTGACGGCTATTTCGCTTCGCCGGGATTGTGGCAACTGCTGGTCGAACGTCTCAGCCTCGAATACCACAAACGCCTGCGCGACCCGGTTTACCATGACCGTACCACGACACTGATCGAATTCTCGCGCGGCAGCGAACACGGCGGTTACCGGGAGGCCTTCCTCCATCTCTCGGAAGAAATCCTGCGCCAGGCTGCGCTGGTCTATGTCAGAGTCTCCTTTGCCGAGTCGCTGCGCAAGAACCGCCTCCGCTTCAACCCTGACCGTCCTGACAGCATCCTCGAGCACGGTCTATCGGACGAGAAACTGGAACGGCTCTACGGGAACGACGATTGGGCGGAGCTGGCTCACGGCGAAAACGGTTTCCTGGAAGTCAATGGTCACCGCATGCCTTATGCGGTTTTCGAGAATGAGGATGACGTTACCACTGGGAAACCGGACTTACTGGAGGCTCGCCTCGAAACGGTGCTAGGCCGGCTCTGGGACCTGCACATGCACCCATGACTTCTCCTTCAGATCTGCTGACCATCAGACTCGAAAAACTGGTCTACGGCGGCAATGCCCTTGGACGGCTTTCCGATGGGGTGGCTGCCTTTGTCCCATTTGGACTTCCGGGAGAAAAAGTAAAGGTCAGGGTGATCGAGGAGAAGCACGGCCATGTGCGCGCCGAACTGGTCGAAGTGCTGGAACCATCGCCGGAGCGTATTGCGCCGAGATGCAAGCATTTCGGGGTATGTGGGGGATGTCATTACCAACACCTTTCTTATCAAACCCAACTTCAGGTAAAAACCACCATCTTGCGCGACCAGTTGATGCGCATCGGAAAAATCCCAGACCCACCGGTCGAGCCGATTATCGCTTCCCCGCTTGAATGGAATTACCGCAACCACGTTCAATTCCATTTGACGCGTGAAGGGAAAATGGGCTACATCGCAGCGAACGGGCGGGGCGTGTTTCCCATAACGGAATGTCATCTTCCCGAAACAGGCCTGAACGAACTCTGGCCCAGCCTGGAATTCGACCCTGAACTGGGGCTGGAACGTATCTCGTTGCGTGTGGGGATGAATGCCGAGTCCATGCTGGTGCTGGAGTCCGAGGTTCTCGAACTGCCCGAACTGGAACTTGAGGCAGGGCTCTCGGTGGTGCATGTGACTGGCGATGATATGGTAGTGATGGCAGGCGATGCAGCTCTGAGCATGTCTGTTAAAGACCGGGGTTTCCGTGTTTCGGCGGCTTCGTTCTTCCAGGTCAACACAGCGATGGCTGGGAAGTTGGTGGATCACCTGCGGGAGCATTTACCGGTTTCTTCCAGCACTATCCTGTTGGATGTCTATTGTGGAGTCGGTTTGTTCAGTGCATTCTTTGCAGGTCACGTCGGGCGCTTGATCGGGGTCGAGGCATCCCCATCGGCCTGCGAGGATTTCGCGGCCAACCTGGATGAATTCGACAATGTAGCTCTTTACGAGGCCCCCGCAGAGGCCGTGCTGCCCAACCTGGATGTCACTCCCGATATTGCCATCCTGGACCCACCGCGCGCCGGCCTGGAAAAATGCGCCCTGGAGGCTCTGCTGGCGCGTGGGCCAGCCAGGATCGCGTACGTCTCGTGCGACCCGTCCACACTGGGGCGCGACGCAGTCCGTCTCATCACTGGAGGGTACCGGCTGATCCAGGTCACTCCATTTGACCTGTTCCCGCAAACTTATTCCATTGAAAGCATTTCCATTTTCGAGAAAGGATGAAACCTATGCGTTGGGAAGAATTGACCGGCGACCTGTTCCCACAGGCCGTCAAACAATCTGAAGGCGTCTGCCTGCTGCCACTCTCGTGCATCGAACGGCACGGGCATCATATGCCGCTCGGCACGGACATGTATATCGGCCACGAATTGTGCAAGCGCACCGCCGAACTCGAACCGGTGGTGGTATTCCCGGAT
>CAWDYX010000024.1:0-19420 GCA_963806575.1 uncultured Chloroflexia bacterium | reverse complement strand
CCTAGCCTATACCCTCGCCATAGCGAGGGTCTTTTTTTTGAGGGGTTCGACCCCCCATAAGGGGACAAAGTCCTCTGCCCCCAGCTCCAATGAGACCTCCGCGAGAGCGAGGGTCTCTTTGATTTGAGGGGTTCGACCCCCATAAGGGGTCAAGGTCCTCTACCCCCAGTTCCATTGAGACCCCGCCAAAGTGAGGGTTTTTTATTATTAGCCACTAATCTTCACGAATTTAGGCTAAACCTCTATTTGAAGAAGGACTGCTGGATGCAGGAACGCTTCTATAGGATCGTGAATCTGAGCCGGCGGCGCGACCGGATCCTTTTTACCGCCGAGTTGTACCAATAAGCGCTAGCGGTACCGGCTGGCGATTATGAGGCAGACCATATGCCATGCGCGGAGGCAGACCTGCAGCGGAGGCTGAAGCGGTAGAAGGAGAGGAGTTGTGACAGTCACCTGAACACCTGTGAGAACCAGGTGCATAAAGAAGGTGACTGTCACATGCTTTGCGGCTGCGAATTTATAGAGTAGGCTGGAGTGGCGTCGATTTCGTCCCTGACCGAAAGAAAATCGTCCCGGAGGGGTTTGTAGAGAGTGTTATTATCTCAATGAAACCCTCGGGACGATTTTTTCTTTAGTATACATCGGGGACAAAAGTCTGATCGGTGATCGGCGGGCGAACGTAGCCGGAGTCCTTCTGACGTGGCGGCAGACTCATCGGTTCAGGCGTCAGATCCTGGTAGGGGATCATGCTCAGCAGATGCGCGATGCAATTCAGCCGGGCGCGGTTTTTATCGTCGGCGTTCACAACGTACCAGGGAGCCTGCTTGATGTCTGTGTGTGCAAACATCTCATCCTTGGCTTTCGAATACTCCACCCAGCGGGCGCGTGACTCCAGGTCCATCGGGCTGAGTTTCCAGCGTTTGGTCGGGTCGTGAATACGGGTCTGGAACCGGTGCTCCTGTTCCTCGTTGCTCACCGAGAACCAGTACTTGATCAAAATGATCCCCGAACGGATGAGCATGCGTTCGAATTCAGGACACGAGCGCAGGAACTCGCGATACTCCTCCTCGTTGCAGAAGCCCATGACGCGCTCGACCCCCGCCCGGTTATACCAACTACGGTCGAACAATACCATCTCTCCGGCAGACGGCAGCTGGGCAACGTAGCGCTGAAAATACCATTGGGTTTTCTCACGCTCGGTGGGCGTGCCCAACGCCACCACCCGGCAGATGCGTGGGTTAAGGCTCTGCGTGATGCGTTTGATGGCGCCTCCTTTGCCGGCCGCATCGCGCCCTTCAAAAAGCACGACAACTTTCAGGCCCTTTTGCCTGATCCATTCCTGAAGTTTGACCAACTCGATCTGCAATCTGGCCAGCTCACTCTCATAGGCGACCTTTTCCATAGTCGTAGCCGCCGGGCTTTCGGGTGCCACTTCAACGGTAGCCGCTTCTTTGCTCTTGGCTGGGGTTTCGCCGCGTTTCTTGGTCTTCGCATTTTTCGACATGCTGGCCTCCTTTCCTGTTCAAAGCCATCTGCCGGAAGAACTTAAGGATTTATTCATCTGTCCAATAATAGTATAGATAAAAAAGCCCTTAAAAGCAAGAACCTTGCTGGAATTAATAGGATCTTCTCAAAGTCCAAAGGCAGCTTGCTTTTACATCCCATCCCCCTACCCCGCTGGGGAAAGGGGAAAAGAAGCCTTTTTTATCGCTTCATTTCCTAATTTAATAATTTCTCTCCACCTGTACGACCAACATCTTCTCCAATTCGGGAATGTTATCAGATAACCTTGCTGCAGCAATAATCGGCAACCAGCGCTGGTATTCGTCCCGGTTGCCTGGACAGAGCTCAAAATAGTAATTGAGGAATACCGGGTAAAAGATCCGGCAAAGAATTTGAAGCAGGCTGTTCTTTATTGAGCTGGTTTTGGATGAAGAATAGGAAAGAAAAGGTCTCCTGATTTGGCTGGTTCTTGTATAGCCGAGGATGAGGTTGGTCGTACGAGCCAGATCGGCCAGCGGGTTTCCACGGGAAGCGTGAATCCAATCAATGATAGTTTCGCCCTTCTCGGTCATCAGGATGTTGCCGGGCCAGAAGTCGCCATGACACAGCTGTTCACCATCCGGCATGGCTTCCAGTGCAGTCAGCACTTTAGACCGGAGATAGGCGGGCAGTGCGCCTGCACGATTGATATTGCGTTCAAGGATTTGTTTTTGGGAGGGGAGGACCGTTTGGATCGTGGTGGCGTGCACTGCAGCCTGGAGTTCTGCCCATCGGCGCGCATAGTGGAACTTCCATGGCTTGCGTTGGATAATCTTGAACATGGACTCCCCGTATAGCCGCTCATATTCCAGGCCGAAGCGCTCATTTACCCGAATTATTTCACCTACTGCCGGAGTAGGCAAGCCACTGGCATGGATCGCCCGGGAGACCCGCGCCTCATGTTCGATATTTTCCAGCCCAAACCAGTCATAGAAAAGTTTGAGTATCTGTCCAGGATGCCAGGCGTAGATCTCTGCCGTGCGACCATACGCAATGGGTTGACCGAAATCTATAAGCATGCTTTTCTATCGTTCGCACAAGGTCAGGGTAGACGAACGGTCCATCTGATAATCGACGGCGCCTAATAGTAGTATAGGGATTATTGATATGAAAAGCAATAGCGTTCCGAGGGAAGACAGCACAGGCCGGAAGCCGGTTGTGTTCTATGAAAAACCCCGTAGCCGATTCGGCAACCGGCTGCCCCAGGGGTAGAAAATTAGAAAATGGTCTGCTGGATTGCGAAAGTTTTGCAGATCCCCCGGATCTCTTCAACGCTCAAGCCCTCGCCCGCATCTCCAGCGCAAAGGTTGAGATATTCATATCTGGCTGCCGTTTCGGAATATTCGACCCGGTCGCCGGCCTGCTTGACGGACATATCCGAGCGCGCCATCACGCCATGTTTCGCCCAGACTACCACGCGGTGGTTTCGCAGACTTTCCACGTTGGCAGCCATCAGCTCCAATGAGCCTGGAATTCGAAAAGGAATGAATCCGATCCCTTCAGGAAGGTTGATGATCGTCTCCGGCTGCCAGCGCAGCAGATGGGTGTTGAGGTATTTTTCATCCTGGTAGCGCGGGATCTGGCTCAGGTAAGTCAGATGCAGCGGTTGGGCATGGATAATCGCATGAAAGTTGGAACCGCTGGACAGCATTTGATCGTAATGGACAGCCAGGTGTGAATTGAACTCGCTCGTTACGTGCTCGAAGCGGCGCTGATTGGATGTGTGGAGCTTGCCGCCCCATCCGCCTTCGTCGACCACGATGCAGGCAATATTCTCATCCGGATCGTCGATAATTTCCCTCAAACGCCTCCCGGAGCCGCTGACCAGCAAGGTTGCCCCTGCCAGTTCCGGCACGCGCTGAGGCAAGCCGATCTCATCCACGATCGGAAAACGTGTGCGCAGTTCCACCTCCCAGCGCATGCAAACCGAAATATTTCCCGCTGCGCCTTCACAGGCTCCGATATCAGCCAGGTGTTTGCCGGCTTCCCCCATCACTTTAAGCATCTCATCCAATTCCGGGTATGGTTTGGAGATCATCTGTTCAAGCCTTTCTGCAGGCTGGCAAAACCATTTCCCCAGCCTTCACATTGTTAATGATTATACACTCCATCCTCCCTGAAGAAAAAAACGCTCTAATAGGTTCTAACTTCAAATCTCTTCCAGTGCCAGGGAGGCCGCTTCATCGAAAGACATGCCACCGCCTTGCTGATATGCCTTCGTGTAGCCGGCTTTTCCCAGATTGGCAGAGCATGCGGCAAGATAGCCATCCACATCCGCCTGTTCAATGGACGGGCGGATATCCCCGGTCTTTTCACGGATGGCATCTGCCCAGCCTATCAACCTGGCTGCCCGGGCGGTCATATTTGATTGGGCAAAAAAAGCCGCCATCCTTTCCAAGGTAAAGGCCAGACCGTTTGGGTTCCCATCCTTTTGGAAATTCATAACAGTTTCGCGCAGGATTTGATAGCTTTCCTTCAGATGCCCTTCGCACAGGGCCACATAACCCAGGCGTGCGTGTGCGTAGAGCAGCCCCATCCTATTCCCCAATTCCTCCGCCAGCCCGATCCATTCCTGCAGATAAGTGCGTGCTTGTGAATATTTGTGCTTCATCAACGCCTGGCGGCTTTTAGCAACCAGCACAAATTCCATGCCTGTCTTGGATTTCAAACGTTGGTTCAATTCAAGCGATTTGTCCAACAGGACTTGCGCCCTTTTTATCTCGCCGTTTGCCAGGAGCGTATCCCCAAAGATACCCAGCATGAATGCCAGGGAGCGCCAGTCACCGGCCTGGCGGAAAAGCGACACAGATTCCTCCCAATATCTGTTGGAACTATCCGGGTCGCGCCGGTCCCAGCCCAATCCGCTTAATGCCCTGGCCTGCAACCAGGTATCGCCGAGAGAACGCGCCAGAGTCAGGGCCTTCTCATTGTATTCGTTTTTCCGTTCCATGCCTTCCTTGAACTGGAGGATGCCTCCTAAAGACATAAGGCATCCAAATTCGCCTTGCCGGTCATTGCAGGACCGAAACAACTCTAGGCTTTCCTCCACCGCTTCCTGGGATTTGTCGAATTGCTGGAGTTCCCACAGGTAATTTGCCTGCGCCAGCAGGACTTTTGCGCGGGCCTGTGGGAAATTGTGTGACTCCACCTTTTCCAGGAATTCGGAAGTCCATTCCAGGCCTTCACAGAGATCCATGTCGTCGGAAAGTCGCCCGATAATAAAAAGCCCGGCTTCGATGTCTATCCTGGACGCAAAATTCAAGGCAGCACGCAGATTATCCTGTTCCTCACTCAGGCGGTTAAGCCATTCCAGTTGTTGGGAGCCATGCAAAGCAGGTTCGGCCTGTTCGGAAAACTTGAGGAAGAATCCTAGATGCAACTTGCGGGTAGCCTCTGCCTCTTTCGTTTCCATCTTTTCATGCGCGAATTGGCGGATCATTTCGTGCAGGCGGAAGCGCCTTTCCTTTCCCACTGCCAGGTTTAAACTGACCAATGATTTTATTGCCAGGCTCGACATGAGATTGGCGACCTGGGATTGCTCAATTCCATTTCCACTGCATACTGCTTCCGCGGCTGCGAGCGTCCAGCCGCCTGCAAAGACCGAAAATCGCCGTAATAGCGTTTGTTCCTCCCCGGAGAGCAGGTTCCAGCTCCATTCGATCGAGTTGCGCAGGGTCTGTTGACGCGGCAGGGCGGTGCGGCTGCCGTTCGTGAGAAGGTCGAAGCTCTGCTGCAGTTTCGCGACTATCTGTTCGATGGAAAGAATGTCAACACGCGCTGCGGCCAGTTCGATCGCCAGCGGAATGCCGTCCAGCCGCCGGCAAACCTGCACCACAAAGGGGATATTCTCCATTGTCAGGGAAAAATCGGATTGTGCGAGTTGGGCACGTTCTTCGAATAATTGGATCGACTCAAACCGCCGTGATTTTTCCAGCGTTGACGGTACATCCGGGATCCCCAGGCTCGGAACGTGATACACCGCCTCTCCCATCACCTTCAAGGCTTCACGGCTGGTGGTCAATATTCTCAGGTCGGGACAGGTCTTCAATAGCGCTTCCGCGAACTGTGCACATGCCTGCGGGAGATGCTCGCAATTATCGAGAATGAGCAGGATCTTTCGGGAACGCAAGTAATTGATCAGCAATTCCAGGTGGGATATTTGGGATTGAGTGGTCAGGTTAAATACAGCCGCAACCGTTTGCGGCACCAGCTCAGGAGTTGCCTGGGAGGCCAGTTCTGCCATCCAAACTCCGCCGGAAAATTCTCCCAATACCTGCTCGCCCACTTTCCCGGCCAGGCGCGTTTTGCCTACTCCTCCCGACCCGGTCAGTGTTACCAGGCGATACCGGCTGATCAGGTTGATGATCTCGGTTTTTTCCTTAGAGCGCCCCACGAAGGTGGTCAGGAAGACCGGCAAGCTGGATGGCGTTCTTGCCGGGCTTGGTGCATCGGGTTGGTTGGGATGCCCTGAAAGCCCGCGTGCAAACAGAACCCAGCGATCGAGATCAGGCTCGGGAACACCAAGCTGCTCCAAAAGGAGTCGCGCCAATTCCCTGGATGGTTTGAGCGTATTGGATTCGATCCGCCGCAGCGTAATTTCAGCACAGCCCGCCCGGTTTGCCAAAGCCTGGCGGGAGAGGTCCAGTCTGCGGCGCTCTGCTCGCAGCCATTTTCCAAATGTGATCTCTTGCGCGATCATAACTTCTCGTTTGTCATTTGACTGTCGATTTACTAAAGAGCAGGGGAGTGGGCGGCTGGGTCACCCGCACACCCCCATCCCTACCTGCGGTTTGAGCAGATTGTTTGTATCAGTAATGGTATCACTTTTCGCATTATGCCACACCAGCGACATCATTAGAATTGGATTATACAAACATTCGGCTAAATGCCAAAGGAGAAAAAATGAAAAAGTTTAGGATTTCAATATTTATGTTCGTGTGCCTGGCTCTTGCAGCTTTAGGTACAAGCCCTGTTGCGGCGCTCAGTGCGTCTGGACCGGTTGGCAACCAGGTGTTTTACTCACCCTTTATCGGGAGCCTTATCAATCGTGTTCTTCCAAGCGACCATCCAACGCGGCTGTTTTACTCGCTCTATATTGGGAGCCTCATTCCTGACGGCACGCGCGACCTTCCCGACCCTGTTCTTTCGAGTGACCCTTCCGCACGGCTGTTTTACTCGCAGTTTATAGGGAGTCTCGTCCCTGGTAACAGACTCGACTATCCCAACCAGGTGTTTTACTCGCCGACGATTGAAAGCTTCATCCACTAACACAAAAGTCGGACCGATAGAAAAAACGGAACTGCTCATTTCCACCGGGCAGTTCCGTTTTTGGTTTAATTGGATTACCGTTAATGCCCTGATTCTTGGTCGGGTAATTTCATCTGCAATACGTCCTGCTGAAATGCATGCCAAGGCAGGCATGGTGGAAGCCGCGCCTGCCTTTTCTAAGCTTATTATGGAATTATTTCAACTCGATCACGAGATTATGCGCCTCAGTTTTTCCCAGATTCGTTGTTTCATGCGGACCCGCAGCCATAAAGATTGCCTGTCCTGCTTTGAGTGGAACTTCCTGGCTCTTCCCATCCGGGAAGGCGAGCTTGAAGTTGCCATCCAAGAGCACATAAACAACGTGATCGGGATGCCCGTGCATGACCGCCTTCTGCCCCGGCTTGAACCGGACGTCAAACACCCGTACCCGCTCGTTTTCCAGCAGCAGCTTGTACACATCTCCGGCGACCATTGATGGATCCGGCCAAACGGTCTTGCTTTTTTCTGCTAACATGGGACTACCTCCTGAGTGAATGATCGGGCCGATTTAATAATCGGCGTTGCCTCCTATGGTCATGTTCGGTGATCATAGGGTTGACTATGGATAAATAATATCTAATTTATCATGTTATATGTATAGGTTTAATCCCCCAGAGGTAACATTGGCTGGTGAATTCCTACCAAACCCGGCAGTGGTTCCAGCAATCCTGTATTCGCATGAGCGTCTTGGATCCGCAAAGAAAATCCCGGATACCTACTTGTAATTGACTTTGAAACAATGTAAAATAAAATTACCTTCGAGGTTTTATTTTTTGGCTTTAGAGGTATTGAGGGAATTCTGAACAGGTAAACACACCTGAAAACAGGATGCAAATCAATTTATTTCTGAAAACCGGCCGCCGGCCTGCCGAAGGCTGACCATCCTTTGACTTTTATCGGCCTTTCTGGAAATAATGATTTACACTCGTTTTCAGTTGGGACGGGAGAGGAGGTGAAAGCCGCATCATTCATTTTTGATCTGATGATTTAATCAGAACGTATTCCTTATAAACCCCCGAACTAGAGGAGAATGCATATGAAACTAAGAATTTTCTGTATCATCGCCTCGTTGGTAATGATCGTGGGTCTGGCCCCGACCGCGGTCCTTGCCGCTTCTGGCACAGATCCTGATATTGGTGATAAGAAAGGCTTGCAGCCCGGTGTCCAGGTGACCTATGAACAGCAGATCCCGATCAATATTGTTTTCATTGGCTACGATAGTGCTGCAATAGATCAAGGAGAGTTGCTGAGTAAACTGCCCGCCACGTACTCGCCGGTCGTCCGGTATCCCCAGTTCTATGGTCTGCCTGGTCGCGACATGGGCTTGAAATACGATTTCCAATACAACGTTACCTTTACCGGCCCAAAGTTCAACGACAGATTCTTCCAATATTTGAAGCACATTGGAACACCAGGCGGCCTCACCTTATTCCAGCAATACTATAATGATGAGACAAACAATGTGCTCGATGTGACCGGTCCAGTCCTTTACATCGATGGCCCTTCCGTGGAGAATTGGCTTAACTCGCACCTGTTAATCAACACGTCAGATTCCTATACCATCGTCTTCGTAAACTGGTATGGTCGTCCCGACTTCAAGTTCCACGTCTACACCAAGACCGATCAACCCGATCCCGACACAGGCTACAACTTCGGCGAGTTGCGCGCCTCCCGCAAGATGATCGCCTGGGGTGGCGGAAAAAGCCGAACCTGGTTCTATGACCTTTCCGCCGGCCCCGAAGCCTGGACAAATAACTGGGATGTCGATGACGCCGATGTCGACGGCGACGGAGTTGCCGACTACCGCATGCCTCCCATCTGGGAATATACCCCCGTTGGGTACCGCCTCCCGGCTGCGTTGACCGATGACCTGGCAACGATCACCCGCTTTGTCGGCATTGACCTGTTGTTTACCACTTCCCCGCTCTACGACCCGCTGGTCACTGCGCCTGGTGTGGGTGGTCAAAAGGTTGTCAACATCAATATGTTGGAAGACGATCCTTTAAGCCAAGGTACGGCCTGGATCCGCATGAATTTCGTCAAGAAGCAGCTTTCCAAGTTCGAGCCTTACTACAAGTGGCTGTTCCATTTAACTGACACCAACCCGATTGATGCCAATGCCCAAAACGCCTTCCGGATCTGGGCGGACGTGCATACAGCCGATGGTTGTTGGAACCCTTATGGAACGACCTTCGCCGAATTGTTCTGCTATTTTGACGCCAATCGCAGTACCTACATCCCAACCTATGGTGCCAAGGATCATGTGGAAGGGCTCTTTGCATTCAACACCACCGATGCCAACATGGGGGACGAATCCGGCTTGCTGGGCTACACCGACGATAACTGGGTGGATGGCACGCAAAGCTACGTATTTGCGTTCGATACCGCTTACTATCGGTCCATCGGTTATGGCTTCAGCACCACGGCAGTCCACGAATCCGGCCATTACCTAGGCATGTCGCACCCGCACGACGGCTACGACTCCGAGATGGCCCTTGACTTCGGTGTGGCTGGTGATTACTACTTCACCTGGTCTGGCGATGAAAGCGACACCATCATGCAATACATCGACCTGAGCGACCAGTTCAGCCATTTCGACATGGACAATATGTACCGTTGGGAAATGGCCGGATACCTCAACTGGTCCAATGCCCTGCTGGGGACGATTCTCGGCAACCCCAATGCGAAAAAGGTAAATGGCTATGTCACGAGCGCACAACAACTGGGCAAGACCGCCATTATTGCCTTCAACCACTGGGACTACTTGAGCGCAGCGTTGAATGCTCAAAAGGCCTACATCGCCCTTGCGAAAGCCGCCGCCAAGTTGGGCATTCCCACCCCGACCGTGCAGCCCGCGCGTGTCGCCCCAAGTCTGGCCGCGCCGCATGAAGGAGATCCAATCCGCTTCCCGAATAACTAGCCGGTCCACTCGGGTAAATAAAGCGCCCCCTGTGGTCATTGGATCACAGGGGGCGTCTGCTTAAGGCTTGAGCGTGTCGCACAAGGTCACCCGCTTCACTTCATCCGTGTGGTAGTCATACACTTTTCCCCCCGTCTCCAGGGAGATCCGGTAGCCTGGCGTTTCCACCTGGATATAATCGATCCCTGGTTTCGGGCAGCCCAGGCTGGCATCCCTCCAGACTACGGGTGTAATCTTCACCACCTTGATCTGGTCAGCACTGATTTTTAATTTATTGCTCAGGTCAGCCACACTTAACTCGGCCACTCCCACGCCGGTTGTGGCTGCAGGTTCTGCAGGAGGTGTGAGAGGCTGCTCATTCAATGCGATGGCAGGCGCAAGGCTCGCAGCGGGTGGATTTGACAGGTCAGGGGCCGCGGTCGAAACGGGTGGAGTTTGGCAGGCGTTCATTAGAAACACTCCTGCCAACGCCAGGAATGTCAGGTATTTATTCATCTTCGCCTCCGGATGCTTCCTCCCACAGACGTTAAGCCGGCGCCAAAGGTTCCCAGTTCTTGCCTTTGTGTGCTATTCCATCCATTTCCACATGCTAACCGACCAGTCCGCCTAAAAGAAGGCTGTTTTGTTTATTTTATCGAGTTCCGGTAATTGCAGAAGAACCAGGCTGTTCCCATCCATGTCTGCTGCAACGGACTCGATTCCGTACGGGCGTTCCGATGGAGCCTGTGTAAACCGCACGCCTTTTCCCCGAAGCTGCTTGTAAGTCACCTGGCAGTCCTCCACCTGGAATACGAGGCTGGGATTATGGCCAGCATATTGCAGGTGCTGCTCCCGTTCATCTCCCGAGAACCAATCGGGCGGTTGCAGCACGATTTGAACGGCTTCTTCTCCGGAGGGGGAGACGGTGATCCAGCGTTGTCCCTCTCCGAGGGGGAAATCCGCGTTTTTCGTGAACCCCATTTGTTCCGTGTAGAAATGCAGCGCTTCCAGTTGGTTCTGAACTCGAAGTGTAACCCGCAGAAGTTTCATTGAACCTCCGATAAGTCGATCTTCAAAGCGGACCGATATTTTTACTGAGGTCGCAACCAGACCCGCACCTGTCCCCCATTCTTCGCGGAGTAATTTGCAGATTATTTCGGGGGTACAGCGTTGCGGTGTTGGGCAAAGTTAAGGAATTTCAGTCACTTAATATCCGGCCAATTCTTTTGCATCTGAGTGGATGAGGATGCCGTCGGGCTTGAGCAATCTCCGCTCCTGGGCCCGGATCTCCTGGGCCACTTGCAAATGATCCTTATTATTGGGAAATTGAGCAATGAATTCGGGTGACCCGAACAGGCGGCTGTCCTGGATGCCATCGAAGGACTGCTTTGGCAGGAAATCCAGCGTGCCGGCCTTCCCCAGGTCGATGCGATGGTGGATAAAAACTTCACCCTCCAGGTCGCCCATATCCACGCCAACCGGGTCTGCGCCCAGTTCGAACAACATGCGGCAAAACCAGGGTTCGAATAAGGCCGTGTATCCTTTGGAAGGCCTGTCCAGGGTCATGTGGCCGAATGGCGTATTGACATGCACCACTGCCGGAGCTCTGCTGGAATTGGAACCGCAGGCGATATCCAAAATCCTCTTCCCACGTATATCCGATAATCTCCTGAAGGCATGGGCAAGCCTCCCGGTCATCTGCGTGATGATTTCTACGACGCCCGATTCTTTTATCATCTTCTCGCTCAACCCATATCGAACATCCAGCGTCCGGAGCATTTCCGTCAGCAAGTTGCGCTCTTGCGGATCATCCCATAGGAGCGCCAATTTGCCGATGAGTTGATCCAGTGTTTCATCTTCCATTTTTGGAACCATTGTCCACCTTTATTGATGAAGGGTATTATCCAACGATTTGACTTCGCTCGACCTCCCCTCATTGCACAATGCCAGCGGCGGGATGGCTGGACACCAGACAAAATTATTGCATATTTCTACAAAAACGTACCTGTTTCTGATCCCCTTATCCTAGCCCTCTTCCCTCCTCCCAAACCTGAAATACGCATATCCCAGCGCCAGCAGCCCATACAGGACCGGGTTCGACCAGCCCAGTGCCTTCACGCTTCCCCGCAACTGGATCTCCAGGGAAGCCAGCCCGCCAACGAGATCCTGTACCATCAGCGCCAGTGCGATCGCCTTCTGCGCCTGCGCGGTGGCGGACGTGCGCCCGTACCACATCAGCGTCCCGAAACCCAGGATCGAGCCGCCTGCCAGGCGTGCCATCCAAATGGCCGCAGCATTGGGGGTCAGGCCGTACAGGCGCAATGCCCAGGCCGGGAATACCGCGCAGGCCAGCCCGAAGAAAACTGCCAGGAAAATATTGATCGTGAAGAGATGCTGTAATTTCATATTGGTCCTCCCAAAAGGATACATCGGCTTTATCCTGCCACCAAAATCTTCAGATTTCTTCTAAAATATGATCCCTATTAAAACTGCCAGACTGATCAAAAAGCCACCCGTAAGAAATAAAAAGATGAATGCACCATAGCCCTGGTTCATATCAGCGACCCAACGCTTCGTGCGGTCACCTATGCTCATGTCTCCGGCCGATTGACTGTATTGTACGCCAAAATGGGAGCGCATGCTGGTGCCGCCCAGGATGCTGAAAATACCCATCACAATGCAAATTCCACCCGGAAAAAATATGGCGTTGCTGAATTGCGTGCTTGTTTTCCACCCCAGAAACCAGCCGATACTGGCAACGAGGATGCCAATAATGAGCGCGAGCAAAAGCGTTGTCCCCAACAGGCGCAGGAAAGATTTTTTCATGAGTTCCTCCATCGCTTCAAAATGGCGGACATGATCATCATTTTATATACGCTTTAATTCTCACGATGGTTTTCTCCAACTTTCTCCACTCCTCTGGGCTGATCGGTTCCCGGGAAACCTCTGCCATGATTCCCCGGATCTTTGCCAGGCTTGGTTCTCCATATGTCTCGATGATTTCCGGTAGCCACGGGAAGAACCACAGGTGGAAGTGCCTTGAATGCTCCTCTTGGATCAGAGTTAAATACTCTATTTGTGTTGCCTTCTTGATCGCCGCATGGGTCTCCCTGACCAGACCTGGAAATTCCGCATATTCCACCTCTGTCATCTCGCCGAGGGAGCGGATATGCCGCCTGGATGCGATTACCACAAACCCCGGCAGCGGGAGTAGCGGATCCTGGTGCACGCAAAAATGCCCGCTCTCCCGGATAAATCCTCCCGGCACTGGCAGCGACTGCCGGGCGATCGCACAGCCCATGCACTCGCACTCCCATGTGTTTCCCAGAAAATCTCTTGTGATCATAAGATCGGCTGATTAAAGTATAACATTTTTGGGTGATATTCAACCTTCCATGTTTTTACGGATGGAATTCTGTTGAAAATGACCCGAAAACCAGGAATTAATCCTCGATAAACTTCTCCAGCCCCCACCCATGGCCCCTCCCTGAGACCGGTATCCCATACATCCCAAGGGGGGTGTTGTTTTATTAGAACAAATATTCTATAATGACGGCATGAACACATCGAAAGCACTCAACCTGGGCAAGGTACCCGGCATGGGCAAAGTACCCAGCATGGGCAAAGTACCCAGCCTGGAGATTGTGCCCAAATCCGGCAGCTTCATACTCCTGGTCGGGCCGCGCAGCCTGAATGCCAGCATGCTGACCCTGATCGCCCGCCTGGGCGAGCGCGCCCCTGTGTGCATCCTGGATGGCGGCAACCGCTTCAATGCCTACACGGTCGCCCGCCTGGCGGGGGGACGGCCGGAGGTCCTGAACCGCGTCACGGTCTCACGCGCCTTCACCTGCTACCAGGTGCTCTCCCTCCTGGAAAGCACACCCGCCAGCGCCTGCCCCTTTGTCGTCCTGGATTTGCTCAACACGTTCTACGATGAGTCGGTCCAGGCCGGCGAGCGCAAGCGCCTGCTGCGGGGCTGCATTGTCCATCTGCACCGCCTGGAAAAGGCCACCGCTGGGGCGGTCAGTATCCATCCGCCGGCCGTTCCCAGCCAGACCGCCATCGAATTGTTGGATTTGCTCCAGGCCGCGACGGTGGACACATATTATGCCCAGCCGGTTCCGCCGGCCCCCGAACCTTTGAGGTTGTTCTAGAGAGGTAATATGCCATTCTTTGATTTTCTCCGAATTAAACGCAGCGGCAGCCAGTTGGGCGGCTCTGTCTGAAACGAAGCTGACCACCGGCCTGCCTGCACTTGGGCTGCAGGCACAAGTGCATGAGACGGATAGCAATTTCTATCCTGGATCCGAACCTCTCTCAGATGTACCGTGACCGGTATGACTATGACCGCCAGACCATCCTGGCCGAGTGCCTGCGAGCCTGGCGTGTGAACCCGATTGCGAGGCGCATTGTCAAGCTGATCAGCATGTTCGTGGTGGGAGAAGGGATCAAGGTGCAGAGTGATCACAAAGCAACCGATGAATATCTGGTGTCGTGGTGGGATCATCCTCTTAATCGCCTTGGTCGCTCCGTGGTTTCCTTCTGCGATGAAGCTACAAGGTCCGGCAATCTGTTCTTCTTGTGTACGGTTGATCAGGCCACTGGGATGTTATATGTCCGTGCCGTGCCTGCGGATCAGATCGGGGAGATCGTTTGTGCTGAAAACGATGTTCAGCAGGAACTAGCCTATAAGCCAACCGAACAGGGGAAGTCGACCTTGGCCGGCCTATGACCGGACAAATACCCAGCCGTTCTTCATGCTGCATTATGCCTACAATCAGCTTGTCGGGGTCGCCTGGGGAGAGCCAGATCTCGCTCCTTTGCTGCCATGGATTGGAAGGTATTCTAGCTGGCTGGAAGATCGAGCCAGGTTGAATCGTTTCCGCTTTGCCTATCAGATCATCTGGAAAAAGAAGTGGGATAGCGAGGCCGCCAAGCTTGCCAAGACCAGGGAATTGCAAACCAACCCGCCGCTGCCCGGATCGTGGCTGCTGCTGGATCAGGATGATACGGTTGAAATGCCGGCTCCCAATCTCGATAGTGGGGATGCCGAGAAGGACGGCCTGGCTCTTAAGAAAATGATAGCCATCGGCGCAGGAGTGCCAACGCATTATCTCGCCGAACCAGAATCATCTACCAGGACTACCGCGGAAGCTGCCGGCACCCCGACTTTCCGGGGCCTGGAGCAGACTCAGACATATTTCCTGGATATCCTGACCGAGTTGGCAGTGATTGCCGTCCAACATCGCAAGAAGCTGGATCGACGGGTGGATTCCAATTCCAATATCGAAGCGGTTGGACCGGATATCACCGAGAGGGATAATAGTGTGCTTGCCCTGGCAGTTTCCCGAATTTACCCCGCCTTCTCCGAGTTGTTTGACCGGGGAGGTATTGATGAAAAAGAGTTCATCCGAATTGTCTATCGCATGGCCGGTGAATCCCAACCGCCCGAAGTTTCGGCCATGGGTAAGCGCCCGCTCAAGCCTTTGGGCAGCGGTGCGTCACAAACTGCCAGGAGCAGTAAGACCACCGAGCCAACCGAAGTGCCAGAGCCAACGGTACCAGCGCAGTAAGTTCTTGTTTCAATGGCCAGCTCGCCAGGTGAACAAGATTTCTTGTTTGAGATATCGCCGGCTCGAGCACACAAGGTATTCTTGTATTGCAGCTGGTCCACGATCGTGAACACGTGTACCTGCACGGTACAGTGCAGGCAAGGAGCACTATGCCAGATAAACCAATTGTTCTTTCACTCAAAGCACAACCAACCGAGCAGGGCTTCAATATCCTTGCCATCAATGCCGGCGTGGCAAAGGGACATGATATCGAGTTCACTCCGGCAGTCCTGAAAGAAAGTCTCAGTCTTTGGGATGCCGTCCCTTGCATGCTTGACCATCCGGGCTTCTTCGAAGGTCCGTCCGTGCGAGATCTTGCCGGTTCCTTGCATGAGCCGGCCTGGAATGAATCTGAAAAAGGCATACAGGCCAGCCTGGTACCAACCGGGCCGGCTGCAGAAGTCATTGTCCAATTGCGGGAAGCCGCTCGGACAGATCCCGCCATCATGTCAACCGTGGGTTTCTCGGCGGTTCTGCGGGTGACAACGAAGTCGGATGGCAAAGTCGCAAAGATTTTGAATATCTCGAGTGTTGATTGTGTCGTCAATCCGGCGCGGGGAGGCAGGTTCCTCTCCGCCATTCATACAGGAGAAAATCAGATGGAAGAAGAAAACAAAGTAATTCCCCCACTCGGCGGCAGTGAAGAGACCGCCGCCACTCAGGCGCTTCTTGATGCTCAGAAGAAAGCCGAGCAGAAGAAGCAGACTGTTGACGAAAGTCTCCGGTCCCTGCGCCTGCAGACTTGCCGCACGCTGCTCAAAGTCTCGCTGGAAGGCTCCAAGCTGCCAGCACCGGTGCAGCAGCGCATTGAAAAGAAGTTCGCCGGCCAGGTGGATCAAGGCCAGCCCTTCGAACCGGCTGACCTTGAAAAAGCTATCGCCGAAGAGCAGGAAATGATCAGCCTGCTTAGTGCAGCCGGTGCAATTCAAGGACCTGGACGTATCACTTCCATGCAGACCAGCGCTGATATGCTGGAAGCCGCCGTTGATGATCTCTTTGGCACCAAGCGGGATGCCCGACTTGCCAATGTGAAGGCCGCCCACCTCTCCGGTATCCGTGAGTTGTACATGATGCTTACCGGAGACTATGATTTGCACGGGGGGTATTATGGTGAGCGCATTCAGCTTGCCACCACCGCCGACTTCTCCGGGCTCGTCAAGAATGCTTTGAACAAACTCATCAATGAGCAGTGGGATGCCCTGGGGCAGGCCGGCTATGACTGGTGGACGAAGATCGTCAAGGTGCAGCATTTCGCCAACCTGAACGATATTACCGGCGTTCCTGGTTGGCACGGTGGGATCCTTGCCAACCGTGGCAGAAGGCGGGGAATATACCGAGCTCGCCATCGGCGATAACCCGGAGACCGCCAGTTTCGTCAAGTATGGCGGCTATATTCCTCTCACCCTGGAACTGATCGACAGAGATAATACCCGCAAGCTGGGTGATTATGCCATGCAGTTGGGTGCAGCCGCCTTCGCAAGATTAGCGCCCTCATCGCTGCTGTCTTTACTGCCAATAGCGGTGTAGGACCAACCATGGCGGATACCGGCGCTTTGTTTAATGCCAATGCCGTCACCGTCGCCGGTGGACATGCCAACTTGCTTACTACGGCCATCGGCACGGATTACGCTGCCTGGAATATGGCTGCTCTTGCGGTGTTCAATCAACCTGCCTTGATTAAGCAGGCTGTTGGGTATTATGGTACCGGTCCCAAATTGGCTGTTTGGCCCAAGTATTGCCTCGTGCCCGGTGCTCTGCGTGCAGCCGCAGAAGGTTTGTTCGTGCCCAGGTGGGCTTCCCAGCTTGTCGCCCCGAATGTGGGCGGCCCGACGTGGGGGGGTCAGGTGGAAGTCGTCACTGTGCCTGATTGGACGGATGCAACAGATTGGGCTGTCGCCGTGGATCCTGCCATCGCTCCGGCTATCATCATTGGAGAGCGGTTCGGTTTGAAACCCAATATCTACACAGCCGGAAATGACACCGATCCAGCCGTCTTTATGAATGACGAGACCAGGATCAAGGTCAGAATGTTTATGGCCGTGCTGGTTCAGGACTTTCGCCCGCTCCATAAGGAGAATGTCGCAGGCTAAAGATGATTGATAAATCTCTTGTCTCTTATCTTGCTGCCAGCATACCGGACTTCGCCGGTAGATCTGCCAGACCTTTTCAAGCCGCCTGGCAGGAGGGCGAAGATATCCTAGTATTGTGTGCAGATGGTAGAAAAGTTCGTTTCAGTCCTGAGCAAGTTAATCGAGTTATCACCTATACCCATCTGCCAACAAACCAACCGGTCTCGGCGGTTGAAGTGGCGAAAGGAAGACTTTCGCCAAGTCTTCTTCCCGGCGCGGGAAGAAGTAATGTCCCCCGGCCATGGGGGAGCGTTCTTTCCCCATGGCCGGATCATTTCTTACGCAATAAGGAGACCAAACCATGCGTAAAATCTATCTGTTTTTTGTTTCGATTTACACCTTCTTCCTGAATGCTTATGTGAAGAATGGTGAGCTCGGCGGCTATGTCCATGATACCGCCATGTGCCAGATGATCCCGTGTACTGCGATACATTATGTCACCGGCACCTGGACGATGGCCGCTGGTAATGTCGCCGGTACAATCGCTATGGCAAAAGCTGCTGCCGCAGAGACAGCCGTGATCAACATTCCAATCGTTGTGCCTTCGAACTCGGTTGCCTTGAAGGGATCCTATATCAAGACGATTGAAATTGACTATGAAATCGGCACTCTGGCATGCACTAGCGTCACCGCCTCCATGAATAAGGTTACCCGTGGCGCTGATACTGTTGGCTTGTCGGTTGCCGTAGTCACAGTGACCCAGGATCTCACCGCAGCCACCGCCGCAGCCAGTGCCGCCAAGCATAAGCTGACCGTCACTCTCACCACACCGGTCTGGATACTCAATACTGAGTATCACTTGCTTGTCCTTACGGTTGTTGCTGCCGCCACATCTGTTTTCAAATTGAACAGCGCGGTTGCCAATTTCACCGAAAGGATCTAGCATGGCTGAATTGACTCAGCTTTTTGTTGGCGGTATCCCACTTATCATCGTGATCTTTGGGCTTGTCGAGTTCTGCAAGTCCATCGGTCTTGCCGGCAAGGTACTTACCATCGTTTCCCTTGTGCTCGGACTGGCCTTCGGCATCGCCTTCAAGATCGCCGATAATGGAGTACCGGTTGGTTTTGCCGGCTGGTTCCTCGTCGTAGTCTTTGGCCTTGCCCTCGGACTTATTACCAGCGGTTTCTATGATTTTGCTGATAAGCGAATGCCTAAGATAGGTCCATAGTCGTAAAGTTGGCCTGACCACGGGAGGAGGACAGGCCGGCTCAGGTGGGGCGGGACATACCTCCTTCCCGCCCCACCGTCTTATTCTTGTTTATCCAGGATTATAATAAAGTATTTCTTGTTAGCTGGCAGCTCGCCGGCGAAAACAAGAAATAGAAAGATTTTGTTATGAAAAATTCAATCGGAATAGGTGATGCAAGTTCGAACGATACCAATCTCTATACGGATTGGAAGCAGGCACGTGCACGTGGCTGCAAGTTCGGGATCGTCCGCGCAGCCACCACCGGCGCGTGGATAACCGGTAAGCCGGCACTTATTCGAGATAATATGTTCCTGATCAATGTTGACCGCATGGCAGAAGCCGGCGTGAAAAGAATGTCCTATGCTTGGTTCGATCCACGCTATAAGGTTTGCAATCCGGTTGATCAGGCTATGAATTACCTTGCCCTTCTAAATAAGGTTGGTGGACCTGGTGAACTCGGCCCGATGATCGATATCGAGGATGCGCCGGCAGCCGGAATCTATTCTTTCGTCGGTGTGGGTGCTTATATCAAGCAGTGGCTGGATGCAGTCGAATTCGAATTAAGGGTCAAGCCCAGGATTTATATCAATCAGTCCTATGTCTACAATTATCTCTTCAATTCTTATGTCAAGGAAACCTGGCTTGCCGATTATGGCCTTGTCATAGCAAATTGGGGAGTTGCAGCACCCTGGGTGCCGCAGCCCTGGGCTCCGACAGCCTGGGATGTCTGGCAGTATCGGG
>CAWDYX010000023.1:0-21229 GCA_963806575.1 uncultured Chloroflexia bacterium | reverse complement strand
CTCCCCCTTCTCCCCCATACTACCAGCCTATTGAACTTACCCTCCGATAATGCTAAACTATCGCCACTTTATTGGTTCAAAGGATGGTGAGATGGCAAACTCATACGAATATGACCTTGTGGTGATTGGCTCCGGTCCGGCCGGTGAAAAAGGCGCAGCCCAGGCTGCCTACTTTGGGAAGAAGGTCGCCCTGGTGGAACGCGCCTCGCATGTCGGCGGCGCGGGCATCAACACGGGCACCGTGCCTTCCAAAACTCTGCGCGAGACCGCCCTGTATTTTTCCGGGTTGCGCCAGCGTGGCCTGTACGGCATTGATTACTCGCTCAAGCAAGATCTGAACATCGGCAGCTTCATGTACCGCGAGCAGGCTGTTGTGGAAGCGGAATGGAAAACCATCAGTGATAACCTTGCGCGTCATAATATCGAGACCATTTGGGGCAGCGCCTCGCTCCAGGACGCCCACACGCTCCATGTCAAATTGAATGATGGTAACGAACGCCGCCTCACCGCCAGCATCGTTCTCATCGCCACCGGTTCATCCCCTTACCATCCTCCCGATGTGCCTTTCGACCATCAGCGCATCTACGATTTGGATTCGATTCTCAAAATGGATCGCATTCCTGAAAGCATGGTCATCATCGGCGGCGGAGTGATCGGTTCGGAATACGCCGGCATCTTTACCGCCCTCGGCGTCGAAGTCTCGCTCGTGGATGGGCGCGACCGCCTGCTGCCTTTTGCGGATTCGGAGATCGCCGCCCGCCTGCGCGGTCACCTCGAGAGCCTCGGACTGCGCTTTGTCTTCAATACGCGCGTCGAAAAAACCGGGACCTCTCCGCAGGGCGTCCGCATCAACCTCAACCCGGGTGGATCAATTACCGCTGATACGGCTCTCTTCGCCTCCGGACGCCAGAGCAATATCGAAGGTCTGGGCCTTGAAGCCTTGGGCGTAGAACTTGGCCAGCGTGGGTTGATCCTCGTCAATGAGAAATACCAGACCTCCATCCCCAATATCTTTGCGGCTGGCGATGTGATCGGTTTCCCCGCCCTTGCCTCCACCTCCATGGAACAGGCGCGTGTCGCCATGGTGCATGCCTTCGACTTGCATTACAAGGAAAGCCTTTCACCGGTCATTCCGCTGGCGGTGTACACCATCCCTGAAATATCCATGGTCGGTCTGACCGAAGACGAGTGCCGGCAGAAGGAAATCCCCTACCTGCTCGGGCACGCCTCCTACGCCGATAACCCGCGCGGACAGATCATTGGCGATACGAATGGAATGCTCAAACTCATCTTTTCCCCCGCTGATAAGAAACTGCTCGGAGTGCACATCATCGGCGAGATGGCCTCCGAGTTGATCCACCTTGGCGCGCACGTCATGGCCGAAGGCGGCACGATCGACGCCTTCATCGAGGCGGTCTACAATTATCCCACCCTCTCGGACTCGTACAAGTACGCGGCTTATGACGGCCTGGGCAAATGGAACCAACTTAATCGACAGTCACCTTAATGGTGTCTGTCTCATGGCAGACCTGGCGGATTAAGCAAGAGCTGAATATTTTGACCTTTTGGTGGCAAACCTGACGAAGGCGATCGTGTCATACAGTCCATGACACGCCATCACAAGCTTTATACCCACTAGGATCGGCATATCGAATGGGATTATTTAGGGAATACGCGTACCAATTCAGCCCCTGCGGCCCGCCCGGCGTGACCGTATCCGGCTGGATGAAGCGCCCAAGCGATTTGTTGTGAATACAACGGCAACAATTGAGCCCAGGCTGGGAAAGGCGAGGCAAATATGGGGAATGTTAATGTGCTGTGGGAGTAACTGGACACAGTATAACTCAGGCACCCCCACTAAGAGACGGGCCGATTTGGTTCCTAAACGGTTGGTTCGTCTTTTTTATTGGTAAAATGTGCCGTTTCCGCACATAAATCACACCCAAGAATTACGATAGAACAAGAAACCGCGTTCAACAATATTCTGTTCATGGTTTCTGCAGCCAGCCGATTGGAGCGGCATTGTTTATATCCACAATCCGCGTGGCTGTCCCATTAACTAAATTAATAAGATAAATCTGGCTTGACCCTTGCGAATTTGGGTCAAGAGACATGATTGCCAATTGTTCACCATCAAGTGACCAGACCGGAGATAAATCATTAAGAACTCCCGGTTCCATTTCCGACGATTCCGTCGCACTTTTGTACAACCAAGATGCTCCAGGTAAACAATAATTTATAATGTCGCCGTTATGCAAATCAAGGATAGCAAGTACGTCATCCGCAGAGCCCGGTCGAACATTTAGCCAAAATGCCAAAAAATGTTCATTTGGGGATAAGGCATAATTCCTGGATAAATCGTATTTTGAGAAACTATCGCTGATATGGGTAAGTTGCCTGATTTCCCCATCCCGGTTGACAGAAAAGAATTCATACCCTGTCAAATTCGCGGGATGGGATGCCATGATAAAGGCGCTGCCATCTGACAGCCATATTGGTTGTGTTCCGAAATTTTCTTGTGTCAATAAGCTCTTAACAACTTGTTCGGTCTCTAGATCGTATAATACTGCGGCAGGGCCGCTTCCCGGGTGCCCGGCAATTGCCGAGCAAACATCCTCGAAGCAAGCCGCATATACCACGCGCTTAAGGGTGGGATCATAAAAGAGTTCAGGTGCACTCCACAAATAATTTAAGATGTTATTGTTCATCATTATCATCGATGGAAAGTCGGTCTGCAACATCTGTTGAGTGCCATTGAATGGGTTTAGCAATGAAAACTGAGGCGATGTTTTCCCATCCGACGTCGCTGGAGCAAGGTAATGCCATATTCGTTGGTTATCGAACCAACCATAATTCTCAGAAATGCCTAGTGCTGTACTCCAGATTACTCTCGCCCGATCATCCGTGATTACAGCCTGCCAGTTATTGCCCATCTCGGCATCATAATACAGTATGTGCTTGTGGTCTGGAGAAACTTCTGGTGAATTAACGTTACTACCCTGACGCACTGGAAGGTAGACTTGCACATTGTTATTCCAAAAATATGCCATCCTGTCTTTCAGATTCCACAAAACAAGCCCATTTATGGATTGAGTATCTACCCTGCTTGCAGCGGCTGTTTTCAAGCACTTTTCCTGAATCGCAACCGATGTAGCGGTGGGGGTTGGCGGTATTGGGGTCATTGTTGGGGAGGGCACAGGTGTAGCTTGTACAGGCGTGGGGGAGGGCGAGGATGTCTCCTGGTCTGGTTGAGAAGAAGGCATACTGGCGGTACACCCGACCAGGATGATCAATACCAACCCAAGTATAAGATAGTTTAAGACTATTACTGACTTTGGGATATGAATTATGTGTTGTGAAAATATTATTTTCATAGCGGCTATCAGCCTCCCGCTGGCATTGACAGGGTTATTCAGCACGTACGCGTACTGATTCAGCCCCTGCGGCCCGCCCGCCGTGACCGTATCCGGCTGGATGAAGCGCCCAAGCGATTTGTTGTGAATACAACGGCAACAATCGAGCCCAGGCTGGGAAAGGCGAGGCAAATATGGGGAATGTTAATGTGCTGTGGGAGTAACTGGACACAGTATAACTCAGGCACCCCCACTAAGAGACGGGCTGACTCGGGTAAATCCGGGCAACTCGTCTTTTTATAAGGTAATCGTAACAAGTGTGTCTTTCCGATTTTTTTGATGGATATGTATTAAGTTAAATAAATACGTAACTTCACTTTCTAGGATAAAGTTTTGAAATATTTCCATAGCCCTTCCATATCTGTAATTTATCCTCTGAAAAATGTCCTGAGTCGGTGAGGACCAAGAAACCATTATCAAGAAGCTCTAAATAAACATCTGGGTCAAAATATCGAACGTAGGAAACACGAGTTTCTGTTGTAAGGTCAAGATCAGTAACATCTGCTCCAAATACAGTTCCGCGTTTAGGGTTGAGTGCAAAAAGCCAAATGTGTACAGCATCCGAAGCAGGAATAATCGGTGATCCCGGGCCAAGAACAGATGTCTGCGTAGCATATTCGGGCATACCAAGTTCTTCAACATACTTCCCGAACGACAATTTTCCATTTAAATTATAAATAGTAATTAATGAAGCCTTATCATTTATTGAATAGACTCTAATAGTCTCTCCAGTTTGTAACGTAAACTGAACAAATCCGCTAAAAATACTCCAAGGACCGCTTACACCAATACTGGCAGAATTGATATCTCGGAATTTTCTTATCATCTCTAATGCTTCACTTGATGTTGTTTTACCTGGTTCGATATTACGCCAACATGGCGCAGCACAGAGATTGGAAAAAATAACCGATTCACTGGTTTGGCACGCTGAAAGGAATATTAGGCTCATAAGAAATAGTAACCTTGCTCCATAGAAAATCCTTTTCCCATTTCAATCTTCTCCATAATAACTAAATTAAGCCAACGATGATGCTTCGAGCATTATGAAACTTTGCATGATTTTTACAACTACAGATGAGTTAGGAATTCCACTCGGATTTTAAATCATTAGGCGGAATGCTTCTGCGAAATATTCTGCGGTTCCAGTATCACCATAGGCACCGCCCCATTGATATGTTGACGGAACGCCACTTGTTCCATTTAAAAATCGGAGTCCTGTATAATCACCACCACCGAGCCCAGATTGTCCGCCAGGAGCAATGCGATGAGTTGAAAAGTCGTCACGGCCTCACTCCACCAGGAATATCGCCTTCACCTCCTGAGCCCCTCCCAACACCGTCCCCCGCCTGCCGGGCGAGCAGCTCCCCACCGTCAGCCGGAACTCTCCGGGCTCGAGTCTCTGCTCGCCTTTTTCGTCCACGAACTGCATGGCTTCCGGAGGCAGACTGAACCGCAGCCTCCTGGTCTGGCCCGCCTTGACGTGCACCCGCCGGAATCCGACCAGTTTATGGATCGGCACCGGGGCAGACGCTTGCAGGTCGCTCAGGTACACCTGCACCACTTCGTCTGCGTCCATCCTGCCGGCATTTTTCAGGGTCACGTTGAACCTCAGCGCCTGGCCAGCCGTGATCCGGTCCGAGCGCATTATCAACTCCGAAAATTCAAAGCGGGTATAGCTCAACCCGAAGCCGAATGGATAGAGCGGCTCGGCCGTGCTGTACCGGTAGGTGCGGTTTTCCATGCGATAATCTTCAAAAGGCGGGAGCTGGTCGATGGATTTGGGGAAGGTCACCGGCAGCTTGCCGGACGGCGACACATCCCCAAAGAGCACGTCCGCCAGCGCCTGGCCGCCGGCCTGGCCCGGGTACCACACCATTACCACCGCCTCCACCATTTCCTCCAGTTCACCCAGCGCGATGGCGCCGCCCCCGCACAGAACCAGCACCACGCGGGCCCCCGCCATGGCCAGCTTCTTCACAAAATCCACCTGGGCTGGCGGCAGGCTGATATCCGCCCGGTCGCCTGAGTGTTCCGACAGGATCGCATCCCCTTCCTCGCTCTCCAGCAGCGGCGAGTAGCCCATGCAGGCGATCACCAGGTCGGAGGCGGCCGCATCGGCGGTGGTCCAATCCAGCGGGTTGACGCCAGCCTGGTTCAGCGGCACGCCCATGCGGTAACCCACCCGCACGCCCTCGGGAGCGCGCCCGAGGATGCCTTCCATCAGCGTGGAGAGCGAATTGTTGAAGCCATGGTAAGTTCCCAGCAGGGCTTCGATGCTGGCGGCGTTCGGTCCGACGATCGAGATGCTCTTCACCTCCGGATGGATGGGCAGGAAATTCGCCCGGTTCTTGAGCAGCACGATCGACTCGCGCGCCGCCTGGCGCGCCAGCCGCCGGTGCTTCGGGCTGCAGATCACGCTCTGCGGGATGGATGCGTACGGGACCCTTTCGGGCGGGTCAAAGATCCCCAGCTTGAAGCGCGTCAGCAGCGTGCGCCGCAGGGCGGTGTCGACATCGGCCTCGGTCACCAGGCCGCGCTGGATGGCTTCCTCCAATTTGTCATAGGTTACGCCGCAACTGATATCGCAGCCGGCCAGGAGCGCCATGGCCGCCGCTTCCACTGCGTCCGCGGCCAGCTTGTGCCTGGCGTGGATGTCGGTCAGGGCCCAGCAATCCGAGACCACGTGGCCCTTGAACTGCCATTCCCCGCGCAGCTTATCCACCAGCAGGGTCTGGCTGGCGCAGGCGGGTTCACCGTTCACGCGGTTGTAGGCTCCCATCACCGCCTCCACCTGCGCCCCCTCCACCAGGCGTTTGAATGCCGGCAGGTAGGTGTCGTTAAGGTCCCGTTTTGAGACGCGCGCGTCGAAAACATGCCGCTCGGATTCGGGTCCGCTGTGGACCGCGAAATGCTTGGCGCAGGCGGCCGTCTTCAGATATTTCGGATCGTCACCCTGCATGCCGCGCACAAAAGCCACTCCCAGCTCGCCGGTCAGGTAAGGGTCCTCGCCGTAGGTCTCCTGGCCGCGCCCCCAGCGCGGGTCGCGGAAGATGTTGATATTGGGCGACCAGAAGGTCAGTCCCTGCAGCTGGCTGGTGTAACCCTGGCGCTGCAGGGCGGCCTGGTACTTGGCCCGGCCTTCGTCGCTGATGGCGGTCGCCACCCGGAAAAGAAGAGGCGCATCCCAGGTGGCCGCCAGCCCGATCGCCTGCGGGAAGACCGTTGCACGCCCGTTCCCGACCACCCCGTGCAGGCCTTCGCTCCAGAAGTTGTAGGCTGGCATGCCCAGGCGCGGGATGGCCCGGCATTCGTTCAACATCTGGCTGACCTTTTCCGGCAGTGTCATGCGGCCGATCAGATCATCGACACGCCTCTCCATCGGAAGGGAGGCATCAAGATAGGCTGGGTTTTTTTTAGAGTCCATGGTTGCACCTTTTTGGATATAGAGTCGGAACTTGTGCCTGCATTTTAACGCCAGTTCTGATAATGGAACAGGCACGGCGGAAAGAAAGGTGCTGTTGCACCTTAAAACTGGTGAGAAGATTTTACACGGGCTTTACACGCAGGTTCCAGGCGCGTTCTATACTGGGATTAATCCACCCATCCAAAAAAGGAGTCAAGAATGAAAACCAGTCATCCCATTTCCATTTTTTCAAGCAAGAGCCTGAGGCTGGCGGTGTCCGTGCTGCTGGTACTCGGAGCGCTCCTGGTAGTGCCGGCAGGCACTGCCCTGGCGGCCGGACCGACGGATCTCTCAAGCCGAAACCTTGGCACTGCCTATCAGCATGAGCAACACTGGTTGACGGTGCAGCAAGGCAACCTGGACCTGGCGAACGGCATCGCCACAAGCGTCCAGGACCTGATCACGGAGGCGCAGGCCAGGAGCATCGATACCACGGCCATATCGGCCGCATTGACCACGTTCCAGTCGCAGATCAGCGCCGCACAGAGCTCGCACGACAGCGCCGCCGCCATCATTTCCACGCACAACGGCTTTGATGACAGCGGCAATGTGACCGATGCGGTGGCGGCGGCCCAGACGGTGGCTCAGGCCGGCCAGGCGCTGTTGAACGCACATACCATCCTGGTGCAAGCCTCCCGAGGTCTGCTCAACGCCCTCAAAGCCTGGGAAAAAGCCAATAATATCCTGTCGAAGATCGATGGTTTGCAGGTGGCCTATGCCAACGAGCAGGCCTGGTTGAACGGACAGGAGACCAACCTGGGCAAGGCTGACACGGCCGCGACGGATGTGCAGAACCTGATCACGGAGGCACAGACGGACGGGCTGAACACCGAGGCGCTTGCCAGCGCACTGACTGCCTTCCAGACAGAGCAGATAAACGCACAGAACTTGCACACCACTGCGGACGCCATCCTGAGCACGCATGACGGTTTTGACAGCAACGGGAAGATCACTGACGCCACGGCTGCAGCCGCCACCGTGAAGACCGCCGGCGACGCCCTGATGGGCGCCCACAACGAACTGGCAAGTTCCTCCACCAAGCTGATGGTCAGCCTGGACAAATGGAAGCTGAAGAACCACATCACCTCCGCTTCGCCGGTGTATGGGACCTTCCACCAGGCACGCCAGGCCGCCCAGGACCTGTTCAACTCGGTTCACGTGGAAAATGCCCCGCATATCGCCAGCCTGGATACCCGCCTGGACAACCTGCTGAAAGCGTTGTTGAACGAACTGTCATAAAGAGGATCGGTTCCATATCGAGGCCGCCCGGAGTGATGCCCGGGCGGTTTTGGTTTTCTGGCAGAGATGGGTCAGTCACACGTGAGAGCAAGGGGAGAATAAAAGGGATTAAGCACTTTGCCGAATTTGTTATACAATATCAATTGTAAAAGCGCTTATGTTTGCAGTGTAAAGACCGCAACGGATACGGCGCACATGATTTGGCGGAAGTGAAGATGAACAATATTGAGAAACTTATTGTTCCATTGATAACTGTCCAATTAGAGAAGGAAAATTGGGAAACGATAATTAGAATTATTGAATCTGGCGATATCGGCGATAACCTGGAATCAAAGAGAGAAAGGGTGGAACAAATAAAACAAACCATTCAAGCTAAATTGACACAAAGACTCTCGATTTAAACCTTTAGTGGCACTCTCCAAGGAAGATTGGAAAATAATAACAAAGAGAATTTATCGTGATTGTTATAAAAAAAATATGGAATGGTCTGATGGGGCTGGAGATATGATCACAAAAATAAACGCAGCGATTTCTGAAGCCGAACGAATAACTCACGTCAATGAGCTGATCGAAAGAAAGAAATTGGTGACAAGAAAAATAGCGGAAATGTCCAATGATTTCAGGGATGTTTTTGGTTTACAAAATTTACAAAACCAACTGCTATTGGAAGTAAATTTCTATTCAAAATATGAGGTATCAATTCTGATGAGTCTGGGTTCATCTCTTTTTGAGGAAGAAAAAAGCGAACTCTTTTTGTTTGCTTGCCTTGCGCTACGTCAATTTTATAATATTGGACATAATCTGGTCGGCGAGGCCTTTGCAGGGTTATTCTTAAAGAGTGAGGCTACAGATGAAAAATTGGAAGAATGGGACGGCATGGATTGGTATATGGGACGGCCTCTTAGACATAAAGCAGAGGACCTCTTGGCAAAATCTCATAAATTTAAATTGGAATTGAAAGGTTTTGAAAAAGAGGAAATTGAATGGAAGGGTTTGGATGCATGGGTGAACTATCGTTGTGACACCGTCGTTAAAACACTTGATGAAGACTATTTTCAAAAACTACCTGAAATAATTAATTATCGAGGAGCGGGAACAAAACAATTCATATTGACATGGTCTCAGCCTGTATTGAAATGGTCTCACCCTGTATTGAGATGGAAGGAATCCAAAAGAATTACAGTGGATTGGAGCTATTATAATTTACATGCCGTTGTTGCTTTTTATCGAATTCTCGCGAATAGACATTGGGATGATATAGATTATCGAAAAAAATTGAAAATAGTTGCGAGGGATTGTGCAATGCTCTATATAGGAAATAAAATCCCCAAAGACCCGGCTGGAGTTGCAGAATATATACTAAAAAAGGTAGATAATCTTGAAAAGAAATATTGACAGATAATGAGGTACAACATGTCCAATCAATCATCTTTGTCCGAGGCAATAATCCTGATAACCAGGCAGGGAATGGGTTCTGCCGATGTGCCATTACAGCAGAAACTCCTTGATACGTATCTTCATCTCCTGATGGAGGACAAGACCTTACCAGCCGCCATCTGTTTCTATACAGATGGGGTTAAGTTGGTAATTGAAGGTTCACCGCTTCTGGAGCGTCTCTCTCAGATCGAGCAAAGCGGTGTCCGCCTGATCATCTGTTCGACCTGCCTGAATTACTTTGGCCTGTCGGAAAAGGTTCGTGTTGGGATTATCGGGAGTATGTCGGATATCCTTGAAGCCCAGAAGAGAGCCAGCAAGGTGATTACACTTTAAGGGTTCCTGATTATATCCAGACCTCCGCGTTCTTAAAGAACTTGGAGGTCTGAGAACACTCGGAGGAAACCATACCCCGAAGAGCCGTACCATTTTTACCGAACCAGTATTATCACTTCTACAATCGAGGCAACAATCGTCAAGAAGTGTTCTTTGAGCGCGGAAATTATTTGTATTTTCTTCGCAGAATTAAAAAATACCTGCGCAAGCATGTAGATATTCTTGTCTATAGTTTGATGCCCACACACTATCATATTTTGGGAAGAGTTATGCCTTTACAGACTTCCGAAGTTTTAAAAACTTCGGAAGTCTTGGATGTCTCAAGGGCGGTCTCGCTTGCAATGCAAAAATTCTGTATATCCTACACCAAAGCCATCAATAAACGCTTCAACCGGGTCGGCGCATTGTTTCAAGGACAGTTTCAAGGCAAACCTGTTCAACATTACAATCATTTGTTGAACCTGTGTGTTTACATACATGCCAATCCTGTCAAAGATGGCCTGGTGGAATTACCTGAAGATTGGGAATTCTCAAATTATGTGGAATATATGAATTTGCGCGAAGGAACGCTGGTCAACCGTGATTTCATCATTGATAATTTCGGAACACCTGAAGCATATAAAACACTCGTAATGGAATATATCCAGACAAGGTATCTGCCTGAGGATGTGAAGGAATATCTCCAGAAGCTGGAAGACTAGCCTGAGCCTCCAGAAATCCCCCCTGCGGAGACAATTTAAAGACTTCGGAAGTATCAGGAGAAAGGGCATCAATAAATGAACCGTCGCGATTTGATGTTAAACCTGATTCAGGACCAAGCCGTACCTGATACCATCCCCGCCGCCTTTTTTATGCACTTCGACCATGCCTACACGCAAGGCCAGGCCGCCATTGACAAACACCTGGAATTCTTCCGCCAGACCGGCATGGATTTCGTCAAGATCCAATATGAACAGGTTCAACCGCCCGGTCTGCGGATCCGTAAACCGCAGGATTGGGCACATGTCCCCCTTTACGATGAAGAGTTCTTCGAGCCCACCTTGCGTGTGGTGGCTGGCCTGGTCAAAGCCGCCGGAAACGAGGCCCTGGTGATCATGACGCTCTATTCGCCCTTCATGTGGGCAGCACAATTTGATGAAGAAGCTGATATCGCCGCACATCTGCAGGAGGATCCTGAAGCCGTCGCAAAAGGTCTGGCGGTGATGACCGAAAACGTGCTCAGGTTGGTTCGCGGATGCCTCCGCCTCGGCGTGGATGGCTTTTATGCCTCGACACAAGGCGGTGAGGCCTTCCGCTTTGCAGATTCTGCGATATTTCGAAAATATATCAAGCCGTCCGACCTGGCTGTCTGGGAGGCGATCCAGCCCTGCACTTTCAATATCCTGCATATCTGCGACTATCAGGGCGGGTACACCGAACTGACGCCATTCCTGGATTACCCCGGCCAGGCCGTCAACTGCAGCCTGAGGCTTGGAAATCAGACCCTGACCGCCAGGGAAGTCTCACGGATGTTCGGGCGGCCTTTCATGGGCGGCCTGGAACGCAAAGGCGTCCTCGCCACTGGCGGCCCGGCAGCCATCCGCCAGGCCGCCGGACGGGTGCTGGCAGACGCCCCGGAGCGCTTCATCCTGGCGGCCGACTGCACCGTGCCCGGTGAAACGCCCTGGGAAAACCTGAAAACTGCCATCGAAACGGCGCACCAATACCGGAAACAATTGGCCGCTTGAAGTTATTTGCTATCCGGACCGATCAGATCCCACAAATTCCCATACAGGTCTTCGAATACCGCCACGGTTCCGTATGCGGCGGTCTTCGGAGGTCTCACAAACTTAATTCCGAGGGAAAGCATCTCGTTGTAATCCCGCCAGAAATCATCCGTGCGCAGGAACAGGAAAACCCGGCCTCCGGTCTGCCTGCCAATGAACGCCTCCTGTTCAGGTGTGGAGGCGCGTGCCAGCAGGAGCGTCGTACCATTGGATCCGGGGGGAGCCACAACGACCCAGCGCTTGTCCTGTTCAGGCTGGTAGGTATCTTCCACCAGGCTGAAATGGAGTTTGTGGCAGTAGAACGCCAGGGCTTCGTCGTAATCGCGCACCACCAGCGCGACATGGATGATCGACTGTTTCATCTACACATACCTCCGGACCGCCTCGGTCAGCTTGCCTCTCGCTTTCTGGTGATTTCCGCCAGGGGCGGACATTGTTATTCATTTTTGAATGTAATTTACTGCATCCGGGTTGTACCTGGCGATGAGGGCGGCCGAGTCTTGCTCCAGGACGCCACCATGATAGCTCTTGATATGCCGGCGCACATACGGGTTGGTCCCGACGATTTGATCGGATTGCACAACCTTGTCATGCAGACCGAAGATGATGTGCGGTATATCGGCCATCACGGCTGCACCCAGGCAAAGCGGACATGGCTCAACCGTCGTGAACAGGATCGCCTGGCGGTAATCGTGCCAGAGTCGCAGCCCCCCGTCCAACATTGCATTGAGCTCCGCATGCCGTAGCTGGCTTTTCATGGCATTGTGGCTTGCGCGTCCGCGCGCAATGATCTCGCCGCCGATGACAATGACGGCCCCGATCGGGTACTCGCCAGCCAGGCCGGCCAACTCGGCTTCCCGTAGTGCCTCCTGCATATACTCAGCCAGATTCAAGTCTGCAATTTCAGCCGCGATGAAATCCAGCATAAATTCCTTCTTTCCGTCCAGCCTGCCTTACCCATGGAAAAGATTCGCGACGGTCGCAAATTTCTGGATGGCCCGGATATGTTCCTGCGGAGTCTTGAACCTGCTGCCCATGCTATTGAACGAAAGGTGTGTGTAGGGGCCTGACCAGTCGAGCGCCTCCGGTGCCGGTCCGGAACGGAAGCGATGGATAATAGTTGTCACTTTCACCGTCACATTCTGACCGAACGCGCCTTCGAAATACTCATGGCCAGCCGGTTGCCGATCGCCTCATTGAGGAAAAACCAGGTGGCTGCAGGTCGATCGTTTCATAGTCAAATCCTGCTGAGCTTGTATTCTGCATATTCAGGCGTGGTTTGATCGGGGGCATGCTGATATTGGGTCCGTGAAAAATGAACCCTACCTGCCATCCCCAAATCTGAAGATTTGGGGAGGATCGCCTACGGCCAGGTAGGATTCTTTTCCTGCCGGCTCACCATCTCTCCGCTGGAGTTGACCACCGCCACCACAGAGCCCAGATAGTCGGGCAGGACCTGCAGGTCATCCCCTGGGGCAGCAAGAAGGTCAAGCTGCCGCCAAGTAATTGAAGACTTAAAGGTTGAGCGGTTTCCCATTCACGAAAGTGTAAACTCTCCGAAGAAAGACCCAAAGGGTTTTTCGGGCATGCCGCAAAACTCTATTATATACAATCCTATATTGGAATTTAAGTACCCATCGATCATGATCAGTCGGACAGGTAAGCATTGCTATTTCCTTGTTCCTAAAACATAGGTGTTAAGAATCGCATAATCCGCCACCATGCATTGAAGCATGAAAAATTTTAGTAAAGTGCTAAAGCCTGAAAAAGTTTCGCCAATTAATCGGTCTTAGGGATTTAGGAATTCTGGGTAAAGCAAATTAATGTCTCCATACCCTTTCCAAGCAACTAAATTATTCTGAGAATTTCCATTACTATCACTGGGTATTAAAAACCCTATTTGCAGTAGCCGATCATTTTCTTCTGATCGTAAATGCCACAGAATACAAGCCGCCCTCGCCAGCTTAAGATTTTCTCCCAACCAGACATTATAAGTATCATGGCTAAGGACTCTCCCTGTGAAGGATATATTGCTGAAAACCATCTTGCATCGAGGCAGATTCGCCAACCGGACCCAGTGCAGGAAATCCCTGCGTACTTAGGATCTCCCATTAGCAATGCAATTCCAGAAATTAATCCTTTCAAACGGCGACCATAATGAGTTCCTCTAATTATCATGTGTATTGAACTTTTTCTCAGTGACCAAATTAAAATCAATAAAATTGCTGAATATGTTCCAAGGGCCGCTGATGCTTATGTTATCCAACTTTATATCAGAATATCCTTTTATAGCCTTTAATGCCTCCGCTGAATTTGTTTTTCCTGGTTCTAGATTTCGCCAACAAGGAGCAGAACATTGCTCAGAAAATATAATAGGCGTTTTAGGCTGACACCTTGAGAAAATAATCAGGAACAACAAGAATCTTAATATATTTACTAAGTCAAACATCTTCCTCATCGTTTTTTCTCTTGTGTGCTATGTCTGGGCTTGAACCTTCACAGACTGCAGGTCAATTCGTCAGTCGATCCCAATCTTTCAACGCTTCCGGTGTGCATCATTTGGACGGATTGAATTGCAATTCGGTCCCCAGCCAGGTCAGGCGATCCTGCGTGGCGGTCTGGTTCCGTTGGAGCGCGTGCCCTTCAGGGCCTTTATACCATGCAATGTTTTTATGTGCCGGGATGGCATTATACAGGCTGGTCGCCTCCGCATCCGGCACAAAGCCATCGTTCCTGGCGCTTTGAAGGAATATGGAGGCCTGCGCGTGCCCGATATAGTTGATCGGGTCGACGGTCAACAGGATGCGGCGGTATTGGTTTTGCTCGGCCGGTTTCAGCTCGGAACCGATTGTGAACCAGTCGGTGAAATCCGGGATGACGGTCATCAGCACGTAGGTCTTTATGCGAAAGTCCACCCCCGCCAGCACGGCCCCGAACATCCCGCCAAGGTCGTGACCGACAAATCCGATCCGCCCGGCGTCGACATTTGGCTGCGCCGCCAGGACATCGATCGCCCGCCTCAGCTCGATGATCTGCTGGATGACAAACTGGCGATCCTCCTGGGCGTCCCTGCCGGTCCACTTTCCCCGGGCGTACGGGGCGGAACAAACCTCGTCCACCAGGATCGAAACCACGCCATTTTTCGCCAGCCCAACCGCCTCATCCAGGAATTCCCTCCGGTTGGAGTTGGCCTCCTCATACCAGTGTGCATACAGGATGGCCGGGAAGGGTCCTGCCCCGGCGGGAGTTACCAGGTAGGCCGCCACCTTTCCCTGCACCGGGCTGTCGAAGGTGATATCGTGGATGCCGATATCCCCCTGTCCTTCAACCCCGGCCTCCATCACGTTGAGCGGCTTTTGGCTGTCATAGTTGAATTCCGCCAGCCATCCCTGGTACGAGCCGAAGGCCGGAGCCAGCGGCATGGTGGCGGTGAGCGTCGGCCGGCGTGTGGGAGTGGCAGCCCCCGCCGTGGCGCTGCAAGCTGATATTAAAAGGATACAAACCGCCAGGGCATACCGTCTGGAGAGTTTCATGGTCAAGCCTTCCTTTTTTAGGTAAATTGTTGCCTTACATGCAGGCCAGGCAGAGGCTGATTGACATCCTCACCGATGCGCCTGCCCAGCCTGCCTGCATCCTTTGCGGGCAGTCTTCAGAAGGGTCGCGGCTTTCGTGATTAATTCCTTCCCGCTCCCGGCTTGAACAGGTCGCGCAGCAGCAGCGCTCCGCCAACGCCGGTGACCACCACCGCCAGGATATAGCCGATCAGCCCCGCCGTAACCAGCGCGGACTGCCAGCCGCCCGGCGCGGTCCTGCCGGAGGCCAGGCCCGTGACCTCGGCTAATTCCTGCAGGCCCACCAGCAGAATCACTGCGCTGACCAGGCTCCATCCGATCAGCCCGCGGCGACTGCGCCTCCGCCATGACGCCCAGAGCAGCAGCCCGCCTCCAACCAGAGCCAGCGGGAAGAGCTCCGCCGGCATCAGGTAGTCGAGCCGGAACAGGCCCTCCTTGATGAGTTCCGCCGCAGCAAGCAGGATGGGCGCGGCGATCGGCACCCACACCAGCAGCGTCCCGACAATCGCCAGGGTTTTCGTAAGAACACTTTTTTCTTTCATATTCCTACCAGCTTTCTTCGCCTCAAATGGGTCCAATGATTTTTTAATAATTCCGTGATCCCGGGCGATTCAGGCCTGCAGGCCGTGCCCGAAAAATCTCCCCTCCCCGACTGCAAGTACGATACAATATATCGCCGCTGCCCAGGTCAATGGGGGGTTGTCCGGCGTGCCCGAGGAGATTGGTTTGATCCTTAAGCGCAATCCGTTTACAAAGGTTCCTGTCATTTTTCGAAAAATCCTGTCATCCTCCTGGCTGGGATGTCTGATGTGTATTGCCGGTTTAACCGCCAGCCTCTATTGGCGGCGGCCGGACGCTTTTTATAATCCTCAATTATGGGCTGAAGATGGGGCCATTTTTTTCCCGGATGCCTTCTTTCAGGGTCTCAAGTCACTGGTGATACCCTATGCCGGTTATTTCCATATATTAGCACGTTTTGTGGCCTGGCTTGGCAGTTTGTTGCCAGTTCGTTACGTGCCTCACTGGTATGAGTTCGCCTCCTGGCTGCTGCTGGTCGGTATCATCGTTTATATTTTTTCGAGGCGTTTCCCGTTTGGCGGGGGACTGAAATTGCTGTTGGGGCTGGCCCTGGTGGCGACTACTGCAGATAATGAGGTTTTTTTCAACCTGGCCAATTGGGCGTTCCTGTGCAGTTTTTTTTGGCTGTTGTTATCAGTCTCCAGTGAGCCGCAATCCAGAGGACAATCGCTTTTTGATGTTTTTCTTTTAACTCTGGCCGGCTTGAATACGCCATTTGCGGTTTGTCTCTGGCCATTGTTCCTGCTGCGCTGGGGCATCCGCCGCACACGCCACAGCCTGATCCTGTTCGGGTTGAGCCTGATTGTTGCAGCCATCCAGTTTTGGAATATGCCCGGCCGCATTGAGGCGGGCGGCATGATCCCTGCCATGAGCCGGACCTTTGCGGATGTGCTGATCTATCGTTTTGGGTTCATCTTCCTGGGGGAACACATTTATAAACTCCAATTAACTGATCCACTGCGGTTCCTTGTCCTGATCGGGATGGGTGTGTTCTACGGCGGGTTGATCTGGCTTGCGCTGAGAAAGAAGAATTGGCCGGCGCTGTCGATCATATCGGGTGGATTGGTGGCAGCCGCGCTTTCGCTCTACGTGATGCGGCAGATACCGGCTGCGCTGATCCATTCGGCGGGACGCCATTTTTTCATCCCGGCTGTTACGCTTGCGTGGGGATTGCTCCTGACTGACAATAAGCCCAATTACTGGCGCTGGGTGCCGCTGGCCATGATATTTACCGCCTTTCTTTTTTTTACGCCGGCCTATAAAAATGAAGTCTGGCCGGATCTGGATTGGGCCGGCAAGACCGCGCAGTGTGTCGGCACCCGGCCCGAGTGTCGCATCCCGGTCAATCCGGTCTGGAATCCACCGGTATGGTTTGCGACCATGAGCTCGCATGTTTTTCGCGTTCCCGCGACCTCCAAAAGCATGTCCGAGCGGTTCGGTGAACAGATCGGTTTGGTTGGGTATGAAGGGTCGCAAAATTCCACAACCCTTGATCTGAAACTGATCTGGCGGGCGTTGGGGAAAATGCAAGGCGACTACGCATACTTTGTGGTCCTTTTCAGCCCCGGTGATCCCACCCGGATCCATATTCAAGAAGAAATGCCGCTGAACGGGCAGTACCCAACTTCCAGGTGGCTCCTGAGGGAAGTGATCACTGATGAAGTTACACTTTCCCTGACCCCCCTCCAGCCCGGGGAATATCAGATAGGTGTCGGGTGGTATGATCCGGCTTCTCCTGACAAGGTGCCTCTCCCGGCCTACGAACCCTCCACCGGCCGGACCTGGAACGACAACCTGGTGGTATTGCCACTAAAGATAGACGTGCACTAATCCCCCCCCACACCACGGGATCAATGCCGGTCATGCAGTGCACCTTTTACGCTGATCGCAATATGGCCGGGCAATCCGAACAAAGCACTCCACTAACGGCAAACAGTTTCTCAAACTCTTAAAATCTCATTTATCTTCAGCCCAGATATGGATATTTTTATATTCAGTTCCCTGGACTTTTGATGGATTCTGATAGCCAAGGCTTAAGGTACTCCCAATCAGGTAGTTATCACTCCAGACCTGGACCTCCGATCTCTTTAATCCGATATATGGGATGGAACAAGATCCTTTATATTGACCGTTAGCATAAATCCTGAACTGGTCAATAAACCCTAAAGGCTTGCTCCATTCAATTCGGTAGGCGTTCCACTGGGTTGGGTCAACCCCCGAAACACTTCCTATACAAAGTGGAATAAAGCCCTTTGTGTACTCGAACTTAAGCCCTGCGATAAGTTTCGTCGACTCGGGACTGGTGTAACTTAAGCCGAATGCGTTAAACCCACTGGAAACCATCACTCCTTGTGTGTTAAAAGTATTTTCCGCCTCCAACCAAAGTCCGGCTGTGCCTTGATAGGCGGGATCTATTTTCATACCGAACTCTATTACTACTCTTTGTGTCCAAGTAGGGGCAAAACCCGCTAACCCAATCGCAAATGCATTGTTATATTGTGCCGCTGCAGCTTCTCCACTCTGCCATTTGGCACTTTCATTTTGAAAATTCGGATCTGGGCTGACCTCAAGCCTTAGGATCCCATCTTGAGCCAAAATACTTCCGTCATGGTATGGCGGCGGCTCTGCCTTTCCCAAGCCGTCAACAAGTTTTAACGACCAGTTAGAAAGAGCCGGATTGGAAAAATCCTCAGTCATTGCCGCAGGATTTGTTCCGGGCTTGAAGGTTACTGCCTGGTAAGCCGCAAGGGCTATTGCCGCAAGCAGTATTGCAAAAACTACCCAACCCGCTACACCAAGGAATTTACGCATAATTCCTCCTTGCAGTAAATTAATTATACAACTTTGAGAAGTATAGCACGCCTGTCAATAACCCATTATTTGATCTTCCTGTCGATATTCATTCACTGGCTCTGTTACTATATGGCGTTGCAGCGGGTAATGACGTTCCCTGCATTGATTTTCATGGTCTCCCAATGATGCTCTGATAGTCCCATGGCTAAAAGCTATCATCCATGCCCGGGAGCGGGTCCCGGGCGGGGGCGATGCCGGGGGGGAGCGGCGTGGACCATTCCAGCCGGTCGAGCATGACGCACAGCGCGCTGGTGATGAGGTCATCATCGTGGACGAGTTCTCCGCTGAGCGGGTCGTGCGTGCCGTCCGGCACGCTCCAGCGCATCAGTTTGGCCGGGCCGGGCACGATCTCGGAGATGGTGTGGTCGAGCTGGCGCCGCAGGGTCTCGTCGAAGGGGGCATACTCCTGGTAGCGCCCGCTTTCGACGATGCCGAGCAGGCCGTAGCCCAGTTCACTCTTGAGCGAAGGCGTGAACTTGACCGGGATGACCACGTCCGGACCGAAGGCATTCTCCATGAGCGACCAGAGCCCTTCGCCCACGCCGGTGGCGTCGATGACGATATGGCGTGGATGCCACGTGGTTGCCAGCGCGCGCAGCGCCCCAAAGACCGTGACGTGCTTCTGCCCGGTCCACAGGCGGCGCTGGACCACCTTGTAAGCTGGCTTGCCGAGGGCCGGTACCGTGCCCGGATCGATCTCGACGATCTTGAGGGCGGTGGAATCGCGCGCCCCACCCCCACCCCCGCCCTCCCCATCGCAGATTCAGCGATGGGGAGGGAGAGAGGTGTCTCGTCCTGCCCGGCCACGTCGATCAGGAAGGAGTAGATCTTGCCCGGCTCGGGGTCCGTGCGGGCTGCGTGGCTGCCGTGCATGAGCGCCTGGCGCCCGGGCGGGAACATGCCGGCCTGGGCGTCGATCTCCTCGCAGAAGTACTGGGTCTTGATGAACGGATGGTTGCGCCCCAGGCGGCGCACTTCCGCATCCACGTAGCGGCCATATTTCGGGTTTTCCTTGCGCACATCCTCGGCGGTGTACAGGAAGACCCGCCGCAGGCCGTCCATTTTTTCGGCTTCCCGGCAGGCCCGCAGCATTTGCGCCAGCAATGTGGAGCTGGTCCAGACCGTCCCGCAGAAGATGCGCGTGGCGGCCCGGCTCGAGGCCATGGGCGCGAAGCTCTTGGCGTAGACGGAGGGCAGGATATCCTGCGCTTCGTTGATGATCAGGCACAGGTCGGCGGTGGCGCCCACCACGTTAGCCTGGCCGTCGCCGCTGTAGAAGGCGGTCCGGCATGTGCCGATCATGCGGAAAAAGTCCGAGCGCTTTTTCCACTGCCCTCTGGTCAGCAGGTTGGCGTCCAGGCGGTTTTCCAGCCGCATGATGGCGTTGATGGTCTGGGGTTTGTAGGTGGGGTTGACTTCCACCATGCAGCGGTCCTTGCGCCACATCACCCGCATCAGGTAGGCTTTCAGGTGCGCCAGCATTTCATCCTTGCCGGCCTGGCGCGGCATGATGACGACGAAATCGAGCCCGAGGCCGAGCCGGATGCTTTCCAGGATGGCCCGGGCGGGGGCCAGCTGGTAGGTGCGCAAGGGCATGCCGCCGCCCTTGCGGGTGAAATCCTGGAAGCTCCCCAGCAGGCGCCGGTTGTGGTCGTTCAGCCGGTTCATGCCTGCGACCAGTCTTCCTCCATGCTCTCGATGGCTTCGGCGATGGATTTATCCAGGCGCCCGTCTTTGGACTGCAGGCTGGCGTTGCCGCGCAGCAGCGCGCCGATGCCGACCGAGATGCGCACCAGGCTGTTCAGCAGTTTCAGGTCATCGTCGGTGTAATCCGCCGGTGCCTTTCCGGAGAGATGGCTGGTCAACCGCCCGGCGAAGGTGCGCAGGTTGTAGACTTCATCGCACCCGTCCTGGCTGCTCTTCTTGAGCCATCTTTTCTCAGGCAGGCTGAACCAGCGGGTGTAGAAACAATTCTTGATCGGGTCGAGCGGCCGGTGGCTCATGTCCTTACAGGATGCTACGCGATCACCGGCATGGCGTGCAGGCGGTTGATCCGCCTCCGCAGGGGTTGTGGGCATTGTGTGTACCGGTCCTTTCCATAAAATGACATAGGGCTACTTGTTTCCTGTCACGAGCAGGATGAGCGAGATGATCAGGGTCAGGACGGAGAGGCTCCCGCCGCCGATGGAGAGGCTCATCAGCAGCTTGACCTGGCTGATGATCTCGCGGATCTCTTTCAGGTCGTTCTCGGTCGAAGTCCTCCAGCGTTCGAGGGCGTCGACCTTTTCGACCAGGGTGATGATCTGGTCGCAAGGTCGGTGACTTGATCACCGGCATGGCGTGCAGGGATGTGGTTCCTTTCGCTGGCACAGCTTACAGTCGGTTGAGCCGCCTGCCGTAATGGTGTGGGTTTGAAAGACGGCGTTGGCATCGTGTACCGATCCTTTCGGGTTGGGCACGGGAAGGCTTTTAAAATAAAGGGAAGTGTGGAAGCCTTCCCGTGCTTGCCCATATAGTAGAACATATATTCTAATAAGTCAAGGGGGTACCTGGGAGGGGGTGGGGAGGGGCTTG
>CAWDYX010000022.1:0-20145 GCA_963806575.1 uncultured Chloroflexia bacterium | reverse complement strand
CATTCAGCCAGTCGATAAAACCTTTTTCCTTCGGCTTGACTGTCGTCCCCAGCGTGGCAGCCAGTTTCTCGAAGAGCTCCCTTTGTTCCTTCGTCAGCTTGGACGGGATGTCCACATTGACGATCACCAGCTCGTCGCCGCGTCCGGACTTGCGGATGTAGGGTACGCCGCGCGCCCTGAGCGTGAATATCTTTCCCGGCTGCGTCCCGGCGGGAATTTTCAGTTTTTCCTTGCCATTTACCGTAGGGACTTCGATTTCAGCACCGAGAACGGCCTGGGTGATGTTGATGTCCAGGTTGAGCAAAATATCATTCTCGCGTCGTTTGAAGAACTTGTGCGCCTGGACACCCACCATAAGGTACAGGTTGCCCTGCGGTCCGCCGTTGATCCCCGGTTCACCTTCCCCGGCCAGGCGAATCTGGTTGCCGTTATCCACGCCCGCTGGGATTGGTACCACCTTCTTGACCGTTTTGCGCTCCTGTCCCTGCCCTCGGCAGGTATGGCAGGGTGTCGCGATGACCTCGCCACGCCCTCCGCAGGTGGGGCATGGTCCGGACTGCATCATCGACCCGAAAATGGTCTGGCGAACCTGACGGACCTCACCGCGCCCGCCGCAGGTTCCGCAGCGCTGCGGACTGGAGCCAGGTTCGGCTCCCGACCCCTGACAGGTCCCGCAGACTTCGTTACGCGTGACCTCGATCGGTTTTTCGACCCCGAAGATGGCCTCCTCGAAGGTCAGATCCACGCGCACTTGCAGGTCGCGGCCCCGGTGCGGGCGGCGTGAACGGCTGCCGCCCCCGCCAAATCCAAAACCAAAGCCACCCAGGATCTCTTCGAAGATATCGTTGAAATCCATGGTGGCGTAATCGGGCATGCCGCCCATCTCGCCCAGACCGGCGCGACCGTACTGGTCGTAACGGGCGCGTTTCTGCGGATCTGAAAGGACGCCGTAGGCTTCGTTGATTTCCTTGAATTTCTCCTCGGCGTCCGGTTCCTTGCTCACGTCGGGATGGTACTGGCGCGCCAGCTTGCGGAAGGCAGACTTGATATCATCTGTGGAGGCATTCTTCGGAATGCCAAGGATTTCGTAATAGTCACGATTGGATGCCATAGTTTTCGCCAGAATATGAAGAACAGACCACAAGAGAGCAGTCTTCTTTTCTCTTTTCTCTACTCTCTGGCCTCTTCTCTCTACTCTTTCACTTCGCCATCAACCACATCCGGACCGGGTTCTTCGGAACCGGCTCCGGGTTCCGGCGCCGGATTGGATTGCGTCTGGTAGGCGGCTGCGCCGACTTTTTGGACAACCTGGCTGAGAGCGTCCACTGCTTTTCGGATGGCCGCCTCATCCTCGCTGTCTTTCAGTTTCTTGAGCTCTTCCACGGCTGCCTGTACCTGCGCCCTAAGTTCCGTTGGAACCTTTTCCCCCAGCTCGCTCAGGACTTTCTCGGCTCCGTAGACGGAATTATCGGCAGTATTCCTGGCATCAATCAAATCACGCCGTTTTTTATCCTCGGCCGCATGCGCTTCGGCTTCCTGCCGCATTTTTTCCACTTCTTCCTTCGCCAGTCCGGACGAAGCCGTAATGGTGATATGCTGGGAACGTCCCGAAGCCTTGTCAGCCGCGGTGACTTTGAGGATGCCATTGACGTCGATATCGAAGGTCACTTCGATCTGTGGGATGCCGCGCGGTGCCGGTGGGATGCCGTCCAGGATGAACTTGCCCAGCGATTTGTTATCCAAAGCCATCGGGCGCTCGCCCTGCAAAATGTGGATTTCGACCTGCGTCTGGCTGTCGGAAGCGGTTGAGAAGACCTGGCTCTTGCGGGTCGGGATGGTGGTGTTACGGTCGATCTGCGGCGTGGCCACACCGCCCAAGGTTTCGATGGAGAGGGTCAGCGGGGTGACATCCAGCAGGAGGATATCCTTAACGTCTCCGACCAGCACTCCCGCCTGGATGGCGGCACCGATCGCCACCACTTCGTCGGGATTGACACCCTTGTGGGGCTCCTTGCCGAAGTAATTACGCACGGCCTCCTGCACGGCCGGCATACGCGTCATGCCGCCCACCATGACAATTTCGTTGATGTCCGCCGGTTTCAAGTCCGCATCGCTCAGGGCTTGTTTGAGTGGTGCCAGTGTGCCTTCCACCAGGTCGGTCGTAAGTTGTTCCAATTTGGAGCGGGTCATGTTCATGACCAGGTGCTTCGGACCGGAGGCATCCGCGGTGAGATAGGGCAGGTTGACCTCGGTCTGCAGCATGGTCGAGAGTTCGATCTTGGCCTTCTCGGCGGCCTCGCGCAGGCGCTGTAAGGCTTGGCGGTCCTGGCGCAGGTCGATGCCATTCTCCTTGCGGAATTCCTGGATGAAGAAATCCATGATGCGCTGGTCGAAGTCGTCCCCCCCCAGGAAGGTATTCCCGTTGGTGGAACGCACCTGGAAGACGCCTTCTCCCACATCCAGGATGGAAATGTCGAATGTGCCACCGCCCAGATCGTAGACGGCGATGATCTCGTTGGTCTTCTTATCCAGGCCGTATGCCAGGGAGGAAGCAGTTGGTTCGTTGATGATGCGCAGCACATCCAGACCGGCGATCTTCCCGGCGTCCTTGGTGGCGTTGCGCTGGGCATCGTTGAAATAGGCCGGGACTGTGATGACGGCCTGTGTCACCGTTTCACCCAGATAGGCTTCGGCATCCCGCTTGATCTTGGCCAGGATCATGGCTGAGACTTCCGGCGGGGAATATTCCTTCTCGTCCATTTTTACGCGCAAATCACCGTTCTCGGCCGGCAGCACGGTGTACGGGATGCGCGGCAGCGTACGCTGCACTTCCGGGTCCTCGTACTTGCGTCCCATGAAGCGTTTAATGGAATAAATGGTATTCTGGGAATTTACAATACCCTGGTTGCGCGCCACCCGCCCCACCAATCGCTCGTGGTTCTTATTGATCGCCACCACCGACGGCACCAGCCGCTCCCCTTCCGAGGACGGGATGACGATCGGTTCGTTGCCCTGCATGACCGCACCGACGGAATTGGTTGTCCCCAGGTCGATCCCTATGATTTTTGTCATGAATTATTTCTCCAAAAATGATTTGCGTAAGGGCATTATCCCCTTACCGAAATTATTGTGCCACCCTCACTATCGCCGGGCGAATAACGCGATCACCCAGCATGTATCCATTCCGGATGACACCCAGAACCGTGCCGCTCTCCACACCGTCGGCGGGTTCCTGCGAAATGGCTTCGTGAAAATTCGGATCGAACTTCTGGCCCTCCGCATCGATCCGCTTGAGACCTTCCGCCTCCAAGATGGATTGTAATTTCCGGCAGATCAATTCGACCCCATCCGCCCAGGCCAGATCCGCCGGGCGCGCTTCCATCGCCCGCTCCATGTCGTCCAGCACGGGCAGGTAACGCTTGATGATGCTGCCGACCGCCAGCTGGTAGGTCTCGGCTTTCTCGGTTTCGACCCGCCGCCGGTAGTTCTGGAAATCCGCCACGGAGCGCTGCCAGCCGTCCTTGTATTCGGCGGCCTGGGACTGGGCTTCCGCTAATTGCTTTTGGAGTTCGGTCAGGGCTTCGTCGACGGAGGGTACCTCCGGAGCGGCTGCCGGCGTCTCTCCCGCCGCCTGCTCCGAAAACTCTTCTGGCTTTTTTCCCGCCTCGGAGATGGGTTGCCGTGTTTTCTTACTGCTCATTTTCTTCTCCTACCATTGTTTCAGATACAAGGCCGCTCAACAGGTCGGCCATAAAACGCACGGTCGGGATGGTGCGACCGTACGGCATGCGCATTGGGCCAAAGACCCCTAGCGTGCCGGTGATAAGCCCGGCGATGCCATAGCGTGCCAGCACCACCGAGCACTGCTTGAGCTCTTCCCATCTGCCCTCGCCGCCTATCAACACCTGCACACCTCCCACAGTGGCGTTGTTGGTCGTCCGCGCCAGCAGGTCCTGCAGCAGTGAACGCTCCTCGAACAGGCGCACAGCCCGGCGGGCGTCGTCGGATTCGAGGAACTCCGGTTCCGACAGGACGTTGGTCAGGCCATCCAGATAGATTTCGCCCGACACACGCTGCTCGGCGCGGTTCATATCCTGCAGGACAAGCGTCAGGATGTCCTTCTCGAGGCTATCGGCACGTGTCGGCAGGGCGGCAATTTCCTCGGTCGTCTTGCCCAAACAGACCTGGTTCAGGCGGTCGGCTGCCGCCGAGAGATGTTCCTGCCTGACCGGTTCGGCCAGGGTCAGGATCTGCTGGTTGACCTCGCCACCGGTCGTAACCAGCACCATCAACACCTGGCGGCCCTGCGTGGCGATCAATTCCACGTGTTTATAGTACGAACGCTCGGAGTGCGGTGCAGTGACGATGGAGGCTGCCCGGCTGTGATGAGCCAGGATGGAGGCCGCCAGGGGCATCCATTGCTCCACATCCTGGCGGGCCTGGAAGAACTGGTGCGAGATGGTGTCCCGTGCCGATCCGGGCAGATCTGCCTGGTAGACTACGTGGGTGACGAAATAGCGGTAACCTTCCTCGGTAGGCACGCGGCCCGCTGAAGTGTATGGCTGGCGCAGGTAGCCCATCTCGGTCAGCACGGCCATCTCGTTGCGTACCGTTGCAGTGCTCATGTCTAGCTTGTATCGCTCGACGATCGTCTTTGAGCCCACTGGTTCGGCGGTCTCGATGTAATCGCGCACCACCAGGGTCAGCAGGATACGTTGGCGTTCGGTCAGGTCACTCATTTGCGAAAAGAGTTGGTACAAGGTATATGAAAATACGGGTTTCCATTCTTTTAGCACTCTCAAGGCGAGAGTGCTAAACAGACGGGAATAATGATACCATGTCCTTGAGTTGGGCGTCAATAAGAGGGATGTTAGAATTCAGGGCCTTCCAGAATCTCCCTTGCTCTCCTCCAGCGGATCCCGCCGCGAGACCACACAATTTCATAAATCCGAGACATGCCACCCGGCTTTATACCTGGTTTGTGGGCCTACTCATCTCTAGGTATCGGCTGAAAGGGCCATAGGTTATTTGAGAATTGCTGATTTCCGCCGATTTCCCCATTTCCAACCCAAATCCCGGCGAAAAATGGCGGCTCAAGTCGAATTAAGCGGATGAAGGCTCAAATTTTTTGGTGAGTATCAGGTTTCTCCAAAAAGCGGCGATAATCGCCGCGGGCGAAACCCCGGCTGATTGAATTACGTATATGTCCATGACAAATGATAAAACAAAAGGAGAATAAAATGACCGCTGAACCGAAACCAACCGGACAAGAGCATCAGAAAACAAAAGTGATTCGCCAGGGTGGCGCTTCAGAAGCTGTCTATGGCTTGGGCCTTATCGGTGCCTTGGTATATTACATCACCCACTCCGCCACATTCTTGCTGGGCGTGCTGGGGGTTTTCAAAGCCATCGTCTGGCCCGCGATGCTGATCTATGAGGTGCTGAAGTATATGCATATGTAGGGGCCTAAGCAACCATCGCTGGGGGATGGATCTGTCGGGGAACGGCGGCCGGAGCAGTTGTGTTACACATTCTCAGCCTGGCAGAGGTCGGGGATCGGCGGGAATTTAAACCCCGGGCAGGCTATTCGGCCAGAAGGCGGGTGAGGTAAAATTCGATTTCGATGCCTACCGCACCTGCGGATAAAACCCTGGCTGTCCGAACACACAATTTCCACAACGTCCAGATCGACGCCGTCGAAGTGGGACTGACGTCTGCGGCCGGATCGTTCCTGCCGGTCTTCCTGCTCTTTTTGCTGCCAATAGAGAAACAACCGGTAGGCGATCATTGGTGAAAAGGCGATAGAGTATGCGCACTGAACCCGTCATCGAAGAAATGCTTGAGTCGGCCTGTCCTTCCATCAAATACAGGATCCGCTTGGAGATATTGGGGCAATCCACGGCAAGCAAAGAAATGCTTGCACTTCAGGATGAGATCCTGCGTGATCCAAACGTGCAGGAGGTCTTGAGCTGGCAGCAGCCGGATGGCTGGCTGGCCTGGGATTTTCACGGGTCAAGAAGCAGCGAGACCGGAATTCGAATTCTATGCGAAAAGGGCCTCAGCCGACAGCATCCAGCGCTCGTGCGCACACTGCAGGCGCTGGAGGACCATCCCGAACGGCTGGACCGTGGGATTGGGAAAGCTGGCAGGATCCTAGATGAGCTTGGCTTCGGCGGTAGCCAGATGATCCGGGCGACGGTCTGTGCATATGCCGGGTTGGAAGATAGTCTTTTCGTTAAGGAGCAGGTAAATGAAGCGCTGAGGGGCTTCAGGGCTGTCCTGGAATTGGATTCATTAAGAAAAATCACCGAGGAGTACAAGGGCAGGTTGGTCTTCAAACCGGGTGTGCGCTGGCCAAGTATTTATCACCTGCGGCTTCTGGCTTTCACCTGGAAATGGCGGACAGAGGAAAACCAGGTCCTGCTGGCGGCGGCGGTCAAACGGCTGGTGGAACTATCTCCCATTCCCGACATTTGCGTCCGGAACAAGTCGCGATGGATTGCGCCGGCATCCTTCTGCATGCACGATTTCAATCCGGATATGAGGTTGATCGATGATGTCGGATGGATGATGTGGTTTCATCGCATGGAGTGCCTGGCTCGTTTGGGCGTCATCGAATCAATCCCTGAACTTAAGCGACAGGTGAACGGCCTGGAAGGTTTGCTCGAGGCGGGAAAGGGCTGGTTTACCAGGAGACTTTCGCACCCTTATTTCGCCAAGTGGGGCGCGTATACCGGTCTCCAGCTGGAACCGGACTGGCGCCACCCGATAAGACGAGAGTATGACTTGACCTTCAGGAGTATGCTGATCTCCAAGGGACATTTTTTTCGAGCAGGTGATTCTCTACATGAATACCTTCCGCCCCTATGAGCAGCAGGTAAGCACGATGTAACAATGATGAAGAATTCCACGAATTTCTTCTGTTTTTTTGCCCCGTTGACCCCTTCGTATCATTCGCGTTGAAAAATGTCGGGTAGCAAGATATACTACAAGCATCCACATTCTGGTACCAGACCATTCCCAGGAGCAAATATCCCGGTACTTCCCTTGAAAGGAATCGAGATGGTTAAAAAAAGCTTGTTCTATTGCGTGCTGATATTAGCATTTGCCCTGAGCAGTTGCAGCCCGGCAGCCGAGGCAACGCTGCCTTCCAACCTGGCACCGGACAAGCGTGTGGTGGGATACTTTGCAGAGTGGGCTCCAGCAGGGGGATATTTTGTCTCGGATATTTTAGCCAGCAAAATCACGCATATTAATTATGCCTTTTCCAATGTTTCAGAGAACGGGGAATGTAAACTAGGCGACCCGGTTGCGGATGTGGAGCGGGTGTATACTGCGGCCGAAAGTGTCAGCGGGGAGGCCGATTCAACCGATCCAGCGCCTTTTCATTTCAACGGGAACTTCAATCAGTTGCTGGAACTAAAGGCAAAGTATCCCTACTTGAAGGTGTTCATTTCAGTGGGCGGTTACGCTTGGTCGGGGAATTTTTCCAATGCTGCGCTGACGGACCAATCCCGCCAGACATTCGTGAAGTCTTGCATCGATCTGTATTTCAAAACGTACAAGGGCGTTTTCGATGGCATCGATATCGACTGGGAATCCCCGGTCAGCGGCGGCCTGACCAAAGGACGCCCGGAAGACAGGCACAATTTCACCCTGCTTCTGGCGGAACTGCGCCGACAACTGGACGAGTTGGGTTCAGCGAATAAAACGCACTACCTGCTGACGATTGCCGCCGGGGGCGGCCCGGGCATGGACGCACGCTATGAACGCGACCAGATCGCCCAATACCTCGATTGGATCAACCTGATGACCTACGACCTGCACGGCACCTGGGACAATGTGACCAATTTCAACGCCCCGCTCTATCAGGATACCAATGATCCGGGCGATGCCTCGCTGAACGTGGACGCGGTGGTGCAGGACTACCTGGATGCCGGTATTCCGGCGGACAAGCTGGTGATGGGTGTGCCGTTCTACGGTTACGCCTGGACAGGTGTCGGCTATACCAACGACGGGCTGTACCAGGACTGTGTGTATCCCACGTGGGGAAAGTCTCTCAAATACACAGAAATTCTGACCGATTACCTGCCCACATATAAACGCTTATGGAATGCCGAATTGCAGGTTCCATATCTGTACAACATCAACACCGCCGTATTCGTCAGCTATGACGATCCTCAATCGATCGCCGCCAAGGCCGGTTACGCCAGCGACAGGCACCTCGGCGGTGTCATGATCTGGGAATTGAGCCAGGGGGATGGTAATATGCTGGAGGCGATCCAGACAGGTTTTCAAAAAGGCGGGACGCCCCACACCGCCCCGACGCGTGACCCGAATGCCGTCATCGTCCCGCGACCATTCTCGGCCCAAATTCACTCGGTCAGCGGGATTAAGGTGGATGGCAATTTGGACGACTGGACCGGCGATCCGACCTTCACCCTGAACGACAAATCCCAGCTGGCTTATAAACTATCCACGAGCAGTTGGGCCGGACCAAAGGATCTATCGGGCCAGGTGTGGGCCGGCTGGACGACCGACGGGTTGTACTTCGCCGTCAAAGTGGTCGACGATATTCATGTCCAGAAGTCCGCGGATGAAAACCTGTGGCACGGCGACTACGTGGAATGGCAATTCGACACGCAGCTCGAGAAGGACCGCGATCGCAAGAGCATGAACAGCGACGATTACCAGATCGGCGTCTCGGCCGGCGACTTTGCCTCGGTGCCCCCGCTGGCGTATGCCTGGTTCAATGGACCGGATGCGGCGGGGACGCTCAATATCCAGCAGGCCCAGGTCCAGACGCCGGATGGGTATATCCTGGAAATATTCATCCCCAAGGATCTGCTCAAGGGGATCACTCTGGCTGAGAAAGCCATCTTCGGGATGAATGTCAGCTTGAGCGACGCGGATGACGCGAGCCTGGGTCAGAAGGCCATGTTGTCGACTTCATCGACGCGCACCTACGCAGATCCAACCACATTTGGAGCGATCACGCTGGTTAAGCAGGATCCGGCCGCGTTGATGCCGCCTGGAGCTTAATTCTTGGAAAGGTTCCTAAGTTACATTTGGATATCGCAATATGGCGCCTGAAAAAGGTGATGAGTTGAAACGTCTGCTCGCGTCTGAACCGAATGCCACGGTCAGCCTGGCTATCTGCGACCTGGCAAGCGGTTACCAGCTCCTGGCCCACCCGGACGTGCCCTTCCATCCTGCCAGCACCTTCAAGCTGGGTGTGATGATGGAAGTCTTCCACCAGGCCGCGCAAGCGGCGTTCTCCATGGACGACCTGCTGCCGGTCAAGAATACTTTCATCAGCATTGCCGACCAAAGCGATTTTTCACTATCACCGGAAGATGATTCCGAAACGGACCTTTACCAGCATATCGGTGAGCAGATGAGCCTGCGTGAACTGACCTGGCGCATGATTGTTACCAGCAGCAACCTGGCGACGAACCTGCTGATCGAAAAGGTCGGGGCGGAACGTGCCACCCGTTTCATGCAGGAACTGGGAACCAACGACCTGATCATCCGGCGTGGCCCGGAAGACAACCAGGCCTATGCGCTCGGGTTGAACAACTCTGCCACCGCGCGCAGTCTCATGCTGGTGCTTGTACGCCTGGCAAAGCGTAGTGTGGTCAGCCCGGCCGCCTCGGATGAAATGATCTCCCTCCTGCGAGGGCAGTATTACAACGAAGGGATTCCCGCCAGCTTGCCGGAAGGTGTCAGTGTGGCCCATAAAACCGGCTGGAACGACAAGCTCTACCATGATGCGGCAATCGTGTACCCACCGCAGCATCAACCCTATGTGGTGGTGGTCATGACAAGCGGCTTATCAGAAACAGGCGAAGCGCCCCGCCTGGTGGCAGCCCTTTCGCATGAAATCTATCATCAATTGACCGGTCAATAAAGGTGGCGAGGGGATTGCTTTCCCTTCGGGTATGCTCCGCGATCGCTCGCAATGACACAAGTTTGATAATCCAGGAGGCAAATAGAAATGAACCCGGTTATCGAAACCATCCTCAAGCGTAAATCCATACGGGTTTATGAGAAAAGACCCGTCCCGGCGGAAGTGCGGGAGGAATTGCTGCGCGCCACGTTACGCGCCCCGACTGCCGGGAATCTGATGTTGTATTCGATCGTCGAGGTGACAGACCAACGCATAAAAGACGAATTGGTAAAAAGCTGCGACAACCAACCCTTCATTGCACGCGCTCCGCTGGTCTGGATGTTCCTGGCGGATTACCAGCGCTGGTTCGACTATTTCATCGCAGCGGGTGTGGAGCAGCTCTGCGAGCAGCAGAAAACCCCCATGCGTAAGCCGGAGGAGGGTGACCTGTTCCTGGCCTGTTGTGATGCCTTGATTGCCGCGCAGACGGCTGTCATCGCGGCCGAGTCTTTGGGCCTGGGTTCCTGCTATATCGGCGACATCATGGAGAATTTCGAGGTCCACCGTGACCTGTTCAGCCTGCCGAATTATGTCTTCCCAATCTGCCTTTTGTGCTTCGGCTACCCCACCCCGGGGCAGCTCAAGCGGGAGCAAACCAGCCGCTTTGCGGAGCAATTCATCCTGTTTAAAAACCAGTACCGGCGGCTGAGCGGGGAGGAGTTCAATGAAATGTTCCGCAAGCGTCATGAACAATTCTTCCATGGTCGGGAAGAGGTCATGGGGGCTCGCAACGAGGGCCAGCTCATCTATCAACGCAAATTCAACGCGGCTTTCTCCCGGGAAATGAACCGGTCGGTGCGCGCCATTTTGAAAGCCTGGAGGGATGAGTGAAAACGGATTTGCAAATAAATCTGTTGCTATTTGGGACGTAAAACTAAGTGACCGTCCACTCACAGATGACGGTCACTTCTCTTTATAAAATCAACCTCAATGGCTCTTCCAGGTACACCGCCAGCGCCTGCATGAATTTGGCGGCTTCGACCCCGTCGCTGATTCGGTGATCCACGGAAATGGTGGCTTTCATCCGCCAGCCGGGCTTGACAGTCCCATTTTCGACCACCGGCTCTTCATGCGCCGAGCCGACCGCCAATATGGCCGCTTCGGGCGGGTTGATGATGGCGGCAAAATTCTCCACATCGTACATGCCCATGTTGGAGATGGAGAAGGTCGAGCCTTCGATCTCCTCCGGGCGGACCTTGCCCTCGCGCACGTGGTCTGCCATCGCCTTGACTTCGGCGGAAATCTGAGGAAGCGGCTTCTGGTCGGCTTCCCGGCAGACGATGGTCAGCAGGCCGCCTTCGACAGAAACGGCGATGCCGATGTTGATGGAGGCATGCTGGGTGACCGAATTGCCATTCAACGAGGCATTCAGGTTGGGGAACTGGCGCAAGGTCATCGCCACGGCTTTGACAATGAAATCGTTGACCGAAACCTTTTCGTTCTCTGACTGCACGTTGTTCAATTGTCGCCGGATTTCGAGCAGGGAATCCACTTTATATTCGTGCATCACGTAGAAATGCGGGATGCTGGTTTTGGATTCAGCCATGCGGCGGGCAATGGCCGCGCGCAATTTGCTCAAGGGCAAGACCTGGTCAGCCAGTCCTATGGCCGAAAAGTCTGAAATCAGAGGACCGCCGGCTATTTGACCGGCCCCTGACGACGCTTGACCCGCCAGGGCAGCTTCAATGTCACGCCGTACGATGCGTCCACCGGGACCACTGCCGCGCACCTGGCTCAGGTCAACGCGGCGGTCACGGGCAATCTTCTTAGCCAACGGCGTTGCCTTGGGCATCCCCAACGCCCCTATGGGCTGCAGGGGGGAGGCTGGCGCTGGTTGGGAATCGACCTTTAAAGGTTTAGTGGAAGCAGACTTCAGGTCCGGCATTGCCATGGCTTTCGCCGGTTCGCCGGCAGCGGATGGTTGAGCGATTGGCGCCGGGACAAGCTCTTCCAATTTTTCATCGGCTGTTCCGACCACTGCAATCGGAGAGTTGACCGGCACCACTGCGCCTTCGTCCACCAGCAGCTTGCGCACCACCCCGCCGGCAGAGCTCTCGACTTCCACTGTGGCCTTGTCGGTTTCGATCTCGGCCAACACATCACCCTTGGTGATCGTTTCGCCGACCTTCTTCACCCAGCGAACGAGGGTACCTTCGGCCATGTCGAAGCCCAACTTGGGCATGTTGATGGTCTCAGCCATTACAGCACCTCCTTGACCGCGGCCACCACGTCCGCCACTTGCGGCAGTGCGGATTGTTCGAGTGTACGGTTGTATGGCAGCGGAACTTCCTTCTGGGCCACACGCTGCACCGGTGCATCCACATAATCGAAAGCCTGTTCGTAGATGCGGCTGGAGATCTCTGCACCCACTCCGAAGGACTTCCAGCCTTCCTCAACGATCACGGCCCGGTTGGTTTTTTTGAAGAACTCAATCACGGGGTCTATATCAAGCGGTCGCAGGCTGCGCAGGTCGACGATCTCGGCCTCGATGCCTCCTTGGGCAAGTTCCTCGGCGGCCTTCAAGGAAATCTCCAGACCTTTGGAATATGTGACAATGGTGACGTCCTTTCCCGGACGCTGGACTTTTGATTTACCGATCGGGATGACATAATCGCCGTCGGGGACTTCGCCTCGCACCTGGTAGAGGGTGGCATGCTCGAGGAATAGGACCGGGTCATTGGACCGGATGGCGGCCTTCAAAAGACCCTTGGCATCTTCCGGCGTACCGGGTGAGACCACCTTCAGCCCGGGGAAGTGGGCAAAGACCGCATCCGGTGTCTGGGAATGAGTGGCGCCCAACTGGCGTCCGCCTCCGGTAACCGCCCGGATGACCAATGGGAGCATGAACTGTCCACCGAACATATAATGCAGCTTGGCAGCCTCGTTGACAATATGGTCCATGGCGGCGAAGGCAAAATTGATGGTCATCAACTCGGCGATGGGACGCAGACCGGTCAAGGCCGAACCGATGGCGGCACCTATGATGGCAGACTCGGCAATCGGGGTATCGCGCACACGTTCCGCCCCGAAATGGTCGTAAAAACCCTTGGTCACGGCATAAGAGCCGCCCCAGACACCCACTTCCTCGCCCAGGATGAAGACATTCGGATCCCGTTCCATTTCCTCCCACATGGCCTGGGAGATGGCTTCGCGCATCGTGATACGGGCCATGGCTACACCTCCTCCGCATAGATATCGTTGAAGAGGGTTTCGAGGGCCGGTTCGGGGCTGGCTTCGGCAAACTCGACCGCTTTCTGAACGTCCGCTTTGGCACGCTCATCGATCTCATCGAGTGCTTTGGCAGTGGCCTTTTTACTTGTGGTCAGATAGGCATGAAAAACACCGATCGGATCCTGCTTTTCCCACTTTTTGACCTCTTCCTGCTTGCGGTAACGCTCCGGGTCGCCCATCGAGTGGCCGCGGAAGCGGTAGGTCATGATCTCTAACATGCTCGGTCCGGAGCCGCTGCGGACAGCCTCGATGGCTTTTTTGGCGGCCGCATAGACCGCCAGCACATCCATGCCGTCGACGCGGGCATGCGGCATGCCGTAGCCTTCGGCCTTTTGCTGGATCTCGGAAACTGCCGAGGCACGCCCGACCGCCGTGCCCATGCCGTATATATTATTCTCACATACCCACAGCACGGGCAGCTTCCAGACCTTGGACAGGTTCAAGGCTTCGTGGAAAAAGCCGATGTTGGTGGCCCCTTCTCCGAACATACAGATGGTCACACCATCCCGGCCGGCATACTTGTCACCCAGGGCCAGACCGGCAGCGATCGGCAGTTGTGCACCAACAATGGCATGCCCGCCCCAGAAGTTCTTTGTCACGTCCGCCATGTGCATGGAGCCGCCGCGGCCCTTCGATATGCCGCTGGCTTTGCCGAGCAGTTCCGCCATGACCTGGTTGGCCGAAATCCCACAATTGATGGCCACGCCGTGGTCACGATAGGCGGTGATGACTCTGTCCTGCGGCTGGCGGGCTGCGATCAATCCGGTGCTGACGGCTTCCTGTCCGATATACAGGTGCATGAACCCGCCAATCTTCCCAGCCTGGTACAACTCGGCCCCGCGTTCTTCCATGTGCCGGATGAGAACCATCTGGTAATACATATCAAGGTATGTTTGCTTGTCCATTCCAACTCCCTTGGTGGGCACAATTATTAATTATGATATCAGACTGATTATATCCAGTAATTATCAAATTTAAGTAAGAAATTCGTGGCTCCTTTGGGATTTAACGGAGATGAGGTAATAAACAGGGTGTATTGAGCGGGCTTCACCCGCTCAATACACCCACAACAGAATTACAATTGCTCTTAAGGATACTCTTATTATGACCAATCTCCCTCCTGCCGCCCGGACCCTGGACCTGCTTGGAATTCCCTACCGGCTTTTCGAGCACCCGCAGCCACCCGAATCGCTCGAAGAGGCCGCCTGCCAGCGAGGACAATCCCCGGGGCAAATTGTGCGCAGTATCGTTTTCCGGCTGTCAAAGGGACAATTCGTCATGGTGCTGATGGCCGGACCGGGGCAGATTGCGTGGAAGCGAATACGTGCCGCCCTGGGAGTTTCACGCATTTCCATGGCCAGTGAGGCTGAAGTCCTGGCTGTCACCGGGTTCAGGCGCGGGGCAGTGACGCCGCTCGGGCTGCCGCGCCCGTTGCGCATCCTGGCCGACGAGTCCGTCTTTGCCAATGACGAAATCTCCCTCGGTTCCGGGGTGCGCGGCGTGGCGATCATCCTTAACCCTACAGATTTGCAAAGTGCTCTGGATGACCTAGAGATTGGAAAATTCGCCGTATAATTTATTCGGAAGGTGGCTTCCCAGCCTGCATTGACACACCGTGACCTGATTCTCTTAACAGCCATTCCCTTGAATAGAATGAAGCGTAATCCAATCATCCTCCTGCTGACCTTCATCTTGATCTCCGCGTGCGGCTCATCGCCAAAGGCGCTGGCCGCGATGATTACGACTGTTCAGCCAGCCACGGCGGATACAGCCACCGTGGCAGCGTGGACGGAAACGCCCACCCCGACAGCAACCTTCACGTCCACGAACACTCCCTCGCCCACATTCACTCCAACCTCCACGGAAACACCCACCCCCACAATCACGCCTACACCCACCATCACCCCCACACCCACCATCACCCCCACGCCCACCTTCGAATTTCCAAGAGTCACCGTGAACAAAGCCCTGGCAGCCTGCCTGTTCGGCCCGGCCAAGGCGTATTTGTGGAAATTCGATTTACACCAGGGGGATACAGGTTTCGTGGGAGGACGCGCGTACGCCAGCAACTGGCTGTATGTAAAATTCGACCGCTTGAACGATTACTGCTGGCTCTCCCCCTACGTGGTAGACATCGTGGGCGATGTGAAAACCGTCGCCATACAACCTGTGCGCCTCTGGATCACGGATGTGCTTTATTCTGCGCCGAAGCATGTTAAGGCAGGACGGAAGGGGGATAAAGTTACGGTAACGTGGGACGAGGTTGATATGACGGAAGACGATGACCGCGGCTATTTCCTGGATGTGTGGGTCTGCCAGGATGGGAACTACGTTTGGATGCCAACCAGTTTTCCAGACAAATACCAGACCTCGGCGACATTTACCGACCAGGCGGGCTGCTCCCAGCCTTCAGGCGGGCAGCTCTATGCTGTTGAAAAGCATGGTTATATCTCTCCGGTAGATATTCCATGGCCGCCGGCAAAGTAAGCGCCCATCCAATGAGACTTAGCAAGAGGAAAATACGACTTCGCTTGTCCAGGAAAAAGTCCGGCAGGCGGTTTCCAATCTCACTGACCTTTTAAAATTCTAATGAAATCCCCGCACTTTTCGGATGCGGGGATTTCATTAAACTAGCCATAATCGCTGCCTGCCGGTACCGTGGGCGTGGGAGCGAACTCCTTCTGGCAAATTTCGATATTGGCCGCCTTCAGGAAATTCATGGCATTCTCATCAATCCGATATGCCACGCTGTAGACCAGGCGTACTATGCCGGCATTGATCAGAGCCTTGGTGCAATTGATGCAAGGCAGGTGGGTCACATAGCAGGTGGCGCCCCGGGTGGATACTCCATGCAGGGCTGCCTGGATGATGGCGTTCGTCTCGGCATGGATGGTTCGGATGCAATGTCCATCCACCATTAAATGACCCTCTTCATCACAATGCGGCTGACCGGTCGGTGAGCCATTGAAGCCGGTTGTCAGGATGCGTTTCTCTAGCACCAGAACACAGCCAACGAAAGCCCGGTCACAGGTGGAGCGCTCGGAAACAGCATAAGCGATCTTCATGAAATAAGAATCCCAGTCAGGACGCATGGTTCTCCTCCAAATTTTTCAGCGACTTGCGCGGATTATATACCATTTATATAAATATCCCCGGCGCATCGAAAGTGCTGGGATACGGCTGCCGGGTAGAATTCATAATCGAAAAGCTGGAAATACCAGCCGCAGGATCACATCCAGGATTAGACCAAGCATGAACCACATGCCAAATGCCCTGTTATTAATGAAGGCCTGCGGGGCAAAGTAGAGCGGCCAGCCGCCCTGCCCGTCCGGGAAGTTTTCAGGACGTGTCTCCGGTTTGGGTTTCAAGAATTGCGGGTATATTTTAAGGAAGGTAGGAATAGCCAGGGCAACCAGCAGCATCACTGGTGTAAAGTAACCGGTCAGGATCAAATACAGTACCAGTCCATAAGGTAGGATCATCATCGCCAACACAGCGTAACGGGCGGCTCTTTCACCGATCAACACCGGCACCGTGAAAATCTTCTTGGCTTTGTCAACCGGCATCTTGTCGATATGCTTGCCGAAGATGACGGTCGTCACTCCCAGGACATAAGGCAGGCTGGCCCACACCACGGTCCAATTCCAGACGCCGGTCAGCACATAGTAACCGCCACCAATCATCAGTGGCCCCCATACTATCAACACGGCGATCTCGCCCATGGCAATATACTTCAACGGCCAGGTATAGAACAGGACAAAGAAAGCGCCCAGGCCAAGCAAAATCCAGAGGATCGGGTCGTACCCTCGGAAATAGAGCAGGTACAGTCCACACAGCAAGGCCAGGAAGGCGGTGACTGCGAAATAGGTCAGGTGCTGGCGCCTGGTCATCAAACCATCCGCGATCGGCTGTGGTCCATACATGGTGCGAAAGTAGTTGTCCTTATCGACGCCGTGCGTGTAATCGGTGTAGTCATTGAAAATATTATTGGAGGCGTGCGCCAGGACCAAACCAAGGGCCAGGATAAACCAGGCAAAAAGGTTCACATGATAGTGATCATGCCAGGCAAAAAGGCCGGCCAGGAGCGCCGAAAGGAAGGTCATCAACAAAACTGCCGCGCGAGTGGCGATCAACCATTTCGAGATAAGATCGAGTTTATCCCATTCGTTCTTGGTAACGTTTGGAATAACCGTAAGGGCTTTCTTCCACATGGCAAAATTCATTTGACAACTCCCTGATTAGCTTTTAGGTTCTATGGGAATTCCGTTGAATTGGCAAGAAGAGGCAGGGTCGGAAACCCTGCCTTCCTCACAGCTCTTCCCAATGACCTGATTCGAATGGCGCCATTATACCAGCCTGATATGGTAAAACCAAATAGGCATTCTGGGATGGGCATATTATATAAAAAAACAAAAATCTTCTGGCCTATGCAAGCGAGGGGGTGAAAATCAAGTGAAAACCACCTTCAATAGCTCAAGTGATGTTCATCACAATAAAGCCGTGATTTACAATACTGGCGTTTTCAACCTGAAAACCACATACTACCCTATCTGGTGTATCCATTGCGATAATAACGATACTCTTGGAGGTGTTCCTTGGAGCTCACACTATCCCCATTAAGCCCATCTATAGGCAAGACATTCGCGAACAGCCTGTACGAAATGATAGATGGCGAGCGAGTGAAGACTTGTCTGCAATGCGGCACATGCAGTGGTGTTTGCCCGTTCGGTTATATCATGAAATTTCCGCCCGGCAAGATGATTGGCGCATTGCGGGCGGACTATTTCGATCAGGTGTTGAAGACCGATAGTGTGTGGATGTGCGTGTCATGCAATGCCTGTTCGGCATTCTGTCCGCAGAACATCCCCATTACGGCAGCCCTGATGACGCGAACCAAAGAAGAAATGTTGCTGGCAGGGAATATTCCCACCGAATTGCAGGCAGCCTTGGAAAATACCCAGCGTTATGGGAATCCGCTGGGCGAAAGCCCACGTAAGCGAGCCGACTGGGCTCTGGGCTTGCAGCCTGAGGTGAATATCCTATCCAAGACCCGGCAGCCCGTGGATGTGCTCTGGTTTGTTGGCGATTATGCCTCCTATCACCCACGTATGCAATCGGCTGTTAAGGCATTAGCCAGGATCTTAAATGCGCTGGGCATCAAATTCGGCATCCTGGGACCGGAAGAGTTCAGTGATGGAGATTCTCAGCGCCTGGCCGGGGAACGCGGCCTCTTCGAAATGATGGCCCAGAAGAATGGGCAAATATTACGTCGCTACAAATTCAACGAGATTATTACAACTGATCCGCATGCCTACAACGGCATTAAGAATGGATATCCCGCACTAGGGATATCGTACCCTGTACAGCATTACACACAATTCCTCTTCGATAAACTCGAGCAACTCCGTCCCCTTTTAAAAAAGGAAGTTAAAGCGAAGATAGCCTACCATGACCCTTGCTATCTGGGCCGCGTCAACGGCATCTTCGATGAACCGCGCGCCTTGTTGAGCGCCATACCGGGCGTAGAATTGGTGGAAATGTCCCACCAGCGCCTCAACAGCCTGTGTTGTGGCGGCGGTGGAGGCGGGATGTGGCTGGACGGCTTCCAATGGGAGAAGGCGCACACGCGTCTATCCGAGTGGCGTGTGCGCGAGGCGGTGGCTGCGAGTGCGGATATACTCGCCGTGGCCTGTCCATACGAACCCCCGCGCTTTGAGGATGCCATTAAAACCATTCAAACGGCCAGCCATCTCAAGATCAGGGAATTGGCTGAACTGCTCGCCGAATCCATGAGCTTGTAGGAGGAGAACATGAAAATAGCAGTACCTGTAAAATTCGTTCCGGACCTGGTTGAAGAACTTGCCATTGATCCCAGTGGAAAAGCCCTGGATACGACCTGGCTGCGTCTCATCATCAGCGAGTTCGACGACCATGCTGTTGAACAAGCCATCCTCTTGAAGGAACAAACCGGCGGCCGGGTAATGGTCATGACCATTGATGCCGAGGGGGTGGACGATTTTCTCTTCACCGCGGCTGCCAAGGGCGCCGACCAACTCTTCAAGCTTACTGGAGATTTTAGTAATGTGAACAACCATGCTCTGGCGCGCGCCTATGCCAACCTTCTCAAACAAAACCAGCCCGACCTGATATTGACAGGCGTGCAGGCGCATAATGATTTGGATGGACCGCTCGGTCCACTCCTGGCGCAGCACTTGGGGATGGCTTATGTGGGTTATGTGTCAGGGATCACAGTTGCCGCCGATCATGTGGTGGTACGCAAGGAGTATTCTGGAGGTTTGATCGCTGAGATTGAAGTAAAACTGCCGGCGGTCCTTGGCATACAGGCTTCTGTACAGCCGCCCCGTTATGTGGCCTACAGCAAGATCCGCCAGGTGATGAGCACGGCAAAAATCGAGGAGCAGGCTGTCGCCGACTTGGTTCTCAGCGGCGGGAGCGAGATCAGCCGCATGTTCCAACCCGAAGTTGCAGAGCGGGCGACCATGCTCGAGGGTGGAACCGATCAGATCGCCGAAAAACTCATCAGTATCTTTAAAGAACTGGGGACGTTGTGAGCAGGAGGCAGAGATGAGTCAGGATATATTTGTCGTCATCGAACATTTGCAAGGGAAGGTGTTGGATGTCTCCTTTGTCATGCTGGCGGCTGCCAAGCAACTCTCCCAGATTACCAGTGGCACGGTCACGGCAGTCCTGTTAGGCCATAACGCCCAAGAGTTGGCTGGAAACCTGGCTGCGGACAAAGTATTTTACATGGATCATCCTGCATTAGCTGAATTTACGTCAGATGCATACCAGGCAGCCCTGGTGAATGTAATCCAAGAACAGGTGCCGCGGGCGGTGATCTTTGGGCACAGTTCCATCGGCATGGATATCGCCAGTGGACTTTCTGTAAAATTGGGTCTGCCTGTGGTCAGTTCCTGTCGGAATTTTACTGCGGAAGGCAAATT
>CAWDYX010000021.1:0-283097 GCA_963806575.1 uncultured Chloroflexia bacterium | reverse complement strand
AGTGCCAAGGTACCCGGATTTGAGTCATTACCCGAGGAGGATACATAATAAAGATTGGCAGCTTTGACTGGTGAGGGGAAAAACAGACTTAGGAGTACAAGACCAGCACAGATGCAAGTAAGGATGTTCTTCTTAATGACCATTATAATATCCTCTTGTTTTCAGAATAAGATTTAGAAAAAGAAAACGCGTGCAATATGACTTTCATGTGCCATCTTAGTAGCATAGGTAAGGGCGCCACGGTCATTTGCACGCGTTGAGGCTGTTCGAAGTGCTATAGCAGCCAGCATCTTCCAACTATAGCGGCTTGTTTTCGGTGACCAGGCTATCGTAGCCATGCAGTACATGACAGTAGACCCTTGGCTTTGCGTCGCCGGCTTTCACCAGCTTTGCCTTTATCGACGAGTAGATTTGAAGGTGCTGACTTCCAAATAGACGAGCCCGGAAAAATACCAGGCTCGTCATCGCGCAAACATTATTCTTCTTCGGCGGCCCGGCGATCATGCGGAAAGTCTCCGTTTAGACCCGTAACTTTGCGTCCCTGCCTTTCGACAGGTTTGCCTTTTCTATGGATATATTTCATTTTACGTATGTATTCTACAACTTTAGATATGAAAAAGACTTTACAGCGTTGTAAGGGCTGTTTACAATCTGATTAAGAGGGAATGATTTTGGCTTAGCAGATAATTGAAAGAATCTACCCAGATTTCCATATGGTTAAGAGATTTTCCATAGATATATTAGTCAACCGATAAATCCTGGGTCAAAATTTACTTTCTTGTTTGTTTTGGTTTTACTGCCTCATCCGCCCTCATTCAGTCTATTAGTCAACCTAATACATATAGGAAATCTGTTTTTTATGAATGGCTTCACACTTTTTTCTCACCTCCGCAAAAAATGTAGATAATACTCAGTAATGGAAAAATGCAGCAGGGCCTCTATTATAGAAGCCCTGCTTTTTACTTATCCTTTCATTTACAAACATGATATTCAAAAGCCCCCGTTATCCACTGGACTCGCCCTCCGATGGGCTTCTTCTGTATCTTGGTTTATTTGCTTCAAATATCTCTGTAAAACCGTAATCCCCTCGTGTCCCATCAACTTTGCCAGTGTGAAAACATCGACACCATTCCGAAGCATTGCAAGAGCAAAAGCACGGCGGAAGTCATGTAGAGAGGGCACTCCCACATTTGCATTGACAGCACACCGATGAATAATTCCTCGCAAGCCTTCATAGCCAATTCGTTCCGATCCAAAACGTGGATGTGTCACCTACATGGCTGGAGTATTACCTTCGCAATGCTTTAGTTATTTCCGTAAGGTATGCCTGGATTTTTTACCTAAATAGAACATGCATGGTTTGCTTCCCTTCCCCTTCCGGATGAGAATAGTTCCGCGTGCCTGATTGAGATCATCCAAATCCATGGCCAGGTACTCGCTTGCTCGTGCACTAGTATCAAGTAGGCAAATTAATATGGCTGCATCACGAGCCCCTATATATGTCCCCTCTTTACCTATGTTGACTATGCGAAATACTTTTCAAAGGATAAGGGATCCAACGGTCTGCGGGTACTTTGGGGGCCTTTACTTTATGGATAGGGTTACTCAGGCCCCACGACTCAGCATCATCTTCATACCAGTTGAGGAAGGCACGCAAACTTCGAAAGGCGGCATGTCTTCCCCCGGCATTATGTCCGTCTTCTTCTATGGTGAGCAGGAATTGACGTAAGAAAGATGGATTAATCTGACCGATCTGTTTGGTCGCCTGGGCATCACAGAAGTCCAAGAACAACTTGATCTTTTGAAGATAGAAACGCAATGTCCCTTCAACAACCCCTGCAGCCTTGCGGTCAAGTAAAAACGCCTCCACCCAAGTTGATAGGTAATCATCCACTTTAGAAACTTGAAGAGTCCTCTGTGTGTTGGGATTTACTAACATAAAGCACACTCCTTTTCGTGTGCCATATGCCCCTATATATGGAAAAAATAGCTGATTTTTTTCCCAACCGTGCTATATCTATGGGGTGGTTTAGAATAATACCCACACGGTGTCACCACCGGCCGATTTTAAGTCCGCAGCGTCTGCCAATTCCGCCACCGCCCCATCGCTGGCGATTATACAACCGATTTTCGCCAGCGCGCGTAGAACGACACAAAATGTACCCAGAATGGGGATAATCCCCCCTTTACCTGTCCCTGTGGGATGACCTTCCGCAACTCTTCCGGGTTGGCGAACTGTGGTACCACCAACCGGGCTTTTCCCAGCTCGAATGCCGCGTGCGCATCCGAACCGGCTGTGCCAGGCAGATTCTGTTGTTGGGCGAATTCCGCCGCGCGTTGGTTTTCCAGGCTGGCAGTGCAGCGCGCGTTAAAGACCTCGATGGCATCTACTAACGGAATGATTTCTAGTAGATCTTCCATCTTCCATGCGCCGTTGCGCCATGAGTCGAATGGATGCGCTACGCTTATGAAAGCCCCCTGTTCATGTAATCTGTGGATCGTCTCTTTCGGCGAGAGACCGCGCGGGATTTCCTCGGTCACGAAGGCTGCCAGGATTTCTCCTTTGGTGGTCATGATCTCTTCACCTACGATGATCCGCTCCGGATCCAGCGCATGCGCGGCTCGGGCTCCGGCGATGTTGTTGTGATCTGTCACGACCACGCGGTCCAGACTTTTGCGCCTCAAAGCTGCCACAAGTCTCTCGGGTGTTGTCAGTGAGTCCCTTGAGGCAGAAGTATGGGTGTGGAAATCGATGGAAATCATGATCTTGCCTTGAATTCTACCGCTAATCCCAGGTTTCAAATAAAGTTCACCAATGGGATGATAATTCTGATGGGCAAGATTAAGAATTATCTGTTTTCTTTTTCTTTCGGATTGCACAATTCGTTTGGAACTCCGTTCTTATTCCCCTTTGGAAAAGACTACACAGGTATGCTGTTTTTAAAATAGTTCTTCTTGACCCTTTCCACGATTAGTGGATGATTTATCTTTATTCGGGATATTATCATGATTCTGGATAGTTCCTTCATTCGGGATAGTTTCTTGATTCTGGATAGTATCTTCATTCAGGATAATATCTTGATTCTGGATAGATTCTTCTTTCAGAATAGTGTCTTGATTCTGGACAGATTCTTCAAGAATGTTATCTTGATCCTGGATGGATTCTTCTTTCAGAATAGTTTCTTGATCCTGGATGGATTCTTCACTAAGATTAGCACCTTGATCCTGGATGGAAACTTCCCTGGGGATGGAATCTTTTCCAGCTGCATACATTTCCCCTAGTTCGACGAGTTTCTGGCGATATTCCGGTGGAATTCGAGGCCATGCCTCGGTCAGACGCTGAAGCGTGAGATCCGGGCGCGGAAGTCCTAGGCTGTCATAAACTTCGACGTCTAGCAATTCTACTAACTTTGGGATCATCCTCTCTACATTTCCTGGGGAAGGGAGACGATTTCCATTCAGCCAAGTGTTCACAATTGGAGGACTAAAATCGAGAAAACTGGCGAAACTATTTAACGAGACAGACAATCGTTGGCGTGTCTGCTTGATTCTAAATTCCAAGAAGGCTCGATCTAAAAGGCTGGGAAACCCGGATAAATCCATTCGGTGATCTCATGCAATGAAGGAATTTATGGTTCTTTGTTCTCAAGTAGAAAGTAATGCGGGAGCCGAGTTCTGGAAACTAGAAATTATTATTAATTCAGGATTATATTAAGGCAACCAATGGAAGTTTCATAATATTGCTCTCGGATCACTTTATAAACCGATAAATTGTTTTTGGTTAGTTCACAATGATCTCCCTTTTTCCACCTTGTAAAGTGATGCTATATTCTTTTCTCTATTCTAACACGATTCAATAATGAATATGTTATTCTCGAAGATAAACCAGCTTTCTACACACGACATTACTTCACGTGTGGCTAAATCACATTGCACAAGTATACTGTTTTCATATTCAAAATAGTATGTTATAATCATGTTATTATTCTGGTATCATTATATATACATGAATCAGCTTGCTTATACATGAAATGTGTGTATAATATATGCAATACAACTGCCTATTGTAAATAGTTTATAAATTGGTTATTATTTGATTAGGCGTTAAGTTATTTATATGAATGACCTAATATCATTAATGCACATGTTGGTTTAGGTTTATTAAGTCGATTGGTCGTTTTTAATCCCCCACCCCGAAAGGGAGGATCCTACGTATGACCAATTTACAAATGCAATTCAATCAAAACCCGAACGGTCCTCATGGCAGATCTTCGATTCTTGTGGTTACACCCTTTCTGGAATTGGGTGAGATTATCTGCGAGAGTTTGAAAGATCTTGCCGATATGGAACACGTCTCCACTTCGGCTAAAGCCATTTCCTTTCTTGGGAAAAATGAAATCTGCAAACAGGTGATCCTCGATATGGAATTGGGGGAGTTGAGCATACTGAACCTTGGGCGAGCACTTCGCCAAATCAACCCGGCGATCGAAATATTGATAATATCAAAGGAAGAACCTCCAACTGATTTGGATGAAATTCAACCATGGAAGTTCCTGCGTAAGCCACTTTTACTTCGGGAGATCCAGGCTGCTTTGGGCTTTGAGACTTCCCAGGAAGATGGAACAGCTGAAATAATCGATCTTGACCCTTTGGTATATGAAAGTCGGACCCCCTTAAATTGGTCAACTAACCCGGCTTTGGCGACACGCTATCTTGCCCGTCTGATTGAGAAATCATTCGCGCAAGAAGCTCTTCTCATTCAAGACCAGGCTTTATGGTCATATGCAGGCCGGCTTCCAGAAGAATCAGTTCGTGAAGTGGGTCGGATGGTTACAAAAGCATCTGCTGGAAGCAATGTCACTGATTTTATGCGTTTTGTAAAACTGGAGACTACCCAATCCGAGCATGCTTTATATGCCTCCCTGATTGCGGTGGGTATAATTCTAGCCTTGGTTTTTGATCCCGACATCCCTCTCAACATCGTTCGTAAGCAAACCCTTAAGATGGCCGATACTCTATTACTTTTGGATGGCGATGATGGCCAGAAGAAAGCCTTATCTATCCTTGACTTGCAAGAAAATGGTAAGCTTTCAGATAAAATAATTGCTCCTATGCAATACGACAACTCGATATCCTATCTAGAGAATGAAAACCTGAAAATAGAACCGGTTAGTTATTCTGAATCTAAACCTTCGAATCCCTCCTTGATGGATCAACCCTCACATGAAATCGTTGAAGGAACACCGGGTGTGGATCTGCCGGAAGACTTGAAAAATCCAAATCCGATCGAAGAACCTGATCGATCTGCTCTCGATTTCAACACAGCCGATGCTGGAACTACCGTTAATCCACCACAACCCGTGAATGAAAACACTCCCAACATGCTGGAGATGATGTCAGATAGTCTGTACAATCTCCATTATTCCTGCATGCTTATTCCTAGATTTCCTTCCCACCTATTGACTAAGAATAAGATCGATGTGATCGCTGAATACTTCAAAAAAATAAGCATTTCTTATGGATGGAGACTCGAGGACATCGAGGTTCGGTCGGATTCCTTGCGATGGACATTTAGCCTGCCACCCTCCATCGCTCTGACAAAATACCTGTCGATTATTCGGAAAGAGACTTCCAAACGAATATTCGACGATTTTCCCGCTTTCAAAAAGGAAAATCCATCCGGCGACTATTGGGCTCCGGGATTCTTAATTTTGGGCGGAAAGAAGGCAATTTCAGATCAACTTGCCATGGACTACACAAAGCAGAACCGTCAAAAACACGGCGTCAAACAATATTTATAATTGATTCAATTGCATTTCATTTCACATCTTCACAATCAGATGATTTATAATATGCTGAATCACATTTATATATTTGGATTGGCAGATTCATCCGATAAAGACTAGTGATTTCTTCGATTCTGGAAATGAGGATTTAAAAATGTCGGAAATCACACAACAAAGAATGGGGGAGATATTAAGGAGGGTTTTTGAATTACTCTGGTTTGAACCAGATGGATTACCTGTTCGCGCAATTTTTGACTATGTTCAGAAATCTGGTCAATTGACAGATTATGAAAGAGGGTATTTTCCCTTTGCAGCCAATTCGCCTAGATATGAGGTTCTTCTTCGCGTTGCGACCATTCCACTTGTCAAAGCCGGCTGGCTTGTAAAAACACCGAAAGGGCGCTGGTATATTACTGAAAAAGGCCGGAAGGCCAGCAAGCAATATGGTGATGCAGAGGAATTTTACGATGAAGCCATTCGGCTATATCAAGAGTGGAAGGAAAACGAGGAAAAACGATTACGAAATATTAATTCCATAGAGATGTATGAAGCCGAAGAAAATTCATGGGTCCAAATAAAAAAATATATACAAGGGATGTCCCCATTAGAGTTTAAGATTTAACCCGCGAACTTCTTCAGGCAATGGGGTATTTTATGTCTTGGGTGGCTCCCCCACAAAAAGAGAATGGGCAAGTTGACATGATTGCATATTCTGATCCTCTGGGAATCACAAGTCCACGGATCATCATTCATGTTAATCATAAAGGACAGGTTATGACTTAGGAGGGTTTGGGAACGATGCTTTCGACTCTCAAGCCGGAGGATCACGGGATCTTGGTCTCCTCGAGCGGTTTTACCAATCAAGTAAAAGAAGATGCATTGATCCAGTCCCATCCTTATATTCATCTCATGGATTTGGAATCCTTTGTTGGCTTATGGATTAAGTTTAACGATAAATTAAGCCCGGAAGCCCGTCATAGATTTCCCCTGAAAGCTGTCTATTTCCTATCAACACCAGAGGATGGTTAAGTTGGTCTATTAAATTGATCACGCTTAATATCGCCGGATTGGTGGTTTTGGATTTCTTGTAAATAAAATCAAGCGGTCGCTGAACACGGTTATTTGCCCTGAATTTTAAGTTATTTCGGGGGATATGGATGGATGAGAAAAATCGCTGGATGATTAATCCAGCGATTTGTTGTAAATCCAAATTAATTCGGTTTTAGAATCGCCACCACTACACCCCTGATATAAAACCCCTCATTGATTTTCTTGAACACAAATGGTTTATGGATAGGATTGCTGCTCTGTGGTTTCAGTATAATGCTGTCCCCTTCTCTGGAATATTTTTTCAATGTTGCATGGCTGTCAATGCCTGTGATCTCTGCCATGACAATATCACCGTTGGTGGGAGCCTCCACTCTGCGTAGCAGGACATAATCCTTCTCGGTAATGTTTTCCTGGTCCATGCTGTCCCCCTTGACCTTGACCACGCTGAATTTTTGATCAAACGGTAGGTTTATGATCTTGCGTCCGCGTGTGCTGTGGATGCTATAAGGATGGCCATTGATTGTCAAACTGTCAATTTCAACCGTACCGATTGGGAAGGGGTCGATCCCGCTTGGTCCAAAATCGCCCGCAGGTATTTCTTCCGAAACGGTGAATAGCTGCAGGATATCGAAGGTATGGGTTATGCTGGGGTATGCAGGTTGGGGTGGTAGGCTTAGCTCATCCACTGAGGATTCTGGAGCCAGTGAGGTTTTAGCGACATCCATTGGAAGTGTAGAAGATTCTTCTTCATGTACCTTTTTGGATGGCTTTTCATCTACGTCCACATAACCGCCAGCCTGTTTCATTGCTTCAAGTAAACTTTTTTGTAATTGACCACAGGTTTCCAGATACCAGAAATGCTGCTCGGAGGTGAGGCCGGCTTCCTTGGCCAGCCTCTCAAAATCCGAGAGGCTATTTTGCCAGGAACCCATCGCCTGCTGGCGGTTGGGCAGGGATTGCCATTGGACACATCCCAGCATCCATTGGATCACTGCCCTTCTGTGGGGATCCGACCAGGCCCTGGAGACGCTATCCATAAGAATGCTTTCAGCTTCCGTAAGATCGTCCAGAATGAAAGAAATATGACCGCATTCGATCAATATTTCGTTTACTTCTTTTTCGTCCCGCAAGTTGCAGGCCAGGTCATATAACTGCTGAAGCAAACCCCTGGCTTCATCCTTGCGGCCTTCTCGTAGCGACTTCCTCACTTGGTCGACCAAACTGCCTGCAGGAGCACTGATGTGGCTCGTATTATATTTATTCAACCAGCCTTGAACGTCTTCAAAACTGATCATTTTGGATTTATCTTTCCCTCAGCCGCCTCAGATAGCGTCTTTGCTTCTTGGGGGACCCTTTCGCCCATGGCTTCCAGGAGTTGAGCGGTTCGTACCAGGATCACATTCCGCAGGCTCTGCCGGGTCCCTCCCCGCAGATTGACATCTGATAAGGCATGCATGATGCTGATCAACATCTCCGCCTGGGCTTCAGCTCGTCCGATTTCCTGGTGGGCTTGGCGCTTGGCTTCGCCATAAGACCGCGCCAATCGTGCGTTTCCCATCCATTTCGCTTGCCAGGTATTCAAGCGTTGTTGTTCAACTTCCTTCTTCACGATCTCAAAACTGCCGATATCGATCCACAACAGCTCTGTACCGCGCCTCCGCAGATCATCCGTAACGTCTTGCGAGTGCAGCTCGCGCTGGATCTCGCCTCTCGGATCTGCGCCGCTCTCCTCTGGTGCAGTCAGGTGGTCCAGGGTATTGCGGTTTATATAGCCAGTGATAACCCTCCTTATATCCCCAGCTATCCCTGAACTCCAGTCTCCCACTCCCTCTTCTGAGACAATTCGGTTATAGATCATATCGTAAATGGCGCCTTCTGAGTATGGGTATGGTTTTTTCCGGCGGCCGGCTTCCCGATTCGCCAACAAACGAAAACGAAAACGCGTCCGCCCGATTTTCACATCAAACCCGTCCCGGGTCATTGCTGAAATTCCATCCAGCTCACCGTACTGGTCTTCCAAGGCAATTGGCTGGATTGTCTCGAAACGCGGTACAAAATGACTGCCATCCGGGTAAATTGCTGTCGGTGCGACCTGGCCCTCAAAAAGGACTGCATTCCCTGGATTGACAAACACAATTCCAGGCCCACCGATCACGTCCAACAGATTCACTTCCCCTGGCGTGATGGTTTTTTTGCCGCCATAAATGCTCAAGTGAGGGTATGTAATGCCAAAGAATGCCGCAAAAAGAAAATGGAATGCTTGCCAAACATTATCCAGTTCATATATATCGCGTAGGTAACGTACCCCGGCCATAAAAGCCAGCCATCCAGCCAATACTGGCACAATTAAATATCGCCAGAGACCGTTCACAAAGAACCCGGCAATAAATAGTATGCAACCCGCCCCTGCCAGGGTTAGGAATCGCACGAGACCCCATTTGCGATCGCCCATTACGAATTTCCTTATCACCGCCTTCATGCCTCTCTCTAAAAGATCGCTATTGACATCATATATCATAAATCTTGACTCCCCCCCTCAGATGGTAGATCCTCCGGAGGCTGCCCATCCCGGCTCGGTGTAAAGAGCAGGCGCTGAAAATTCCTGAGCATATCCACGGTATCCCGGGGTAGAAGTCTGTTCGTTGCTGGGTTCGCTGCGGCCGATTCCAACGCCTGGAATATCCGGATTGCCATGGCATCTTGTGTATATCCGGGCAGCTTGAATATCTGGGAAAGGTTATAAATGATCTCACGTTGGGCTTGGGCACGTGCGTGATTCATATTCCGCATAACTTCAAGATCATATTCGGCAATGGTGAGTTCGGCCTTCTTTTGCCATCTAGCCCGCCAGTTTTCAAAGTGTTGATCCTGGATGGTCTTATCAGTCGGTATGAAATCCGAAAAATTCACTTCGATCACCTTTATGCCCCGATCCCTGATCGGCTTCGGGTTATGTAATTCCACGACATCCCAAAATACATATTCATCGGGGTTGAAATGATCATCCTTCTGGGGCATCCCACCATCTTTTCGCTGCACAAACTGGTAGGATAAAACCCCCATTTCTTTCACTTTTCGTATGAACTCCGGTTTGAACGTATCGAAAAGATAGTAGACCGGATCCGGGCTGTCCAAAGAATATAAATCGTCGTACGAGACTCGCGATAATTCATCCAAAAGGACTGAAACAGCCACCCGGGCGGGCAGATCAGTCCATTTTTCCAGTTTCCCATCCTTCGTATTGCGCGGTTGGGATATCACTGCTGAAATAACGTGTTCCTCTTCGAACCTATAGGGCGGTCGGTTGCTGGTAAGTCTCTCCAAAGCCGGCTCAGCGTTGCGGCTTGGCTTCTGTGTATGGAGATTCTCTTGTATCTCGGCGGCGTCCCCTTCATCGATCTTTTCTGAAATGGATATTTTCTTTGTATCCCGATCGATCTTCAATACGTGCAAGCCATGTTTCTTTGTATCAAAAACCGTCATCACTTCAGGCGGTTGTCCCAGAGTAAAGGTGACATTCACGTTGGTTTTCAATTCGATCCCGTCGCTGGTAAATCCGTGCACCTCTTTTATCATGCGAGTCTGCATCCGTAGGTCCGCACAACCCCGGATTCGCTCCCGGGGGGTCAGGAAAGCTATCCCCGGTCCCAGGGCTCTGATCGGCGCAGATTGTTCCTTTTTTGGATCAGCCTCCTTTGGTACGTTGATTACCGGGGTCAGCGACCTGCTCTCTAAAACGATGGCACTCGCTAGATCAACGAATGCCAGGGAGGCAAACCTGGCTCTATCCCCCTCTTTCATAACCTCCTCATCCTTCCGGGCAATTAATTCACCATTCTTGACAAATACTGCTGGTCCGTGCAAACCAAACACGTACTCCACCAAACGCTCGTTGACTTTCTGCTTTTCACGCAAATCATCCGCGGGAAGGACGAATAGAGATACCCATTTCAGCATGAGAAAAAAGACACCCAGATAGATAAACAGGTTTACTAGTAGCGCAAGCACGGCTCTGGGTGTTTCCGGCGGCAGGTTGATGGCCGGTTGGGAAGAAAGCAGATGAATGATTGCCAGCAGCATGCGCAGCAGCAGCAGGATTTCCGAGCGAAATGTGATTACAAAAATGAATAATAATATTCCCCCGATTAAGCGTGGCCAAAAAACAGGGCGTTCATAAAAGCGTTTACCATCATCCATTTTGTGTCTCTGCCTGCTTGCCTTGATGTAAAACTTCATTATTATTAGGAATGAAGTACAAAAGAGTATATACTTAGTCAATCCGGATTGTCAAGACATGTTTTCCTCCCCAGCTAAATTAAGACCGCGTGACTTGATCGATATTATTAAATGGATTTGTATCAATTTCCGTTTACAATTGAACTGATCCTGAACCCACACCCCAATCGTATGATTACTCCTCCCCCTCATCACTATCTTGCTTCATCACCTGTCGAATCGGCTTTACGATCGTCATTACCTCTCGTCGCTCTCGAATCCGCTGTTATCACCCACGGGCTCCCGCGCCCACAAAACCTCGAACTTGTGCTTGCGTTGGAACGGATTGTCCGTGAGAACGGCGCCACTCCTGCCACCATCGCCGTGCTGGATGGCCGAATCCATATCGGCCTGACTGATGCCGAGCTGGAACGGTTGGCGTATGAAGACAATGTCCGCAAGATCAGTCGCCGGGATTTTGCCACTGCCATCCTCAGGAAGGAGTGCGGTGGAACCACCGTCGCCGGGACAATGTTCGTGGCTTTTCGGACTGGGATAAAAATCTTTGCCACCGGTGGCATTGGTGGCGTGCACGATCTCGAGACATTCGATATTTCCAATGACCTGCAGGCACTGGCCAACACACCCATGCTCGTAGTCTGTGCCGGGGCCAAGGCCATCCTCGACTTACCCTCTACACTGGAATACCTGGAAACAATGGGCGTCCCGGTTGTCGGCTACGGAACGGACGAGTTCCCTGCCTTTTATTCACGCAGAAGCGGTCTCTTCGTCAGCGCTCGGCTGGATTCGCCGCATGAGGTGGTCGAATTCGCAAAAACGCACTGGGATCTTGGCTTGCCGTCCGCCATACTGGTTTGCCAGCCGCTCTCCCGGGAAGAAGAGATCCCGCACGGAAAGATTTCCGCAGCCATCCAGCAGGCTCGCGATGAAGCCCGTACACAGGGCATCCACGGCCAGCCGTTAACTCCCTACCTGCTGTCTCGCTTGTCGGAGCTGACCGGTGGCGAATCCCTGAAAGCCAACCTCACGCTCCTTGAAAACAACGCGAAATTGGCCGCACATATTGCCCAGGCATGGTCGAAAATTACATAAACTAGAAATATTTCACTTATGCCTGGCAGAGTAGTTTTTGGAACCCTCGTTTTTTCTTATTTACTACTTCGTCGGTGTTTGACTCGGCCAGCGCGTATCGGTTGGCCGGTGTGTCCAGGTTGGTTTGGGTGTCCACGTGACGGTTGGTGTTAGGCTCGGATATGGTGTCGGTGTGGGGCTTGGCGGGTTGCCTGTAATACGGAATTCCCCGATCGTTTTCCATTCCATCCCGACAAAGAAGATCACCCGGTATGTGCCCGGCAGCCACTTCTCTGCCGGAAGATCTAATTCGTATTGACCTCTTCCGCCAGTGCCGCCTCCCCAGGGGCTTGTCTCATATTTCATTAGCTCCTCCCCGCGATACCACAGCATTGTCCAATCGACGCCGTTCGTCATCCCGTCATATGAGTAGGTCACATACAATTTCTGAACTGGGTTTTGGAAGATTGTTTGTGGGTTTACCGCTTTGAATTTCACCGCTGCGCGTGAGAATTGAAGGGGACTGAAAGCCGCAGCCGGGTTGGGCGTAACCTTCCCCGAGAATTGCGCTTCGATGGCTGACGGCATAAAGGGTGTTCCTGTTGCAGTCGGTGTATTGCTGATCGCCGGGGTGAGCGTGATGGTTGGAGTCTTGGTAATGGTCGGGGTCAGGCTGATGGTCGGGGTTAGAGTGATCGTGGATGTCAACGATAAAGTTGGACTGGGGGGAAAATAAATGTAAGCGACCGGTTCAGCCAGTGTTCCGACCAGAACGGCCGCCAATACCAGGCCTGCCGCGAGAACGATTGTCCTCCATCCCTTCGATTCTAGGCTGTGGCGAATGCGATAATAGACCATATTCCGGCCCTTGCGGATGGATCGTATCGCTCTCCAGGCGCTCAGGACCGCGCCCAGGCTGATGACGATCACCGCCATGACAACCGCATCGTGAATGTCCAGGTTCATGCAATTCGATTATACCTTCTTGACGTTTGCGTCGGAACGTGCTACATTTTTTGCATGCGCCTCGTTTTCCTCAAGCTTGGCGGATCTCTCATCACCGACAAAACTCGCCCCTACACCGCTCGCTTGGAAAAGTTGGATTCTCTTGCTGCAGAGTTGGCTTCTGTATTGACGGAAAACCCTGACCTGCATCTCGTCCTCGGGCATGGCTCCGGCTCCTTTGGCCATGCCGCTGCCAACCGTCATGCCACTCACCTCGGCGTCTCCACCCCTGAAGCTTGGCGCGGCTTTGCCGAGGTCTGGTATCAGGCCTCCGCTTTGAATCGCCTCGTCATTGAGGCGTTGCATCATGCCGCTCTGCCGGCAGTGACCTTCTCACCGGTTGCAAGTGTGACCGCCCGCGCCGGAAAGGTTTTTACTTGGGACCACTCTCCCGTCCAGGCGGCGCTATTAAACGGACTCCTCCCTGTCGTACATGGAGATGTTGCTTTTGACGAGGTCCGCGGAGGCACCATCCTCTCAACCGAAGACTTGTTTGCTCATTTGGCTCGTCAACTCCACCCGGATCGTATCCTGCTGTCCGGTCTGGAAGCCGGGGTATGGGCTGATTTCCCCACCCGGGAACGTCTGCTCGCGGAGATAACTCCCGCAGATATTTCACATTTGTCTCTCAATTTTGGGGTGGCTGCCGGCACTGACGTGACAGGTGGCATGCATTCCAAGGTTACTGGGATGCTCGCCCTCGTGGAAGAAATTCCCGATCTCGAAATTTGTATTTTTTCCGGGGAACAGCCGGGGAATCTCCGCCGCGCCTTGCTCGGTGAAAATCCGGGCACGCGTTTGCATCGTTGACAGTCTTTCCACCCTGCATTAAACTCAGCCTCCGATTCATTCATAAAGCGCGCGCCTCTCCATGATTCTTATCTTTACCCGTAGGCACAAGGAAGACCAGTATGCCAGACAAGCCACCAATTTACCTGACCGCAGAAGGTGCGGCCAAGCTCGAAGCAGAACTTAAAGACCTGAAGGGCTCCCAGCGCCAGGCTCTCTCCAAGCGCCTGCGAGATGCCATCCAAATGGGTGACCTTTCAGAAAATGCTGACTATCACAAGGCCAAGGAAGATCAAGGGTTTCTTGAAGGACGTATACAGGAATTGGAGTTTTTATTCCGCAACGCCATCATTGTCCGTCAGACCAGTGGTCCGAAGCATATCGTTTCGGTCGGGGTCCACGTCACCGTCCAGGAAGACGGGGCCGAGCCGGAGACCTATTACATGGTTGGAGTGAAGGAAGCTGACCCACGCGTCGGAAAGATCTCTCACGAGTCCCCCATCGGTTTGGCGCTCATGGATCATCGCCTCGGTGACATCGTTGAGGTGATAACGCCAGGCGGAAGGATCAAATTGAAGATCTTGAAGATCGAATAGAATAAATTGGGCGGCCCATGGTGGGCCGCCCGATTTTTTAAAGGTCATTCAGCTCGGGGTTGGATGGTTGCTCTTATTGTTGTTGCGCTGGGGGTACCACTTTCGGCCAGACCGCGATCTCTAAAGTCATACGATCGAAATAACTCTGCTCGGGCAATGCCCCTTGTCCATACTCGGCATCCGATACGGTGGCGACCAATTGCAAAGCGGCTGTCTCTAGGACAACTTTCTTGTCGCGTTCCACCATGAACGGTTCGCCTTTGGCCTGCAGTCGCTGGAAAGTGGCGGGATCGTTGAAGGCATGCGCACTCATCAGCACCTTTGTGACAGTTTGTATATCATTCTTATCAAAAAGCCAGACTTCGAAAGCTTGAACCTTCTTCGGATCACCAACTCCGATGGTTTCCGAGATGCCGATTCCACATTCACCTAGGAATTCACCCGAAGGCGAATTGATGCTGAAGGAATCGTCGAAAAGATCATCGCCCAGAACGTAGGTCGTAACGAACTGGGAGATCGGCGGTTCCTGGCCCATCGACTCGTAGTCAGTCTTCTCTGTCTGATTGGTTATGTCACGTGCACGCGTGGCAGCCGTCATTTCACCCCTGTTTTGTTTCCGGAAAAGCGGGATCAGGTACCGTAAAATACCATAACCCACCAGGGCAAACAGGATCACCGCAACGATGATGATGATAATACTGGTGGATAAGCTTGTTTTTGCAGGTGTTGGTGTGCTTGTTGGCGTCGGGGTCGGTTCTATCGCAGCCTGCTGGACAAGATTCGAAAAGGCCAGAAGTACCTTTGTATCCAGGTTTCCCGGATTCGCCTTGACCGTTGCTAAAGTCGCTGGCCCCGCCGTCCCCAGAGCTTGGTAACGCTGAAGAGCAAGCGCATCATCTGCGTGAAGGCCATACGAATCTACTGTCATTCGCAGATAATCTTCCTGGTAAGTTGTGCCCATCTGCGCCGGTGGCACATCTTTCCAGACAACCGGTTGGATCCCCCAGGCCCAAATCAGACCAACAGCAAGACCGATGATTGCGCCTAGTACGCCAACCACTGCCGGCTTTTTTAAAAAGTCAAGTAGCTTCATAGTACATCTCCTCCATCAGGATCCAGCAACACCCTTATTATACAGAACCTTGCCAATAATGCAACACCTATTTCTTATGCATTAAAAATAAGGTACGCTCTGAATTACGAACTGCACTCTTTTCTTTTATGGAGTACCTCTCTCCAAACGCCTTTTCGAACCCGGTTTGTGTATATTCGTTGAAAATATCAGCACGGCTTCGAAACAATTTTTGCACCTGCGAGTCGCTCTTCGGTACAAATTCGACGATCAGCCACTCCCCGCATGCTGCAAAGAATTCAGCCACGCGCGGTAGTGGCACATTGTTCGAGATGGCAAGGTGATGCACCAATGCCAGTGCCAGAGTGGCATCTGCCGGGCCTCTCTGGAGGAATGAATCGCGCTCGCTGTTAATCCAACCAATTGCCGGGCTGGGGTTGGTCAAGTCGAGCACCAGCGGTAGAAGCGTTTCTTCTTTTTTTTCTTTGACCAGCCGGTAATTCACTTCCACCGCGGCCGGGTCGATATCCGACGAAATCACGTTCGCCCCGGTTTCCGCCGCGACACGGCTGAAGATGCCGGTATTTGCGCCCAGATCCCATACCGTTTTCGCTTCGATCCTGGTCAGCCAGTCCCCTACCAGTACCTTCTTGTGCTCGAAAGCCGTATCGGTATAGTTGTTTGCAGAATAGTAATCTGCCCATTCCGTACCTGCGGGGTTCCATTCCAGTTTCCGTACTGTTGCCGCAATGCTTTCGATTAAGGCAAGTAGGGCATCCTTGCTCATCTTCCGTTGAGCGCGTACCTCGGAAATGTCCACATCCGCATAGCGTTTCTGGGCGCTGGCATGTAGATGGATATGCGAAGTTAGTCCAAGATTCCAACGCGTCCGTGCTGGTAATAACGTGCTGGTAAGGTCAAGTGGAACGCCATCGATGAAGATCCGTAGCAACTGGCTCAAACGTACGTCACGATAAGCCATTAGCGCCAGCGGTGCCAGGAAATGCTGGCAGAATTGGCGGTATGCAACCCACGGCTCCCCTTCTTTATAGGATTCAAAAGAAAGCGTATCGATCAGCGTCGGTTTGCCTTTATAGAATTGGATGTTGTAAGCACTCGCATCTTTGAAACTCATCCCAAGTTTCAGGGCCCGCCTTTGGATGGACAGCGTCGCCAGGGCTGCGTCTTTTAATTGTCCGAACGACCATTCATAAGGATAAGAGATAAAAGGTACGGGCTCCGGCCGCAGCACTTTAAATGCCAGTTTATTATCAACTGGTTCGAAAGCCTTCCCTGGCCCTCCTGATGGTTCCGATTCTGTATGTGCGATAAGCAGACCAGCCTTGACCAGCTTGTCGTACAGCCCGGAGTTTATTAACCGCGTATACTCATCCGCGTAGGCTTGGTTTACTTGGCGATAGAGAATTCCGCCACGCCTGAAGAGGAAACCACTCGGGTCTCGAAAGGACGCGTTATGCGCCTGGCTTTTGCTCGTCGTCGTCTGCTTCATCGTCCGTTTCGGTCTTTTTCTTATTCTTACCAAACAGGCGTTTGACTTTGCTCCAGTTGGCGCCAATGGCGATGCTCAGACCCGCGATGGCGGCTATTAGAAGTTGGATCAGGAAGCTCCCTGACCCGGGATCGAGATACAGCAGAACCATTTTTACTCCTGTATAATCTCTGGAACAATATTTTCGAGCAGGAAGGTCTCCTCGCAGACCGTGCACTGGGCCTCCCGCTTGTTCGCGATGACCAGCAACCCGCTGCATTTCGGGCAGGGTTGGGCCAGCGGGCGCTTCCATGATGTGAAATCACAATTCGGGTAATTGGCGCAGCCAAAGAAGATGCGTCCTTTGCGCGTTTTCCGCGAGACAATGTCACCACCATCTTTCGGGCAGGTCACGCCAATCTTCTCCAGCCAGGCCTCTGTATGCCGGCATGCTGGGAACCCCGAACAGGAGATGAATTTACCATATCGTCCGTAACGGATGACCAGTTCCTTTCCGCATTCCGGGCAGGCTCGTCCGATCGGCTCTGGCCCGGTATTTGTGACCGGCATTTCTGCCTGTGCCTTTTTGACGGTCTCTTCGAACGGTGTGTAGAATGCTCGCATTACATTTTCCCACTTCGCCTTGCCTTCGGCCACCTTGTCCAGGTCTTCTTCCATGCGAGCCGTGAATTGGTAATCCACGATCCCTGGGAAATATTGTATCATCAGGTCATTCACCAGGATGCCGGTCTCAGTCGGGATCAGGCGGCGATCGATCCGCTCCACATAGCCGCGCTGCTGTATGGTCGATAGTATGGGAGCATAAGTGGATGGGCGCCCGATGCCATACTCTTCGAGCACCTGCACCAGGGAAGCCTCCGAATAACGCGGCGGTGGCTGGGTAAAATGTTGCTCAGGGATCAGCCGGATAAGCTCCTGCTTCTGGTTTTCGGCGATTGAGCTCGGGATGCGAACGTTCATTTCATCTTCTTCAACCGTCTTCTTGTCCTCGTTCTTGGCCTCTTCGTAGACGATCAGGTAACCGGGAAATCTGACCGAGGAACCTGCCGCGCGGAACAGGTAGGCATGTTCTGTCCCGCGGCCGCTTACGTCCACCGAAAGAGTGTCATAAACTGCCGCCTCCATTTGGCAGGCCACGAAACGCTGCCAGATTAACTGGTACAGTTTGAACATGGCCGGTTCGAGGAATGGCTTGACCTTTTCCGGGTCGCGCTGTACCGAGCTGGGTCGGATGGCTTCATGGGCTTCCTGCGCACCAGCCACCTTCTTGGTATATTCCACCGGCTTTTCCGGCAGGAAATCGTTTCCGAAACGCTCAGCAATATACTTGCGCACTTCCTCAAGAGCCACTTCGGCGATGTTGGTCGAATCAGTACGCATATAAGTGATGAGGCCGGTCGTACCACCCTCACCTACATCCTGCCCTTCATACAGGCCTTGCGCCAGCCCCATGGTCCGCTTGGCGGTAAAACCCAGCTTTCGGCTGGCTTCCTGCTGAAGCGTCGATGTGATGAACGGTGCGGAAGGCTTGCGGCGGCGCTCGCCTCGCTTGATCTTGCTGATGGCGTAAGGAGCCTTCTCCATATCCTCCAGTAGAGGCTTTACGACCGCTTCCTTGCCTAGTTCTGGGTCCTTCTCGTCGATCTTTGCCAGCTTCGTAATAAAGGTGGTCTTCCTTTCACCCGCCGGTCGGAATTCCGCCCCGATTGACCAGTATTCCATCGGAGCGAAGGCATCGATCTCGCGTTCACGCTCTACGATCAAACGCAAAGCCACTGACTGCACCCGTCCCGCCGTAAGGTGGCTGCGGACTTTCTCCCACAGGATCGGGCTGATGCTGTAGCCAACCAGCCGGTCCAGCACACGCCGGGCTTGCTGGGCATTGACCAGGTCCATATCGATCTGGCGCGGGTTTGCAAAGGCTTCGTTTATAGCATTTTCGGTGATCTCATGGAAGACCACACGGCGGGCTAGTTTCTGTTTGATCGCTGCCGCTTCCATTAAATGCCAAGAAATAGCTTCGCCCTCTCGGTCAGGATCGGTGGCCAGGTAAATTTCAGAGGCTTCTTTTGCCAGTTGTTTGAGCTCTTTGACTACCGCCTTCTTCTCATTTGGGACCCGGTACTTTGGCGCGAAATTGTTTTCCACATCCACCGAAAGCTGCGAACGCAGCAGGTCGCGCACGTGCCCTACCGAGGCCCGCACCGTATAACCCTTTCCAAGGAAACGTCCGACTGTCTTGGCCTTCGCAGGGGATTCGACAATGACCAATTTTCCGTTGCGCTTGTTGACTTTCTCCGGCTTGACCATGCCTTCGTGTGCTTCGGTCCTGCCAATTCGGAAAAGTGTGGTTCCACACACCCCGCAGGTGCCGCGCGTGACTGGCGCTCCGACGGCATTGAACGACGCCACCGGGTCAACAATTTCCCGTTTGGTCTTGCATTTCATGCAATAAGCTTCCACGAAATACCTCCTAGAGATATTTTTCTCTCTTCGATTTTTTTAATTGTTCGATCACCTGGCGCACCTGTTGTGCCTGGTCACGCCGACAGACCAGCAAAGCATCGCCTGAGTCAATGATGATCAGGTCTTCCACTCCGATCGTGACTACCAGCTTTTTTTCTGACGAATAGACCAGGCTATCGCGCGTCTCCAGCGCCATGAGTTCGCTGTTGACGGTCAGGTTTCCGTGTTCGTCCGGTAGAAGCACATCGAAAAGTGAATCCCAGGAACCGACGTCGCTCCATTCCAGGCCGCCGGCTGGCAGCACAGCTACATTGGTGGCATGTTCCATGATGCCATAGTCGATCGTTTCCGGCTTGAGCCGTGGCCATTCCGACAGGAGAATTGCATTTAGGTCCGGGCTGCCCCAGGCTGCCCCGATACGGTCAAGCCTCTCTTTCAACTCTGGCATCTGTCGGGCAAATTCATCCAGGATGCGGTCGGCACGCCAGATGAACATGCCGGAGTTCCACGAAGCTTCTCCGCTTGCCAGCAAGATTCGTGCTTTTGCCTCATCCGGCTTTTCGATAAATTGTAACACCCGGTAGACCGGATATTCGAATTTCTCCGGAAGAACCGTATCCCGCTTGATGTAACCATAGCCGGTCGCCGGAAAAGTGGGAGAGATGCCGAGTGTGACCAGGTAATTTTTTCGAGCCACTTGCACCGCTGCTCGCATTACCAGGCGGAATAAGTCGTCATTGCGAATATAGTGGTCGGAGGTCAAAACGATCATGACTGCCTCAGGGTCGAGTCTCTTTATTACAACCGCCGCCAATCCTACCACGGATGCCGTGCCCTGTGGCTGTGGTTCGATCAAGAAATTCTCCTGTCGAAGTTGTGGGGCTTGTTTCTTGAGTTCTTCAGCCTGGCTTGAGGTCGTGACAACCAGGATCCGTTCCGTTGGGATGAATCCTTTCAGGCGGTCCAGTGAGCTCTGGAAAAGTGTTCGTTCTCCCAATAATGGCAGAACATGTTTGGGGTGCTTTTTCCGTGAGATTGGCCAGAGGCGGGTTCCACCACCGCCGGCCATGATGACTGCATAAGTGTGTTCCATAGCTAAACCTTGTATTCGGCTTGGTCCTCTCGGATAGCCACATAATTCATTCCACCGACCTGCCGCACCAACCCCTTAAGCTCCATCATCACCAGTGTCGCTGAAACTCGCTCGATCGGCAGTCCGGTCTGGTTGCGGATATCATCCATATGCAGGGGTTCGTGGGTCAGGACGCTCAATAGTTTTGCTTCGATCTCGTTTCCAGGCAGGATTTTCCGAACTTCGCGTTGTTCTGTAACGCGCCTTAGGTTCAGGATGTCCAATAGGTCGTTTGTCGAGAGCATTGGGTGCGCACCTTGTGCGATCAGACGGTTGGTACCCTTGCTCTGAGCTGCCAGGATGTTGCCAGGAACGGCAAACACCTCCCGTCCCTGGTCGGCTGCAAATTGCGCTGTGATAAGTGCGCCGCTGGTTTCACCGGCTTCGACCACTACCGTTGCCATCGAAAGCCCGGAGATGATGCGGTTGCGTGGTGGAAAGTTTGCTGCATCCGGTGGTGTTCCCGGTGCGTAATCGCTCAGGAGTGCGCCACTGGCCATGACTTTTTCGGCCAATCGAGTGTGCTCCGGTGGGTAGATCCGGTCCACACCGCAGCCCATCACCGCGATTGTCCGTCCCCCCGCTTTGAGCACGGATTGGTGGGCGATCGCGTCCACCCCGCGCGCCAAACCGGAGACGACTGTCACTCCATTATTGGCTAGGCAGGCTGCCAGTTCTTCCGCTACTTGGCGGCCATACGCGCTCACGCGCCTCGTCCCAACCACCGCCACTGCCCAGGCATCCTCAGATGTAAGCGTACCGCGCATATACAGGACAGGCGGCGGTTGTTCAATTTCCTTCAAACGCTCCGGGTAATGTTCATCTTCCCAGGTAACGATTTGAATATCCTGTGCAGCCATCTTGGCCATGTACTTGTCCAGGTCCACACTCGCCCGCATTTGCGCTACGCGTTCGGCCAGCTTCGGGCTGAGACCCGCGGCCTGTAATGCCTCCAGTGGAGCCTGCCAGGCTAGTGTCAGATCGCCAAAATGATCACGCAAGGCTTGAAGACGAACTGCCCCGATGCCTTTGACCAGATTGAACGCAACCCAATAACGTTTATCCATTGGAATGGTTGGGAACCCGGCTGATTAATCGAGGTCCCCGTTATCTAGCAAACCCGGGAGCAGGTGCACTTGCATGGATTTTGAAACCAGGTCTACATTCAGGATTACCTCGGCAATTGCCGGGAGCAGAATCTCCCGACCGATCTCATTTGTCACCACATAAACGTCATTCGCCCCGGTCTCCATGACCTCACTCACTTCTCCCAATGGTTCACCTGTTTCATCCATTACAGACAGGCCTATAAGTTCGTGAAAATAATATTCGCCTTCGGGCAATTCCCCCGTATCTGTTTTTTTTATATAAAGAATTTGGTTCCGAAAACGGCCCACCTGCTCGGGTGTCGTAAAACCGTTGAAAGCTAACAGGGTACCATGGTTATGGAAACGTTGGTGGCTGATGGTCAGTGGGAGGTGATTTTCTCCCGCATATACCGTCGCTTTGGATTGCAGTCGCTCCGGAAGGTCGGTGTATATTTCCACCAATACTTCTCCGGTAACGCCATGTGGGCGGCGTATCTTCCCAATCGCCAAGAAAGCAGGCTCGCCAGCGGCTGGCGAGCCTGCCGGTCTTTCAGCATGCCCGGGCATAATGGTGGGCTACGGCTCCATCACATCCAATGTGGCCTGGCAGCCATCCCGCTCCGCAGCTACACGTAAGAGCGTGCGAATGGCGTTCGCCACCCGCCCACCCCGCCCGATGACGCGACCCATATCGTCTTTTGCCACGCTCAATTCCAGCGTAACACGGTTGCCGTGACGGACCTCGTCTACCACAACTTCGTCGGGTTGATCCACAAGGGATTTGGCTATGTATTCTGTGAGTGCTTTCATGACATCTCGTTTTTATATCGACTTCAGCCGTTGGAACGACCATAGTCTTGACAATGGTTTACTTTCTGGTTTTATTGTTGCTGACGCGGGTAGCCTTGGCCTGCTCGGCTTCGGCAAGCAATACTTCTGCTGATTCACCCTTTTTAAGACGTTCATAGCGCTCGGAAGTACCGGAAGTTTTGAACAACTGCGCCACCGAGTTGGTCGGTAGAGCGCCCTTGTTCATCCACTCGTAAATCCGGTCTTCCTTGATTTCCAGGGTTCCTGGTTCTGTGCGCGGATTGTAGAAACCCACAATTTCCAGAAAACGACCATCGCGCGGGCTTTCCTTGTCCGCTACGACGATGCGATAGGACGGCTGGCCTCTCGAGCCAGTACGGCGAAGACGAATACGAACCATCGGAATGTTTCTCCTTACTTAATAGAATTATCTTTTTTGGCTTCCGCGCGAGGCATGGAGAGGGGTGGAAAGGAATGCATCGCATCGCGCTGAGAGCCTGATTTATGACTGCGGCAGCTATCGTTGCCACTCTTCCATTTTAACACTAACCGAACAGGCGTGACAGGCTTCGACCTCCCGTCTTTTGCAGAGTTTTCATAAGCCGCTGCATTTCGTGAAATTGCTTGACCAGCCGGTTCACGTCCTGCACATCGGTCCCGGATCCCGCCGCGATCCGCCGGCGGCGGCTGGCATTCAACACCTCCGGATCCCGCCGTTCGCCCGGTGTCATGGAACTGATGATGGCTTCTGTCCGTTTGAATTGGCGCTCCATGTCTTCAGGCGAGACCTTTCGGGCCGCTTTCCCCATATCGCCAGGAAGCATATCCACCATCTGGCTCATTGGGCCCATCTTCTTCGACGAACGCAACATCTCAGCCAGGTCTTCGAGCGTAAACTCGCCTTTGGAGAGGCGATCCGCTTGTTTCTGGGCTTGTTTTTCGTCGAAGACAGCCTCGGCCTTCTCGATTAAGCCGATTACATCTCCCATTCCCAGGATGCGTCCTGCTAGTCGTTCCGGCTGAAAGGCTTCCAAAGCCTCCAGCTTTTCACCGGTACCGATGAATTTGATCGGTATACCGGTCACTGAGCGGATGGAAATGGCCGCCCCTCCCCGGCTGTCACCATCCATTTTGGTCATGATGAGACCTGTGAGTGCAACGGCCCGCTGGAAGCCCTCGGCAACATGCAGTGCTTCTTGCCCGATCATGGCATCCACCACCAGCAGCGTCTCGGTGGGAGGCACCTTTTGGGCGATGCCCTGCAGCTCACTCATCAGCGCATCATCTAGTTGCGACCGGCCAGCCGTATCCACAATGACAATGCTGTAACCACCATTTCGCGCTTTTTCGAATGCGTGTTTTGCCAGGTCAGGCGGTTTAACCTCCGCTTCGAAAAATACCGGGACATCCAATTGATCGCCCAGGGCCCGCAACTGCTCCGCTGCAGCAGGGCGATATGGGTCTCCGGCTGCAAGCATCACGCGTTCGCCGCGTGCCCGCAGGAAGCTCGCCAGTTTTCCCGCTGCCGTTGTTTTGCCCGAGCCCTGCAAGCCAACCAGCATCAGCATGCGCGGCTTTTCCCCGGAAAGGTTCAGTGGGGCTGGTTGCCCTAATATGCCGATTAATTCCTCGTTGACAATTTTAATGACCTGTTGGCCGGGGTTGAGCGCCTTCGAGACCTCAGAGCCGATTGCACGTTCGCGTACCCGTGCGATAAATCCTTTCACGACGCTATAATGCACATCCGCTTCTAGCAGCGCTAGACGGACTTCTCGCAAGGCAGTATCCACATCTGCGACAGAAAGCTTGCCGCGTCGTCGCAGTCCGTCAAAGACCTGGTTTAGCCGTTCAGTGAGGGTCTCGAACATCATCTCTCTTCATTAAAAACAACAATTGCCCGAAGGCCGACAGATTTTAGCCTAGAACAAGCCGCTGGTCAAGGAAATCCCACGAAAGGAATGTGTGAAAAAGCAGCTGCGGGGCACTTCTCAACCAGCACTTGTATTTTCTCCTCTTTTCCCCTTCCCGTATGGAAGGACGTGGGAGGACGGAGTACATCCGTAAGTCGCCTATCCACTTTGAGATAGCCCTGAATCCCAAAATTTGCGACATTGCAACAGGGAAATTTTCAAATTACAATGGAAGTATTCAAAATAATGGGAGTGTCTATGTCCAAAGTTGCGATCGTCACCGATAGCACCGCTTACATCCTCGCTGAACTGGCAAAGCAATTGAATATTTCCGTGGTCCCGCTTATCCTCATTTGGGGCGAAGAGTCCTTTGAAGATGGCGTCGAAATGCTTCCGGAAGACTTTTACAGGCGCATGGCAAATTCCAGGGAAATTCCAACAACCTCCCAGGCGACCATGCTTTCCATGAAGAATGCTTTTGAGGATCTGCTCGAAAAAGGAAATGAAGTCCTGGGGATTTTTATCTCATCGAGACTCTCCGGTACGGTGCAATCTGCCCTTCAGGCACGCCAGACGTTGACAAAGGGGCAGGATAAAATTGTCATCATTGACTCCCTCGCTACTACTATGGCACTGGGGTGGCCTGTGTTGACTGCTGCGCGTGCGGCTGCTGCTGGCGAAAATCTGGTCGGGTGCCAGAAACTGGCTGAAACAGCCCGTGACCAGACCGGTGTCATGTTCGTGGTTGAAACACTTGAATATCTCCGTCGCGGAGGACGCATCGGCGGTGCACAGGCCATGCTGGGAACCCTCTTGAAAGTCAAGCCCTTATTGGAGCTTCAGGATGGACGGATCGAGTTTGTGGAAAAGATCCGTACCAGGAAGCAGGCCCTTGCTCGCATGCTTGAACTTGTCGAAGAAAAAATAGCCGGTCGTAGCCCTGTTCGCTTGGCTGTCTCTCATGCCAATGCTGAATTTGAGGCGCTTGCACTCCTTGAGGCTGCCAGGCAGAGGTTCAATCCCATTGAATCCTTCCACTGCCCTCTCAGTCCGGTTATTGGTTGCCATGCAGGACCTGGGACACTGGCACTCTCCTACATGACTGGACTATAAAAAAACCGCCTTTAGCTGAAAATATGGATCATTTTTGAGATAATGATAAAGAGACAATGGAAGAACCATGACACACTCCTGATTTAATCTTGGAAGCGGGTCAGGCTTGAAGCAACCGATAAGCGCTGAGGGCCAAACGAAGACGGTAAAGCGGAACTTCATCAGAACGGTTCCGCTTTCCGGTTTTATGGCCCCAGGTTGGGCGTGCTATGTATCCCCTCCTTCGCATGGATAATGTCTGATTCGATATTAATGAACAATTAAGGTAATATTAGTACAATAATAATTACTTTCTTTTTGCTTTTTTCTAATGGAGACCCCTATGAGGCTCAGATACTTTACGGGAATATCAATGCTGGCGGTCGCGACAGTTGCCTGTAGCCTTAGCAGCTTGCTGCCATTTACCAATTCGAATACAACCTCCAACCAGAACTTCTCTCAGGCTATCGATCCAAAAACCCAACCCATCCAGGTGACGACAACGCTTGACCAGAGCCATGCCGCCACCGCAATCATCGGACCCGATGGCGGCACTCTCAGCACCACCGGGGCGGATGGTACGCGTTTCACCCTCGATATCCCTGCCCAGGCACTCGTGGAGACGATCGAGGTCAGCATGATCCCCATCACCGCGATGGACGGCCTACCATGGAAGAGCGGACCTGTCGCCGCGGTTCAGCTGGAGCCCGATGGTCAGGAATTCTATGGCTTTGTCACCCTGACGATCGAGCCGGCAGGGGACATTCCCGTTAATCAGGCCATCCCCGTTGGGGCCTCGGGCCCCGGACATGATTTGTACCTGCCCGCGGTAGATCCGAAGTCCAACACCCTGCAACTCAAACTGGGTCATTTCTCTTCGGCGGGGGCGACCAAGGGACTGCTGGCCGATGTCGAGCCATGGCGCCAGCGCCTGGGGGGTGACGTCGAGGCCCGCCTGGAGAGCATCGTCGCTGCCGAACTCGAACGCGAAAAACAGGCCATACTGGCGGGTCAGCAACCTAATACTGACCCAAATTTTTGGGACGAGGTTCAGCAGACCTGGATAGAGTATGTGCTGAAACCACGCCTGGCCGCAGCCGGACAGAACTGTGCCGCCGGCCAGCTTGCGGTAGAGACGGTTCTATCCATGCAGAGACAAGCCGCACTGGGTCGCTGGATCTTTTCCCCTGGCATCAATATGGTAGACCTGATTGCGAAAGTAGGCAAGGTATGTCTTCAGGAGGAATACCAGCTTTGCCGTGACCAGCACATCATCCACCGCATGATACCAGTCGTCCTGGGAATATCGAGGCAAAATGCACTTCTGGGCGTGTACGATGCCGGACAGGGTGATACATCGGCAGCTGCGATGGCTCAATTGGAGGCCGAAGGCTGGGACCTTGCGCGTAAGTGCCTCCATTTCGAGCTGCAGTTCAAGTCGACCGCCAACATGTCAACTGCCGATGGCTCATACACTTCGACTGTCGAGGCAACTGTCCCGATCGAACTTAGTTCAGATATCCCCCCCATGCTAACTGGCAGTGCAGATCTGATCAACACGGATTTCAGCATGAAACCGAAGATATGTTCCGCCCAGACCACCCCCGGAGGCGGCACATTCAAGGTGATATCCCTGGTTCCCATCTCTGCGCCTCCGGATGCCAGCCACCCCTACGGTTACGTCAAGGCCATCCATCTCACTTACGCCCCTGGCTATACCAGCGAGAAGGTCATCGAGAACTGCCCGGGAGCAAAACCGGCCATATTTCCCACCATGCATTTATGGTCCATGGCATACCAGGCGTTGCATGTCCAGGATATGGGCGGAGGAAGCCAGGGGAATGGCAATTCATCGCTGCCGGACATCAGCAACATTCTAGGCGGGCTGGGAATTTCCAATCTCCCGAGTGTGCCGGGCATGCCGCAATTGCCGGGCGGAGCGGGATCGCCCCAGGGCGGCTCTACCCAAGGCTCACAGGATAACGGTCCAACGTTCCTGGCCAAGGAGTGGGCGGTAAGAGGAGGCGAGTACTTCGCTTCGAAGCAATGGGATCTCACGGTGAATTTGACAACGACCGGTGAGGAGAGCGGTACCTTCGAGCTTTACCATAAGCCTCAATAGCACATTCGAAACCCGCCTGACCAGCCAAACAAATACACAGATCTGCTGACGATCGCCACTATCGCAAGAGATGATTCTTCCCTTAAATGAACATGATACACCCCGAATCTACTCAAAGTTCGGGGTGTGCTTATATTTTTATATTGCTTATCCTCTCTTATCTCATCGCCGTTGGGATCGCGACTTATTGGGCGGGAAAGGGTTAACATAAACTGTAGGTTCCATCCCTCCAAAGGAGAAGCCATGTCGAAAGTTGCCATAGTTACCGACAGTACCGCTTATCTTCCAGACGATTTAGTGAAGGAATATTCCATTACCGTTACTCCCCAAATTCTGATTTGGGGCACTGAAACCTTCCAGGATGGCGTGGATATCCAGCCGGATGAGTTTTACCGGAAGCTCGAAACCGCAAAGACCATGCCCACTACTTCGCAGGTCGCCATAGTAACTATGAAAGCTGCTTTCGAGAGACTCCTCGAGGCTGGTTGCGATATTCTTGGAATCTTTATTTCCGCCAAACTCTCCGGCACCATGCAATCCGCCACTCAGGCCAGGGAAATGCTCCCCAAAGCCGCCGCGAAGATTGTTGTGATGGACTCGGACACGACTGCGATGGCAATGGGCTTCCACGTCCTTACTGCCGCCCGCGCAGCCCTTTCTGGCGCTACCTTGTCGGAATGTCAGCGACTGGCCGAAGAAGCTCGCAAACATACCGGTGTTTACTTTGTCGTCGATACGCTTGAATTTCTCCATCGTGGAGGCCGCATCGGTGGCGCACAGGCCTTGCTCGGTTCGGCCTTGAACCTCAAACCGCTCCTCGAATTACGCGATGGTCGCATTGAAGCATTGGAAAAAGTTCGCACAAAGGGTAAGGCTGTCAGCCGCATGATTGACCTTGTTGTTGACCAGGTCGCGGGTCGGACTCCGGTCCGGTTGGCCACGCTCCATGCCAATGCCGAAGACGAGGCAAAATCTACCCTGGAAGCTGCGGCTGCCCGGCTAAATCCTGTCGAGCAGATTCTGGCTTCGGTAAGTCCGGTCATCGGGTCACACGCCGGCCCCGGCACCGTTGGCCTGGCTTATATGGCCGGGCTGTAGAAGGTCTTCTCTCCACTTGCAGGGTTCAACATCTGGTTGAACCCTGCTTTTTGTCAGACAACTACGTTTTAGTTGACGCAATTCACCATCAAAGGTATAATCCGCCCTCGGCCTAAAAAAAGGAATCACGGGAGTATCTTTATGGCAACGACAAAAGCCGCGCCAGAGAGCGCGCTGCAACCAAAAACGCATCTGACAGGCAAAGTCATTAAAACCACTATTGCGGGGGCGATTGTGGACATCGGGCAAAAAGTCCCTGGTGTTATCCATATCTCACAATTGAAAAAAGACTCAGTCAACCGTGTCGAGGATGTCATTCAGGTCGGTCAGACGATCGACATCTGGGTGCGTCGTGCCCACGATGATCGCATCGAGTTGACCATGGTCGAGCCATTAAAGCTCGAATGGCGCGAAATGAAACCGGATATGCTTGTTAATGGGAAAGTGGAGCGGCTCGAAGCGTATGGCGCTTTCGTGGATATCGGTGCCGAACGCCCTGGCCTTGTTCACGTTAGCGAAATTTCACACACCTATGTCAAGAATCCCTCCGAAGTTCTGAAGGTGGGTGACGAGGTGGAAACAAAGATCCTCGACGTGGATCGTCGCAAGAAACAGATCCGTTTGAGTATTAAAGCTGCCATCCCTGAACCGGTAGTAGTTCAACCCGAGCTGAGTAAACCGGAACCTCGCAAGAATCGCAGCCGGAAAAGCACAAAACAGGAAAAACCCGTCGAAGAACCAGCGCCGAAGGAACCTGAGCTGACGGCTTTCCAGATTGCTTTCCAAAAGGCCGAGGAACGTGCCAATAAACGAACCAAGACCAGGAAAGCCAAGGTCGGTACATCCCGTGAGCAGGAGGAGATTTTCATTCGCACGCTCGAAAATCGCCCGCCCTCCTGACAGCCCATAATGAATCCAGATGGATTAATTCATGTCAGGGGATTTTTTTATGCATATAAAACGCCGCCGGAGGATTGAACTCTCCGGCGGTTGCATTTAGAAGGCCTGCCTCTTTTCTTCCATTTCCTTCAAAAACTTCTCTCGGTTGGCGGACCGGGCCGTCTTTCCACTGGAAGTCTTGACCAGCCAGTGCTTGCCAACCAGGTGCACATAACGAAGTGCCACAGCCGATCCGCGTGTCACCGCCACGCGGATCCCCTCGGATATCTTCTTTTGTTCGGCCGGGTCATTGCTGTCAACTTCGGCCACCAGGACAACATCTTCTGTCCCTGTGGTCTCATTAAACACCCCAAAAGCCGATGCGCGCCCGGCATGTACTCCTGGTACTTCATAGGCCAGGATTTCCAGGTCCTGCGGGTAAATGTTCTTTCCGCCGACAATGATCAGATCTTTCTTGCGACCAGTGATGAAGAGTTCGCCGTTCACCAGGTAGCCAAAGTCGCCAGTCAGATACCAGCCATTCAGGAAGGCTTTTTCTGTAGCATCCGGGCGGTGGTAATAACCGCTTAACATGCAGTTGCTTTTTAGAGCCACCTCGCCCACATGACGGTCGGGTAAAGCATGACCCTTGCTGTCCAGTATGCTGACGGATGTGTTCGAAATGGCTTTCCCGGCTCCAAGCATTCGGACGGAAGGTTTCTCCGCCACGGATGGGCGCGCTATTTTGTCCGCTTGGAGACTCTCACGGTCAATATCTTCATAGACGACCGGTCCATCGATTCCCCCCTGGGTTACTGCGAACACGTTCTCCGCCATGGCATAGCAGGTATTAAGGGCTTCGTATCGCAGACCCAATCTCTGGAAGCGCTCGAAGAAGGCTTGATGGGATTCCCACCGCATCGGCTCGGAGCAGTTTGATATGGCGCGCCAGGACCTTAGGTCAACTTCTTCAAGATCACGGTCGCGGATTTTCTGGGTGCAGAAATTGTAGGCAAAATTTGGAAGCCAGGAAAGCGTGCCTTTATATCGCGAGACCGCTTGGAGCAGGCGGTAAGGAGCGCGGATCCATTCGAAAGGTGACATGATGACCAGTGGATACCCCAATAGGATCGGCATTAGCCAGCACGCGATCAGCCCCATATCGTGATACAGCGGCAGCCAGGAAACAAACACGTCCGCCTCGTTCAAATGGATGGCTTTACTGTAATCGGTTAGCTGGTTGATGACTGCCTGGTGCGAGAGAGCCACGCCCTTTTGCAGGCCTGTGGTCCCGGATGAGTGCTGCAATAAGACAATGTCTTCAGGTTTTCGCTTAAGGCCGCCAAAGGTGTCGAAGTCGGGCTGGCAGCGACCCTCTGCCTGGTCGCTGACGATCACCGCCTTGACGGAATCTTCGCCCGGCTTGAGGGCCGCCCGCACTTCTGCTTCGAAATCCCGGTATGTGACGATCGCGGTCGGTTGTGTGACTGAAACGAGTGCAGCCAGGTCTGCCCGGTAGCGTTCCGGGAGCAGTTTCTCGGTCAGGAATGGCATAATGGACGGGATCGCCCCATGCAGTACAGTCCCGAAATAGGCGTACAGCAAGTCTATCCCGTGTTCAAGGATCAGCAGCACCACATCGCCAGGCTGGATTCCGTTCTTTTCGAGCGTATTGACGTACCCCGTCGCGCCCTGGATAAGTTCTTCATATGTCACTGGCCGGTCTGGTTGGCCTCCATGGAGCATGTTTACAATCACCTTGTTGGGTGTTGTTTCGTAATGGCTCTTGAGCAGGTCTGAAAAAGTCGACATATTTATCACTGGCGGGATTGGACCAGTGCAATCAATCCGCTCAGGCTGTCGAAGGTCGAAGCGTTGAGTTCGGAATTGTCTATATGGACTCCAAAATTATCTTCTACGAATAAGGCCAGGTCCACCAGGTGAAAAGAATTGATCAAACCACTGGTAAGCAGCGCTTCATCTGGCTGGAGTTCTCGGCCCGGCTGTTTCAGAATGTCCTTGGTCAGGTACTCGGTGAGTTTGTTCTTCATTTCATCGGCGTTCATAACATCCTCTGGATTGAATTTGGTCCATCCGACCCCCAATCATATCACGGCAACGCTAGCCAGTCAGCATTCGTGACAACCAGATAATCCGGGCTCGCCAGTCCGATGGCAGAGTTCAGGTCGCTGACCTGTTTCGAGCCCCTGTTCACCAGACTGCCTCCGATTTTATAGCCACCTTCGCTGGGCAGTGTTCCTATCCAGAATAAATAGGTGCCATCCGGTGACCAGAGCACGCGCGGGTTCAACAGGTTCGATTGGGCATATTCGCTGATTGCCAGCGTCCGCGCCTCGATCAGGAAGTTGCGGTTACCTGAAACCTTCCCGGAATAATCGCTGCGGATCGCCACGATTGCGCTGATCGCATCCCCCGCCCGAGACCAGGCATAATTCACCAGGTTGTTTCCGGGCAATGGATATGACCGCCGGTTCCCCCCTCCGGTGAGGTGAAGACCAGAATATTTTGAGCCGTCGTGGCTGTTGCTTCAGAAGCCAACTGGCTCCCATCTGGGGCGAGCGCTGGACCCGTAATACCCTCCAGCGCTTGGTTGAGCTTCCCGTCCAGGCTGGAGACCCACGCCCCACCCCTCTGGCAGACTCCCGTTGCGCTGCAGGTGCCGCTTTCCCAATAAATGTACTTGTCGTTTGAAGTCGGGTAGATCTCCACCGGCAAAGCCTCATCAGCCGGTAGTTCACTTTCCACGTCTCCGTTTGCCGATAAAATGGTGATCCTTGGTACGCCCGATTTGGTCAGGATAGCTGCAATCTGCCCATCGGGAAGCCAGACGGCCTCCGTATTTCCAAAAGCGGACAGCCCGTCTGTCAGTTTGAGCGGTTCTGTTCCATCTGCATCGGTTCGGTATAGGCTTGACCCTTCACTGACCAGGAGATATTTCCCATCCGGTGAAGCCGATTGGAAACGGACCCCTGCACCGAAGATCTGCCTCGTTTGACGATTATCCAGGTCAAGCAAATACACACCCGGATAGGTATATCCATCACCTTGCCGCTCTGCCAGGCCGAAAACGATTCGGTTCGAATGGCTTGGAGGGGTTGCACCTGACTTCGGTGTAACACTGGGAGTCAATTCCGGCATCGAAGTTGCTATCACTCCGGGGGTTACAGTCGCGGCCGCGCTTTGGGTGGAAGTGCTCGCTTGTACACCTTTCAATAATCCGCGCCAGATGCTATCTAGGGCTTCCAATCCGGTGAAACTGCGTGTGCTCCAGGCCTCCGTCGATATGTGGAAACCATCCTTGCGGTTCATATCCATGCCATGCGCCGGTAAAGGTTGGACAGCCGCCCAGAAATTCCACAGCGGCAGATCGTATTCGTAAGCCAGCTTGGCGGTCGTCAAATTCAGACTGTTATCCCCTTCCACGTTGTCCGCCTTGGTAGCCAGGATGGGTACCGCCCCGTGTGCGATGATGGTGTCCAGGATGCGGCGCATCAGGCTTTCGTACTGAGCTGGCGTGCGTCCGTTCCACCAGACTTCGAGGCTCACAATGACAATAATTGGTTTGGTTACACGCAACTCACATTCCAGCGGATTTTCACCGGCCAGGCATGCGCTCGGGTCAGCCCAAAGCGGGCTCAGAACCGCCGCCGCATTGAACCCCCCTTTAACAGCCTGCCCATCCGTGTTGAAATGGCCGGAAAAGTTATCCACTGTCTGCTGTAGATAGGCATAATCATTTCCCAGCGAATAGCGTTCGGGGATGTCGAAATAGCCCATAAAAGCCGCTTTGACGCTCTGGCAATCCCCCACTTTGGAGAAGGCATGACCATCCAGACCCATGTTCTGGCCGCTGCGATAGATTTCGATGGCACGTTCCGTCACCGCTGGGACGATCGGCCATTCCTGCCATCGTTCCGGTGGCAGGCGCGTATCAGGCGTGGTTGTGGGATTCGCAGCCAGCGTGGGAGCCACGATGGCTTCCGGTGGCGGTGCGGTTGGTACCGTGGCGCTTGGCGTACTCGTCCGGTTCGCTTCCGTCGGAATGGTTGTGACAACCTGCCTTATGGGAGATGCGCACGCCACCAGAAATATGGAGAGCAGAATGGTTGGCAGTTTTTTCTTCATGAATATGATTCTCGCTGGCTATGGTTGGTTGGTTATGGACTTGGCCACGCTATCAAGTACCTGTAATGCGGTCAGGTTGCGCCATGGCCAGGCGTATTTGAAATTGATTGAATTGCTGAAATCACTATACGCATAGGTCAGATGTTCATGATCCGCCTGTAGCCCGTGCTCTGGCAGTGGTTGAACAGCCAGCCAGAAGTTCCACAGCGGCAGGTGGTATGCATATGCAAGCTCGGCGATGATTTGGTTGATGCGTTGGTCGCCTTCCAGGTTGTCCGCTTTGGTCGCGAGGATGGGTACAACTTCAACCTCCAGCAGGCGTTCGATGATCCGCTCAAGCTCCGGTTTGAAGATCTCCGGTTGCCAGATCTGGTTTGTCCCTAGCGAGATGATCGCAAAGGCAGGGTGGAAAGTGCGTAATTCACAATCCAGCCGCGTTTCGCTCGGTTGGCATTCCGAGGTTCCGGCCGGTGCCGGCCCTAGAATGATCGTCGTGGTGAAGCCGCGCCCGGCCGCCAGACCAACATGCCCGAACGAGCCTGAGAACCTATTGATCACGGATTCCAACTCGGGATAAGGACCGAGATGGTAATTGCCCGGCCCCAGGTCGTATTGGCTCAGGAACCAGACCGTTGAGATTTCACCATCCCCGATTTTCGAGAAGGCTCCCGGGTTGTTGCCCAATTCCACCCCGCGCTGGTAGATCTTTTTCATCTCCGGGCCGGCGGTCGGCACGACCGGCCATTCCTGCCAGCGCTCCGGGGGAATGCGGTTATCCAAAGTCGGGCTGGGAACCTGGGTCTCACTCGCTGTGGCTGAAGTTGTCGGCGTGACACGTTAGCACCTCTGTAATTGTGGGGACGCTGGTCGCAGTCGCAGTTTCTCTTCCCTTATGCCCTGCCGCGGTACTGCACGCAGTCAGAATGGCAACAACGATAACCAAAGTGGCGGGATAGGCGCGAGGATAAATGCCGAGTGCTCTCATATAAAACTAAGGCTTTTCGCTCACAGCACGGTAGATCGCATCGATCGCTTCCAGAGCCGTCAGGTTTCGCCAGGGCCAACCCATCTCCATCCTCGTCGGGTCATCGAAATAGTCTCGCGCCTGGGTCAGATGGAAACCGTCCTCGGTCAGGCCGTGCGAGGGCAGGCTGTTCGTCGCTGCCCAAAAATTCCAGAGTGGCACTTGGTAATCATAAGCTATCCTGGCAACGGTCTCATTAATGCTTTTACTGCTTCCGGGAAGCTCCGCACGGGTCGCAAGTATGGGCACCACCTTTTGTGACAGAATATATGCAACGATCTGACGCAAATACTTGTCATACGCCACAATATCTCCCGACCAGGATTCTTCCATACTGACGGTCACAATGCTCGGGTTGTAAACCCGGATTTCGCAGGCGATCGGTGTCTCTCCAGTCTTGCATTGTTTGGGATCAGCCCAAAGTGGACTCAGGGCAGCTGCCACGTTCAATCCTCCCTTTACTGCCAGGCTCTGCCGTGACCAGGATCCGGCAAAATGGTCGATCGTGGGCTGGAGGAATGCATATTGTCCACCCAGGCGGTAATATGCAGGATTGTCAAAATCCGCTAGAAAATAGGTTGTGATATTCTGGCAGTCGCCGATTTTGGAGAAATGCGTCGGATCGCGCCCCGCTGCCAGACCGGCCCGGTATACTTCTGCCATCCTCGCCGAGACTGCCGGAATGATCGGCATGCTTTTCCATGCCTCCGGCACCATGCTGGGTGTGGCAGAAGGAACATTGTTTGCTGCACCTGTTGGGACAGCCGTGGCATTTTCCGTTGGGATGGGCTCGCTGTTGGTTGTGGGTGTGGCAGGAACAACTGTTGCAACTATGGCGGTCGGTTTGCCGGTCGCCGTTGCAGGGATGGTGCTCAAATGCCCCCACTCCGGGGTGGTACATGCCACCAGGCAAATAAGGACGATTAACAGAAAAAGGGGGGGTTGTGTTTTCATGGACAAGTCTGTTGCATGAGGATTTTCTCTACACGTCCGGATAGTACCTCTTCTCCTTCTGGCGTCAGGTGGATTGCGCTGTTGGTGAATTGGTTTGCCGGTACCAGGTTCCACAGGTCGAAATAGTTCCAGCCATGCTCGGCCGATTTTTCAGTCATCATTTGCCGCCACTGGTCATATGCCCACCGTGGATAGAAGAAATTGTAATGCAGGTCGCTGTTCTTGCCGCTGCTGATCATCATCGGCTCATTGATGAGCAGCACCGGCGTCTTTCCCGCCGCCTTCAGGCCGGCTTCCAGCACGTCGAAGGCCAGGTCCGCCGGATTCAGAGTCGGCGGCTGCAACCCGTGAAAAGCGGTATCAGTATCGAAATTGGTCTGGGCGCGCTCATAATCCAATGGATAGATCTGGTCTATGCCGGTCGCCGACCATAACACACCATACATTTGAAGCCGTAACAGGTCCGCCAGGGCTCGCCGTTGGCCGATCAAGGTGCGGTCCCACAAACTTGGCCGGACGAGCGCGGGATCGCTCTTGTCGAACGGCAGGTTGTACCGGGCAGCCAGATCATCCACGAGCTTGGCATTGTTGGCGACGATCGGCGATGTCAACTGTTTATCGAGCGGGAACGCTTCAAGGGTTACCGGCCAGATGATCAGGTCCGGCTGGTACCGCATTGCTTGGTCGATCACCATCAGGTCTTTGGTCAGGGAAATGGTCGGGTACCCCAGGTTGAAAACACGCACCTTCTTCCCGCAAAGAGTTGATCCTCTTGCATCCAGGTTGCCTGCCAGGGTCTGTTCAGGACGCAGGAGCGTGCCCCAGGTCGATGAATCGCCGACGACCAGCACCCGGTACTCATTTTGTGGTTTCGGCCCGGCGGCGATCACGTGCGAGGCGAACATGGCTTCCAGGTTGAACAGGCTCAGGTTGTAAGACTGGGTCGGGTTTTCACCAAAGGGGAAACGCAGCCTGCCCGGAAACAACCGGTTATATAGCGAAATCCTGCCCATCCCACCGGGGTTTACCCCCGCCAGTGCCAGGTCGAGCAACATGAACAGGATCAGGCCTTTAAGAATTACATTCCGCAGGAATTTTGCGTTCACGTCTTCCTTATGGAGTAGCGGCCTTCAGCGTCCGCCAGACCGAATCCAGTGTTTGCAGCGCCACGTAGTTGCGCACGTCCCAGCCTTCCGGGGTCAGGTAAATATTATCACGGTTGGGGTCCAGGCCATGGTTGGGGAGTCTATCGGCGGCCAGCCAGAAATTCATCAACGGGATGTCGTAATCATATGCGACTTTGGCGGTCGCCAGGTTGATGCTGTGATCGCCTTCCACGTTGTCAGATTTGTTGGTCAGGATCGGCAGCCCGCCGCTGGCGATGATCATATCCACGATCTTGCGCAGATACCCTTCGTAGGCATCCGCGGAAGCACCTGCCTTCCAGTTCGTTCCCAGGTTCACAAAAACGATCATCGGTCTGGAAAGCCGCAGTTCGCATGCCAGTGGGCTCTCGTTGGACTTGCAGCGGCTGGGATCCGCCCATAACGGGTCGAGTGCCGAAGGCGCGCTCAATCCGTCCCGCACCGCCGCGCTGTCGTGCTGGAACGAATCGTGAAAGACATTGATCGTCTCTTGCAGATATTGGTCTGCTTTGCCTAAGTAATACCGGTTGGTGGCGTAAATCCCCAGGAATACATCCGGCGTGCTTTGGCAATCGCCAACCACCGAAAAAGTATTCGCTGTTACACCCATTTTGATTCCCGTCCGGTAGATTTCAATTGCCCGTGCGCTCGCCTTGGGCACGATCGGCCACGCCGCCCAGTTGCGCGCCAGTGGACGGGTATCCGGCGTTGGTGTGGTGACCATGGTCGGAGTGGTGGTCGGCGTTGGAACCGGGCTGGGAGTCGCCGGCGTCGTCGGTGTTTCGCTGGGAGTTTCCTCTGTGACAGCAGATGTCTGTGTTATCCCTGTAGGAGCCGTCTGGGCCGGAGATGGATTTTTTGCCGCTCCGCAGGCTGTCGCCAGAATACAACACACCATCAAACCTGAAATAGGGATTGCCAGTCTTGATTTCATATCATTATCCTGATCAAAAAAGTACCTGTAAGAAATGCAGCGAAATAGCTGGAGATGGCAATGCAAAGAAGACCCAGCCGATTGCCACGAAGTGGAACGTCAGCAGCACTCCGCCTGCGTTCAGCACCTGTTGCCAGCGTAACGGGAGGTTCACGAAACGCCTCTTCGTTAACTCGGACCAGCGGTTGTGAACGAACAATCCGAGGCCGTGCCATGCTCCCCATAATACAAAATTCAGGGTCACGCCGTGCCAGAGTCCGATCAGCACCATGGTGGATATCTGCGTGATGAAAATGATCAGAGGGATGGAGAGTGGCTTCTTGGCAGATCTCAGTGCCCGTGTCACCGGGTTGAAGAAATATGACCGGAACCATTGCGTCAGCGTCATATGCCAGTTGTTCCAGAATTGTGTCAGGTTCGGCTTCAGGTAAGGCGCTTTGAAGTTTTCCGGAAGGCGGATGCCGAGTAGCCTTCCCAATCCGATTGCAATGTCGGTGTAGCCACTGAAATCTAGGAAGATCTGGAAGGCATAGGCGTACAGCAGCACCCACCCCCATCCCGCCGTCCGGACCTGCATCGCGTTGCTTGCATTCAGGGCCACCAGCCCCAGTGTATCTGCGATGGCAAATTTCTTGAACAGGCCAAGCACCAGGCGTTTGCCAGCTTCGCCCAGATCGCCGGGAGTCAAAACTGCCGGCTGGCGCAGGTCCCCGACGAAACGCTCGATCCGGTCTATCGGACCTGCCGCCAGTGCCGGAAAAAAGATCACGTAGACCACGTACTCTGAGAGGCTCACAGCAGGCAGGCGTCCGCTCTGCCGGTCCCGCAGGGTGTGCAGCAGGCGGAATGCGATGTACGAAAACCCCAGCCAGCGCACGTCCATTGCAGATGCCAGTGCAACGGACTGCCCATTCCAGCCGCGCAGGGTCTTGCTGGCCCATTCTGCCAGGGCCGGCACTTTCAGGATCAGGAAAAGCAGGATGATAAAAACGAATCCAGCGCTCAGGATAAGTTTTCCGGGCTTTAGAAAATCGTCCCAGCCAGGCGGTCACCAGCGTAATGGTTGCCAGGACCGCCAGGATCTGAATGGTCTGCGGGGGCCGCGACGCGGTAAGTGGGATCGAAAAGCCCAGGTAGCGGGTCAGCCCGAGAGCCAGGACGATCCCACCCAGCAGGACAGCCGCCGGCCAATTGGCATGCCAGTCGCGCTGCTCCAGTGGCGTGGTCAGAACCCATCCGAGCACGGTCAATCCCAGGGTGGCGGTCGGTAGCCAGAAGTCCAGACCCCGTATCGGCAGTTCCGGCTGGAGCGCATACACCGCCAGTGCACTGGCCGCCAGCAGCAGGAGCAAGCCTCCGCCTCTGCGTCTCACCAAACCCAGGACCGCTGCGACGAGGACGAAGACGAGTATGAACACCAGCGTCATCAAAAGCCCTGATAGATCCAGGTCGGCGCGCTGCTGGCCGTCAAAATGACCAGGGCTGCCACGATCAGGCAGACTATCAGCGCCCACAGGTTTTCACGTGTAAAAAGCCGGAATTTCATTTATAACCACACACCAGGTATTCTCCCCCGTTTTGTTCTACTTTATACGTTCGCGATGCGATGTCCAATGTCTGGTCTTCGCCGTTATAAGTCGCCACGAGTTTTCCCTGGCAGTTCACCTGGGTGGTTGTGCCGGTTGTGCCACTGCTCTTGCAGCTCAGACCTTCCAGGCGGGTTTTGACCGCTTGTAGTGAATCCAGTTCCATTAAGGCATCCGACTCCCAGTCTTTGCAGGAAAGCGCCGATAGTTTCGTGGAGTCCTTGGCGGTCAGGGCATTCAGATAATCTTCCACCGCCTTCGAGGCCGGGTCAGCCGTTTTGCCGCCGCAGGCACTCAGGACCAGGGCTGAAACGCACAAAACGATGACCATTAAGGCGAACTTGCGCATCTTTTACTCCTCTTTCCAGATTACGTCGCACGGGATTATACTGCTTCTTTTTAAAATTTGTGTCATTGCCTGCCTGCGCCACTAGTGCCCGCCTGCGGCACAGGTGCAGGCAGGACAGCCGAACACCGGCGGCATCAGCGAAGCGATCCTGTGGACGCCGGTGCGAGACGGCAGGGGCAGGTACAGGTGCGAGGAGCTGGTATTAGGCGACGAAGTGGTCTCATCACTTCCAATGTGATAGCTTTGCCGGATGAATAGAATATTTCTATCAGTAAAACTCAACTGTATGAAAATCGTGAAAGAATTGTTCATCGAACTTGACATCCTTCTCGCTTGACTATATAATCTCGCCTGCTTGTCCCGGCTTTATCGGGGCCTTCCTCGCTAGCTCAACGGCAGAGCGGGCGGCTGTTAACCGCTAGGTTCGAGGTTCAAATCCTCGGCGAGGAGCTTTTTAGCCTTTTGCGATGCGCTTATAAAGAGAGCATCGCTTTTTTTATTCCTCTTTATCCTTCTGTAGGATATTAGCCTCGAACCCTTGGGTTAACAGCATCCCGCATATTGAAAATAAGCATGTTTTTTTATGGGAAATTTGCTATACTGGATCTATATATCATTTAAATTCGTGTGTTATGTAATTACTCTTATTGAATCATAGTTAGGCAGGCGTGCGTTACGCCACTGATACAGATATGGAGATCACAAATGGAACCAGTTTCGATCGAGTTTATAAGCGAAGGCGCCAGTGTGCACGGCAGGTTCTTCCCTGCCATCGGCGCGGCTGAGCCAACCACCCTGCTATTCGTCCCCGGCTGGGGAATTGACGACGATCTGGGGCTTGGTCCGCTGCTAGCCGAAAAGGGGATCAACTTCTTTACCTTCAACCCCAGGGGCGTGCATACGAGCGAGGGAATTCACACCCATCCTGGCACCCTGCAAGACATCGCTGCTGCCCTGCAATGGCTAAGACAAGCGCAGGTGCAGATGCGGTTCAAGGTGGATACGGCGAGAATCGTGCTTGGAGGCTATAGCTATGGTGGTGGAATGGCGGTGGCTTACACCGCGCGCGATACGAGCGTGCGGCGCGTAATTTCGGTGGCTGGCAACGATCATGGTGAGTTCGCCCGCGAATTGCAGCGGAATTCATTCTTCGCTGATGGTTTCCGCAGTTGGTTGTTGAGCACCCGGGCACCAGAAGGATGGGCTCGCTTTGACCTGGAGGCAAACCTCCAGGAGTTGTTCGATCATCCAGACATTTATGGGCTGAGGGAGAACGCGGCGAAACTTACCGACCGATCGCTGCTCATCTTAGGAGGATGGGAGGATAAAGGGCCTACCATAGACCAGTATCTGCTACCCTTGTATCGGGCGCTAAAGAGTGCGGGCGCAAGGGATGTTACTTTCATCGTATACCATACCGACCATAGCTTCGGGAATGTACGTCAACGGCTGGCCTCTGATATTGGAGACTGGCTGCTTCGAGATTTGAGTGATTAACGTCAGGTCTGCCAAACACCGACTCCAGGCGACAGCGCCTTCAGCGCTTTCGAGCACCTTTGAGATAAAATTTGCCTCGCCCAGAACTTGAACAACGAACCGCTAGGTTCGAGGTAGGTACCCCGCAGGGGCAAAGTACCCCGCAGGGGTATCAAATCCTCGGCGAGGAGCTTTTTACCCTTTTGCGACGTATTCCTAGACAATACGTCGCATTTTTATTCGAATTTTCCCTCCTGTAGAACATGCGCCGCGAACCCCTCGGTTAACATCTGCCCGCTTATTGAAAATGGACGCGTTTTATTATGAGAAATTTGCTATACTAGATTTATATATCATACCAATTTGTATCTTATGTAAATAATCTTATTGAATTGTAGTTAGGTGGCTTGTATGTGCACTTCGGGAGTATTAAGTGTGGCAACTCTTCATTTGATGGTTGGACTTCCCTTTTCAGGAAAAACAACGCTTGCTCAAAGACTTGAGATTGAGAAAGCTGCGCTTCGACTGACACCCGATGAATGGCAAGTATGTCTCTTTGGTCAAGATGCAAAAGAGCCAGAACACGATTCCAGGCATAGTCTGATCGAGGCCATGCTTTGGAACATAGCTAGTAGGGTGCTTGAATTAGGAACGAATGTGATACTCGATTTCGGATTTTGGGCACGAGAAGAACGTGAAGATTATCGGCTTCGAGCGAAGAAGCTTGGAGCCAGTAGTGAAGTCCATTTTCTCGATGTGTCGGAAGATGAGCTCATGAGGCGGCTCGAGGAAAGGAATTCACAGTCTTCACAGGAAAGCTTCTACATATCTGCCGAGATGATGAAGCCATGGATTGCGTTCTTCCAGAAACCAACACCCGACGAACTTGAGCGCAGAGAATAAAGAAATTTAGAGAAAACCGTAACGCCGCCTGACACCGGCTCCAGCTGACGGGGCTACAGGGCGCCCAAAATGAGTTGGTTTGCTTTTCGAGAACCGCCGGTGAAAGTGTAGCCTTGCCAGAACCGCCCCGCAGCTAAGCCATTCCGTTGTCGATAAAATCTTTGTTACAAAATGTACTTCAATAGGAATTGAACCTATAACCGCTAGGTTCGAGGTAGGTACCCCGCAGGGGCAAAGTACCCCGCAGGGGCAAAGCACCCCGCAGGGGTGTCAAATCCTCGGCGAGGAGCTTGGGAATTTCACTGGTGCAATTTCAAGTGCATCTTTTGGTTTAATATATAATATCTCTTATCATGTCCAATATTGAACAAGAGTCCACGCCAGGCTTTATTAAGAACAGGGGTATTTTTGTTTTTACGATCGACCGGCAAGGGCGGATTAAACGTCCAATCAGGCCACGGTTGCATCGAAGGATCAGAAAATAAAGATCTTCCTTAATGGTGTGATCTATAACCATAACGGGGACCAACTGGTTGAGGGCTTTTACTTGCATGGCGTCGATTATATTAATAAAGTCGAAGGAAGTTTCATTATCTTCTTGATCGACGGAACCGGATTCTACATATTAACCGACAAGGTTAATTCAAAAAAAGCTTTTTATGCTTGCCTGGAGAATGTATGGCATGTCTCGAACGACATTGACGCCCTGCCCTGTGATAAATGCCAGCTCAGTTTGGACGGGATTGCGTGTTACCTCGCCAACGGTTTTATGCTGAATGACCTAACTTTGTTTAAAGAGATCAGGTCTGCCAGGCGTGCATGTGTTCATTCCTATAAGAATGGCGAAATAATCATCTATAGTTATTGGGAGTATAAGTTTTCGAACCCTGCCTATTCGATCGATCAATACCCGCGGTTTAAAGAAGAATTGATCTCATTATTGATTGAAAGCATTGATCGTAGATATGCCACAGTTTCAGATCCAATTCTGTCCCTCAGCGCAGGGCATGACTCTCGTGGCATATTGGGGATCTTGCACGATAAAATAAAAGCTCCCAATATTTCCTGCTTTTCCTATGCTTTGGAAGAGCTTCCAGGCAAGGATACCGATGCCGCTCTATCAAAGAAATTGGCTGAACAATGTGGGTATCCCCATCAAACCATTCGATCCTACCAGGGCAATCTGGTGGATCACCTGAAAAACAACGCCAGGGAAGGTAAATGTCTTTCGAATTTTTGCGGCGAACTGGATGCTTGGCACCATTTGGCCGCAGCAGGTCAGTTTTCCGATGTATTTGTGGGAGATGAATGTTTTGGGCGGATTGATTTTAAGTTGGGTTCTAAGCGGGATATTCTGGCCAGTGTATCAATAACAGATGCCGCTGGGATTCGAGGCATGAAATCCTTCATCTCGAAGGAGATTTATACGCAGATGTGCACATGCATTAATAAATTGGCTGATTACGTATATGACAGGACAAAAGAAATTCCTGATCCGCGCACAAAAAGTGATTTTCTTTACCTCGACCAAAGAATTGATCATACCATGATGCCTTGGAGGGAATATTTTACCGGTCAGGTTGGTTTTGTGCATGACCCGTTCTTGGATGGCGCTGTTTTGGAATTCATGAACAGGCTGCCGGTTCAATTGCGTAAAGTAAAATTTCTTTACAGGAATACCATTAAGGAGATGTTCCCTGATTTGTTTTCCGTGGGATTGGCGACCTCCTCGGGTTACCGGGTTGATTGGCACAGAGAGTTGCTAAAACATAAAGACGAATTGATTTCCCTCGTTCAGGAAACGGATAGTAGGTTGGATGAAATTATTTCGAGAAACGAAGTATTGCATGTGATCAAGCATTATGGCTCCTGGATCCTGAGATTGAAGGAGTATTTGACCAAAGCACTCGACTACCTTGGAAGAAATAAACTCGTAGAAAAAGCATTAAATGGACTTTTAGGTTCATGGGATCATCCTAGAGGCAGCTTGGTTGGCTCTGACAAGCTTCTTATACGGCTTCTTTTGATTCGGATTTATCTATCCACGTCTTCTTTCGACCAATGATTCTCTGGTGAATTTAAATCGCTCGCGGCGGCGTCCTCGCCGCCGGAGAAACTTCTTTGCTTGCGCATGAAAGGTGTAGAATTCCGGGATGGGAGCATATTTCTGTAACCCCGCTAACGCTTGCTCATTCCATGCAAAGGCTGATTGATCATGTCGAACATTGAACAAGTATCCAGGCCAGGCTTTCTGAAGAACAGGGGTATTTTCGTTTTTACGATCGACCGGCAAGGGCGGATTAAAACGTCCAATCAGGCCACGGTTGCATCGAAGGATCAGAAAATAAGAATCTTCCTTAATGGTGTGATCTATAACCATAACGGGGACCAACTGGTTGAGGGCTTTTACTTGCATGGCGTCGATTATATTAATAAAGTCGAAGGAAGTTTCATTATCTTCTTGATCGACGAAGCCGGATTCTACATATTAACCGACAAGGTTAATTCAAAAAAAGCTTTTTATGCTTGCCTGGACAATGTATGGTATGTCTCGAACGATATTGACGCCCTGCCCCGTGATAAATGCCAGCTCAGTTTGGATGGGATTGCGTCCTACCTCGCCAACGGTTTTATGCTGAATGACCTAACTTTGTTCAGGGAGATCAAATCTACCAAACTGGCCAGGGTGTATGGTTATAAAAATGGGGAACTTTTTTCCTATCCTTACTGGGAGTTTACGTTTTCGAACCCTCCCTATTCGGCCGATCAATACGATAAATACCAACAGGAATTGGAATCATTATTGATCCAAAGCGTTAAACGCTGCTATGCCGCGGTATCAGCCGCATCGCTGTCTCTTAGCGCCGGCCATGACTCGCGCACTATATTGGGTATCTTGCACGATAAAATAAAAGCTCCCAATATTTCCTGCTTCTCTTATGCGTTGGAAGAAGATCCGGGCAGTCATACCGACGCTGCCTTGTCTAAACTATTGGCTGCCCGATTTGGATATCCCCATCAAATCATCCGGGCTTATCAGGGCGATTTGATTGCCCTCCTTAGGGCAAATGCCCGGGAGGGAAAATGCCTCTCGAATTTTTGCGATGAATTGGATGTATGGCACTTCCTGGCTGCCAGGAATCAATTTTTCGATGTGTTTGTTGGCGAGAAGTGTCTCGGCAAGATAAATATCAAATTGGGATCAAAGTTTGATGTCCTCGCCAGTCTTGCCATCCTCCACTCCTCCGCCCTCCTCTTCCTGAAAAAGTTCATCTCACAAAGACTCTACGGGCAGTTGTGCCTTTCGGTGGATCGATTGGCCGACGATTTGTTTGACAGTACCAAAGCCATTCCTGATCCACTCGAAAAAAGCCATTATCTATACGTCAATCAAAGGCTGGATCATTTTTTGATGCCTTGGAGGGAATATTTTACCGCTCAGGTTGGTTTTGTGCATAACCCGTTCTTGGACGGCGCGGTTTTGGAATTCTATAAGAGTTTGCCCCTTGAATTACGTAAAGGTAAATTTCTCTATACAAACACCGTGAAGACCATGTTCCCTGATTTATTTTCCGTTGGAATAGCAGATTTATCCGGCAGTGCGGTTAATTGGCACAGGGAGTTGCAAAAACATAAGACCGAATTGATTTCCTTGGTCCTGGGTACTGAAAGTAGATTGGCTGAAATTATTCCAAAGAGTGAGCTGTTGAATTCAATAAAACTACACGATTCCTGGATTATTAAACTGCAGGAATCTGCGAACAAAGCTTTCAACTTAATTCGAAGAAGCAAATTCATTGATAGGACATTGACAAATTTCGGATTGAGGCGTCCTCCTCTGGGCAGTCTGGTCGGCTCCGACAAGCTTCTTATCCGGCTTCTACTGATTTGGATATATCTCTCTCCAACGTCGTCAAATAATTGATGATCACTTGAATCAAAAAGTGGCGTACCATCTGGTACGCCACCTGTCTTAATCAGGAGGCTACTCTTTCTTCTCGCTGCTTTTTTCGGCGCTCTTCTCTGCCTTTACTGCCGGTTCCTTTGCGGTATTGCTGCTTTCTTTCTCAAGTTTCTCATCGGCCTTCTTGGATTTCTGACCGGAAGGCGAATGATGGTCGGTCGCATAGAACCCGGAGCCTTTGAACACAATTCCCACGGGCTGGTAGACCTTCCGTAGTGTCTTCTTGCCGCATTCCGGACAGCGGACGAGTGGCTGATCACTGAAAGACTGTTGCTTTTCGAACTGCACGCCGCAATTCTCACACTGATAGGTATAAACTGGCATTTCTTGCTTCTTCCTTGAATAATTCTATTCAACTTCTAAATCCGACGTGACATTATAGTGCACTCGACAGGGACCGGCAAGGGCCTCGGTGTACATATTTACAAAGCTTTAACAATCGTTGCGAAAACCAGGCTAGCCCGACCTTCCACCCCTTATGACCGCTAGCCTTTCGCATTCTCCCTAAGGCATTCTGGAAATTCCCTCGTTCCTGGTCGTTTCAATAATCGTTCTCGTATTTCCTGTACCAATTCCTTCTCCCTTCTCACTTGCTTAATCCTAAACCACAAATTATCCCTTTTCTTTCGGCTATAATCAGGGCATGACCTCAACTCTACCTCCGCCTGTCTGGGTGGCGGAGCCTAAATCCCTCGACCTCCTTGTTCGCACCCTTGGTAAACAGCCCCGCCTGGCAGTGGATACTGAATCCAATTCTCTCCATGCTTTCCGGGAGCAGGTCTGTCTTATTCAGTTCTCAACCCCAGAAACCGACTACCTGGTCGACCCGCTCGTTCTGCCCGATCTTTCTCCCCTTATGCCTGTTTTCAGCGATCCGGACATCGAAAAGGTTTTCCACGCCGCCGAATATGACCTCATTTGCTTGAAGCGCGATTTCGGCATTACCCTCGCCAATATCTTCGATACCATGCAGGCAGCCCGGATTCTGGGCTATAAACAGGTTGGTCTTGATTCCATGCTGGCTGCGGAACTTGGCATCACCCTTAATAAACGCTACCAGAAAGCCGATTGGGCCGAGCGTCCACTCTCCCCAGAAATGCTCAACTACGCCCGTCTCGATACGCACCACCTGCTGGATCTGCGCGATAGTCTTCAGACCGAACTGCAGGAACGCGGCCGTTGGGAACTGGCGCAAGAGGAGTTCACTCGCCTGTCGATTTCCAACGGAATAAACAAGTCCGAAATCCCCGCTTGGCAGCGTATTAAGGGCACCCAACACTTTACAGCCCGGCAGTTGGCTGTCCTGCAGGAACTTTGCCTCTGGCGAGATGTGCAGGCCAAACGTATGGGGAGGCCCGTCTTCAAAGTAATGGACGACAAGCGCCTGGTTTCTATTGCGCTGGCCGCACCGAAAACGCAATCTGACTTGGAAGCTCTCAACCTGACTCCCCGGCAAATCCATATCTATGGCTCTGAAATTCTCCAGGCTGTCGGGCACGGCCGGAAAGCCGCTCCCATCCATCGCCCCCTCTCCACCCGCCCTGACCCGGCTGTCCTGAACCGGTTGAATGTCCTCTCAGCCTGGCGAAAGGTCGTTGGACAGAAAATGAGTGTCGAATCTGATGTGGTCCTGCCGAAGGGTTGGATGCACGCCATCGCCGAAAAAAATCCCAAAACCATCCAGGAACTCTCTTTGCTCATGCCGCAATCTCCCTGGCGCCTGTCAGCTTTTGGCAAGCAGATCCTGAATACGATCCATGGGAAATAAATTCCCGGTGATTGGTACGATTCGATAAGATTGCTGTCTTCGAGGTTTCGCCGCAGTCCATCTAATTTCTCATCAGCTAAAAAGTAGGAGACTGGAAATTCGCATCACTTTCAACGGCGCCGCCCGTACTGTAACCGGTTCTCAATACTTGCTTGAAGTCAATGGCTCACGCCTGCTTCTGGAATGTGGTTTGTTCCAAGGGCGCCGCGCTGAAACGTACGAGCGTAATCGAACGTTCCGCTTTGAACCGAAGAGCCTGGACGCCGTACTCCTTTCCCACGCCCATCTTGATCATAGTGGCAACCTGCCGCATCTGGTCAAGCAGGGCTATACCGGGCCAATTTATGCCACGACTGCCACTGCTGATTTGGCTGATGTGATGCTGCGAGATTCTGGTCATATCCAGGAAGAGGACGCACAATTTGTCAATAAAAAACACCTCGAACAAGGACTGCCTCCCATCCAGCCGCTCTATACCCTCGCTGATGCCGGGCTGGTTGCACAGTCCTTCCGCCCTCAAAACTACGCTCAACCTTTCGAACCGGCTCCAGGGGTCACTGCGGAATTTATCGAAGCGGGGCATATCCTTGGTTCCGCTGCTATCCGTCTCCAGCTCCAGGAAAACGGTCACACGACCCGCCTCTGGTTTTCTGGTGATATTGGGCGGTACGACCTGCCTATCCTGCGCGATCCGGTCCTGCCGTACGACGCGGATTACCTTATGATGGAATGTACTTATGGGGACAAGCCCCATACCGACCCTCTGGAAGCCCACCGGGAGTTCCACCAGGTTGTTCTGAGGACCTTGGCACGCCATGGCAAGGTCATCATCCCGGCCTTCGCGGTTGGTCGGACGCAGGAATTGGTGTATAGCTTGAATCAGTTGGTTGAGTCCGGTCAGCTGAAGGATGTCCCGGTTTACGTCGATAGCCCTCTGGCCTTTCATGCAACCCAGATTTTTAATAAGCATCCGGAATGCTATGACGCCGAGACCCTCGAATTCATCCGCACAGGCCGTCATCCAGCGCTCGCTTTCGATGGTTTGACATATACTCGCTCGGTGGAAGAATCGAAAGCCCTCAATAGCATGAAAGGGCCGCTGATTATTATTTCCGCTTCGGGAATGGCGGAAGCCGGGCGCATTTTGCATCACCTGAAGAATAATATTGAGGACCCTCGCAATACCATCATCATTGTCGGTTGGCAGGCTCCCTACACCCTCGGACGCCGTTTAGCCGACCGGGAACCGGTCGTCAGGATATTCGGCGTGGAATACCCCCGTCGCGCCGAGGTGGTCACTATCGGCGGTCTCTCGGCCCATGCCGGGCAGGAACTGCTTACGCAATACGCTCTGGCCGTCAAGGGACAGGTGAAACAGATCATCCTGGTGCATGGCGAACCGGATGCTTCCGCAGCCCTCCAGGATTGCTTGCGCATCAATGGCGTGGATTCCATTGTCTACCCCGATTTATACAGCAGTCTGGATATTTGATTTCAAAACGGTCAACTTGGAATATAATTGGCTGGTTCATAATGGAAGTGAGACTGAGATGAAAATAATTACTGATTGCGCTGCTGATTTGCCCAACGACGAATTGGAATCGCTGGGCATCATCCAGGCACCCCTGTATATTCAATTTCCGGAAGGCGAAGTCAATTCCGCCGATATTTCTGCCGATGAGTTTTATAACCGTTTGGAAGCCATGCGCCCGTCCATTCCTTCCACGGCCCAGCCCTCTAGCGGAGTTTTCAATGGGATTTATCGCAAAGTAGCCGGAGCCAGCAGGAACATCCTGTCAATTCATATCTCATCCGGTCTGAGCGGCACCATCAACTCCGCCCGCCTCGGTGCGGAGCATATCAAGGAAGCCGTTATTAGTATATTTGATTCAATGACTCTCTCCGGCGGCGAACGCTTCCAGGTGCTGGCGGCTGCCAGGGCTGCTAAAGCCGGCTGGAATCTGAAAGCCATTCTGGAACGGCTTGAAATGATCCGTGAAAATACCGAAGTGGTTTATACCCTTGATACGCTGGAATACCTTGCCCGTGGCGGCCGGATCGGACGTGTCCAAGCCCTCATGGGCTCCGTCTTGAAGATCAAGCCTATCATCCGGGTCGATCACACGGACGGCAAGTACACCACCGTTGCCAAGGGCCGCACCGTCAAGCAGAACCTGTGCACCATCGTCGATCATATTGTTGATATGTATGGCTCCATCCCGTTATGGGCCACCGTCCTGCACGGTCGCTTCGCCGAAAGTGCGGATGCCCTTTCGAAATCCATGAACGAACGCTTGAACATCAAGAAAATGGAGATCTTGCGCATTTCCCCCGTCCTGGGCGTCCATACCGGCCCCGGCATTGTCGGCACGGCCGTGATGCCAATGAAACTGGTTGAAGATCTGGATTAGGTTAAAAGAAGCTTAGATCCGGCAAAACAACCCGGGCCTGATGCTTATTTCCCCAGAAGCATACGTACTAGCGTGATCAGTGCGCCGCTCAGCCCGCACAGTAGGAGAATCGCTCCGGGAATCCCAAGCAACAGCGTCCACGTTTGGTTTTTTTTCGTCTGGGTCGAAATTTGAGCCTCCACAGCCTGCCCTAGCAGTGGGCTGACTACAAAAGGCCGGCCCTGTGCACGCCGCACCAACAATCCACCCTGTCCTTCGACCGGCATCCCAACTACACTGATGGTCTGCCCTGCGCGCAACTCCCACAACCTGAAACGCAATTGACCACGTAACATATTGGGCGAAATCCCCAGCAGGATGCAGGCCGCTTGGGTCTGGTTCTCGTCCGGGACGATTCCCTCGCCGAGCAATTGTTTATCCAATCCATCCGGATCAACCCAGACCGCGCCGGTTCCATCTTCCAATTGAAATGGGACTCCCCGGGCTTTGTCCGATAGGCCTCTCCATCCGGAGCTGTCCGAAAATATTCCTTATAATACTTACTTACTATATACCCTTCACCCAAATAAAGGTGCCCACAAAATACTGGGAGCAAGAGATAAGCACCAGTAGGCCGATCAACCAGATTGGCCAGCGTTTTATGCCCATGGCAGTCAATAAGATCAACGGGACATGGAAATCAAGTGTATAGCGTGGGCCAACCTGTGAATAACCAGTGCCAATATTGAGCAGGATTGGAACGTCCGTGATGAGGATTGACAATATTAGGAAGAGGACGGATAGCCTTGGCCGGTCTTTCGACACTCCCCAGAATGCACCGAACAATACCGGGCTAAGCAAAAAAAGACTTCCTCCCTTGAAAAAGTCCGCTCTCCAGGGAAATGGGTAATTGATATACTGATAATAAAAATTTGTCGGTACATAGTGAATGTTGAAATCACCGAATTTCAAATAATCCACTCGGAATAATTGCTCCAAATTTTGGTGGCTGAACCCGACATCGGTGGGGCTGCCAAAGCGGGCCCAGTTATACCAGGCCAGTCCGCCAATGGTCAAAAATATCGGTAGCAAACCCCAAGAAACATATTCTGCAAATCTCTTCCGATCATCTTTCCAATGCGTTGACAGGAGGTGATATGCAGGCCAGATGCCGGTAAACAATAATTGATTGCGGGTCGCGGCTGCACAACTCAATGCCAGCCCGGTCAATAGAAAAGCCCGCCAGCCTCGCAAACTGATTGCAGCCAGATATGCCAGGGTAACAAAGAGAGAGCCCACGATTTGGCTCATCGACCATACCCCGCCCATCGGTGCCATTGGAAGTAGTATAGATCCAAGCGCAAAGAACATCACCAGCAGCCCCCGCCTGGGTTGATCCAGAACGAGAATGCCGGTTTTTTTCAATTTGAATAGCAGGAGAGCAACCATTGCCACATTCAGGGCTGAAAGTATCATAACGATGAACACATCGCTGATATGAACGCCGCCCAGCGCCACCAGCGGCATTAACAGGATCGCCGGGAAGGGAGCCCAATAAAGATAGATATTTCCCTTATATACCACCAGGTCATGTACTGACTCTGGAGATAAGCGCAGGGACAACTGTCCATGTAGAAATGCATCAGCCAGGTAATTGAAATATGCCTTGGAGGATTCGCGGAAAATTGAGCCTCCCAGTCTCGAAAAGGCTATGTAGAAAATCAAAGATACCAAACCTGCCATCCAGGGGTTTCCCCACAACGCCAGAACTGTTCTGCCAAATTTCTTGAGATGATCCAATGGTGATCTCCTGGGAATGTGGTTTACTTGCCCTCTTTGATAATCGAGTGAATATCTCATCCCGAGGCCATGAGCCAGATAATGGTACCAAAAAAATAATGGGCGCAAGAGATTAGTACAAGTAGGCCGATTAACCAAATCGGCCAGCGTTTTATCCCCATGGCCGTCAATAGGATCAGTGGTATGTGGAAATCCAACGTATAGCGTGGTCCAACCTGTATCCATCCAGTCCCCATCAGGAGTAGGATTTGAATTATCCATGAACAAATGGAAGCCAACATTATCAATTTTACACCAGCAAATAATATTATTCCTCTAGGATTATTCTCTCACATACCCCTTGTTCAGCAATCGGCGGTCTTTCCTGGGCTGGTTCTTCATCAATTTCTACCTTTTTATGGGTGCAATTCCTCAAATTCATGGGCTTGCAACCAAGAATATCTTATTTCATTACCATTGGCTGCATGAAATTGGCAAGATGTTGTTCATTGTCCCCATCCTGTTATTTATAATGGCTTGACTAACTCGGGAACTACGGGTAAAACAACGGGGTGGAAAGCCGGAGATCCGTATTCATCACCAACCTGTTGTTCTTCTTTGGACTAATTGCCGGTGCGCTGGTCCGTCTATATTCGGTCTGGCAAGCCGGTTTTATTGTCCATGACGGAGGATTGTTCTACACCTTGGTTCAGAATCTCGAGTCAGCCGGATATGCCCTTCCAATGTTTTCTTCCTACAACCAGGCTTCCATCCCTTTCGCCTATCCTCCAGTGGCGTTATACCTGCTTGCTGTCCTGAATGGGTTATTCGGCATCTCGCTTTTTTCCCTGTTGCGCTGGCTTCCTGCGATCATAAGCATCCTGACCATCCCTTGCTTTTACCAACTGGCAAAACGGCTGCTCGGCAGTGACGAAAAAGCATCCTTTGCGACTGTGCTTTTCTCCTTGGCGCCACAAGCTGTTGGTCCCCAAATTATGGGCGGTGGGATAACACGCTCGATTGGCGCGTTATTCATGCTGCTTTTCTTAAATTACCTTTATAGAACCTTCAAGACGGCGGGCTGGCGTTCTGTGGTGGCGGCAGCTGTCTGTGGTGCTTTGGTCATCCTCACTCATCCTGAGTGGACTATTCATGCTATCGTGGCAGCGATTGTCTTCACGGTCTTCTTCGGACGAAGCCGGTCGGGGTTGATCCGCGCCACCGTGGTGGCCCTGGGTGCTGCCCTGCTGAGCGCCCCTTGGTGGGGAACTATCCTGGTCCGCCATGGATTTGCCCCTTTTCAAGCAGCCATGAATGCACCCGGAGCGTTCAATATTTTCAAAAACTTGCTTCCATCTACCTGGACCGGAGAGATTGTTCCTGTGCTGTTTGTCCTGGCTTTGATGGGACTTGGACTTGGGTTCTTTACCGGCAACTCATTCATATCTCTTTGGTTGATTGTAGATATAGTGGTTGAGCCACGCGGCGCGATGCGCACCGACACCATTGAACTTGCCCTCCTGGCTACAGTAACGTTCTATTCCATTTTAGCCTTGCAACAACGGAAAAAGTGGCACGAATCTGCCAGTCTGACAGGGAGTCGAACCGGGTTGATGCTTGCAAGCCTGGTCAGCTTGGTGGTTTTTTTCAATGCAATGATCTCGGGAGTCCAGTTGAGCCGTTATTACGTTCTTTCCACTGCTGATCGGCAGGCTTTTGTCTGGGTGCGTGAGAACACCGCTTCATCCAGCCGGTTCTTGATTTTTCCACCACAAAATATCTTCTTGTCACCTGCTATCGAATGGTTCCCCGCTCTTACCGGTCGTATCAGCCTTCTCACAACCCAGGGATTGGAGTGGCTCTTGACTTCAAAGAGAGGCTATCAAGCTACCTACTTGCTATACCAGGACTTGGAACAGTGCCGGTTCCCCGCCACTTCCCGGAGCGATTTTTACGGCCCTGCCTGCCTGAGAGCCTGGTCTGTGGCAAACGTAGAACCCTATGACTATGTCTACTTCACCACCTCCTACAGTGATACCGTCGTTGACTCCAGTCCTGATGCCCTTTATGAGTTTTTGCTCCGATCCGACGAATATACGCTGGTCTACCAGTCGGCAACGGTTTGGATCTTCGCTGTCCGGCACAGATAGCATAATCCCAACAATATTAGCGACTTCTTGGACGTAGACTGCGTTCTGACCTCATTTTTCAACCATTGGTCTTTCGAGGTCTTACGGTTTTTTATCGGTCACATCTTGGAATTGGAAAAAAACGATTCCGGTGGGAAAGTATTGATGGTTTGCCAATAATTCAAAGTTTGCATTGAAATATTTATTGAATACGAACCTGAAACTGTTCACAGGGGTGATATCCTTAGGGACTTCGTTCGGATTGACACCTGGAAGATAATAAGCATTTAGAATTGAATAGCGCTCAAATACGGACAATTCATCGATCGTCAAATAATAGTGTTGGATTGCTGGTCCATGATCGGCTTGGATAATGATCACCGGAGGCGTCTTCGAATTGGTCAGGATACCATCAATCATCTGGAGAGTCTCTCGATTGACGAACGCTAATTGATCTAGATAACCTTGCTCAATTTGCGCGGAATCACCAAATAAATCCTGTGCATCACTAAGAGTGAAACCATAACTCGGATTGGTCGCCTCTCCTCTGGCATTAAAGACGAATGGCTGATGAGGGGCAAGAATATGGGCATAGACAAATTTCGGACCCGAAAGCTTGGCGATCTCCGGTAATTTGGCAAAATCATTGGAAATAATTCTTCGGTGGGAGTTGTAATCCGCCAGTGATACAAACGATGCAGGTAGGATATGCGTGAGGATTTGAAGATTGGTACGATCTATGATCGCCCCATCCAGATTACTAAGCATAAATGTGCTTGGTTTCACATAAACATCCCCGTCGCGAATATCTGATAAATCCCAATCGTCTGCAAAAAAAACAGTCCGGTATCCGTTTTTCTCGAAAATAGTACGAACAGCGCTGTGTCGTATCATTTCGCTTATCGGCCATTGTATGGTCAATTCCCCCATCGTATCAGATACGCTATCCAGATATTGCATATTCAAAGATGAAGCCAGTGATAAATATGTTCTTGGATAGTTTGAGCGACTTTGGGAGGCCACAGAAAAACCTCGTTGTTCAAGGGCATTCATAAAATCCGAATTGTCAAACCCATACAATGTACTCAAGACATCCGCTCTTGCATATCCGTCTAGAATAATATAATATACATCTGGTTTCTCGAGAGAATTCGGGGGTACATCTACGGCGTTAACCATTTTCGATGTCATACTCCGATAGTCCGCCCAAGGCAAAGTAAGGACAAATCTTACATATTGGACTGCAAAAAAACCAACCACCAATATACTTATTATATTCATTAGTAAATGAACAGCACCAAGACCTATTTTTCTTTTGAAAAAAAACAGGAGAATTACTCCGACCAAAAGAGCTGAAAAGATCACGATAAAAATCAGCCATTGATACAGAAAACCTAAAATAACGAAGGACGCAATTAACGCGCTTACACTTGCGTTCCGAATAAATATTAATGCAATTACACATACAGCTATATAAAAGCCGGCGGTAAACAAGATGGCTTGGATTACACTTAATGGGGAGAACTCTATCCCAGGTATGGCATGCCCGTAGAGAATAATGGGACATCCAATCGCTAATATGATCCCATGTAAAAGGAATAATATCTTCTTCATTTGGTTTCAGCAGATTCAATTATCTAATGCAACGGCTGGTACCGAGAGCATCTGTATATAAATCCGCCTGTATCCGCCCGATCGATGGAATAATAAGCGGCCCCCCACTAGTTTCACTTCGGCGACGATGACCGAAACTTGTTCAAATGCAAGTTGAACTTGAAAAAGATAAGGCATCCGCACCGCAGACATCCCTAAAGCTAGGTTTTTCGGAGCCATGAAGATTAAATAAATCAGGAACAACACTAGGGTCATCTTCCAGTCTTCTCGCCGGTGATGTTGATGCAGAACAACCAGAAAATGAGCAATCCAAGCATCAGACCGATGGTTCTTTTGAATCCCATATCTTTCTTATGCAGGTGAAACTCATTGGTTCGGGGAAGAGGGATGCATCAGAATGCTTCTTTCATAATTCATTTATTTCGCTTTCATCAATCCTACCGTCACCTTCTCACCATCGAACTCGTCTGATGAAACTGGATATCCCGGGACCGGTTCGGAAAAGTTCAATTCAACCGTCAGGGTTTCAGCGATGACATACTCCCGGTTGGCTTCAATGGCGTCCTGCAGCCCCGATGTAGCCACCACATTGACCTTGATCCGGTCGGCCACATCCAGGTCGGCCGTTTTGCGCAGGTCCTGCACCCGCCGTACGAATTCGCGTGCTAGGCCTTCCCGCACCAGTTCCGGAGTCAGGTCTGTTACCAGGGCAGCCAGGTACGCCCCATCCGTTGCCACGGCAAAACCGGCTTTGGCGTCCGCCTGCACTTCCACCTCCTCTGGCAGGATGCTGTAAAACTGGCCTTCCAACGCAACTTTCACCGGCTTTCCATCCAGGAAGACCGGTGCAACCTCATTGGCATCCAGCGCTGTGATGGCCTTTGCCAGTCCCGGGAATTTGTTTCCATATTTCTGCCCCAACTGCTTGGGCAGCGGCTTTACCGCGAATGAGACCGCTTCGCCGCTGGTATCCAGCAGGCGCACTTTCTTGACATTCAATTCGTCGGTGATCAGGTCCGCGTAGGTCTCCACGGCATGCCGTTCGTCCGGTCGGCCCAGGGCAAATGCAGCCTCGGCCAGCGGCTGGCGGACTTTCCGGTTGGCTTTCTGGCGGGCATTGTGACCCAGCGAAACCATCTTCATTACAAGAGCCATTTCTCGGTTGAGTGTTTCATCAATCTGTGATTCGTCCGCTTTGGGCCACGCAGCCAGGTGCACAGATTGCGGAGCTTTCGCATCCACAGCGCAGACCAGGTTCCGGTACATTTCCTCCGCTAGGAAGGGCATGGCAGGCGCCAGGAGCTTTGCCAGGGTTACCAGCGCGGTATAAAGGGTTGAATAGGCGGCTTGCTTGTCCGAATCGGATTCAGATTTCCAGAACCGCCGGCGTGACCGCCGCAGGTACCAGGTCGAAAGTGCTTCGACAAAGACTTCGATTGGTCGAGTCGCTCCGGGCACGTCATAACTCTCGTAAGCCGTTGTCACCTCCCGCACAAGCGCATTCAACGAAGAAAGCAGCCATCGATCGAGGTCATTTCCCTTCCCTGCATTTCCCCTTCTCCCCCCTCTCACATCGGGAGAGGAGCCGCGGGTGAGGGTGGATAAGCCGGTGGTGAGGTCCGGTTTATCCAGGTTCGCATACGTCACAAAGAACGAATAGATATTCCACAGTGTCAGTGTGAAGTTCTTGACCACGTCCGTTACCATGCTGGGCGCGAATCGGCGCTCGGCGTTGGGAGGCGCAGAAGTGTAAAAATACCAGCGGAACGCGTCTGCGCCGGATTCATTGATTAAGTCCCAGGGGTCGATCACGTTTCCGCGGCTCTTCGACATCTTCTGCCCATTCGCATCGACGACCAGGCCGAGACAGACGACATTCTTGAAACACTCCTGGTCGAACAGCAGTGTGCTGATGGCGTGCAGCGTATAGAACCAGCCGCGTGTCTGGTCGACTGCTTCGCAGATGAAATCCGCTGGGAATTGTTTTTTGAAGAGTTCCTGGTTTTCAAAGGGGTAGTGCCACTGTGCCACCGGCATCGAGCCGGAGTCGAACCACCCGTCGATCAGATCGGGGACGCGCAACATCTTGCCGCCGCATTTTTCGCAGGCCCAGGTGACGGAATCCACCTGCGGTCGGTGCAGATCCAGCTTGCTTAGGTCGCTCCCGGCTTTCTCGGAGAGTTCCTTTACCGAGCCGATGCATGTTCGATTCTTGCAATCCAGACATTCCCAGACCGGCAGCGGCGTGCCCCAGTAGCGTTCTCGCGAAAGCGCCCAGTCAACATTGTTCGAGAGCCAGTTCCCAAAGCGGCCTTCCCGGATGTGTTCCGGTACCCAGTTGATCTTATTGTTGAGTTCCACCAGGCGGTCCTTGAACTGGCTGGTTCGGATATACCATGAATCACGCGCATAATAAATTAATGGCGTGTCGCAGCGCCAGCAAAAAGGATAGGTATGCGTATACTTCTCGGACCTGAATAAAAGCCCCCGCGCCTGCAGATCCTCGATGATGGAAGGGTCGGCATCTTTGACGAAAACACCCCGCCACGGTGTGATCTGCTGCAGGAATCCGCCATCCGGGCCGACAGTCATCAGTACGGGCAGATCGTATATTTTGGAAACTTCCATGTCATCCGCGCCGAACGCCGGGGCAATGTGTACGAGTCCGGTCCCATCCTCTGTGGAGACGAAATCACCCAGGATTACATAATGCGCCGGTTTCTCCAGTGGCATGAAGGTGAACAGCGGCCGGTATTTTATCCCTTTCAGCTTCTTGCCTTTGAAACGCTCCACCACTTTGACATCTTCACCAGGGAAAACTTTCCCTAACAGGGCTTCGGCCAGGATGAGACGCTCCTTGCCACCTCCGCCGCCCTCAGTGTCTTCCGGCAGGGCATGTTCCACTGTCACGTACTCCACTTCAGAGCCGGCCGCCACTGCCACGTTGCCTGGCAGTGTCCAGGGCGTGGTCGTCCATACCAGTAATGATGTGTCGGGCTTGTCCACCAGGGGCAGGCGAACAAAAACCGACGGGTCGATGGCCTCCGCGTAGCCCATGGCCACTTCGTGGTCCGAAAGCGGCGTCCCGCAGCGCGGGCAATAGGGGACGATCTTGTAGCCCTTGAATAGCAGGTCGCGTTCCCAGAAGGTTTTCAGGATCCACCAGACCGACTCGATGTAGTCGTTGGTATAGGTCACGTAGGCATCCCCCAGGTCCACCCAGAAACCGATTCGGTCGGTCAGTTTTTCCCAGTCTTGGATGTATTCGAACACCGACTTGCGGCACAGGTCATTGAATTTCTCGATGCCATACTCTTCGATTTGACGTTTATTATCGAATCCGAGTTTCTTCTCGACGGCGATCTCCACCGGCAGGCCATGCGTGTCCCAGCCGCCTCGTCGCGAGACATGGTATCCATTCATGATTTTATAGCGAGGAAACATATCCTTGAATGCCCGCGCTTCCACGTGGTGGACGCCTGGTTTGCCGTTGGCTGTCGGCGGTCCCTCGAAGAAGACGAATTCCGGTCCCCCTTTACGTTCAGAGATGGTCTTCTCGAAGATTTTGTGTTTTTTCCAGAACCTCAGAACGCCCTCTTCCAGGGCTGTTACATCGAGTTTGGGAGAAACTGGTTTGAACATGGTTGATCTCCGGTGGTCAGGCATATAGTCTATGATCATCGATTTTATAAAAAACACTCATCCCATCGCAGGGACGAGTGTCGTTACTCGCGCTACCACCCCGGTTCCTGCCTGACAGCAGGCACTCAGTGGAATACGGCCTCAAGGCTTATACTCCTGTCCTCCTAACGCTGGACAACTTCGGCTTTCCTACTTTTAGCCTGACCATCCATAGACTCATTCTATCTGGCTAGGATACTACCGGCTATCAGACTAATTTTAGATCACGGCTCCGGGAGGATTTTCAGCCCTTCCCGTTGACCCGGCTCACACTCTCCCGGGGTCGCTGACATTAGTGCAGGGCTTACTCGTTCCCATCATCGCCTTTCAATGGATTATTAAATAAATTATGCCACAGAAACATCCGTCGGACAAGGCCGATATTTGGTATACTGGGGCGCACTGCCTTCCCGGAGATTCCCTGCATGAATAAAGTTCTGCTCGTCATACAACTTTTACTCGGGGCTTTTTCCCCCTCTTTACCGAATAACACCTCCTCCCCTCCCTTTGTACCCCAAATTCGCAAGTCTTCCCGGTTCGATCGATCGAACCTGGAATTTTCGCCCTCATCCCCCCTCCATAGAAGGAACTGGCAATGACAGATCAACTGTTGGGCCGAGCGAAGATCACCGCCAATTCCATCCAACCGACGAATGGGGGCCTGTTACTCTCCGGTCCGCGCGTGACCTTGGATCTGCCCGCTTCACCCCGGCTTTTCTATCGGCACGGTTGGCAATCCTGGAGTCTGGCGGCGTGGATCGACCCGTCCCTGCCCTCCGTTCCGATCAGTTCACCCGAATTGAGCGCCAAGGACGAGGATCCGATGTATGCGCTTTCCCCCCGGCATACCAGTGCCTGGGTCGCCGCTGTGGAGCTTGAAGAAGGTTCGATTATCTTGCTCGGAGCCCTCGACCTGGGTGGGCGGGTTGAACTGGAAGGAGCCACCCTCCGGGGCTTTTACGAGTTCGGCATCGGCGAATGGTTCGTAGCCCAGGGATCGGAAGAGCAAGTCTTCGCTTCCTACGCAGCCCGGCTGTACGAGCGTTTCTGTCGGATCAACCAGACTGGCACTGCATGGGAAAACCGCCATGCCCGGATCCCACGCGTCTGGTGCTCTTGGTATAGCCTCTACGCTTGGGTCACCGAAAGGTCCTTCCTCAACGCCCTGGACGGACTGGGTGACCTGCCATTCGATGTGGTTCAATTGGACGATGGCTGGGAACTCGCCATCGGCGACTGGGAGCCGAATAAAAAGTTTCCTTCCGGTATGGCTGTACTGGCTGCTAGGATCCGGGCTTCCGGTCGCATTCCTGGCCTCTGGCTGGCGCCTTTCATGCTCACACCTGATTCAGCTCTCGCCCGCCAGCACCCCGACTGGTTGCTTCGCGACGAACAGGGCCACCCGGTCCGGGCCGGATTGAGCTGGAATGGGATTACGTATGCGCTCGATTCCAGCCATCCTGATGTGCTGGTGTGGTTGGATATGCTTATACGCAAGGTCTGCGGTTGGGGCTATGGATACCTTAAACTCGATTTCCTCTACGCCGGTGCCCTCCCCGGTAAACGGAGCAACGACCTGCCGCGCGAGCTTGCTTACCGACAGGCCATGCAGATTGTACGTGCTGCCGCAGGCGATGCCTATATTCTCGCTTGTGGTGCGCCGGTCATTCCATCGCTTGGCCTATGTGATGGAATGCGCGTCGGCCCGGATGTGACTCCCTATTGGATTAATACGCCGATGAGCCTCTGGCTCAATAATCCCGCTCACCCCAGTACGTGTAACACCATCCGCACCAGTCTGCATCGCCTCTGGCTCCAACCGGTTGTGCATACCGACCCGGACGTGGTTTATTTTCGTTCTCGGCATAATGCGCTCACGCTCGCGCAGAGGACCTGCCTGCGCGATCTCGGCTTTCTATCCCAATTCAAGGCCACTTCGGATCTTCCCGCCTGGCTGACACCCGACGAACGTCAGGAACTGATGGATTTCCTTACCGGCAGCCCGCAGATCGAGCTCCTCGACCGCTATCGCTTCCGCATCAACGCCCGCCAGGTCGATTTCTCTCCCCTCATACCCCTGCCTGGTCCAAAAAGATTTCCGGCCAAGCTCGCTACAGCCCTCGGATTGTATGACATGGCTGTGCACGAGGCCATCCCGGCTATCCTCGAATCCTTCAAACCACACCATAAATAACGATGGTTTTTGGTTTAATGCAATCCCACGATAAATTTTGTCACTGGAGCGCTTGGATAATATCCGCCAGCAGATCGGTTGATTTCAGGTGCAGCCTCAGGATGTGCCGGTTCCGGGCTGCCAGAGCTTCGTAATCGCCCAGCGCCTGGCAGCGTTCCAGCACGCCAAAACTCATTTTTTGACCGGGGATTTCCAGATCTGTCACCGGATCGGCGGTGATTTGCAGGAACAGGCCCGTGTCCGGTCCGCCCTTGTGCAATTGACCGGTGGAATGCAGGAAGCGCGGCCCAAACCCGACCGTGGTGGCACAGCCAGTTTTCGCGTGGATGGCTTGGCGGAGTTCGGTCAGGGCTGCAATGTTCGCAGCATTACGCGCCAGAAAGGCGTTGATGGCAACATAATTCCGCCCGGAGCCTTCCGTTGCATCCCGCAGCAAAGCCTGCAAACTCTCCTTCAGCCCGATCCCGGCTTGCGGGATATTCGAAAAAGCCCGAATTCCATGCTTTTCCCAAATGGCTTGACCTTCATCCAATTTTCCCGACTGGTTGTATGCATTTATCTTGTTTATCGTGCGGGTCTTATTATCCTGTACATCCGGTTGGTCGAACGCGTTGATACCCAGCACGGCGCAGGCATAAGCCGTCGCCGTTTCCCAGCGATAGAACTCAGCCCCCAGATCGTAAACATCCTTGATCTCGAAGACTAATACCGGATGTCCGGCCTGCTGGAGGTTAATGATCTTCGCATCCAGATTCCCATCCTGTCGTAGATAGATGAAAAGTCGATCGGCCTCGTAACTATCCGGGGCTGCCACCGGTTCACCGTCCACGACAACCATGCCCTTGCCCTGCTTGCCGCTTGATTCGGCAATGAGCTGCTCCAGCCAGGCACCTAGTGGCGCAACCGCTTTGTCCGCCAGGAAGGTCAGTTTGTCCCGTCCATCCAGAACCGCCTGGCTCAACACTGCCCCCAGCACCAGGCCGGGATTGCGCGCGCCGCTGACGTCCGCCGCACATTGGCGCATCATCCATGTGGCTCTTTTGAGCAGCCTCTCCACGTCCAGACCGATTATCGCCGCCGGCACCAACCCGAAGTGGCTCAAGGCCGAAAACCGCCCGCCGACGGCCGGGTCTGCCTGGAAGGTTTTGCGGAATCCGCGCGCATTTGCCAGGGCCTCCAGGCTGGTGCCAGGATCCGTTATCGCGATAAAGTGTCTTCCGTTGCCTCCGGTCTGCGCCCAAAAATAATTGAACATGGCATTGACTTCCGCCGTCCCACCGGATTTGGAGGAAACGATGTAGAGTGTTTCCGCTGGAGGGAACCGGTTGGCAGTTTCCCGCACCTGGTCAGGATCGGTGGAATTGAGAATGGAGAAGTGTTGGCCAGCCTCCCCATCCTCGCCCGGCATGGCAGCATGCACTAGCGAAAGCACCTCCGCCGCGAGCGAGGAACCGCCCATGCCGAGCAGGAGCGCATGTGTCAGACCTTCTGTGCGGACCTGCGCGACGAATTCGTTGATTTCCTTAACCGCTGCCTGTGAACTATCCGGCAGGTCCAGCCAGCCCAGGCGCTTTCGGATTTCTGGCTGTCCGGCCGGGTCAGCCGTCCATAGTGAAGGGTCGTGCGACCACAGCCGGGCGGGTGCCGCCTCCGCGATCAGGGCTGCAACCCGGCGCATGACCGGCGCAGCCAATGGTCCGAGTGCGTCCACTGCAGCAGAACGCCGTTCTTCGATCGCATGCAGTAAGGCCGTAAATGCCTCCGAGAAGGATTTCACGCCTTCGGCTTCCAGTTCCGTCGTCACTTTGTCCATTGAGATGCCCAGGGCTTCCAGGTTTGAGAGAGTCTCGGCGTGCCCCATCCAGGTTGTCGATGATGGTCACCTCTGCCTTGCCGTGGTCACGGAAAGCTTCTAGTGTTTGGGGTGGGACGGTATTGACGGTGCCTGGTCCGATCAGTGCATCCACGTACATTGTGTCAGGGTAGGCCGGGTTCTTGGTGCTGGTGGAAGCCCACAGCGGGCGCTGGGCGTTGCATCCAGCCGCCTTGCAGCCTGCAAAGCGCTCGCCGCGAAAAACTCGCACGAATTCCTCATAGGCCAGCTTGGTATACGCGATTGCGGCTTTGCCGCGCAGGCCATTTGCTTGATCAGAACCAAGCGCATCTAAAAGCGCATCCACTTTCGTATCCATGCGCGAGACAAAGAAGGAGGCCACGGAGGCGATCTGCCGGACTTCCAGTCCAGCCGTGAGACGTTCCTCGAGACCGCTTAGGTACGCTTCCATGACCGCCCGGTACCGAGCCAGCGAGAAGATCAGGGTTACATTGACATTTATGCCATCTGCAATGGCTGCGCGCACGGCTGGAATGCCCTCCAGTGTCGCTGGGATCTTGATCATCAGGTTCGGGCGCTTCACCCACTCCCATAGTTGTTTGGCTTGGGCCAGCGTTCCAGCGGTATTGTTCGCCAGTGCCGGGCTGACTTCGAGCGAGACATAGCCGTCCGCACCTTCGCTTTCGCGGTATAGAGGGGAGAACAGGTCGCAGGCCTCCTGGATGTCTTCAATGGCAAGCTGCCAGAAGATCTGCTCGGCCTCCCAGCCTGACCAGGCCAGCGGGACGAGAGCCGGATCATAGTCTTTCGTTTTGGCAATCGCGTTGAGAAAAATGGAAGGGTTGGAGGTGACCCCCTGTATGTCGCCGCGTGTGATCATGGCTGCCAGTTCGCCATTTTCGATCAGGCGTCGCTGGATGTTGTCGTACCAGAGCGATTGGCCTAAGGATATTAATTTACGAATGATCATGATTCCGACCCGTCAACCTTCCAGCTTCCTGATTTTGGCGACACGCCGGGCATGCCTTTCCTGCCCTGGATCATTGCCGATGAAACGCGCCGACAAAAAAGCTGCGACAATTTCCTTCGCCAGTCCCGCCCCGATCACGCGCGGTCCCAGGCACAGGACATTCATATCGTCATCCTCGACCCCCTGGCGACCCGAATAAGTATCATGGCAAATGCCGGCGTAAACGCCTTTCAGTTTATTGGCGGCGATGCAGGCCCCCACCCCGCTTCCACACAGTAATATGCCGCGCTCGGCCTTTCCGGTCTGGATGGCCCGCCCGACCTTCACGGCGTAATCGGGATAGTCATCCAGCGGATCGAGGCTGTGCGCGCCCAGGTCGAGCGGCGTGTGCCCGGCGTTGCGGACGGCTTGCAGCACCTGTTCCTTGAGCGGGAAACCGGCGTGGTCACAGGCAACGGCTATCTTCATATACAAACCTCCTGAAAGGCAAAATCCGTCTGATTCTACCATTCATACCGGATCTCGCTCGTGCGTGTTTTTTCTCTTTCTCCCTTCCCCTCCTGCCCCGCACCTGTTTTTTCCTCTTTCTCCTCTTCCACCCGCCCCTGCACCCGTTTTTTTTTGCTCAAATCTCCCCTTCCCACCTGCCTCGTTCACTAGGGGTTGGGGAAGGGATTGAGGTGGTAAGCCCCCAGATATGGGGGAAGGTACGTGATAACCCCAAGCGGTGGGGGAAGGTTAAATGAGTTGCCATTCTCGTTTAATTGTGCAATAATATAGCAGACACGATCCAGCCCATAGGAGATAAAGCCATGGCAACCCCTAATCCTGCGCTCCAAATAACTGAGGAAATCAGCAACTTGCAATCTAGGATCAATTCGTTACAGGAAAGTGTACAACTGATCAAGGCCCGTGACGCCGTCGAGGACGTGCAGACAACCGTTAAAGGAATGGCGCAGCGTATCCTCAGTCTGCGGACGCGCGGCTACGTTTTCGAGAAGGATCTGGAAGCCCAGGCGCAGGCCCTGGTCGAATCGTGGGCGTTGCTCTACCCGAATCTGCAGTCGCAGATTAACCTGCAGTCTTCCAGCCTGGTGAGCTCCTTGCGTCCCATCGAATTACAGATGCCTCAATTGGCCTCCATTGCCGGCAACCCGGCCGTTGCGCGCGGACTGCTCACCAGCCTGCAATCGGCAGTTGACCAGGTGGAAAGCAAAGTCACGGCCGCCGGGAAGACCATCGAAGGCATGTACGATCAGTTCAATAACCAGGTTTACGCTGCGACCAAGCATTTAAACGATATCGAATACCTGGTCACCCAGCTAGCCGAAGCCTCCTTCCAACTCCTGCCCACCGAAGCTGGCATCGCCGCCGTCAAGGCGGTCTGGTGCAAGACTGGCAAAGAGCAGAAGGGCGATCCAGAAGGTGTGCTCTACCTGACAGACCAGCGTCTGATTTTCGAGCAGAAGGAAGAGATCGCAACCAAGAAGGTTCTTTTTGTTGTTACAGAGAAACAAAAGGTGCAGGGCTTGCAGCTCGAAGCTCCGGTGGCGCTGGTGGAAAAAGTGGATACCAGCAAGCAGGGCATGCTCAAAAACGAAGATCATATTGAGATCCATTTCCTCAGCGGTGCACCCGTGCAAACCGCTAACTTCCATATCTGGCAGGAGAATACCGTCTGGCAGGGCCTTATCAACCGGGCCAGGAGCAAGGACTTCGATAAGGGCCGGGCCGTGGCACTCGACCAGGTCGCCGTGGATAAGGTCAAGTCCGCCCCCGCCCAATGTCCCTCATGCGGGAGCAACATCACCACGGTGGTGTTGCGTGGCATGGATACGATCACGTGTGAGTATTGCGGGCATGTGATCCGGCTGTAGGAATGGAACAAAGGCGATATTGTTGCCCCGTTTTCCTTATTTTGTGCCATAATAGTAGTGTTTCTGGATGATTGCATTGGCCTGCGCAAGAATCTGGAAAATGGATGATCTGAAATGGAACTTAATAGCATATCAAATGCTGGATTTCGAGCTTGATTGACCTTGAAGGAGGAATTCTATGTCACCCGAACGCCCGATCTCTCAATCCAAACCCCTTACTATTTTCATTTCGTTGATCGTTTCAGCCGTACTTTTAGTTGGCTGTGGCGCGTTGGCTTCCCAATCTCCCACACCCGTCCCACCCACCGCCACTCCGCTGGTCCTGGCCACGGTCGCGGCAACCATTCCGGCTGGTCCGGCCACTCCCCAGGCACCGCTGGATACACCAACTTCCATTCCTCCCAGCCCCACACCCGAGCTGCCCACGGAAACCGCGACCTCGGTCCTTCTCAACCCCCTATCCGTTCCGGCCGCAGCCTCTATACCCACCGGGAGCATTGCCTTTAACCCCGGTACGACCGCAACTGTTGTCCAGGGCACCCTCCAACCCGGGCAGGTCGCAACTTATACGTTGGGAGCGGGCCAGTCCCAACCCTTGATCTTGATCATGGATTCCCCGAATAATGACGTTACCTTGGGGGTTTTCGAATCGAACGGGAACATATTGCTCAATCCTGCCAACAAGTGGAGGAGCTGGCAGGGTATCCTGCCCGCAACCGAGCTGTACACCCTCCAGGTGACTGGTGGCGCCACGACGGAGAGCTTCTCCCTGACCGTCAAAGCCGCCCTACTCGTCAATTTCGCCGCCGGCACATCCTCCATCACGTTGACTGGGACAACTGCCTACGGCTACCTCTTCTCCTACGGACTGAATTGCGGTGCCGGTCAGACCATGACGGCAGCCCTGAACGTACCCTCCAGCACCGCCTACCTCGACATCTTCGGGATTGTCGGCGGTACACTATTGAACGCCTCGACTAGAGCCAATTCCTGGTCAGGTGTCCTTCCGCAAACCACCGACTATGTGATCGAGGTCATTCCGACCAACAATCAGGTGGTCAATTATTCACTCACGGTTTCCGTCACAGGCGCAGTAGTGAATCCCTCCTCCTCGGCCGGTGACATTATCATCAAACCCGGGTCAACCGCAGCGGTCAAACACGGAACGGTCGGACCCGGCCAGGTGGTGAAATATACGCTCCAGGCTTCTAATTCCCAACCCCTGCTTCTTAACGTCGGGACCGTTGGTTCGACAAAGAATGACGTCACCCTGGGGCTGATTGCCCCGGACGGAGTCAACGTGTTCGACCCGGCCAAAAAATATTTGAACTTCCAGGTACCACTGCGGGAGACCGGGCTGTACACCATCGAAGTGTTCGGAGGATCCACAACCGAGAATTTTGAACTCACCGTCAAGCTACCCCGGATTGTCTTTTTCTCCGGAACCGACACTGTCACCATCAAGAGCGCAACGGAGCAAGGATTCATCGTTTCCTATGCCTTTTATGGCAATTTCGGACAGACCCTGACGGCAAGTCTGAACGTACCCTCCACCACCGCCTACCTGGACGTCTTCGGAATTCGGACCGGCGGGCTGTTAAGTTACGCGGATAAAGCCAACTCCTGGACTGGCGTCCTGCCGGAAACGGAGATGTATGTCGTTGAAGTCATTCCACGAGGCGGACAGATCGTGGGTTATTCGGTGACGCTTTACCTGCATTAGTTAAATTTGTAAAAAGAGTAAGTCGAGATTAATCTCGACCTACTCTTTTACGAAACAGTATCGTATGGTCGAGATAAATCCCGACCTACGGGAGGTACGGCGGGATCAACCCCGCCGTACGGTTTTATCGGTCTCCTCCAGCGCCTGATCCAGCACCGCAAAGCCCTCCTTCAACTGCTCTTCCGTGATCGGCAGCGGCGGGATGATCAGGACGGTGTGCCAGTGGGTGTACAGGTACAGGCCGTGCTCTAGGCAGGTTTTGCGCAGGGCGGCCATTTCCGGGCTGGACCCGTTCCAGGGAGCCAGCGGCTCCTTCGTCTTTCTATCCTTGACCAGCTCGATGATCCCGAACAACCCGATCGAGCGCACATCCCCCACTGAGGCGTGCGCCTCGCCCAAATCCTTCAATGACTGGTTCAATACCGGCCCCATCTCGGCGGCATGCTCGACCAGTTTATCCTCGCGCAGGACGCTGATATTCGCCACGGCTGCCGCCAGGCTGACCGGGTGTGAGGTGTACGTCAGCCCCGACTCGAAGACGCGCTCGTTGAATGCCCTGGCGATCTCCGGTTTCATCGCCACCGCCCCGAGTGGTGCATAGGCCGAAGTGAGTCCCTTGGCCATCGTCATGATATCCGGGACGACCCCCCAGTGATCCACAGCAAACCACTCCCCCGTCCGTCCGAACCCGCTCATCACCTCGTCTGCGATCATCACGATCCCGTATCGGTCGCATAACCTGCGCACACCTTGCATATAACCCTCCGGCGGGACAATGATTCCGTTCGTGCCGGTGACTGATTTGATTAGGATCGCCGCGATCGTCTCTGGGTCCTCGAACCGGATGATCTCCTCCAGGTGGTTGAGATAATCCTGGCAGAACTCCGCCTCGGAGATATCCGGCATGCTGCGATGGAAAGTGGAGCGATAGCGGTACGGGTCCAGGAAGTGCACAACGCCTGGCATTAACCCCGGTTCCCAGGCCACCCGGCGTGGGTCGCCGGTAAGCGCCATCGCTCCGGCCGTCGCCCCGTGATAGGAGCGGTAGCGGGTCAGGATTTTAAATTTCTTGGTGTAGCCGCGCGCCAGTTTGACGGCGTTCTCATTGGCATCTGCTCCGCCCAATGTGAACAGCACCTTGGTCAGTTTTCCACCCGGGCTTATTTCCGCCACCAGTCTGCTGGCGATCGCCCGGATTTTGGTCGCCATGCCGGGTGCCGCGTAAGGCAGTTCACGTGCCTGCGTCACCATCGCCTCGATGACCCGTTCGTCCCCATGCCCGATGTTGACGCACATGGTCATCGAGTTGAAATCCAGGTAGCGCTTGCCGGAAGTGTCCCAGAAATAGACTCCCTTGGCATATTTTACCGGGATCGGGGACACTTTCGCCTGCGCCGACCAGGTCCAGAAAACGTGTTCTTTGGAAAGCGGCAGGATCTCATCGTCGGGAAGATCATACATGGGCATCTCCTTCATTTTTCGAATTATAATCCCCCACGGTAAAAAGGAGGAAAATGGTACCTTTCCCCTACCGTCGCATCGTCGTGATTGGCGTCACCGGCAGCGGCAAGTCCACACTGGCTGAGCAGCTCGCCCACAATCTGGGCTTGGATTACATCGAGCTGGATGCCCTCAACTGGAAACCGGGTTGGGTTGACTCAGGCACTGAAGAGTTGCGTGAAAAGGTCGCGGCGGTCACGCTTGCCCCAGCCTGGGTCCTGGCCGGGAACTACTCCAAAGTGCGGGATATTATTTGGCCGCGTGCCGAGGCCTTGATCTGGCTGGATTACCCATTCCTGCTGGTCTGGGGTCGGTTATGGAGCCGCACCTGGCGGCGCTGGTGGACGAAGGAACTGCTCTGGGGAACGAATTACGAGCGGCTGTTGCCGCAGTTCAGATTTTGGTCGAATGAATCGTTATTCAACTGGTTGGTGCAGAGTTATGGGCGGCACAAGCGGCTGTACCCGCAATTATTTGCCAGTCCGGAATATTCCCATCTGAAGGTTTTCCACTTCAAAAAGCCCGAGGATTCTGAAAAGTGGTTGGAGAGCGTTTTTGAGCTTCGAGACCTGAATGGTTGATCGAAGCCCTCAACCCCGCCGTAAACGGTTCACCAGTTGCATCACTCCCATGATTGTCGCTATCGCCAGCAGGAACATCCACCCAAACGAAATATTCAAATGGACGTACAATGCCGCCAGGTCGAGAGATAAGCCGATGGCTCCCAGGCCGGCCAACCGCATTAAATGGTTCTTCTCAAGATTTCGCAGGTCATCTTCGGGTGCCGCCACTCGCACTCGGCGGGAAAAATCGGCCAGGTCCCAGGCCAATAGGCTCCCCACGACGCTTAACGCCATCAGGAACGGGTTCAGCCCGATCCATACGCCCATCCCGGCGAGCCATGTGAAAACAAGTAAACCTGCCGAAGTCACCCAAGCCCATTGACGCCAGCGCGCCAGCAGCCAGACCAGACCGATCACGAAACAACCAATCGCAATCGTGGATAGATTGGATTGATAATAGCCTTCGATCAGGGGGGCCGTGCCGGTCAGGATACACAGGATTTCAACGGTAGGTACCACGAACTATCTCCCGATCGCCCGGAACCACGCCAGCGGTCGTCCGAGTACGCCTGGGCCGGCCTGGTCGAAAGGGCTGGTCACATCCCAATCGAATACTTGCACTCCGGCATGTCTGAGCTTTTGTAGCAGCATGCTGCGTTCCATGCCTACTATCCGCCCCGCCAGGCTCACTTCCGGACGTTTCGATAAATACCCCAGCTCGAACCTCACTGGATTCGGGCTGATGACCAGCACCTGGTAGCCGCGCGCACGCAATTGCAGCAGCATATCGTAATCTCCGGATTCCAATGGGCTTACCAGCACTATCTGCGATTGCGCCGGGAAAAGCTGCGTGGGAATGTGTGCAAGACCCACGAACACCTGGCTCTCCCCCGGCTCGGCCCGTGCCAGCGCCTGTAAAATCCGTTCACGTTGAATTTTGCCATACCCGGGGAAGGTCCAGCGCAGGTATTTTCCGTAAAGCAGCAGGCCGACATGGTTCCCCTGTGCCAGGAATGTATCCGCCAGGGATGCGGCGGCCTGGACGGTATACTCGAATAGCGAATGCCCCTCCCGCAGAACATTGGTGCGTACCCGGCCATCCAGCACAATGCCCACATCTGCCACGCGCTCCTGCTCGAAGTCATTGGAATACAGGCTTTGGGGATGGCGTGCGCTGATATTCCAATTGATCCAGGCAGGTGGGTCTCCGGCTTCGTATTCGCGTACGCCGAAGAATTCCACTCCCGGACCTCCAAGATGGGCGGGGATGATCCCGGAATAGACGTTCGTCCGCCTCGGCCGGATGGCAACCCGGCGCACCCGCATTACTGGCGGCAGTACGAACAACTGTCCCCCGATTGGGAAGCTTCGACTCCGCTGCAGGATGCCAAATGGATCGCTCGCCTCAACCTGCACAGTGGAATATACATAATGTCCACGCCGGCCGCTGACGGAATACGTCCAGGAGGATGATTGGCCGGATGGCAGGGCCAGCATATGGCGGTTTGAACCTTCCCGCACCTGCAGTTCATGCGGCAGGATATCCTCAATGACGGCTTCTTCCAGCCTGGCTCCCCGGTTGTGCACGGTCAAAGTCACCAAAACCGGCTCTTCCGGCGCGCTTCGTTCGCTGCCCAGTCTCCTCTGGATCTCCAAATGGATTTCCTCGGGTGCTCTCCACAGGCCGGCCAATAGATATAAAACGATCGGCACCGCCAGCGCCAGCAGCTCACCTCGCAGTGTCAAAAGTCCGGCGATGACCAGGCCGTAGGCCAGGATGATCAGCAGAAATGCACGTTTTGCCATTCTGGGCGCTAATAAAGGAGCTGGATTTACATACCAGACACCGGTAAATCGTTCACACCGGGGAGCACCGGTACCGGCACTTTGGCCAAGACATCCGCGATCACGGCATCCGTCACCTGGTGCGACATCCAATATTCCGGTTGGAGGATCAGCCGGTGGGCTAATACCGCTGTGGCGAACCGCTTGATATCGTCCGGGAGAACATACTCGCGGCCATTCAAGGCTGCGTGTGCTCTCGCCATCTTGAAAAAAGCCAGGCTGGCGCGTGGACTGGCACCCACCGCCACACGCCGGTCTTGGCGCGTTTCAGAGACGATGGATGCTATATACTCTTCCAGGTCCTTGTCGATGGAAACGGTTTCGACTAGTTGGATCAGTTCCAAAACCTGTTTGGCATCCGTCACCCGTTGCAGTTCAACCTCTTCCTGCCGCCGTTCCCGCCGCCTGCGTAGTATCTCAGCCTCCTGCTTGAGATTTGGATAACCGACACTCAGCTTGATCATGAAGCGGTCCAACTGTGCCTCGGGCAGCGGGAAGGTTCCTTCATATTCGATCGGATTTTGGGTCGCCAGCACCAGGAACGGTTCCGGCAGGTGTTCTGTTTCCCCGTCCAGGGTCACCTGGCCTTCCTGCATCGCCTCCAGCAGGGCAGACTGGGTCTTCGGGCTGGCACGGTTGATTTCATCGGCCAGGATGATATTGGCAAAGATCGGTCCCTTGCGTAATTCGAAGCGATTCTTATCGCGGTTGAAAATGTATCCGCCTGTGATATCCCCTGGCAGGAGATCCGGAGTGAATTGGATCCGTTTGAATTCCAGCCCGAGCGCAGTCGCGAAGCTGCGCGCGATCAGTGTCTTTCCCAGGCCGGGGTAATCTTCCAGCAGGACGTGCCCACCCGTCAGCGCGGCTGCCATGATCATCTCCAGCAGGGTTCGCTTCCCGACCACGGCCCGTTCCACTTCATCGATCACCTGCCCGACCGACTCAGCTAACTTAAGCATGTTTTTGTCCACTGGTTGCCTCCATTTGAGATTCCAGGAATTCAACCGCCTCCTCCACATCCAGATCAAAGGGCGTCGGTTTCCTGCGCATGAAAGGGAGCGTTGGTAGCGGGTAATCGACGAACGACTCGTCCAAGCCCGCCTTCAGATACCGTCGCACCGCTTCCGTCTCTTCGGGACGGTCTGGAAGGCCCCGGTTCTCGAACCGGACAGACATCCCGCGCGCCAGTTTTCCCAGGTGATTGGCGATCAACCATTTATAATAATTCCCCTCCCCCGCGGAATTCGAAATCCATCCGGTCAGAATTTCCACAGGACCTTGGGCAGATCTTGAAGGTTTCTCAAAGGTTCGCCCATCTGAACTCCAGGTCAGCAGGCTCGTAATGACAATCAAAATGATGACGGCCAACAGGAGGATCCACAGCACCAGTTGGGGAACCGCAGCATACACGAGATTAAGCGCCCACCATAGATACGCTATCGGCGTCACCACTGCCTGGCGGATGATATCCCGTAGAAAGAAAGCCAGGATGATTGCTACCAGCAGCCCGGCTGGGATGAGCAGGAATCGGCCTCTTTTCATTCGTTTACCCCGCAGGCTTGTAGCACCGTCCTCAGGCACGCGCCAGCTTCGTCCACTTCTTCAGGACTGGCATGTCTGGCTCCATAACGTGCCGCTTCGAACAAGCGCGTCAGCCGCCGGACTGCCTGCCCGGGCAAGCCGGCTCTTTCAAGGCGGGCGGCGAATTCGCTGGCGGTCAGATCCTTTCGCCTGTGTAATCCCCGCTGTGTGCCCACCGCCTCGCTCATCCGGGCGTAACATTTGATGATGACATCCTCCCATTCCCTTCCCGACGAAATATCGGCCAGCGACGAACGGGCGATTTCCGCCAGGTCCTCCAGTGGCTGGGCGTCTTTTTGTTGTCGCTTTTTCTGTAGCCATCCGCGAATGAGTAGGAAGACTATGGCCGCCAGCGCCAGGATCACCCCCAGGCTGATCAGATAGAGCTGCGCCGACGGAATTTGCGGTGGCGTGAAAATCGCCGGTGCAGCCTCCTCGCTGGCAGGGACTTTGCCTTCCAGCGCCGCTGTATTTCCGATTGTCAATGCCGGTAGCAAACTGTGGAAATACTTCACCAGGATGTACAAGGCCAGGACGAACAGTGCGTAGCGGAGGAAATACTTGAGGATTTTCTTGCGCCATTCAGGTGGAAATAGGGAAGCGGCGAGGGTGACCAACAGGAGTACCAGGACCCAGAAGACCACCTGTTTCCATAGTGGAATATTGGCGATCTCTTCGGCAACTTTCTCGATGGAGATCTGCAATTTGCTGGCTTGCTCCTGGGCAAGCGGCCGCCCCGGAAGAAAATGAAGATTGCCCATCCCCGCCGCCAGAAGAACCAGCATCACCACAGCCAGGCCGGCCGCCAATAGAACCCATACCTTATGGTCGAAGAATTTCTTCAACATGGCAAAAGAATTGTACCAGAATCCGCTACTGTGTCACTGCGAGGAGAGCCCTTTTTCCCCCGACGAAGCAGTCTCCATGAAGACCGGATGATTGCTTCCGCCGCATGAACCGCTTGCTGGCACTGACACCCGCATGTGGGGGACAGTACCAATGATATAATTTCAACCGCTATGTCCGGTTTAAGCGCCTCGGAAATGGCCGGTTGTCATGGACCTCTCCATCCAAAAGCCCTCGAAGGGATGGAGCTCTTCAACCTGGGGCTTTTTTTCGAAGCCCATGAAGCCCTCGAGGTTGCCTGGCGGGATGAATCCGGTCCTGTGCGTGACCTGTACCGCGGCATTCTGCAGGTGGGCGTGGTCTACTTGCATATCACCCGCCGTAACTACCCTGGGGCGATCAAAGTCTATCAGCGCTGCCAGAAATGGCTGCAGCGATGGCCTGAGACCTGTCGGGGCGTTTCGGTTGGTCAATTAAGGCAGGATTTGGATGCGGTCATAACCGCCCTGCAGGACTTGGGACCCCGGCATATCGCCGATTTTGATCTGACTTTGCTCAAGCCAGTCCATTATTCTAAGAGCGAGAAACAATGAACACTCCCCTGCCTTTTTCAGGTAAGGTTGCCCTCGTCACCGGTTCGGGACGTGGCATCGGGCGCGCCATCGCCCTGCACCTGGCCCGTAACGGTGCGGATGTGATCGTCAACTTCTTCCGCAACCGTGCACCCGCCGAGGCAACCGCCGCCGAGATCGGGAAATTGGGCCGGCGTACCCTGCTGGTCAAGGCGGATGTCGGCAATCTGGACGACTTGGCCCGTCTCTTCGACGAAACCGGTCAGACTTTCGGCGGGCTGGACATATTCATCCATAACGCAGCTTCAGGCTATAACCGTCCCGCTCTGGAGCAAAAACCCAAGGGCTGGGAATGGACCATGAACATCAACGCCCGGTCTTTGTTGTTCGCCGCCCAGCGCGCAGTTCCATTGATGGAGACACACGGTGGCGGCAGCATTGTCAGCATTTCCAGCCCGGGATCCGGACGGGTCCTGCCCGATTATGTGGTGGTCGGAGCCAGTAAGGCCGCCCTTGAAGCTCTTACCCGCTATCTGGCAGTGGAACTCAGCCCCCGGAATATTATCGTCAATGCAGTTTCTCCCGGGATTGTCGAAACGGATGCCCTGAAACACTTCGGCTCATTGCGTGATGCCGGTCTCCCTGGGAAAGCCGCTGCTGCCACACCCGCCGGACGGTTGGTTACGCCTGAAGATGTGGCGGAGGTCGTTGGATTTCTTTGTACACCTGCTGCCTTCATGATCCGCGGGCAGGTCATCGTGGTGGATGGCGGCTATACCCTCCCTGCAAATTGATGCTCCCAGACAAGATGCTTTATGTTAGAATATCCCCACTTGCAGTAGGATTTGTGTGCACCTCAGCCGCCAGCCCTGTACAAGGCTGGCGATTTTTTACAAGCCCACTGCCCCATTCAAAAGGAGAGAAAGAAGAGATGGAAACCAAGATTTATGTAGGCAATCTGTCCTACGATACCACCGAAGACGATTTGCGCACGCTCTTTGCCCAGGCAGGAACGGTCGCTTCGGTGGCTTTGATCAAAGACCGCGACACGGGGCAGTCCAAGGGCTTCGCGTTTGTGGAAATGAGCAACCAGAGTGAAGCCGAGAAGGCCATCCAGACCTTCAATGGTTACACGCTGGCCAACCGGCCTTTGAAGGTCAACCTGGCCCGCCCAAGGGAGGAACGCGGCTTTGGCGGCGGTGGCGGTTACGGTGACCGGCGCGGCGGTGGTTATAATCGCGGCGGTCCCGGCGGTGGCAATCGCGGCGGCCCGGCGGTAAATCCCGCGGTGGCGGTCAACGCAGATATTAACATATATATCGATCAACTCCCGCAGACAAGTCCTGCGGGAGTTTTCTTTTCTTCAGGATCATCGAGGGAATTGGCAGAATATGCGGGAATGATTGGGCTCATTCCACTAGGATTACCCTGGCGGGTGCGCCATCCGAACCGGCCAGCTTCAGCGGCAGACAATACAGGCTGTAAGCTCCTGGTTCGACGCCGCTCAGATCCAATCCCTCCACAATGATCATTCCAGCCCTAAGCAACGTCCGGTGCGTTGGAATGCTCTGTTTGTAAGGTGCCACCGAAAGATAGTCGATGCCGATTAATTTTATGGCGTGCTGCACCAGCCAGTCCGCTCCATCCGCAGAGATGCCAACAAAATCTGCATGGAATTCCATTTCACCACGTTCCCAGAGTTGGGAATTATGGGTTTTCAACAACAGGCGTTCCGTCCCGTCAGGGATCGCAGCCTCCTCTAGGACCTCTGCGCTGACAACCTTCACATCCTCCGCGATCTGTACCACGTTCGCCGGACCAACCAGCACATTCAGCGCAAGGTTCTCGACCGTGCGGTGGTCATTCAAGAAATGATGCGGCGCGTCCACGTGCGTGCCGGTGTGGACTCCGCAGGCCAGCCGGCTGACATTGTCGTGCGCCCCGGCGTCCATGGAAGAAACCTGCTCCAGCACCACCGCCGGGTCACCCGGCCAGACCGGTAGTTTCGGGGAGATCGGGAGGGAAATATCATGGATTTTCATGGTTCACCTTTTCTTTTGGAAATAATTCTACCATCCGGCTACGGTGAAGATTTTCTGTAGAAACTGCCTGCGCTCCGGGTCGGTCATCGGGCGTGGCTGCGCAAAGTCTTCGATAATATACGTCAGCAGTTCGACACTGATATACTTTCCATCATAAAATACATGCCGGTCCACGAAATCCTGCCGCGTTGCCAGGCTGAACATCTGGTCGAAGAACAGGTTGCCCAGACCGTAATGAATGAATGCCCCGTCGGTGAATTCCATGGAGGCTGGTTCATGTGCCTGGCTGCCGCTGACGATCACCGCCCCTGCCTCTGCCATCTTGCGGAAATTTGCCTTTTCTTCATAGGTTGGATTGGGTTGGTAGTACTCGCTGTACTGAAAGGTCATGATTGGCAGATATCCTTGCAGGCGCAGGTGGTTGATCTCGGCTGCCAGATTGTCCAGGTTGCAGGGAGCCGAACCGGGGCGCGTATCTGTGGCCCAGTCTTCCGGTGGGCCGGTAAAGTCGCAGCCGATGAAAGCCAGCTTGTTGCCGTTGTGTTCCACCAGGGCGGGCTGGAGCGCATCCTGAAGGTCCCGCCCCCCGCCATAATGCCTCCAACCATGCTGGTCGTACAGATCTATGGTCTTTAAAAGGTCTTCCGGGCCATAATCCAGCAGGTGATTGCCGGTCAATTCGACAATGTCAACGCCCACATCCTCCAGCAGGGCGATATATGCCGGTTTACTGCAAAATACCATGCTTTCGGTCAGTGGATCCGGTTTGGGACAATTCTCATCGAACGAGACCTCATTGCTGATATGGGTCAGGTCGGCGGCGCGCAGTACGCTGCGGATCTCCTCGCCCGGATAGAGCACTCCCTTCTTTTCCATCCGGTCGGCAGTCGCGCGCACGAGTGCGGTCGTGCCCGTCATTGCCAGCACGGTCAGCTTGTCCGCATCCCGATTGGTCGGCGGCAGCTTGAATATCGACGGCTGAAGCGAGAAAATGATTTTCAGCGGATAGTCAAGCGGAGCGAAATCGTTGTGGATCGGTGATTGGCCATCCACACTGAGGACTTTCCAACGCGGCTCGAGTGCCTCGAATGGGACGATTGCCCAGGCTGGGCGGTTCGTCCAGGCATAATCAAGCAACTTTTCCGCAGCCGCCACGCGCACGGACCCTGCGGCAGGCGTGCCCCATAAAGCCGTGAACGCCGCCTGGGTGGGGTTGTCCATCCATAGTGGCCGCCCGGCTAGGGGTCCGGAAGGTTTTCCGGACCAGGTATTGCGGATGTCCACCAGCGAGACGTCATCCGTCGTGGTTGGGAAAGGCGTCACGAGTGCATAGATCCAGGTGGTGGTGTGAGCATCGTTGCTTGGTGATTGCGGATCAAGTACGTCCAGGCGTGTTGTGGCTGACTCAGATGTTGCCGCCAGCGGCAAGCCGGAGGTCAGCGCTACCTGACGCAGGGAGGTCGGTACGGCCGCAGAGATCCAGAGATAGGCTGGGGTGGGAATGGGAGTGACTATCGTCTTGGTCGGGGTCGGAACAGGTGCGCTCGGTGAGGCAACCATCCAAGGCTTGTAATGGCCCCACAATTCCCCGCAGGCTGCCAGTAGCAGCATACTTGCAGACCAACCCAGGCATTGAAGGAAGTTGCTTTTTCTCACCTTCTGGCCTTGTTAATGCTTTGCAGCCAGACGCAGTTCCGCCTGGCGAAACTTTTTTAGCGGATTGTTATCCACCTTCACGCCCAGGCCGGGACCTGCCGGCACGTCGATCGTGCTGCCAGGATCAAGCGTGAAGCGTTCTTGTGTGATATCTTCGGCATAGTAACGGTCGGAGGCGGAAATATCCCCCGGCAAACTGAAACCCGGCAGCGAGGCCAGTGCCAGGTTGGCGGCCCGCCCGATTCCGGTCTCCAGCATGCCGCCGCACCAGACCGGGACGCCCTGCGCCCGGCACAGTTCATGGATGGCGACCGCCTGGCTCAACCCACCCACCCGTCCGGGCTTGATGTTGATGATTCTGCAGGCCCCCATTTCAAGCGCTGAACGCGCCTGCATGAGACTGGTGATGCTTTCGTCCAGACATATCGGCGTGTGAAATTGCTTCTGGAGCTTGGCGTGATTCCAAAGATCATCCTCATTGAGCGGCTGTTCGATCAATAGGAGTTTCAACATGTCCAAAGGTCGCAATACCTGGCTGGTCTCCAGTGTATATGCAGAGTTTGCATCCACTTGCAGGGGAATATGCGGAAAAGCCCTGCGGACTGCTTCGGTGTCGCCCACGTCCCTCCCGGGTTTGATCTTGATCTTGATGCGACCGTACCCGGCCGCCAGATATTTCTCCACCCTTTCGACCAGCGCCTCGGGGGTTTTCTGTAAGCCGACTGAGACCCCCACCTCCACGCGTGCCCTTGGGCCGCCCAACATCTCCCTCAGGCTCTTGCCCTGGCGTTTTCCAAGCAGGTCCCACAATGCCATTTCCACCCCGGCTTTGGCCAGGTTGTGCCCGCGGATCCCCTCCACGCGTCTCTGGAAATCCTCCGCGTCGGATACATACTCTCCGAGCAGGAGTGGGGCAATGAAATCCTTCAGGATGTGCCAGGCCGTGCCGGTGGTCTCGTAACAGTAACCCGGATCACGGTCGACCGCGCATTCACCCCAACCCGTCAGCCCTTCAGATTGGATGGCAACCAGGATGCACTCACGCCCGGTGGTGACCCCAAAGGAGGTCTCGAAGGGCGCAACCAGTGGCATGCAGATGTGGTGGAGGGTGATTGAGTCCAGTTTCATGATGTGCTTTCCAGACACCGACTCTCCCCTTGAGAAGGCAAGTATTTTTTCATGAGTGTAGCAATTTCTCATTCATTATCAATTGGAGGAAATCTCCCCTTCCCTTCAGTTGCAGGAAATCTCCTCTCCCCTTCAGCTTCAGGAAATCCCCGCTCCCCGCCTGCCCCCGCCAGCCCTAGTTTTATTAGGGTTCTTCTTGCCCCACGTTCTTGGTGGGGTGGGGGTTCTTAGGGGGTTAGGGGGAAGGGGCCGGGGGAAGCCCCTGCCATGGGGGAAGCCCCCAGCCATGGGGGTTAGATCCATTATCGCAGGTGTCCTCTCATTCCTGGTAACCGGATTGCTAATCCTCAACTTTCCTCATTCTCCTCTTCAGTATTCGATTCCTCCGGTGTTTCTTCCTTCGCTGCCACGCCTTCCGGGATCGATACCTCCATTACCTCTATCTTCGCCGCCTCTTCTTCCGGCTTCGATTCCTCTACTGCTTCTTCCTCCGTCACAATTGCTTCCGGTTCCGGCTCCCCTTCCGCTTCTTCCTTCCCAACCTCTTCTTCCGCCTTTGACCGTTTCGGCGCTTTTTTCTTGGTCTTCTCCACTTCCACCTTCAATCCCCTCAACGCTTCTTCCATCGTCGTGCCTTCCTTGCGCATTCCCGGGGCGGGCGTACCGCAATACGGGCAGATGTTCCAGGGCAGGTCCATCAGCCGCCCGCAGGAATGGCATGGCTTGCGCAGTTTCGTCTGGCAGGTCGGGCAGACCTGCCAATCGTCTTTGATGCGGCGTTCACAGCCGGGGCAGACGGACTGGTCCTCGATGGATTGTAGAAGCGCCTCTTCCTCCAGCGTCTGCTGATATTCCTCCTCCAGCGTGCGCGCCGGGCGCAGGATCAGGTAGACCAACACACCCGGCAGGTTTAAAAGTGCCACCATCACCGCCGCCAGGATATGCACCAGCCGGTCGCGATGACGGGAACGCATATCGCGGTACGTCCATACTACCAGCGCCACCCACAAAGCCACCAGGAATGCACCGGCAAAGCCGGTCAGGACGAGTGTAAAGCCACTTAGGAAGGTTGGATCCAAAATCATTTTTTCTCTCCATGAAAATCTTTAATACAAAGTACACGAAGTTCCCCTAAGTTTCAACAAGGAGATGGTATTCAAAAACCTTTTATAGTCCTTAGTGAATCTTGGTGCCCTTTGTGTCAAAAATGCTTTTAGCCACCACCGCCTCCGCCGCCTCCGGCGATCCCGCCTTCGGTCAGCTTCCGCAGGTCGTTCAGAGCCGATTCGATCTCCTCCACGGTCACGGGACGCTCCTGGTCACGGTGCTTCAGCCCGCCGGACTTGGCCTTCTCCACTGCCACATCCCGGATGGCCAGGTCACGCTTGAGCGCTTCCTTGACCAATGCCGCGCCCTGGCTGTACCCGATCAGCGGGTTGAGCGCTGTCACAACGATGGCATTCTTCGCCAGCCAGCCTGTGGCTTTCTCCCGGTTGGCAGCCACGCCTTGCACGGCCCGCAAAGTGAAGGCTCGCACGGAACCGATCATCACCTGCATGGCTTCGAATAGGCTGTGCGCGATGATCGGCATCATCACATTCAATTCCAATTGCCCGGCCTGGACAGCCATCACGACGGTGGTATCGCAGCCCACCACGTGGAACATGCTCATATCCAGCATTTCGGCCATAACCGGGTTGACCTTGCCCGGCATGATGCTCGATCCCGGCTGGACTGCCGGTAAACGGATCTCGTCCAGCCCGGTCGAGGGGCCGGAGGCCAGCAGCCGGAAATCGTTGGCAATGCGGATCAGGGTCAGCGCCAGGGTGCGCAGGGAGGCCGAGAAATCGGCTGCATCGGCCATGGACTGCATCGATTCGAACAGGTTATCAGACTCATACAATCGGAGCCCGGTTAATGCAGACAACTTCTTGACCATGCGGGCATGGTACTCCGGATGGGCGTTCAACCCGGATCCGACCGCAGTGCCGCCGATCCCCAGCCGCCGCAGCCCTTCGGCGGAGCGCTGGATGCGTTCGGCCTCGCGCTCGACGGCCTTGGCGTAGGCGCCGAACTCCTGCCCCAGGCGTACCGGCACGGCATCCTGTAAATGGGTCCGGCCTGATTTGACCACGTCATCGAATTCGGCTGCTTTGACCCTCAGGGCCTCCGAAAGGTCTTTCAGCACAGACAATAGTTCATCCAGCCGCCACAGGCAGCCCAGCCGCAGCGCAGTCGGGATGACGTCGTTGGTGGATTGGGCCATGTTGACGTGGTCATTGGGATGGACCCGATATTCGCCCAACCCTCCTCCCAGGATCTGCGTGGCCCGGTTGGCAATGACCTCGTTGACATTCATATTGTGGCTGGTGCCCGCGCCCGCCTGGAAGGGATCCACGACAAACTGGTCATCCCATTTCCCTTCGATCACTTCCTGGGCAGCCTTCAGGATGGCCCCCGCCCTTTCTGCATCCAGCAGACCCAGGTCCAGGTTGACTTCTGCGGCCGCGCGCTTGATCATCGCCATCGACCAGATGAAGGCTCTCCAGGGTTTCAATCCGGAGATCGGGAAGTTCTCCACGGCGCGCTGGGTCTGCACGCCGTACAGGGCCTCAACGGGAACCTTTACTTCCCCAAGACTGTCACGTTCGATACGAGTGGTTGGTTCCATTTTGACCTTGTTCTCCTTCCCTGACGATTATACACCGGGGAAGAGAGGATTTTTGATTGTTGATTGAGGATTTTAGATTGAGGATTGAAGAACATTTACCACAAAGGACTTATGGATCACGAAGAGGAAAAGATTTTGGCTTTTGGATTTCAGATTTAGATTTTTGATCGTTGATTGTGGATGGAGTACAGTCGACCAGCGATGGATGAACGAGGATGAGAAAATGAGGTATTCGTTGTTGGAAATAAAACAAATAGGAACGGATATTCCCCCAACTCTGGCGGTTGCATGGTTATTTATGGTCACTTGAACGGCACATCTGGGTGAGGTTATTCGTTTCTGAGGAACGAAAGGAGGCACGAATAAGCCTGCCGTTAGAACCCTGGGAGGTAGCGACCCTCACCCCTGCCCCTCTCCCGATGGGAGAGGGGTGCGGCTGGCTTGCGGAAGTTCGGGTGTAAAGGTGCACTGCTACCTACACAAATATCGGAGCTGAAGTAGCCAGTAGTATGGAAAAAAACGAAGATCAGAATTCAAATATTAGCGCAGTGCTTCGCATATGAAAAGGCGGCAAGGATCCCGAAAGGAACAGCCTGGCCGAAAGGTATGATAAAACAAATGTTCTATTTTGTCAATCCCAGCTTAGCTCATCTTCAACTCTAAACAAGTACTTGTCAATCCCCTTTTGAAAAAGATAGAACAACAAAAAAGCTTGTCCGCAGGGCGGAAAAGTTGTATAGTTATCTCAGGCTGAACTTTAATGGTATCTTTATCGGATCCCTACTTTGGCGCCATTGGTTTCGACAGCCCTTCGGACCGCAGGCATGTTCAATCCAAGTGCTGGAAATGAACTATATTGAGAATAAGTCTCGGCGACCTTCAGTGACTTACGCCACTGAAACGGCTGATGCTCTAAAAACAAGAACGGGTACTCGTGGCGGCTGGATGCCACCTCAGCCAGTCATGTCGCCGAAACAGCCGATCCCACCGGGATACCCTATCGGGCACAGGCGCTTCGCAGTGGCGGCTGGATGCCCCTGCGGGGTACAAGTGCCGCCTCGGCTAGTCGCCACCCCCGCCGCTGCCGACCTGCATCACCTGTACCCAGAATGGGCACGAAGTGGCGTGAACCCATCCGTTGGGCTAGAATGGCTATCATATAAATGAGAAGATATGGCTGATTTCATGGGAAAACTCAAAGCGCAATTTAGCCCCCTAAATTCGCAACAAAAGGCCAAACTTGATAGGGCTAACGAATTAATTTCACATGCAAAATATGAAGATGCGGACAAAGCCTTTTCCGAATTGCCATTGGAGCTGGAAAATACAAACCAAGCAAATTTGGCGGCAAATATTCATGAACAGGCAGCAAAAGCATTTACAAATGCAGGAATTGAGCAAGAAGCTTTATCTCATGCTAGATCAGCATTAATTCTATTAAACAAAAATCAGATGAATGATCAAGCTAAAAAATTTTATATAAATATTATTTTAATGATGACATATAAGAAGATGGGATCGGCTATAAGTTTGCTAAACCAAGAATTTGGTTTTGTGAATAAAATTGTTATTTCTCCGAAGAATAATCAAACACCACAAAAACATGTTTCATTTCCAACAAATTGTCCAAAATGTGGCGCGGCAATAAATATTGCAAATATTCATTGGTTGGATTCCAATACAGTCGAATGTAGTTATTGCGGAATATCAATTCAAGGTCAGGAGAGTAAATAAAATTTCCGGCCCAACACATGGCTGCAGGCAACTTGGCCAAGGCTACGCGAGAAAATGGTAAATAACAATTAGGAGGCGGCCAAGCGCCTGCGCCACCTGACCGCCTTCCCCTTCGTTATGCTCCGTACCCTTCGGGCAGGCTACGCACGGGACGCTTCGCAGTCGGCGCGGGGATGCGGCGACCATTTGGCAGAAAAGGTGGTTTTATGCAGTCTGGTCTCGCAAAAATCGGCGGCAGGTGTCCCTAAAGGGATGCTACGCGAAGCCAAACCGTTAAGCGCAAAAGCGCAAGCAGTCTTATCTAGTGGGCTTTCGAATGAGTATACTGTGAACAACTCTTGCGACCATAATGCCGCAAATGAAAAGAAATGGAGTCGGAGAGCCGCCAATTACGATGATAAACGGTACGGTTATTTTCGGTTCCTGCAAAGGGAGTTAGTTACCTCCGTAAAGATCAGCTCGTCGTCCACTTTTTTGGATTTGGGGTGCGCCACTGGTTGGGCTGTGCGCTATGTAGCAGACTTGTTGAACGGGAAAGGCAGATTTGTTGGCATTGATATTTCACAAGGTATGATCGAAAAAGCGAAGAATAATTCTATTGGCATACCAAATGTGGACTTCTACCAAGCAAGCGCTGACGACTTACCCTTCAATAACGATTATTTCGACACCGTGATTTGCAGCAACTCCTTTCATCACTATTTACAGCCAATAGTAGCATTGAAAGAAGTGAAACGAGTCCTGAAGCCAAATGGGAAGATCCATATTCTCGATATAACCGCGGACGATTTCTTTATCCGATGGATAGATAGCAGAGTAAGGACGCGCGAAGAAGAACATGTGAAATTCTATGGCACGACGGAGTATGCCGATATGTTCGCCCAGGCGGGGTTGAAGCATGTTTGCAGTAGCCGGCTGAAAATCCTGTATCCGCTCAAGGTGCATGTCGGAAAAAAGGAAAACCGCTGAAGATATGCGCCTAACACCGGCTCCCCTTGGACCCCCGAAAGACGGGGGCAGGCAAGCACCACCCATATCTGGGTGCAGGCAAGGGCAGGCAGCAACTCCACCGCTCTACGCAGGCGCCATTGGTTTCGACAGCCCTTCGGGCCGCAGGCAGGATCAACCCAAGTGCCAGAAATGGTGCATAATTGAGATAGAGTCTCGACGACCTTCAGTGGCTCACGCCACTGAAACGGCTGATGGCGGCTGGATGCCGCCTCAGCCAGTCATGTCGCCGAAACAGCCGATCCTACGGGGACGCTTCGCGGTCAGCCAATCCGTTGGGCTTTTTCCCATTCAGATTAATGCTCTTTTTGAAAGAATGGGGTTCAAAAAATCCGGCGTCTGGTTGAGACGCCGGGTGAATGGTTTTACATTCCGTTATCCTGGTCCTTGGCTGCGTAGCCTGGGCCGGATTTAAAGTAATCGTAATTGGGCCGGATATCTTCCTGCAGGTTGACCACTTCCCCGGCTGCCAGTTGCTTGACAGTATCCAGCACCACCTTCGTGCCGTGATGGTTGGTGCCTTCCCAATGTCCACTCAGGCCGACCTTGCTGATATATTCCCCGCCCTTGGCTGTATACGCAGCCGGGACTTCGTCCTCCGGGAAAATCGCCAGGAATGGGCACTCCGGGATGCAGGCTCCACAATCGATGCAGGTATCCGGGTCAATATAGATCCAGGGCCACTGTCCGACCGGTTCACCGGGCACCATGCACTCCACCGGGCAGACTTCGATACAGCCGCGATCGCGCAGGCACAGGCTGGTAACGATATGGGTCATATTTTTCTCCTTCTTCGAGTGGGATAGAAAATAAGCCTGACTTATTATATCTGTGTTGGCGGAATTCTGCAATTAATTGTAGATAACAAAGAAAAATGGCTGAGGGTGCGCTTGGCACCCCCGCCTGCCTCGTTCATTGATTGTGCTCTCCTCCCCTGAAATGTTAGGGTCTGGGGGAAGCCCCCAAGCATGAGGGCGGCCTCCAGCATAGGAGAAGCCCTGATAATGAATGAAGCCCCCAACACGGGGGAAGCCCCCAGATATGGGGGTGAGGTCCACAAAACCCTCAATTATGGGGATTAGGTCGAAACCTCATATGTTGAGAAAGTCCTGCTCCGCCTGAGCATCTCCCGGCGCAAGCTGGCATTACTCAGCTTATTTTGCAGCGTAGCGGCTCGCGGACCGCCTTCCAGTTGACCACGTTCCACCAGTTCGTAACGTACTCGGCCCGGCGGTTCTGGTATTTCAGGTAATAAGCGTGTTCCCAGACGTCCAGTGTTAGCAGCGGGGTCATGCCTTCAGAGAGAGGGCTGTCCTGGTTGGCGGTGGAAACCACACTCAACTTGCCACCTTTCTTCACCAGCCATGCCCACCCGGAACCGAAACGCCCCATGGCGGCTTTCTCGAACTGCGCTTTGAAGTCGGCGAAATTCCCAAACTCTGCCTGGATGGCCTTGGCCAGGTTGCCTTCCGGCTCGCCGCCGGCATTTGGGGCCATGATCTCCCAGAACATGTTGTGGTTCCAGGTCCCGCCGCCATGGTTACGGACAGCCGTACGGATATCCTCAGGGACGGAATTCAGATCGGAGAGCAGCGCTTCCAGGGTTTTGCTGCCCAGTTCAGGGTGTTTCTCGAGTGCGGCGTTCAGATTGGCGACATAAGCCGCATGGTGCTTGTCATGATGGATCTGCATGGTAAGCGTATCAACGAAGGGTTCCAATGCATCGTATTCATAGGGAAGGGGGACAAGTTGGAAAGCCATGATATTTCTCCTTTATCTTGATTAATAATAATTATGATATTTATCATCTATATTATAAGCTTCGTTGTCCAATTGTCAATATGGCAGCCCGGATTTCTAACAATTTATTTACGTTACGAATCTTTTCCCCCTTCCCTTTGGAAGGGGGCAGGGGGAAAGTGCCCTAAAGGGGTATGGGTCATATCAGCAGGCTGCTTTTCGATTTTTAGAAAGCCTTGAATCGTAATTACGTGGAATTGAAGATTCCAAAGTATACTGGGCGGGAATGGACAAGCCTCCCCTGCACACCGTCCCCCGCCGTTCCACCCTGACCGTCGTCCTGCTGGGCGGGATCCTGGCGGTTTCCACCGCCTCTATCTTTATCAAATTTGCCCAGCACGCCGGCGCCCCTTCCATCGTCATCGCAGCTTTCCGGTTGACCCTGGCAACCCTCGGGCTGGCCCCACTCGCGTTGACGCGTTACCGCTCCGAACTGCGCCGGATGGCACGCCGGGAGTGGCTTTTGGCCCTGCTCTCGGGGGTTTTCCTGGCGCTGCATTTTGCATTTTGGGTCACTTCATTGCAATACGCCAGCGTTGCCAGTTCGGTCGTGCTGGTGACGACCACGCCGCTGTGGGTGGCTCTGCTCTCCCCGCTGGTGCTGCGTGAACGCGTCGGAGTGGCCACCTATGTCGGTCTTGTATTGGCACTTGTCGGTGGCACAGTCGTCGGCCTGAGCGACGCCTGTGTCTGGCACGCCGGCACGCTTGTTTGCCCGGCCGCCGCCTCCTTCTTCGGCGGGACGGCCTTCCTGGGGGATTTCCTGGCCCTGGCTGGCGCCTGGATGGCAGCCGGTTATATGCTGGTGGGGCGCAGCCTGCGGGCGAAAATCGATCTGATTCCTTATATCTTTGTCGTTTACGGGATGGCGGCGATTGTACTGATCGCCATCATGTTCGGGATGAGTGAAAGCCCGCTTGGCTTGGCTCCCATGACATACCTTTGGCTGGTCCTGTTGGCGCTGGTCCCGCAACTATTGGGGCACTCGGTCTTCAACTGGTCGCTTAAGTACCTCCCCGTATCCCTTGTCTCGGTGACGTTGCTGGGCGAGCCGGTTGGGTCGACCGTGCTGGCCTATTTCATTTTGCAGGAGCAGCCCGGCTGGGTCAAGATCGCCGGGGCGGTCCTGATCTTGGCCGGAATCTGGCTGGCGGCCAGGACGGGGACAGAGATGCAAGTATAATTCTGAAATTTCCTAATTATTTCTCCCCTTCCCACCTACCCGCGTTCATTGATTGTTCAAAAAAAACAGGTGGGGGGACGCGCAGCGTCCCCCCACCTGTTTTTTGTTTCTTTTTCCCCCCTGAAGGGAGGGGACAGGGGAAAAGCCCTCAGATATGGGGGAAGCCCCCAGATATGGGGGTAGATCCATTGGCGGGACAATTATTCTACATGTATCTTCGGGACTATTTCCTTTTTATTCATCGCCTTTCAATAGCCGGTTGTTAGCTGCCCGTTAGGCAGCTTTTCGGACATGGCTTTATACTCATGGCGTTTACTCATATCCTTCCACATGGCCAGTTCGAAACCATTCATCTGGCGGGTGCGTATATGAATAGACAACGATGAAATCGCTTTACTTCAAAAAAGGAGAATGTTCATGTCCATCAAACGTAATTCCGGTATGCTCGTGGCGGGTGCGATCCTGATCGCCCTCGGCCTGCTTTCTCTGTTTGGCCAGATTTTCAGCAGATTTCCTTTCTGGCACTATCTCTGGCCGTTCATCATCATTGGCTTTGGGGGCCTGTTCTTCCTCGGGATGTTCGCCGGCGGCAAATCGACGGCCGGCCTGGCCATCCCGGGCAGCATCATCAGCGGGGTCGGCGTGATGATGTTCTTGCAGAATTTATTCAACCACTGGGAAAGCTGGGCCTACGGCTGGACTGTCATCTTGATCTCGATTGGTCTGGGCATCTTCATCATGGGTCTCTATACCAATGTCGAACACCGCCGCCAGGCCGGCCTGCGTCTGATGAAAGTTGGGGCCATCCTGTTCATCCTCTTCGGCGGTTTCTTCGAACTCATTTTCAATGCCTTCCGGCCTACAGGGATCCAGCAGTTTATCTTCCCGGCATTGCTGGTCGTTCTGGGAGTCTATCTGGTTGTCGCCCGCTCAGGCCTGCTTTCCTCCCGCCGCTCGGACCCGGGTGATAAACCTGTCAATTCATCTGAAGAGATTAAGTAAGGAGAAACTATGCGACACCATTCATTTTTTTGGCCATTCTTTTTGATCGCCGCCGGCTTGGTCTGGCTGTTGGTTGAAATCCACCGCATTCCCGTTGAAAACTTGTGGGCCTTGATGTACATCTGGCCGTTCTTCCTGATGGCTGCGGGTGTCAGCCTGATCCTGCGTGCCCGCTGGCCGGGTATCCGCATGATCGTCTCAGGCCTGATCGTTTTGGGAATGGTTCTTTCGATCCTTGTTGCTCCACAGTTGGGCTGGAATCGGGCACCTTCCTGGGGCTCATTCCTCCTGGGCGATTTCGGCAACTTCGATGGCGCGGTGCGGGGCTCCGGGGTGGTTGTCTCCCAGACTCGGGAAGTGTCCGATTTTAATTCTATCGATGTCAATTTCCCGGTCGAACTCACTGTCCAACAGGGAAATGCTGCCTCCGCGAGAGTTGAGGCCGAGGATAATCTCCTGCCGCAGCTCGCCACGCGCGTATCTGGGAATACCCTCTACATCGAGAACAGCCAGTCGGATTGGAGCAGGCGCGTGAACCCGACCCGTCCGGTCAGGATAAACCTGACGGTCAAGGACCTGCAAAAGGTGGCTTTCCCGAGCGCTGGGACCCTGCGGGTCGAAAAATTCGAGACTGGCCGCCTGGAGGTCTCTATCAGCGGCGCCGGGACTGTGACCCTGGCGGACCTGACCGCCCAGGCTCTGAAAGTGAACCTGAGCGGGGCCGGTAACATTACTGCCAGCGGTTCGGTCGACAACCTGAACCTGGATATCAGCGGCTTTGGCGGTTTCCAGGGTCGCTGATCTTGCCAGCCAGACCGCCGACATCACTATCAGCGGTGCCGGAAGTGCCACAGTCTGGGCCAAAAGCAGCCTGAACGTCGCTATCAGCGGAACCGGCTCGGTGAACTATTACGGCTCCCCAAGCGTCCAACGCCAGGTCAGCGGCTTGGGCAGTATCAACAGTCAGGGCAACAAATAACCCGCTCCGAAGTGTCGATCTGTCATTGCGAGTGGAGCGAATCAATCTCCCGTAGTCTTATTCAAATGACATGATCCCCCTGCACATACCTCGCGATGCTTTCTTCTTTCAAACCTGCCTCCGGGCAGGTTTTAGATTATTCTTTTTTTCACATTAGAAACCCCTCCGAATTATTCTTCCTCCCGAACCTTGGAAACGTCTTGCGAATATTTCTTCTCAACTATGGATATAATTATGAAAGGAATTACCCTAATTCCAGAGAAGGAGATTGAACCGTGGAAAAATTGGACCTCAAGAAAGACTTGAAATACCTCTATGCTCCTTCGGCCAAAAAGATCGAATTGGTTGATGTACCCGCTATGAACTTCGTCATGATCGACGGCGCCATCGAGCCAGACTATGCTCCCGGCACCTCGCCGCGTTTTGCAGAAGATATGCAGGGACTTTATAATGCGGCCTATACCCTCAAGTTCACCGCCAAGCTGCGCAAGCAGGACCCGCTGGATTACCCGGTCATGGCGTTGGAAGGCTTGTGGTGGGTGGAGGATGGCACGTTCGACATTCAAAAACCTGGCAATTGGAAGTACACCGTGATGATCATGCAGCCAGAGCAGATCACGCCGGAGATGTTTGCGGATGCGCTGGTCCAACTGCGCAGAAAAAAGGGCGACCTGCCGGTTTTCGCCCGCCTGCGGCTGGAACGTTTCCATGAAGGGCTCTCTGTCCAGACCATGCATATCGGTCCGTATGCCTCCGAACCAGCCACGGTGGAGAGAATGCTGACCTTTCTGCAGGCGAACGGTTGCCGGGATCTGGTCGGTCTGGGCGGCAAGCACCACGAGATCTATTTGGGCGACCCGCGCCGCGCCGCTCCGGCGAAACTCAAGACTGTCCTGCGGCACCCGGTTAAGAAATTGTGACCATAATTTTTTAATAAATAGGAAAACATGTCGAGTACCTGGAAATCTACCCTCCCGCGTGACCCATTACCTGCATTGCTGGATTACCCCGATCCCGCCCTGACATGGTTCATCCACCGTGACCTGCTGGAAACAGCTGCCGGTCCGGTCGAATCGCTCTGGGAGCTTCCCGAGGCGCTCCGGTTGGTTGGCAAACAGCAGGCGAATGGCTCCTGGCGCTACCCCGCCCGCGCCAACCATCCTGCCACCAACGCCAATTACGACCTGCTCGAAACCTACCGCTCCTTGCGGATTCTGGTGGAGAAGTATGGGTTCCAGGCTGAACACCCCACCCTGGGGAAGGCTGCAGAATATGTCTTCTCCTGCCAGACCGATGCGGGCGATATCCGCGGCATCCTCGGCAACCAGTACATGCCCTATTACCATGCCGCCATCTTGGAGGAGTTGATCAAGGCTGGTTACGCGAAAGATGCCCGCACACTGAAGGGCCTGCAATGGCTGCTTTCGATGCGCCAGGCGGATGGCGGCTGGATCATTCCAGCCCAGCTTGTGCCCTCCGGCCGCAGGACCGATCAGTTCTGGAAAGGATTGCCCGTCCCTCCAGATCGCTCCCAGCCCCACGCCCACCTTGCCACTGGCATGATCCTGAGGGCTTTTGCTGCCCATCCGGATTATTGGCAACTTCCTGAGGTGGTTACTGCCGGAGAACGCCTGAAAGAGCGTTTCTTCCTGGCCGATAAATATAATGACCGCAGGGCACCCTCCTACTGGCTCAAGTTCCAATTCCCATTCTGGTGGCCGAGCCTGCTGACCTCGCTGGATACTCTCTCCTGGTTGGGTTTTGACCGGAACGACAAGGATATCACCCGCGGCCTGGCCTGGTTCACCGCCAACCAATCCAGGGATGGGCTGTGGGAGACCGGTTACGGGTTCGGGAAAGATGCCGGGCGGATGCGCCACTGGGTCGGGCTGGCCATCTGCCGGGTGCTGAAACGCTTTTTTGGATAGATGGGAGGTCTTTCCATGGAATGGCAAACCAAACTCAATTCTGATCCGCTGCCCTGGCTGCTGGAACTCACGGACCCGGGTCCGCGTTACCTGGCCTTGCGTGATCTGGTCGGGTTGTCTCCGGACGACCCTGAACTGGTCGAAGCACAAAAGGCTGCCCACGCGCAAGGTCCGATTGCGGCTATTCTTGCTGAAATGCATCCGGATGGTTACTGGGTCAGACCAGGCCCCGGCTATAACCCGAAATATTTTTCCGCCGTCTGGTCTTTGACCGCCTTGGCCCAGTTGGGCGCTTCAGTCAATATGGATATACGCATCGCACGCGCCTGTGCCTGCCTGTTGGATGCCAGCCTGGCGTCCCAGGGACAGTTCAGTATCAACGGCCGGCCTTCCGGCACGATCGACTGTCTGCAGGGCAACCTGTGCGCGGCACTTATTGCGCTGGGCTGCGACGATCCTCGCCTGGATCTGGCCTGCGAGTGGATGGCACGGACGGTCACCGGCGAAGGGATTGCCCCCGCCGTTGATACCGATGCACCGCTGCGCTATTATGCCTACAAATGCGGGCCGGCTTTCGCTTGCGGAGCGAATGGCGGAAAGTCCTGCGCCTGGGGCGCCGCCAAGGTCATGTTGGCTTTCTCCTGTTGGCCTGAAGAACGCCGTACTCCTCTTATCGAGCGCGCCATCCGGCAGGGTGTGGATTTTCTGTTCAGCACCGATCCGGCCCTGGCAAAATACCCCACCCGCACAAATTCGAAACCCAACCGAAGCTGGTGGCAATTCGGCTTCCCGGTCTTCTACGTGACCGATATTCTGCAGCTCGTTGAATCTCTCGTGGCTCTGGGCTATGGGGCTGACCCGCGCCTGGCGAACGCCCTGCAGCTCATCCGCGACAAACAGGATGAACACGGCCGCTGGGCGCTTGAATACGACTACACCGGCAAGACTTGGGTCGATTTTGGTCCGAAGAAGGGGCCCAGCAAATGGGTCACCCTGCGCGCCCTCAAGGCCTTGAAGAAGGCCGGGCAATGAAAGTATATTTATTAATCCAATCAAGACCGTCCCGATGGTTCATTCCGCAATCCTTCGGGACGGCAGTGTTTTTTGATCTACCCACCCTTACCTCTGGTACAGCCAGTTTAACTCCTTGATCTTTCCCTGCAATTCCTCGCTGAGAGCCTGCGCCTCCATGCGCCATTCCCAGTTTCCACCCAGGCGGGAGGGATAATTCATGCGTGCCTCGGTCCCTAATTCCAGAAAGTCCTGCAAGGGGGCCATTGCAAAGACCGCCACCGACCTCCAGGCAGAACGGATCAGATCCCAGGCAAAGTGGTTGCCATTCACATGCAGGTAGGTTTGGGCGAAATCCTTTTCCGCTTCCGGTGCAGATTCGTACCATCCACGCGTGGTATCGTTATCGTGCGTACCGGTGTAGACCGCACAGTTCTGCGGGTAGGAATGCGGCAGAAATGGGTTGTCCGGGCCGGAGAAGGCAAATTGTAATATCTTCATCCCCGGCAGGTCAAACCGGTCCCGCAAAGCCACCACGTCCGGCGTAATGACACCCAGGTCTTCTGCCAGGATCGGCAGATTGCCCAAATTCGCCTGGATGGTTTTGAAAAGGTCCATCCCCGGTCCCTTTACCCACCGGCCGATTTCGGCCGTCGGTTTCCCGGCCGGGATTTCCCAGTAACCGGCAAAGCCCCTGAAATGGTCGATCCGTAATATATCCACCAGTTTTAATGATGCCTGGATGCGTTCCAGCCACCAGGTGTAACCGCTGGCTTTGTGGAGCTTCCACTTGTAAAGTGGATTGCCCCACAACTGCCCCGTCGGGGAGAAATAGTCTGGCGGGACGCCCGCTACAACGGTCGGTTTGCCGTCTTTATCCAGATGGAACAGGTCCGGTCTGGCCCACACATCCGAAGAATCGTAGGCCACGAAGATCGGGATGTCGCCGATGATCTGGATGCCCTTTTCGTGCGCATGGTTACGCACAGCTTTCCACTGGCGGAAGAATAGGAACTGTTGGAAAGAGAAACGCTTGATCAGGCTGGCCAGGGACACCCGCGCTTCTGTCAGGGCGGCTGCTTCCCGCAGCCGCAGCGACTTTGGCCAGACGTCCCAGGATCCGCCGTTGTGGGTTTCCTTGAGCGCCATGAAGAGGGCATAGTCATCCAGCCAGGTGGCATTCTCGGTGCAAAAAGCTTCGAAATCTGCTTGGATGGTCCCCGGGTTGGAAGAGAAACGATGGAAGGCTTTTTCGAGCAGGCCTGGTTTCCAAAGATACAAGCTGCCAAAATCGACCTTCCGGTCATCCCAGGCCGGCATTTCAGACAGATCCTCCTGCGTCAGGAGGCCTTCTTCGAGCAGGATCTCCGGGCTGATCAGGTAAGGATTCCCCGCGAAGGCCGAAAAACACTGGTAGGGGCTGTCACCGTAACCGGTCGGACCGAGTGGCAGCACCTGCCAGAGCGAGCAGCCGGAACCGGCTAGCCAGTCCAGCCATCGGAAAGCTGCCGGGCCTAGATCGCCCACCCCATACGGGCCGGGCAGGCTGGTGGGATGTAAAAGGATGCCTGAAGCACGCTTAAATTTCATAAGGCTGCCTGTTCGTTTCAATGGTTTCACCCGATTTTACCAATGGGGCGGGATAATCCGATGCGATGACGTCCGCGCCGATGGTGCCGCCTGGTTCCACCAGCATGCCTGCTGGAACATCGCTGTTCTTGCCAATGACAGCCAGCAGGATGTTGGGGGCCGCGATGCCTCCGCCTACATGCGCCTTCTCACCCACGTGAACGCGTTTGTCGATGATGGCACGCTCAATGACTGCCCCTTTTTCGATGATGGTATCGGTCATGATAATGGACTCACGCACCACTGCGCCCGCACCTATGACCACTCCAGGCGAAAGCACACTGCTTTCCAGGCGGGCGTCTTCCTGTATATAACAACCGTCCGAAATCATGCTCGCATAAATGTCAGCGTTGACCGGTATGCGCGACGGAGGGCGTTCCTCGGTGCGGGTGTGGATGATCCAGCTGCGGTCGTAGAGTTTGAGCGGCGGGTTGGGGCTGAGCAGGTCCATGTGCGCCTGCCAGTAGGAGTTTATCGTTCCCACATCCATCCAATAACCGGTGAAGGGAAAGGCAAATATATTGGCTTTGCTCTTTATGAGTTGTGGCAGGATATCCTTGCCGAAATCATGCGAGGAATCTTTGCGCTGGTGGTCCTCCCACAGTGTGCGATCGAGCAGGTCACGGTTGAACAGGTAAACGCCCATGTTGATCAGGTTGGAAGATGGCTCTTTTGGCTTTTCGACGAACGATTTCACATGGTACTTTTTGTCCACCTTCAGAATGCCAAAACGGGAAGCCTCTTCCATCGGGACACGTTTCGTTGCCATTGTCAATTCGGCCTGGTTGGCAAGGTGGTACTGGATCATCCGGTCATAATCCATGGTGTAGATATGGTCGCCGGAAAGGATCAGGATGAGGTCGGGGGAACCTTGTTTGATGAAGGTGAAGTTCTGCTGGACTGCATCCGCATTGCCTTCGAACCAGTCCGCCTCGAAGCGCGCTCTGTAAGGTGTCAGGATGCGGATCCCGCCTGTGAAATCGCGGTTCAGGTCCCAGGGACCGCCGGATCCGACGTGTTCAATGAGCGATTGGGGCCGGTATTGCGCCAGCACCATCACGTCGAAAACATTGGAATTCACGCAGTTCGAAATCGGAAAATCAATGATCCGGTATTTCCCCGCAAAAGGTACCGCCGGTTTTGTACGTTTGGCGGTCAGGGCGCTCAAGCGGGCGCCTTCCCCCCCTGCCAGGATGACAGCACGTGTTTTCATATTCGCTCCAAATTCTCAACCTGAAACCAACGACCGGTAAAGAATGCTGTACCGGGCTGCGGATCGCCTCCAGGAGAAGTCTTCCTGCATGCCGCTCCTTTGGAAGTGCTCCCATTGCCCGGGGTTCACATAAACGGAAAGAGCCCTCCGGAGTGCCTCCAGCATGGCTTCGCTGTCGTCTTTCTGGAACAGGAAGCCGGTCTTGCCTTCCTGAACGGTATCCTTTAATCCGCCCGTTGCATGTACCACGGGTACGCATCCGTACCGCATGGCGATCATCTGCGCCAGCCCGCATGGCTCATAACGCGACGGCATCAGGAGAATATCCGCCCCCCCGTAAATGAGCCGGCTTAACTGCGCATCGTAACGGATGATCGCCCTGACACGGTCGGGGAGCTCCGTCTCCAATGCCCGGACGGCATCTTCAAGCTCTGGATCACTCGAACCAAGGATTACGAATTGCCAGGCGCGCTCGTTCAAATTGCGCAGTGTCTCGAGCGTGATATCCACGCCCTTCTGCGGGTCTATCCGCCCGATCATCGCCAGGATCGGGATGCGGCTTCCCTCTGTCAGACCCAGGTGTTTTTGCAGGGCGGCTTTATTGGATGCACGCTTTGATAGATCCTCTACGTTGAAGTTTGCCGCCAGGCTTTTATCGGTTTCCGGATCCCATGCGGCCGTATCCAGTCCATTCAGGATCCCGGTAATGCTGTTCGATCGGCTGCGTAGGAAACTTTCCAGTCCACAGCCAAAATCGGGCGTCAGGATTTCACGTGCATACCCGGGCGAGACCGGCACCACCGCATCCGCCGCCCAGAGACCGAGCGCCAGCGGTAGGGTGCGCGCCCACCACGGCAGCCCTTCATCCTCTGGCGGGGTCAAGCCATATGCTCCCAGCACGTCTGTGCCATCCCCACCCATATAGGGTAAATTGTGTAACGTCAGCATGGAGCGGAGATGCCTCAATTCCGGATCGGTCTGTTGGGAACGCAAAGCGAAAATTGCCAGGGCGGTGTGCCAGTCATTGGCATGCAGGATGTCGGGTTTCCAGTCCATGGATCGGACCATTTCCAGGGCAGCCAGGGAGAAAAAGGCGAATTTCTCACGGTCGCCGGCCGGGTCCAGGGAATAGACCGAAGTGGCATCGGAAATTGGCTCACCGTTGATGAAATAAACCGGCATCCCGCCCATGCTCGTCTCAAACACCTGCGCCGGCAGATTTCCTCCGCCTCGGTTTACAGTGATTTCCGCCACCGGCTGGTTGTTGGCCATTTCGGGACGGATCGCGCGGTGAAGCGGTAGTACCATGCGTACATCCAGCCTCACGCCCTGCGTGGTCTCGCTCGGCATGCTGCGTAATGCCAGGGGCAGCGAACCGGCCACATCGGCCAGCCCTCCGATTTTTACGAACGGTTCCGCCTCAGCAGCAAGGAAAAGGATTTTTAGCGTTTCCGTCATCCACTATATTGTACAATAAATTGGACGATCTACCCCCACGCTATCCCTGTTTTCAAAAGACCTCCCGCCGGACCAGTGGCGGGAGGCTTTTCTCCATTACCAGATCCGGCTCGCCAGTGGTTCCAGGCTACGCGGGAACAAGGAAATTGCATCTTTATGACAGCCTGCCCGGCAGACGCCGCAGCCATAGCAGGCCCTCGGGTCAACCAGCACCTTCTTGGTCGCCGCAGAATATCGCATTGCCCCAAACTGGCACTGCCGGATGCAGACCTTGCAGCCATTGCACGCCTCCAGGTCCACCCTGGCCACATGTTCGCCGCGGAACATGTTCTTGAAGTAACCTCGTTCGTGCGTGATCCGGTAAGCCATGCAGTCCTGGTCGCAATTGCACAGACCGCCAATGTAGGGCGTCTTGAAGGTCCACACGGAATGGACCAGTCCTTCCTTGTCCAGTCCACGTATGGAATCAAGTGCCTGCGCCGCCGAAAGAATTTCAAGGCTGAATGAATCGTCCAGAGAGTCCCGCAGGCGCCGGTCAATCGTCAGGCCATAGCAATACCGGGCATTCTGGTTGCCTGTCGTTACTCTCCTGCAGACGCATGGCAGGCGGATGACACCTGCGACCATTTTGAGGATCTGCTCCACCTCTTCGATGGGTACCACCTGGCCGAAATGACTTTTCTTCTGCGTTTTTGTCAGGTACCAGTTCATCGGCTTTGCAGCGGGTGTATGGAAAAGCGCCTCCACCTGCGCCATCTCCGCTGGGACCCGTTGTTCGAATGTATTCATGAATTCGGTCATATATGCTCGCCGCCCATCCTGCTCCAGGAGCTCCTGTGAGTAATTGTCCATGCGCAGGTACCATTTCTTTCCCTCTCCATGCTGGGTGCAGAATTCACACATCCTGTCTCCTTTGGCAAACCGGTATTGGCCTGAGTATACAACAAACTTCATCCGAAAACCGCTTATCGACTATATTCCAAACCCTTCAAAAAGCAGTATACTTATTCCAGATTCCTTAACCTGTCGACACTTCGGGAACATTGATTTATGCTGGAAAAACGCAAAACCAAACGTCGTAACATGCTTTATTTCACGCGCATCTTTGATGCCGTTTCCGGCCAGAAGATTGGCAACCTGGTGGACATCACCCCTCGCGGTATCATGATCGTCGGTGGGCACCTCATCCCGGAAGGGCAGACCACCCGTCTCCGTATGGAGTTGACCAACGCAGTGGCTGAAAAACCTTTTATGGAGTTTTCCGCCTGCAGTAAGTGGAGCAAACGCGACGTCAACCCCGATTTGGTTGATTCCGGCTTCGAAATTCTGGATCTCGCGCCTGAAGATGCTGGGATCATCCAGCGCATCGTCGAATCATTCGGAATTCGCGACAATGACCTGGTGAGTTGAGATGAGCCCGAAAAAGGTTCGGCCCCCTGTGAAAATCCAAAACACTCGCGACCGCAGAAGGCTGAAACGGCGCAATATTACATATTATTTGCCGATCTTGGATAACACAACGCAGAAAGTCATTGGGCATCTTGTGGATATCAGTTCGGTCGGCCTCCTGATGGATTCTAAAATCCCCTTCCAACCCGACCAGTCTTACGACCTTATGCTAAATTTAATGGAGGCTATTGACGGTAAAGACTCTATTGAATTTGTTGCCCGCAGCAAATGGTGTCGCATCGATTCAGCCCATCCTTACTTGTTCAACGCTGGTTTTGAAATTACGAACATTGCTCCGGAAGACATTGAAGTTATCAAGCGCATCGCCGCGAAATATGGGGCTGGATAGTTCGTGCTTTCCCCGGAATACATCTGTTGATCGACCCGACCATTCCCCTCATCGAGCTCCACCGCCATCTGGACGGTAGCGTCCGGCTGGAAACCATTCTGGATTTGGGCCGGAAACACAACCTGCCTCTGCCCGCCTGGGATATCGAAGCCTTGCGTCCGCATGTGCAGGTTGGCGGCCCACAGCCGGGGGTGATGGCTTTTATTGCCAAATTCCAGTGGCAGGTTGGTGTGATGGTCGATTACGATGCCATTCAGCGCATCGCTCGTGAGAACGTTCAGGACGCTCACAGGGATGGGATCGATTACATCGAGCTGCGCTTCAGCCCGTTTGATATTGATTCCTCAGACTAGGTATTGATTACGAAAATTAGTCCGTATTCTGTTATTATTGTGGGGTAATCGAGATGAGTTTATGAAATGACCTTTAAAGCTAGCCAGATAGCTACGGAGCCATGAAGGCCTGTTTTCTCGTTCACCAAGGAGGTGAAAGATGAAACTAAGTGCGCCTAAGACGATTACATTTTGGATCGCCGTGGTGTTGGTGGTTCTCGGCATTATCGCCGAGGTTTTGAAGCATTCGACCTATGCGTTCGTGGGGGCTTTCTTTGGCTTCCTAGTCCTCGCGGGCAGGCAACCTGTTTAACGGACTGTAAAAAACCAATTTGAGGTACAGGCTGAAATTTGGCTGGCTCCGCAATAAAACAGCCTGTACCTCCTGAATGCCGTGAGGGGGAGTGGAAGTTAAGGCACTTTAGTTATAAAAATTCAACTTCGAGCATGAAATCTAGTAGACATATTGAGTCCGTCAAATTGATGTATTAAGTCCTCTATATTTGGGACGTAACAACCGACCGTATTATGGCTGGGGCGGGCAGTTGCCTTGTGCGGTTTGGGCATAGGGGAGGCGCCGGGGGAATCGATAAGATTTCACATGCGGAATTCATAAAGTGAATTATTTCATCGCTAAATAGACTTCCGTTATTGGAATTTCATCCTGGCTGATTTCAGCTAATTGATACTTTTCCCTGAGTGCTTGCTCAATATCTAAAAAGTCAGGGTGGGATGGTAAAAGAATACTAAACAAAAATAAATGACTAGGAAGTTCCATCTGGAAATAGTTAAGAATGTTTTCCTAACTGTCTGAAAATCAAGTTAATTCCCCCTAAGAAAATTGTAATAAATATGAATACTAGATAAAGAGGAATCTCAATATCATACTTAGAAGGTATATGTATCATGATAGTTAAAGAAAGCGATAATTTTATCCCACAATTCATGAAACATTTCGGAACCATTCATGTCGCCATTTTCCTTAATTGATTCTAGGACAAACACCAAAAGAAGTTGTAAGGTAAGATCAAAAAATAAAATTTTGACGGATAAAATTATGGTAGATTAATTCTTCGAACCCTAATAAACTAAAGTGAAAATCATAAGAAAAAACTTTGATAATACCTAATCGCTTCATAATTGCCATTGATACCGCATCAGTAAAGGAAATATCCTGATCACTTAATCTATGCAATATATTTACGGCATTAAGACCATCTGTTGAATTTAAAACCAGTATATTTAAGCTGCCATCAAGACTATGTTCCAAGAAATCCATTGCTCGTGATCTGCTGACATCATAAAGTAAACGCCTGTGGATTTCTGCAATAGTGAGATATGTGATACAAACAGGATACTTGGCTAAAGAAAAAGATAAAAGTAATTGTCTGACTGAATTTGAGCGGAGATCTTCTGGTGAATATAAAGAAATAAGCGGACCTGAGTCTAACATTAAGGCCCGCTCAAAAAAAGTGTTACCAATTGCAGGAACAGCCATACTATCTTGTGCTTAATATGGCTGCATTTTCGGGAAGGGGGTGAAGATTCGGCGGGCTGTCTGGACGGAGTTCACTAAGCACACCATCTATATAGATCAAAGTGGTCTTTTTTTTGCGAGGGGATATTTCGGTAGGATTGTAAGGCAAAACAGGTAGGTAAATATTAATCACATTGCCGCCTGAAAGACGAGAGTGATCAAATGTAGTTTGATAATCTTCCTTGATGAAGATAGGTATATCTGCAGTACCGCTTTCTATTTGTTGAAGGAATGTGTCCATATTAAACCTTCTCTGTGTTTTCTATCCAAGATAGTTCAGTTAAGGCTTATGTTGAAATTAATGTCAAATCCTTGAATTATTGGTAATTCTTGATCTGGTTGTATATTAACTTGGTAACCTTGAGGAATTATAGAAATTTGGCGTATGTTTGTTATAGAACGAAAAATATAAGATAATTTGTTAGTATCGATGAAACTACTATGTAGTCTTATTTCTTTTAGTTTTTCATTACCCATAGCTTCATTAAGTATAAATGGATGATCTAATTCCATAACATGCTCATATTCAAGATAAAGATTCCAAAGTAGATTCTGAAGATTATCATCAGGAAAAACGACTACATCATCTGAAAGTAATTCTTTGACTTCATACCTGTTGAGTATATCGGAATGAGAATATCTACCTTGTGTAAGTGTATTTACTATTGCTTCGATTTTCTTTTCGTTGATTTTATTCTTATTGAGTTTTAAAAGCCTTTTTGCGAGTTCTCTTATCTGAGTATGTGATCTATTAACATTACCTAGAGCTAAAGGATGAACATTTTTTGTAAGTTGTTCGAAGGCTAGGTCAAGGTCAACTTTGATAGTTTCATTATCTTGGTCATTCTCTTGCTTTGAAGGATTTTTTGCAAGAGCAAAATAAGATGTTACATCTTCAACGCTGATAAGTTTCTTTTGTGAAGGATTGGTTTCATCTTGGGGGTTAAATTGGTTGCCTGTTGTTGGATCGACTGGACTTAATTCGCTAGCACTTCCCAGGATCAATTTATCAGCGCCAAGACAGATTAAAGTACCTGCACTGTGTGCTTTGTATGGAATTAGTACGTTGAATTCATCTGAAAATTCTCTAAGTATGCTTACTAAAGGCCAAACAGAATCAGTTTGACCTCCTGAAGTATATAGAAAAAGATCAATCCTTTTTTGTTTTCCGAGACTTGCTAATGTCTTATAGAAATATGGCTGTGCTTCTGTGCCTAGCTTAGTTACCATGCCAGGCAGAGATGGGCCGATAGATCGACGATCTGAGTTCACGTAGGCGATAACACGTGAATCACGTAATCTTTCTATTTTTTTGATGATTTTGATTTTATTTTTCTAGGCCCATAGTGCTTCGCCACGAAAAAGACTTATCTATATTATTTTACATTATACAATGAATATTATCAGATAGAGTAACCGAGTTATATACCAAATCTCGATTAGATAATAATAAAATGATTATTGTGAAAGGATAAATTAAGTTCTGTTTCTAAGTTTTGTTAGAATCAATCATAATTATATTAGGAAAAAGGTATTAGTCTAGTGGAATCATTAATGGTAAAAGGGAGATTATCGAAAGTTTGAATTTGACGCATTGATTCCTGTCAAACTGCCGCTTGCACCCTTTTATTCCATAAATCCCCCCTTCCCACATTGGGCGGGGCGGCTGGGTGAGGATCGTTTTCGGTTTCTTTACACCAAAGAATTCACTTTGGGATGAGACATGGGAATTATCCGAAACAATCTTTGGCCCCGCTCACAATCTGAACTGATACTCGGACACTCTATGACTATTCGGCTATAAAACCATGCGAGATTTTATACCTCCGAATTATGCCTTAGGAAATCCATGACTTCATCGATCTTGCAGAAAGCCAGCCCTGTGACCGTATCCGCACCGCCGTAATAGATGGCAATCCGTCCGGTCGGCTGGTCGTAAAGCGTCGCACATGGAAAGGCCACATTTGGTACATCGCCGACGCATTCATAATAAGTCTGCGGAGCCAGCAGGTAACTGGAACCCCGCAGGATGACCTTCCAGGGTTTTTCCAGGTCAAGCAGCGCAGCCCCGAAAGAGTAGACGAAGCCGTTGCAGGAGGTTAGCACGCCGTGGTAGAACAGCAGCCAGCCTTCCGGTGTCTCGATCGGCACCGGGCCGGCCCCCACCTTGGTGCTCTGCCACCCGTCCTTCGTACCCATCACATACCGGTGTTCACCCCAGTACACCATGTCGGGGCTCATGCTCAGGTAGATATCCCCGAACGGCGTATGCCCGTTGTCGCTCGGGCGGCTTAACATCACATACTTGCCATTGATCCTGCGCGGGAAGGGCACGCCGTTGCGGTTATAGGGAAGCAGGGCGTTCTCCAGGAAGTGAAACTCTTCGAAATCGAACGTGTACCCGATCCCGATGGTCGGACCGTGGAAGCCGTTGCACCACATCACGTAATAGCGATCCTCGATCCAGCAAACCCGCGGGTCGTATTTGTATTGGCTGTACGAGCAATCCGGATTTTCGTAGATCCATTCGATCGTGGCGTCATCCAGGTGCCAATTAATGCCATCTTCGCTGAATCCGCGATGCACATTCATGTTGCGCCGTTTGTCGTCGCAGCGGAAGACGCCTGCGAACGAGTCATTGAACGGCACGACCGCGCTGTTGAAAATACTGTTGGACGATGGGATGAGATCGCGTGGGATGATTGGGTTGCGGCTGTAGCGCCAGACCACATTGTCGTTTCCGGCCGGCCGGTCTTCCCAGGGGATATTGGGGATTGCGGAAGGTGGGGCTGAAGGTTTCACTGTTGCTTCCTCCATGGAAAGGTTTTGCAAAATTATACCAGCAGTCGTAATATGGTATATTTAGGGCATATTTATCTCATCCATCGCAAATGGGGTATTGATTTACTTTGGATTTTGCCCTATACTTATTGTATAGACCGGGAAAGGATGTAACCATGGAGGGACCAAGTTCGTACGATAGGCGAAAATTAAAACGTCGCAGCCTGTCCTACTACATGCTGGTTCTGGATGCACGCACCCAGCAGTCCATCGGACACCTGGTTGATATAACTCCGCTGGGATTGCTGATGGATAGCCCACAACCTCTCATTTTGGAACAGAATTTCCGCCTCCGTCTGGATATCACGCCTGATCTCGGCGAAGGGGACCATATTACCTTTATTGCCCGCAGTAAATGGTGTACTCCCGACGCGCTGGAACCGTTTCTGTACGACGTGGGGTTTAGTATTGTGGAAATCACGCCGCACGATGCTGCCATCCTCAAACGCATCTCGGAAAAATATAGTGCCCGGGACGGCTATAGTTTTCCTTTGAAATAATCCCCCTCGGGAATTCCGCCCCGGCCACCCCGGAGCAGCTCACCGCGGAAAATGTTTTCCTCTCCCATACGGAGCCCGGACGATCCGATCGGGCGAAGATGTCTTTGTTTGGATCGCTCTGATATAATCCCACCTCGGAGAAACCAACATGACCCTGCAATCAGAGATTTTTGAACAACCCGCAGCTCTGGCGGGTTTGCTGGAAACCCAGCGCGCCTCGGTCGAAAAGATCGCCCGGGCCATCCTCCAGCATGACATCCGTTGGGTCTTTCTGGCCGCACGCGGCACATCCGACAACGCCGGGCGTTATGCCAACTATCTTTGGGGCGCGCAGAACCGCCTGCCCCTCGCCCTGGCTACCCCTTCCCTGTTCACTTACTACAACCAGCCTCCAAAATTGAGCGATGCCCTGGTCGTCGGCATCTCCCAATCCGGTCGATCTCCGGATATCGTCAGTGTACTGGCGGAGGGACACCGGCAGGGCTGCCTCACACTGGCCATCACCAACGATACTCGCTCACCCCTTGCTGAGACCGCCGATCTCGTTCTGGACATTCATGCCGGCGTGGAAAAAGCCGTCGCCGCCACCAAGACCTACACCACCGAGCTGATGTCGGTTGCAATGCTTTCGGCTGCCCTGTCTGGAAACAACACCCGCTGGAAGGAACTCGGTCATGTTCCGGGTTGGGTCACACAGGTCCTCAAGCAGGACCTTCCGATCGCCCGCATGTCCGAACGCTTCCGCTACATGCGCCAGTGCGTGGTGCTTGGCCGGGGATTTAATTACTCCACCGCCTTTGAATGGGCATTGAAACTCAAAGAGCTGACCTACGTTGTCGCAGAACCGTATTCTTCTGCAGATTTCCGGCACGGACCGATTGCCATGGTCGAAGGGGGTTTCCCGGTCATGGCTGTGGCTCCGAACGGCAAGGTTTTCGATACCATGCTGGAAATGCTTGGGAAATTGCGCCACGAACAGTCTGCCGAACTGGTGGTTATCTCTGATGAGAAACGTGCCCTCTCCCTGGCCCAATCCCAGATCCTGTTGCCGGCAGGCATACCCGAATGGCTCACCCCCATCGTGGCCATTGTCCCGGCGCAACTCTTCGCTGCTCATTTGACGCGCCTCAAAGGCTTTGATCCTGAACAACCGCGCACAATTTTCAAAGTCACCGAGACAAGCTAAACTCATTCCCATTGATGGACCGAAAAAAGGCAGCCGGGCGCATAAGCGCCCGGCTGCCTTTTTTCGTACAATCCTCCCCTCCCCGCCTGCCCCCATTCTTCTTGCCCCAAGTTCTGCCTGCCCTGATCCGCCAGTCCCCCGTTCTCCGGTTGTTTGGCATGGCTTTCTCAAAGTCGGGTTTTCCCGCCCCGCGTTATTTTTATAAAGATTCGAATGGTAGAATTATGCGAAAACCATTGCAGGGGCTCTTCGCGCCCCTGCAATGGTTTTCGCTTATATCTCCCCTCCCCGTATAGGGGAGGGGACGGGGGTGGGGTCAGGGATAGTCTCCAACATGGGGAAAGCCCCACCCATGAGGGTGAGACCGCGTCAATCCCACCCCCATGGACCTCCAAATCTCTCAAAAATCTATTTTCCCCCGCTGGCTACAACCTCATGGATGGCCTTCAACAGGCTCAGGTCCCCGCTTGCGTCATAATCCAGTGTCCAAAACATGATTCCGGAGGCCCGCTGCATTGCCAGGCGGGTCTTTGCCTGGATCGTCGGAATCCCGTTATAGTTGATCTGAAAACCGCCATAGGGTATCGAATCAAGTTGGGCTGCAGCCGGGTCTGCCTCGACGATCTTGGCGTATGGGATATCTCCAGGGCTGGAGAAAAAAGGCACCCCCAAATTGGCTTTTTCAGGAGGTAGGCCACGCCCTAGCCAGTAATCCAGAGCGGATTGGGCATCCTCTAGGGGGGAACGCGCTGATCCTGCATCTTCATAAGCCATGATATTCACAAAATCCATTTGGGCAAAGGCTTCCTCCGGGATGCCTGGGCCATGCTCCCCCGACGCCACGACCGCCGCGGTCAGAAGGTCCCCTTTGGGCAGGGCCGCGCGCAATCCCCGCATCAAGGCCAGGAAATTCTGCGAGGAAGCTCCAGGATCGGGATATTCCCAATCAATATCCGCCCCATCGAACTGATACTCGTCGACGATCCTGACCAGGTTCTGGACGAAGGCAGCCCGCCTGACGGGACTGGCAGCCAGAGTCTCGAACTGCGCATCCCATCCCCACCCACCCACCGAGATCAATACTCGAACATTTTGCTTGTGTGCCAGGCTCACGAGTTCACTGGTCTTCCAGGTATTGAGCAGCTCACGGAACGTTCCATCCTCGTTCGGGATCAGGAAGGCATAATTGATATGCGTCAGCTTGTCATAGGGTATCAGGGCAGGGACAATTGCCTCGGTCACGTAGGCGATCACGCGGAACGAATGCGGACTGGCCGTCGTCGGCTTTTCAAGGATGGGATGCCTTGGGTTGGTCATGGAATTACATCCAAACAATGGGATGAGCAAAGCGACGGAAAGGATAAGTTTGTTGAATGATGGTCGGGACATGTTCAGCACTCAAGTTATGCTCAACCTTGATCGGCAGCCTGCTGCTGTAATGGATTTGCTAACAATAAAATATAGTGACGACTTGCGTCGTCACTATATTTTATCAAACCTTGTCCCTTTCGGCCTTGATTACTTCTCCACCCCGGTGATGACGATGCCCTGTACGAAGAACCGCTGGGCCAGTACGAATATGAGCAATGGTAGGGCAATGGTGATTAATGCACCTGCCTGGATGTATTGTGGATCGCTTCCGTACATGTAATTGAAGCGTGCCAGTGCCACAGAGATCGGCTGGCTTTGTGGTCTGGTGGTTAGATAGATTAATGGACCGAAGTAGTCATTCCATGCCCAGACCACGTGGAAGATCGTTACAGCCACAAGTGCCGCATAAGACTGCGGGATGATCACCGACCACAACACGCGGAACGGGCTGGCTCCATCTATCATGGCGGCCTCATCCAGTTCGCGCGGCAGCGTCATGAAGAACTGGCGCAGCAGGAAGGTGTCATAGGCATTCGCGAAGAAGGACGGGACGATCAACGGCAGCCAGGTGCCCACCCAGCCTATCTTGAAGAAGAACGTGAAGGTCGGGATGACGGTCACCGTACCGGGCAGGAAGATTGTCGAGATCAGCACGACGAACCAGAAATCCCTTCCTGGGAAGCGGAAGCGGCTGAACCCAAAAGCCACCAGGGTGCACGAGATCAACACACCAATGGTTGTGGAAAAAGCATAGAAAAAGGTGTTCAAGAGTGCCACCGGGAAGAGCTGGAACAGCGCCACCACTTCCCGGGGAGGTCAAATTCCATACATGCGAAAAGTTTGACCATGTTGGGCTGAAAACCCATGGGATCGGCAGGGTTTTAAAGTAGCCTCCATTTCCATCCACTCCCTGCCAAAGGATCGGTGCAGCCGAGGGGTTTTGCGGATCCATGAAGATGGCATATTGCGTGAATCCCTCTACAAGCGCCAAATTCTTCTTCGTCCCATTTTCCAATGGAACGGTGTAGATATCCATTACTTTGCCGGCGTAATCCTTCATGTTGACGATGAGGGGAGTGAGCGTTCCATTCTTGTTGACCTGGAAAGTATACGTGCCGGTATTTTGACCGTTGAAGGTATATTTGGGATTCATTGACGGCCATATCGGCGCATTCAAAGCGGTCATCTGTGCATGCGTCTTCAAGGAGCTGAAGATCATGTATAAGAAGGGGATCAGGAAGATCGCCAAACACGCCGCCGCAAATGCGGTCACGAACGTGTAATTCATGTTCTTCCTGAGTTTGGATCTGCGCAATCTGGCTACCGGCATTCATCGTTGCACCTCTTTATGGATTCTCGCTGGCATAATAGACCCAGTAACGGGCGGTCGAGAACAGGATGATCGTTGTGATCAGGATCACGATGAACAAGACCCAGGCCAGCGTCGAGCCATACGACATGTTCTGGTATACAAAGAATGTCTTGTACAGGTACAAGTTATAAAACATTGAGGCGCCGCCCGGTGCTCCCGTACCCTGGTTGAGCACCAGGGGTACCAGGAAATACTGGAACAGCCCCACAACGCTCAAAATCAGGTTATAGAAGATCACCGGCGAGATCATCGGGAAGGTCACATTCCAGAAGGTCGCCCAGCCCCCCGCTCCATCGACCTTGCAGGCATCGAAGAGATCCGTCGGCACTCCCTGGATGCCTGCCAGCATGGTCAGCATGGCATTCCCGATCCCCCAGATGCCCATGATGACATAGGCTGGATAGACCCAGTTGATGTCATTTACCCAGCCGGGCAGGGAATTATATGGCACTCCCATTGCCAGCAGGGATTTATTGATCCAGCCGCTGGCCGGGTTGAGCATGCCGCCCCACAGGAAGATGCTGGCGACAAAAGGAATGATATAAGGCATGTAGAACATCGAGCGGAAAAAGTTTTGTCCCTTTAACCACCTGCTGTTCATCAGGAGCGCTATCCCCAGTGGTACAAAGATGCCAACCGGTAGGGCAATGATGCCAAACCGGAAAGTGATCCATAAGGCTCCCGGCGAGCTGTTGGGTTTCGCATTCCAGACCTGGTTATCTTTGAACAGGGTTACATAGTTCGCCAGGCCCACCCACTTTGGAGTGGTCAGGACGCCTGTCGTGATCTTCATATCTATAAAAGTGAAGAACAGGGTCGCCAGCATGGGCAGGAGCACGAAGCCCAGGAAACCAACGAACCATGGCAGCAGGAAGAGCATGCCATTGCGATATTCCCGCCTGGCGATCGGCGACATTTTTCTGATATTCCCAAAGGATGGTAATTTGGGAAGGTGGGTTAAATTCTCCATCCAGCGCTCCTTGGTATAGCGTAGGCGGGCCGGCAGAAGCCGGCCCGCCTGTATTGCAGTTTTGTTACTTGTTGTAAATGGTCGTTAGGTCGGATTCCAGCGTGGCTTCCTGGGCTGCCAGGTCAACACCCTTGGTGCTTTGGAGCAGGGTGGTAAACACCGCGGTTCGTGCCCAAGACTCGTTCATGTTGGGCTGGAAACCTTCCGCGCTCGGGATGTCGGCGTAGTTCAAGCCGGCAACGAGCACGTCCCAGTTCTGGACGAACGGGAAGGCGGCTTTCTGGGCGGCCAGCCATGGAGCTCGCAGGGAGGTCTGGCTGGGGACGGCGCCGTAAGCGGGCTTGGTCGTGGGCGTGCCGACAACCAGCTTATTGATGCCGGTGTCGATCAAGTACGCCAAAACGGTGAAGGCTTCCGCCGGGTGCTTGGTGCCCTTCCAAATGCGGAAGGTATCGGCATCCACGCGGCCGGCCACCTTGCCGTCCAGGCCGATTGGCATGGTTCCGAAATCGAACTTGCCACCAGCCTTGGTCAGGTCGCCTACACAGCACAGGTACCAAGATGGCATGTCAGCCATGGCGATTTTGCCGCTGGCGAAGCTGTTGCCGCTGTCGAAATCAGCGCCGGCTTCGACTGGTCCGGTCGGGATGTAGGGCTCAGCGCCCCACATGCCATCATAGACCCACTGCCAGGCGGTCTTCCAGGCATCCGGGATCTTGGCAGCATAGCTGCCCATGGAGCCGCCCGGTACCAGTAGTTGGCCACCATTTGTCATGAAGGTTGCCCAATACTCCATATGCCCTTCCCACTGGAAGGTAAAGCCGTACTGGACGATCTTGGTCGCATCAAAACCGGCTTGGCCGGAGTACTTGCCGGCAGAGTTGATCGTGAGCATCTTCGCGACCTTGGTCAGGGCGGGCCAATCCCAATTAACCATCGAGCCATCGGGCATCTTGTACTGGTCGCCGTACTTGGCGGGCAGTGGATTCAGGCCGGCTTCGGTGAACAGGCCGGTGTTGTAGTAGATGGCGGAAGGATAGACGGCGAAGGGCAGGCCAACTGTGCCCTGGTCGGTCTGGTACATCTTGGTCAGGGCTGCTTCGAACTTGGTGGTGTCGTAGTTGGTGGCTGCCAGATAGGGCGCAATGTCCAACCACTGGCCGGCGAAAGCGTTCGAGCCTACCCAGCCTACTGGACCGACGATATCAGGACCGGCGCCAGCCGCGATTTCGGTCGAGATGGTATCGCGAGACGACGCATTCGGGATGACTTCGTCAACTAGATAGATCTTGTCCTGGGACTTGTTGAAGTCGGCCACGACATCGTTCTCGATCGGTACCTGGGCGGGATCAGAGCCGGTACCAATACCGATGCTCCACCGGATGAGAACTTTACCGGCAGGCGCCGGGGGCTGCGTCGCAGGGGCGGCGGTCGCAGGAGCTTGGGTCGCCGGAGCGGGGGCTGCAGTCGGCGCAGGAGCGCAGGCTGTCAGGATCATGGTAGCGACTACAAACAAGCCTACCAGAATGGAAAGTTGCTTTTTCATTTATTTCTTCTCCTCAAATTTGTGATTATTTGGTTAGTAGAAGGTTTGGGTAAACGGGGTTTGAACACCTGAGTTTTATGTACTTTTATGCGAACCCATCACCTCCTCTCCATTGAAACTGTATAGTACGCAAACGCGCATATTATATCTTATTCCATTATTGATCTGGCAGGGTTTTAAGTTAATATCCATTCAATTCTAACCGGAACACCCGCAGGACTGGCGAATGACCACCTCTGTCGGCAGCATGGTCAGGCAATCTGCTGGTTGGCCGTGCAGCAGCCTGAGAAGTTGCTGCCCGGCCACCCGCCCCACCTCTTCGGTTGGAGCGTGGACGGTGGTTAAGGGAGGCACGAGCAGTGCGGCAAAACGCTGGTCATCGAATCCAACTACCGATACATCCTCCGGCACGTTCAGTCCGGCGTTTTGAAGTGCACTCATCACGCTGACAGCCAGGTCGTCATCCCCTGCAAACACCGCGTCGAAAAGCGGAGGGTTGTTCGCCAGGAATTCCTCCATCGCTTGGCGCGCAGCACTCCGTTCGAAATTTCCACCGATGATCAGATTGGGATCGAATACGATGGAATTGGCCTTCAATGCAGCCTTGTAGGCCATCTCACGGTGGTATGCGTCCTCCTGACATTCTGGGGCGCGCACGAAAATGATGTGCTTCCTGTCATGCTCTTTGATCAGGTGTTCAACCAGTTTATAGGAAGAATTCTTATTCTCGACATTTACACAGGGAATGGGCAGGGCACGTGGGGCTGTTCGGTGAACGAGAACGACTGGGAAATGCATTTTATACCATTCCGCCAGCCGTTCTTCACCAATGGTATTGGAAAAAACCACCACTCCGTCCGCATTATGTGGGCCAAAAGGTGGAGCAATCTCATCCCCCTGATCCGCTGGATAAGTCGCAATGAGTAAATGGTAACCGTTCTCTTTCAGCGCTTGCTCAAGGCCGGTCATCAATGTGCCAAAAAAAACGTACTCGACCGTAAATGATAGCAGTCCAATCGTACCCGTTTTCCGCGTGGCGAGGTTGCGGGCAGCCATCATGGGTACGAAATTGAGTTCCTGCATCACCTGTTGAATCCGTTGGGTGTAATCCTCTGAAACGGTTGCACTGTGATTGATGTAACGACTGACCGTCGCCACAGATACCCCTGCCTGGTTGGCGACATCCCGAATGGTGATGGAATGCGACCTTTTGGTCATTTGTTTCGAATCAGGTTTCTCAAGTAAACCGGTTACAGTAACCGGTTACATTATTGCACGATAATTCACAAGAGTCAAGCATTTCTTCCTTAAATTTTCCTATAATATATTTTTTGCTAAAAGTACCAGCGCTCCCTTCCTGCCTTCACTTTCTGCCAACTCGCTATCGTTGGGATTGCGCGAAAAATATACCTCCCCCAAAGGGGAGGGGTTGGGGGAAGCTCCCAGCCATGGGGGTGGGACTGCGTTTCCCCCTCCCTGAATGTGTTCTTCATTCGGGGAGGGGTTAGGGGAAGCCCCCAGCCATGGGGGTGGGGCCGTGTAAGCCCTCATCCATGGTGTAGAAGTCGAAAACCGGTTTTTCGAGAAGCAGTCCCAGACAATTCCAATCATTTTTCTATCGCATACAGGCTGATGGATTGTGCTGATAGATCCAGGGTACCCTCTGATGAAAAAGTCTGTTCACCCAACCTCTCCGCGTTGTGCGTCTTGTCGAACAACCAGGTCTCTGCCTTCGATGGGGTCATCCCGCGCACTTGCAGCGCCACGCGCTGTTCCGAATCCGTCAGGTTGATGACCATTACTGTTAGGCTGCCATCGGCTCGTTTCGCCGCGTATACGGAAACATCTTTGATCCCCGAGGCGGCATAAATCCTCTCCGTCCCGAAATGGTGGTACATCTGGTAAACATAATATGTGGGACGTACGCCGCTGATGGTAATGAGCCCCCAGCCTCCTGATTGCCCGCTGGAATTCGTCAGTAGGAACTGGTTGACCATGAAAATATTCTCGTCGATCACGCGGCCGAGCACATCCCCCCACCAGATGGCGTTGTAAAATGAATCCGGCGTGGCCTCACCTTGCACAACCGCCTCAGAGTTGGAATTGGTTTCGGTCACGGCAATTGGTAGATCATGACCGGTCGTTTCATGGATGAAGTTGCGTAGATAGTCTATCGTCCTGGTCCATTCTGGCGGATCCTGCCGCAATTCGTCGATTGTGACATTACCTGCGAAATTTGACACCGGGAATGGGTAACGGTGGTATGTCACGATATCGGTCATATCCCCGTTCGCCTTGAGGAATTCGGTCATCCAGTCCCGCCCGGAAGTGTCTTTGGGATTCTTGGCAAAATTGGAGCTATAGCTACCGCTCAATTCCGGGCCCATCAGCTGGATCGTCGGGTCGACCGCTTTCATCGCTACGGCGATTGCCCGCCATTCCCGGTTGAAACGCGCCGTATCATAATCCACGTTCGGTCTGCGTTCAAACAGGTCCGGTTCATTGCCAATGCTCCAATATCGGATTTTATAACCCTTCTCGATATTGGCGTATTTAACCAGGCTCGCCGCTGCTTCAGGCGTGCCGTCCAGCAGTCGGACGCTGACGGTTGGGATGGCGCCCAATTGCCTGCATAAATTCATAAAGGCATCCAGATGGTATGTCTGAATATCATTTTGATCCCCCCAATTTCCCCCCGGAAAGCGTAATGCGGCCACGTGTGAATTCAGTACATCTGCCATCTTTCCCGCCGGTACGGCCGTCCAGGGACCAAAGTTCGAACCGTAAATATACGGGCTGATCGGCCCGAGGTCTCTGCCCGGGTCCACGTACAATGTGTTTGGCCGCGCTGTGACGGCCGTCGGGAATGGTGTCACACTTTTCCCCGCTCCACAACTGGCGGACAGGACCAGGATCAATGCGTTGAAAAGGATTCGACGTTTCATGGTTTTCCTTCTTTTTTTTCTGGCTTATTCTACTTCTCCCTATCCCCTTTAATGCCTCCAGAACTGGAACTGGTTCAGACCCTGGATCGCCAGAGTTAATGGTATCTGCAGCCGGACCGCGATCCAGCCCACCACCTTCCAGAAAAAATCATTCACGAAGGGCACATACCATAACAGGAAAAAGACCATCAGTATGATGATATTACTGGCTTGGTCGATCCGGGACCGCACGTCCCGGTCAAGGAAGGGTGCGACAACCCGGTAACCGTCGAACGGCGGCGCCGGGATCAGGTTCAGTACTGCCGCCATGACCTGCAGCAGTGCCAGGAACGCCACTCCCGGCCAGATGCCTCCGGCGGAGATCGGTGCAAAGTGCAGGATGATCGTCAGCACCACCGCCAGCACCAGGTTGGCAGCCGGACCCGCCAGCGCGACGGCGCTCTCCCACCGTTTGCTTCGCAGGCGCCACGTCTCGATGTAGACCGCCCCGCCCGGCAGCCCGATCCCGCCCAGCAGCAGGAAGATCATCGGCAGCAGGATGGAATAGACCGGGTGTGTGTACTTCAGGGGATTGAACGTCAGGTATCCCTTGTCCCGTACGCTCGTATCCCCGCCATAGTAAGCCACCAGGGCGTGCGAAAATTCGTGCAGGCACAGCGAGAAGACCCAGCCCACGATCACGACCAGGAATGTTACGACGACTGCCATTGGCTACCTTTCATATCCATTTGGATGGCTGCGGTGCCACTCCCATGCGCTGGAAATGATATCGCCCAGCTCGGGATGCCGGGGAGTCCAGCCCAACTCGGATCCGGATTTTTTCAGAGGATGCCACCAACCTCGGTGCGTCACCCGCTCGGCGCTGCATCTCGTGTACCGGGATTGGGTGACTCGTCACACGTCGGGCGGTTTCGATCACTTCCCGGACCGAATACCCGTTCCCATTGCCAAGGTTATAGATCAGCCGGTCATGTTCACCCAGTGCCTCCAGCGCCAGCAGGTGCGCCGAGACGAGGTCCTCGATGTGGATGTAATCTCGGATGCAGGTGCCGTCCGGAGTCGGGTAATCCGTGCCAAATATTTCTGCGGCCTCACTTTGGCCGAGAGCCACCTTCAGCACCAGCGGGATGAGATGCGATTCCGGCTTGTGGGCTTCCCCGCGACCGGGCAAAGCGCCGCAGGCGTTGAAGTAGCGCAGCGCCGCGAAGTGCAGTCCGTGGATGCGCCGGTACCATTCGAGCGCCTCTTCGATGGCCAGTTTGGTGAAACCGTATACATTTGCCGGATCGATGGGCGATTCCTCGTTCAGCGGTGCGTCATTCGTGGCATACACCGCCGCCGTGGACGAAAGCACGAATCGCTTTACTCCGGCTTCTTGCGCGCTTTCGATGAGCTGCAGGCTGTTCGCCAGGTTGTTTTTCAGGAATTTTCCCGGGACTTTCATGCTCTCCCCGGCTTCGATGAAAGCCGCGAAGTGCATCACCGCTGTATATTCTTCGGCCTCCAATGCCGCCTTCAAAGCCGCCTGGTCGCCCAGGTCTGCTGGAATGAAACGCGCCTTTTCCGGAATGGCGTCCTGGTAACCGGTCACGAGTGAATCATAAATGGTGACGGAGTGACCGGCTTTCAGCAGTGCCTCGGCTGTCGCCGAGCCGATGTACCCCGCTCCGCCTGTAACGAAAACGTTCATCAAAAACCTCCGAAATCAATAAGTAAAATTATATCGTACAATCTACCTCATGGCTCTCCAACGAAGGGGTTTTGGGTGTTTGCGGCGGGCTTCGCCCGCCGCAAACACCCAAAAATATTCTTTTTCCCCCCGCCTTGGGGCGCCTGTCCCCGATATTTTGGGAGGGGTCGGGGGTGAGGTCCGGCTAAGCCCCATCCATGGGGATGGGACTCAGTTCTCTCCTTCTTGACGTGCATGCCACATCCGCATTATACTCACCCTCCTCCGGGGTGTAGCGCAGCTGGCTAGCGCACCGCGTTTGGGACGCGGTGGTCGGCGGTTCGAATCCGCCCACCCCGACTTTCTTTTGCCCTCTTCCTTTGAAGGAATGAGTTCCCCTTCCCCCCTGCCCCCGTATGTTGGGGGTTAAGGGCAGGGAGCCGGGGGATGGGGATTCTGGCAGGGACCTTCCACTTTCGTAAAGTCCCTTTTCTGACTGCATTCAAGTTCGTCACCGGTAGGCATCCTATGCTACAATAAGATGAAAGGATACCTTCATGGCACGCGTTAAAATTGACGGGGTCATCGAGGCTGTTCGTTATACTCCGGCCGGCGCTATCAGCCAGGTACGCGCCTACCAGCGCCGCGGCGCAGTTTGGTCGGACCATGTGTTGCTAAATCGGATGGAGCTCGTTGGGCAGTTGGGAAAGGGCAAACGGTTTGTAACCGGCAACTCGCAAGCTTTTCCTGGGTGGTGTTTTCGAGACCGGTCGGGCCGTTCGCTGGATCGATCAGCACGTCGTCACCGAAGGCCAGTCAACCCGGCGGGACCTGCTCGCAGGCGTGTCGGTATTCTAGGTTTCTCTGCCTGTTATTGAAATGGAGGGTTCTCATGAAGATCATTGACCAGACTCCTTTCTATAAAGAAAATGGCGAATTGGGCTTGATGGACCACGCCAAGGCGATCATGCAATTCGGCGCGGGTTGGATCAAGGAAGTTGAAGCCCAGAAGGCAATCATCGCTGTGCTGGGCAAGGTCCTGGATAAAAGATTCACTCTCCTGCGCAACGTCACTCCACCTGGCCTGGATACCATGATTCCACTCATCCTGGTTGGACCGACCGGGGTGTATGTAATGACGGTAAACCCTCTTTCAGGGTTGTTCAGTGCCAGAGGTGACCAGTGGGGAGTGATTTCGGGCGGTGCCCTGAGGCAGGAAAAGCCCAACCTGCTGACCCGTACCGAACGGATGGCGCGTGCCATCCAGGTTTATTTGCAGCGTCAGGGCTACTCGGATATGAACGGAGTGGAAGCCATTCTGCTCTGCTCCGACCCCACCACCAATGTGGATACTGTCCGGCCGATCATCCGTGTGGTCATGCGCGATGCGCTCGAGCGCTTTGCCGTCATAATATCTCAGGCGCGTGTCGTGCTCAATCCGGAAGCCGTCTTCAAGATTATCGACCTTCTGATGATCCCACCCGCTCCCCCTCCGCCCAATCCGTCCGAAACACCCGCTGCCGTTGCAGAACCGCTTGTTTCCCTCCTTCCGATTACCACCCCTCCTACGCCGGAAACGCCCCCTGTCAGCGAGGTTGCACCTGCTCCTCCGCCCGCTTGGGTGGCCGGATCCATGCCGCCTCCCGATGCCAGCCTGCCTGCTGAACCTCCCGCCGAACCGCCCGTCGAACCGCCTGTCGAACCGTTTGTCGAACCGCCTGCCGAACCACTCTCCGAAACCCTCGTCGAACAGCCGGTCGAGACGCCGGTCGAGACTCCGGCCCGCCCTCTCAGACCCCTCACCCGTAAACAAATGGTCTTCCTGCTCATTTTGGCTGTGGTCTGGCTTGTTATCGTGGCTGCTTTTGCTTTCCTGATCGCCAGGGATTTCTTTCCTCAAATATTGATGATTAAGTCAGATTTGCCGTCTGGATGCCGCCGTTCCTTTCCATCATCATTCCTGCTTATAATGAAGAATTACGCCTGCCCCGCGCCCTGGGGCAGGTCTTTACATTCCTGGAAAAACAGCCTTTCCAGTCGGAAGTCTTGGTGGTAGAGAATGGTAGCACTGACCGTACTCTGGAAGTCGCCCGGGGGTTGATCGCCTCCTTTCCAGGTTTGCGCCTCTTCCACGAAGACCTGCCTGGCAAGGGCCGCGCCGTCCGTCGCGGCATGCTGGAAGCCCTCGGCGAATACCGCTTCTTTGCCGATACCGATTTCTCCATGCCGGTGGAACAGGTCAGCCGCTTCCTTCCGCCGGCTTGCTCTTGTGACATCGCCATCGCCAGCCGCGAGACCGCTGGTGCCGTCCGGTACCATGAGCCCGCTTTCCGCCACTTCACCGGGCGTGTCTACAATTTCTGGATCCGCTCATTGGTCCTGCCCGGCTTGCAGGATACCCAATGCGGCTTCAAATGCTTCCGGTGCCGCGGTTGCCGTAGACCTTTTCACCTATCAAACCCTCACCGGTTGGTCCTTTGATGTCGAAGTCCTGGCAATTGCCCGGCGGCGCGGCTACCAGATCGTCGAGATCGGCGTCCCCTGGTACTACAACACCGGCAGCAAGATAAACGTCTTTCAGCATTCCTGGCGCATGTTTATTGACCTGTTGAAGATCCGGCGTAACCTCCGTCAAGGCGCCTATGACCTCCGCCCGTGACCCGGCGAAATACGCTTTCTTGTGTCATTGCCTGCCTGCGCCAGTGCAGGCAAGACAGGCGAACACCGGCGGCATCCGCGAAGCGATCCTGTGAACGCCGGTGCGAGACAGCAGGTGCAAGTTCAGGTGAGCAATCTCAAAATTGCCCGACCAACCATATCGTGGTAAATAGATACCCCTCTCTCAGGTTCGAAAAGCATCTCTGGAAGACCGGTTTCATCCGCATTGCTGGTATCGATGAAGCCGGGCGCGGCGCCTGGGCTGGACCGGTCTGCGCGGCGGCTGTCATCCTGCCGCCCGATCCGTCCCTCATCCGGACTCTTGACAGGGTGCGCGATTCCAAGCTGATGACTCCGCTGGCACGCGAGACCTGGGCTCCGCGTATCCGGGAATTCTCCTTGGCCTGGGCCGTTGGCTTCGCCTCACCCGCAGAGATCGATGGGCTGGGCATTCTGCCGGCCACCAAACTGGCTGCCGCCCGTTCCCTCGCCACCTTGTCTTCCTCCAATTCTTCTTTCCTGGACTCACTAAACCCTGATTCCCAGGCAGCGTTCCTCTCCCCCCTGATTTTCCGATCCCTGATTACCTTCTCCCCCATTTCCCATTCCCTGATTGCCCGATCCCTGATCACCTTTTCCCCGATTACCTTCTCACCGATTACCTCATCTTCCCGAACATCGCACTCCCCCAGACCGCTCTCGTCAAAGGTGACCGGCTTTCGCTGAGCGTCGCCGCCGCCTCCGTCCTTGCCAAGACCGCCCGCGATGCCCTCATGCGCCTCGCGGATGCCAGATACCCCGGCTATGGCTTTGCGCGTCATAAGGGCTATGGCACCTCTCTCCACCGGCAGGCAATTCATCAATTAGGGCTATGCGAAATTCACCGGAGATCCTTTTCCATCCCGTTTTCGACTCAGGAATAACCAGTCCCTGACGGATGCCAGGAAAATAAGTTCAGAATTACTCCAATTCTTTCCCTCTTTCCTTCTTTACTTATTACTTCTTCCTTTTCACTTATTCCTTTTTACTTCTTCCTTATAAAACAGATTACCTAATCACCTAATCACCTGACCACCTTGTCACCTTCTCCCTCTATCTACAATCTCTTATCTAGAAACTCCAATCCATTTCATTCAGCGGATCCCGTCCCGGCACAATGCCGGGCGGCAGACTCGTGTACCATTCCTGCCGGTCCAGGATGCAGCACAGTGCTGCGGTGATCAGGTCGTCGTCGTGGACCACCTCCCCGCTGCCCGGGTCGCGTGTCCCGTCCGGCACCCCCCAGCGCATCGTTTTGCTCGGCCCCGGCATGATCTCCGAGCGGCAATTGTCCAGTTGGATCCGCAGCGTCTCCGGGAACGGCTGGTATTCCCTGTAGCGCCCGCTTTCGACGATCCCGATGAATCCGTAGCCAAGCTGGCTTTTTAACTGGGCAGTGAATTTGATTGGGATGACCGCATCCTGGCCGAAGGCATTATCCAGCAGCGACCATAACCCTTCCCCCACTCCGCTCGCGTCGATTACGATCTTCCTCGGCCTCCATGTTTCCACCAGCCCCCGCAGCGCTCCAAAGACCTTCACGTGGCTTTCCCCTTTCCATTCTTTCCGGAAGATTGTCAGGTAGCTCGGTTTCCCGAGCAGCGCCACTGCGCTCGTGTCTATTTCCACGATTTTCAAATTCGTGCTGTCCCGCTCCGGGTTATTTAAGGACGTTGTATCTGTGGCCGGGTTACTTGCGCAGGTATTCAACCTCTCTATCCCGGTGCGGGCTTCGTCCTGCCCCGCCACATCGATTAGGAACGCGTACATTTTGCCCGCTTCCGGCTCCGTCCTGGCTTTATGTGTGCCTTTCATCAGCGCCTGCCGCCCGGGCGGGAACATGCCCGCCTGCCCTTCGATCGTTTCGCAATAGAACTGCGTCTTCACCAGTGGATGCTGCCTGCCCAGCCGGGCCACCACCGCCTCCACGTGCTTGCCGTACTCCGGAAGGACCATCCGGATGTCCTCCGTGGTAAATAGAAATACCCGTCTGATCCGGTCTTTCTTCTGGGCTTCCAGCGCCTGCTGGTACTCGCGTTCCAGAAGGGTGTTGCTCGTCCAGCGTGTCCCCGAGAACACCTTGGTCGCGTTGCCGCTCGCCGCCATCGGGTCGATGTCCTTGTCGTATTTGTGCACGCCCACGTCCTGGGCTTCGTTGACCACCAGCAGCCGGTTCGCCGTGGCGCTCACCACGTGCGCCGTCGGGTCCGCGCTCAGATAAGTGCAGCAGGCATTGTTGATTTGGTAGATATACCCGGAACGCCGTTTCCACCTCCCTATCGTGAAAATGTTGGATTTCAGCCTGCTTTCCAGCCTGCGCATGCTTGTCTCGGTCTGCGGTTTGAAGGTCGGGTTGAAGAACACCATTTCCCCGCCCACATTTTTGAACAACGTTAGCAGGTATTGCACCAGGATCGCCAGCGCTTCGTCCTTGCCGGACTGGCGTGGGAAGATCCACACAAACGAAAATCCGCGCTGCCTGCGTACGCTGTTGACCACGGCCCGAATGGCAAGCTCCTGGTAAGGTCGCAGGACCACGTCCCCGGCTTGGGCGAAACAATCCGGCCGGCGCAGCAGGTAGGCGGCTCGCTTGGTTCTATCTTTCATTCGATCAGGATCTCCTCTTGGTCTTGTCCAAGCGCCTTGCCCTCGATCAGGTATTTGTCTTCGATAAATATGGGCAGGCTTTTCAGCGCCTCCTCGAAGGCATCGTTGATCGAAGCATCCGTCCCGTTGAACAGGGCGTATGTCCGCGCTGTGGTATTCAATGCGGTCACCGCCAGGGATAGGCTGTTAGTGACCTTGGACAGGGCCTCCACGTCGCAGGTCTGGTTTTTATCCAGCACGCTTTCCATCAATGCGTGCAGGCGCGCATGGATTTCGAATACGTTGTTCACCGCCACCCGCATCATGTAGATCTCGTGCCGGTAATCCTCTGGCGACATCCTTCGCAGCCGGGTCTGGTCCTCCGGTTTGAAGTGCTTGGCATATAGTCCGTGCTTCAATGCGTTCGTATTTCCTTTTGGTGGTCCCATCTTCACCGCCTTTCTTTCTTCTCACTTCTCACATTCAACTTTTCACTCATCCCTCATCGCTGGTAACCCACACCTTCGATCTTGACCTTCCCAACCATCATCCTGTCAAATTGATCACCTATCAGACGAAAAATCGCTTCGGGCGATTATCTGTCGGTAAAAAGAAACACGGGTAGGTGTTTTAGCCTTCCCGTGCGTGCCTTAATATTAGAACATTAATTCTATTTTGTCAAGTCTTTTCCTCCCCCATTTTCTGTCCGTGAAAATGGGGGAGCTGCCCCGACCCGCAGGGGAGTGGGCGGTGGGGGCTTCCTCCCCCATTTTTGTTCTACACTTGTCCCCGTTCTTAGGGGAAAATGGGAGAGGTGTCGCCTGCAGCCACGTGTTGGGCCTGCGCTTGGTAGTATTGAACAATAATGAAAATTATTTATTTATTTTGATTTGTAATGGCATCATGCTTCAACAAATATGGCACCATCTTTAATTTCTACTTTATATGAATTCAAATCTTTAGCACCGCCACCTGTGGACATTTTCATTATTCCAGGTATATCTTTTGCTACTTTTCCCGTAGTTACGTCATATTGTGCACCATGTACAGGACAAATGACAATATTATTTTTTAGCTTTCCCTTTGGTAGATAACCAAAACGATGAGTGCAGATGGAATCAACGGCATAATATTTATCGTCGACATTCGCAATTAATATTTGCTTTTGATTTACCATAAATCCTTTCATAGTACCAATGGTAATATCAGAAGTTTTACAGACCTTTTCCATTTTATCCTCCAGTGACTATTTATTTCAGTATGGATTAATTATTGTACCATTTTGCAATCTTTCAAGGCTCTCAATACTGAAATAAACATTACCATTAGCAGGCCCAACGGCTGGCGGGATAATCTGCCGGACGGGGGATGATCTGCTCACTGTAGCCGTAGAGAAACGAAATCTTTCGCTGATACAGTTCCACTCTCTGTGTGCTGGCGGAAAGACCAGGCATCCAGCCGTCGTTTGACGTACCAACGACCTTTTTAAGACTTCCGAAGTCTATAAGACTTCGGAAGTCTTGCTCCGAAGTGGGTATGGAGATCTCAATGGAACATGAGTGACTTCTCTTTATTATCGCGCATTTTTTGGAATTCGCCTCCCCCGCACCCCAATTTTCACCTCTTTTGCCCCTTCCCAATGGGAAGGGGGCAGGGGGAAGGGCATATCAGCAGACTGGCTTTCGGCTTTGATAAAGCCGTATGTTTTCCCGACCTCCTGTTGACTTTTCTACAATCTGACCTATAATGAAAATGCAATCCGTTCCACCTTGAGGCGGAAGACCGGTCGGGAAGTTTTCATCCAAGCCGCTGACAGGCTGTCAGCGGCTGTTCGTTTGTTCCAGGCAAAGGAGGCAATGCGTATGACCAAGATCTCATCGGGATTGAAATTACTCTTCCTGGTCCATTTCGGGGTCGGGCTCGTGTTCGGCCTGCTCTATCTGTTCAACCCGGCCATGGTCCTGGGCTGGGCCGGAATGACCGCCCCGGACCCCCTGCCCTACCGGATCATCGGCGCGGCCGTTCTGGCCTTCACCGCCAGTTCCTGGTACTGCTACCAGGCAGCCGAATGGGAGAAGGTGAAGATCGTCGTTGTGGCTGAGATCGTCTGGACTGTCCTGAATGTGCTGGTGGGCCTGTTTGCGGTAACCTTCGCCGGGGCGCCCGTCGGCGAATGGATCAACATCCTCATCATGGCAGGCTTTGCAGCCGCGTTCATCTACTTTTACATCAAGAAGTGACAAATGGAAACCCTCGACCATCGTCAGGCAGGCTGGCACGGATTGCAGCGCTATGCTGTGACAGTCACCTTCTTTATGCACCCGGTTTAGACGGGTGTCCAGGTGACTGTCACATAAGGAGATAGGAAAATGAAAAAAATCGGTCAAGTTTTTCTTGTATTCGCCTTTCTGATGGTCTTGTTGACTGGCTGCGCCGCGAAAGCAACCCAACCCCGGCAACACCGACAGCCATCCCTTCCCACTGCCACCCCTGCTCCCACTGCCACCCCCGCAGCCACCCTCACACCCGGCGACACCGAACGCAAGCTGACAGTTGATGGCTTGATGATGCAGGGTTTTGGAAATGGATAAAGAAAAAACTCAAATGAACAAAGGGGCATGGGTTGCATGAAGACGGTTAGAGAAGAAATATATTTTTCCGAAACAATTGGGACGTTCCTTTTTTCTGGCAGCCTATTACGTCAAAATAATTGGGATGAGAAGAATAGTTCCCCGTCTCTTCAACAGCTCGAAATAATATAAGGTTATTGTTGTTTGGGGAGATTGGTTATATACTATTTGTATATATCGAGTAATCTGAATGGTCTGAAAATATTCTATTTGAGTTATAGGAGGGCAGTTTCATCGAGGAAATAGATAACAAAATTAAAATATCCGAATTTGTTCATAAATACCCTGGCGGGCTAGGCCAGGGAAAGATGTTCGAAAATGCCGCAGAATCCCCAGTGTCCAGTGCACGCTGTGTTAGCCTGCCCGTTGTGAGGCAGTTTCATTCTGCCTTTAGAAGGAACTCTGCAATGCTCCTCCACTAACAATTCTGTGCTTATCTATCGTCAAACTATGCTCTGTGATAAGAGTGGGCAACCCTTTGATGCTCATGAAATGGCGGTAATTTCTGAAATGTTCACGGCCAGCCGCAATTTCTGACAAGGTGATTATCAGCTTTGTGAACCACCCTTGCAGTGGGCGAATTGGGCTTGGATGAAAGTCAATAAGAAGTATGCGTCCACTGTGCTTGAGAACGCGTTTTCATTTCACGGATTACGGAAGAGCGTGTTACCTGATTCATCTCATGCAAGGCCAACATAGCGATTACGAGGTCGAATGATCTGTCCTCATAGGGCATTTTTGATGCATCGCCAAGGTGCAGTTTCGCGCTGTCTCCCAACCTCTTTCGGGCGATTTCCAGCATTGCCGAAGATGGGTCGATACCATACAATGCACATCGGTATTTTCGGTAAAGTTCGAGATGAAGCCCTGTACCGCAACCCACATCAAGAATAGCCATGCCCTCTTTGGGCAGGAACAGTCTGAGCCCAAGAACTCTCAGGCCTCTATTGATTGGTTCAAAAAGCTTGTCGTACCATCGTGCTATAGAGCGATAGGGATCTTCTTTCAATGCTTACCTCCTTTCAACTACGGTTGTTGATGCTGAATTGAAGACTCAAGTGACCATAATAGGCTGCCCAACTATGATTTTATAAGTGAAATTTATATATCATACACATTTAGCATAGTATATAATCGTTTCCGGAGTTGGTCAACGTGACGATGAAAAAGCAACAAAAGAACGAACCTGGATTTTTCAAGGACCTGCAAGATCGCTGCAATCACAGCCGGGGCGTCTTTCACTGGTATGCTGATCTCCTTGGTGGTAGGCATGAGCCCTTTTTCAACTCTCGACTCAATGTAGTAATGCCGAATGTCGAAGCGTTCCTGACCTAGCCATTCGTGAACGCTGATGATGACTGGCTCTTTTGTAGGGATTGTGCGGGATTTGTAATTCATGGCTTTTCTCCTGGTAGTGTATGGAATTATTCTGTTAACCGGTTAGATAGTCGAATGTTTAGCTGTCAATTTTTCTACGGGCGTCAAGCGAATAGAAAACGTGATAGTCTTACCTAAAAAAAAGGTAAGCAGTAAAATAGAAGGCGAATTACCTATTAGCCCGCTTCTCTGTAATTTTTTTTACGAGGGAGAAATGAGAATGGCTGCTTTTATCCAAATACTCTTCACAGTTTTTGAGAACGTGTTTGGCTTCTGGCCCGTAATATTACTTACGCTTCCTTAAATCTTCGAAAAGGCGGGATCAAAAATTTGTTTTTTGCTTGGGTTTTATGGGCAATTATCCGAATAATCTTGTTCTTCAACCCTCAACCAATAGCAAAACCATTAACTCTGATCCAGGAACCATTGAGCACTATGCTGTTCTTTGGGATAGGGTTAATTATCGTTGTTATTTGGATTGGCATAACTTATTGGAGGCGCAGACGAATATGAAGTAAAGTTTTCGCCTTTAAAAAGGCGAAAACCAGCCAGCACCATATCCGCCGATCGTAACTGCGGCAACTCTCCAGAAATGTCGCGAGCAAAAATAACAGCATAAACTGTACTTCTTCACCTAAAAAGGACACAGTTTAAATGGTAAAAATAATAAAACGGCCCCAAAAACGTTTGTTCGGCATGACAGCGTTTCAGATAACAGTCTTGTTCCTCATGGCTTTACTGGCAATAGGAGTCATGGGTTTCGTCGCTTTATTGATTTTTGGAAATACAACACCGGCCTCATTGATTTCAAATCTTGGTATCTCCAACCCGACTAAAGCGATTATTGGAAAATGGGAGTTTTACGAAGAGCCAACACTAACGCCAACGTCAGGGACTACCCAAACTCCAATTATCATGACAGGCATTTTGGGCACGCCCTATCCTGTTAATCCTGCACAAACAATATCAATAAGAATAGGCTGTAATTTCGGTTATCCACCGAACATCGAATTTTTCTCCGATGGCACTTATGCGGGATCGGCGGTGTCCGTTTGGTCAGATATTTTCGTGTGGCAGGGGGGACAGTATAAAATATTAGATGATGGTCGTATAAAAATGCAGACCAAAAACGGTTTTGCTGTCTATAATTTTCTTATTAATGGCGACAAACTCACATTTACTGATGACGCAAAATGCGAATTTAGTTATCTACACGTTCCTACGGCATCTTCCATTACTGAGAATACTGCAACAATGACGAATACTGCATCCATTACAGATACGGTCGTTGTTTCTCCCACTCCCACCTGGACATTTACGCCTACTATACAGACTTCGCCAACCCGTACAAAGGCCTCCACGTGGACCTCGCTTCCTCAGACGATTACTCCAGTTATCACTCCTACGGCAACCATAATCCCCTTACCCCCAACCTGGACACCTACTCAGACTATTCAACCTTCACCAACCCGAACAAGAGCTCCCACGTGGACATCGCTTCCCTAGATGCTTACTCCAATTATCACTTTCACTCTAATTTGTTTTTTACCCACAGTGGAACGATTCCGCGGCCGGGCCGATGTTCCATTGAACGAAACCGGCCTGCTGCATGCCGTTGTTAGTTCGCCGTCAAACGCTCGAGCTAGGAGATTTGTATGCCCCCAATGGCTACGCTTCCCTTTCCAGAGACTCCCTCTGGCGAATCCCGCGTGCTGGTAATAGGGCACGATCCTCGCCTTCGCAACTCGGACGCATTGGCCAACCACGCTTTCTTCGCCGACCTATTCTTCAAACCTATCCCCGCAAGGGGCAGCGAACTTGCCAAGTATGGCCTGGCAAAGGCCATCTACTCATACATCGGAGAGCTGACAAGCTACCGCTACACCGCCAGCCAGATGGTCCTTACGAACTTGTGCAACGATCATCTCCCACATGCACCCAAGGGGAGAGTTGTCCTTATCCATGAGGCAGAGGCGAAAAGAGGGCTTGCGGATATCAGGCGGCTCATCAGCCTAGCCCGGTTTGAACTAGTCTTCGCGATGTCGGAGCAAGTGAACTACTGGCTTCACGCCCTTGGCTTCTGCGTTTCGCGGGGAGGCTTCCTACTGAAGTCAGCGCCAAAAGAGCGAGGAGTGCAACATAATCCGCCCTACTACGAGCCAAAGGAGCCGAGAGCCTTCCAGTCGATCGCGTATCTCCGACACGAAACCACTGCGGGGATCCCGGTATATCCGATCGTCCACGTGAGATCATGGCCCTTGCGCGGTCCTTTCCAGAAGGCATATGGTCGGCAGTATGCTAATTGCATCAGCGAACTGAAGCTGGACGGCGCCTAACAACTCGCTGAAACTAACTCGGCTGGCGGGCGAAATCTGCCCGTGATCTCAAAACGTGACAGTTCTGGAAGAAGTAAGGAAAGAGCCACACTAAGGAAGATTGCCCAACACCGGCTAGCAGACAAATGCTCCATTGCTGCCGCTAGCCATTCAGATAAGTGGCACGAGATACGCAGGTTTTCGGATTAAATAACGTAGCTGACAAGAATGGTTTTCTTGTTGTCTATCCAAATGGATACGTCCTCTCCTGGAACGCCTCGTTATGCTGTGTGTTTACCTGTGAGACCAAATTGCCAGGTTTCTAGATAATTAATCTGGAGGAAAATATGAAACGCTTTTTTGCCACCTTTATTCTGTTCTTTTTTCTAACTTCCTGTAGCCCTTCGCAGCAGGTGATTCAAACCGCTATAGCTCAAACAATGACTGCCTTTGTACCGACTATTACGCCCACACCTATTTTTACGCTTACATCTACTTTTACTCCTACATCTATCTTTACGCCTACTTATACTCCTACTCTAATCCAAATTGATAAGTTTAAAAATATCAGCGTTGTTGTATTAGGGAAAAATATCCAAAAGGGTGATTATTCTGAATTTATACTGTTTCCTTATAGGGTCACAAATAATTCGGAAAGTAATATAAAAGGTATTGAAGGAATAATGCATATTTATGACATGTTTGGAAAATCAATTATGGATATTCAATGGGATATAACCAATGGAGTTATCGAAGCCCATAATTCAATGACAGTGAATGACTTAGGTCTTGAATATAATCAATTCATGGATACACACCAAAAGGTTTACGCAACCGCATTTGTAGATTTTGTTCTTAAGTATGAATTTATTACCATAATGTTTACTGATGGAACTGTAATTACTAATAAATAGATTTCATTCAATCTTGCTAAGCAGGCTTCATTGGTGAGTATGACCGTTCACGGTTAGCGGATGCAGTAATCAATCTGCCCATTGAGCAGGGAACTTGACAAATAAGAACTGCGCCCGGCTTCTTGCCTTCCGCTTATTGCCTTCTCCTTTCTCGTTTCTAATTACTCATTTTACATTATTCGTCTAATAAATAATGCAATTTTCAAGTTTAGCTTGTTTTTGGATTATGAAATTACTAGATAGTTGCCCAGGGAAATAATATTTATTTTAATAGGAGGATTTTATGAAGAAATTGGCCCTACTAATATTGATATTTAGTTTAACAGCTTGCAGTCCATCAAAAGTACAACTAGAGAAAGCTATTGCTGCTGCAGAGACACAAACCCAAGCAGTCATTCTGACTACAACTGATACACCAACCCCCACACTTACTCCAACTCCCGGATTATCTTTGGAGCAGATGAAGTTGTTAGCTGACCTCAAGCAAGATCTTGACGAGACAAACCAGGAAATAGATAATGCGACGAAGGATGACGCACAGTATACAAGCGGTCTTATAAAAAGTCTGATCAGAATGCAACTAAGAACACTCAAAATTAATAAAGCATTGGTAAGCAGCGAATTTAAAGTCTCGAAACAGGCGCCCCAATGACTATTGTTGTAAACGCAACAAGCCCTTATCCGGTAAAAGCCGAAGAACTCGCCAATGAGATTGAGACCCAGAAGGCAAAAATTGAATTGACTTGTGCGGAAGCTAATAAATATTCTGGTGGTCTTATCCAGGCTTTAGCATTATCTACACTTGCAACAGAAGAAGATACACTTGCAATGCTCGAACAACAATACTATATAGCTAAATATGGTTTATCTATGCCAACATTACCTACAGCGACGCCATGACTTTTATCACTGATTTTGACATTTTTCCTTTGCGATATTGGTGAAAACAATTGCCGTTTGTCTCTTGGATCAGCCACATCGTTCGTGTGGATTTGAATATCGTATCTACCTCGACAATGTTACATTCCGATTGGAGCGTCAAAAGCTCTCACCACGAAGGCCACAAAGTAACATAAAGGAAAGAAAATAAGTGTTTTCCGTGCTATTTACCAGCCGGCGTGCCGGCTGCAAATATCATCTGCGGTGACATTTCCCTGTACTCAACCGCCCTAGGCAATGCGATCATGGAAAAGGACTGGAGGCTGGTCCTGGTCGAAGGCGCAAAGGAAAAGTGGGGCTTTTTCCAGGACTATCTGACTGATCCGATCAGCAAGGCCGCAGCCGTTATGTTCATGATCCGGGTGCTCCAGCCCCCCGGCGATGGTGTGGCCATCTTCTTACAATTCTTGTCCTGGCACTACTACCCGTACCAGTCGCATGCACCCCGCCCTCAGCATCCCCCATTGCTATCCCCCTATCGTAACAGCTGCACTAACGGCTACACCCTTGGCTATTGCAACGCTTTAGCCATCGATCCCTTTCCCTCCAGATTTCGTCTGGAAAATGCTGTATATGAATAAGGCGCGCGTTTTACCGGAATTGGCGCGATAATCAAAGTGGAGTTCTCGTCAGTCCCGCCGCCGTCGCTGAACTATACCGTTAGCCCGCAAATAAGAAGCGATAAATGACAAATCTTGAAGGTTCTTGGATAAAGTTACATCGATCGGCCCAACACATTGCTGAACTTGAATGCAATATACAGAATTATCTGAATTCAAAACCGTTTGGTCTAGTTAAAGTCGAGGAACAAAATGGTGATCTTGTCTATCGAATAAAAATATTACAGCCAATTCCAATTGAATGGTCAGCAATAATTGGAGATGCAGTTCACAACATGCGATCAGCGCTTGACTTGTTAGCTTGGCAACTCGTAGTGCGTAATGGAGGAAAACCTACTAATAAAACATGTTTTCCTATAAGCAAGAAATCTCCACCTACTTATGACAAGATACTTAACCAAGCCCTCTCTGGGTCTAGCAATTTCGCTATACGTCTGACTAAACGTTTACGACCATATCCAAGCGGTAATACATATCTGAACCAACTCCATTCACTTGATATTACCGATAAGCATCGAATAATTCTAGTAGTTGGCGCTGCTCACAAGCATGTAATCGTTAAATTCAAAATGAAGACGCCGGGGCAAGAGAAGCCAATTGAATTTCCGCCTATAGCATTAAATCCTGCTGATCGTCAGTTCCCATTGCAAGATGGAATGAATGTATTCAGTATTAGCGCTGCTTCACGATCCACTGAAGACATGACTGATTACCAAATAGTATTCGAATTAGCTTTCGGGGATGTAGACGAAGTAGAGGGTTTACCGTTGGTTGAGACTCTGAAATCCATGCATGCGCATGTTTCAAAGATTGTAAAGATTAATGAGAAGCTCTTTTTTTGAGTTTTATACTGCGGGCTGACACCGGTTCCTGTCAGTTCTGTGGCAGACCCCATAATGAAAAATTTTGCCCGAAGGCAAAAGAGTTGGGATTTTAGTAGGGGGAAATTTTATTTTCTCATTTCTTATTCATTCTTTCCACTAAAAATATTGTTGTATACTATAAGTATTGTTTCAAGCGTAATATCAGGAGGTTAGAATGTCTATCATTGTAAATGGGAAAAGATTCGCAGTCTCAAAATATAAGACTGAGAATGTTTTCGAAGATGATGTTGTTGCCGATTCAAAACTTCTCTTTGGTGAAAATACTATATATATAAACGCTAAGAAGAAAATAAAGTCGAAGTCGCTCGGAGGCGTTATTCCAGATGGATTTTTTTTGATTTTAATGATCCGACTGATCCCCAATTTTATATTGTGGAGGTAGAACTATCTCAACATAGCTTTTATAGCCACATTTTTCCTCAAATAACGAAATTCTTTGCTTTTTTCAAAAATAACAAGTTGCAGAAATCTTTAGTCGATAAACTCTTCACCATTGTTGATAGTGACAATCAAATACATATTGAATTTAAGAAATACCTTGGTCGAACAGAGATATATAAATTTATTAGTGATATCTTGGAGACGAGCCAAAATATCCTTCTGATTTCTGATGGAAATATCAGCGAACTCCCCGAGATCATGGATACTTATACAGACACTTGGGGCAAGATGGTTCGTTTCATCGAAATAAAGAAATTTACTAATGAAAATGATGTCGTATACTCTATTATCCCAGATTTTGAAACTATTCAGATTGTGGAGAGCGAAGTTGATTTAGGAATAACTGAAGAAACTGCCCAGCCAAAATACACTGAACACTTTCATCTTGACGATACGAGGCAAAATGTTAGAGACATCTACATGCGGATCAAAGATGCATCGTTGAAAATTGACCCGCATTTTATCTTTAATCCGCAGAAATACTATATCTCGATTAGAAACAAGAAGAATCTAGCTGATTTAAATATAGGAAAGAAAAAAATACGATTAACAGCGATGCTTCCTGAAGAAGAGATTCGAAAAATAATAATTAATCATCCTGTTATTGCCCTATCAGAGGGCGTTCAAGCTTTTTACAATGGCAAATGTGCTGCTATTGATATAAACGACCTTAGTAACTTTGAGGAGATTGAATCTCTCCTTCATAGATTAGTATAATAAACAAGTAGTGTATCAGGCAAGGGATGGTCAAACTCCGTCCCTTTACTCGTTAATAGTCGGATATGTGGTTACTAAGTAACTGCTACTAACCCCGTTATAATGACTTTAGCAATATCCTTCTGCTCGTCTTCTAGTGCCCGTCCGCTGTCTCTACATTGAAAGACAGCCATCTCCATGTGCCGATTAAGCGCCGGATGACTGCTTGATTATCTTTTGATGGCACGATCTTCCTCCTCGAGTGAAATTGAACAAAATTATTTCAAGCTCCCGGTCTGTCTATGAAATTTTCAGTTCACTTTATGGCACGATTTCCTCCTCGAGTGAAATTGAACAAAATTATTTCAGGCTCCCGATCTGTCTATGAATGTTCGGTTCACGCGGATTGCTTTCGTTAAGCAGGTCATCCATCCGCTCCTGGATGGCCGGTTTCAGATCCGGATGGGTGAAAATGTAAAACTTATCTTCCCGCATCGCCTGGAACACCTTGTCGGCCACCTCTTCTGCCGGCATTCCTTTTCGCATGTATTTAAACAGCTCCCGGAATGCCCTTCTTTGAACATGATCCATCTCGATTGGTTCATCCTGGAATTCCTTCGGGCGGTTCCGCCAGGAGTCCATGATCTTGGATTCAACCGCCCCGGTGCACATGACGGCAACCCTCACCTGGGAATGGTATCGTTTTAGCCACAGGTGTAGGTTTTCCGACAGGGCCACCACCGCGTGTTTACTTACCATGTAAGGCGTGTTTGGATGAAATGTGATCAACCCCGCGCCGGATGCATTATTGATGATGGTGCACTCCGTATTCTGCTTTAGCATGATCGGGGTGAATATCTTAACTCCGTTTATCACCCCCCATAGGTTCACATTCAGCACCCATTCCCAATCATGCCAGCTGCTTTGCCATGGGGAAGAGCCGGCTCCCACACCGGCGTTATTGACCAGCAAATGCACGGCCCCAAATTCCTCTATTGTCTTTTGAGCGAGTGCTTCCATATCCTCCCGCTTGGAGACGTCTGCTTGTACGCTGATTGCTTTTGCCCCGCATGATCGCAGCTCCTTCTCGACCTCCAGCAGGTTGCTCTTGTTGATTCCCGCCAGGACGACTTTCATGCCTTCGCCTCCACACCGCTCGGCGATCGCCCGGCCGATCCCGCTCGATGCGCCCGTGATTACGGCTACTCGCTCCTTGAATTCCTTCATGATCACCTCCGGTTTGTGTTCACGTGCTCAACTTCTGCTCGCCCTCTGGTCTGGCCTCTCTTCCCCTGTTGGCCTCTCTTCTCCTGTTGGATGGAAGCATCCGTATATTGGAGCATGCATGCTTGGGTCACTTCTTTTCCGGCCCGGCTGAGACGACTGCTCCTGTCTGCTGCAGGATCGCCACCATATCCGGCCCGCCCCGGTGCTCACTGATCCTGCCGTTTTCTATGCGAATTACATCCAGGGCAGTGACCATCACTGGTTTGTTGGTGGCAGGCATGCCTTGAAACATGCCCTGATGCGTTCCCTGCAGCCTCATGCGGAACGCGACTCTATCCCCTTCGGCGATTACGTCCTCGACCGTAAGATGGATATCAGGGAACGCCGCTCTTATTCCAGCCAGCCTCTTTTTTTGTTCATCCGCCGTGAGTGCTGCCGCAGCCGGTGTGATCTGGCGCCTGTAGTTGGGCGAAAGCAGGTCCTTGAAGGCCTCGAACTTCCCTTCGTTCAAGACCTGTTCAACGTAACGAAGCACGCGAGATTTATTCTGTTCGAGGGACATGCTGGATCCTCCATTCTATGCTGCCGGTCCGGCGATCCCCTCCCCCACGACCATCGCCGTGAAGAACAGCCCGGCCAGCATCGTCACAACCAGAATGATGATGTTCAGGACTGAGCGATCACGCCGCCGCCACACTGCTGCTAGGCTCAGGATCGCCGCTGCATCCACGAGTACCGTCGCGATCGCAGGCATGACCCACGTATCCACCAATGGATACTTCTCCCTGTATGCCGTCGTGATCACCGGAAATACGACCCACGCTGCCAGCGCGACCAGTGCAAGGATGATTGCGGTCCAGCCAGGACCTGATCGCGGCCAGAATCCTCGCCCTCGCCTCTGCTGTGACCTGTTGCCTGCCTCGGGCATGACTTCTTTGGACATACGTCTCACCTGCCTTTCGTAACCTGTGCAGGTTTTGATGCACCTGACACAGCCGGCCGTATGCCATCTGGTTATACGGACCGTGTCTCCTGCCTGCTGCTTCGTCGAGTCGTTTGGACTGTAACTAATAACAGTATAGGGATTATTGGCCTCGAAAGCAATAGGTGTGTGGAAGCCAGGTGAGTCATAGGCAAAATCCCCGTCGCTGTCTTTGGGGTGTGCCGCCTTCCCCGATGGGACAATCCCGTCTTTTCAGGCCTGAAAGACCTGGAAGCTCTTCAGCTTTTTTCACCGATGCACGAAACTCCAAAAAAAGCTCAAAATCTGCCTGAAAAGCCTTTTTACTTCTCACTTCTTGTTTTTTACACATGTCCCAGCCTGCCCCCGCCAGCCCTGGTTTTATTAGGGTACTTCTTGCCCCACGTTCTTAGTGGGCTGGGAGTGCTTTGGGGATCTTGCTTCCACCACTTGTTCCTCATTGTTTTCAACTAACGCTCGATCGCAACCCAAATATCCGGGTAACCTATTCTGCTGGCTGCCTCCCCCGTACCCTTATCCCCGCCGCCGTTCCCGGACTTTCGGGGGTCAGACATTAATGCGGTAAAATACGAAGATGCAATCCTCGCTCGAAAAATTACGCAAACTATTCCGGCTTGAGCATGCTAATGGCTACACCAACACCGCCGTCATCGGCGGGCTGGCCAATATTTTGGATTTCTGGGAAGGCGAGGCTCGCAACGACCAGATCAATGAGGAAATTATCCAGGCGGTCGCCGCCACCTTGCGGCTCTACTCCGATCAGACCCCGGATGTTCGCACCGATTCACTGAAGACCCTTTGGAAGAAGATCCAGGTAAGCTATCCCCAAACGGTCCCGGCCAGGAAGGCTGCGACACAGGTTCCTCCCAGACCAATTGTCGAAGTACCTGTGGATGTCGCGTTGCCCCCGCCTCTCCAGCGATCCGTTGATGACCAGGTTCAGGCTGGTCCACCCGAACCGGAAGCGCCTGTGGAACTGCCGCCGGTTGCTCCTGCGGCTCCGGCGCCGAAACCCGCCCCACTCCTCCGTCCGCAGCGGCCTCCCACCTCCGGCCGGGCAGATTCACGTCCCGGGGGCATCACCAGCAAGCGTCCCATCGCCCTGAACGCCTCTCTCACTGTCCTGGCGGGCGTCGGGCCGCGCCACGCCAGCATGCTCACCCGCCTGGGTCTTAACACCCTCGGGGATATGCTCTACAACTTCCCGCGCCGCTATGATGATTACAGCCAGCTCAAACCCATCCGGGATGTATTCTACGGTCAGCAGGTTACCGTCATCGGTGAAGTTACGCTCGTGACCAATCGTCCCTTGCGTGGCGGCAAAATGACCATCACCGAGGTCGTCATCAATGATGGTACCGCCAGCTTGCGTCTCTCCTGGTTCAACCAGCCCTGGCTGGCCAACCGGCTGAAGGCCGGCGATGCCATCTCCGTCTCCGGCAAAGTCGAGCAGTACCTCGGACGGCTGGTCATGCAAAGTCCCGATTGGGAACCGGTTGAGATGGAAAACCTGCACACCAACCGCATTGTGCCGGTTTATCCGCTCACGGCCAACGTCAACCAGAAGTGGCTGCGCAAACTGATGCACCAGGTGGTCACTTATTGGGCTCCCAAGCTCACCGACCATCTCCCCGAGGCAATTCGTCAGGCCGCCGACTTACCGGACCTCGGAACGGCTCTACTCCAAGCCCATTTCCCTGACTCGGTCGAGAAACTTCAGGCCGCCCAACAGCGTCTGGCCTTTGACGAGATCTTCTTTCTTCAGACGGGAGTCCTGCGCCAACGTCGTGACTGGCGTTCACTCCCCGGCCGGATTTTCGAAATCGAGGATGCCTGGATGGAAGCGCGTTTCGCTGCCCTGCCCTTCGACCTGACTAATGCCCAGAAAAAAGCCATTGGCGAAATCCGTCTCGACCTGAAATCCGGCCAGCCTATGAATCGTTTGTTGCAGGGCGATGTCGGTTCCGGCAAAACAGTAGTCGCAGCTCTGGCGTCTGCCATGGTCAACCATTCCGGTGCACAGGCGGCCATCATGGCGCCCACCTCCATCCTGGCCGAACAACATTACCAGAATTTCATCAAAATCCTGGCGACTGAAAACGGCTTGCTCAGTCCCGAGCAGATCCGGCTGTTGGTGGGTGATACTTCTGCAAGCGCAAAGGAAGAGATCCGCACCGGTCTCGCCAGTGGCCAGATCAAGATCGTTATCGGCACCCATGCCCTGCTCGAAGAGCCTGTCACCTTCGCGGACCTGCAGTTCATCACCATTGACGAGCAGCACCGCTTTGGAGTTGAACAGCGAGCCATAATGCGTTCCAAGGGCACCAATCCGCATCTGCTGGTCATGACTGCCACTCCCATCCCGCGTAGTCTGGCTCTCACTGTTTATGGTGACCTTGACCTTTCTGTAATGGACGAAATGCCTCCCGGCCGCCAACCCATCGAGACGCACGTTCTGACCCCCACCGAACGCGAGCGCGCTTACACTCTCGTTGAAGGCCAAGTGAAAAGTGGCTACCAGGCTTTCATCATCTATCCGCTGGTGGAAGAGAGCGAAAAGAGCGAACTGTTGGCTGCCACGCAGGAACATGAACGTCTTCAGAAGGAAGTATTCCGGAATTTTAAACTGGGACTTCTGCATGGACGCATGAAACCCGACGAGAAGGATGCCGTCATGCTGGGTTTCCGTGACCGGAGGTATGATATCTTGGTTTCGACGACAGTTATCGAGGTCGGCGTGGATGTACCTAACGCCACAGTCATGCTGGTGGAGGGTGCCAACCATTTCGGTTTGGCGCAGCTTCACCAATTGCGCGGACGGGTTGGGCGTGCCGGAGCCCAGTCTTACTGCCTTCTCATCCCAGACCACGAAGACGCCGCTGAGAATGCTCGCCTGCAAGCCATGGTCGAGACCAACGACGGTTTCGTGCTGGCCGAACGCGACCTCCAGCAGCGTGGTCCTGGCGAGTTCCTCGGCACGCGTCAGGCCGGTTACGCCACCTCCCTTAAGATGGCCAGCCTGAGCGACATCCAGATGATCGAAAAAGCCCGGGTACAGGCCCAGGCGCTTTTCGCCCGTGATCCAGACTTGAAAAACCCGGAGAATGGGCTGCTCGCCGAAGCCCTTGGTCGTTTCTGGGGTGGTGGGAAAGGAGATGTAAGCTAAATGGTGCGCGCTTTGTTCCCGGGAACGTTTGACCCCATTCATTATGGTCACATTGATATTGCTTCTCGCGCCGCCCGTCTCTTTGACGAGGTGGTGGTCGCCGTCTACGACCGGCCGTTAAAATCATTATTATTCCCGCCTGAAGAACGCATTGCCCTGGTGACTGAAACCTTCAAAAGCAGTCCGAAGGTGCGCGTGGTCGGTTACAGCGGCATGACGGTGGAGTTCTGCCGGCACATAGGCGCCCAGGTCATTGTCCGTGGCTTGCGCGTCTTTTCAGATTTCGAGTACGAATTCCGCATGGCTCTCGCCAACCACCGCCTGGCCCCGGATATCGAAAGCATCGCCTTCATCACTGACGAGGAGCATACTTTCTTTTCATCCTCCACCGTCCGGGAGATCGCCTCCCTGGGCGGGGATGTCTCCAGCATGGTACCTCCACACGTCAATGCTGCTCTTATGAAGAAAGTCAAGGATTTAACCGACGGGCAGGTCCGTCCGTTTGGGATTAAAGTATAATTACTACAAAATACCTGGTCAATTGAACCATTCAACAAATTACCCTAATTTATGGATGGTTCAAAGCACGGTTTAATGTGAGAATCAGTAAGGCATTCCGTCTATCAAGCGGAGGAAGCAATGGACATTCTTCACTTAGTTGACCGTCTGGAAGAACTCTTCAATCACAGTCGCGCCATTCCATTGACTCACAACGTCATAGTTGATGAGGATAAGTTCCTGGATATCATTGACCAGATGCGTATCTCCGTCCCCGAAGAAGTAAAGAAAGCGCAGGAGGTCTTTTCGAAAAAAGACCGGGTCATGGCCCAGGCTCAGGAAGAAGCCAACCGGACCTTGCAAATCGCCCGGGAGCGGGCTGAAGACCTGGTCGATAAGGAAGCGCTTGTTACGGATGCCAAGCGCCGCGCCGAACAGATTCTTGACCAGGCCCGGGTCGAGTCCGACAACATAAAGGAGGGTGCTGATCATTACGCCCAGGATTCTCTGGCGAATATGGAGCATGCTCTGGAGCAGTTGCTAACTCAGGTGCGTAATGGTATCCAGGTTCTTGAACAGAAACACCCCCCGAGTCGAAGAACCCAAATCCCAGCTCTAAGAAAATGATGACCTCCGCATAGAACTGCGGAGGTCTTTTGTTGCCTCTTTCAGGAAATCATCCAGGCATCAGATGGCTGTCGTCGCAACATTCCGGATGACCATCACCACTTTGCCTTTAATCTCCAGGGGTTCGCCTTTGTTCACAAAGATGGGGCCCATGGTGGGATTGGCCGGCTGGAGCCGGTAGCGGTCCTTTTCCTTGAAGAAATATTTGAGCGTGGTCTCGTCCCGCCCCGGCAGCCAGACCGCCACCATCTCACCGTTATTGGCTTGCTCGGTGCGCTTCATGATGACGATATCTCCATCGTTCACCATCGCGTCGATCATCGACTCGCCCTGGACTTTCAGGGCGAATAGATCGGTGCTTTTTTCGCCCTGGGGCAGCAGGCTACGGGCGACGTCCACTCCGTCGATCTCATCGCCGATATACGTTTCACCCGGCGCAGGCACCTGGATTGGCATACCGGCAGCGATCGGACCGAGGATGGGGATTTTGAAAATGTTTTGAGTCTTGGAGCCGCTCAAGCGTAAGGCGCGTGAGAATTTGGCATCCCGCTCGATGTAGCCCCATTCCTCCAGTTGTTTAAGGTAATATGTGACCACTGAAGTGGATGAAATGTCGGTTGCCTCGCCAATCTCGCGGATGGATGGCGGGTAGCCCTTATTCATCCGTTCGTCGAGATATTCGAGGATCTTCTGATGTCGTTGTGTTAATCCTTTGCTTGTGCGTACCATAAGCGCCTTCCTTTCTCTTTCTCGCTCATTTGTGCTAAGAATATGATACTCGAACATACGTTCTGTGTCAAGGTTTTAAATAACCGTTTTTAGAACCAATAATAAAAAATGCTATAATAGTTTAATGGTTTTTTCTATTCCCGGATATATAATTAAGTGAACGGTATTGAAGAAAGTAGGGGAGCTTTCTGGTTTATGAAATGTTATTCATGGGAATCCTGATGAAACAGACAGGAAAACGCATTAAAAGAGAACAACCGGATGAAACCCTGAAAATATCAGAGCTAGGCTTCCGGCGTCTATTCGAGACGGCCCGGCATGGGATCATAATCCTGGATGCCGGTACGGGGGAGATCGTCGACGTTAATCCATTTTTAGTAGATTTGCTGGGCTATTCGCACGAAGAGTTCATGGGTAAGAAAATTTGGGAAATTGGATCTTTTAAAGATTTTGAACCAAACCGGGCTGCCTATCGGAAATTACAGACGAATAAGAGCACCTGCTTTGAGGATTTACAGCTGGAAACCAAGGAAGGACAGCACAGAGTAGTGGAGTTTGTCAGCAATATTTACTTCGTTGGCAACAAGCAGTTAATCCAATGCAACCTACGCGACATTACGGAGCAGAAGCGTAAAGTTGCAGAACTCGTCGATTTGGCGAAGATCTCAGCCGAGAATCCCAATCCTGTTTTACGCCTGGCTCATGATGGCACCATTCTCTATGCAAACGAAGCCACCCAGAAATTCCTGGCCGAAATGGGCGTCACAAAAGGTGGTCGCGTGACAAAATTCTGGCGGGGAGTCGTCTCCGAAGCCCTTAAAAAACAGGCCACCAATGTTATCGAAGCACAATTCGGTGGACGTTCTTATTCTTTCTTTGTCTCGCCTGTTGTGAATGCAAACTACGTTAACTTGTTTGGTCGTGATGTCACCGAGCGTAATCAGGAGGAAGAAGCCCGCCGCTCTGCAGAAGCCAATTACCGTGCTTTGGTCGAGCAGGTTCCTGCCATCACCTACATTGATAAAGCAGATGGCAGCGCTTTATCGCTGTTCGTTAGTCCGCAAGTTAAATCCATCCTTGGAGTATCCGAGGATGAGTGGATAAAGGGCGACGCTTCCTTTTGGTCGAATTTGATCCACCCTGATGACCGTGAGCGTGTCCTCTCTGCCTATTCCCACACGATTAATACCGGTGAACCTTTTGGGGAGGAGTACCGTATGATCGCACGCGATGGACACATGGTCTGGATCGATGATCATGCTGTCTTGCTCGAAGGCGACCACGGCCTACCCAATTCCCTTCAAGGTGTCATGTTTGACATCACGAGGCAGAAGCAGGCGCAAGCCCTCCAGGAGGCGGTCTATCGGATTGCCATTGCCACCGAGACAACTGAATCTTTGAGTGACCTCTTCCCGCAGATCCATCAAATCATCTCTTCCGTGATGCCTGCCGAGAATTTCTATATCACCTTGTACGATGAAGTGAAAAATGTCCTCCATTTCCCTTACTTCAGGGATGCGCTGGATGAGCCTTTCCTGGGTGAGATTGAACCCGGAAAAGGATTGACCGCCCACGTCTTGAGGACAGGCAAATCCCTGCTCTGCACCCAGGCAGTCCACGATGAATTGGAGCGGCAGGGCGCAGTGAAACTGCTTGGCGTGCCTTCTGCGATTTGGCTGGGTGTGCCGCTGATCATCGAGGGGAAGACGATCGGCGCAATGGTCGTTCAGCACTATTCCGATCCGGAAGCCTATGGCGAACGCGAACTGCATATGCTGGAGTTTGTCTCTTCCCAGGTGGCCGTCGCGATCAGTCGCAAACAGGTGGAGGATGCTCTGCGCGAGAGTGAGCGACGCCTTCAAAATGCTGAACGCATCGCAAATCTGGGTAGTTGGGAAATGGACCTCACCACCGGGAAAAGCATTTGGTCGGCGGGGTTCTTCCGCATCTGTGGCTTGGGTCAGGACGCCTCTGAGCCGATTGCCGAAATCGAATCTTCCTTGGTGCATCCGGATGACCGGATTAAGGTTGCAAAAGCCCTTGATCAGGCCATTGCTGATAAAGGCCTTTTCTCCTTTGAACATCGGATTGTTCGCCCGGATGGAACAGTCGTCTGGGTGGACGTAAAAGGAGAAGTGGAATGCGATACGAGCGGCAAGCCGATCAAACTTCTCCGTTCTTTTCTGGACATCACGAGGCAGAAGCAGGCGCAAGCCCTCCAGGAGGCGGTCTATCGGATTGCCATTGCCACCGAGACAACTGAATCTTTGAGTGACCTCTTCCCGCAGATCCATCAAATCATCTCTTCCGTGATGCCTGCCGAGAATTTCTATATCACCTTGTACGATGAAGTGAAAAATGTCCTCCATTTCCCTTACTTCAGGGATGCGCTGGATGAGCCTTTCCTGGGTGAGATTGAACCCGGAAAAGGATTGACCGCCCACGTCTTGAGGACAGGCAAATCCCTGCTCTGCACCCAGGCAGTCCACGATGAATTGGAGCGGCAGGGCGCAGTGAAACTGCTTGGCGTGCCTTCTGCGATTTGGCTGGGTGTGCCGCTGATCATCGAGGGGAAAACGATCGGCGCAATGGTCGTTCAGCACTATTCCGATCCGGAAGCCTATGGCGAACGCGAACTGCACATGCTGGAGTTTGTCTCTTCCCAGGTGGCCGTCGCGATCAAACGCAAGCAGGCTGAGGATGCTCTGCGCGAGAGCGAGGAGCGCTTCCGCAGGATCTTCGAAGAGGGACCCCTCGGTATGGCAATCGTTGGTTCAGATTACCGGCTGGTAAAAGTGAATAACCGCTTGTGCCAGATGCTGGGATACACTCAGCAAGAACTGACTGCTTTGACTTTGTTTGATATAACCCATCCAGAAGACATTGAACTGGACCTCAGGCAGGCGGAAAAAGTGTTCCGCGGAGAAATACCCAACTATGCGGTAGAGAAACGCTACCTGAAAAGGGACCAGGAGGTTCTGTGGGTCAATTCGACTTCCTCAGTCATCCAGGTTGAAGGGAAATCCCTCGATGGGTTGGTAATGATGGAAGATATCACCGCGCGCAAACAGGCCGAAGAGAAGCTGAGACAATTGAGCACTCATGACATACTCACCGGTCTCTTCAACCGCGGCTATTTTGAAGCAGAGATGGCACGCCTCGAAGGTGGGCGGCAATTCCCGGTCAGCATCGTAATGGCCGACGTGGACCAATTGAAAGAAACGAACGACAGCCAGGGGCATGCCGCCGGCGATACGTTACTAAAGCGCCTCGCTCAGGTCCTGTCTGCAGCTTTCCGTGCTGAAGATATATTGGCGCGCATCGGAGGAGATGAATTTGCTGTTCTACTGCCCAATACCGGCTCATCCGCAGTAAAAAAAGCGCTGATCAGGCTTCGCCGTACCCTGCGTGAGCACAATGCCGCGCACATCCGAACCGCATCTTCAAGTTTCATTCGGCGCAAGCACGGCACAGAAATATGCACCATTGGCGGATGTGCTTAAGGAAGCTGATGAGAATATGTATATTGAAAAACGCTCAAATCTACACCCGGAATTAGTCGAAACCCCCCAAAAAAGCCGGCGGATCAATGATGCCGTTGTAAAATCGCCATGATCTCCTTTACTAGATCGTCTCGAAAGTCTTTTCTCCCTGATTGGCAATTTCAACAACAACCTTGAGGGCATTGTTCGTAAAAACATTGTCGCAAGTACGGGGTGTGATGTAAACAAAGTGGAGCATATATGTCTCGTCTCATCCTCTCCGCTGAGCGCCTCGTAAAAGCGCGTGCCCTGATCCAGGCAGCGCGTGACCTGCCCATCCCACCGCAGGCCGAGGGCGGCAGAATCAATTTCTCCTACATCGCCCGGGTTAAGGCACTTTTACAGGATGCGCGTGACCTGGTCAAGTACATCCCCAAGACTCCCAGCGCCACCCCCGAGGTTAAGCAGCAGGTCATCCAGATTCTCCGGGAAGCCGACCAGGCCAACCAGGAGATCCTGCATTAGTTATTCCTTGGGGGCTTTTCAAAGATTTTACCAAAGGTTTTTCCCACATTGACAGGAAGGATTATTTTCAGTAAACTGTAGCCATTAAGGAAAAACTTAATGGCTTATCCGGGCATCGCGCGTTTGAGCACTTTTGAACAGATCAAGCTCTTGGCCGATTCGCGCCGCTTGTCCATCCTGCGGCATCTGCTGGCCGGCCCGGCCTCCCTGACCCAGCTGGGTCATGCGCTTGGTGAGCATCCGGCTTGGGTGCGGCATCATCTGGTCAGGCTCGAGCAGTCTGGTTTGGTGGAAATCGCCGAAGTCAGAACGATTGCAGGTGTCACCGAGAAATTCTACCGGGCCAGGGCAGATGCATTCATCCTGCAGGAAATGATCCTGCCCGAAAAATCCAGGCTTCCAGCAGTGATCTTCTCTGGTAGCCATGACCTGGCAGTTGAGGCATTGGCCCGCCAGCTTGAAGATCATTTGAATGTGATGGTCCTGCCCGTTGGCAGCCTCGATGGTCTGGTCATGCTCCGCCAGGGATTGTGTCACCTTTCCGGGTGCCATCTGCTGGATATCAGCGGAGAATACAATTTACCCTTTGTTCAGCACTTCTTTCCTGACCGGACCATGCTGGTGGTCACCCTGGCCTTCAGGGAACAGGGATTGATGCTTTTCCCAGGTAATCCAAAACAGTTTCACAACTTGTCGGATCTGGTACGTCCCGGCATTGTCTTTATCAACCGTCAGAAAGGCTCTGGCACGCGCTTGTGGTTCGATAATGAAATACATCGGCTTGGCCTCCCCACCGAAAAGATCCGTGGCTATAACCGTGAGGTCCGTTTGCACACCGAATGTGCCCACCTTGTCCAGAGCAGGGAAGCGGACGTGGCGATCGGCCTGCGTGCCGCAGCCAGCCAGGCCGGGCTGGATTTCATTCCCCTGTTCCATGAACGCTACGACATCATCATTCCGCAGGAGCAGCTCGAAATGCTCCATCCGCTCGTCGATACCCTCCAAACCAGGACTTTCCGTCAGGCTGTAAAAAACCTGCCGGGGTACGACCTGACTCACGCCGGAGAACAAATTCCACTTTAGGAGAGCGACCGCATGAAACATTACCTCTACAATATCTATATCCTGCCGGTGATTATTGCTTTGTCCCTGACCCTTGCTGCATGCGCACCCAAGGCTGCCCAAACTCCTGTCGCCACCGGACCAACCGGTACGGTGTTGAAACTTCTCGGGTCAAATGGCGGTCACGCGCTTACGTTGGCTGATCTTAAGAACATGCCTGTAACCGAAGGCATGGGAGGCATCAAGAGCAGTACCGGCAAGATCACCCTTCCCGAAAAGTATACTGGCGTTTCACTTAAAGATATCATCGCCAAATATAAAATTCCCTTTGACTCAACGATGGGCCTCACCCTCACCGCTGAAGACGGCTACAGCATGACCTTCTCTTACGACCAGGTGATGAATGGCACCTTCACGGCCTATGACCCAGCCCTCGGGAACGAACTGAAGGACCACGACCCGCTGATTGCCATCCTCGCGTACGAGAAGGACGGAGTACCTCTGGATCCCAAGGATGAAGGCACATTACGACTGGTGGTCGTCAGCGCCAAGAACAACGAGGTGGTCGATGGTCACTGGACCGTCAAATGGGTGAATCAGGTGGAGATCAAGCCAGTTGGGCAGGCCTGGATCCTGCACCTGCATGGCGCCATCAGTCAGCCGGTCGATCGCGCCACGTACCAGTCCTGCGGTTCGCCAAGCTGCCACGGTACCGCCTGGGAGGATGAGAACAACCAGAACTGGGTCGGGGTGCCGCTTTGGCTCCTGGTTGGCGAAGTGGATGATAATAACAGCCACGACGATAATGCCTATAATGACGCACTGGCTGACGCCGGTTATACCGTGGACGTTGTGGGAAGTGACGGCTCAACCGTTACCTTTGACAGCAAACTCATTAAACGCAATAACAATATCCTCCTTGCCTTCATGGTCAACGACGCCGAGCTGCCCGACCAATATTATCCGCTGCGCCTGGTGGGCTCCGGGTTGGATAATACGCAGATGGTCGGGAAGGTCGAGATGATCCAACTCAACCTGCCGGCTGCTGCCACACCGACGGTAGTTGCAGTCACACCGGTCTCGGCGGGGACTCTCGTCATTACTGGGATGGTCAACCAGGAATTGACTCTTACCGATGCCGACTTGCACAACCTGGAAGTGGTCCATATCACCGCCGTGCAACCCAAGCATGGTTCGCAAGCATTCGATGGTGTACGCCTGAATGCCTTGCTTGACAAGGCCGGTGTGAAGGCCGGCGCAACCATGGTCACCTTCCTCGCCTCGGATGGATACTCGACCGATGTGAGTATCACTGACATCCGTGCCTGTGCTGATTGTCTGTTGGCCTTCACCAGCACCAAGGGCAGCTACTTATCCGTCATGCCTGGTATGCAAGGTAATGATTGGGTAAAAGATGTGATCAGTATCGAGGTTAAGTAAAATGAAACTCCACTGTATGTTACGTCGCAATGCGGTACCTCACGGACCGCTTTGTTTGACGAACAAATTATTATTCAGAAGGAGAATGTTTTTATGAAACAAATTCGCATCACGCTCGTTTTTCTGACTTTACTCGCCGTTCTGTCGCTGGTCCTGACGGCTTGTGGACCGAAAGCGACCCCCGGTCCGGTAGTGTTGACAGTCACCGGATCGGTTGGTAAAGCTCTCACTCTGACCGATGCTAATCTGCATGCCATGACGGTCGCCACCATTTCCACTACAGCGCCCAAGCAAACCGCTGCGCAGAGTTTCACTGGCGTGCGCCTGAGCGATTTGATGAACAAAGCCCAGGTCAATAGTGCTGTAGCCTCGATGGTCATGACCGGCAGCGATGGCTATAGCGCCACCGTTGACATCGCCACCGTCAAAGCCTGCGCCGATTGTATGATTGCCTTCACCGATACCGCTGGAACCCTCAACGCGGTTATGCCCGGCCAATCCGGCAAGGCCTGGGTGAAAGGCATCGTCAAAATCGAATTCAAGTAATTCACCACTCTGGGGTGGGCCCGGAATGCCCACCCCTTTTTATTTCTCATTGGATAGCTCCATGAACAATCCTCTCCAGTATAGGATCCTTGCCATCATTCTTATTGTGGCTTTCACCCCCGCTAGTTGCACGGGCAATTTATCAGCAGGCACCCAAGGTACCGGGTCCGGAAAGACCCCTCTGGTTGTCTTCGCAGCCGGCAGTCTGATAATCCCTTTTGGAGACCTGGAAACAGCCTTCGAAAGCAAATATCCGAATATCGATGTGCTGGCGGAATATCATGGCAGCATCCAGGTTATCCGGCAGGTGACCGACCTGCACATCCCGATCGATGTAGTCGCCACCGCCGACGCTTCCCTCGTCCCGATGCTGATGTACACCACGGACGACCCTGATACCGGCCGGCCATATGCCAACTGGTACATCCAATTCGCCAGCAACCACCTGGCTCTGGCATTTCGCCCGGGCAGCAAGTATGCCGGCGAGATTAACGCCGGCAACTGGTATACCATCCTGGCCCGCCCGGACGTCAAAGTGGGCATCGCCGATCCCCGTTTCGACGCCACCGGCTATCGTGCCTTGATGGCTTATGCCCTTGCGCAGGATTATTACCACACGAACACCCTTTTCAGGGATATGTTCAGCGGGGATTTTACATTTCCTCTCGGCATTTTCAAGGACGATGACCTGACCACCATCACGGTGCCGGAGATAGTTGAGACGAAACCCGATTCACATATCGTGATTCGCGGAGCCAGCATCCAGTTGATCGCCCTGCTCGAATCTGGAGACTTGGACTATGCCTTCGAATACGAAAGCGTCATCCAGCAGCATGGACTGAATATGGTCCATTTGCCGGACGCCATCAACCTGGGGGAAGAGGATTACACCCAGACCTACAACACGGTCCAGGTGAACCTGGACTTCCAGCGATTCGCCTCAGTCAAACCGCAGTTCCGTGGTGAGCGGATCGGGTACGGAATTACCATACCGAGCAATGCACCCCACCCCGGAAATGCGGAGCTCTTTATTGCATTCCTGCTGGGACCAGAAGGCCGATCGATCATGCAGGCAGATCATCACCCGATCTTCGATCCTTCCATCGGATACGATTACGAGGGTATCCCCCATTCACTCCAGGCACTCTGCATCTCTGACACGGTTTCAGCAAAGTAGTTCCGGAAGGAGACTCCTTGACCAGAAAGACATTCCTCTTCGATTTTCTGTTTTCCATCGCTGGGGGGCTGCTGGTTCTCTTCGTGGTCCTTCCGCTGATCACAACGCTTCTTTCCACCACGCCAGCCGCTTTTATCAAATCCTTTAGCGACCCCGAAGTCCTCAAGTCCATCGGTTTGACGTTCGGCGCTGCCGCCATTGCAACTGGCCTGGCTCTGGGTACCGGCGTGCCTCTCGCCTATCTGCTGGCCCGTCACAATTTCATTGGAAAACGCTTGCTGGAAGCCATCATCAATTTACCGGTGGTCATCCCGCACACCGCAGCCGGAATTGCCTTATTGTTAGTCTTCGGAAGGCGTGGATTGCTGGGCCAGTGGCTATCGCCATTGGGAATCGCATTCACGGACAACCTGGGTGGCATCGTGGTTGCCATGCTCTTCGTCAGCCTGCCTTTCCTGGTAAACCTGAGCCGGGAAGCTTTCGCCCTGGTGGATGAAGAGCTCGAGCGTGTGGCATTAACGGATGGGGCAACTCACTGGCAAGCCTTCTGGCATGTGACCCTGCCGCTGGCCTGGCGCGGCGTGCTGGGTGGGGCGGTCATGATGTGGGCGCGTGGCATCAGTGAATTTGGTGCCGTGGTCATCCTCGCCTATAATCCCAAGATCGTCCCGGTATTGATCTACGAGCGCTTCGAAGGTTTTGGACTTGACGCTGTCCAGCCGGTGGCGTTATTGCTCATCCTGGTAGCTCTGATGGTATTTATTATGCTCAGGCTGGTGCTGCTTCCAGAAAGAGAGTAAGTTCTTTTTTGAAAGACATTCGAACAGGAGATCCCTCGAGTTTGGGAAAGTCGCTAGGATCGCTCCAACCCGGCTTGTTGTGGCTCTCAAAACGGGGTATGATGAATTCATAGGTCCAGTCTGCTTTCAGGAGGTCCTGAAATGAAAATTAGCGCTCGCAATGTTCTCAAGGGAAAAGTGATCAAAATTGTCCGCGGGGCTGTCAACGCCGAAGTGACGCTGGAACTGCCGGGCGGCATCCAAATTGTCTCCATCATTACCATGACCTCGGTGGATACCCTCGGCATCAAGGAAGGTCGGGAGGCCTACGCAGTCATAAAAGCTTCCAGTGTCATGATCGCGGTCGACTGATTCCCCACGACCGCCGGGGAACGAGTCCAATTCCCCGCTTTCTCTCAGAACACTTCCCGTTACTAGCCGCCTGCGATAGAAGGGATTAAGATAAGCTGATCGTCTTCGGTAAGAGGTGTTTCCAGCCCCTGCAAATCACGAATATTATTTTCCCCAATGAAAAAATTGACAAACGGTCGCAGTTCCCCTTTGGTGGTGGTAAGATGGGGCCTCAAAGTTGGAAATTGCTTCAGCAGACTCTCCACTGCTTCAGCCACGTTCCTGCCTTTCACAGGTACTTCGCTCAGGTTATTCACATAGGAGCGTATTGGGGTGGGAATTTTCAAGACGGGCATGCTTTACTACCAATTGAAAAGTGTATCCAACTCTTCATCAGGCACATCGAAGACCGCATTTGTCGGAGGAAGCGGTGCGTGCCTCATCCACTCCGGCATCCGGTCATCTTTGGCGGTAAATCCGGCCCGGCGGTTAAACTCACGTTCCATTGTCAACGTTTCCTTGCCCAGGGTTTGGAGGATATTACTGTCCACGCTCCAACCATAACGGGCATTCAGTAACTTTGGTATGGTATCCTGCCCGGAGGCGGTAAAACCAAAAGCGGCAAAAATGCAGGCACCTAGTGTATCATAACCGGCCATATTGATCTGCTTCGTGCGTGAGAGTTCCACCTGCCCTTTCGGATCAAGATGGTTCACTTTATCACGAATGGTCAGGCCGGCGGTATGATCCCCTCCCTGGGGACTCGTGGCATACGTCACTCCCGTACCTTTTATTGCCCGCCCCTCGTAGGCAGCCATGGCCTGATTCTTGGTCACTGGAACATGTTCAACACCCAGGATTTTTCCTGTATAACCTGCTCCACTACCCAGGATGCGCCCCAGTGGGGTCCCTTTTCGGATCTCATCGATCAATTCCAGCGCCCGGTCGCCATCGCCCCACTTCATCAGGCCGGCTTCTGCGGCAACTCCCAATGCCGCGCCAACGTCGATGGAATCCACGCCCAGGTCATTGACTTGCCAGTTCATACGGGCGATGATATCCAGACAGCCAATCCCAAGGTTTGAGCCCATCAAGCCGATAGTCTCGTATTCGAGCGGCGAGACGATCATTTTGCCATCCTCACCACCAAAGACATTCGAACAGCGAATGGTACAACCCGGCATACAGGCATGGGTTGGATTTGAGACTCCCCCACGCTTGAGCAACAATTCGCGCAAATTTTCTCCGGAAATCGAATCCGCTTGTTCGAATTGGCCGGCGGAATAATTGCGCGTCGGCAGGGAGCCAAAATATTGACACATCTGCACCATCGCCGCCGTACCATAATCGCGATATGTTTGAGACTGCGGATGGTCAATCACGGATTTGTTGTAGATCTTTTGGGCTTCCTTATAAGCTTCCGGGTTGAGGATGGGTGGTTTCTGCCCACCGCTGGCATCGAAAACGATGGCCTTGATCCCCTTTGTTGCCATGACTGCACCCAACCCGCCCCGGGAGGCGATCCGTGATGGGACTCTGTCCTTATCCAGGTTTTGAATTCCGGCTGTTTTCAGTTTCATTTCACCACCTGGACCGATGAGGGCAATGGCGACCTTTTCCCCATATTTCCCGATAAGTTTCTGTGCTGTCTCGTACACGCCCAGACCAACGAACTCATCCCCACGGTCGAACCGCGCGCCAGCAACACTCAGATGCAATACCCACCAGCCTGGTTCAACCGGGCTATCCTCAAGAATGAGTGCCTTGATGCCAAGTAAGGTCATTTGCAGGCCGGTGGTGCCACCTGCATTGGCCTCTTTGGCACCTCCCGTGAGTGGACTCTTGCCTCCGATCGAGATGCGGTCACAAGACGAAAGCATGTGCCCGACCAGCAGGCCAGGGGAAAAAATCAGTTTGTTGTAAGGTCCCAGAGGTTCGCAGGTGGCCGGAACTTCATCCAATAGGAAACGGGCCACCAGCCCGCGCCCGCCGAGGCGTTCCCAGGAGGTCGGAACAGGTTCCAAGTTCAGGGAGCGCGTTTTCACATTAACGCGCCAGACTCGCAGTTGGTATGGCTTCGGATTTGGGGTGGTCATGCGACTATGGCTCCCGTTTATTACCAAATAATGCTGTAACTGCTTCGCGAAAAACCTGACTGTGGGTTTTCACATCTGCTTCAGTGGTATCACTGGCAATCAGCGCCATATTATGGAAAGGCGTCATGAGGATACCACGATTCAAGGCGAAGAGATGCATATAGCGGTCGAGTTCGCTGTCGACGGCTGCATTAGCTTCGCCTCCATTGTGCGGTGGAGTGGAACGAAACCAGTATTCCACACGGAACCCCAGGCGCTTGACGATCCATGGCAGGTCGAATTCCTTGATCACTGCCAGTACGTCTTCTTCATAGCGGTCGGCCAGACCGTTGCAGCGCTTGTACATGGCAGGAGTCAGGACGTGTTCCAGGGTGGACCGCATTGCCGCGATGGACAGAGCATTCCCCGCCAGTGTGCCACCGATGCCACCCACATCCGAAGCATCCAGCTCCAGTTTGGACCAGAATGCCTCCGCCACTTCCTCCGTGAAACCATACACACCCGCTGGGATGCCGCCTGCCAGCGGCTTGCCGCAAGTCAGGAAATCCGGTTGAAGGCCAAATTCACGGGTGTAACCACCGGGGCCGGCGCAAATGGTGTGAGTCTCGTCTATGATGAGCAGGGTGCCGGTCCGGCGCGTTATTTCCCGCAAGGCTGCGTGAAAGCCTGGATCGGGATGGATGATGCCGATATTGGTCATGACCGGCTCGGCTAAAACGACCGCCACATCCTCGGCAGCCAGGCTGGTTTCGAGAGCCGGGAGGTCATTAAACTCGATCACCTTGGTCGTCTCGATCGGGTTCACCGGGGGACCTAAATTTCCATGCCGCGGAACCGCTACGCCATCCTCATCCAGTGAGATGAAAGTTTCATCCACGGAACCGTGGTAGCAGTAGTTGAAAACCAGGATTTTTTGTCGCCCGGTGATTTGGCGAGCCATGCGGATGGCGAAGCGATTGGCATCCGTGGCCGTCAGGGTGAACTGCCAGTATTTTAAGCCGAAACGCCGCTGTAGTTCTTCCCCAACCCAGATGGCATCTTCAGTCGGCAGCATCAGGGTGATGCCCTTCGCCGCCTGTGCCTCGATTGCGGCAACGGTGGCTTCCGGTGAATGGCCGGTCATCGCACCGGTATCGCCCAGACAAAAATCAATGTAAGTACGCCCGTCCACGTCTGTGAAATGCGCCCCCTTGGCATCTTTGACGAACACCGGGAAGCTCCCGGCCCAGCGGATCATCCACAACATCGGCACGCCGCCCTGCATGGACTGGCGGGCTCGCTGGAATAATGCGAAAGATTTCGGATGCTCTTTATGGAACTTGGTTTCTTCTTCCCTCAGAAGACGTTCCAGACGGGAACGGTCCAGTACACGCATCATGCTCTCCGGACAGGCAGCCACATGGAGCCGCCCTTACTTCACGTTTTCCTTCAGTGCTTCGGCGAAGATGCCCAGGGCGTCGTTGATCTGCGATTCGTTGACCACTAACGGTGGGATCCAGCGGACGACGTTGTCATATGTACCGCATGTCAATAACAGCAGGCCGCGTTCCTCGCAGCTATGCACGATCCCTTTGATCAGCGCCTTGTCGGCAGGTTTGCCTTTTACGGTGAATTCCGTTCCTATCATCAGCCCCAGGCCGCGTACGTCTCCAATGACAGGGTACTCTTCCTGGAATTTTCGCAGGCCCGTAATGAGTTGGACCCCGCGCCGGACCGCGTTTCCGGGCATGTCCTCGTCTCGCATCGCCCGAATGGTGGCCACGCCCGCCGCGCAGGCCACGACATTGCCACCAAATGTCCCCCCGTGTGAACCGGTCTGCCACTTCTTCATTAATTCAAGCCGGCTGAAGACGCCCGAGAGTGGCAACCCTGAGGCAATCCCCTTGGCAACCGTCATGATATCCGGGACAACGTCGAAATGCTCCTGGGCGAACCATTTCCCGGTCCGTCCAAAACCGGACTGGACTTCGTCAAAGATGAGCAGGATGCCATTCCTATCACACAACTCGCGCAGCCCTTTCATGAACGCGGCCGGCGGGACGACGTACCCGCCCTCGCCCAGCACCGGTTCGATCAGGATGGCTGCGGTCTCCGCTGGGGAAGTCTGCGAAAGCAATAGCTCTTGGAGCGTATTGAGACAATACTCGCTGGTCTGTTTCTCGCTCATACCGAGCTTGTAGGCATATGGATAGGGGGCAACGAAAACGCCCGCCGGAAGCGGCTGAAAACCTGATCGGTAGATCGTCTTGGAGGTAGTCAGCGCCATCGTCATTCCCGTCCGCCCGTGGAAGCTGCCCTGGAAAACGATGATATTCGGCTTGCCGGTGGCGGCGCGCGCCAGTTTGACCGCCCCTTCCAGCGCCTCGGCGCCGGAGTTACTGAAGAAAAAGCCGTCGATGGATGGATGAACCACCTTGCGCAGTTCCTCGATCAATTCCATCATCGGCTTGTGCACCACGATATTAGCTTGGGCATGGATGAACTTCCCGGCCTGCTCGCGGATGGCCTCGACTACCTTCGGATGGCAGTGACCGGTGTTGGTCACGCCGATGCCGCAGGTAAAATCCAGGTACTTCCTGCCATCCTCGGCATATATGTAACAACCTTCAGCCCGTTCGGCCTGGATGGGAAAGATACGCGACCATACGGGAGACATGTGGGGAAAATTATCATCAAAGATATTCATACTGCACCTGGTTTAGGGAATGAAAGGGATACGGGGAGGTATGACCTCCTCCCCGTCTGGTGGAAATCAGACCGGCAGGTATTCTGCTGCCCACTCAAGATCAAGTTCTGTTAAGGTCGTTTTGGTCGGGATGCCATCATCGGTGAAACCGGCCAGCCTGTAATATTCATCGAGAGCTGCGTCCATCTCCGCGTGCGTAACGGCCACGCCGGCCGTGGGGCCCGTGCCTCGTAGTGCCTGATAAAGACGCTTGGGGAGTTGGTCGTCCTTACGCCCGAAACCTTCCCGGGCATTGAAGGTACGCAGCAGGTTCAGGCGGCGCTTGCCAACGGTCATCAATTCATCGACGCTTACATCCCAGCCGGTTACCGCTCTCACCATGGCGGCGGTATCGTTGGGTCCGTACAGGCACCAGGTCGGACCATACACGAACTGGCACAATTCAAGCGAATCCATCATACTATAGAAGACCTCCGTCAGGTAGGCAAAGCGGACCTTCTCGGGACCAAGGCTGCGTGGCGGCTGCGGTGTGCCAAGTCCAATCTCCTTCAGCCGGTTGAGATTGAAATCGACCACGCCCTCTTCATAATAAGGATCATGTTCGCTGGACTGGTGATCGGCTCCGAAGGGGTTGACCGCGTAGATCAAGCCCAACGACCGTTTGGCCTGTGGCATATGTGCCGGGGCTTCCTGGTTTTTTACAGTAGTCAGGCAATCTTCCGCTCCTTTGCCCCATACCTTTGCAGCGCGTGCCGAACCTTCTGCCAGGATGGGACCTAGTTTTCCGGACTTCGTCACGATCTGCTTGACGACTTCGATCATTCCATCAGCATTTCCGAAACGTAAGTCAATACCACCGGTATCCTCTTTGGTTATAATGCCCTTTTCGTAACAATCCATGGCAAAGGCCACGGTCGCTCCGCAGGTGATCGTATCGACCCCGTGCATATCACAGATCTGGTGGGCCTGGGCGATTGCCGCCAGGTCGCCGATTCCACAGGAAGCACCAAGCAGGCCGATGGTCTCGTATTCAGGTCCGCCATACAAAGGGTCGAATTTATACTTTCCTTCCTCGATCTCCACCACGCGCTTGCAGCGTACTACGCAGGCATAACAGGTTTCGCGTGCCTTCAGGATCGTCTCAGCCATTTTCTCGCCGCTAATCGGATCGGCCAGCTCGAATTGTCCTTCGGTATAGTTACGCGTTGGCAGGGTGCCGATCATATTGTTGTACATGACGGTCACCGCAGTGCCAAACTTGGCCAGGCCATCCATGTCAGGATTGGCCTTGATAGCCTCCGGACCGGTCCGGTTCAATGCCACCATCGCCTTTTGGTCCGCAACGGCGGGCTTTGCTTTGCCTCGAACGACAATTGCTTTGAGATTCTTGCTTGCCATCACCAGGCCCATGCCAGTGCGGCCGTTCATCCGGTTGGCCATGTTGACAATGGTGGAGAAACGCACGCCTTTCTCTGCCGCCGGGCCAATCTGCATTACCTGGGCCTTTGGGTCACCAACTTCCTGCTTGAGCAGGGCGTCCACTTCGCCGGTCACTTTTCCGGACAAGTGTGCCGCGTCATGCAGCTTCGCCTCGCCATCCATAATGGTCAAATAAACCCATCTGGGCGATTTACCGCGCAAGACCAGCCCATCATAACCGGCAAACTTGAACTCCGCCGGGAAAAAGCCGCCGGCTTGCGAGTCACCGATCGCCCCGCTCATCGGGGATTTGGCATTGACATTGATGCGGCTTTGCCCCGAGATGGACGCGCCGGTGACGACGCTGTCGAAAACTGTTAGCAGGTTCTCGGGCCTAAGTGGATCCGCCCCTTTTGGGACTTCCCGCAGTATGTAGTTCATCGCCATGGCCGATCCGCCCATATACTTCCGGTAGAACGATTTGGGCGGCGTCTCAACCTCCATCTTGCCGGTGGTTAGATTGACATGCAGGATCTTACCGTGATAACCATAGGGCATGACTACCTCCTTGGTTTCTGACAAACCGAACGACTTTTATATTGAACATAGGCTTAGGAGACATCCAATTCTTGCAGAGAAACAAGAGGCTTTCCGGCGGTATATGATGTAAATTATGGGTCTTTTCAGCCTGCACTACATCTCCTTGATTCCGTATGGGAAACCGTAATCTGCCATTTTATTCATGAACGGCATCGGGTCGAAAGCCTCTGGACCCAGAACACCCTTCCCTTTCCATTCCCCGTGCTCGAGCAGGTCCCAGCCAATGACAGCATTGAATGCTGTCTGAGCTACAACAGCTTGGCAGTGCCATTTCTGCATACACTCTGCATTGTCGGCGACCTGGTACAGGTAGACCTGCCGTGGTTTTCCGTCTTTAATACCCTTAACCCACGTGCCAGCAGAGGTTTTACCGAACATCCTATCGCCCAGGTGGGCCGGGTCTGGCAGGCAGGCTGCCACCACATCCCGCGGTGCGACCGTCACCCCTTTTACCTTGATCGGTTCCTTATTATCCAGCCCGAGCATATGCAAGGTCTTCAGGACACTTATGAACTGGTCACCCAGTCCATACTTGAAGGTGACTTGTTTGGTCTTGACCCAGCGCGGGACAAGCAGGACTTCTTCGTGCTCGACATTGACCACTTCCACTTTACCAATCCCCTCCGGAAATTCGAACACTTCCGGTTCCGAGAACGGCGGGGTGGTAAACCAACCCTTGCCCTGTTCCCAGATCACCGGTGGGTTCAGGCACTCCTCGATCGTGGTCCAGATCGAGAAGTTCGGTGCAAACTCGTAGCCTTTGACCTCGATATTGGCGCCATCGCGGATTCCGATCTCATCGATCTCATCGAAGAGATGGTCCTGGGCATAGCGGGCAAAGACGTCCGCCATACCGGGTTCCACGCCCAGACCTACCAGACACAGCAGGCCTTTCGCCTCCCATTGCTTGGAGCGTTCGAACTGGTAGTCGCCCAGCTTGACGCCGCATTGCTCAAAGGGGTTCTGAGGATGCGGTGAGGAGAGCGTCATGGCCATGTCCATGTAGTTGCAACCGACGTTGTAAGCCGCATCGAAGATTGGCATATTGAAGCTCGGGTCACAGGCATTCATGATCAGGTTGACCTTGTACTTCTTCGCCAAGATTTCGATGTCCTCTTGTTTGTTCGCATCCACAAACTCGACCGGGAAGCGCATAGAGTCGCCCAATTTGGTTTGGACCTCCATGCCGCGCGCCTTATTGTAATCGGCCAGGACAATCAGCTTCACCCATTCGTGCGGCTTCGCGATCTGGGCAATGGCTTCCCCTACTCCTCCGACGCCTACCAGCAGAACTTTCATGTTTCTTCTCCTTTTGTTCTTAGCTAAATTGCATAATCCTCTTGTCCCGGAGTCAATCTATCTCACCGGGAACCCTAGAAATATATAGAGGATCCAACAATAGATTATTCCCCTCCCCCAGAACCAATCTTCCCGCGCTATAAATAGCGATCAAATTTGTCAGTTGTAAATGCTTAGGCCGTCTCACTTCGCTTTAAAGTCCGTCCAGGCACTGTCATATAAGGTGGTTGCATTCCCGACATCCACGATCGGCTTGGCATTTGCCAGGAAGGCATCATCCGGATTCGTACCGGGGAACGCCATGTATTGAGCATAAGTTGTCGGATCGCTGGTTTTGAGATAAGCCAGAGCCGCGCTGTTCACACTCGAATAGGGGAATTCCTCGGTGATCAGGCAACTTTGCTGCGGATCCAGAACCCAATTAAGGAATGCCAGGGCAGCATCCATATGCGGAGCACCTTTCGGGATCGCCAGATTGTCAAACCAGATCCCGCAGCCTTCCGTCGGGCAGATATAGACGACATTTGGATCGCTCCGATAAGCCAGAGAGGCATTACCGTTGTATACCAGCCCTGCCCATGCGTCTCCGCTGATGATCGAATTCTCCGGTACCGAGCTGTCAAAAAGAAGGATGTTTGGCTTCAGGTCGATCAACTTCTGCTCGGCTTTTTGGATTTGATCCGGATCAGTAGAGTTCCGGTCATATCCCAGCACCTGCAGGGCCATGCCCAGCATTTCACGCTCATCATCCAACATCACCAAACGGCCTTTGTATTTGGGATCCCATAGGTCGGCCCAACTCTTGGGCTCGACAGGCACCTTGGTCTTGTCATACACTAAGGCGCTTGTCCCCCATTGATATGGGACCGTATATTTGTTCCCTGGGTCGTAATCCCTGTTGATAAAACGCTTGTCCAAATTGGCAAAGTTGGGGATTTTGGTCAAATCCAACGGTTCCAACATCCCCTGCTTGATCATGATGTGTACGACATAGTCGCTGGGGATGGCAACGTCGTACCCTGATGCACCAGCTTGCAGCTTGGCAAGCATTTCCTCATTGGAAGCATAAGTGTCGTAGTTCACCTTGATGCCATATTTTGCCTGGAAATCATCCAGGAGTTTCTGGGGAACATAGGCAGACCAGCCGTAGAGGTTCAGCTGGGTAGATTTGATCTTTGTACCACCTCCACAGGCTGATAGGGATGCTGCTAGGATCACCAACACCAACAGATTTATTACACGATAGGCCTTCATTTCTTCTCTCCTTTCTAATAATTTGGGCTCATGCCCGTCGGCTCTGGACAATCTGACCAATTGCCAGAATGACAAACACGATCAACACCCAAAGGGTGGATAACGCATTGATCTCCGGGGTGACCATGAACCGCACCATGGAATATACCCTCAATGGCAAAGTGGTCGAGCCAGGGCCGGCTGTAAAATAGGTGATGACATAATCGTCAAGAGACAAGGTCAAAGCCAGCATGGCTCCGGACAAGACCCCCGGCATGATCGTCGGCAGGGTCACCCGCCAGAAGGTGGTCATCTCATTGGCACCCAAGTCCATGGCAGCTTCATCGATTGAGTTGTCGTAACCATGCAAACGCGCCCGGACGACCAAGGCCACGAAGGGGACGTTAAAGGCAATATGGGACAGTGTGATCGTGACCAGCCCCAGGGTGAACTTGATCATAACGAAGAACACCAGCAAGGAGATACCCATTACAACTTCCGGGATGACGATAGGGATGTACATCAGGGTTTCTGAAGCGTTATAGCCAGGGAAGCGATAGCGCTGCATAGCCAGGGCTGCCATAGTGCCAATTATGGTGGCGATCAGGGTTGAGACAAAGGCTATCATCAACGTATTCCGGGCAGCAAGGAGGATCTGTGCATCATGGAACAGGGTTGGATACCATGAGAAGGTGAACCCTTCCCAACGCATATTCAGCCTCTGGGAATTAAATGAGAAGATGATCAGGATCAGGATCGGTACATAGATAAATCCAAAGGCTAAGAGGCTGTAGATCCGTAGCCACAGGGAGGGCTTTTTCTCGCTCATAATAACAGCTCCTCACCGAAGCCGGCCTTGCGGGTATAGTATATGGTGAATACCATCGTCAAGATCATCAGGATCATCGAGGCAGCCGCACCGAACGGCCAGTCGCGGGCGGTCAGGAACTGATTTTGGATCACATTGCCGATCAGGATCGTCCTGGCGCCACCCAGAATATCCGGAACCACAAACATACCCATGGCAGGGATAAAGGTCAGGATCGTTCCGGCGATCATCCCAGGTACACTTAGCGGCAGGGTCACTCGCAGGAAGGCTTTCCAGGGAGGGGCACCCAGGTCGGCAGCTGCCTCCAGCAAGGAATTTTCGATTTTCTCCAACGAGGTGTATAGGGGTAGGACCATGAAGGGCAGGAACTCATAGACCATGCCGATCATCACCGCAGTCGGCGTATAGAGCAATCCTAATGGGCCGTGGGTGAGATGGATCGCTTGCAGAGCTGTATCCAGAAATCCTCCGGAAGCAAGGATCATCTTCCAGGCGTAAATGCGGATGATGAAGTTCGTCCAGAAGGGTAACAGGATTAGAAAGAGCAACAGGGAACGCTGGCGTGCCGGAGCGCGAGCAATGTAGTATGCCAGCGGATATCCGATCGCAATGCAAAAGGCTGTGGTCATGAATCCTACAATCAAGGAGTAGACCAGGATCTTTCCGTACAGAGGCTCGAACAGCCGGGTATAGTTCGTCAGATTTAACTTAAAGACGACCTGCCCGTATTCGCCTCGTGAAAGGAAACTCAGCCCAATGACAAGTAAAAGGGGCAAAATCATGAATATGAATAAATAAAGGTTTGCCGGCGCGATCAGGAACAAGCCCTGGGCAACCTTACTCTCGCGCAGTAAGGTTGCAAGGGAAGGTTTTCTCACCCTCTGTCCGGATAGTTCTGCGCTGGTCATGTAACCTCCTCAGGCAGCACCAGGGTGTTCTCAAAGGGAACAAAGATCCGTACCGCGTCACCGCTATGATAGTAAGCCTCCGGGTCGAGCGTCGAGATATCGTTCTGCTCCCAGACCCGCATACCCACCCCCCCTCCCAGGTCCAGGACTACGCGTGTGTCCGATCCGATGTAGGCGGTTGTCACAACCTTACCCTTCAGTAGAATTCTCCGTACCGCGTAACCCGCTGACTTCTCTCCCGTTATCATCCGCAAGGCGGACCTTCTCAGGGCGGATCGAAACCGCGACCGCCTGCCCGACCGACAAGTTCTCCTGTCCGATCCCATCGATTTCTTTGGAAAGGGCTGGAATATGTACGCTGATTTTGCCCTTGGTCATAGCCTTGACGGTCCCGGTCAGGAAATTCGTCTCGCCGATGAAATCCGCGACAAAGCGGCAGTTCGGCCGTTCGTAGATCTCGACCGCTCCTCCGATCTGCAATGCCTTGCCCTTGTTCATCACGGCGATGCGATTCGACATGGTTAAGGCCTCTTCCTGGTCATGAGTTACATAGATAAAGGTGATCCCGACTTGTTCCTGAAGAGCCTTAAGTTCCAGCTGCATTTCCTTGCGCAGCTTCAAGTCCAGGGCTCCCAAGGGCTCATCCAATAAGAGCACTTCAGGTCGCTTGACCAGGGCGCGTGCTAGGGCAATCCGCTGCTGCTGGCCTCCAGAAAGCTGTTTCGGTTTTCGCCGACCCATGTTGCCCAGCTTGACCATTTCCAGGGCCTCGCCCACTCGGCGAGTGATCTCCGACTTGGGAGTCTTCTCCATCTCAAGGCCAAAGGCAACATTCTGGAAGACATTCATGTGTTGGAACAGGGCATAGCTCTGGAAGACAGTATTGACCGGACGCAGATAAGGTGGTGTATGACCCATTTTCTTGCCATCGATTATTACCTCACCGCTGGTTGGCCATTCAAAACCTGCCATCAAACGCAGAGAAGTGGTCTTTCCGCAACCAGAAGGTCCGAGCAGGGAAAAAAATTCTCCGTGTTTGATTTGCAGCGAAACGTGATCCACAGCATTCACCTGGCCGCCTTCCGGCGTCGGAAAGATTTTGACGATATCTTGAAATTCAACAGCCAGCGCGTTCTTCATAAAGTTTCTTTCACAACCTTCAAGGCATCAGCTAAACGGTCTAGGACCGAGTCGATCTGTTCGTAGGTAATGACCAACGGAGGTTCGATGCGGACTGTCTGGGCACTGATAAGCGTCCCGGCCACCAGTACGCCGCGCTTGAACAATCCCGCAGCCACCTTGTACCCGATCTCCGGGGTCTGGAAATGCATGCCGATCAGCAAGCCCTTTCCGGTAATCCCTTTGTAAATTTGTGGATATTTCGCAGCCAATTCCTTCAACTTGGGGATCAGGTATTCACCCTTGGCTGCCGCCACTTCCCACAGCCGGTCGCGCAGGGTAACATTGATCGCCGCAATGGCCGCTGCACATGCCAGTGCTCCACCGCCCGTGGTGGTGGTATGGATGAATGGGTTCGGATACATCATGCACTGCCAGATTTCCTCCGTCGAGCAGAACGCGCTGACGGGCATCACCCCGCCGCCCAGTGATTTGGCAACCGAAAGGATATCCGGAACCACGTTCCAATGCTCGACGCCCCAGAGTTTTCCTGTGCGACCCAAACCGGTTTGTACTTCATCGGCGAGCAAGAGAGTGCCATAATGTTTTGTCGCCTCACGGATGCGCGGCCAGAAATCGTCTGGCGGTACGATCGCGCCCGCCTCACCCTGGATGGGTTCCATCAATACTCCCGCAACGCCAATCCCAAGTACCTTGCAGGTCTCCAACTGCCGTTCCACTGCCTCCGCATCCCCAAATGGGACGTGGTAAACTGGTCCGCCGTACAGCATCCCGACCGGTTCGCGATAGTCAGCTTTTCCGATCATGGAAAGGCTGCCCATCGTCTTACCATGAAAGGCTTTCAAAGAGGCAATAAAAGCCGGCTTTTTGGTATACATCTTTGCCAGTTTGATGGCGCCTTCGATCGATTCTGTACCACTCGCACAAAAGAAACTATATTTTATCTCTCCAGGGGTAATGAGAGCCATCAGCCGCGCTAACGCACCACGTAACGGGTCAACCAGTTCCTGACTCGGCATCGGAGTTCGAAATGTCAACTGGTCACGTACCGCTGCCACCACATCCGGATGGCCCCAACCGTGGTCCATCATGCCGTACCCACCCAGGCAATCAAGGTACTCGCGTCCCAAGATGTCCCGGAAAACTGCCCCGGAACCGGTCCATTCAGTTGCGGCCCAATCGCCGGCTTCCGTAACCGATTTTCTATAATCGAGCCAGCCTTTGTTGAAGTGCTCAGCAAAGTTTTGTTTGGACTCCTCGATAATTGTCTTGCCTTCTTCTTCCGAAACTTCTTTCTTATGTATGATGTTCATCCAGCGGTTGGAATAATTGAGAGCTTCATCGATAGATTGTGACATAAGAATCTCCATTTCAAAGAACTAAGCCCAGTCTGCGACTTCTTTGTACCAGGGCTTGCTGGTGCCCGTCTTGGCCCGCCCTTTCCACTTGCCGGACTTGGGGGTGTCTTCGATGATCTTTAGCAGGGCGTCAGCTTTCGCGGCAATGGCAGTACGTTGTTCGTCTGCCAAAGCCTTAACACCGGGCATGGCCTCTTTAATTTTTACTAGGTTGGTCGTACCGGTATGGTAAAAACCCCAGTCATCCGAGAAAAGTTTGGCGATGTATTTGGCATTGATACCATCCTTGTCCGTTTCGCCGAGCGGGCCCGCCAGGAGCAAAAGCATGGCGTCCTTGAGGTCCTTGTCATTGATCTGGACGATCTGCAATTTCTGCAGCATCAGGTCTGCCAGGGAGACGCAATAAGGATGCAGTTCCAGGCGGCCACGATAATCGATTGGGTGGTTGTAATCCAATTTATCGAAGAACACATCGATCATCGGGATGCGACCGGCGAAAAAGATCATCCGGCTGCCTCCACTGATCATGGCTGCGCGCTTCTCCAGTTGATAGCCCTGAGCCTCGAAGAACGGCACCAGTTTGTTGCGATTTTTCCCGTAGGCGGCATAATCAATGTCAGTGAAGACCCGTTCTCCTAACCGTTCCATGCGACGGTAAAGGTCCACGTAATCCGGGAAGTAATAATGCAGGGCGATTGGTCCCATCACGCGCAGGATCAGGCCTTGCTGCTGGGCTCCTTCGGTCAGGGTGCGTGCCTCCTCGAGATACGCTTCCGGCTTGGGATATTCATCAAGAGGGATGTCTTTTGGCAATCGGAACTGCTTTTGCATCTCACTGCTCCTATCCACTCGTGAAGATATAATCCTTCACTTTGCCTTTTTCCAGGATAATCACCGCGCCTTTCAGGATACCTTCGGAATATTCGCTACCGGGATTGATCAGCAGTGTGCGCTTGGCCTTCTGAGCGCCGCGCAATTCGTGGATATGCCCGTGCAGGCCGATCAGAGGCTGGTACTTCTCGATCATCTTTGCCACGGCATGGCTGCCGACGTGGATTTTCTGGTCAGCTGCCTGGACCAGGTTCGCGTCCAGTTTAGGAGCCAGATCCAGAGCATACCCGTAGGGCGGAGCATGGAAGTTGAAGATGGCATTTGACGGGTCCTTTACCAGCGCACATAATTCCTCGAGCATCGGCTCCAATTCTTCGTCCGGTTTCTCACGTGGCGTGTTCCAGGGAGTTGGGTTCGCCCAGGCGAAGGTGATCATCTCGTGGTCCCCAACAGGAACGTTTTTGTTGTTGCAGTTAACGATCGTTGCGAAGTCCTCGATCACCTTGTCCACTTCGAAGTGGTCGTCGTTACCAGGCGCCATGTAGACCTTGTAGGAAGTGCCAGCCAGCCGCTCATCAGCCAGGGTAATCCATTCCTTCAGACGTGAGAGCATCAACTGCTTGAACAGGGTGTCAACTTTCTTGGGATCGCTCCGGTATTCCTTGAACTCTTCGGGCGTCTGGTGGACCCAGTAATAGCCCATCAACTCAATGGTCTTCTTGAGTTTGTCCAATTCCTCCTGGGTGGCACATTCGGTATGAGTTCCCATCAGAGTGGTCTCCCAGCCGCCGCCGGCTTTTTCCACGAGCGGTACCAGTACCTTGCCGGTCAGATCACCCAGTAAAATACCCACATCAACGTTGTAAACCTTCAAGGCGTTCAGATATTTCCGATAGCAGGTATTGGAACCATGGATATCGGTAACGAAGAAAATCTTGAGCGGCTTACTCATCAGCGTCTCCTCTAAAAGATAAAATAAATGATTGCATAAAAGGGGCGGAGCCCAGACTACCCCGCCCCTTTCCAAAAATGAAAAGAGTTAATCGGGCGGCAATTCGCCGAAGGTCATGTTGGTATCCACGCCGACTTTCTTGTTGCGGGCTTTCCAGTAAAAGTACCAGAGTATTCCTGCCACCCAAATGACGATATAAACAAGGAGCGATCCCTTGATTAAGTCTGAAAGAGAGGTATCCAGCCCCATAACCAAGAAGAAGTAGAAGAGAATCCCCAGATAAATCAAGTTCACTATCCCGCCTATGGTAACGGCTGGAATTCCCAAGATATTCCACTTCTTATAGGGAGACGATTCCCAGATATTCTTGGCCCTTTTCGAGAACGGGAAGATGGCCGCCGCGACGGCAGTCACGCCAAACACGGAGACGATCTCCAACCCAGTAACCGAAAGACCGCTCATTTGCGACTGCCATATGGTGTATGCCAGGATGCCGATCTCGCCCAGCACAAAGCATAGGACGTGGTTCTTGACCGGCGAGGACCAGCGATAGTTGATATCGGCAAACCACTTTGGACCCATCCGGTCCATGCCCCAGGCGAACAGGATGCGCGGGAAGGCCAGGTAGGAGAGGGCCACCCACCACAGGTTGAAAACGATGAACGACAGGGCCATCGCAGAGACCACAATCGGATTGTGGTTGATGATCGCCGCCAGGCCGACGAAATTCGGCGCCCATGGGAATGTGTAACCAGCCAGAGCAGTGCCTGAATTATCCACCCAGGCTGTGGCGGAGAGGAACTCGAAGCCAACCGTGCGGTACAGCACGATTGCCAGCCAGAGCATGAAGAATGCTGGCACCAGGATGGCAGACAGGTTCGCCAGGATGATGGTTTTATCGGGGCGTTTGACCTCGCCAGCGATGAAGGTGATGCAATACGAGTAGGCAAACAGCCAAGCACCGGCCACCATCACGCCAAGGGTATCGAACCAATTCCACGTTTTGGGGAGAACACTACCGGCACTCTCCATGGTTGACCTTGCTGTTGTAAGGAATCCGTTGAAATCCAGCGAACCGTACTGGGCTGCCAGGTTGTTCCAAGCTTGGACGAAAGCATTATGAGATGTGAAGGTAAATACCAGCAGAATGACCGTACACCCCCCGATCCCTAACACCATAATGACCTTCTGGGATATGGCAAAAATCTTCATGCCGAAGACCACAAACAAAAAACCAATGAAATTGACTACGGTGGCGATTACGAAAAACCAGATTGCAAAAGGACCAAACGGGGTATTAACCGTGCTGACGAGGGCGTCCGCTATCCCTGGCTTGCCAAGGAAGCGGAACAGCATGGTCAGGCCGGGGTCCACTGTCCACGGGGCGAGGATGTAGATCCACATGATCCACACGAAGGCATTTCCAAACGATTCGGCGATGCCGATGAGCGGGTGGATGATACGCGAGTTGTAAATATATTCACCACCGGAGCGAGGCATCGAGCCGCCCAGGATCCCCCAGACCAGCGAGAATCCAATGCCGCACAAGACAGCCGACAGGATCGTAGCGATGATCAGGTTGCCGCCGGTATAGACACCCAGCCCCAGACTGATCATCACCCACATGCTGGGGGTCAGACCCTGGTTCATGAAACCGACGCCGAACGCGTCAATGAACGACAGGCCTCTGACGAGACCGCTCGCTTTACGAGCAAAAGCCATTTGTTCAGACATAGTAGCATTCTCCTTTCATGGTTTTAAAATCTGAAACAGAACCTTGGCGGCGCATTTGATCGCCTTTGCTCATTGAATATATTTGGCGCTCCTCCTTCCTGGTTAAAATTTCCGTGTCCATTCTTTTGGCCAGCGTTCAATGATAATCTTGGTTTGCGTAAAGAACTCAATGGCATGTTTCCCCTGGCCATGCAGGTCCCCGAAAAAGCTGTTCTTCCAGCCGCTGAATGGGAAGAACGCCATCGGAGCAGCTACACCGATGTTGATCCCGATGTTGCCTGCGTCGGCTTCGTTGCGGAACTTGCGGGCAGCCGAGCCGTCATGGGTGAAAATTGAACCCATGTTGCCATAAGCTCCATCATTAAGGATCTTGATCGCCTCTTCGACCGTCCTGCAGTGCATGATGCCGAGCACCGGGCCAAAGACTTCGGTGGTGGCGATGATGCCGCCCACCGGGGTATCTGTCAGTATGGTCGGCTTGATGAAATTGCCATTCTCGTACCCTGGGATGAGCGCATTGCGGCCATCCACCAGCATCTCGGCCCCTTCGTTCAAGCCCTGCTGGATCAACCCCTCGATGCGCTGCTTGTCCTCCGGGGTGATGACCGGCCCCATCTGCACCTCGGGCTTCATCCCGTAACCGGTCACGCGCGTGGAAGCCGCTTCGGCAAACTTGGGGATGAAGATTTTATCCGCCTCACCAATCATGATCGCGGTCGAAGCCGCCAGGCAGCGTTGGCCTGAGCACCCGAAGGCACTGTCCATCATGATACTCGTGGTCGTATCGATATCTGCATCCGGGAGGATCAGCACCGGGTTCTTGGCCCCTCCGGCTGCCGAAACGCGCTTGCCATGCGCCGCACCGCGGCTGTAAACATGCATGGCCGTTTCGGTCGAGCCGACGAAACTGATCGACTTGATCAATGGATGGTCAAGCAGGCCGTTCACGATTTCCGACCCTCCGTGGACCATGTTGATCACTCCAGCCGGAATTCCCGTTTCCTCCATGAGACGGAATAACTTCACCATCGTGATCGGCACCCGGCTGGAGGGTTTGATTACGACGGTGTTGCCGGTTGCGATCGCATATGGAATGAACCAGAAGCCGATCATCGCCGGGAAGTTGAACGGCGAGATGATGCCTGCAACGCCTAGTGGCTGGCGGACCATCATTTCATCGATGCCGGGGGCAATATCTTCAACGACATCACCCATGATCAGGGTCGGGGTTCCGCAGGCCACCTCCACGTTCTCGATTGACCGGCGCATCTCCCCACGTGATTCGTCCAGCACTTTCCCATGTTCTTCGGTGATGCAGCGAGCCAGGTCCTCGAAATTGGCTTCCAGCAATTGCTTGAGCTTGAACAGATATTGGATGCGCTTCGTGACCGGCACCCTGCGCCAATCCTGGAAGGCTTTATGTGCCACCTGGACAGCCTCGTCCAGTTCGGCCGCTGAGGAGATCGGCACCTTGGCCAGGATCTCCGCCGTGGCCGGATTGGGTACGTCCCTGAACTTGGCGGTGTTCGACTGCACCCATTTCCCATTGATGAAGTTCTTTAAAATCTCCTCGCTCATATTCATCTCCTGGATTATATAAGAAAATCGGGCAGAGGTTTATGCAACTGCTCTGTCGGCCACCACCAACGCTTTTTCGACTATTGCCAGCCCTTCGTCCAGTTGTGCTTTCGTGATGCACAGCGGTGGAACCACGAAGAGCATGCTGCCCATATTGTTTGCCATGAGGAAGGTAAACAGGCCGTGTTCACGCAATACTTTCCCAACCTCAGCCATCACCGAAGCCGCCAGGATCTCCTTCGTTTCCCGGTTCTTGACCAGCTCGAGCGTCGAGAACAATCCGATGTACCGGGCATCACCCACGCACGGGTGGCGGGTCTTGATCGCCTCCAGTGCTTCACCAAGGTATTTGCCAAGCATGGCGGCATTCTCGATCAGATGGTCCGTCTCGTAGACTTCGATGGTGGCAAGGGCTGCGGCGCAAGCCAGGGCATGACCGTTGTAGGTCAGGCCGGCATACAGGTACTTGTCATCGAAGAATTTGGCTATTGTTTCCGAGACTATCACCGCACCGAGTGGCACGTAACCACTGGTGATACCTTTGGCCGTGGTGATGATATCAGGGACCACGCCCCAGTTATCTACGGCGAACCATTTCCCGGTCCGCCCCCAACCGCTCATGACTTCGTCCGAGATCAACAGGATGCCGTACTTGTTGCAGAGTTCGCGGACACGCGGCCAATAGTCGTCTGGAGGGATGATCAACCCATTCGAGCCGACCACACCCTCCATGATGACGGCCGCGATTTTGTCTAGGCCCTCATACCGGATCACCTCTTCGAGGTGCACGATGCACTCCCGCTTGCACGACTCCTGCTTCTGCCCGAACGGACAGCGATAGCAGAACGGGTCCAGGAAATGCACTGCGCCCGGCATGGCCGGCTCCACCGCCAGGCGACGATAATCCCCGGTCAACGCGATCGAGCCGTGGGTTGCCCCGTGGTAGGAACGGTAACGCGCCAGGATCTTATGCCGCCCGGTATAGAAGCGGGCGATCTTGATGGCATTCTCGTTGGCTTCCGCGCCACCCAGTGTGAAGAAGGTCTTCTTGAGATTGCCCGGGGTAACTTCGGCCAGTTTCTTGCCAAGCAGGCCTCGCACTTCGGTAGTATTGCCCGGATGGACAAAGCAAAGTTTGGCCGCCTGATCCTGGATAGCCTTCACCACCTTGGGGTTCTGGTGGCCGATGTTTGTATTCATCAGTTGCGACGAGAAGTCAAGATACCGCTTCCCATCCGTATCCCAGAAATAAACGCCCTCAGCCCTATCCACCGGGATTGGATTCGCCTGCCCCTGGACCGACCAGGAGAAGAAAGTAAATTCCTTGCTCATCTGAACAATTTCTTGCGACGTAAGTTTGGCCAAATCAGCCTCCGGGAAATTGCCCGACGAAATTTTCCAGCCCTGTCCGGACTGGTTCTATCGTTTCACCGTCTTGACCGCCATGCGGAAAGCCATCAACGTATCATCGATATCTTTTTCGCTGTGGGAATAACACAGGAACCATGGCTCGCGTGGATCATGATCCGGCATTACCCCGTGTTCCATGAGGGCTTCCGCAATGGCGAGGTAGTACTCTTTTTCGCTCGCCTCCCATGAACGCTGGTCTGTAATCTTTTCCACGCCGACCGCATAAGAGAACATGGCTGGATAGCCATTCAGGCAGTGTGGGATGTTCGCCTCAGTGAAGATCTGAGTAATGCCATCCATCAGACGCCTGCCGCGTTTCTCGATGGATTTCAGCACCGGCTCACGCTGCAGGATGGTCAATGTGGCCCAAGCTGCGGCTACCCCCGGCTTGTTGTTCGTGAATGTCCCACCCTGCGAGACTCCGTGCCCGATAATGGACATGACCTCCCTTTTTCCGCCGAGTGCAGCCAGCGGGTAGCCATTCGCCAAAGCTTTGGCATACGTGGCGAGATCAGGTTTGATGCCGTAATATTCCTGCGCGCCGCCGTTTGCAATCCGGAACCCGGTCTTGACCTCGTCCAGAATCATGATGATCCCGTATTTATCGCACTGATTGCGGACAAATTGCAGGAATTCGTTTCTGGGCAGGATCGCCCCGCAATTACCCATGCATGGCTCGATGATGATTGCCGCCACGCTTTCGCCCACCGCCCGCAGTGTGTTCTCCAGAATGTCAGGTTCATTGAAGGGGAGCGTAACAATCATCTGATTCAGGGGGCGTGGGATGCCGGAACTGGACGGAACCGAGATCGGGTTGCGTGGATTCCCATAGGCTTCCACCGGAGAGTACGTGGACCAGAGGGTGTAATCCTGAAAGCCGTGGTACATCCCCTCGAACTTGATGACCCGCTCGCGGCCGGTATAGGCACGCGCCACCCGGAGGGCATGCATTGTCGCTTCCGTGCCGGAGCAGGCGAAACGGACCATCTCCAGACCTGGGCACATCTTCACCATCATCTCGGCTACTTCGATTTCAAGTTCGTAAGTCATCGCTGACATCGTGCCATGTTCGATCTCCTCCGCTACCTTGGCATTAACCTCATCGTACGCATGCCCGAGGATGATCGGACCGAAGGCCATGCGGTAATCAATGTACTGGTTGCCATCCACATCCCAAAGATGGGCTCCCTTGGCCTTCTGCATATAGGGTGTGATACCCTCACCCCAGTAACGGAAGTTCGAATTGACTCCCAATGGCATCACCTTCGATGCCCGTGTTTGTAGTGCATTACTCTTTTCCCAGAGGATATTCATGGTCAGGCTATCTCCTTTCTATTCACTTGGTTTGCTTCCTTTCCCGTCTGATATCGTGGCGATATCACCGGGGATGTGCCATTGATATACATCTTTTAGGACAACAGGTACGATGGATGTGGTGGTCTTCCGCACACCTGGAATTTTACCGATGACTTCAGTGACGAAACGATAGATCTCCGCAGTATCCTTGGCAATCACCTGAATGCTTACATCCGTCTCGCCAATGGAACACGCAACATAACTGATGCAGTCGAATCCGGCTAATATTTGAGCCACTTCCTGGATTAGCCCTGTTTCCACCTCTAAGAGCACATCCGCGGCTACGGAATAATCGATTTTATGGGGATGGACAATTGCGCTGATTGAAATGAGACCTTCTTCAACCATCCGGTCAATGCGATAACGCACAACCCGCTCGGTGATACCCCCAATTCGGCGGGCGATCTCTGCTGCTGGCATGCGGCCTTCCTGCATGAGCAGATCAACAACCTGAACGTCAATTTTGTCGATTTTCGACATAATTGCCAGGAAATACGGTAGTTCCCGACTTGATAATAAATACTTTACAGTTTTCTTAGATAAAGTTCAAGTGACATTAATCACCACTTTCGCTATTTCTGGGCTTGCTCGAAAAGAGGCACGCGCCCATCCGCTAAAATAGGCCTGCCTTTCCAAGGGCAGACTTCAATTGGTTATAAAACATATACAAAGCGAATAAAAGGTTACGGGGAGGCTTTGCACCCACCACAACCCTTTATTCTCATAATTCTTCTCTTCCCTGTCGGGGAGGGATGGGGGTAAACCCCCAGCATAGAGCTGGCTTCGTAACCGCATATGCTGTGTTCACCCCGGCAGCCTGGCTTTTACCTGTCAGAGGAATTAAAGTCTCCACGATCAATTTACCCATCACAGAAACGTCATATCCTGGCATGCGCATCACCTCCGTGCGGAATTCCTTTCCCGCGATGATATCGAACAGCGGCTTCAACAGCTCGCTTTCTGCGTGATTCTTGGAAATGACCAGGTCATAGCGTTCCTGGAATAATGGGAGAAAGTCCAGGTCGAGTGCCTGGGCCGCGGCCGCAATACCTAGACCACAGTCTGCACGTCCCGAAGCGACCGCTACGGCCACCCCCAGGTGGGTAAATTCCTCCTGGTTGTATCCCCGGATAGATTCCGGGCTGATCCCTTCCAGGTTCAGGTGATAGTCGAGTAAGACCCGCGTCCCCGCCCCGCGTTGCCGGTTCACAAACCGGATGCCAGTCCGGCTGATATCAGCCAGGGTTTTTATTTCCCTGGGGTTTCCCCTTTTTACCAGAAACCCCTGCTCGCGCAGGACCAGGGCCACCACAATCACCGTGATTCCCGGCAAATATTGAGCCAGGTATGGGACATTATATTCTCCGGTTTCCGGATCGAGCAGGTGCGACCCGGCCATGTGCGCCTCGCCGCGCCTAAGCGCCACCAATCCACCCTGCGAGCCCACGTTGGCCGAGACCAACCGGCGCCCGCCTTCTGCCAGGAATTGAGCCAGCAGGTCCAGGCTCAGGTCATGGGAGCCAATACAGAAAATCGTCCGTTCAATCTCGCTTTTCCTGGTGTAAAGTTGCACCGGCACCATCTCGCCCGCTTCTGCCCCTTGCACGCCGCGCGGCAGGACCAGCAGCCCGTCTGCGTGGATGAGCGAAGTGATGATACCCGCACCTCTTGCCAGCGGCGCAGCCAGGGTATTCTCCCCCACTTTTCCCAGGACCACCCGGATGTAGTCATCGTCTCCACCCGGAGAGGTCACCTTCCGGGTCAGCTTCGCCATCTCGACCGGGAGTTCATTTGCACGCCGACCCAGCCACCTGGCGAGTAGCGGTTCGACAAAAATTTCCCCCGTCATTGCCGAGGAGACCGGGAAGCCCGGCACACCTATTATTGGTACTTTCCGGTTGCCAGCCTTCAACATCCCAAGAATTACCGGATGACCCGGCCGTACCGCTACCCCGTGCACCAGCAGGGTTCCGAGCTTCTCCACGACCTTCGCCGAGAAGTCTTCAGCCCCTGCCGAGGAACCCGCCCCCAACAGGATCAGGTCATGCGCTTCCGCTGCTTCCTGAACACGCTCGCAGATTGCCTCAAAATCATCCGGGATGATCGGCAGCCGGGTGGCCAGGCCGCCCCACTGCTGCACCTGCGCTGCCAGGACAAGTGAGTTGTACTCCAGGATATTCCCGGCCTCCAGCTTGCTGCCGATTGGGACTAATTCAGTTCCGGTCGGCAGGATCGCCACGCGTGGTCTCTGGGCGACTTTGATCGTCTGGTATCCCGCCGCCGCTATTCCTCCAAGGTCCACCGGACGCAATATTTGACCGGCCGGCAGCACCATTTGTGTGGCGATGATATCTTCACCCATCAGGCGGATATGTGACCATGGTGTCACCGCATTACGGATGCGCACCGCCTTGGGTGCCCGCACATTCTTCGGGACTTCCCCGGATTCGTTTAGCGACTCCACACTCTCGATTGGTATAACCGCATCGAAGCCCTCGGGCACCGGATCCCCTGTATCCACATATTTTGCGTCTTCACCTATGCGCAAGATGCGTGGGGCGGACGGTTGCGCTCCATCCGTTTGTTCGGCCCGGACGGCAAACCCATCCATCGCCGCAGAATGATAATGCGGGGAGGAAACTTTCGCTATGATTGCTTCCGCCAGAACCCGTCCGAGCGCGTTTTCATTCAGCGCGATTGTTTCCTGGCCTAAAATGCTCCAAAGCTGAGCCTCCCTCAAGGCGGCTTCAAACCGGGCATTAGCATCACCTAGTGGAATATCATGAAGATAAACAGACATGTTCAGAACTCATCCTTATGCTTCGTTTTCATCTTGCCCGCTCCAGCGGGCTTTCAAGTCCTGAGAAGGGGACTTTTGTACCCCGGCGGATACAATGGACATGCATATTTACCATTCCTCTTGAAATTGATTGATAATCGGATCATCGTTCAGCCTAAAAAAGAGTGACCCGAACAAGTTCCCCTGCCTCATAACCGGTCACTTCCAATGGAATACAAACCAGACCATCGGCAGCCGCTAGGGAGAAAATGAGATTACTTTTCGCGAAAATCGGCTCTGCCAGCCAGTTTTTCCCTCCATCGCTCCCATCCGGACCAGTGATTAATTTCACCGGGATCCAATCTTCCCGTCCGGCTTGCGAAGCCACGTTCAACGTCAATCGGGCCGGGCAGGTGGCGCTAGGTCGTTCCACTTTTCTCCCCAACAGCCGCTTGATCACCGGCACCACGAACAGCCCTGCTATTATCATGGCGCTGACCGGGTTGCCTGGCAAACCGATCACTGCCTTGTTTCCGCACACCGCCAGGATGGTCGGTTTTCCTGGTTTCACATTGATACCGTGCACTAGCACCCCGGGCATGCCTTGTTCGGCGATCGCTTCGGCGGTCATGTCGCGTGCACTGGCGGATGAACCGGCGGTAATTACCACCGCCTGGCATTCGGATAATGCCCTGGCGATGCTTACCCTCAGATCTTCGAGGTGGTCGTGAACGATTCCATACATTACCGCTTCACCGCCCGCTTGGCTCACCATCGCAGCCAGTGTATAGGAATTGACATCCCGTACCTGGCCCGGACCAGGTTCGTGCTCCGGAGCGACAACCTCGTCACCGCTGGAAATGATTCCAATTTTCGGTCTTACTGCTACGCGCAACCCGCTTATGCCGAGGGCCATGCACCCACCCACCTCCACCGGTCTGACTTGGATTCCGGGCGGGATGATAATCTGTCCTTTTATAACATCCTCCCCCACCAGGATCACGTTTTCGCCTTTCGCAACTGGCCGCAGGATCTCGATTTCACCCGGTCGCGCAGTTTCGCTCTGTTCCAGTGGGACTACCGCATCTGCATTTTCAGGCAGCATCCCTCCGGTATGAATTAGACCCGCTTTCCCGGGCTGTAGGGCAAAAGCTGGCTTGGCCCCCATTGGCACTTCCCCTTCCAGCGTCAGATACCCTGGCATTGATTCGGATGCTCCAAATGTGTCGTTGGCTCGGACTGCAAAGCCGTCCATGCTGCTGCGTGGAAAAGCTGGCAGCGCATGCGGCGCCCGCACCTCTTCTGCGGTCACACGACCCACTGCGTGGAGTGTGTCGACCCATTCTCGACCAGGCTCTTCAACGGGAAGGGCCCGCATGAGTATGCTTAGGGCTTCTGAAGGAGAGGTTAATCTCAGGAATTCAGGCATGATAATAGCTGGATTCTAACCGAAAACCATCCCTGCTGGTATGGAAGCGAAAATAGGCTGGGGTGGCGCTTTGTTTGCTCCACCCCGGCCCATTTCTTTCGCACACTTCACCCCTCCCCAAATATGTACTTCCTTTTGGGGAGGGGTCGGGGGTGGGGCCGGGGGAGATGATAATTCGTAGTTTGGGAAATCCCTGGGGATGGGCAAGGATGATACGCGGAATTCTCTGGACCTGAACCTGGACTTTGACCTAGCTTCAGGATTCCGCTTGTCAGCTTGATTTACCTAATTTGCTCTTCTTAACGAATTCATCCAGGACACCTTCAAGATTTGGCCGGCCGATCTCCTGCAGGTTGTAATTCACCCGGGTGAACGGCTTGTTGATCTTGATGATCCGGCTCAAATCGATCGGGGTTCCGATCACCACCGAGTCACATTCCGTGCGGTTGATGGTGGCTTCCAGGTCCTTCAACTGCTGCTCGCCATAACCCATCGCCGGCAGGAGAACACCGATATTGGGGTAGGTCTTGAAAGTATCGCTCAACCTGCCTACCGTATACGGCCTGGGGTCGACAAAACCAGCGGCTCCAAATTTCTGGGCGGCCACCACGGCTGCGCCGATTTTCATCCCGCCGTGGGTCAGGGTTGGTCCATCCTCAATAGCCAAGACCTTTTTCCCCTTGATGACCGATGGGTCATCCACATCCAGGGTGGAGGCTGCATCGATCACCGTCGCGCTTGGATTCACGGTCGCGATATTCTTCCGCACTGTCAGGATCCCGGCTGCATCCGCGCTGTCCATCTTGTTGATCACAACCACATTCGCCAGGCGCAGGGATATTTCGCCAGGATAATAGGTTAGCTCATGCCCTGGGCGGTGCGGATCCACAACTGTAATCTGCAGATCAGGTTCATAGAAGGAGAAGTCATTATTTCCACCGTCCCACAGGATCACGTCGCAGCCTTTCGGATCTTTTTCAGCCGCCCGCAGAATCGCCTCATAATCGACACCCGCATAGATGACGTTCCCGCGTACCACGTGCGGTTCATATTCTTCCATTTCCTCTATCGTGCACTTGTGCTTGGCAAGGTCCGGGATCTCCGCAAAGCGTTGGACTTTCTGCTCGACCAGATCTCCATATGGCATGGGATGACGTACTGCCACGACCTTTACTCCTTTGGCCATCAGGATCTCGATCACCCTCCGGGAAGTCTGGCTTTTTCCGCTTCCGGTTCGGACTGCGCAAACGGAAATGACCGGCTTGACGCTCTTCACTTGGGTATCTTTGGGTCCCAACATGCTGAAACTTGCGCCCGCAGCCTCTACGATCGCTCCGGTCGCCATCACATGCTGGTAGGTCACATCGCTGTAGGAGAACACACATTCATCCGCCTTCAGCTCTTTGATCAGTTTCGGCAGGTCTTTTTCTTCATAAATTGGTATACCCTTTGGGTAATACTTGCCTGCCAGTGCGGCAGGATAGGAGCGTCCGGCGATATCCGGAATCTGTGCAGCCGTGAAGGCCACCACTTCATAGGTCTCGTTGTTCCGGAAATGGGTATTGAAGTTATGGAAATCTCTTCCGGCTGCGCCGATGATGATCACCTTTCTTTTATTCATTGTTTCCTCCATGAATTCATAGGGTTGGTTCTGCTTGGTCTGATTTGCCTGGGCTGCATGGATCAGCAGCCCAGTGTGGCCACCATGACTGCCTTGATCGTATGGACACGGTTCTCGGCTTCATCAAACACGACCGATGCTAGGCTTTCGAAGACTTCCTCCGCCACTTCCATGGAAGCTATTCCATATTTTTGAAAGACCTCCTCGCCGGTCTTGGTTTCCCGGTTGTGGAACGCCGGCAGACAGTGCAGGAATTTTATCCGTGGATTCCCGGTTTTTTTCATCACAGCCGCATTCACCTGGTAAGGGGAAAGCAGCTTGATGCGCTCTTCCCATACCTCGGCCGGTTCGCCCATCGAGACCCATACATCTGTTTCTATAAAGTCGCAGTCCTTGACGCCGTTGTCCAGGTCCTCGGTCAGGGTGATTTTTGCACCTGTTTCACTGGCAATTTTCCGCGCCGTCTCCACCAGTTCTGGGTCTGGTTGCACCGAACTTGGCGCCACCACGCGGAAATCCATGCCCATCTTGGCCGCACCGATCAGCAGGGAATTGCCCATGTTATAGCGGGCATCCCCCAGATAAGCCAATTTCACTTGGTGGAGAGGCTTGTCGCAGTGTTCGGTCATGGTTAATAGGTCAGCCAGGATCTGGGTGGGATGGAATTCATTTGTCAGGCCATTCCACACCGGAACGCCCGCGTATTTTGCCAGCGTCTCAACCCTCTCTTGCCCGAAGCCGCGGTATTCAATCCCATCATACATCCTGCCCAATACCCTGGCGGTATCCTTGAGAGACTCTTTGCTACCCATCTGGCTGCCGCTTGGTTCCAGGTAGGTGACATGCGCACCCTGGTCATGGGCAGCCACTTCGAAGGCGCAGCGCGTGCGGGTGGAAGATTTCTCAAAGATAAGTACGATATTTTTTCCTTTGAGTCGTTGCTCTTCAACGCCAGCATACTTGGCAGCCTTCAAATCGGCAGAGAGTCTCAAGAGGTATTGAAGTTCCTGGGGAGTAAAGTCCAATTCTTTCAGGAAATTCCGATTCCGTAAATTAAATGCCATTTCACATTCCTTTCTTAATGTATTCCTAACTTTGGGATATCTCCAATAATAAAAACCTGCTGGTTAATAGCCCGCGATCTGCTTGGGGAAGTAATCCTCCAGGCTGCCTTCGCGGTACACATCCGCAGTGGCGCAATGCAACCCGCCGCCAAATGCCGAGACATCCCAGAACGGGACCGGGATTACATCAAACCCGAGCTTGTTGAATTGTTCCATCTGGGCAGTTTCAGAGGCTTCCACGCAGATTGTCTTCTGATCGAGCACCAATATGTTCATGGAGAGCCATACGCTGCAGAAGGAGAGCGGCGCCTTTTCGTTGTGAGCCGGCGTGACACACTCGACGATCTGCCAGTTGTTTTTCCTGAACAATTCTACCATTTCCGGGGTGAGCGGGACTCTTTGCCGGTTGCTGATTGCCAATCCTGGGCGGACTGGCACAAAGGTCGCATCAATGTGCATTGGGTGCGCTTCTTTGAAAAGCACCTCATGGATGCGATGATTCGGGAAGTGCCGTCGCAGCCAGGACATGCCCAAAGCATTCGTAACCGTTGATCGCTGGACGAACAGGTCTTTCCCGAACCGCCCAATGTCGGCTGCATCGAAAAGAGGTTCCTCTTCTGTTATCGCCCATTGTTTATTCATTGTATACTTTTCTATTTGTTCTTCTTCGGTCAATTTCTCAACTTCATCCCAAAAACCGATCTTATAAGTGCGATCGGTTAGGCGCGGCTTTGGGGCAGCTTCGAAGCGGAAATTTGGATCTTCCTTGAAATATCGATTAAGTAGAGGCCGGTAGCAGATATACTCAAACCAGCGGCTCCGCTGGGACATGGTTGCTTCCAGGATTTCGTTCCCCACGGTGCACAGGAAATCCCGGGGAGGCATGACACCGAACATTGACTTTTGTACCCAATCGGGTGTTTGTACCGTCTGGGAGAAATCGATCGGGGTTGGCCGGTCCACCCGGATGCCTCTGGACTCCAGTAGTCTGGCAAAGGCATCCAATTGCTCATTGGCCTTGATCTCCATTTCTTTTGGCAGAGGTCCGTAGGTTCCTTTTGGGAAACCATACTGAGGCCAGTCCCGTACGGTCGCTGGTTCTGGCGCCTGGACCATGGTGCCATTTGCGCGACCAACGATGACATGCTTGAGTGGATCCCATTCATTCCAGGAGCATACAATCGTCTTGTTTTTCGTTTCTGTCGCCATGTTTCCATCTCCTTGTAGTATATGTGCTGTGTTGGTGAGTTTACACGTGTTTTATAAGTGCTGAATCATTCACTGGAATTGATAACTGGTTTATTTCTTGAATTGTATGATCAAACCCATCTGCGAGACGTGATGGGTAAATAGGTAATAAAATATCCCGCCAAACACCGCCAGGGATAGCACCAACGCAATTACATCCACACCAGTCGGGCGGATTTCTTGCAAATATGTCCGTCTTACCGGCGCGCCGAATCCGCGACTCTCAATGGCTACATCCATATCCGCCGTTCGCCGTAATAATGTCAATACCAGCGGGATGAATAGCGGCACATAACCTTTAATTAACCTCTTAAAGTAATTCATCTCGGAGAGATCGTGGCCGCGCAGGCGCTGCGATGCCATGATATCGAAATAGGTGGCGGTCACCAGTGGGACCAAGCGCATGGCTACCCCAAAGGTGAAAATGAATTTATAGGGCAGTTTGATAGCCGCTAGCCCTGCCATCAGTTTGGGCAGGGTTGTCGTGCTGGTGAGCAGCGGGATCATCATCACCACGCTCAGGATCTTCAAACAAACTGCAAAACCAAAGAACATCCCTTCGATTGTAAATGGCCATTTGAAGAAGTAGAACAGGGGCGTTTTCCCGCCGTAGAACATGAAGCCGTTGATGACAATGAAGATTACGAATATCGCCGCCATGATCGTGAGGATGATGCGCAGGATTCGCAAGGGAATATGTGCGATTGGGTAAAGTAAAAGTGCCAGGGCGATCATCACCAGGAGTACAGGTATATTGAAGGTGAAGAGCGCTGTTCCCCAGTACATTAGCATAATGAATAGCTTGGTCAATGGGTTGAGCCGGTGAATAATCGTATCTAGTTGTGCTAATCGTAAGGCTTCCATGGGATTTTCTACCTTTCACCGGCAAGCGTCGGTTCTTTTAGTTTTTGAATATCTTCCAACACCTGGTCGATTGAAAGCAGGCCAGATGGCAATCCGCATACCCGTAGCGCCTGGGCAAGTTGGATGATCTCGGGAGGATCGATGTATGTCCCACGCAGCAACGAGACATGGTCAAATACCTCCCGTGTAGGAGCATCCAGCAGGAGTTGTCCCTTGCCGACCACCAGGGTGCGTTGCGTATATTTGGCGACCAGTTCCATATCATGCGAGATCATGATCACTGTGTGCCCTGCCTTATGCAGTTCCGCCGCCAGGTTCACAAGCTCGTAGCGACCTTTGTAATCCTGTCCCGTCAGCGGTTCATCAAAGATCAGCACCTGCGGACGCATGGCAACGATCGAAGCCACTGCCACCTTGCGTCGGTCGCCCAGGCTGAGCTTGAAAGGATATAGGGTACGGAAATTTCCCAATCCCGTGATCTTGAGCGCCTCCTCGGTCCTGCGCTCGATCTCTTCAGGTTCCAATTTTAAGTTTTCCAAGCCAAAGCGGATCTCTTCCTCCACAGACATGCAGAATAACTGTGTGTCCGGGTTTTGAAGGATCAGGCCGATCTGGGTGGCAATATCACCGACTTTTTGACCTATGATTGGCTTGTTATCCAGGAAGATCTCTCCCTGGGTTGGTTTCAGTAAACCGACCAGGCACTTCATGATGGTGGTTTTCCCGCCACCGTTCTGTCCGATGATCCCCACGAACTGCCCCTTTGGGATGGAAAAGGTCATGTTGGAAATAGCTGGGGCAGTCGTGCCCGGATATACATAGGTAAGATTTTTCACCTCTACAGCCAAGTCGCTTTTCGATATACCGTTCGTAGTTTCCGAAGTAGATGCGGTCGGTTCCTCAAAGGCCTTGCCCGAACCAGCCTTCTCCGCTCCCAACCAGGTCTTGATCTGGGCGGCGGCTTTGGGAACATTCAGGCTAAGTGGCTGATCTCCATCGATATTTAGGAGTTTTCCTAAGCGGGCCAGGTCCGGGACATGCACAAACAGGGGATCCAGGGTATCGACCTCACGGAAGACCTTGTCCGGGGGGCCTTCCAGGATGATGCTGCCGTGGTCGAGAACGATCACCCGGTCAGCATAACGCTCGATTTCATCCACATCATGGCTGGCGATCACTACTGTCATCCCGAAATCCTTGTTCAGTGAAGAAAGGGTGGCAAAGACCTCATTCTTTCCCACTGGATCAAGCTGCGATGTGGGTTCATCCGCAACCAGGATCTTTGGGCGGACGATCAGGTTGGCTGCAATCGCCAACCGTTGTTTTTGACCGCCTGAGAGCTCATCCGATAGGCGCGCGGCCAACTCCTCCAGGCGAACGATCTTGAGCACCTCCTCCATGCGCGTGATCATTTCTGCGCGCGGTACGCCGCGGTTCTCTGCTGCAAAAGCCACCTCAGAGCGAACATCTGCAGAAAATAATTGTGATTTGGGGTCCTGAAGCACCAGGCCAACATTTTGGGCGATGTCATAGACATGGTGCTCAAATGTATCCATCCCACATACATGCACACTCCCTGAGACACGCCCGCCAACCACGTTGGGGATGACCCCATTCAGAAACATGCAGAGGGTGGTTTTTCCAGCACCGTTGGCTCCGACAATCGCCAGGTATTCACCCGGGTCAACCTTTATGGAAACATCGTTCAATGCCTTGGTCGCACTGGGATAGGTATAGGAAAGGTTTTCAATATCGATGATGGGATCAGCCATATTTTCCTTGTATGATGATCTACTTAAAGTCTGCCAGAGGCTGGCCGTGAAGATGTGCACAACCATGTCCCTCCAGCTTCCCTGAGGACCAGGGAAGCTGGAGGTTGATAGCTCTTCTTATGCCTTCGGTTTGATTAGAAACCGGAATACCCCTGCGACCACCAGTCCCACGACCAGGATGACCACGGAAGGCACAACGTACTTTTTCCCAAAAAGCCTCGTGGCACAATATGGCCTTTACGTCTGGTGTCCAGAAGCTACTGATCAGAGCCTAGTAAACCGATCACAGCTAGCATGATCCCGATCGCCGTCCCCCAATCACTCGGCGAGCCCCAACTCGTTTTCTTTTCAGCGCTCATTGCATGCCTCCTCAATCAGTATTCGTATCCAGGATGCTGCCCGGCACACGTCGCAGACCGCTTTTTTCAAGGGCGCTTATCAGCAGCATGGCGATAACGCCGGTCGCTACGGAAATCGGCAGGACATAGAACCACCAGGCAACCCAGTTGTTCAATTCAGCAGTTTGCGGCGGGTATTTGAGGGCCCAGAAGTAAACACCGATCCAGGGCAGCAGCCAGGCAGTGCATGGTCCAACCATGTACAGGATATAACCAACCAGACGCTTGCCGGTCCCGGGAGCCTTCATCCATTTCAAAAGGGTTTTTTGCATCAGGATGAGGAAAATCAGCCCGAGTGGTCCCCAGATGAACGAAAGAGTATACATGGGTTGTCGTACCGCGCCGAAGCCAGCCGCCTGTCCCGGAAGATAGAAAGGACATACGAAATAGTACACGATCCATAGAAGTGTGAAGGGAATGTAGAACTTGCGAAAATGTGGCTTGGCCAGACCCCAGAATACCGGCAGCAGCACTCCAGATAGAATTACGTCGATCAAGCCCAGCGGATATGAACCGGGTGAAATGAACATGCCGATCAGCCCGCCGATCAAACCAGCTATCGCGCCGGCCCAGGGACCCAGGACCAGGCCGGCCATCGGACCAAAAACAAGCATGCCGGCAGACGCGAAGCCACCGCCAAATGGGTAGAAGATCATCGGCACGATGCTCAGAGCGCCCATCAACGCACCGAAGAGCGCGATCCAGGAAATTGGGGCACCGAATATGGACGCCATTCCGCGCCCAGTAAATTCGCGGTCCCCTTCTTTTGGTTTTTGTTCCATCGCTTCCTCCAAAGAGTAGGTCTGGGATTTACCCAGAGATTGTGGATTCATTTTTCATTACGCCCTCGCAGGCTCCCCTTGCAAGAAACCAGGATGATCTGTGTTTATCAGGAACTTTTCACCTCCTTCAATACATATTGCATCTCAATTATGAAAAAGTCTCTTTTCTCCCGACCAGTTACAGTTGGTCTGCCATGGCGCGTTCAAGAATCCCCAGGTAATCTGCTGCCGTCATTGGAATTGGGTTGCTTGGGTTGGAAACATTCGCATCCGCCATTGCGGCCAGTTCCGGCAGGTCTGAATCTTTCACGCCAATCTCAACCAGGGATGGAAACTTCAATGATCTGGTCAATTTGGTCACATGGGTAACAGCTTCTGCTGGTTTGGGATCGGCACCAAACGCCTCTGCAATCCGTGCAAAGCGCTCAGAACAACCGTTTTGCCAGAATGTCATGAAATATGGCAGAAGGATAGCATTCAGCAATCCATGTGATGCATCATACCGGCCTCCCATCCCTTCAGAGAGACAATGTACGCCGGCGACGTCCGCGTTATTGATGGCAATTCCTCCGAGCGTGGATGCCAGCATCATCGCTTCACGGGCAGCCTGGTCCTCACCATCAGTTACTGCTCTGATCAAATGAGCAGCCACCAACCGGATCGATTCCAAAGCCAGCAAGTCGTTGATCGGGCTGGATAGGGCACAGACATACGCCTCGATCGCATGTGTCAGGACATCCATGCCGGTGGCAGCCGTGATTTCTGCCGGCAGGGAGACCGTCAGGAGAGCATCCACCAAGGCTACCACTGGAGCGAGGTTTCGATCACCGATCGCCAGTTTTGCGTGCGAGCTGGTGTCCGTGATCACTGCCCAACAGGTGGCTTCGCTTCCGCTGCCTGCCGTGGTTGGGATCGCCACTACCGGCAGGATCGGTCCCGGCACCTTGGCCCATCCTGCATAATCGCTTATTTTTCCGCCGTACGTGGCAAGCAGGGAGGCGCTTTTGGCAGTATCGATCGTGCTGCCTCCCCCAATCGCAATGACTTCGCCTGCATTTTTGTCCCTTATCAAGGCCGCGGCAATCTCCACATCCATATCTCTGGGATTTGGCCTGACTTGGTCAAATATCTGGTAGCGCAAGCCATTTTCATCCAGGGAGTCAAGGACCTTGGCCAACCAGGAGGCCTGCCGGATGCCAGGGTCAATAATCAGCATGACATCGCATGTCGATGGGGATGGGCCTCCCGACATGAGGCTTTTGGCCACGGCGCCTGCCTGTCTGGAGGTGTCTACTCCAAATTGAATTTGAGTGGGTATGGAAAAAATAAAGTTCATCATCGTTCCTTCTCACATTTACATCGGCTTGTTGAAATAAAGGTCCGGTTTGCGATCTGCCAGGTAATCGGCATTTGACCGAGCCTGCTCAGTCTGCTTGAGATCGATATAGGCGAAAAGGATCGTTTCCTTACCGTTTGCACGCGCTGTCACCACCCCAAGAGGATTGGAAACGGTACTTTCACCAAAGAATTCCACATCGGCTTCTCGTCCAACCCGGTTTGCCGCGGCCACCCATACATGATTTTCCGCTGCGCGCGACTGGACGAATATCTCTTGTAGGTGCTGGTTGGGTGCCATGTTGCCGGTACATGTTGCCACCCACTTGGCACCGCGCAGCGCCAGCTCGCGCACTGCTTCCGGAAATTCAAGGTCGTAGCAAATCAATAGGCCAACCGGACCGAGACCAAAATCCATGACTGTGAATTGATCGCCTGGCAGGAACATGCTTGCTTCGGCATGGAAGAGATGGATTTTGGAATAACTACCGGAAATTTGGCCTTGTGCATCCGCAACAAAAACGGCATCGAACGCCCCTCGGCCATCCGGACTGCGTTCGGCATATCCCATTAGGACGGCAATATGGTGAGACTTTGCCAGTTCCGCGACCCGTCTGACCGAAGGCCCGTCCATTGTCTCGGCCATTTCAACCGCACGCTTCCCCAGGCCGTAGCCGGTCAGGAACAGCTCTGGAAAAAGGATGGCAGCCGCCTTCTGCTCAGTCGCCTGGCGGATCGCCTGTTCTGCCTTCTCCAGGTTGTGTTCTTTATCGAACAACTTTGGCTCAAGTTGAGCCAGGGCGATACGGAATTGATCCATGGGGAGCCACTTGCTCCGATCTAAATAACAATCAATTTCTATGGGGTCCTTTTGATTGATATCCCAGTTTCTCTGAAAGCTTCTGCGCCGCAGCAAGCACGATTCGGATCAGCTCTTTGCGCCTTTCAGGAGAACAGCGGGCGGTCGGAGTGGTGATCGATATCCCGGCAACAATGCTGCCCTCCTGATCGAAAACCGGCGCACCAAAAGCATATGCGCCGATTTCAAAGTCCTGCTCATCCACTGCGTATCCCTGCCGTCGGATCTCAACCAGGGTCTTGCGAAGTGTATCTTTGTTACTGATTGTATTGGGGGTAAAGGAAGGTAATTCAATTTCATCGATGGTACGTTCACGCTGTTCTTCCGGCATGAATGCCAGCAGGAGCTTGGGCGCCGCGCCGGTATGCAATGGCAGCCTTGACCCGATCGGTGCAGATAGTTGAAGCATGTTATCACCCGAATACCGGTCGACTACGATGGCGGAGTTGCCAGATGCAATGATCAGGTACGAAGTATCACCTGTCACCGCAGCCAGTTCCTTGAGCACTTCCTCCGCTTCACTGCGCAGGCTTAACCGGTTGCGGATATTTTGGGAGATTTCCAGGAATTTCAACCCCAACCGGTACGTCTCGGTCTTTGAGTCATAAATGACAAACTCGCGTCGCTCCAACGTTTTGAAGATGCGGAACATGCGACTGCGATTGAGATTGAATTGGCGCGCCAGAATTGAGGGGGAATGGTACTCTTCGTGGCTGGATGCCATCGTATCGATGACATTCAGGGCAACATCCAGAATTTCGATTATGTATCGATCGTCTTCAGGCATGTTGAGCCGATTGTTTTAGTGTATAAACATATGTTTTACTTGTTGATTATAGCATGCCAAAAAGAAATGTCAATTGGCATTTGACTTCTTTAACACTGACAACTGTCATTGGGTTTCCATCATACAGGAATTTCTCCCCCTCCAATGCTATTTCTAGTAAAAATCAACTGCTACTGCTCTTACGGGGGAACCATCACACCCGATTAGTTTCAGGGGCAGAAAAATAATAAACGGGGAATCAAAATCCACCGCGTCCAGGTTGGCCAAATTTTCTACAATGATGCCGCCGGCAGCTGAGTACATATCATGGATCGGAAATTGTGTGCCGCCCGTATGATCGAGATTAATGGCATCGATACCGACTGTCTTAATACCATTTGATAACAGGTATTCCCCGCCTGCCTTCGAAAGGAACGGATGATCATAAAATTCGTCCGAGCCGGCTTTTTTATACCAATTCGTTTTAAAAAGGACAATATCCACTGCCTCAATAGTCTCTTCGTATCTCTTTATTTCTTCCAGTGTAATTTCTTCCTTCTCTTTTTTGTGGGTGACATCTATGATCAATCCATTTCCCATAAAATATATCAGATCCATTTTATCGACAGTGGCGCCCTGATTACTGAAATGATAGGGTGCATCCACGTGGCTGCCAGTTTGAGAGCCCAGAAAAACATTAAACAGGTTATAGCCTTCCTTCTCGATGGTAGTGGCAACCGAAAAATGGGGAACAGGATCCCCAGGATATACCGGTGTTTGTTCCATCAGGTCATGAGACAAATCAATGATTTTCTTAATCTTCGGCATTTTCATAAACTCCACGGTTTAAAAGTAGGATCGCCTTTCAAGGATGAATCCTTTCCTGACAGCACAGTCTATCCTGAAGTCAAAACAAAGTTCTTGACCTTATTCCTGCTCAGGGTGATAACAACCCCTCTTAAAACACCCTGGCTGTATTCGCTGCCCGGATTGATGCAGATGGTTCTTCCGATCTTGCAATCACCGCGCAATTCATGAATATGGCCATGCAGCCCCATCAGCGGTTGGTATTTCTTTATTGCATTCAATACCGCTGTGCTGCCAACATTGGCTTGCATCACAACCCCGTTCACCGTCACGGCTTTCATCGTTTCATCCAGCAAGGGAGCCGTATCGAGTAGAGTATCATAGGGAGGGCAGTGAAAATTGAAAATACAGCCGTCCATGTTCTTAACCATCCCGCACAACTTTTCCAGCTTGGCGGCGAGTTCCTCTTCCGGTATGTCCCTCGGGCAATGCCAGGGCGTAATGTTCGTAAAACCTGAACTGATCATCTCGTGGTCATGGTCAAGTTCAATGCACTGTCCTTCGGGATTAATGATGGTGTCGGACTTTGACAGAATGTCGTCGATAAAGAGCGGGTCGTCATTACCCGGCGTAATATAGCACTTGATGCCAGTGCCTTTGAGCTTCTCTTCGGCTATCTTTAGCCAGCCTTCGAGCGATTCGATAATAGCCTGCTGAAAAATGGCAGCTTTCTTCTGGTCGTCAGATCTTATCTGGTTGAATTTTTCTTCATCAATCGGGAAAGGGTAAAATCCATTGTTCTTAATCGCCCATCTCAGCTTCTCGAGGCCGTCTTGATCGTTGGCATTCACCACTTTTCTCTCGCCCAGAAAATCGGCGATCAATGTGCCATCGCTTCGTTCGACAATGGGCACCACGATCTTGCCTACAATGTCCCCCCCAAGAATGATTGCGTTGACCCCATAATACTTGCCGGCATTGATAAATTTCTTAAAACAGATCTCGGAACCATGGATGTCCGAGGTGAAAAAGAGTCCTAAATCAGCCATTAATTACCTCCAAAAAAACGCTCGGATATCAATCCACCTGCCGGTACCATCTCATCTTCGTCCCAATTCTTGCTCTCGCCTTCCATTTCAGACTCTTCTCCGAATTGTTGACCCTTGCAAGGATTTCATCAATCCTCTGAAGGATGATTTCCTTTTCCTTCCCGTCGAAATTATCAAATTGAGCCAGGGCATCCTTCAATTTTCCAAGATTTGTGGTGAATGTGTGAAAAAAACCCCAGTCATTGCTCATTATCCTTCCAATATATCCCATGTTTATCGTGGTTTCATCCTGCCCGATTTCGTGTTCCAGCAGGAGAATGGCCGTATCCTTATAATCCTTCCGGCTGATTTCGACAATCTGCATCTTCTCCAGGAGTAAATCTGCGAGTGAAATGGTACAACTGTCAATGTCCAAGCGGCCTTTAAAAAGAACCGTATGGCACATTTCCAATTGGTCAAAAAAAACATCGATATGTTTCTGTTTCCTGGGGTTCTCAAAAATATACCGGTACCCTCCGCCGATTACAAGTGCGTCTTCATCGACCCCGTATCCCTGCTTTTTAAAGAAATCCAGCATTTGATCGCGCTTGCGGGTGGATGCAGCAAAATCAATATCTGTAATTCTGCGTTCCAGCGCCTCGAAATGAGAGGAATTCTTGGGACACTGGTACCTGAATGCCAGCGCACCCAACAGGCGCAGACGAAAACCCTCCTTCTCAGCCTCTACCTGAATCCGGATCGCTTCCTCGATATAATCCCGGTCTTTTTCATTCTTGAAAGAATTGAACAATACCTGAAATCTGTTGTTCATCACTCTCTATCCTGATTTAGCCTAATTATAATCTGGTACATTCAAAGCAGATCCTGGAAACCCTGGTTTCCAGGATCTGCTCTCTTCAAATTGAAAACTTACACAACCCCTGGCTGGTGACGGCTGGTGTTGGTACTTCAACGCGTTTTCCAGCAGGCTTCAGGAAAATTCTAATCCTGTGGAATCTCACCCAACACTTTGTTTGTATCAACGCCTTTCGACTTGTTGATCCACACCGCAGCGAAATACCAGATGAAACCAATCACGTAGACCAGGATCAGGAATACCATTGAAGGTACCGTCCATACGGCCATTTCGGCTCTCCAGAAAAAGAGGAAAGAGATGACCGCCATGACAACCAGGGAAATGATCCCAAACAGGCTCATCAATGGGAAATTCCCGATTTTCCATTGAGCCGGGGATAGTTCATAGAGACGCTTGGTCTTCTTGGAGAACGGGAAGATGATGGCCGAGATCGCCACCACCATGAAGGTGATCGTCCCGCCTCCTATGAAAGCATTGGATCCGTAGATGGAAAAGATCTGCCCGGGCCAGCAGAATCTCGCCAGGAAAGCGATCGCGATCACGCAGGCCACAATAATCGAGATATCCGGGACGTGGCTCCTCCGGCTGACATGCTTGAGGGCTTTGGGCGCGAGACCATCGATCGACCAGGCGAAGAAGCAGCGGGAGACCATCGCTAAAGAGGGTTGGACATACAAGAAGGTCCATGCCATTAGACTTAGGCCGATCAACAATTGGATGACCGGGCTTTTCGCCAGCAAAGCGATATAGAAGTAGGCATTGTTGATCATCCCACCACCAATATCTGCAAAGTTGGCGTAGTTAAGGCCGGCTGCCCCCAGGAAATTGTAGCCAAGCACACGGATCAGAAGAGCGCCGATGACAACCAGAGAGATGCATGTGAACAGAAGGCTTCCAACCATCGACCAGGCGTGAACTCTGGCGCTGTTTGCATTCTTGATCTCGCCGGAGAGATAAGAAGACCAGACACAAAAACCGAGCGGTTGGAATGCAAACATCAATACGATGATGGTGGGCAGGGAGAAGAATTTGGCAGAACTTGCGACAAATCCAAATTTATCGGCGGCATTCTTCATCACCGCATCATAATAACTGGGAGTATTGGTGGATGTGAGCGCAAACTTGTTGAATACATCGATGAATGCCTGGTTGTTGCTCATGAGCAGAACAAAAGCCATGACCACCACCCCAAGCAGGCCAATGATGAAAACCACTGTCATTGTCCGGAAGAATGGTCAATTCCCCCAAAGGGCGAGAGCTCCGACCAAGATGATAGTGATGGCTCCGATGACAAGAGCCAGGACTGGCGAGGTCGTGATGGCGCCTCCGAAGTTGGTCAGCCCGATGTTTGTAAAGAGATTCCCGAGCAAGGAAGCGGTGGTGGCGACTCCCGCTGTCGCGAATTGGTATGCGGTAAACCCCATCCAGAACATATTCCAGACGACCATGCTGAAGTTTACGGCAAAGCCGATGGAGGGGTTCAGCGTCCGGCTGTTGAAGACGTAATCGCCGCCAGAGCGCGGCATTGCGGCGGAAAATTGGGTATAGAGAAGAATATGGGGCACGAGCAGGATGGTCATTACAAAGAATGCACCGATAAGGCTGCTTCCGGGAAACAGACCAATCGCCCACATGAATGAATAGGCGATCCAGAACAAATTCATGGTGCCTGTATTTGCCAGGAACCCGTCCCACCAAGATAGTTGGCGGACCATACCGCTTGTCGTTCTCTCGATAACCATGTTCTTGTTCATGTTCATTTTCTCCTTTCCTGGTTGTCAGTCCATATTGGATGTTTCAAAAAAAGTGAGAGAGAATTTTCAGAAAAGATCCATCCGCACGACCGGAAGGCAGTTTTACCTGATAAAATTCTAGCACGTGTATAAAAAAATCAAATGACATTCTTCCTCATTTGTATAGCAATTGGGGTTGGATGGTACCTTTCATCAGTTTTAGGATCATCTTCGGCACTTGAGAACAAAGGTTACAGCATGGATCGAACCAACCTTTTTGGTGGCATCGTTGCGCTGCTTTCAGCGATCTCCTGGGGTAGCGGCGACTTTACCGGCGGCCTTGCCTCCCGCAAGCATAGCCAGTTTCAGGTGCTGGCAGTCGCAGCATGCTCGGCCTCGATCTGCCTGTTGATTGCAATGTTCGTCCGGTCCGAAACCTGGCCTGGACCCGCCACGATCCTTTGGAGTATCGCCGCCGGAATCTCGGGGGCAATTGGCACGGTCTCATTGTATCGGGCTCTTGTGGTTGGACGGGCCGCCCTGGTAGCCCCCACCTCCGCCGTTGTCAGTGTTGGGCTTCCTGTTGTAATTGGCACGCTCACCCAGGGGCTGCCGGGTCCGGAAAAGGTTGTCGGGATGGTGGTCGGCATGGCCGGGATCTGGTTGGTCACGCGGGAGCCGGGTTCAAGCCAGGGCGGTACCCGTGGGTTGGGATTGGCAATTCTGGCAGGCTTTGGCTTTGGCGGTTTTTTCCTTTGCATCGTTCGCTCCGAACCAGGCAGCGTTTTTGCCCCGCTCCTTCTTGCCAAATTGACTGCCCTTCTCTTCTGCCCTCCTCACTATTGCTTTCCGCCGGTCCAGCCTTCATGCCTTCCCTTTCAAACAAAGCGGACTGGCACTGCTGGCCGGCCTCCTTGACGCAGCCGGCAACCTCTTCTACCTCCTGGCCGCTCGGATGATCAGGTTCGAACTGGCCACGGTGATCTCTTCCATGGCTCCGGCGATGACTGTCCTCCTGGCATTGCTTGTTTCACGTCAAAGGATTTCCCCCCTCCAAATGCTCGGCGTTGGCATCTGTCTGCTTGCCATCGCGCTGATTATTATCTGATCCCTATTCTTTGAAAGGAACGGGAAAATGGGAACTCATCCCCATTTTTCCGAATTAATCCCCCTCCCCTCTTTCGGCGTAAGGTTTTCCTTCCTGCACCTTGGTGACCTGATATGAAAATAATATTCGGAGTCCGAAGTCTCGGCTTCGGACTCTCCACCGTCTGGTGACGATAGATTCCGACACCATCTTTTTCATCCTTCGGGGTGAACCCCGCTCATGAATACTTGGCGGTGAATGCTCCTATTTCTCAGCCGCCTTTTCTGCTTCTTCCGCCCTCAATTTCTCCGCTGCCCGGAAATATTTCAAGTATCGCATCGAGTTCTCATCCCGCCCTAGCAGCATGTCCGTTGCCCGCACCATCAGGCCAACCTTGGCGGGATCGGTGATCGAACAGGTCGCGCCCATTTGGATCGCCAGCGTCAGGAATGCTGCATTGACCGTCGGCCGGTCGGGCAGGCCGAAGGAAACGTTGCTGGCGCCCAGGTTGATGTTGACTCCAAATTCCTTCCGCAGCAGTTCGATGGTCTGCAGCGTGACCATCGCAGCCTTGCTGTCAGACCCAACAGTCAATACCAGCGGATCGATTATAACGTCCTCCACCGGGATGCCGATCCGGGCGGCGCGTTCGATGATCTTCTCGGCCACCGCCAGGCGCTCCTCGGCGGTCGCTGGAATTCCCTTGTCGTCCATGGTCAGCCCGATCACGGCCGCGCCATGCTCCTTGACGATAGGCAGCACGCTATCCAGACGTTTCTCTTCTCCACTGACCGAATTAACCAGGGGCTTTCCCTGGGCAGCCGCCAGACCCGCTGCCAGTACTGCCGGGTTGCCTGAATCCAGGCAGACCGGAACGTCCGTTATGGAAGTCACCAGTTCAACTATTTTCGGGATGATCGCCACCTCATCCAGTCCGGGCACGCCCACATTGATATCCAGCAGTTCCGCTCCCCAGGCCGTTTGGTTGTCAACCAGCTGCCGTATGTAGTCAAAGTTGCCCTCCAACAGGGCAGCCGCCAGCTTCTTACGCCCGGTCGGATTGATCTTCTCGCCGATCATCACGAATGGGCGGTCGATCCCGATGATGACTTCCTTGCTCTTTCCTCTAAGAATGGTGTGCATTAGGACTCCTTTTTGAGATTTCTATTTTTCGGCCTGCGGTTGGTTGAATCCTTCCGGCAGCAGCCCGGCCTCGCTCACGATGCGTGGGATGATATCCTCCCAGCCTACCGGCATGATATGCAGCCCATGGATGCCCTGCTTTTCGTAACTCTTGATCCTTCGTGCCAGTTCCAGGGCGATCTGTACGCCTTCTTCCTGGACATTCCCGGCCGCCTCGGCCGCTTCCATGCGTTTCAAGATCTTCCCGGGGACATAAACCCCCGGGACCTCGGTCATGTATCGCGCCATTTTCAGGCTCTTGAGTGGGGTGATGCCCACCAGGATGAACACCTTGTCCAAAATATCCCGCTTCGCCAGCTCGTTCAGCCAGATCTCCATCCGCTCGATGTCGTAGACCAGGTTGGTCTGGAAGAATTGTGCTCCCGCATTCACCTTCTTTTGTTCCCGGATGGCCTGGAACTTGGGCTTGGAGGCGAAGGGCGATGCCGCTGCTCCCAGGAAGAACTTCGGCGGGAACTTGATCTCGCGCCCGTCCAGGTATCGGCCCTCGTCCCGCATCCGTCGCAGGATCCACAACATCTGGATCGAATCCAGGTCGTTGATATCCATCCGGCCGCGTGGTTGGGGTGCCAGCACGGGACTGTCTCCGGTCACACACAACACATTCCTGACTCCCAGGGCCGATCCGCCCAGGATTTCCCCCTGGAGGCCGGCGCGTGTCCGGTCACGCGCCGCGATCTGCATCACCGGTTCGGCGCCCTGCTCAATGGCGATCTTGCTGCACGCCCAGCTCGTCATACGCGGCGTGGCCGAGGCGTTGTCGGTGAAGTTGATCGCAGTCACGTACGGCTTGACTGTCTTGATATTGCTGATCAGTTTGTTGGTTGAAATGGATAACGGGGGCGCAATTTCGCAGGCCACCACGAACTTGCCATCCCGAAGCTGGCGTTCGAGCTCCGAGGCGGGTTCGCTCGATTTCGGGGCGTGATATACGGAATCCCCATTCCACCACTCCGGCTGGCGTACCGGCTGAAAGATTCCGTTCCAGGTGGCCGTTCGCCTGGTCTTGTCCCCCGAGAGCAGCCCTCCAGCCACTTTCCCGGTGCCCATCTTCTTCACTTGCCCGACCACGTCTCCCCAGGTCTCGGTGCCGACCTTCTCCCAATCCAGCGGCGGCAGCACCTCTAGCAGCATTTCCTGGCGCCCCATCTTGATCGAGCGCTCATAAATTTTGTACCAGATGCAGGGACGGCTTTTATCCACGTAACAATACTCAGCCGTCGATCCGCCACACGGCCCATTTCGCATTCCCTTTGGGCATTCCATTGGACAGATGAAGGCTGTCTCCTGCAGCAGGCAGTTTCCGCACATCCGGCAGCCAAATAGCGGACCCTTTACGACTTGCTCGATATTTTGCAGTACCAGCCGGCCGAAGGTTTCCTTTTTAAAGGGTGAATAGGCGGGCTGCCAGCGCCGCCCTGGGGTGAAGAATGGCATGGAAAACTCCTGCGAAGAACTGAATATAATGAAAACGGAGAGCAGGCACGTCCTCGCCTCTCCGCATTTTATGCTAAAACAATCCCACCACCTTGCCGGTTTCCAGGTCTATGTCCACGTCGTAGAAGACCGGACGTGTCGGCAGACCGGGCATGGTGCGCATTTCACCCAGCAGGGCATAAAGAAAGCCCGCCCCAACCGAGGCGTGGATGTCGCTCACCGGCACCCGGAAACCGCTCGGTGCCCCCTTCAAGGCCGGGTCATGGCTGAAGGACAACTGCGTCTTGGCCATGCATAGCGGTAGCTTGTCGAAACCGAGTTTGGTGTAGAGCTGGATCTTCTCCTCCGCTTCTGGTAGGTAGTCCACTCCTTCCGCGCCGTAGATTTCCCTGCAAACTTTCTCGATCTTTTCTTTGATCGTGAGCTCGAGCGGGTAGAGGAACTTGAAATTGCCGGGTCTCTCGGCTGCCTGTACCACCGCCTCGGCCAGGGCCAGGGCACCTTCGCCTCCGTCCATCCAATGGGTGCAGACTACTGCCGCCATTGCACCTGCCTCACACGCCGCCTGGCGGATCAGTTCCACCTCGGCCGGCTTGTCGTCCTTGAACAAGTTGACTGCCACGACGACGTTCACCCCAAACTTGAGTGCGTTCTTGATATGGCGCTCCATGTTGGGCAGGCCCTTGCGCACGAGTTCGACGTTCTCTTCGGTATATTCGGGCGCCCTTGGTTTACCGGCGATCACCTTTGGGCCTCCACCGTGCATCTTCAGTGCCCGCACCGTTGCCACCAACACCACCACCTGCGGTATGAGTCCGGAGGTACGGCACTTGATATCGAAGAACTTCTCCATCCCGATATCGGCTCCGAAGCCTGATTCGGTGATGACGTAGCCATCCTGTCCGACCAGCTTGAGTGCAATCCGGTCGGCGAGTATCGACGACTGGCCGTGGGCGATGTTGGCAAACGGTCCGGCGTGTACCAGGGCTGGCGTCCCTTCCAGGGTCTGCATCAAGTTGGGCTTGATGGCATCCTTCATAAGAACGGTTAGGGCGCCTGCTGCTCCCAGGTCCTCAGCCGTGACCGCTTCGCCCTGAAAATTCGTGCCGATGACCATGCGGCCCAGGCGCTCGCGCATGTCGCCCAGGCCGTCCGTCAGGGCCAAGATGGCCATGATCTCGCTGGCTACCGTGATATCGAAACTGGTCCTGCGGGTCATGCCTTTCTCCTCCGGCCCGAGACCCACTTCAATTTCGCGCAGGAAACGGTCATTGGTGTCAATGACCCGCCGCCAAGTAATTGAATCCGGATCAATTTCAAGCCGTGAGAACCGCCTCCGCTCTTCTGGGGTCAGTTCATTTGGGTTGGTCTTTGAATTGCCAAGTTTGTTCAAACGCTTCAACATGCTAGGTGAGAATTTTCGCTCCCCCTTTTTATCCGCAGGGCTGAGTGCGTTGAACAGCTTTTCATCATCCTGCTCGGCCTCGTGGAACATGCGCGCCTCGATCGCCGCCGCAAGAAGGTTGTTGGCCGCTGTGATGGCATGAATGTCGCCGGTCAGGTGCAGGTTGAAGTCCTCCATCGGAACGACCTGTGAGTAGCCCCCGCCCGCCGCCCCGCCCTTGATCCCGAACGTCGGGCCCTGGGAGGGCTGCCGGAGGGTGGTGAAGACCTTTTTCCCCAGATGCGCCCCGAGTGCCTGCGACAGGCCAACCGTGGTGGTCGTCTTGCCTTCCCCAAGCGGAGTTGGCGTGATCGCCGTCACATCCACATAATTCCCATTCGGGACGTCTTTGAGACGCTCGAGAATCTCCAGCCTGACCTTGGCCTTGTAGGCTCCAAAGAATTCGAGTTCCTCGGGCAGGATGCCGGCTTCCTCCGCCACTTGTCCGATCGGCTTGATCTCAGCCTCCTGGGCGATAACAATGTCCGCAGGGACGGGGTTTCGTAGCTTCAATTTTGTAGGAATGAATCTGGCAGTCATATGGTCTCCACTGATTTTTTTTATTACCAGCCAGCCCCAAGTATACCGGAGAAACCCTCTTGTTCAAGCCAAACCAGCCTGGCGAATTTTTACTGATTATTGAAAAGTTTTTCTCTCAAGTATTGGCCGGTGTATGAACCGGGGATTTGAGCGATTTCTTCGGGGCTGCCTTCGGCGATCAGTTTGCCGCCGGCTGCGCCGCCTTCTGGCCCCAGGTCGATCACCCAATCGGCTGTCTTTACCAGGTCCAGGTTGTGCTCGATGACTACCACACTGTTGCCTGCATCCACCAGGCGCTGCAGCACATCCAGCAAGCGGGCCGTATCGGCTAGGTGGAGACCGGTGGTGGGTTCGTCAAGCAAATAGAGCGTGTGACCGCTGCCGTGCCGGCCCAGTTCCTTCGCCAATTTTACGCGCTGGGCTTCACCGCCTGAAAGCGTGGTGGCGGGTTGCCCAAGCTGGAGGTAACCCAGACCGACCTCCAATAGTACCCTCAATCGGGATTGGGCAGCCGGAATGTCCTTGAACAGCGTCAGGGCTTCTTCGACGGTCAGGTCGAGCACTTGGGAAATATCATGCCCACGGTACCGCACCGCCAGGGTCTTGCCGGTGAAGCGTCGTCCATGACAGACCGGGCAGCGCACTTCCATGTCTGGCAGGAGTTGCATTTCGACCCTCAAGACGCCGGTGCCTTGGCAGCGCTCGCAGCGCCCCCCTGGGACGTTGAACGAGAAGTGTCGGGCGGACAACCCGCGCAGGCGTGCTTCGGGCGTTGCTGCAAATGCCTCGCGGATCGGGGTGAACGTATCCGAATAGGTCGCCGCGTTTGAGCGTGGGACGCGCCCGATTGCTTCTTGGTCGATGGTAATGACCTTGGCGATATACTCGCAGCCTTCAATGCTATCATGTTCACCGGGGAGTTCCCCACTGGCACCATACAGGCGCTGGCGGAGGGCGCGATCGAGGATATCGAATACCAACGAGGATTTTCCGGATCCGGACACACCCGTCACAGCCACCAGTCGGTTCAACGGTATTCGCACGGTCACGTTCTTGAGGTTATGATGACGGGCGCCGCGGATGGTGATGAATTTGTCGTTTGAGCTGCGCCGGTGCTGCGGGACAGGAATGCAGGCCCGCCTGGCTAGATAATCTCCGGTAACCGAACCAGGCTGCCCGGCAACTTCAACCGGTGTACCGGCAGCCACCACCTGCCCGCCGTGCTTGCCGGCGCCTGGGCCGAAGTCAATCAGGTAATCTGCCGCGGTGATCATCTCGAGGTCGTGTTCGATAACCAGGACGGTGTTGCCAAGATCGCGCAAACGTCGTAAAACGGTTATCAGGCGCCGGGTGTCGCGCTGGTGTAATCCGATGGTCGGCTCGTCCAAAACGTATAGCACACCGCTAATCTCCGATCCGAGCAAAGCAGCCAGGCGCAGACGCTGGGACTCACCGGCGGAGAACTCGCAGAACTGCGCTCAAGCGTTAGGTAACCTGCTCCGGCTTCGACCAGCCGGCCAATATGCTCCCGCAGCTCGGATAGGATGGGCCCGGCGAGTTTCATTTCTTCCACACTGAAAACGACGGAGAGCCCGTCCAGCCACGTTCCGAGATCGTTGAGCGCCAGGCGTGAGTTCGCTGTGATGGTCTGCCCGTTGATCGTCACGACCCGGCTTTCCGGACGCAGGCGCGTGCCCTCGCAGTCCGGACACGTCTGGTTCACCAGCAATTCATCCAACTTGTCCTGGTAATCAGCCTTGTGGATGTGTTTGTGGATGTGCTCAGCGTGGCGGCGTAGGAGATTGGTGGCAAGGCCTTCGAAGCGTCCCTGCCGGACAGTGGTTGGCGGCTCAATCTTTGGGAAGTGGCGGCGAAAGAGCGGGCTCTTCACGCCAAAGAACAGCAGGTCGTGTTGAAAGGGGGTGTAGTCTTTGACCGGAAGTTTCAGGTCGAATTCGAACCCGTAATGAACCGCGGCTGCCTGCAGGGTGGTACTGTAGTAGTTGATGTGAAAGGGATACCACCCAAGCACGGCGCCTTCCGGGAGGCTCTTTTGCACGTCGACCAGGCGGCTGAGGTCCGCCTGACGGACAATGCCCAGGCCTGTGCATGTTGGACACGCCCCGGCGGGTTTGTTAAAGGAAAAGGCTGCCATCCCGATCTCTGGAATGGCTGCGCCGCAGTGTGGGCAGGGAAAGGTTTCTTCCGGAGCGGACTCAACTTCATCTTCGGACTCAACCTCCCATTCTCCATTCGTTGTTACGGAGGAAGGCGGGACCTCTTTTCCGCAATTCGGGCAGGGGCGATGTCCCAGGCGGGCATACAACACGCGCAGATAGGTATAGACTGCGCTTTCAGTACCAACCGTGGAGCGCGGGCTGCGGTTGGTGAGGTGCTGGTCCACGCTGATGGACGGGGAAAGCCCTCTGATGGCGTCGACCGGCGCTTTTGCCAGCCCAAAGGGCACCAGTCCGAGCGATTCCAGGTATTGGCGTTGGCCTTCCTTGAGCAGGATGTCGAACCCTAGGGTGGATTTACCCGAACCGGACACGCCGGTCAGAACGACGAGCTGGTTCTTTGGGATCGAAACGTTGACGTTTTTCAGGTTATGCAAGCGGGCGCCGCGAATAATGATTTGATCTGGCATCTGACCTCCAGGGTGGATCGGTCGTGAGCGCTATCGATGAATTGATTCTATCACCCTGATATGCAACCATGCACATCTTCTCCCTCAAACAGCTCATGCTCTTCCGGGTGCCCCGCCTTAACTCGATTACAGGGCACCATTCTCCTCTCACATCAGGCACATAAGGCCTCCAGGGTATGGATACAATCAGGTTGAGCGGCTACAATTGGGGGCAATGACGCTCGAATCTCCTTATTTATCGAAGCTCCAACGTATCCGTGAAGTAGCCACGTTTTTTCTGCGCCTGGGGGTGACCGCCTTCGGAGGCCCGGCCGCGCATATCGCGATAATGCACGCCGAGGTAGTCGAGCGCCGTAAGTGGCTGGACGAGCAGCGCTTTCTCGATCTGATGGGCGCGGCCAACATGATCCCCGGTCCAACATCCACTGAGTTGGCCATCTTTCTCGGTTTTGAGCGCGCCGGCTGGGCCGGCCTGCTCCTGGGCGGTGTCTGCTTTATCACGCCTGCCATGCTGATCGTTTTAGCACTGGCCTGGGCATATGTACGGTTCGGGAGGTTGGCGCAGGTTGGCTGGTTATTCTACGGCATCAAGCCGGTCATCATCGCCATTATCTTGCAGGCTTTGTGGAGCCTGGGCCGCAAGACGGTCAAAGATATCAAAACTGCGATTCTTGGGGTGGCAGCCACCATTTTTTATTTACTGGGTGTCAATGTTCTTCTGCTCCTTGCTGCGGGCGGTCTGGCCCTGCTCTGCATCGAGGCGCTACGGCGTACCCGCAAAGGTCCTCCGGTTGCACTCTGGCTTCCCCTCGCTCTTTGGAATTTCCCGATCGCGGCTTTTACAACGGCCTACAGCCTGCCGGTATTGTTCCTGACTTTCCTTAAGATCGGCGCGGTCCTTTATGGGGGCGGCTACGTGTTGCTTGCCTTCCTGCATACCGACTTTGTGATCCGCCTGGGTTGGTTGACCGATCAACAGCTTGTGGACGCTATCGCCATTGGGCAGTTCACCCCCGGACCGTTCTTTACCACCGCTACTTTCATCGGTTATCTGCTGGGAGGTTTTCCAGGCGCGCTTTTGTCCACGCTTGCCATCTTTCTGCCCTCGTTTATTTTTGTACCGGTGGTATATCCACTGCTCAACCGCCTGCGCAATTCTCCCTGGACTGCGGCGTTCCTGGACGGCGTCATTGTCGCCTCACTGGGGCTGATGGCGGGCGTAACCGGACAGCTCGGTCTGGCGGCCCTGGTTGACCTCTTCACAATCGCTCTGGCAATTGTAGCGGCCGTGATTTTGTTCCGTTTCAAAATCAATCCCACCTGGCTGATCATGGCTGGCGCGCTGGCGGGTGTCGTCGTTAAGTTGATTCACTGAACACGCCAACCGGAGGCTCGACTCCTCGGGCTCCAAATGGTCACACCAACCAGCAAGAACGCCCTCTTAGTGAGGGCGTCTGGAAGGGTGCCTGATCCCCTACCCTCCTTCGGGGGGCGGGTGGGGACGCTGTGGGGGTCGAACCTGAAATCTCCCCCTTTGAGGGCAACAACTTATTATGAAAAGACTCCATTTTTCAGGAGTTTTTCAGGGTGCCTGATCCCCTACCCTCCTTCGGGGGCGGGCGGGGACGATGTCCCCTTCGGGGATGATATGGGGGTCGAACCCATTATCCCCGTAGGGGGCAACAACCTGATCCACAGTTGCGGGGAGACTAATTCCATTATGTCCAACCCCTATATATGGTGGGATCATATCCAATGAGTTCTATATATTGGGGGAAATATCATGCTAATTCTGTCCATTTCTTCTATGTGTTCCATGTCTTCCATTCTGGTTGCTGTAAGGTTGCTGTAGAAATTCTTGGCATCGGGTTTCCTAGGCTACCTGAAGTAAACCAACCTGGCTACCGATAAGGCTCATCACAGGGCTGGTCTGGTGGATAATGCAGGAGCGTATAGAAGAATGGGAAAGGAGGAGTAACCATGGATTATTTTTGCCCCGGGATAATATTTGTAATGATGATGATTGTAATATGGCTTGATGATGCAGGGTTTTAGAAATGGCTCAAGAATAAACTCAAATGAACGGGAGAGAGATGCCTGATTTTTCTACTCGCAAAATGACACACTTGCTTCCATATGTCTAATTGGAAAATAAGGGGGAAAGGTGATTTATTGGACAAAAACGAGCAGTTTTTGAATATTATGATCGAATCTTATGATAAGATTACTACCCGTCAAGGGTGTTCTTTGGGAATCTCTGAAATGGGGAAAGATATTGGGCTAGAATGGCGAGAGGCAATTCAGGTAACGGAGCAACCGTAAGCATTTCGGGAGATATCGTTACCACCCCACAGGGGATTCCCGACTTGCGCGTGCTAAACACGGGCTTCAATGACTGCGGCAAATTGATCATTCAGGTGGCCGAAAGAGTATTCTATGAAAATTGATTTGGTCAGGAAATAAAATGGAGAACCGTTTACTGGTTGAGGTGGAAGAAGAATATTCACCCATCGCCCGGCTGATCGAGTTGGGGCGGCAGAAGAAATACGTCACCATTGACGACATCCTGCACTTCTTCCCTGAAGCCGAAAAGGATATCGAGCAATTGGAGGAGGCTTTTTCGGCGCTCTTGAGCGCGGGAGTTGCTTTCGTTGAAGACGCGCCTGCCAGTGAACCTCCAGAGAATGAATTAGTTGCTGTGGAAGAAACCGAGGCCGGGCCCGAGCCTGAACTTGCGCCGGACGATTATCTCGCCAACATTGATACCACCGACAGCATCGGGCTATATCTCAAAGAAGTCAGCCAAGTCCCGCTGTTGACAGCGACAGAAGAAGTCGAACTCGCCCAGCGCATTGAGCACGGGCGGACGGCTCGTGAAGAACTGGCGCGCGGCAAAGTCAGCCCCCGCCGCCGGATCGAATTGCGTAAATCCATCGAAGACGGTTGGTCTGCCCGCGAGCACCTTATTACAGCCAACTCTCGCCTGGTGATCAGTGTCGCCAAAAAATATATGGGGCGCGGCGTACCCTTCCTTGACCTGATCCAGGAAGGCAATATCGGCCTCATGCGTTCCACCAAGAAGTTCGACTACCACCGTGGCAATAAATTCAGCACCTATGCCACCTGGTGGATCCGCCAGGCCGTGACACGCGCCATTGCTGACCAGGGACGTACCATCCGTGTCCCGGTTCACATGGGTGATCATATCAACAAGCTCTTCCGCATCCAGTACCTGTTGACTCAGCGCCTGGGCCGCGAACCAACCGTCGAGGAGATGGCCGAAGCGCTGGAATTGCCACCCCAAAAAGTCGAGAACATAATCCGGGTTGCGCGCCGGCCGCTTTCGTTGGAATTGCCAACCGGTGATGAAGAAGACTCGGTGCTCGGCGACTTTATTGAAGATGAAGAAATTACTCCGCCCGATGAAGCCGCGACATATAATCTGCTGCGCGAGAATTTGCGCGAAGTCTTGAACGGATTGCCGCCGCGCGAAGTGCGCATCCTGCAACTGCGCTATGGCTTGCTCGATGGGCAGGCCTACACGCTGGAGGAAGTTGGGCGCAAGGTGGGCGTGACACGTGAGCGCGTCCGCCAGATCGAAGCCCAAGCCTTGAACCGCCTGCGTCACCCGTCCATCCGCCGCAAACTGCACGACTACCTGGGTGAATGACCGCTGTCTAATCCCCGTCACTATGAAAGTTCTGACTGTTTGAAGGTAAAACAACGCAGTCTAAAAAAACTTCACCTTGCAGGGTTTTGGAAATGGCTCAGGAAAAAACTCAAATGAATGGAGGGTATGGATTGGATAAAGGAGGTTAGTGAGGAAATAAATTACTCCAAAACGAATGGGTCTACCCCAAAGGGAAGTGTAGCCCTTTTTGTTACAACACGGGATGGTGGGGGTTGTTGCCCCTTTCTCACCCCAATGCTATTCTTTAGGGGATATCCAAGAGCCGCTGAACTGACCAGTTGACTTTACCAATATCTACCCTATAATGGATATACAATCCGTTTCACCCTGCAGGCGGAAAACCAGTCGAGAAGCTAGCATTCAAGCCGCTGACATGATGTCAGTGGCTATTTGTATGTTACCGATAAAGCGAGAAGGGTCTCACGGGTCTCGTCCGGCAATTGAGCATTGTTATAGACAAAAAGTTGTGCGAATCGGCATACTGAATTCGTTCTACCAAAAAGGAGATGATAGTATGGCTATGTTAGAGAAGTCCGTGACGATCAATGCCCCTGTCAAGAAGGTATTCGACTTCATGGGCGATCCCAAGAACCTGCCCGAGGTTTGGCCCAGCATGGTCGAGGTGAAAGACGTCCAGCCGTCACCCGCAGGCGGGTACAACTTTAGCTGGACGTACAAGATGGCTGGCATGCGCTTCCAAGGCGCCTCAGAGACAACCGAGTTTATCGCCAATCAGCATAACGTTACCGAGAGCAAGAAAGGGATCCAGAGCAAATTCACTTGGGACTACAAGCCGGAGGCGGGAGGCACGAAGTTGAATGTGAAGGTGGAATACACTGTCCCCATCCCCCTGCTTGGCAAGCTGGCTGAGGCGTTCATTATAAAACAGAACGAGCATGAGTTTGACGCGTTGCTGGCGAACCTGAAGGCAAGGATGGAAGCCTGAAGTGTCGGCAGGCACGTAAGAGCTGATTTCGCACAGCATTCAGTAACAGGCCATGCCCCGCTTCCTCGCTATGGGGGTCATCACCGTAGCTTTCGAACATCTCCCCATCAGGGACGGGGCGTGGCCTAACCCCGTCTCCAGCGGACAGCGATTCCCTTGCTCGCATGCATGTGCTTTGTCAGATTTGGAGCGATAAGTAAGTATTTGTCTTTAGGGGAAATTGGTTATATACTGAATTTATATATTATGCATTATTGTATGTTTTGTAAACATTTTTATTGAATCATAGTTGGGCGCTGACTCGTGAATTCGATTATGACGACAAGAAAACCCAAATCCAAGCGACAACACCACGAATTACCCAAACTTTATAATGAGGGATTCTGCGAAGATGAGAGTTCGTTCTTCTGGGTTTTTGAAACGAAGCAAGCCTTATTTACCGGGCATAAAAAAGCACAATTGGAATCCTTGTAGGTTCGGAGTTCGTGAAATCGCACAAAAAGACCGATACACTCTGCTCACACCCGATGGGCACATAGATTCCGAAACTTTTGAGAATAGCTACCAGAAGGTTGAACACGCCGCAGACGTAGCTCTTCATAAGGTTAGGTCGCAAGAGCCCATATCGAATCAAGAAAAGGAAACTCTTGCAGAATACATACAGCATCTGCACAAACGCACTGCACTGCGAGAGAAAGCAGTTCGCCCGTTGCTCGATAGAAATGCGGATGCAATCTCGTCAGAGCTAAACAGAATTTTCTTGTATTTGGCAAGCAATGGACAATTTGAGAACGCAAGAAAGTATTCCGAACTGCAAAAATATATTCAGTCGGAAAATGGGAAGAAATCCATACTCTTCAGAAGTACCCTTATAAGGTATCCGGCAATACACAAAATCCTAATGTCAATGAGATGGACCTTCTATATCGCTCCGCTCAATAATTATTTTGTCACCTCAAGTGCTCCAGTTATTGTAGATAGAGCTGGCCTTCGCATTTCGCCACTGCTTTTCCCGATATCAAAGAATGTGGCTCTGATAGCTAAACACGATGGAAAATCAGATTTACAGTATCAATGCGCATCTGCAGACGAAACCTTAGTGATAAATTACTACATCATATGCAACACGCTCGAGGTCTATTCGCCAAAAGCAGACTTATGGATCTGGGATATCTTAACAAATGGACTTCGGCTAACTAAGGCCCAATCATTAGCAATGAGAAGATTATTTCCTTTCCGCTCAATTTAGGAGCGCCTAACACCGGCTTGCGGACAGCGGCTCCGCCTCTCGTTCGCAGGCACGATGATGAGAAAGAGTCCAGCCAGTCCCGCCGTTGCCGCTGAGCCATTCCGTTTAGCTACTACGAGCCTATAGGAGGTAATATGATGCAGGCCTATAATCAAGCTTTTGCTCGTGTTTACAATTCAAGATGGTCCGCCTTTGCCAATCATGTGGCTCCATTTATTCATGATTTTTATGCCTCCATATCAATTGGTCAAGAGAACAAGTCTCTCCTTGATATTTGCTGTGGTTGTGGTCACCTTGCTATTTATTTCCTGGAAAAAGGTTTTAGGGTCGTTGGTCTGGATCTGTCAGAATATATGCTCTCCTATGCCAGAGAAAATACATGCCAGTATGTTGAATTTGGTCAAGCCCAATTCATACAAGGTGATGCGGGCGACTTCAAGTTGAAGGAACGTTTTGGTTTAGTCGTCTCTACCTTCGACGCGCTCAATCATCTCGAAAACGAACAGGCTTTGAGAAGATGCTTCGAGTGCGCCTACGCAGTCAATGATGGTTTCTTCATCTTCGATCTCAACACCAGGAATGGACTGAGACGCTGGAACAGCATTCAAGTAGACGAAAATAGTGAAGATGCTTTGATTATTTCCCGCGGTATCTATGATGGACAGAGCGATAAGGCATGGACGAGAATCACCGGTTTTATTCAAGGGCCAAATGGGTTGTATGAACGCTTCGAGGAGACAGCATTCAACTCCGTGTTTGAAATGGAAAAAGTAAAGTATGCACTACTTGATGTGGGTTGGAAGAATGTCTACTTCGCTCAGATTTAGGATTTGAAGACCCCGATAATTGAACCTGAAAAAGAAGCAAGGGTATTTATAGTTGCAAGTAAGTAATATTCATTGTTTCAGAGCAAAGCTGCCCACCGAATAACCTCAGCGGCTACAGCGGCCCCTTGGAAGAACGCCAAGGACAAGCAGCAGCTCCACCGCTCGTGCTGAGCACATCGTGAGGTGTTCTGGTTAGGTTCATAAGGTCGTTGCCTCTTTCCCTAATAAGTGAAAAAGGTGTTATTGTCTTTGGGGGAAATTGGTTATATACTGAACTTGCATATCAAGCAAAATTGCATGTTATGTAAATATTCTTAGCGAATCATAGTTAGCCCACTCGCAAGATCGTCAGGACTGTGGAGAATAAAAGATTTAAAAATGAAGCAGATTCATTTTCCCCTACTAGTACTTATGATTTTACTCTCAGCATGCGGGCAAAAGTATTTATCCACACCAGTCACTCTAACACCAAGGCCTAGCGATGTGGCTCAAGCTACCTACACTCCCCAACCCACACAGACATTGACTCCATCCCTAACAATTACTCCAAATGCAAGACTTAGCGAATTGAAAGCAGAATGGACAGCAACTCAGGAAGCAAAAGTAACAGAAGTTATGCTTTACCATGTAGATTGTAATCCGCAGCAGATTTTTAACACATTAGCCTCACCAGACGAAAACTGGCTCGCCAGTAGTTGTAATTACTCGGAAAATGTGTTTATTGTAGCCAATCGCGATGGGTCGAAATCTTGGTCTGTCCCCGCAGGGCATGAGCCGGGACAATGGCTCAGCGATTCATTAGGAGATACACGCTATTGCGAAAGTCAACCAATTCATTGGTCGCACGATAATAGATATGTATATTTTTTCCTTTTTTATTGCATGGCAGCTGATTTTATTCCAGATTATGCTATTGATATGAGCCCTAATTCTCATCAGGTCCTTTATCAGATGGATACACTGACAGGTGCTTACGATGAATTCACGCCTACTGCCAATTCCTTCTCCTTTTCACCCACAGGACGTCGTCTCCTATGCATAACTAGGTTTGGAGATAGAAGTGATGCGAAATTTGCTTCAATCAAACTTACTTTCATAGATTTGAGAACCGGTGGAATGATAGAGTTCTGGTTGGAAAATACTCTTGCGGCAGCCAATGTGATTTGGTCAGATGACGGTACCAGAATCTTCTTTGTGGCCGAAAAAGGCATTCCCGGGTTCATTTTCACCTACATGCAATCGCAATCACCTCCTAAAAACCATCTCATGATTTATGAATATAACCTTGAAAAAGGATCATTGACGCTTCATCTCGAGCTACCTGATATAGAAGGGGTTATTTTTCCTACTGCTTTGAGCGAAGACAATGATACCCTAACTCTCACTAAAACTTTATACGCAACCAATGATGTTCATGAAATGCTCGTTCTTGATTTATCTACTCATCAACTTATCACACCAGCATATGCTCCAACTCCTTAGGCTATCTTGGTCCTGCGATAAAGAGAAGGCAATGGGTACTGTCAGCAAGAAAAACGCTCAAATATTATTGAAGATTATCTTTAACAAGCCGATGTGTTGATAGGCTAATCAAAGCGGGCTAACACCGGTTCAAACAGACAGTGGTTCCGCTGCTTGCTTCCTCCCACACTAAAAACCGTGACACCTCCCCACTGTCCCGGTTTTTCTTGATATTTCCTTGCTTATAAACAAAACGCCCTCTTCACGAGGGCGTTGATCTGGGTGCCTGATGGGGGTCGAACCCACAACAACCTGATCCACAGTCAGGGACTCTGCCATTGAGCTACAGGCACCATGAGCAGGTGCGATTGTACCACCAGCATTATCGCCTTTCAAGGATACGCTTGACAGCCTCCGGTACTGCCGCGCGCACGCTGGCTTCCTGGGTGCCGCTGCCCAGGTCCTTGACCGTGACGGTCCCCCGCGCGGCCTCATCCGGACCGAGCACCAACACCACTCCCATCCCCATCCGGTCGGCAAACTTGAACTGCCTGGGCAGCCTGGCCGGTTCCGGGTAACATGCTGCGTTGACCCCGGCCCGCCGCAGCTCCGCCGCCAGCCGCAGCGACTCGGCCTGCAGCTCCGCCGAGAAGACCGTCACCAGCACAGCCGCCGGATTTGTGGCTAGCGGTGGTATCAGGCCCAATTCCTGCAAAATGATCCCGATCACCACGTCCCCCATCGCAAAGCCGACGCCCGGGAGCGGTTCTCCACCCACGTCCTTCAACAGGTTATCGTAGCGTCCCCCGCCCAATATGGAACGGCGGACGCTGCCTGCCAGGTCGAACGCCTCGAAAACCATGCCCGTGTAATACAACAGGCCGCGCATGACGTTCGGGTCGAACCGGATGTAATCTGCCACTCCCAGTGCCTCGAGCGCTGTGAACAGGCGCACGAGTTCCTCGGATCGCCGCCAGGCTTCTTTATCCGCCAAAAGGATTTTCAGGCCTTTTAGCTGCTGCCTTGTCAACCCGATCTCCAACGCATAAGCCTCCCAGGCCGGCGTATCCATCTTTTCACGCCGGTCCACCAGCGCCGAGACCTCGGCCTTCGTTTCAGCTGGGATTCCCAGGGCTTCGAATTCAGCCTCCATGAAGCGCCGGTCATTTACGAAGATGCAGGCTTTTTCGGGCGTCAGGCCCACCGCTTTGAGAAAACCGGCTGCTATTGCAACCAATTCTGCGTCCGCCTCGGGGGAGGCTACGCCCAACATGTCGATGTTCCACTGGAAGAATTCGCGTGAGCGTCCCTTTTGCATCTTCTCGTAGCGCCAGAATGGACCGAACGACCACCAGCGCGCCGGGAAGACCAGTTCACCCTGTTTCTGGGCGATCATGCGTGCCAGCGAAGGGGTCAACTCCGGACGTAGGGTGATTTCATTTCCGCCCCGGTCGGTAAATACGTAGGATTGCTTCTTGACCAGTTCTTCACCAGACTTGGCTGCATAAAGGTCGAGCGACTCGAGCATCGGGGCTTCCCATTCCTGGTAGCCGAAGGATTCCGAAATACGCCGGACGGTGCCATACAGCCAGGTCCGCACGGCCATCTGTTCCGGGTAGAAATCGCGTGTCCCTTTTACAGGAGAGATGATGCTCTTCATGCTTGCTCCAATCTTGAAGATTTCTTGAAAAGCATTTTAGCATATTTCACCCTTCCCAACCCTTGGTTTCGCCACTTTACCCCCTTCCCGCCTGCCCCTTTCCCAATGGGAAGGAGAAAAAGAGGCGAAAACAGGTGTGCGGTGGCGCAAAGCACCATCCGCACACCTATTTTCGCATAATTCCCCCCTCCTCGAGCTAGGGAGGGGACGGGGGTCTTGCCCCCGGACATGGGGGTCTTGCCCCCAGACATGGGGGTGGGGCTGTCACGACTTACTTTGGGAAGGTCCTGGGTTAGGTTCCCATTTTTATTGACGGACAGTTGACATTATTATATACTGATTAAAATGACGGTTTACTGGGGGAATTCAGCTTTGCCATTGAGGAGTAAACGATGACATCACTGATTGGTCAATCGCTCGGACGTTACCACATCATCGAGCAGCTCGGCGAGGGTGGCATGGCGACCGTCTACAAAGCCTTCGATACCAGCCTGGAGCGAGATGTCGCCATTAAGGTCATCCGCACGGACCAGTTCGCACCGGCGATACTGGAACGCGTTCTGAAACGTTTCGAACGCGAAGCCAAGGCTCTCGCCAAACTGACCCATCCCAATATCGTGTCAGTCATCGACTACGGGGAATACGAAGGTTCTCCCTATTTGGTCATGCCTTATCTCCCTGGTGGCACCCTCAAGCCGCGCTTGGACAAGCCCATGCCCTGGCAGGAAGTGGTTAAACTCCTCCTCCCCATTGCAGAAGCTCTGGACTTTGCCCACAGCCTGGGAATCATCCATCGTGATGTCAAACCATCCAATATCCTGTTGACCCAGCGCGGCCAGCCCATGTTAACTGATTTTGGCATCGCCAAGCTCTTGGAGAGCGAGGAAACCCAGACCTTGACCGGCACCGGTGTGGGTATTGGCACTCCGGAATACATGGCTCCCGAGCAATGGACCGGTCAGGCCGGCCCGCAGGCGGACATCTATTCCCTGGGGGTGGTACTGTATGAACTTGTGACCGGGCGCAAGCCCTACACCGCCGACACTCCCGCTGCGATACTAATCAAACAGACCACCGAATCTCTGCCGCCTCCAGGTCAATTTGTGAAAGACCTGCCGGAGGCAGTTGAGAATACCTTGCTGAAAGCCCTTGCAAAAAAACCTGAAGATCGTTATCAAAGAATGGGTGAGTTCACTAAATCATTGGAACGGCTGCTTGGTGAAGGAAGTGCTGTCTTGCAATCTACAAAAACCTCCCTCGAACAGCCCTCAACTGTGGCGGCCTACGGGAATGCGGGCAGGTCACTCCAAGTTGAGCCGGCCTTGCCCGTCTCATTGGAACCAACGGCAATTGGTCAACCAATAATAACCTCAGCACCATCTTCGAAAAAGAAATTTCCTTTTGTCTGGGTCCTGGTTGGATTGATCCCGATCCTCGCCGTGATCGGCTTTTTTGCGTTGAGAAATGCCGGTCAACCTTCCCTGGGGAATGTTCCCGCGCCGATTACGATTTCACCAACACCCTTCAGACAAGGCATCAACTCGCCCGCACCTGTGATCCTTCCGACCGACACCCAAGCTCCTGCGACGCAGGCACCCACTTCGACCACCGGGATCGTCTGTAAGAGCGGTACGGTCAACTGTGCGGTGTTCTCACCCGGCCAGACCATCAAGATCGGCATGGGCGCGCCCATGACCGGCGACAATGCCGCTTTCGGCCAGGATATTTCCAACGGTGCGAAGATAGCCATTTCGGATGCCGGTATATTCAACGGCTTCTCATTCGAACTGGACGTCCAGGATGACGGCGGTACCCCCGAAGGCGGCGCATCTGTAGCCAATAAACTTGTCGCCGACCCTCTAGTCGCCGCTGTCGCCGGCCACATCTTCTCCGGCGCCACCAAGGCCGCCATACCCATCTACGAAGCCGCCAATATCCCGATGATGTCCCCCTCGGCCACCAACCCGGCCCTGACCACGAGCGGTTCCAAGGTCTTCAACCGTTGTGTCTTCACCGATGCGGCCCAGGGCAAATTCGCGGCCGCTTACCTCTACAATACCCTGAAGTTCACGAAAATAGCCATCATGCACGATGGCCAGGCTTATGGACAGGGTCTTGCCCAGGTTGTTAACGACCAGTTCACCGGTCTCGGTGGCACAGTGGTTGCCTTCCAGGCCATCACCCCGGGTGAATCAGACTACAGCGCGGTTCTGGCGGATATTGCTTCCAAATCACCGCAAGCCCTGTTCTATGGCGGTTACGTTGCCGAGGCGGTTGTGATCGTTAACCAGATGAAACAGGCCGGCCTCACGGGCGTCACCTTCTTCGGTGATGATGGCACCTTTGGCCAGGACTTCTTGGATCGCACCGGTGCGAACGGCGAGGGCGCTTACTCAACCTCACTCATCCCGCCTGCATCGGCTGCCAAGACCAAATTCGATGCAGCCTACCTGGCTGCTTACGGCCAGCCTGCCGGCAAACTCTCGCCTTACTCCTGGACCGCCTATGACTCTGCGGCTGTTTTGATCAAAGCCATTGAGAGTGTGGCTGTTCTCAGTGGCGGCAAGCTGTATGTCCCGCGCGCTGCACTGGTTGCGGCCGTGCGTGCCACCAAGGACTACCAAGGTCTGTCGGGCACGATCACCTGCGACGCCACCGGCGAATGTTCGGCCTCCGGACCGGTCTTCAACATCGACAAGGGTGGCAAATGGGTCGAGGCACCCAAATAAATAGCTTGCGTGTAAAAATTATGGGTGCAAGAGTGCTGAACGTTCCTACAGCCAAATTCTTGTCTTTTTTCTTTCCTTTGTGAAATTCGTAACTTATGCTAGAATGCTTCGAATCAATTAGGAGAAAGCCGCATGAATCCTACCGATGAAGTATTTGAGGAACTCCGAAAGATCCCTTGGTTTCAGGATCTTCCCCCCAACCACGTGCGGTGTTTCGCCGAGATTTCGTTCCTGCGCCATTTCAAGGCCGGCGAAGTCTTCTTCCATGAGGGCGACAAACAGGACTACTTCTACGTTGTCCTAAGTGGACGTGTGGCTTTGAATATGTTCGTCCCCCACCACGGCAAAGTGCGCTTCTACACCTGTGAGCAGTGGGACAGTTTTGGCTGGTCGAGCGTGACCCCCGTGGTGCGTACTCGCACCGCCGGGGCAGTCGGAGTAATGGATGGGGTTGTCATCGCCACCGACACCGCCAAGCTGCAGGCGCTCTGTGATCGCGACCACGATATCGGCTATCTGTTCATGCGCCGGATGACCAACGTCATCGCAAGTCGACTGTTGATCACCCGCCTGCAATTGCTGGATATGTTTGCCGAACCGCTGGAGACCAAATCGGATGATTGAAAAGAACCTGACCATTGGAAGCAGCGTCACGATTCCCAAGGCCGAATTGGACCTCCTGCTGGCTGACCTGCGCCTCGACGGCTATCAGACCGTCGGGCCGCGCCTGCAGGACGAAAGTATTGTCTACAAGGAAATCAAAGGCTTGCAGGATCTGCCGCGCGGCATCTTGAGTGTACAGGCCCCCGCCTCCTACCGCATGATTCAAACTGGCAGGGAGCGCTATTTCGATTTCATCCCTGCCGCCCAATCCTGGAAGCAGTTCCTCTTCCCGCCCCGTTATAATCTTTTCACAGCCAAGAAGGCCAACCCCGAGGAACGCAAAGACGGCAGTTGGCAGGTCCGGGAGAACGACGCTCCATCCCCGCGTTACGCCCTGGTGGGCGTGCGCGCCTGTGAGCTGGCTGCCATCCAAATTCAGGACAAGGTTTTCATGCGTCCGGACTTCTTCGACCCGATCTATCGAGCCCGACGTGAGGGACTCTTCATACTGGCGGTAAACTGCCTGCATCCCAATGCCACCTGCTTCTGTGTCTCGATGGGCACCGGGCCGCGCCACCGGAGTGGTTTTGACCTGTGCCTGACCGAAATGGACGATTTGTTCCTGGTCGAAGCCGGTTCGGAATTAGGCTTGAGCCTGCTCCAGCGTCGGAAATACGAACTGCCCTCCGCCTTCATCCAGACCGCTGCCCAACAGGCGCTCGAACAAGCCGAAGGACAGATGGGCCGCAGCCTCGACACACGTGACCTGCCCGGCCTGTTGACCGAACACCTAGATGCTGACCGCTGGACCCAGGTGGGCAAACGTTGCCTATCCTGCGCAAACTGCACCCTGGTCTGCCCCACCTGCTTCTGCTGGGACGCCACCGACCAGACTGATGTCACCGGCAAGCTCACCCGTCGTGAGCGTCTGTGGGACTCCTGTTTCAACCCGAATTTCTCTTATGTCTTCGGCGGGAACACCCGTCCGAACATCCGCTCCCGTTACCGCCAGTGGCTCACCCACAAGCTCGGCCAATGGAAAGCTCAATTCGATGTGCTGGGTTGTGTCGGTTGCGGGCGCTGCATCACCTGGTGCCCGGTCGGGATCGACCTGACCGAGGAAGTCGCAGCCATTCGCAAGGAGCTGCAGGCATGACCACCACCTGGATCGACGCCACTCCCGCTTATGCCGGTTTTCCGGACAAGCTGCTCCTACCTGCTTGGGCGCAGGTGGTCAAAATAACCCCCGAAGCTGAAGGAGTTGCGACCTTTGCTTTTCAGTTTACGGACCCTCAGGTCCAGGAACGCTATCGCTGGCAGCCTGGTCAGTTCAATATGCTCTACATCCCCGGCTACGGTGAAGCTGCCTTCTCGATGAGTTCCGATGTGGAGACATCCAATGGCCTGGTCCTCCACACCATTCGGAATGCCGGCAGCGTGTCCAAAGCCGCCAGTCGTCTCAAGGTCGGGGATATGGTCGGGCTGCGCGGGCCGTTTGGCACTTCCTGGCCACTCCAGGCTATCCAGAGCATGGACGTGATCATCGCCTCCGGCGGGATTGGTCTACCACCTTTGCGCGGGGCGATATATTCCATTCTGCGGGAACGCCAAAAGTATGGCAAGGTCACATTGTTGTACGGCGCGCGTTCCCCAAGGACCTGTTGTACCCGGGCGAGTACGAAGCCTGGCAGAAAGCTGGTATCGAAGTTCAGTCCACCGTTGACCGTGGCGATGAATCCTGGAACGGCCGTGTGGGTGTTGTTCCGATGCAGTTCTATCATCATCCGGGTCGACCCACACAATACCTTCGTTCTCACGTGCGGCCCCGAAATCATGATGCGTTTCGTTATCTATGAAGCCTTGGCGCGTCGCATTCCTTCGGAACACATTTTCGTCTCGCTCGAACGCAACATGAAATGCGGCCAGGGCGCCTGCGGCCACTGCCAGTTGGGTCCCTACTTCATCTGTAAGGACGGACCGGTCTTCCCGTTCAGCCGCCTGGAAGCCTTCTTCAACGTGGAGGAGTATTAATGACCCTCACACCTAAAACGCAAACCAAACCGAAAGTGGCTGTCTACAAGTTTTCTTCCTGCGACGGCTGTCAGCTCTCCCTGCTCAACCTGGAGGACGAACTGCTCGACCTGGCCTCGGCTGTTGATATTGCCTATTTCCTGGAAGCCACTCGCACGGTCAAACCCGGCCCGTACGACATCGGCATCGTTGAAGGCTCCATCACCACCCCCCACGAAGCCGAACGCATCAAGGATGTTCGCTCCGATTGCAAATACCTGATCGCCCTGGGCACCTGTGCCACCGCCGGCGGCATACAGGCCTTGCGTAATTTTGCCAGCGTGGATGAGTATGCCAGGGATGTCTATGCGCATCCTGAATACCTGAGCTACCTTGAAAAATCCACTTCCATCGCCGAGAACGTTCCAGTCGACCTGGTCATTTGGGGCTGCCCGATTAACAAGTACATTCTGGTCGAAGTCATCGCCGCCCTTCTGCAAAACCGCCGCCCGATCTTCCCGCCCAGCCCGGTCTGCCTGGAATGTAAACGCAACGGCACCGTCTGTGTGGTGGTGGCTCAAGGCATCCCCTGCCTGGGACCGGTGGTACATGGCGGCTGTGGTGCATTGTGTCCTGCCAACGGTCGCGGCTGTTACGGTTGCTTTGGCCCCTCCAGTGTCGCCAATTTCAACTCCCTGGTCGATGGCATGCAGCCTCGTGACCGCTACCCGGACGAGACCGCCGGCTTGCTGCGCAGCTTCAGCGCTCACGCTCCGGCCTTCAGGGCTGCTGCCGAGCGGGCTCTCAAACTCTCTGAGAGTAAGGAGCCCCAATGAACACCCTTCAAATCCCCGCCCTGGCGCGTGTCGAAGGTGAAGGCGGCCTGTATATCGGTTTGCAGGATGGCCAGGTCGTCGAGATCCGTTTGGATATCTACGAGCCGCCGCGCTTCTTCGAAGGCTTTTTGGTCGGGCGCTTCCTGCAGGAAGTCCCCGACATCACCTCCCGCATCTGCGGCATATGCCCGGTAGCTTACCAGATGAGTTCCGTCAGCGCTCTGGAAAAAGCCCTCGGCCTGGAAGTCAGCCCGTCTGTCTACGCCCTGCGCCGCCTGATGTACTGCGGCGAATACATCGAAAGCCATTCCCTGCATATCTACATGCTGCAGGCTCCCGATCTGCTGGGCATGCCCTCCGCGCTTGACCTGGCTGCCATCGCCCCCGAGGTCGTTAAGAACGCCCTCCGCATGAAGAAAGTCGGGAATGCCATCCTGAAAACCATCGGCGGGCGCTCGGTCCACCCGGTCAATGTCTGCGTGGGCGGGTTCTATCGCTGGCCGGAGGCTGCTCAGCTCAAGGCCCTGCTTCCAGAACTGGAATGGGCTCTCGAAGCCGCCATTGTGGCGGTCAAGTGGGCCGTTTCGCTGCCATACCCCGAGTTGGAGCTCGATTACGAGTTCGTCGCCTTGCACCACCCTGAAGAATACGCTGTCCTCAATGGCGAAATATGGTCCTCACGTGGCAGCCATCTCACCGTGGCAGAGTACGAGACGCGCTACATCGAGGAACAAGTCCGTCATTCCACCGCCCTGCATGGCCGCATCAAGGCGGATGGGAACTACCTGGTCGGCCCGCTGGCGCGTCTGAATTTGAACCACGCCCAATTGCTCCCGGCTGCCCAGAAGGCCTTGCAGGATAACCAGGTCAATTTGCCCATTACCAATCCCTACAAGAGTCTGATCGCTCGCCTCGTGGAATCGGTCCACTATTATGAAGAGGCCATCCGAATCGTCAAGGCTTATGACCCGACCGGCCCGGCCCACCTGGACCTCGAGCTGAAAGCCGGCCAGGGCGCCGGTGCCACCGAAGCACCCCGTGGCCTGCTCTACCATCGCTACCGGATCGACGAGCAGGGCCGCGTTCAGTTCGCCAGGATTGTCCCACCGACTGCCCAGAACCTGCCGCGCATCGAGGCAGACCTGTTCGCCCTAGCCCCGCAGCTCATCTCCTTGCCCCAGGAACAGGCGACGCTCATCGCCGAACACCTGGTGCGTTCCTACGATCCCTGCATCTCCTGTGCCACGCACTTCCTGAAGTTGAAGATAGAGGCTAAAGAGTAGAGAACAGGGTATGAGAGAATAGGATATAAAGGATAAAAACGTCCAGCAGTTGACTCCTTCAAGGAGAACCCTGCCGGACATCTTGTTTGCTTTGGTCCACCTTATGGGATCCCATCCACCTGGTACATGTTCCGGGCAATGATGTGATCCTGGTACTCTGGCGCAAGCTCGCAGAAATAACCGCTCCAGCCCCAGACGTGTACGATCAGGTTTTTATGCCTGTCGGGATGGGCCTTGGCATCCAGTAAAGTTTCCATGTTCAGGCTGTTGAGCTGCAGCTGCTGGCAGCCAAGCTGAACGAAAATGCGCACCAGCATGGCCACCTTGCGGATCGATTCGGCATCCCGGAAGACAGAATCAGACAGCTCCATGGTAATTGGCCCACCGTTGAAGATCCGCTGAAAGTCAATCCTGGAAAAGCTCTGCAGGGTGCTGATCGGACCCCGGACCCGTACACCCGGTGAAGGTGCCAGATTGGCGCTGAAAGGTTCACCCCTCACTCGTCCATCCGCAGTCGCCTCGACCACCGGCTCCCGCATCCCCTCATGTCCGCTGGCCAGCCAGATGTAATACATGGCCGAACCGGTTCCCGGCCTGAGTATCCCGCCACTCGGTGTATGACCATAATCTTCACAGGCGTTGGCGAAGAATTCAAATAAGGTCACCAGCAGCGCATCCGCACGGTCATCATTGCTCCCAACCTTGGGTCCCTGCTCGTCCAGTTTCCGGCGTAAGGCATCGTAACCCTCGAAATTCGCCTGAAGGGCTGCCAGCAGTTCATCTGGTGAAGTGCTGTGCTCATCGAAGACGAATTGCTTGACCGCCGCCAGTGCATCTGCAGCATTGGCGGAACAGGCGCCGTGGATGCCGAGGTTGTTATATTTCAAGCCTCCGGAGAGGTCGCGCCCCTGCTCGAGGCAACCGCGCATGAAAACCGAATAATACGGCGCAGGCGGCAGCAATATTCGTGCGTACGCATCCGCCAGGCCCTGCACTTGGGCACGTATATTCTCGGCGGTGCGATTGAGGATCCCGTCAAACCCCGATCCCATTGCCAGCCCGCTCCGGATTGCCTGGTCGACAGCCGCCGGGAAGGAGACCGCCCCGGTGTTGACGATCTCCATGCCGCGTCCGGGGATGATGAATTCCCAGCAGGCTGCCACGACATAATCGCGTGCATCCTCCAATTCATATCCATGAGAGACGAGTGCCGGTATGACAACATCGTCATTGCTGTACTGGGGAAAACCGAGACCTTTGCGCGTCAATTCACTCGCCAGGCAGAGCAGTTCCAGGTCGGTTTGGGACGAAATGCGCAGGTTGATTTTCGGATCGATCAACTCCAGGTCACGGATGACACGCAGGACCATGCGGGTAAGCTCGTTGACCGCCGTTGAGCCATCCGGTTTGACTCCGCCCAGGGTCAGGCTCTGACCGTTGTCCCCCTGCTGGATACCCGGGTATAGATCACTGTCTTTATTCAGCGATATGAAGAATTCCGCCAGCAGCTCTTCCGCATCTGCTATCGTAAGGGAACCCGCCTGAAGGTCGGATTTGAGGAAAGGCCACATATACTGGTCGAAACGTCCTAGGCCCACATGGTAGTTGCCTCCCAGCCAGACGACCGCATGGCACAGGCGCAGTGATTGCAAGGCTTCAAGGAAAGTGTGGGCCGGGTGCGCCGGGACGATTTTTAACACGGCAGTTAAGTCATTCCTGCCAAGTACTTCAGCCTGTTTTGCATAACGGCAGGCTAACTCCAGCACGGCGTCGATGGTTTCGATGGCGCTCTCGAGGAATGCTACTGCCTCCGCATCCTTTGCCATGTGGGCGCGCGTAGCTGCCGCCACCTCCCGCCGGCCAAGCAGCCCTTGCGCGAGCAACAACTCCCAATCTGCACAGATGTTGCTGACTGGTCCAAGTTCGTGCAGAGTCCGTCCGGCTGTCAGGCGGGACCACTCTTCCGCCGGGTAAATCGGGGGGACGCCCGGTATAGTACGTGTGAAAACGATTTTTTCTTCCGCCCCGATGACAACCCGCTCGGCCTCGCACTGCCTCCGCACCAACCGGGCTACCCGCTGGGGCCAGGACAGGTTTTCGTCTTGGCACTCCTGCAGGATGTCGATCAGATTCACTTGGCGAAGTGCCTTCTGTTCAACGGTTCTCATTCGATTTTTTAATCGTACTAACCGTTCGTTCATCTGCATTTAACCTTAATCCCGGCTTGTTCGAAAGGCTTCAAATTGATATTCAAAGCACGCGTTTCATCATAATCCGGTTTGAACTCCATCCCGGCATAGAGGTATTTTGAACCGGCAGCCCGATTATAGGGCAACAAATTTACTTCGACCAGGCCGGGCAATTTTTCAACAGTTTTGGCGATCCCGGCCAGGTTTTCGTCCGTATCGGTCACACCCGGCACCAGCGGCACCCGGATGATAAAAGGTCTGCCCGATTCGCTCAGCAACTGCAGATTGTCCAGGATCAGGTCATTATCATAACCGGTGTAATGCTGATGCATTTCCCGATCGATCAATTTTAAATCGTAGAATACCAGATTCGAACGGGCGAGCAGCAGGAGAAAATCTTGCTGCTGGCCGTAACCACAGGTATCCATTACAACATGCAGGTCATTCAGGGCATCGATCACTTCGGCCACGAACTCTGCCTGGAAGAGCGGTTCGCCCCCCGAAAAGGTGACCCCGCCTTCATTCGCTCTCAGGATCGAAGCTTGCTGGTTTAAAAGGGATGCCAGTTCCCTGGCCGAATATTCCCTGCCCGCCACCCGTTCGCCTGACGGGCTTCGAATGAATTGTGGTTGTATGGACTGACCCTCGGGGTTGTGGCACCACATGCAAGCCAGCGGGCACCCTTTGAGAAACACGGTCGTCCGGATTCCGGGTCCATCATGAACAGTAAATTCCTTGATATCAAAAACAATCCCAGATGTCATGACCGGTTAATTCATCCAATATTCCCTTGAAATCCAGGCGTTTCATCCCTGCATCAATTGCCTGGCTCGTTGTGCAGCCAAGGCGGCATCCGGAGCATAAAAGTCCGCGCCGATATCCAAGGCATATTGCTCTGTCACCGGCGCGCCACCGATCATTACTTTGACCTTATCCCGCAGGCCGGCTGCCTTCAGTGCCATTACGATATCCTTCATGCGCGGCATGGTTGTCGTCAACAGGGCCGAACAGGCGACCAGCTCGGGCTGTTGTTTCCGTACCGCCGAGACGTATTTATCCGGCGAAACATCCACGCCCAGATCGATTACCTCGAACCCGGCTCCCTCCAGCATCATCCCGACCAGGTTTTTCCCGATGTCATGCAAATCGCCCTGGACGGTGCCTATCACGACCCTGCCGACCGCTTTGATATTTGCGGCTGCCAGTTGAGGTCTCAGGATCGCCAGTCCGCTTTTCATCGCCCGCGCCGAAATCAGCATCTCGGGGACGTAAAATTCGCCGATCTCAAACAAACGGCCGACCTCGCTCATTGCTGATATCAGCCCATCCTTCAGGATCTTTTCGGGGGGGATGGCTTCCACCAGGGCCTTGTGTACCAGCTCCTGGGTGGCATTTTGATCCCCGTCGATCACACTCTTGCGTAAATCCTCTAGAAGGCTCATTGGGGTGCTCCTCTTAATAATCCCGGTAACCGGGTTGGTTTTGAACCAGTTCGATAAATGCCAGCATATTCTCAAGCGGCACATCCCCCTCCACGTCATGCGCCGGTGCAAAGATATAGCCTCCGCCTGCACCCATTTTCAACAATCGTTTCGTTTCCGCCCGTACCTCTTCAACCGTGCCAAATGGTAATGTCCGTTGGGTGGATAGCCCTCCATGGAACGTCAATCGTCCACGATAGCGCTTCATCAAATCCTCTACTTCCATTACTTCGGGTTGAAAGGGGTTGAAGCAATTCAGCCCGATTCCGACCAGGTCTTCGAAAACCTCATCCACGTCACCGCAGGAGTGAATAAAAACATACTTGCCATAATCATGCACGGTCGCATACATCCGCTTGAGTTCCGGGTAAATGAACTGGTGCCAGAGTTTGGGTCCCATTTGCAGTCCATGTTGCTGTCCCCAATCATCCCCGAAATAAACCGCATCGATCATCGTACTTCAACGCTTCCCGGATCTGGGAAATGTTGTAATCGGCGATTGCTTCCAGCAGGCTGTGGACAAAATCGGGATGATCATAAAAATCCATCAACAGGTTTTGCATACCGCGTAACGTCCAGGCGCGTTCATACAGCGAAAAACCGATCTGGAATACCCTGAAGCGCTCCCTGTACCGGGCGATCCGCTCCGGGATCTCTTCAAAAAACCTGCTGTCCAGTGGATTGGGGAAAGAGTAATGTTTTAGGGTTGGCTCAGGAAGGATGCAGCCCTCCACGTTTCCGATATCTTTGTCGATACTGCGGTCCCAAACGACGCCGAAGACATCCTGGACGTGATCCTCTCCCAGGTCGGTGAAGAAGCCGATATCGCTGCCCAGTTTGAGCAGGTGATTCTGGAGGGCCTCTTCAACATCCAAAGGTTTGAAATGCTCTTCCAGCTTTACCCGGGCTTCCTTGGTGAATCCACAAGACCAGGGCACATATGGAGGCACCTGTCCTCTAAGTACAGCATGAATTACTGCGCGTTTATCCATGGAAAGTATTGGATCCTGATCAACCTTCTACAGGCCTGCCTCCTGATAAATATCTAGGATAAAGTTCCCGGGATTTGGGCTCCCCTCCCCAAATTTGTACTTCAATTTGAGGAGATACCGAATGGGGACTGGACCGAAAACTCATACTTTGAGAAAGTCCTGGTTACTCCAGCGTTTTATAAGGTGTCTTCCTTATTGTCTCAATCATAGCCCAGAAATTCTCGAGCGGGGTATCGAGCTGTATATTATGCGTAGGCCCAATGATCAGCCCGCCTTCCCGTCCGATCGTTTTCAATCGGGTTATTACTTCCGCTTTAACCTGTACCGGTGTGCCAAAGGGAAGTGTTTGCTGGATATCGAGCGATCCCCAAAAGCATAAATTCCTGCCGTATTCATTTTTTAACCTCACCGGGTCCATGGCGGCGGGTTGGATCGGGTTCAATACATCCAGCCCTATTTCAATCAAATCCGGGATGATCGGATAAACCACCCCATCAGTGTGGTAGGCGATCTTGATCTGCGGATTGATGCCACGCAGGGCGGCAATCAATTCGGCCATGCGCGGTTTGAAGTATTTGCGCCACATCTTTGGAGACATCAGCATCCCGGTCTGCCCACCCATGTCGTCGCCGAGCCAGATCATATCCACTCCCAGACCCACCAGGTGTTCCGTGACGGTCTTATGATAAGTATAAGGGATGTCCAGCACCCGGTTGGCCTTGTCCGGGTTCATGGCCAAATCGACCATTAATTGCTCATAGCCGCGCAAGGCCCAGGCCGTCTCGAAAATGGTCGTCGGGGTGACGCCTACGATCCAGTACTCCTCCTTGAATTCATTCAGCACACGCCTTGCTTCCTGATACAACCCAGGTCGGTCGGGATCTGGAGAATGATATGCCTCAAGCGCCTCATCCTCAGCCAGGGGATGGCCAGACGGCTCGGTGTACTTGCCTCTGCCATATGGGGTTTCATATTCGATGGTTCGCCAGGTCACGCCCCATTCGTCCTGATAGCTGTCAGCATTCTGGTAACCGTCCTGATAATATCCATTCACCCATCCTACCGAAGTCAGGAGCATGTCCTCATCCAGGGCGCGCTCCAGTTCATAGGTATTGCCGCCACCATGCGGATTATGCAACCCCTGTCCTTTTAATTTCATGTCTGCCTCGAGCCGGGCGGCAAACTCGGGGGTAAAGCTGATTTGCATCGGGCAACGATCGGGTTCTTCATGGTTTAGTGCGGTCAATACGCGCTCACGGTGTTTCATCTATTTCATTCCTCAAAGTGCTAATGATTCTCATCCACTATGTGGATGAAGGCTGAACCCTCCCATATTGCCGGGCGGTGTCAAAAGCCGCAATGATGTTCTCCGGCGGGACGAAGGCCTGGATGTTGTGTACCGCTGCAAACACGAATCCGCCGCCCGGTGCGAGGTCATCGATCCGGCGTTTTACCTCGTCGACCACTTCTTGTGGTTTGCCGAACGGCAGTACATGCTGGGTGTCCACTCCGCCGCCCCAAAAAACGATCTCCCGTCCGAATTCGCTTTTCAATTCCCTGGTATCCATGCCTTTTGCCGAAACCTGCACCGGATTCAGGATATCAAATCCGATCTCGATCAGGTCAGGGATCAAACCGCGCGTTGCACCGCAGCTGTGGTAGAACAACTTGGCATTTGTCTTTTTCTTGATGGCTCCAACGAGGCGTTTTTGTTTGGGCTTGATCATCTTTCGATATACTTCGGGATTGATTATCCAGCCATTTTGCCCGGTCAAATCATCCCAGTAGGTGAAAACCTGAATGTATGGCCCAACCTGCTCGAGATATCGGTCGCAGGATTCGATATAGATATCGGTGATATTCTCCATCAAGCGATCCGCAAAACCGGGTTCTGTGACCAGTGCCATCAAGAAGTTCTCCAGCCCCATCACTCGGGCCGGCTGTTCGAAGATGCCTCCCCCGATCACTGCGCTGCCCACGAGCGCGTAGTCGCTGTTTTCGAATAGGGTTTTCGCCTGCAAGCCCAATTGCGCATTGACCTGTGCTGGATCAGGCTGCGGCCAGTGATAGGCATCCAACGCTGCCATCGTCGCTTCCTTGATCGGGTAATCGACCCAATCAAAATACAATCCACCCTTTTTCGGCATATGCAATTTCGAGCCCCAGCGGTCAATGAAGGCATAATAATCACCTTCTTCGAAAATATCCACTCCCGGCATCGTTGCGGCTGGCAGTTGCACCATGCGGAAATCCACCCCGAACCGTTCCATTAACGCATTATCTACATAGGGCAGCTGCTGCACGTGATCCAGCATCCTGATCTCCTCGACAGGCATGCCAAGATACTGCTTGAGTTCAATGTAAGTTTTTCTAACGATCGAACTGACGATGGTCGCACCCAGATCGATCGGGACACGATCAGGCTCCTTATGATTGAGGGATTGCATGACCCTTTCGCGGGATTTCATCTCTTCATCTTCCACCTGTCTGAAATATGTTCGCAACAGATGCAACGATTATAAACCATAGCTGAGTTGCGTTCAGTAGGGCATAAACTTCGAGGATTATGCTAAATAACAGGTGGGGGGGATGGGGATTGTGACACTCGTTTTTGCGTTATTGGTCTTTATGTCTTACAATTAGATCGATTGGAGGCACTATAAAGATCTTTTCCAGAAGTTTATTTTGCGTTATCCTTTTGGTTTGTATGTTGGGATGTCAGCCAGAGGCGAATTCACCGGTCCCTGTGCTGACAACCCCCAACCCTCATGGAAGCATTCTTGGTCAACGTGAATATGCTGTTCATCAGGAATTGGCACTCGTTAATAAAGGACCAGGTCAGCCAGAGAAGCAAAATATTTGGGTGGCATTGATCCGGGGCTTTCCACCTTATCAGGCGGTCCAGTCTATGCAGGTTTCTCCCAAAGATTATACGTTGGTGGTTGATGAATACGGCAACCATTATGCTGAGTTTGATTTTTCCGGGCAGCCCGCCGGCACAACCCAAACTGTAAAAATCGATTATCGGGTAACAGTTTACGAATTGACATATGATTTGTCAGTTTGCCGGGGGGAACTTCCTGATGCTTTCATCCAGCCCGAACTGCACATCGAATCCGCCAATCCCCAGATTGTGGCACTTGCCAGGGATCTGTCGCGTGGCAAAAGTTCTGTTTGTCAGCAGGTGCGGGCGTTTTATGATTACATCGGCAATACACTGGTCTATACCTACAATGGAGCGAATTGGGGAGCGCAAACCGCTCTGGGGCCCATGGGGGCCGACTGCACTGAATATACTGATTTGCTGGTGGCACTCAGCCGGGCGCAAAGCATTCCAGCGCGCTATTTCGAAGGATTGTTGGTTCTGGATAAGGGAACGGCTGCCCTGGCTAAAACTGAGCACGCCTGGCCGGACGTGTACATGCCCGGTATCGGCTGGATCGCTTTGGACCCCACCCTGGGACGGACCCTGGTCAACCGCGACATTTATTTTGCCCACTATACGCCGGATCATATTATCGTCACGATGGGGGTAAACCCGTCCGTGTTGCGGGGAGGCGACTACTGGACGCACCTATACTGGCCCGGGAACAGTACCACGATACAGGTGACCGGCGATTGGAAGATCGAACCCATCAACGAAGAGGGACATTAAACATAATCTCCCCGAATATTATTATTCCTGTCGTGTTGAGGCAGAAACAACAATACGGGGGGATGAATTTACATTGGAGGATGGTGGATTTATAAAAGCAGGGTAGTACTACTCGATTGGAACGCGAGCGGGCGATTCATGTATGATTGAGGGGTTGCATGACTCTCTCGCCGCAAGTCATCATCTCCTCATCCGGCTAAATGAAGCGTCTGCGCAGAACAGCCTGCATGGAAATCGAGGCCACGATAATAAAACCATAAATGAGTTGCGTCCAATAAGCCAGCCAGCCTGAGGCAACAATGCCCGGCTGGATGATGGCGATCACAAATGCGCCCACAATGGTGCCGTAGATCGTGCCAACGCCGCCGAATGCCGACGTGCCTCCCAGAAACACGGAAGCCAGGGTGTTGAGCATATAGCCATCCCCCATGGTAGGCCAGAAGAACAAAAGCGATTCGCTGACCATGAAACCGGTAAAAGCGGCCACCAATCCGACCAAACAAAAGGTGATTATCTTCGTGCGGTTTACATTGACGCCCATCAAGCGGGCGCTGTCGGCATTATCCCCGGTAAGATAAACATGCGCTCCAAATTTATGGCGGTTAAGGAAGAACCAGGTAATCACACCCAGAATAATGACCCAGACAAACTCCATTGGGATTTTATTGAAGAGTTGGCCGGTTAATAACGGGTAAAGCAGTGTACCCTTAACCTCCACCATGCCACTGCCCATGCCGTTGGTTGATATCATTACCACCCCACGCCACAGGTACTGGGTTCCAATGGTTGTGATCATCGATGGGATGCCCAGATTGACAATGATCATACCATTTAACAGTCCAGCCACCAGGCCAGCCAGCAGGCAAGCGATGAAACCCAGCCAGACACTGTGTGTGGGCACGTAAACAAGTTCGTAAGCAGCCACGCCCCAGGCCATCACGGATGGGAAGGACAGGTCCATTTCCTTGATGATAATAATCAGGGTGAGCGAAATCGCCATGAGGGCAAAGTAGGGCGTCGTCAACATCAATGAATTGTAGATATTGTAAGATCTAAAAGTACCAGGTGCTCTCCACAGAAAGAATGCCCAAATAAGGATGGCAACAATGGTCAGGGCAATCTGCAGCGCCCATTTGCGCAGGAATCTGGTAAACGCATTCCCCTTGGTTACCGGGGAGAACGGCTTGGCTTCAAGAGCGGAATTAATTTGTTTTGTCTCCATTAGGTTTACCTCATCAATGGGCTGCAACTGAATTCTGATCCAGGCTGCCGGTCTGGGCAACCCGGTACAGGCGATCCAGTAATTCATCCAGTGTTATTTCATTCTTCATATACTGGCCGGCGATCGTGCCGCGGTCCAATACCACGATGCGGTCCACCACCGGGTAGACGTGGAAGATATTATGGTCGATAAAGATGCAGGATTTGCCGGCGGCTTTGATCCCGGCCACAAAGTCCAGGCATTTTTTCGTCTCGGAGAGTGATAAACCCATCGTGGGTTCGTCCAGGATGATCAGCTCCGCTTCGAAATAGAGCGCCCGTGTGATCGCCACACCCTGGCGTTCACCGCCCGAGAAGGTACCGACGGTCGACTCCGGGGTGACCGCCGAAGAGGTGAACCCCATCAACGTCGACATTAATTTCTTGGTCTCGTTTCGCATTGCCTTTATATCAAGCACACCCCATCCATTGGAGAGTTCCCGTCCGAGGAAGATATTCCGCCACAAAGTTTGCTGGTCCGCCAGGGCGCGCTCCTGATAGACGACTTCGATCCCCATGTCACGCGCCAATGGGACGGAAAGGTGATCGATTTTCTCGCCTTTCCAATAGATCTGGCCGCCCGGATCCGGCCGGAAATAGCCGGTAATGATTTTCACCAAAGTCGATTTTCCGGCGCCGTTATCGCCAAGTAGGCCGACAATCTCATTTTTTTCTACGTGGAAGTTTACATTACGGAGAGCCGAGACTTCCCCAAAGGTCTTCGAGACATTATTTAATTGGAGCACATCGTCCATATGTGTTACCTCTTTAATTGGGGTGCAGGACGAGTTGTCCTGCACCCCGTGTACTTGGAAAAGACTTAACGGTATCGCTGAATCACGTCAACAGGACGCCATTAACGAATATTTTTCGCCGCAAGTGGGGCGATCACGGCGACATTATCCTTATTGACGAAACCTGCACCAGTATTGATGTATAGGCCAGAGAAGCCATATACCTTGGTCAGGCAGATCTGCAGAACGCCGAAATAGCCTTGCAGACACTGCTGCTGGTCGATCACCAGTTGCAGCCAGCCGCCTTGATGGCGGTAACGGCATTGCCGGAGAATATCGAAGCCAGCGGCAAAGACATCACCGGGCTTCTTGCCGGCGGCTTGCAGGAAGGTCTGGATGGTGCCGGTCAGGTTGCCATGATCGGTGATGACCATCTTTATTTCCGGGTGGGAAGAGACATGATGCCAGTGAAGGTAGTATACGCCTGCGGCCGCACTTGCATTGGTGGCGGTATCGATCTCCAGGTAGACCACTTTCAATCCAGCTTTTTCAAGGGCATCCTGACGCCTTGGGTGCGCTGGCCACGGCCGGCCTGTGATTTAAACCCCACAGGAAGGCCGTGTCGCCTGCCTTCAAGCCGGATTCTTTACACGGCCTCCTGGCCCAGGGCATAACCAGCCTGGTAGAGAATGGCGCCAGCATAGCCGAAACCTTTGGCGGCATATTTGGCCTGGGCCAAGCTGTTACTGGGTGTTCATGCTGGTCACGATGATGCCCTGAGCTTCGGCGGCATCGATCAAGGGATCAAAAGCTGTATCGCCGGGGTGACCCATGATGGCTATGCCATCGGGCTTGGTGGCTGCGGCCTGCTGGAACTGGTTGGTCATCTTCGCAGGATCCCAATCGGACCAGACGTATTGCACGTCCGCGCCAGTATCGCTTGGCGGCCTGCACAGCACCGTTATAGACGTCCTGCTCGAAGCCACCACCGGGTGTTCCACCGGGGAAGAAGACGATCTTGACACCGGAGCACCAATTGTTCCAGCCGCGCGGAGCTGCGCCTGTGGTAGCGGTTGGAGCTACCGGAGCAGCCGTTGCGGGTGCAGCCGTCGCGGGTGCAGCCGTTGCGGGTGCTTGGGTTGCAGGAGCGGGAGCCGCGGTCGTTGCTGGCGTGCCACAGGCCGCCAGAACAATTGACAGTAGGGCGATCACGGAAACGATCCGTGAGACATTCTTGAACATTTAAGCCTCCTCAAATTTTCCAAATAGGTTTTCTGAAATCTTGCCAAATCATACGTTTTTTTGAATAGTAAAGACGCTTCTGATTCTTCTTTCAGTTCACCTCCTTTTGCGCTTTTACCAGGCGCAGAGCAATGTCCGACAAAGATATCATGAAATGACCACCGGATTCATTATCGAAGAACTGGCACGCACGATCAACTCCGGTTTCAGGACAGTGGATAATGGCTGGAGGGATTCCCCTCCCAGCTGGCGCGCTTTGATCATTTCATGCAGGTTTTTTACCGCGATGCGACCCACATCGACCAGATGTTGGTATATCGTCGTCAGGGACGGCCAGAAGAAGGCCGCCTCCGGGATGTTGTCGAACCCCACGAAGGCCAGTTCTTCCGGCACGCGCCGGCCCCGTAGATGAGCGATCCCCATTGCGCCCAACGCGATCTGGTCGCTGCTTGCAAAGACAGAATCGATGTCGGGAGCTTGTTCCAGAAGAGTGCACATTCCCCGCTCGCCAGCCACCGCGGACCAGTCATCACCCTTGGCTTCGAGAGGAAGAGAAGCCTTCAGGCCCGCCTCTGCCAATGCTTCCTGCCAGCCAATATATCGTTCACACGCCCTCCACCAGGTCATTGGACCGGTGATAATGCCAATCCTACGTTTGCCGTGCTCCACCAAATGCTGCACGGCTTGTTTGGCGCCGTTCCGGTTGTCCACCGAGACGACGGAAATCCCCGGACGGGATGCCATGCTCAGGAAAACCACCGGAGGCAGATGCTCAAAATGGCTGGTTTGGACCCAGTTCCGGTTATCCCCCACTTCGGGTATCGCCCAAATGATGCCTTCGACACGCCGGGAAATCAACGTGTCCAAAATCTGCTCGTGATCATCCGTTGGGTGACTCACCAGGCTTAGAAACAGGGAATAACCCAATTCATTCGCCTCTTGCTCGATCCCCAATACCGTGCGTGAAGGCCCAAAATAGTCAATTCCCCACGCGATCACCGCCAGGGTATGCGAACGTTGGTGGATTAGACTGCGCGCCAGGATGTTCGGCCGGTAATCGAGCTGGTCGATGGCGGCCTGGACTCGTTTGCGCGTGGCCTCGCTGATTTCATCCTGGTGGTTTACGACGCGGCTGACAGTTTTGGTGGATACACCTGCTAATTCCGCCACATCCCTTAGTGTGGCAGGCAGGTGATTATTTGATTTGCGAACAGGCGAAACACTGCTCATTGAGAGGTATTTCTGTATTGCTGGGAAATTAATGCAGGATTATTCTATGATTATGACATCGTTGACGACAACGCTGTCATAATCAGGATACAATATTTTCACAGCTTTGTCAATAGGCAATTTTCATATTGACCCTGAAGGAGGCTAAATGTCAGTGAAAAAATTTGTGCAGAGAGAATAAAGTATGGCCTCCGCATTTGGCTGCCAACCCGTGCTCTCCCTTTGATGCTACAATTGCCGCATCCTGCTCAAGGATTAACGAAGTGAAAATTGCATTGATCGGCATCGGTCAATCCCTGCGCGGCGACGACGCCGCCGGGCTGGCAGCCGTCCACCTCTGGCAGGCGCAATACCCGCAGACCGTCCGGAAAGTGCAGGTGGAACTTTTCGAACTACCCGGGCTGGGCCTGCTCGACCGGCTGGAGGGACTGCAGGCGGCCGTCCTGGTGGATGCCGTGCACTCTGCTGCGGCTCCCGGCAGCCTCTACCGCCTCGATCCGGACGAATTGGCCGCCTTCACAACGGGTGCCCAGTCCGCACATGGCTGGGGTGTGGCCGAAACCCTCGTGCTGGGACGTTCGCTCTACCCGGCGCTGGCACAATGCCGCCTCACCCTGATCGGCATTGTCGGCGAACAATTCGATCTGGGTGCGGGTCTCAGCCCCGCCATCCAATCCGCCCTCGTTCCTGCCGCTGCTTTGATCGAAAAGGAAGTCCAAGCCTTGCTACAATGATGGACACAAACCACGAACCTTGGATAGTTTGCTTTTTCTCAGGATTGGGCCTGCTCTTACTGGCGCTCCTCCTGCCCGCCTGCCAGGCGCCTCCAGCTCCAACCAACCCACCTTCCCCTTTCCCCTCTACCTTTCCTTCCTCTCTTCCATCCCTTCTTCCATCCCCCAGCCCGCCACTCCTTCCCACCTCAAACCCTTCTCCCACCCGCACTCTTTTTCCATCTCCCACTCCATTCCCGACTTCCCCGCTTAACCCGCCCTCCACTCCCACCTTCGACCGGTTGGCCGAGCCGCCCCTGCCCCCCAACCCCACCCAGCTTGAAAAGGGTCGCTACCTGTTTTGGCTGAATTGCGCGGCCTGTCACGGTGATCGCGGCCAGGGTCTGACGGATGAGTGGAGAAGCGTGTATGTCGAAGACGCCAACTGCTGGGCGCACGGCTGCCATGCCGGCAACAACGGAGACCAGGGTTTTCCGATCCCCCGTATCGTCCCGGCGATCATCTCTTCGACCGGGGAATTGCCTCCCTTTGCCACCCCGCAGCAGCTCTTCGATTTCCTGCGCACCACCCACCCGCCCCAGAATCCCGGTTTCATGTCGGATGACGACTATTGGGCTCTGACCGCTTACCTGCTCGACCAAAACGGCCGTCTGCCGTCCGGGCAGGTGCTTGGTCCTTAAGAAAAGCGCAGGCCACGCTGCCTGCGCTTTTCTTTGCTTTTCGCTTTTTACTTCTTTCTTTTACTTTTCATTAACTACCCCTGCACTCTCGGTATCCCGATCTCGATCATCCCCTCCACCACCCGCACCGGGTAGGATGGGATGTCCACCACCGGCGGCAGGGACGTCGCCTTGCCTGTGCGGATGTCGAAACGCCCTCCATGCCTTGGACAAATGATCTCGTTTTCTTCGATCTCCCCATCCCCCACCGGACCGTTGTCGTGCGAACACACGTCCCCGATCGCAAACAATTTGCCCGCCAGGTTGAAGATGACGATCGACCTTCCTTCCACCTCGATAAAGATGCGTTCTCCCTCCGGCAGCTGATCTGCCGGCACGATTTCAATATATTCCACTTGTTCGGGGTTAAGCACAGCGTAATTGAACATAAATTGGTCGGAAAATTGCTTCCCGGTGGAGCCGCCTTTGGGCGGCTTTCATCTGTTCTGAGCCGAGGGATCAATCCCCGGCTTTCTTTCTCAATCGACTATCAGACTAAAGGACGATCAGACTACCTGACTATTCGACCAAGGTATCACTCGCCTCACCCAACCCATACACCCCGGCCTTAAGCACCTTCAGAGATAGTAATGCGCACTTCAACCGCACCGGTCCAAGTTCGATCCCGAGCAGATCCAGCACATCCTGCCTGGAAAGTCTCTTCACGTCCTCAACAGGTTTGCCGATGATCGATTCGATCAGCAGGTCCGCCGAGGCCTGCGAGATGGCGCAGCCCTTCCCATCAAACCGCCCATCCGATACCTTGCCGCTTTCATCCACGCGCAGGCTGATTTCGATGTGGTCGCCGCACAGCGGATTATCGTCCTCGAAATGGATATCATTCGGGTCGAGATGCCCGCGGTATTGCGGGTTTTTGTAATGGTCAATGATTAATTCACGATAGAGGTCGTCCATATACAGAATTCCAGTGTCAAGTGTTTCATTGTCAAGTATTCCGTGGCACGTGACACCGGAGCACTTGACACGCCTTAATTAAATATCTTCTTCACTTCGTAGATCCCATCCACCAGCTTGTCTACTTCTTCCTTGATGCTGTAGATGTAAAAACTGGCGCGTGCGGTTGCGCTGATGCCAAACTTCTCATGCAAAGGCTGGGCGCAGTGATGACCGGCGCGGATCGCCACGCCAAACCGATCCACGATCTGGGCAATGTCATGCGGGTGTACACCCTGCAGCGTGAAGGCTGCCACCCCTCCCTTTCTTTCGGCAGATGGACCCAGCACCTTCACTCCCGGGATCTCCTCCAACCGTTCCAAGGCATAACCAACCATTTCCTGCTCGTAAGCCGCCACCACTTCCATCCCGACCTTGGTCAAATAATCCACCGCCGCGCCAAACCCCACTGCTTCGGCGATCGCCGGAGTGCCTGCTTCGAACTTGTGCGGCAGGCTGTTCGGGGTGAACGAGCGCAGGTGGACGGTCTTGATCATTTCACCGCCTCCCAGAAACGGGGGCATGTTCTCCAGCAGGTCTTTCCGGCCATACAACGCCCCGATGCCGGTTGGGCCGAGCATCTTGTGCGCCGAGAACGCCAGGAAATCCACGCCCAGGGCTTGCACATCCACCGGCAGGTGCGGGACGGATTGCGCCCCGTCCACCAGGACGACCGCCCCGGCCGCGTGCGCCAGCCGTGTCATCTCTGCAACTGGATTTATCGTGCCAAGCACGTTGGACATTCCGGAAAACGCCACCAGCTTCGGGTTCCGGGTTAGCAGCGCCCGATAGGCTTCCAGGTCAAGCAGGCCTTCCATCGTCACTGGGATGAATTCCAGTTCCACCCCGACCTGGCTGGCCAGCATGTGCCAGGGCACCAGATTGGAGTGGTGTTCCATTTCGGTCAGGATGACCCGGTCGCCGGCTTTCAGGGTCGCACGCGCCCAGGTGTACGCCACCAGGTTGATCGCCTCGGTGGCATTGCGGGTAAAAATGATCTGTTCGGCGGAAGGCGCGTTGATGAACTTCCCCACGGCTGCGCGCGCTCCTTCGTACATGGCCGTGGCCTCTTCCGCCAGCGTATGCACGCCGCGGTGAACGTTGGCATTGTTGCTGCGGTAATATGTCTCCATCGCGTCAAGGACGACACGCGGCTTCTGCGTGGTCGCGGTGGAATCCAGATACACCAGCGGAACGCCGGGGCGCACTTCCCGGGTCAGGATGGGAAAATCTTTTCTCAGGGAAAGGACGTCAAGAGGCATGATGGATGGTGGAAAATGTCAAGAATAAAGTATCAAGGGCGATTTGCCGTGGGTCACGAGGCAATTGAGGCGGGATCACATGAGGCGGTGTCACGTGACACGTCAATATTCCAATATTTCCTTATTTCCCAGCCTCTTCTGCGTGCCCAGTGGTCGCAGGTGTATGGAGGTGACCGGGTACCACAGGATGCGGTCCGGCACCATCCAGCCATCTGTCAGGTAGACATTGGTACGGAATTGCACCGCGACCATCTTGCTGTCCACCTGGACAACGATGCCTTTCAGCCAGCCGCGTACTCGCTCGCTGCTTTTTTCATGGTCACAATAGACTTCCACGGTGTCGCCCACTTCATGGGCATGTTCTGCACCGGGTGAACGCATGAATGAAAATTGGGTCATTGGGCCTCCCCGGGAACTTCTTTTGGGTTTATTGTAGCGATGACTTTCCTTGTTGGCAAGCTGTTTGATTGTCATTCTATGGCCGTCTTTTCATGGATCGCCTGCTGGAAGCGGGCGCGTACACCTTCAAATGGAATGCGTTGCATAATGGGATCGAAGAATCCTTCCACGATCAGTCGTTCGGCTTCCCTTTCTGGAATGCCGCGCGACTTGAGATAGAACAGGGGTTCCTGCTCGAGTTTGCCGACCGTCGCGCCGTGCGTACACCGCACGTCATCGGCCAGAATTTCCAGGCCAGGGATGGAGTCGGCGCGTGCGTCCGGGCTGAGGATCAGGTTCCGGTTGGCCTGGTAGCCATCCGTCTTCTGGGCGCCTGGAGCCACGTAGATCATGCCCTGCCAGACAGACCGGCTGTGACCCTTGAGGGCGCCTTTGAAAAGCAGGTCGCTCGTGGTGTGCTGGGCCAGGTGGTTCTGCTGGGTGTCATGGTCCAGATGCTGCGTGCCGTCCGCGAAATAGAACCCGGACATCCGGCCTGTTGCTCCTTCCCCCACCAGGTCCAGCTCCGAGAAGTTTTTCGTCAGGTGCGAGCCAACCGCCCCGAAGATCCAATCCACGTTGGCAGCGCGTCCCGCGCTGAGCCGCTCGTGGCTGAAATTCCAGACGTGCCGCCCCCATGACTGCAGTTCGACGAACTTTAGGCTGGCTCCATCACCAACTTTGATTTCAACGATCCCGGCGTGCAAAGCTGCTTTGCTTTCATCCGGTGAAGCCGACTCGTGCACGTACGTCACCGAAGCGCCTTCGTCCACCCATACCAGGATATGCGAGAAGTGCGCCAGCCCTGCGCCCGCACCCCATAGCAGGCTGTTCAATGGCTGCTCGACCGTCACGCCTTTGGGGATGTACAATACCACCCCATCCTGGGAGAAGGCTCCAGCCAGGGCTGCAAACTTGCCTTCCTCAGCGCGGACCAGCTCACCTGCCATCCGGGTGACCAGTTCGGGATTTCCCATTTCTGCGCTTCGCAGGTCTGTAAAAACCACCTTTTTCGCCACAAGTTCAGGGTCTAACGAGCTGCGCGCACCACCCGGCAGAAGGGTTACTTGTCCTCCGTGGCGGTCGGCAGTCAGTGGCTTGAGCAGTTCTTCCGGGACAGGCGCCAGCTCCCGGAATGCATTGGTGGCCGGCATTTGGAACGAATCGGTCGGCAGTAGACGCAGGTCGGTCCGCCGCCAGGCCTCTTCGCTCATGTTTGGGATTGCCAGACGCGCGTAGGTTTCCCAGGCATGCCGGTGATATTCTCTAAGGGCGCCCTCCGCCGGGAGCATGGCAGCGGTAAATGCAAAATCCTTGACCGCTGGTTCGGGTCGGCGGGTCCGGCTGATGATAACTTTGGGTTTCTTATCCATAAATCTAGCCGATCGAACCTTCCATCTGTAGCTGGATCAGCCGGTTCATTTCGACCGCGTATTCCATCGGTAATTCCTTGACGAGCGGTTCGATGAAACCGGAGACGACCATCGTGGTGGCCGCCTCCTGGCTTAGACCACGGCTCATCAGGTAGAACAACTGCTCCTCGCCAACCTTGGAGACCGACGCCTCGTGACCGATGGCTACATCGTCCTCGTCGATCTCGATGGACGGGTAGGTATCGGTTCGGGATTGCGGGTCCAGCAGGAGCGCATCGCAGACCACGTTGGACCTGGAGCCCTTGGCGCCCTTGTAGACCTTGAGCAGGCCGCGGAAGGAAGCCCGCCCGCCGCTCTTGCTGATCGACTTGGAGGTCACCTTGCTGGTCGTGTTCGGGGCAAAATGCAGCATCTTCGACCCGGCATCCTGGATCTGGCCTGGGCCGGCGAAAGCCATCGAGAGCATCTCTCCATGCGCACCTGGTTCCATCAGGTAGCAGGATGGATATTTCATGGTCAGCTTCGATCCCAGGTTGGCATCCACCCACTCGTGCGTGGCATTGCCGTAGACCTTGGCGCGCTGGGTCACCAGGTTGTAAACGTTGGTGGACCAGTTCTGGATGGTCGAATAGCGCGAGCGCGCCCCGCGTTTAACAATGATCTCGATCACGCCGGAGTGAAAGCTGTTGGAGCTATACTGCGGCGCGGTGCAACCTTCCACATAGTGCACCGAGGCATCTTCATCCACGATAATGAGCGAACGCTCGAACTGCCCGACGTTGGCGGTATTCAGACGGAAGTAAGCCTGCAGAGGCAGGTCCACTTTGACGCCCTTTGGCACGTAGACGAACGAGCCGCCCGACCAGACCGCCGAGTTCAACGCCGCGAACTTGTTATCCTCGATCGGGATGACCGTCCCGAAATACTCGCGAAATAGGTCCGGGTGCTGGCGCAGGCCATCCTCGATGGACAGGAAGATCACTCCCTGCTTTTCGAGATGCTCCAGGATGGAGTGATAGACCATCTCGGATTCGTACTGCGCGCCCACGCCCGCCAGGAACTTCCTTTCGGCCTCGGGGATGCCAAGTTTGTCGAAGGTGTTCTTGATGGTGTCCGGGACGTCATCCCAGGAACCCTTCGAACCTTCGGTGGGCTTGACATAATAATAGATATCGTCCAAATGCAACCCGGATATATCCGGACCCCAGGCCGGCATGGGACGCGCCAGAAAATGCTCCAATGCCTTCAGGCGGAAATCCAACATCCATTGTGGCTCGCCCTTCATCCGGGAGATATTTTCCACCACTTCCCGGCTCAAGCCCTTTTGGGACTTGAAGAAATAGTGTTCCTCGTCGTGGAAACCGTACTTATACTGACCGATATCTTCTAAGATCTTCGCGTCTTCGCCCATAGGTTTCACCAATAATCCAATAATTTTGGCACGTTTTCACTTTCACACGTTTGATCGTGCGAACGCGTTGATTTTGACGTGAGAACGGTTCTAAGCCTTTTCCTCTTCGTACTTCTCGCGCACCCACTCGTAGCCCTGTTCTTCGAGATGCAGAGCCAGGTCGGGACCTCCTGATTCGACTACGCGTCCATCCAGCATGATATGGACGAACTGCGGCTTGATGTAATTCAGCAGGCGCTGGTAGTGCGTGATGACCAGCATGCCCAGGTTTGGACCGGTCAGCGCATTCACGCCATCTGCAACGATGCGCAGCGCATCGATATCGAGACCCGAATCCGTCTCGTCCAGGATGGCGATTTCCGGCTTGAGCGCGGCCATCTGCAGGATCTCGGCCCGCTTCTTCTCTCCTCCCGAGAAGCCGTCGTTCAGGTATCGCCCGGCAAAAGCCGAATCCATCTTGAGCAGTTCCATCTTTTCCTTGAGCATATTGCGGAACTCCAGGATCGGGATGCCCTTGTCCTGCGGGTCTGCGGCGTGCCGCCGGGCATTCACCGCCGTGCGCAGGAAATTCGCCACCGTTACCCCCGGAATGGCCACCGGGTACTGGAACGCCAGGAACAACCCCATACGGGAGCGTTCGTCAGCCTGCAGGTTGAGGATGTTCAATCCTTTAAACCAGACCTCACCGGCCGTCACAATATACGAAGGATGCCCCATCAGGGTATACGCCAGCGTGGATTTACCGGTCCCATTGGGACCCATGATGGCGTGGGTCTCGCCCTGTTTCACCGTCAAGTCGACCCCTTTCAGGATTTCCTTGCCTTCGATGCTGACGTGCAGATTCTGGATGACCAACTCTGACATAAATACTCCTCTTACAGCCTTTTACCTGACAAAAGACGATTATAGCAAAAGAACAGGAAAATGTCAATATTTATCATAATATTCTAGTTTATTAACCTCGCTTATAATGGAATAGTCACCTTGATCGAAAAGTTTGCGATTGTTTCCATCGACGATGTGGAGATCTCTTCCTTATGACGAACCAAGCTATTCAAATCCCAATTTCTTCAACATTCCCCCTTTCCGGGAAGAGGGACAAAAGGGGATGGGATTTTCAATATTTATGATAATTATCTATATTATTGACAAAGTCGAAGCTGACTGTTATACTCCAATTTATGAAAAGCACCCGCGATCGCATCCTCCAAACCCTCCTGCGCCAGCCGCGTACCACCATCAACGAACTCGCCGTTGCAGTTGGGATCAATCCCATTTCGGTCCGCCACCACCTGACCAATTTACAGGTCGAAGGGCTGGTCGGTACCGAGGAAGAACGCCATGGGGTCGGGCGGCCGCGCCTGGTCTATTTCCTTACCGAGGCCGGCATGGAGCGCTTCCCCACCCGCTACCTGCGGCTTACCACCCGACTGCTCGCCCAAATGAAAGAAAGCATGCCTGAACCGGTGGTCGCCAAACTCTTCGCCGAGATGGCGGATGGTCTCGCTGAAGAATACGCCAGCCAGATGAAAGGCCTGGATATGGAAGAACGCCTCGACCTGGCCAAAACCCTCATGACCGAGGAAGGCTTCACCATCGAGTGGGAAAAAACCGGCGGGCAGTACCGCATTCACGAGATCACCTGCCCCTACCTGCAGATCGGCCAGAGCCACCCGGAAGTCTGCACGGTTGACCAGACCCTCATCTCCAGAATGCTGGCTGTCCCGGCGGAGAAAGTCCAGTGTGTGCTGCAGGGGGATGCCCATTGCACTTACGTGGTCCAGGCGGAGGCCAGCGGAAAATGACCCCCGACAGACCCGTGATTCCCATCCATTGGGATATCCACGATACCCATCCGGACCTGGTCGAGCCTCTGCGGGCTAAACTGGCTGAAGTGGTTGACCCGGAGATTGCCTTGAACGTCATCCAATTGGGCCTGATCCGCAATGTCAGCATCGTCGACAACCAGGCCAGGCTCCATGTGGTTCTGACCACTCCTTTTTGCCCGTATGGCCCGGCCATGCTCGAAGTCATCAAGCAAAAAGCCCAGGAGGGGCTCAACATGCCTGTCACCCTCGAAATGGGCTCGGAAATGTGGGATTTTTCGCTGATGGAAGACCCCGGCGCGCTGGATTGGGGAATTTATATGTAGTAAAATCGGTTTTCACGGATATACGAAACGAAACCCATGGGGGCACGGATCTTCATCGCAACTCCATTATTATCGAAATGAATTTGTAACTATAAAAATACATTAAAAACCTAAAATTGATGTATTATTATTTAGATTCGGCTGTTTCCTCGAAGGTCGGAGCTTTTTTGCGATGGATAGTTCTGTTCCGCTGCTTAGAAAGAATACAAGGGGAATGCATGTATTAATGGTTATGGGGGCTATTACTATCGTTACATTGGGCTCAATTCTGATCTACTGGCCTGTCATTTCGATTAATAACCCAAGTTCAATTCCCTGGGGATCAGACACGTTGGGTCATGTTTCTCGTTTTGAATTCCTTGCAAGATCCATTCAACACGGCATTTATATGCCGGATATATACCCTTCCTGGTACCTGGGTATACAACTTTTCAGGTACTATCCCTCACTTACCTACTTTTTATTGATCTTCATTAATTCCATCACCCGGCAATCCGTTCTGGCTGTTAATTGGTTCATCTTCCTATGTGCTTTATTCGGGGGGCTTTCCTTCCTCCTCTACAAGAAATGGATTGGGTGGCTGCCGGCCATCGCTGGTGGTCTGATCTATTTACTCCTGCCCGACAATATCCGGGTTGCATTTTCCGAAGGTAACATTCCACGCGTGTTGGCAACGGCTTTTGTGCCATTGCTCTTTTATTTCATCCTCGATTTTTCAGAACATCCAAAGCGCAGGATCAATCTCCTGGGAATTTCGGGAATCTTCGTTTTGTTTGTTTTTTGCCATCCCATGATGGCCGCAATTTATGCAGCCTTTGCGGCAGTTACGGCATTGCTTTTATGGCTGGTTAAAATATCCGGCTGGCGTTCCTCCGCTCTGGTGCTCGCCTGCATTGCACTGGGCATCGGACTGGCAGGCTTTTGGCTTTTACCCAGTTTGACCGGTGGTATCACCGAGCTGAATGCAGCAGCTGTTACACAAGGGCAACCGGTTTCAACATTAACCACGCTGCTTAACCCGGTTTTACGCATGCACAATCCCGAAACGGATTATTCTGGATTATCCCTTGTCGTTCTCAGTATTGCGGCGCTTTTTAGTAAATCCACTCGTGATAGAAGAACAATGGTCTTTACGGCCGTGGGATTATCAGGCATATTGGCATATACCCCTTTTTTTAATGATATTTTCAATTCGCTTCCCTTGCATAACCTGCTTTGGTCATCGCGCTTTCAGGGAGTAAGCAGTTTCCTGCTCCTTCTTTCCAGCATGTGGTTCCTAAAAAAGATATCAGGGACGAGAATTGGCCTGATTGCTGTTTTACTATTCGGCTTGATCCTGGTCGACATTGGTTTATCAAGACGTTTGATTGCAGTCCGTCAGCCGTCTTTGGACCTCCCGGTTATAACTGGCGAAATTGGATCGCGACCCGGCTGGCGGGAAGTAACCCTGGATAAAAGCAAATTAGGATCCCAGGCTCCCTATTTCATAGATATGAACAGTCAGCGCGAACAAGTATTCGGATGGGCATATCAGGGGGCAAGCACGGCGACAAATGTTGCCAGCTTAAACGACGCGATGGATTTTGGCGCATATTCCTATCTTCTTGACCGTTTGTCATTGTTTGGCGTCGATGATGTCATTATGCTTAACAACGTTGTTCCAAGTGAAGAAATTAGTAAAGTCTTGCTCTCGGGTGGTTTTTCAGTTGGCAGCAATAGCACCTCTCTCACTTTTCTGCACCGGGATGGGGTGCCGCGTGCTGTCATTGCAGATTGGAAGGGACTCGCGATCGGCAAGGGCGCCGTGAATTATTGCTTTCTTTTTCCACAAATCGTTAAGGGTGATTCTCCCTACGTGGACGATTATTCGCTCGAACAGTTGGATCGTTATAAAACCCTTGTCCTGGCCGGCTTCTCCTGGCATGACAAAACCAAGGCTGAAGCCTTGGTGCATGCTGCAGCAGACCATGGCATCAATGTTGTCGTTGATCTAACCCGGACACAGCAGGATCCTGTTGCACAAATCGCACAATTCCTGAATGTATGGGGAGAAACCATCATCATGGATACAAGCCCAATTACAGTGAATTGGGAAGAACAGAAGACCTTATTGACCGGCTTTGGAATGCCAAACGAATTGTGGCACACGCTGACACCACAAGGAGTTGACCAGAACGAGGCGACCTTTCAGTATCTTGGACAAACCGCAACAGTGATAGGATCAATTCACAGTGGTGCTCATAAAATCTGGTTTCTGGGCTTGAATTTGGTTTATCATACGCTCCAAACTCACGATCCAGAGGCACTTAAAATGTTGGCGAGTGTCCTGGGCTTGGAAGCGGAGGCTGCGAACAATTACCGGTTCATCCCGCTCGGCTCATATAGAAGCGGCCCGAATGGCTATCAATTCACCTATCAATTGGGGCAGGCTGAAAGTTTATTCGTACCAATTTCGCGTTTCGATGGGACGCGTGTTCTGATCGACGGTAAACCTGCCCCCCTACAATCCCTCGAAAATCTAATCCTGTTCAACGCACCTGCCGGAGAACATAGCGTAATAATCGACTTTGTGCCAACCGCAATTTATCAAATGGGTACGATTACCACGATCATAAGTGGTATAGTCCTTCTTATCTTCCTGATTGTATGGATCAGAATTCGATCGCAGGAAAGGAGATCCAAATGAAGAAGATTAACTTCCGCCGGATTGCACTCTATGCGATCAACATCGGGGTCATCTTGTTGATGTTCTATATGCTGTTCCGGGCTGTCCCGGTCGTCCTTGGAGCAGGGAATATAGTGCTGGATGGACAATTTGCTGACTGGGCCGGCCAATCCTGCATCACGGACCCAAAGGGGGACGTTAGTGACCCTCAGACCGATATCACCCTTTTCTGCTTCGCGACCAACCCGGGCGTATCCAATACCTACTTCCGGGCTCAGCGCGCGGGCGGAACTGGTGAGGTGACTTATTTATTGTATATCGATGTCAATAATAACGGGAATTTCAACGACCCTTCCGATATCCTCGTCACAGTGAATTACAAGCCTACCGGCAACGGTTCGCAGGTGACCGTCTCCTGGCCGGGAGGTGGCGACAGTGGGAATTGGGGGGAAAGTAAAAAAGAGGGCGCATTGAATGTCGAATGGTATGTACCTTTCTCGGCCTTGGGGATTTCTGCCGGACAACCCATTCAAATGTACCTGGCTTCATCCTCAGGATCGGGTGATATAGATACAACCGGCATTGTTCAATGGAGTCCGGCAAATGCACTTGGCTGGATATTGCTGGCAATTGTCATGGTTGGGGCTTCTGTATGGATGACTTTCCTGAGCAGGAAAGCTGATAAGAACCCGGGGTAATCTTCGGCTGGCTTATGAATCTGATCCTTTAATACCGGTTGGGATTTTATGGCTGCCCGCTGTCATCTTTCTCAAACGATTCCGCATTTGGATTTTGTATTATTTGCTTGGGACAGTCGGGGTAGCCTACATACTTGTCAGCCTGTTCACACAGTTGCTCAAGTTCGATCTGGTTCTTGCCCATTCCGTTGCATTGGCAGTCCACAATACACTCAATTTCCTTGCGATCCCGACGCAAATATTTCAAAACGCTCCAGGCGTCTTGCTGGTGTTGGTTATTACCCAGAAGGTCGGTTGGACTGTGTTGCAGATTGGAGTTGAATCTTCCGGCTTACTGGAAATCTGTGTACTGGTCAGCCTGCTGGCATTTTACCCGCTGTGGTCCTGGCGTAAAAAGATTGTCCTGGCGCTAATCGGTGCGGCTTTCACCTGGCTGGCGAACGTCGCTCGAATGATGATGATTGCGTTATTGTTACACTTCTTGGGCAAAGACGTCCTCGTTCTGGCACATACCTTTATCGGCAAGGCTTTCTTCTTCATCATTACAATTGCAATCTATTGGTTCCTGGTGACTTCCAGTTCGCTGACAGGCATCAGGGAAAAGATCAAGCGTGCTTCCTCTGGGGTCGAAACATGAGGGAGGAATTCATTCGCTTTACTTTCTTTTGGGGGGTTTGGATTCTCATCCCGATCATCGTGGATGGTCTCACTACGCTTTCCGGATTGATCGGCCACATTATCTTTCATTTCAGAAATCGAAAGCCGGTACCTTCCTTATCTTATTATCCCTATATTTCCATCATTATCCCGGTCTACAACGGAGAAAAAACGCTGGCGCTGTGTGTCGAATCAATCGCCAAACAATCCTACCCACTTGAGAAAATGGAAGTGGTGATCATAAACAACGGGAGTACCGATAACTCCTACAAAATTTTCACCGAGTTGCAGGGGCGGTTGAAGATGCGCCTGGGATGGCATTCGATCGAGGGGAGGGGAAAATCATGGGCATTGAACACCGGCATTCACCTGACAATCGGGGAGTTCATCTTTGGACTTGATTGTGATGTGGTTTTACATAAGGATGCCATCAGAAGATTTGTGGAACAATTACAGGCCAATCCCAAAATCGGAGCATGTACAGGATATCTTGAGATCATGCCGCCGGCAGGCCGTACGTCGCTGGGACGCTCTCTCCTGGCAAAGCTGGAATTCCTGGAATATGCCACTACTTTTGGAGTAGGGCGGACTTACCAGTCGATGATTAACGCCATTTACACACTATCCGGCGCATGCACGGTTTATCGCAGAGAGGTTTTACTTAGCACGTTCTTATACAACAAGGCAACAGTCAGTGAAGACACGGACATGACCTTCCAACTTTACGAAAGAATGGCCAATTTCCAGTTGGCTGCAGTGCCCCAGGCAAAAATTTATTTATATCCGATCGAATCTCTGTCTGCACTATATGCTCAACGAGTTCGCTGGCAACGCGGCCAGTTGGAAGTGAGCGCGATGCACAAAAAACTGATGAGCGAATCGATATTCAAAATCTCGGGGTTTTCACCAGCGCGAGCGCTGTTAATTGACCATACACTCTCCTTCCCTCGTTTCGTATGGACATTCTTCATGCCCATTCTGGTTGTTTTTGGATACTCGCCCTCTCTGATCATTTCCGCATATTTATTGGTTTATTTGTTTTATGTGCTGATTGAGTTGTTGTGGTTCCTTGCCGCCTATACCTACGCTGATGCCGAGGTAAAATTGCGCCTTCGCAAGAGCTGGATTTATTGCATGTTGATGCCCCTCTATCGTTCGCTGACATTTTTCTTCCGCTTCAGTGGTTTCCTGTATGCCCTGTCCGAACCCGGTTCCTGGGAAGTCCAGGATCCCGGAAAACAAATCAAAGCAGGCTGGAAAACCATACGAATCTGGTTCAGGCAGAACCTCCATATTTGACGTTCTTTGGAACATTTGCTTACTGAAATGTTCGGATGATATCCATGTTTTTATACACAACCCCCACTGTGGGCGATTCCATCAATGTCACTTCATAAATCTTATATTGTTTCCCTGAGGAGAGTTTCTCCAATTGCTGGGCAATCACACCTACCAGGTTCTCTGTCGATGGTTGCAGTTTCTTAAAAGGCGGGAGATCATTCAGGGTTTTTCCTTCATACGCTTTGCATATTCTATCCACGACACTGTGGATGGATTCGTAGGAGACCAGGATCTGGTTATTGCGGGTAACAAGTTCAGCTGCAGCCATGATTTGCATGCGATACGTATGAGAATGCATCTCGCCCATCCCAGTTCCGGTTATGGAAATCTGATGGTAAGCGGTAAAGAAACCGTTGAGAACAAAATCAAAAACAAACTTTCCCGGAGTGATTATCTTTTCAATATCTATCTCCCAAAGTTCTGCTTCGGAGACAGGGCGTGACTGAACCTGTAAAGGTATGACGGGCCATGTGGGCAAACGATCGTGCACAATCGTGGCGGGCGTGGGGCTGGATTGTTCCTGTTCGGGTTTGGCGGGTATTCGCCGGATATTTTTTATTATCCCCATGAATTGATTTTGTAATTCCTCTTTTTGGATACGCCCTTGCGCCCACTGTAATCCCTGTCTGGCGCGCACAGAAGTCGGGTTGATCCGTAGTGCTGTTTGAAGGTATCCTAAACTCTCATATGGGTTTGAAAGCGCAGCCAGGAGCAGCCAGGGCTGTTCATTTTGGGGATTCAACTGTGCGGAACGCATTGCCAGTTCACGCGCCAGATCACGCAAACCCTTGCGCAGCGCTTGCATGGCTTCTTGATATGCCTGTTCAGCTTCGAATATCTTGCTGTCGTCCATAAGCTGAATTATTATAAGTGTTTATTCATTTGTCGAGATAGAAATATCGATTTCGTAAGGTATTATTCTCTCGAAAATGAAGCTTTATATGGCAGGAAAAAAAAATCGGTCCAATCGACTGGTTGAAAAGGAGTATCGAAGCACCAGCCGGATTTAGGTCTGGGAGTGATTTTTTGCTTAATATCTCGTCTCCATGCCATTTCTTAAACTTTAAACAGGCCCATCAATTTCAACGCCAGGTTCATGTCTCCGGCTATCTTGATTTTGCCCTGCATGAAAGCCTGCATTCCATCCATCTGGCCGGTAAAGATTTTCATGAAGTTATCCGAATCAGCAGTGACGATCAACTTGGCGGCACTTGCTGCCCCCGGGCTGAAAGTGCATTGATTATCTTTGATGGTGATGAACCATTCCCCCGATTGGGTGCCGGTCAACTTGAGTTGGATGGTCGCATCAATGCCGGCGGCTTTCTCAGGCACGAAGGCGGTTGCCATGCTGGACATGAATTCTGAAATGGTGGGGTCAGCCATGATTTCTCTCCTTTCCTTGATTGTAAAGCAAATTTTGCCATTGAGGCAATCCATTTTTTAAGACGGTGTGATGGTTGAAAACCTATCGTTGATCATGCGGAAATCATCTCGTTTTTGGTATAAAGGAATGGTCAATTAGGCGATTGTGCGTTATATTCGTGGGGATTATGATATACGCAACATATTCCTCACCCCTTTCCTATGAATGGAAGGTAACAGGGGGTGGGTGATTTCTCTTTTCAGGTTAATGAATGACTTCGAATCTCCAGCTTGCAGAATCCGCAGTCCAAAATGCCTTGGATGGGTTGCGCCATGGAAAAAAACAGGCGGCTCGATCATGGGCCCAACGCGCCATCCAGCTGGCTCCGGGACTTGAAGACCCCTGGTTAATCCTAGCGGCCGTAGCCGAGCCGCGCGCCAGTTTGGAATATTTGAAGGAGGCGTTAAGGATCAATCCGGGCAGTCCGCGCGCCCGCCAGGGCTTGTCCGAGGTCCAGCAGAAGCTCGAAAAGATCAGCAAGATCCGTCTGCCGCAAGCTCCCCGCCAGGACTCTATCGAGACCCGGGATCGGCCTGAAAACCCTGGCATGGCACTTCCTCCTCAACCGCCCTCACCTAAACCAAAGAAAAAGACCAGGAAAACCAAGCTGGGTTGGCTGGGATTGTTTTCACTCTCCGGTTTGGCTGTTATCGCAATTGTGACCCTGACCTTTATCGCTTCTCAAAGCGGGATTGTGAAGGCGTCTGAGGTGGCCACGAGTGAACAGAAGATAATTGTCCTGCAATCAATGGCCACCGCCACTTCCACGGTGACAGAGACTTCGGCACCCACCGATACACCCACCGCAACGCCTCTGCCTACAGACACTCCCCTTCCCACTCCCACGGATATGCCAACCGCCACAGCCACTCCCAGCCCCATCCCGACCGCCGCGGCAGTGATCGAGGACCAGCCCCCACAATCTGCCCCGGCTGTTTCTTCCGGCGGAAAACGCATCATTGTCTATATTTCGCAGCAGCATTTGTATGCCTACCAGGGCGATACGCTCGTCTATAGCTTTATCGCTTCCACCGGCGCAAATAACGGCACTCGCATCGGCACCTTTTCCATTTTGGACAAGCTCCCGAACGCCTGGAGCGATCCATGGGGGTTCTGGATGCCGGATTGGATGGGGATCTACTGGATTGGTTATACCGAAAACGGGATCCATGCCTTGCCGGTCCTGCCCAACGGAAATGTCATCTGGGGGAACGGTCTCGGTACGCCCAACTCACACGGGTGCGTGGTCCTGAGTTCCGAAGATGCCCGTCTGCTTTATGAATGGGCAACCATCGGCACCAGGGTTGAAATCCTTAGGTGAGTCTGTGGGTAAACCGGGGGGACTAGCGCTTTTCGTTTCAATCGACCTTGCTTTCATTGCGAGCCACCCCCGCCGATCATCTTCTTACCCGCTTGAGGAATTTACTGTAAGCAATATCGAAAGAAATTTAATCATTCTGACCGTCCGCTCAAAATTCTGCATATCCCTCCAAAAGCCTTGGAGCCTCGTGCGAATCTAATTGTGCTATAATGACCCAGTATGACCGAAAATATTCCCGCGACCCTTTCCCCAGAAGAGGCAGCCGCCCGCCGGGCTGCTCTACGCAAACAGCGCTGGATTCTGGCTGGCATCATTGCCGGGATTGTCATTCTCCTGGCAGGGATCGTATTGGCAGTCATCTTCTTGGTGAAAAGTCCCTCCACTGCCGCAAACGTCCGGGATATTTTCATTATTTTTATGGCGTTCGAGTCATTGTTGATCGGCGCGGCGTTGGTGGTGCTGATCATCCAGTTAGCCAGCCTGATCAACCTGCTTCAAAATGAGGTCAAGCCCATCCTTAAATCGACCAGTGAAACGGTCAATACCCTGCGCGGCACCACCGAGTTCCTGAGCGAAAACCTGGTGGAACCGGTCATCAAACTGAATTCCTACCTGGCTGGATTGAAAAAATTCTTCGATCTGTTCAACCTTATCCGCAAATAAACGTTCCCAATAAACAAAAGGAGATAGAAAATGTCTGACCATGATGATTTTGGAATGTTCTTGATTGGCTTTGTCGTAGGCGGTGTGGCTGGAGCTGTAGCCGCCCTTTTGCTCGCCCCCCAATCCGGTGAAGAGACCCGCACCCTGATCAGGGACAAGAGCATTGAACTGCGTGATGCAGCCGCCCAACAAGCCGACGTGATTGCAAAAAAGGCCAGCGCGGTAGCCACCGATGTCCAAAGCCGCGGCAAGGTGATCGTCGAGGATGCCAGGAGCCGCGGCAAGGACCTGGTCGATTCGGCAAAAAAAGCGGTCGCCAAAAAGCGCCCGCCTGAAGCGGCTGGCGAGTAATTCAGGTTTATTTTCTACAAGGGTTTGTCCTGCCATGGTCAAACCCTTGTTCTTCTGATGGAGGTAACAATTTCATTGTTTTTTTCATCTGCAGCGTCTTGAAAATGCACACTCCTCCCAGGACTGGCTTTGAGCCACAGGGTGGGGAGGCGAATTACACATTAACACATTAAAAAAATGAGGAGTAGAAGACAATGAAACTTAATCCACCCAAGAAAACCACCTTCTGGGCAGCTGAGACCATTGCTGTTGTCAGCGTCGTTGTTTACATTGTTCATCTCTTGGCAAGCCGCATCTCATATTTGGGGGGAGTTGGTTACTTCTTGGCTTTGGTCGCCTTTGTCCTGCTGACCCTGGGTCTGATCATTAAAGGGCTTTAGTCTTCCAACGTTGTCCCGGAAACTGACTCCTGGAGGTCTGCCCTGCCCGGGAGACAAATTATTATAAATACCCATTCCTTGGGAATTGGAAAAATGCCTTGCTCCATTATTGGTGGCAAGGCATTTTACTACTCAATAATAATCTTTGATTTATGAAATGGGTTCTTTTTGTATCACAAATTCACAGGTGGCGTCACCCATGGCACAACACTTGGATTCGTTTATTCGGAATTCACGCCCATTCGATACCCAGTTCAGCGCGGCTTGAAGAAACCCGATCGTGACGTAGCAAACGGGTTTGTCTGAACCCTGGCGCGTCCAGCAGGATGGGCAGCGGTGGATGGTCCAGATGATGGTATCGTCTGCTTCTTGAACGCTGGTCGTTTGATCGGATGCCTCCGAAAAGGTTTTCGCTGCGGAATTTAACCCCATGCGTAGTTTTAATTGCAGCGGCAATACTTTGAAAGCCAGATCGGTAACTCCGGCCATCGCCCCGTAATTATCAAGGATATCCTTGAATGTCGCCCTGCCGGCTCGCAGTGCCAGGCCTCGTCCTCCGCGTGGGCCATATATTTCTTCCAGCGCCACCAGGATCGCTGTATAGTCGGCAAAATCAAATCCACGGTCCATGTTGGCCGGGGGATAATTATCAATGAGATTGCTCAAAGAAGCCAGGTGCAGGACTGCATTTAATCCACTCTTTCCCAGGACGTCTTCATAGGACAACAGGGCGATTCGTCCATAATTATTGGTGTTGTAAAAGCCGCTCTTCGGTATCGGTTTCATAGTTTAATGATCACCTTAGATCAATTTTATCAAATCCTCTGCCGCCCGGTGCATTTCGAGAAAGATCAGGCTAATTTGGCTTTTTGGCGAGTGTCGTGAGTATTGCCTCCTTACCGACTGACATAAGAATGACATAGCCGTTCTGGCCTTTAACATGAACCTGTTCCACTACTCAACGACCTAATTCTGAGTCGATCCGCCCACCATGGGAAAGCATGGCTGCCGACATCGCCGAGACTCGTTCTTCTTCCACGCCCCGTGGTAAGGCGGAAGCAATTCTCAAACCATCCATACTGACAACTGCTGACGCTTCTATATCGGAAGAACCTGCCTGTAAAAGAAGCAGGCGGTCGACCAATTATTGACTGCGATTTTCGACCATGTCCGGCTCCCGAATGACCATGGTAATCATCGGATTATATAACAAATCCGGCACGAGCAGGAAGGTGAGTCAAGCTTCTCTCAAGAGCTTGCTTGGAATCGCGTAGCTCTACTCCGAATATTCCCCATGCTGGTTGTTGCAAAACAGGAACTCCGGGGCTTCCGGCATCCTCCCCGCCCGCTTGCCTGTCCTTGCCTGCACCTGCCCTGCACCGACTGCAGGACGGTGTGGCGCACCTGTACCTGTGGTACTGGCGCAGGCAGGCACAGGTGGTGCTCTTCCAAGGGCCTGTGGCGCGCAGGCCTGGTGGTGTTCTTCCAAGGGCCTCTCTTATTTCACCTCTGACACAATCCTCTCCACGATCTCGTACACTGGCAGCGCTATATCCACCGTCAGCGCATCGACCGGCTCCTCCAGCACCTCGAATTGGCTCTGCAACATGTCAGGCTTCATGTAATGCCCGGCGCGCATTGCCATACGCTTATTGATCAATTCGTAACTCCCTTTGAGATAAACGATCTGCACATCCTGGTTGCCCCATAGCAGTGATTGGCGGTAGTTTTCCTTGAGGGCCGAACACGCCAGCACACCCGGACGCCCTTCATTCAGGCGGGCTGCGATCAGGTCGTGCAGTGACCTCAGCCACGGGCGTCTGTCCTCATCTCCCAGCGGGATTCCGCCAGCCATTTTGGCTATATTGGCAGGTGGGTGAAGATCATCCGCGTCGTAAAAGTCCCATCCGAGGCGGGCTGCCAGCGCTTTTCCAACGCTTGTTTTACCGCTGCTCGAAACACCCATGATAATGATAAAGCGCCTCTTCATGCCATTATCCGTTTTAAAATCTCACCTTCTTTGGGGACATACAATATGCCCTCCTGCTCACGCTGCTTCAAGTTGCCCAGGATGGCCAGAACGTGCCAGTGCTGATCCACGACCATACCCACTCGGTCAGTCGGCTGCTTTGCGAAGCAATTGCCTGGGATTGGGTCATATCTTCCTCTATTGTAATAAGAAAAGGCATTATTGTGTCATTGGGACACTATCTCTGATTCTTTGAGGATATCATCGCAAGTTCTTCGGGGACCTCGTCCCCGGCTTCGGGGTACATCGTCACTGATTTTTGGGTACCCGCAGTATGGTGTCCGGGGTCGGGCTGGTCCTATAAAAACCTAGCGAATTGCCCTGAATGACTTGAAATCCCTCTGCCGGTATGCTATAGTATTGCTGGATAAAAATTGTCCCTTATCCGCAAATGAGCGGGCCTTGTTATTACATCTAATGGAGGCAATGCAATGTCCGAACCACCCCAGACCAATATTGCAGTCAGTTTCAACAACATTCACAATATTATTACGCGTGGCCTGAAGGTTTCGATTGAGGGCGTTCAGGCGGTTATGGAGCATGGTTTCCAGGATGAAAGCCATCGGGAGGGTCTTTTCAACTACATCCGGGCCCTCTCTTCAATATTGATTTCCCATCACCTGACGGAAGACGAAATTGCGTTTCCATACTTTCGAGAGTTGCTGCCTGAGGCTCCCTTCGATAAACTGATGTACTGGCACCAGGAAATGGTCAAAATGTTGGACGAGATCAAGCTGGCGCTGGAGAAATGTGCAAAGAATGACCAGCTTGAGATAAATCTGGGGAATCTCCTCGAAGTACTGACCAGGTTGTATGACACCTGGCGGCCTCACATCCAATCGGAGGCGGTTGAATTCATTTCAAAGGCCGACGCGTTGGTTTCGGTGGAAGAACAAATCCGGTTGGTCGGGCAATTCTCTGAATATGGCGTGAAGACTGCCCTGCCCCACCCCTTGACCGTTCCTTTCCTGCTCTACAACCTACCCCCCGAAGACCGGCTGGTCTTTTCGAAGGCCATGCCTGCTGAAATAGTGCAGCATCTTGTTCCTGTCGTCTGGAAAGACCAATGGGCCTCCATGCTGCCCTTTTTCCTGGCATGAGAAGACTTTTTCCGGAGATCGCTAGGTTCGAGATAAGTACCCTAAAAGGGTATCGAAGCCTCGGTGAGCAGCTTGAGTGATTCTATATTTCCTAGTTCAGGGACCCCAGATCAAAATGGTTTGAGCAGCGCCATCCACACAGCCAGGCCTAGACCAAAGAAGGCATGATTGAATAAACTCGCCCGGGCTAGGTGGGCATTCCCGGGTGCGTCTCTTCCCAGCCATCCCATGCCTTCAGAGGGGAACATCAGGAACCAGGGAAATATCGTTGTCACCAGACCATAGGCGATCGTAAACAGCGCCGTCGCTTGAATCCCCGTTATTTGCAGGAATACGAAATAAATTAACGTCAATATGATGCCGATCAGATAATGGATCAGGATCCCAAAGATCAGCTCCCCCTTGAGCGGTGGAGTGGATAGGATATCGTCATGTTTGAATTTCCCGCGCAACAGGTATCCGACCCAGCGCCCGATCAGCCCGTACCCCGTACGTCGTGGGCCGCGCCCTGGGACACCCAGCAGAATGCCCATCCCTCCGCCCAGGTCCATCACCATGGTCGACAATAGCCCAACTGCGACCCCGATCAACAGAACATGTCCGTTTATTATGCCTCCTCGCTGTATTTATTATTCTTGATAACTGCGATTATCCACAAGGAAAGGGTAAATTGCCTTCCAACATTCCTTCCCTGCGATGACCCAGAGGATTATCGCGCATTTCTGCTCACCCTTCAATACAGCTGACCTGTTGAATTAAGATGCCTCATCCTTTCAGGATCAAGATCTCTCCTCCTGACCGGTTATTCTCTTGCTTTTTTTTCTTTTTCCTTCCCTCTTCCGTCTTCATGACATTTGTGTTCCCTCGTGGAGATATTTTTTTCCTCCCAATCCTCAATTCATTACGACCCAATCCCCAAACCAGGGGTAAAATAGGGTTTCCGCCATCATGAAATCTCTCTTTCGCTTGCGTTCATTTCTCGGACCCTATCGCGGCCAGCTTTTCTCCAACCTGGCCCTTTTGTTGTCAACGACCGGGCTTTCCCTGGTGATTCCGCAGATCATCCAGCATGTCATCGACCAGGGTCTGAAGGCTGGAGCTTCCGCCTTACTGGTCCGCTCGGCTCTGCTTCTGCTGGGCATTGGCGTTCTGACTGCCTGCCTGAACTTGGGCCAGCGTTACCTTACCGAGTGGCTTTCCGCCCATGTCGGCTATGACCTGCGTAACAGCATGTACGATCGCATCCAATACCTGCCTTTCACCTATCACGACCACACCACCACTGGCCAACTCATCAACCGCTGCATCGAGGACGTGCGTTCCGTCCAGTCCTTCGCCGGCGAGAGCATTGTTGAGTTCGTCCAATTGGGCATCGTCGCGCTCGGCGTGCTGACGATCCTCATCTTGCGCAATCCGTTCATGGCACTCGTCAGCCTGCTCCCGCTCATCCCGATGGTCATGATGACCACCGACTTTGGCAACCGCATCACCCGCCTTTTCTACAACGTGGATAACACCTTGGGTGATCTCTCCGCCCGTTTGCAGGAGAACGTCACGGGGGTCCAGGTGGTGCGCGCCTTTGCCCGCGAACCGCATGAGATTTCCCAGTTCGACGGCATTAACCAATCCTATTTTAAAGCCCGACTCAAGGTCAACCGTGAGTGGGCGAAAGTCATGCCCACCACCACATTGTTGATCACCCTGGGCACCATCCTGATCCTGATGGTTGGGGGTCCGCTGGTTCTGCAGGGGCGCATGACCGTCGGCGAATTGGTCGCCTTCAATGCCTATCTGTTGATGCTTTCTTCCCCCGTCCAGCAGCTTTCCTGGCTGGTCAACACCACCGGTGAAGCCGAAGCCGGCGCCCAGCGCGTCCTGGAGATCCTCGACCATGAACCGGAGATCCACTCCCCTGCCGCGGCAACGGAATTGGGCCCGCTAAAGGGGAAGGTCGAATTCCGTTCGGTCTCACTGCGCTATCAGGATGAAAAGATCGACGCTATCACGGATATCGACTTGACCGTTGAACCGAACCGGCTGGTCGCCTTGATCGGACAGACCGGTTCGGGCAAGACCTCGCTGGTCAACCTGATCCCACGTTTTTACGACGTCAGCGCTGGTGCGGTCTTGGTGGACGGCGTGGATGTTCGCCAGGTTGACCTGGTTTCCCTTCGGCGGCAGATTGGCATTGTCCTGCAAACCTCGTTGCTCTTCTCGGATTCGATCCGGGCCAATATCGCCTACGGGCGTCCGGATGCTACCGACGAGCAGGTCTATGCCGCCGCCAAAGCCGCCCAAGCCCATGATTTTATTATCAAATTCGCCGAAGGTTACGGCACTTTGGTTGGGGAGCGCGGCGTGACGCTCTCCGGCGGCCAGCGCCAGCGTATCGCCATCGCCCGCGCCCTGCTGATGGATCCGCGTATCCTTATCCTGGACGATTCAACTTCCTCGGTTGACACTCAGACCGAGCAGCTCATCCAGGCAGCCCTCGATCGGTTGATGGAGGGGCGCACCACCTTCGTGATCGCCCACCGCCTGGCTACTGTCCGTCGCGCCAACCTGATCCTCGTCATGGATGACGGGCGCATTGTCCAGCGCGGCCGGCATGCTGCCTTGCTGGCACAGGGCGGCTTGTATCGAGAGATCTACGATCTGCAGCTGTCGCAAAGGGGCAGTCACGAGCAGCCAGAACCGGAACCTCATCCAGAGCTGGAGCCAGAGCGTGAACGGGAGGGGATCGCCACCCTCGAAGAAATCCTCGAAGAACGTCCCTCCGGCCGCTCCCTTTCCTGATCCGCCGGTTTTATGTCATAGCGAGCCACCGCACTTCATATGTCCGCAACCATTGTTCCGCCTGTCTACGTGACCCAATCCGAAGAGCAATATGACCAGGGCGTTAACCTGAGAAATGCCCGCCGGCTGGTTGCCTTCGTCCGCCCCTACACAGGTCGGTTGCTGCTGGCTGCCTTTCTGATGCTGTGCGCCTCTGCGGCTTCGGTGGCCGGTCCGTACCTGGTCGGCTACGCCATAGATAAGGGCCTGGGAACCGGGGATATTTTCGTCCTGCGCAATACCCTCCTGGTTTTCCTGGGGGTAATCGTCGTTCAGTGGATCGGCACTTATTACCGCGTCAACCTTATGACCAGGGTTGCGTTGGGGATTATCTACGACCTGCGTAAAAACTTGTTCGACCATCTTCAGAAACTTTCACTCAGCTTCTACAGCCATTATTCGGTTGGCCGGGTCATCACGCGTGTCATTAACGATGTCGAAACCTTGCGCGATTTTCTCACTTGGGCCGTGCTGGCAATCACCCGCGACATTTTCACCCTGGCTCTGATCATCTTCATCATGCTGGAGATGGATGTGCGCCTCGCATTGCTCACTTTCCTCGTCCTGCCGGTCATGCTGCTCATCACCGTGCTCCTGCGGCGTGCTTCGCGCCTCGCCTACCGCAAAGTACGTGCAGCCGTTTCGTGGGTGAACTCTGTCCTTGCCGAAAACGTTAATGGAGTGCGCGTGGTGCAGGCTTTTTCACGCAACAAACAGAACTACGAACACTTCCGGAACTACGTTAACAAGTATTACCTTGAGCGCGCGATTAATACGGCTCGAATATCCTCGCTCTTCAGCCCCAGCGTTGACCTGCTTGGGGCTATCGCCACCGGCCTGGTCGTCTGGTTGGGCGGCACGGCCGTTCTCGGTGCCAGAATTACCCCCGGTCTGCTGGTGGCCTTCATCCTTTACATTGATCGTTTCTTCGATCCCATTCGTGACCTGAGCCGCCGTTATGATGCCATGCAATCCACTTTGATCGGCTGGGAGCGTATCATGGGGCTGCTGGACATTCCAGTCGATATCCAGGATGTACCCTCTGCCGTGACACTCCCCGTTCTGAGCGGCAGGGTGGATTTCGAGCATCTTTCCTTTCACTATTCGGATGATCCGGCCACCATCCTGGAAGACATCGACTTGCATATCCACCCTGGTGAAACGATCGCCCTGGTCGGCGAAACCGGAGCCGGCAAGACCACCCTAGTCAAGCTCTTGTCCCGCTTCTACGATCCGACCGAAGGCCGTATCCTTGTCGACGGCTGCGACCTGCGGTTGGCGACCCAGGCCTCCCTGCGTTCCCAGATGGGCGTTGTCCTGCAGGATCCGTTCCTCTTCAATGGGACGGTCGCGGAGAATATCCGCTTCGGCCGGCTGGCGGCGGGCCAGGCTGAGATCGAAGCTGCCGCCAAAGCTGTTGGCGCGCATGAGTTCATCGTCCGCTTGCGCAGCGGATACGCCACCTCCGTTGAGGAGGGCGGCGTAATGCTATCCGTCGGGCAGCGCCAACTCCTGTCTTTCGCCCGCGCCTTGTTGGCTGACCCGCGTATCCTCATCCTGGATGAAGCTACCTCCTCGGTGGACACCCAAACCGAACAACTCATCCAAAAGGCCCTGGCACGCCTGTTGAAAGGTCGCACCTCCTTGGTTATCGCCCACCGCCTGTCCACCATCACGAATGCCGATCGCATCGTAGTGATCCACGATGGCAGGATTATCGAACAGGGCGGTCATGCCGAGTTATTGTCGCATAAAGGCATGTATTATGAGCTCTACCGGACGGGTTTCCAGGATGAGTAATTAAAAATCCCCTATCTTTTCATAACCGCTTATCTTCTTCCTAAGTGTTTATAGTAAACCTACTATCTTAGCTTTTTGTTTTTCCGCCTGCCCCCACCTGCCCCGGTTCGTCTGCCACCGAGCTTTCGGGATTTAGGTTTTTGGGAAGTCATGTTTCTTTTCCACACTCCTCACCACCAACACCGAGCATCCCGAATAATGTACGAGCTTGCGACTGACGCTACCCATCAGCCAGGACTGAATTTGGCCGAGTCCGCGTGAACCGGTCACGATCATGTCAATTTCATGGGCCTTCACATAATCGATGATCTCGGTGGCCGCGTCGCCGCGTTCGAGCACGCCGCTGGCAGCCAGGCCGCCTGGCAGGGAAGCGACTGTGGCATCCAGGAGTGCCTGTCCATCTCTTTCTTCCTTGGCCCGCAGGGCGGATTCAACTTCCAATACCTGTTCCGGTGTAGCGACTTGCATGGAACCAAAAGTTGTATTCTCCAGGATCATCTGGATGGGCGCGGGCGGCAAAACGTGCATGACCTCCACTTTCGCCTCGCTTGGTAATGGCAGGCTGCCCAGATACTGAACGGCTTGCTGGCTGGATGGCGAGCCATCCGTAACCAGCAGGATTCGCCGTAGTCCGTGATACGGCGCCCGTACAACCAGCACCGGGCAGCACGCATACTCCACCACCTGCTGGGCCACTCCCCCCAGAAGGATGCCGAAAGTTGCCCGCAACCCTTTTGCACCCATCACGATCAGATCGGGTTTTTGCTCCTCGGCATATTCGACGACTTTTTCAGCCGGAGAACCCGGCCGCAGTTCTGGTTTGGCCTGCAGGCCTTTTTCTCTGAGCAGGGCACAGGTGGAGTTCAGGGCGCTCTCAAGCGGCGCAAGATCGCTCGCCTGGGTCGAAGTGAAGGCTCTCAACACGGTGATCTCGCTCCCGGCAGGTAGAGGCAGTCCCTCCACCAGCCTCCTGGCCGCCTCAGCATGGTCTGAGCCATCATCTGCCAGCAGGATTTTGAACTGGTCATCCATCTTTTGAGCCACCATGAACTGCCTCCTTTCAAACCATTCAAGCCATCCTTCCATTTCCCCTTGATGATACTATAGCACGTTCCGCATTAAATTTCCATCTTTCACAAAGATGAGCGGGTGGGGCGGAAATTTGGTGTGGAGCGCCAGGCACCCGCACCTGTTTTTCCTGCTCTTTTCCCCTTCCCCGAAGCAAGGGTGTAGGGGGTTGGGTCCATGCTTTTCGACTTTGCGTAATCGTTGATGGCTCGTCGAAGAAATGTTGCTTGGAGACCTGAAAATGATATACTGAAGTGGAGTTTTTCACCCGCCTGAATCGATTGCAGTCTGACACCTGAGATATTTCTCGTTTATTCCGCCATCACATTCTACAGCTGTTCAAATTCCAATTGAGGCTGGGCAATTGGATCTATGGTTTCCATGGGACAAATTCTCCCGGTTCAATTCAATTAATATGCCAATCGAATCGGCACTTGTTGTCCTGATCCCCGAAGCGGACAGGTTGGTCGAGACCTTTCGCAAGCGCTACCAACCCTCCGCTGCCGTCGCTTTCCCGGCCCATGTGACCATACTTTATCCCTTCAAATCACCAGATCAACTCACAAGCGATTTGTCCAGTGCATTGCGGGAGCTTTTCTCAAAACAAGCCAGCTTTATGGCTTCCTTTCTGGAGGTCTTGCGTTTTCCTGACATGCTTTATCTCGCGCCCGTGCCTGCCGGACAATTCCGGCAACTCACCGAGATCGTCCTCAAGCATTACCCGGATACACCGCCCTATGGCGGAGCGTTCGCGGAGATTATTCCTCATCTCACCCTCGCTCAGGTTGGTGATCCCCAACAATTGGATGAAATTGAAGCGGATTTCCGACCGGCAGTCAGAGATATGCTGCCAATCCATGTCAGCGTAAATTTGGTTTCTTTGATAGATAATTCAAGTGATTATTGGCAAATCCGTGCGCAGTTTCCACTTCGCAATGATACACAGGTCGGCTAACATCAACTAAAAAACAAATCGGCTCCTCCGCATTCATCCTCGATCCCCAAGCTAGGTCCCTTATGCGCTTTTTACTCGCCCCTTTCCGTACATTCTTCCACCTGCTCTACCACGAGTTCGCCTGGACCTATGACCTGGTTGCGGCAACCGTCTCGCTGGGCCGCTGGAAGACCTGGGTGTTGACTGCGCTTCCTTACCTGTCCGGGCGCGTGCTCGAGATCGGTTTCGGCCCTGGGCATCTGCAACTGTCCATGAGCGCGCGCGGCATGCAGCCTTTCGGGCTGGACGAGAGCCTGCAGATGGGTCGCCAGGCCAGCCGGGGTTTGCGCCGCAAGGGCTTCCCCGCCAATTTGTCGCGCGGCGTTGCGCAGAATCTGCCTTTTCCAACCAATGCCTTCGAGACGGTTGTGGCTACATTCCCCTCTGAATACATCTTCGCTCCAAACACGCTGCCCGAAACCCGCCGCGTGCTCGTTCCGGGAGGCAGGTTGGTCATCCTGCCAACCGCGTTGATCACGGGACATACCTTCCTGGAACGGCTGGCAGCCGGCTTATTCAAGGTCACCGGGCAGGCCTTTTCCATCGAAGCCATCCTTCCGGGCATAAAAAGCCGCCTTCAGGCCGCCGGCTTCGCTGTACGCCATGAGCTGGTGCAGTACCCTGGCAGCCAGGTTTTGGTGATCATCGCCAGCAAGCCCTGATCCTCCCTGTTCCCTTCTTCCTCGTTTGGAGTAAAATGAAAGCATGGAAGTCCAGATCGCCGTCGCCAAAACGAACAAGTATGCCGTCACCGATAGCGGAGATACGCTGGAAGTGGTCGAACGGCCCAATGGCGGGTTGTCAGTGGTGCTGGCAGATGGTCAGACCTCCGGCCGGGGGGCCAAGGCGGTCTCGATGCTGGTGGTGCGCAAAGTCATCGGTCTGCTTGCCGAAGGGGTACGCGATGGAGCCGCCGCACGCGCTGCCTCCGATTCACTTTATACCGATAAACAAGGTAAGGTCTCTGCCACGCTCAATATCATCTCGGTGGACCTGCACACCGGCACTGTGGTGCTCTCCCGCAACAACCCGGCGCCCTTTTTCTTGGCCCACGGCGAGCGTGTGGACTGCATCAGCACGGAATCAAGCCCGATTGGCGTGAGACGGGATACCCGCCCGGTCATCAGCGAGATCCCGGTTGAGCCAGGTCTTGTCATTGTGATTTACACCGACGGCTTGGTGCATGCCGGCAGCCGCCAGGGACGGCCAATGGACGTGTGCACTTCTTTAAAAGCCATGTTGGAAGAGCAGGACCCCTCCCCCCAGGCGATCGCGGATGCCCTGCTTGGAGAGGCCGTGGCACTGGATGATGGTCGCCCCGTGGACGATATCAGCGTGGTGGTCCTCAAAGTGCTCAAACGCCACGGGGACGCCGTCCGCCGGATGACGGTCCGCTTACCGATCGACTTGACGAGGTAGCCGTGGCGGATGGCAGATCTTTCCGCTCCCGGCGCTGGCGGATGGCTTGGCGCGAGACGCTGATCCTGCTTAAGGAGTTCCGCCGCCCGGTGTTGATCTTTCTGATCGCCATCCTGGGGCTCGGCCTGCTCTACTCCTACATGGCACGCCAGGCCGGCGAACCGCTCTACAGTGTCCCGGAAGCCGTATATCTGATGCTTACGCTGGCATTCCTGCAGCCCAGCGGCAGCTTTCCGCATAATCCAGTTCTTCAGATCTTTTATTTTTTGCTGCCGGTCATCGGCGTCATTACGCTGGCCCAGGGGCTGGCTGATTTCGGTGTAATGCTGTTTAACCGCCGGGCGCGCAGCAAGGAGTGGGAAATGGCCGTTGCTTCCACGTATAACCAACATACCATCCTGGTCGGGCTCGGACACCTCGGTTACCGGGTCGTCGAGCAGTTGCACGCCATGCGCGAAAGCGTGGTAGTGATCGAATTAAAACCCAGCGCCGAGATGGTTTCGACCGCACAGGCCATGGGAATCCCGGTCATCCAGGACGATGCCACCCGCCCGGCCACCCTCGAGGCCGCCGGAGTGAAACGCGCCAGGACGATCATTCTGGCAACGCAGAACGACTCGCTCAACCTCCAGATCGCCGTCAAGGCGCGCAGTTATAACCAGGACATCCAGGTCGTCATCCGCATCTTCGACGAGGATTTTGCCGAAAGCCTCCGGCAGCAGTTCGGGTTCATTGCCCTGAGCGCCACGGGCATGGCTGCGCCGGTCTTTGCCGCAGCCGCCGCCGGTGCCGACGTGACCAACCCCATCTCGGTGGAAGGCCAGCAACTCAGCCTGGCGCGCCTGACCATTGCAGCCGGCTCCGAACTCGCCGAGAAGACGGTCGGCTCCGTGGAAGATGATTACCACTTGAATATCATTCTGGTCCGCCATGACCACCATTCAGAGATGCACCCCACGGACAGCCTGTTATTGCATGCCGGGGATACGCTGGCTGTGCTGGGTGGGCCCGACCCCCTCAACCGTTTGCTGCATGACAACGAATAGCTTGGCGGAGGAACCTGACAGCACGCACAAGCCCCTGATCGGAGTGGTCGGTCCATGCGCATCCGGAAAATCCACGTTGATCGCCGGCCTGGCCAGCCTGGGTTGGCGCACCCGCCAGATTGCTCAGGAACACTCCTACGTGCCGGACATGTGGCAGCGCCTGACCAATCCGGACATCCTGGTTTTTCTGGATGCCTCCTGGTCCACCACATGCCAGCGCCGCAAACTTGATTGGACCGAGGCCGATTGGCACGAGCAGCAAACCAGGCTCAGCCATGCACGGGCCCATGCCGATCTTTATCTCGATACGGATAAACTATCCATTGAGGAAGTGCTGGAGGAAGTGGTGGAGTTTGTGGAGGGGAGAGGTTCCAAAGGGATGTGAGGATCTTGAGGGGTCTGAGGGACTTGATTGAAAATTTTTCCTCGCTATGAACAATAAGAATTTAACCTGCCCGATTTGTTCCTGGTCACAACACAATCCGGACTACTAATTTGTGTATGTGACAAATTCCTGGTGTGTTGTCCTGGAGCCAAACCAATGTCTTGTAGGAAGGTGTGTTGTTCAACTAAAAAGACATTGCGGGTGACATCCAGAGACTCGTCGATGGACATCTTCGGCAAAATACCCGGGAGTGCGTGCCAGCAGGGGCTTGTCCCGCAGTGCTTTCCTGCGGGGCTTGTCCCGCAGTGCTTTCCTGCGGGGCTTGTCCCGCAGTGCTTTCCTGCGGGGCTTGTCCCGCAGTGCTTTCCTGCGGGGCTTGTCCCGCAGTGCTTTCCTGCGGGGCTTGTCCCGCAGTGCTTTCCTGCGGGGCTTGTCCCGCAGTGCTTTCCTGCGGGACTTGTCCCGCAGTGCTTTCCTGCGGGACTTACCGGCGCCAGGCGATCCGAACATTAATATGTCTTGGGCGTGGTTTTTCACGATGATTGTTACCTGCAACTTACTCTAAATTCTAGGGACCGCCGGATGGCCTCCTAGGGAATTAACCAATTGAATTAGTTCCTGTCGAACATCTAGGAGGTCATTTAATGCATTATCTGGGCCATTAAATACATAGGCTATGTTTTCAAGTTTTAGCACCATCATGGCAAACTGTTCTGCTAGTTCTTCTTCTTCATCCGGTAATGACATAGAAAATAACCTTTCTTTCTTTGGTTCTATATAATTAACAATCTCTTTATTTATAAGCTCATAGCATTTGTTTTTCTTCTCATAATTATTAAATAATACCTCTATGCTAATGAATTTTGAATTCTGTAAGTAAATCTTTATAAACTCATCGAGACTCATTATTTTTCTGATATCTGTTGGGTGAATTTCCATTTTTATATTTGGGTCGGAGGATGAAAACCAGCCAGCTCTTCCGTGTAAATCAATATACCGTTTTCCACTCCAATTCTCCTGCCATATACCAATAACACCGAGTTTCTTTCCTTCTTCTGTAACTATTTTTACATCCTCATAAAAGAAAACCTTTAATGTCCTTTTGTTTAGATTATCAAACATTAGTAGATCTCCTTTTTCGAATCAAATCTAAACGGAATCGAGAAGTACCCGGCATTTTGTCCATGACCTGAATGCAAACTGCCCGTCCTCGTAGATTGCACCACGTGAGAGGATTAAGGTATCAGTTGTCAGATAGGCTGGTTGGTTTGGCTGTCCGGCGTTCGTAAGAGCCAAAGTAAACCGAGACCCGTGAACGCCGCGGGAACTGCCCCGAAAGCCAATATGTCAGACATTTTGTCGATTGACACACCTACGATAAGGCCGAGAACGAGCCAGCCAACCATGCTGGCCAGTAGCCAGAGTGCAAGGCTCCGAATATGGCGCCATAGGATTGGTATTTGTGCCAGGCCCAGGACAAAACCTACCAGCCCAACCAGGAAAAGAAATCTAGGTTGGGAGGAGTACCCGAGCCATGACAGACCCGTGAAATGATTGATGGCTTGAACGACACCGCTTGCCAGTGCCACCCCGGCGGGCATGCCGGCCCCCGTGGCCAGGACCCACCACCCGAACCTGGGTATGCGTTGCCGGAGAACCAGCCACTGCGCTAATCCGAGCAACGTTGCCACGAGCGGGAACATGATCCAGCCGGCGAACCTGTCTTCGTTGAGGCCGGGATTAACAGTTTGAGCAATGAAGATAAGAGCGTACAACAGACCAGCACCAAGCAGGATGGCGGCTGTGCTGGCTGCCACCCAGCTGAACCATAACAGCCAATTGGGAAAATGCTTACGAGGTTTAGGAAGGGCTGAATGGTCCATTTTCAAGCTCCGATCCTTTGGGTTTATTTCGTGAATTTTGACGTTTTTGAGAAAAGTATCCGGTCAGGTACATCAGCGCGAGTATCACGGTAACCGAGATCACACCAGCCGGGCTGATATTCCCCACGTTTTCCGGAAGGTGGTAGTAAGCCCGCCAATCCCAGGTGGCGTCGTTGATTCCGCCAATTGCCATCAGGACGATCAAACCAGCGATCATGCTCAGGATCCGCCGGATGGCCGTGGTTTGCTGGAAGTAGAACCAGGCCCCGGCGCTTACCGCCAGCGTGGACGCAATGATAAAGACCAGCAAGTAGGGATTGTGGTTTTCATCCATCATGATACTTATCCAAGCAAAGAAGACGTAAAATCCCAACCAGAGCAGCGTCCAGTCGTTCCATAAGCCGGCAAACAGGGCCCGTAACGGTGCAATGGAACGCCGCACAAGCAGGGTCAGCACAAGGATACCCAAGGGCAGCAGCCACATGCGATTATCGAGCCGGTACACCCCGTAAATGCCCATACCCGAAAGCCACCAGGCCAGGATCAACGCCCACCACAGATAAGAATATGCCCAGCGGGGAAAGCCGGCCAGAATGCCAGCTCCCAATCCGATTAGTACGAGTGCATCGAACACCAGGAAAGGATGCAGCCAGATCGGCAGCCTGGGTAAAGAGCTTCCAAAATGCATCCATATGCTGACCAAACCGTAGGCCAAAAAAGGCAATACTCCCAGCGTGGCTTGTAAGGCTGTTGCTGGATTGGTTTTGGCAGGAACCTTGTTATTCATACTAATTCCTTTCACGCACTAAGAAACGTCCATCGGCCAGTTGGTGGTTTAAGAGCAGGGCAGCACTTCATACCAATTCTTCGATATGCCCAATAGTATATCTAGCATCAGTGGCTAGTCGGCAAATTGTCCAATTTATTATCGCGCATTTAGGACACGTGGGCGATACCCAAAACGAGACCCCACCTTGTTAAGGACACGGGTAGATTAAAGGCGGGTATCTAAACAAGTTCTAGATTGATTTTATTGTTCAGCGTAAATGGGATTGAGAAGTACCCGGTTTGACGTACAGAACGTGAAGACGTTGTGTCCAAAAAACCGCCGCGTTTCGCTGATATTTTGAATGAGGTTGAAGCTGGGGCACGAAGAACCGGCGCATCACGCTGGTTGACGGGGCGAAAGCTGGTGGTAGAGATGGATGCCAGCTTTGCGCGCCATATTCAGAAATTTGTTCCCAGAAGAGAAATATGAAAATTCCGGTTCTGTTCATGTAACTGGACAGATTATAACGGAGCGGGTATATTTGTCCGATGCTGATCAACTTTGAAAACATCAGTAAGACCTTTGCTGAACATACCCAGCGGGAGGTTTCCGCACTAAGCGATATCAGCTTCACGATCGAGCAGAATGAATTCGTTTCGATCATCGGCCCGAGCGGTTGTGGAAAGACCACATTTCTGAAGATCGTGGCAGGGCTGGTCAAACCTGAAACCGGCCGGATCACCTACCATGGCATCGAGCATCCGAACGCCATCCTGGTATTTCAGGACCAGGGATTGCTGCCATGGTTGAATGTGATGGACAACATTGGACTGGGACTCGAATTGCAGAAAAAACCGAAGGCCGTCCGGAAGGAACAGGTGCTCAAATTCATGAAGCGAGTCAGATTGGACGGTTTCGGGAACCACTACCCGCACGAACTGTCGGGCGGCATGCGCCAGCGCGTGGCCCTGGCGCGCGCCTTTCTCACCAACCCTGATATTCTTTTAATGGACGAACCATTCGGAGCCCTGGATGCCCAGACGCGCATCATCCTGCAGGAGGAATTACAAGACATTCTACGGAACGAGCCGAAAACGGTCCTGTTCGTGACACACGATATAGATGAGGCAATCCTGCTGAGCGACCGTATCATTGTCATCAGCGATCGTCCCGGTAAAGTGCAGAAATCCATCCAGGTACCGATCCCTTATCCGCGCAATCAAACCTCCAAGGACAACCCTGTCTTCAAGCAAATTCATTTAGAGATCTGGAAACTGCTTGAAAAGGAAGTACGCAAAGAATTGGAATTGATATGAAAAGACTCTCTGTGAGAATTATTTTCACACAGAATCGCGAAAGGCTGATCACCCTCGGGCTGGTAGTTGCATTTCTCGCATTTTGGGAAGGAATTGCCCGGGCCGGCATGGCCTCACCTCTCATTTTTCCTGCGCCTTCAAAAATATTCATTTCCTTCTTTGTGTCACTTGAGAAGGGTAAATTCACGCAGGATACACTGCTTTCTTTATTCCGGATACTCTCCGGGTTCCTGGTCGGCGGTGGGGCAGGCCTGATCCTGGGGCTGATCCTGGGATGGTCCCGCCGGGTTCGCCGGATCATTGATCCAATTGTGGCTGCGCTTCACCCGATCCCAAAATTAGCCCTCTTACCAATGGTGCTGATCTTCTTTGGCCTAGGCGAAATTTCACGGACAGTGATGGTCAGCATCAGCGCATTTTTCCCCATGCTGATCAATACCATGGTGGGTGTGGTACAGATCAACCCCACGTATTATGAGGTGGTTGAGAATTACGGCGCCAGGCGACTGGATATATTCCGGTTAGTGGTTCTGCCAGGCAGCCTGCCCTTTGTGATGAGCGGGGCGCGCCTGAGCCTGAAGTCTGCCCTGACCACGACCATCGCGGTGGAAATGGTCTTTGGACACAATGGCTTGGGGTCGCTGCTATGGCTGGCATGGGAAACGATGCGCATGACGGACCTGTATTCTGCCATTTTTATCGTGGCGTTCATTGGCATCTGCCTCACCTTGACGTTGGAGTGGTCAAAGCGCTTCCTGATCCCTTGGCATCATGAAAACCGCCCTTCCTGAGGACGCAGAACCTGCGAGCTGGTCCCATTGATTAAAATACCCAACCCAAATTTAGGAGGATGATATGAGAGCTAGATTTTTCCCGATCTCGCTTCTGCTGGTCACCATTGTAGCGAGCGCCTGCGGCGCGGCGAAAACTCCATTCCCGGAAATGGTCACCCTGAAGGTGACAATAAGCCCGGTAATGAGTTATGCCCCCCTTTTGATCGCCAACGCGGAAGGATATTTCGCGGATTACGGGATTAAGATTGATGAGATTAAAGTGGCCAAGAGTTCAGAGGCTATAGCTCTATTTGCAACTGGAAAAGTTGATGTCTTCGCTGGAGTGCTCAGTGCTGGCTTTCTTAACACTGTGTACTCGGAGAAAAACATCAAAGTGGTGGCTGACCGAGGCCATATTTCCAAGGGGGCTGCTTGCACCTACTGGGCGATTGTTATTCGAAAAGACCTCTTTGAAAACGGAAAGGTGAAAAACCCGGCAGACCTGAAAGGTTTGACCTTTTCCACATCAGCATCCGGACCCTCTGGTTACCTGGTGAGCACATACTTGAGCCAGGCTGGCTTGACCTTGAAAGACCTCACCATCAAAAATCTTGATACCCCCTCGGAAATACAGGCTTTTGCCACCAAAGCGATCGACGGAAGCACAACCCCCGAACCAGATCTTACGAATTTATTGGACGGCGGAAATTCCGTAATATTGGCGAAGGCTGAAGATGTGCTTGGCACTTTCCAATCCGGGATCATTGCCTTTAATACTAATCTGCTGGTGGATCAACCCGGAGTGGGGGCGCGTTTCCTGGCGGGTTATCTCAAGGGTGTGCAACAGTACAATCAGGGAAAAACCGACCGCAACCTGCAGATATTGTCGCAGGCCACCGGAGAGACTGTTGAAAATCTAAAAAGAAATTGCTGGCCATCGATAAGTAAGGATGGCAAAATCGATTTTGCCGGTGTGGAGGGCTTCCAGAAATGGTCGATCGCCAATGATCAGTTGGCAAACCCGGTCACCGAAGAACAGTTCTGGGACCCGAGTTTCCTGGCGGCCGCGCAAAAACTGATCAAGCCATAAAATGGATGACGGTGAGGAAGCCGCTTGGAGCCATGTTTTGTTATTCACTCCTAGAGAGATTCCCTTACGGGATACCCCTCAGGAGGCATAAGTGACGCTTTGCCAGCCTCATCAGAGGTATGCAGGTTTTTTTTCGCGCGATCGTGGTGAGATCTTTTTGATGCTCAAATTGGCAGGACACAAAGCATGATCCAGAGCGAATTCACCAGAGAAGAGATCATCCAGGATTACTGGGGCTGCGCCCGGAAAGCCATACAACAATTTGATAGCAAGCCCTATGTTGTTACGAAAAAAGGAGCCATAACCTTTGCGGAAGCCAACCAGCGCGCCAATGCCATTTGCGCGGTTTTGCAGGAGATGCGTGCAGGAAAGAGACTGGGGGATCTGTCCGGGCGGGGGTGCGGGGTGGGCCTGTTCATAAAAGACCACCTTGCCATCATCCCTGCCATGCTGGGCGTTTTGAAATCCGGGAATTATTTCGTTGCGCTGGATGTCAACTTCCCGGAAGCGACCCTCCAGTATATATTTGCAAATGCCGGGATCAAAGTGGTGTTGACAGTGGGGGCGTACGCCGAGCGGGTGCGTTCCATGGCCGGGAAGGACCTGGCGGTTCTTAACCTGGACGAAGTGGATCTAGACCGCGAATTGCCTGACCCGGTCGTGAATTATTCCCCGGCTGACATGGTCCAGATCATGTTCACCTCCGGTTCGACCGGCCAGCCCAAAGGCGCCATCGAAGATTACCGCTACCTGGGTCGGGGGGCGTTCATCAGGATCGCATCCCATATCTGTGAACCAGGCGACCGCCTCTTGCAGCTTTCCACGTTCACTTTTTCAGCCCCGCATGTTCAGGTTTTTACTGCGCTGATCCATGGTTATACGCTCTGCTATTACGATATCAAAGAAGATGGACTGGCCGGCTTGCCGCAGTGGATCCGCCAGCAGGGAATTACGGTTTTCAGTTCGACACCCACACTGTTCCGAAGCTTTGTGGGCATCCTGGGTCCAGACGAAGTTTTTCCGAGTGTCCACACTTTTCGGTTTGGGGCTGAGAAAAGGTTTCACCATGACCTCCAGGCCATGAAAAGCCATTTTCCGGGCGTGAAACGGATCCGGCTGGGTTTTTCATCCACGGAAACACAGGCGGTTTCCTCAACCATATTCCCGGTGGATTATGATTTTGGGCAGGCGGACCTGCCCAGCGGCAGGCCACACGACGACCTGAGAGTGTACATCTGGGATGAAAAAGGCCGGCCTCTGCCCCCCGGAGAAGAAGGCGAGATCGTTGTCTACGGCGATGCACTGGCGCGCGGCTATGTCAACAATCCTGAACTGACGCATGCGCATTTCATCCCTGATCCGGCCAACCCGCCCTGGCAGTTCTTCAAGACCGGCGACTTGGGTAAGCTGCTGCCGGATGGACAGCTGGTGCATCTGGGACGGATGGATAACATGGTCAAGATCAAGGGCGTGCGCATCGAGCTGGATGCCATTGAGGACCTCATGCTTTCCTACCCGGGCATCGTCCAGGTGGCCTCACGGCGTGATAGAAGATCCCAATGGCAACAAGAAGCTGGTCTGCTACTTCGTCCACGAGAAGGGTATTCAGGTACCTGCCTCCGACTTGCGCAAGCACCTGGCCGAACGCCTGCCCAAACACCTGTTACCGCACTTCCTGGTCCCCGTGGATGAAATACCCCTGACCGGCGGCGGCAAGGTGGCCCGTACCCGCCTGCCGATCCCGCAACTGGTCCGCCCCGAACTCTCCAATCCTTATGAGCCACCGGTGGATGAACTGGAAAAGCAGCTGGCTGCGATCTGGGAAGAAGAAATCGGCATCACGGGGATTGGCGTTACGGATGACTTCTTCGATGTGGGGGGCAATTCGCTGATCGGTGTGCTGATGTTCGTGCGAATCGAAGAGGTGCTGGGCAGGAACCTGCCTGTCTCGGTGCTGTTGAGCGCCTCGACTATCCGCAGGCTGGCGGAAATGATCCGGAAGGAGGACAGTGGACAGAGAATCACCACCGTCCTCCCAATCAACCCCGACGGAGACCACAGCCCGTTATTCTTCATACCGGGCAAAGGCGGCTATCCTACCCGCATCCGGCATCTGGCGAAAAAGATCGATCCGCACACACCGGTCTATGCCCTGCAGGACCTGATGGAAGAAGGGCGGGGCCGGCTGCCTTCGATTGAATCAGCTGCCGCCCTGTACCTGAACGAGATCCGGAAGATCTTCCCAAAGGGACCTTACATCCTGGTCGGGGAATCTATGGGTGGCAAGATCGCACTGGAAATGGCCGATCAGCTGCTGAAAGGGGGCGAGAAAGCGCCAGTGCTGATTTTATTGGATACGTACAATCTGGTAGGCCCTTCGCCCAGCCAGAATCAAGAAAAAAGCAAACTTCCCTACTATATCAGGCTGATCACGATGCTGACCAAAAAGCATCTCTCCATCCTGCTGCATTCCGATTGGCAGGGCAGGTTGGATTACCTGCGGTTCTATGGGGAAACAGGTGGGACTACCATCAAAGGTTTTTTAAGTGGACGCGCACGGCCGATCACAAAAGTGGCCAAACCTGCATTACCCGAAAATGAGCGGACCATGGAAAGCGCCAATCGCCAGTTGGCCCGAGACTACCAGGTCAAACCCTACCCCGGCAGGGTGATACTGATAAAAGCGCTGCGCGGACCGGGCGCTGAAAACCCGACCAACGGCTGGGATCGGGCTCAGTTGGGCGAGCTGGTCGTTTACCCGCTGGACTGCTACCACGGCAGCATCCTGTTCGAACCGGCGGTCAGCCAGCTTGCTAAAATTATTCAAGGAACTATCGAAGGTATTCATTAAATGAAGTATTGGAGGAAGTGGTGGAGTTTGTGGAGGGGAGAGGTTCCAAAGGGATGTGAGGTTCTTGAGGGGTCTGAGGGACTTGATTGAAAATTTTTCCTCGCTATGAACAATAAGAATTTAACCTGCCCGATTTGCTCCTGGTCACCAGCCAATCCGGACTACTTATTTGTGTATGAGACAAAATTCTGGCGTGTTGTCCTGGCACCGAACCAATGTCTTGTGGGAAGGTGCGTTGTTCAACTAAAAAGACATTGCGGTGACATAGCAGAGACGCGACCGGATGAATTACTTGATTGGCTAAAGCTCGTGATAATCATCGAAACCGCATTACGAAGAGTATTTGATGCAACCATGTTCAACTGGTCTTGTTACATGAACCTTTCCTATCGCGAAAATCCGCCAGACCCACATATTCATTGGTGGGTTGTGCCAAGATATAACCATTCTGTCAGGATGGGCACTTCAATATTTGAAGACCCAAATTTCGGCAGTCCATACAATCATGCGACGTGGCTCGATGTTCCGAGGGAAGTGCGTCAACACATTGCGGACCGGTTGCGACAAGCAATCGCGAGTTAACGCAAGGCCAACATTGGTACATCCCCGGGACTTTATCCTTGCAGTCATCAAACCATCAAACTCCCAGATTTTCAGACTGTAATACTTCCACTTCCCCTTCAATCGGAGTATAATGTCACCCGCCGCCAGCCAAAGGCTGGTATTTTTATGAGCGGAGAAACAATCCATGACTCGACGTCCTTATCTGACGCTTGTGATTATCCTCCTGATCGCGGCCTTTGCCATCTGGGTGGACGTGAGCAAGCAAATCATTATATCCAACCCGTTCAACGGAAAAACCCTGGTTAATAGCAACACCGACGTACGCCTGGGCCTCGACCTGCGCGGTGGACTCCAGGTGCTTCTGGAAGCTGACTTGCCAGCCAGTACAACAGTCAGCTCCAACGACCTGGCCACCACCCGCCAGATCCTGGAAAACCGTGCGAACGGTCTGGGCGTAAGCGAAGTGGTGATGCAGAGTGCCCCGCCCAACCGCATCGTGGCCCAGTTCCCCGGCCTGCAAAACTCGGACCAGGTCGTGGCAGCCTTGCAGGAGACCGGCATGCTCGAATTCGTGGACCTGGGCAGCACGCGTCTCGCCGAAGGGTCCCCCATCCAGACCGATTTCGGGACTGCCGGTGCCGGGCCGACCGGGATCGTTACACTAACCCCCACCACAACCGCCTCCCCCACGCCCGCTCCCACGGATACCGCCACCCCAACCACGGCTCCCAATGCCACCCCCCAGGCCACCCCCACCGAAGCGCCTGTCGCCCCCACCATCTACCACACGGTCATGACGGGTACTTCGCTGGCCACTGTCAACGTGGAGACCGGGCAGCAAGTCGGCACCACTGGCTACGTGATCGCCTTCACCCTGAAGTCCGATGCCAGCCAATCCTTCTCTGATTACACCGGCAGCCATATCGGCCAGGTACTGGCGATTGTCCTGGATAAGAAAGTCATCTCAGCCCCGACCATTAATGCCAAGATCGACAAAGGTTCCGGCTATATCGAAGGCAACTTCACCGCCGATAGTGCCAATGCGCTCGCAATCCAACTGCGCTATGGTTCGCTGCCCATTCCAGTCAAGGTGGTTGAAAGCCAGTCCGTCGGTGCCACTCTGGGTGCCGATTCGGTCCGCCGCAGCTTGATCGCCGGCCTCATCGGCCTCGTGGCAGTTGTTCTTTTCATGCTGCTCTATTACCGCCTGCCCGGTTTCATCGCCGACCTGGCGCTGATCGTTTATGCCTGCATAAGCCTGATGTTATTCAAGCTCATTCCGGTTGTGCTCACCCTGCCCGGGATCGCTGGTTTCATCCTCGGCATAGGCATGGCGGTGGATGCCAACATTCTCATTTTTGAGCGCCTGAAAGAGGAGCTGCGCGCCGGCCGGACCCTGCACCAGGCCATCGACCTGGGCTGGAGCCGTGCATGGAACTCCATCCGTGATGCCAACATCTCCACCCTCATCACCTGCCTGATCCTGTTCATCTTCGGAAACACCTTTGGGGCCAGCATGGTCAAGGGCTTCTCGGTTACCCTGGCTTTGGGCGTTCTCGTCAGCCTGTTCACATCCATCATCGTTACACGCACTTTCCTGCACGTCGTATTGGACAGCATCAAATTCACCGAACATCCCCGCTGGTTCGGTATCACGGAGGGTTCGCGATGAATATCATTAAATATCGATACCTGTACTTTGCCATTTCCTTGCTGGTCATCATCCCGGGGATCCTGGCTTTGATCTTCTGGAAATTGCCCCTGGGGATCGACTTCACAGGTGGCAGCCTGCTGGATGTGCAGTTTAAATCCGGCGTAGCTCCATCCGTCGCGGATGTGACTGAGGTCTACAACGAACTTTCCACTCCCTCGATGAATATTGCCAATCCTGAGGTCCAACCTTTGACGACCAACGGTGTGTCTGACGGCCTATCCATCCGTTCCCGGGAAATGGATGATGCCACCAAGGCCAAGGTGGTCGCAGCCTTGCATGACCGTTTCGGGGGCGGCAAGGATGTGGTCATCCAGAACTTCTCGCAGGTTACGGCCTCGGTCGGCGCGGAAGTCGCCCGGGCAGCCGCCATCGCGGTCATTATGGCCTCCGTCGCTATTTTGATCTACATCTGGTTCGCGTTCCGTAAGGTCCAGCATCCCTTCCGCTTCGGTGTGGCAGCCATTATCGCCACCATCCACGATACCCTGGTTGTGCTGGGCATGGGAGCCATCCTAGGTCATCTCCTTGGCTGGCAGATTGATTCGCTCTTCCTGACTGCCTTGTTGACCGTGATCGGCTTTTCAGTGCATGACGACATTGTGGTCTTCGACCGTATCCGCGAAAACTCCAACATTTACCGCCGGGTCAACTTCGAGACGGTTGTCAACCACTCGATCGTTCAGACTATGGATCGATCGATCAATACCCAGTTGACGGTCATGATCACTTTACTTGCGCTGGCGCTCTTCGGTGGTGCCACCATCCATCACTTTGTAGTCATCCTGCTGATCGGTGTTTTCAGCGGAACTTACTCATCCATCTTTAACGCCTCCCCCATCCTGGTCGTTTGGGAGAACAAGGAATGGCAGAATTGGTTCGGCAGGAAACCAAAGGAAGCCTGAGCAGCCAATTCTATGGCGAAATGAGAATCAGATGAGTCGGGCTGCCAACCTTCTGGAAAAGTGGTAAATTTACCTGAATCATGGAAAATAATAAATATACTAGAATCTACCTGTAATCGGAGTTGTTATGTCCATCCTGCGCGATTTTGGCCTTCCTGAGCTTTTGATCATCCTGGTGATTGTTATCGTCCTGTTTGGACCAGGCCGTATCGGCAAAGTCGCCGGCGAGCTTGGCAAGGGCATCCGCTCGTTCAAAGATGGGTTGGAGGGCAAGGAGGATGGTAACAAGAAGGATGCCCCAGTCGAGGCCATGGAAGAGAAAAAAACCGAGAAATAAGGTTGCACTGACCTATGAAACAAAGTCCTCAACCCGATGGTGGAGGACTTTTCTTTATTTACCCCATTCCCCTCCCCAAAATTCGACCATAATCTTTCGATCGATAGAAAGCTTCTCTTTTCAATTTGGGAAGGCTGCCGCGCCTGACTCCCTGAGGAAAGGGGGCGAGGAGCCTACTTGTCCAGCAGATCCCGGATTTCCTTTGGAATGAACGGAACATCCAGACTGTCATACAATTCCCAGGTCTCGATCAATTGCGTGGTCATGCCGGGCGCGAGCGCAACCAGCGGTCCCAGGCTCTCCAGTTCCACGAAACGATCGCCGCAATAGGTCTCGGCATTGCAGCCTCCATCCGGATAGACCGCTCCCGGGTGCAGGTCGAAACTCTTGCGAAAAAGGATCCCATCCCGCCAGTATGCCATCCATCCTGCCGAACTGGCATAGCCCAGTTTCACGGGTGGCAGACCCGGGCTGGCATGCAACAGGATGAAATCATCCCGCAATTCCAGGCGCGCGTCGCGGATGCGCGTATAAGGCCAAAGCGACAGCAAGCGGTTCGACAGCAGGCCGTCCGGGTCGGTATTGCCAACCGGTTGAGGCAGGATCACCGTACCGCCCTGTTTGAACATGCTGATCGCCCATGCTGCGATTGTTACTGGAGCGGGATTTTCGTTAAGGATGGAATGCGACAGCCGGACGGTCGCGCGCCTCTCTTCGAGTTCGATCTGCAGGCTCTTGCGCACTCCCGAGACTGGTTCGTGCATGCCGGTCAGGCTCACGCCGTTCGGTATCGGCCTTGCCTGCAGGCCGGATTTATCCGGTATGTAGGTCCTTTCGTATGATTCGGGACTGATCCACAGGCGGTGCCCTCCCAGGATGGAATATTTTCCCAGGGGTGTGTCTGAGGTCATGTCATGCACATCCGCCAGCAGGTTGGGTGAACCACGCAGCGAAAGCCCGACAATGCGCGGACCGGCGGTGGTCAGGTATTCCAGCCTGAGAAGTTCATTTTCGAGTATAGCAGTGGGAAGTCCATGAAAGTCTGTCATAATTCAATTTTACCAAATCCCGGCTTGAGTGCCGGGTAGAGCTCCCGATAGAGTGGATAGGCTTTCCGGTAAGCTTCCGCTTGTTCCGGGTCGGGACGGGTGCTGCCGGTGATCCTGACCGCCTGACCACAGGCCGCCGGAACGTCTGCCCAGGCTCCCGTCCCCACACCGGCCAGCAGGGCTGCACCGAAGGCCGCCCCCTCGGTCGTATTGACCGTCACCAGTTCAGCTTCCAGCACAGACGCCAGGATCTGCCGCCACAGGGCACCCTTCGTGCCGCCGCCGGAAGCGCGCACCTGGCGTATCTTGCCAACGCCGGCGTTCTGGATCAGACCAAATATATCCTTCAGCCCGAAGGACACGCCTTCCAGCAGTGCGCGTGTCATATGGCCGCGCCCGTGCCGCAGGGTCAGGCCCACCCAGGCAGCGCGTGCCAGCGGGTCGGGATATGGCGTGCGTTCCCCGCTCAGGTACGGCAGGAACTGCAGACCCTCGCTCCCCGCTGGGACAGGTTCTGCTTCCTTCAGAAGATCGTCAAAGGCCATTCCAGGAGCCAGCGTATCCCGGTACCACTGCAGGCTGCCGGCCGCCGAGAGCATCACGCCCATGAAGTGCCACATGCCTGGCACGGCATGACAGAAGGCATGCAAGCGGCCTTCCGGCTCGACCAGCGCTGAGCGGGTGGTTGCAAAGACCACCCCGCTCGTACCCACCGTCAGCGCCACCACACCGGGTTCCACTGCGCCCACACCGACCGCCTGGGCAGACTGGTCCCCCCACCGGCTGCCACCGGCGTTCCAACTTTCAAGCCGGTTGCGTCTGCGGCTGCCTGGGTGATCCTTCCGGTGAATTGTGGGCCTTCGAAGGTGGGCGGCATCCAGGCGGACGGAATTCCCAGCGCCCTCAAAATCTCCGTCGACCAGGTTCGCTGCTTCAGGTCGAACAGCACCGTCCCCGATCCATCCGCCTTGTCCAGTGCGTATTCGCCCGTCAGCTTGTAGCGCAGGAAATCCTTCGGGAGCAGTACGTGTTGCGCCTTGGCGTACACTTCCGGCTCGTTCTGCTGCACCCACAGGATCTTGGGCGCGGTAAAGCCCGTCAGCGCCACGTTGCCGGTGATCTGGATGAATTTTGCGCGTCCGATACGCCGGTGGATCTCGTCACATTGCGCCTGCGTACGCTGGTCGTTCCACAGGATGGCGGGACGCAGCACCTGCCCCTGCCCATCCAGCAGCACCAATCCATGCATTTGCCCGGTCAAACCCACGGCTGCCACGCTTTCCCCGCCCAGGCCGGCCTGATGCAACACAAGGCGGGTGGCGGCCGCAGCCGCCCGCCACCACTCACCCGGGTCCTGTTCGGACCAGAGTGGTTTCGGGGTCTGGAGTGTATGCGGGGCGGTGGCTGTGGCCGTTACGTTGCCGCTTTCATCCACCAACAGCGCCTTGCTGCCGGTGGTCGATACATCAATGCCGAGAAAATAGGTCTTTGTCATCAGGTCTCCTGGGGAATGGGTCAGGACGAGGAAAAACGGCGGACCAGTTCATCTGCGGTCGGGAACTGCCCGCTACGCTCCACCTCTTTTACGATTTCAACCACCCTGGAGTTGTAGGGGGTTGGCAGGCCGGTCTGCTTTCCCAGCCGGACGATCTCTCCGTTGAGATAGTCGATTTCAGTCGGACGGCCGCGCCGCAGGCTTTGCAGCGTGGAACTGAGGGTCTTAAGCGAGCCCATCGAAAGGGTCAATAAGCCTTCAGCCAGAGGCAGCGGCGCGCGCAGGATGAGCTGCAGCGCGAATGCGGGGACGCCCGGGAGCGGCGCCAGGGGAAAGCCGGCCTTTTCGATCACTTGGTGGCTTTCCCGCAACGCCAGTACCCCGATCCTCTTCAGGCCGGGGTGGCGCATGCAATCCCGGATGCTCCGCCCGGTCATTGCTTCGAGCCCATTGCCCAGGTTGTTGACAAGCAGCTTCGTCCAATGCACGCCCTGGATATTATTGCTGATCTTTGTTCGAATGGCGCCTCGCAGGAGGGTCTGTATTTCCCTGACCCGCTGGCCATTCGGTCCGAAGGCTTCACCGATGACCAGCGCACCCGGGCGTGCGTAGAGGATCTGGCCGGGGATCATGAACTGGGCGTTTAACATCACCACCCCGCTCAGGATGGCTTCCCTGGGCAGGATGGAGGCCGCGATGGAATCGCTGGTCACGCCGTTTTGCAGCGTCAGGATCGGTATGTTTTGTACATAACCTTTGATTTGCCGGCAGGTGGCTTCAACGTCCTGGGTTTTGACGGCCAGCAGCACCAGGTCCGGATGGAAGTCCAGGGTTGCGGCTGCCTTGACCGGGATGCTCAGCGTGCCCAATATCCCCTCGATGCACAGGCCGTTCTTGCGGATGGCCTCAACATGCGCCGGGCGCGCGATCAGCGTTACATCTTCCCCGGCACGGCACAGCAGCCCGCCGATCAGGCTGCCGATTGCGCCCGCCCCGACCACGGCGATTTTCGGTTTGGGAACTCATTGCCTACAACATTAACGGACTCCCAGAAGCAGGTCAACCGTCAACTGGTCCAGACGCTCATAACGGAGACCACGGCTGGCAATTTTAACCCGGTCGAAGGACTGCGCCTGGAGGGCGGCTGCTTTCTGCGCGCTGTACTTCCCGAAGTAGGTCGCCAGGCTGCCATCGTCGGCATTGATCTCGGTCAGCAGCGCCTGGATCTCCTTATCCGCATTCCATTGGGCCGCCTTTTCCTTCAACACCAGGTAAGTGCGCATGCAACCGCGCGCAAAATCCTTCACGCCTTCGTAATCTTCTGTTCGATAGGCATGCGCATCGAAGTGACGCGAACCCTGGTAGCCCACTTCCTCCAGGAATTTGACCAGGAAGAAGGCCGCTTTCAGGTCGCGCGAACCGAAGCGCAGGTCCTGGTCATAACGCCCGGGATACTGGTCATTCAGGTCGATGTGAAAGAGCTTCCCCGCTTCCCAGGCTTGGGCTACTCCGTGCATGAAGTTCAACCCGGACATGTGCTCGTGCGCCACTTCCGGGTTGACGCCAACCATCTCGGGATGGTCGAGGGTGGCAATGAAAGCCAGCATGTGGCCGGTAGTGGGGTTATACATATCCGCGCGGCTCGTTGGGCTTGGCTTCCAGGGCCAGTTTCAGATCATATTTTTTATCCAGGACGTATTCACACAGAAAGTTCATGGCCTGGCGGTTGCGTTTGATTGCTTCCATTGGATTCTTGCTGCCATCCGTCTCGGTGCCTTCGCGGCCACCCCAGAAGACGTACACCTTTGCGCCAAACTCGGCGCCCAGGTCGATGGCGCGCATGGTCTTCTGCAGGGCATAGGCGCGGACTTTGGGATCGTTGGAGGTGAAGGCGCCATCCTTGAAGATTGGGTCGTAAAAGAGGTTGGTGGTAGCCATCGGGACCTTCAGCCCGGTTTCATCCAATGCCTTGCGGAAATCCTTCTTGATGGTTTCGGCCTCGGTTGGAGTGGCATCGATGGGGATCAGGTCGTTGTCGTGGAAGTTGACGCCGTACGCGCCGACTTCCCCCAAAAGATGGACCAATTCGGCGGGGGTTTGGGAGGGTCGTACCGCGGCTCCAAAAGGATCGCGGCCAATGTTCCCGACCGTCCACAATCCAAATGTAAATTTATGCTCGGGTTTGGGTTCAAAACTGGAGGACATGGACTTATCCTTTCTTGTTATTACCGTTATTGGTTATTCGGTAATCGTCATTTCTTTCCTGATTACTTGATTGCCTGATTTCCTACTTACTTATGCTTCTTGAAATAAACGTCAAGGTAAACCGCCGTAACCAGGATGATCGCTTTCACCACGAACTGCCAGGCGGGCTGCACGTTCAACATTTGCAGGCCGGTGGTAAGGCTGGCAATAATGAGAGCGCCGATCAGGGCACCCGGGATGGTGCCAACCCCGCCCAGCGGGGAGGTGCCACCCAGGATGCAGGCGGCGATCGCGTCCAATTCATAGCCGGTGCCGGCGGCAATGGTGCCATAACCGACATAGGAAGCCAACACCACTCCAGCCACACCGCACAGGAAGCCCATCAAAACAAAAACCCTGAATACTACACCCTTGAGACTAATCCCAGATAGACGGGCGGCTTCCCGGTTGCCACCAATGGCATATGTATAACGCCCAAAGCGGGTGTTATTGGCCACATAGATCATGATCATCGACACCACCGCCAGAAGTAGGACCGGAGCAGGGATGCCCTTGTAACTATTGACGCTATCAACATAGATAAGGATCAAAAACGCCGGGATACCCACACCCAGCAAATCGAGGTAGAGCGGGCGCAGGGAAAATCCATACTTCTGTTTGCCGCGCCGGGCACTGAACATATTCCATAACAACCCTAGAACAATCAACACAAACAACCCCCAACCCCAAGCAGGAGGGACATACCCTTGGGCAATATCAGAAAAGACCGCCTGGTGGGCTGCGATGGTTTTCCCTGCCGTTACCAGCAAAAGCAGACCGTTGAACAGCCACATTCCGCCCAGGGTGACGATGAAGGCTGGCAACTCGAGATAGGCAATAATATAGCCTTGTATCACGCCAGCCAGCAAACCCACCAGCAGCCCGAAGGTGACGGAAAGCGCGGCAGACAGGAAAGGCTGGCCGGGGAAATAGCGGAACCAGACATAGTATTGAAGATAGGCTACAACCACCGAGACAAAACCAGCCAGCTTGCCCACCGAAAGGTCGATGCTGCCGGTCACGATCACCAGCACCATGCCGATCGACAGGAAGGAAGTCACAGACATCTGGCGGAAAAGATTGGAGATATTTTGCGGGTCCAGGTAACTGCCGTGGGTGGCGAAATAAAATATGCCCCAGATGATCACCACGACGATCAGGAGCATATAGGTTTGGATGTTACGCCTGATGGACTGAATCAGCCTGGATCCTAAACTTGTGGTTGGTTTTACATCAGTGACAGATGCGCTCATTGGATTTACCTCACTATATTTTTCTTATTCTCTCTAGGCAGTCGCAAGACCAGTGGCCAATGCCATCACGCGTTCCTGGCTGGCTTCAGCAACCGGCAGGGTGGTGGTTGAATGACCCCGGCACATCACCATGACCCGGTCGCTCATCCCCAGCACTTCTTCCAGATCACTGGAGATCATAATGACCGCTTCGCCCTTCTCGGCCAGGTCGTTCATCAGCTTGTAGATCTCGAATTTGGCGCCCACATCGATGCCGCGCGTCGGATCATCCATGATCAGGACCTTTGGCTTGGACATCAACCATTTGGAGATGACCACCTTCTGCTGGTTGCCGCCTGACAGGGTTTCAGCAAACACATCCAGGCTGGGTGCCTTGACCGTCAGACTCTTGGCCTGCTGCAGACTGGCCTGACGCTCTTCATTCGCATTGATTCGGAAGAACTTGGAGAACTGGTCCAGGTTGGGCAGGGAAATGTTCTTGATGATCGTCTGGATCAACACCAAACCCATTCGCTTGCGGTCTTCCGGTACCAGGCTCAAGCCGTCATTGATGGCTTCGCGTGCACTTCTTGGCTCGATTTCACGCCCCTCAATGAGGATCTTGCCTTTGGAGATCTTTGCATACTCGCCAAAAAGGGTGAGCACCAGCTCGGTCCGGCCCGAACCCATCAACCCGGCAATTCCGAATATTTCGCCTTTGCGCACATTGAAACTGACTCCATCCAGGATCTTGCGAGATGGATTATTAGGGTCAACTGCTTCGAGGTCTTTAACTTCAAGAACAACATCCCCTGGATGGCGTTTGCCCTTGGGGAAGCGCTCCTTCATCTCGCGACCGACCATAAATTTGACCAGGTCAGCCTGGGTTACATCCTTGGTAGGCTGCGTGGTGATGATCTTGCCATCCCGCATCACGGTAACCCGGTCGGTGATCCCGAAAAATTCCTCCAGGCGGTGGGAGATGTAGATGCAGGTGATGCCATGTTCCTTGAGGCCCCTCAAGATCTCCATCAGTTTTCCCACTTCGGCCTTGCTGAGCGCGCTGGTCGGCTCGTCCAGGATCAGGACCCTGGCGTTTTCGGATAGGGCCTTGGCGATCTCCACCATCTGCATTTTACCCATCCCAAGAGTATTGACAATTGACCTTGGATCAACATCCAACTGATACTTCGCCAGGATTGCCTGCGTATCGGCGTAGAGTTTATTCCAGTTGATCCCGCCGTGTTCCACCGGCTCCTTGCCCAGGTAGACATTTTCACCAACGGTCCTGGTGGGTACCAGTGTCAGCTCCTGGTAAACGATGGCGATGCCTTTCTCTACGGCTGCCCGAATGGAACTTTGACTCAGTTTTAATTCCTCGCCATCATAGATCACGCCGCCTTCATAAGTTCCATACGGATAAACACCGGAAAGGATCTTGACCAGGGTGGATTTGCCGGCGCCGTTCTCTCCACATATGCCGTGGATCTCTCCTCGCTTTATCTGGAAGGAAACATCGTCCAGGGCCACCACGCCCGGGAAGCGTTTGGTGATATTCTTAAAATCGAGAATAATTTCATTATCCACGGCGAACTCCTTCTATTCGTAATTCCGAAGGTCACTCCACATATCCTTCCGAAGGTTCGACGCCTTCGGAAGGATATACTCATGGGATTCCCGGCTCCCTGGTTTCCTTGCAGGAGCCGGGAATTTGAACTAATGGATCAGAGATTAGGGTTTCGGAGGCAGTTGATCTGCCGGGATGTCCTTGTAGACCGCTTCGTAGGACTGGAAGCCACTCTTGACGATCACGTCATAGACATTGGCCTTGGTGACCTCGACAACCGGCAGGAAGTTCGCCATGACACTGCCCGTCTTGGTCTTGTCGTTGGTCAGTTCAGCCATCGTGTAGCTCTTCACCCCGGCGGGCTGCTGGCCCTTGATCAGGGCATCGATCATGTTAACAGCCTGCGGGGACAGCAGACGGGTATCCTTGAAAACGGTCACGGTCTGCTGACCCTTGACGATGCTGTTGCAGCCATCGGCGGTGGCATCCTGTCCAGAGATCGGCACCTTGCCGGCCAATCCCTGGGCAGCCATCGCCTGCAGCTCGCCCAGCGCCGTGCCATCGTTGGAGGCGACCACCGCGTCGATCTTGTTCTGCTGGGCGGTCAGGATATTCTCCATCATTGCCTCGGCCTTGGCAGGATCCCAGTTCTCAACCCACTGGTCGGCTACGATCTTGACGACGCCCTTGTCGATGTAGGGCTGAAGGATCTGCATCTGGCCACCGCGGACCAGGACGGCGTTGTTGTCGGTCGGGGAACCACCGGAGAGCACCATCTTGACCGGGTTAGCCGTGGTCCAGGTGGGGTTGCCCGTATCCAGGCCGAGGGCCTTGACGACGCCATCGGCTTCGGCCTTGCCGACTTCGGTGTTATCGAAGGACAGGTAGGCCGAGATCTTGGGGGTCTTGATCAGGCGGTCATAGGCGATGACTTTCACGCCGGCGGCAACAGCCTTTTCCACCGGGGTGACGGCCGCATCGCCATCTTCAGCGATGATGATCAAGCCCTTGACGCCCTGCGAGACCATGTTGTCGATCTGGTCGCTCTGCAGCTTGACATCATGGTCGGCTTCCTGGACGATCACATCATAGCCCAATTTATGCAGCAATGTGGTCATCATGCCTGCTTCGATTGGCCAGCGCTCGGTGGCGTAGTCGGAGAAGGACAGGCCGACTTTGATCTTGCCGCCCGTGGTGGTGGATGCCTTGGGCCCGCAGCCGACCAGGCTGGCAATCAAAACGACCAGCATTGCTATGTATAGGATTTTGCGATTCATAACTTTTCTCCTTATATTTATATAGAAATCCCGATTGGGGTTGATTGAAAAAAATAAATTGGTTATTTGCTTATATTCCTGATCCTCCTTTCCGGGACGTTGAACCATGAAGCTAGGTGAAAATGGAGCATAATTAACGCCTCTTTCTACACACTGACCCGTTCCCGGATGATTTCGTCCATAACGAGCGCCACACATCCCAGCAGGCAATCATCTGCTCCATTCGTAAACGGCACCACATCCAGTTTTCCCATTTGATCTGTCAGGCTGTTCTTTCGGATGCTTTTTTCAAGGGTCGGGATAAGGAGATCATAGGCCTGTCCCAGAGACCAGCCCAGGATAATTCGCTGAGGATTGAAGATATTAACCAGATTGCCGATTCCGACACCCAGGTTCTCTGCAACTTCCTCAAAAACACTCATAGCGACCTTGTCCCCCATCTTGGCCCTGTGGATGATCTCGCCCAAAGGGATCTCGGCCTGACCGGTTTTACTTTGATAACGTTCGATAATGACCCGCCTGCCAACTAGTGTCTCAAGACATCCCACTTTTCCACATCTGCACAGGCTGCCATGCCGGTCGATGGCCATATGCCCGATCTCGCCGGCATATCCGGAGGAACCCCGGAACAATTTTCCTTCGGATATGATACCTCCCCCCACGCCGATATCCATGCTTATATAGATAAAATCCTCAATATTCTTTCCAGCGCCAAAGTAATATTCCCCCAGCGCAGCCGCGTTGGCATCATTTTCGAGGTAAACCGGCACTCCGAATTTCTGCTCCCAATTTTCACTCATGGGAATATCGTGCCACATCAGATTGGGGGCAAACCGGATTTCACCTTTGGCATGGTCGACAAGACCCCAAACACCCACCCCAATGCCCATTAATCTTAACCGTCTGGAGGCTGCCAGGGCTTGCGCTTTTTGGATAAGCTGCTCCGCTCTGGCCAAGTAATCCTCCGAAGTGGCCTCATCCGGTAGGTCCACTCTTTCCCGCCAGAGCATATTGGCTGAAAAATCAGTCAACAGGATGGCAATGAAATTGACCCCGATCTCGATCCCGATTGCTGAACCTCCCTCAGGATTCAATTCCAACAGCATCCCTGGCCTGCCCTTCTTGCCGAGGGATAGTTCCACTTCCCTGACCAGATTCTCTGCGATCAAATCATCCACAATCCGGCTTATGGTGCTGCGGGTTAACCCTATTTTTGGGGCAAGCTTTGCACGGGAAAGTGGTCCATACAATCGTAACAGGTTCAAAACGGCAGAACTGTTATGCTTGCGGGCCAGGCTTTGGTTGGCACCAATGGGATCGAACTGCGTTTTTTTCATTTGTATACTATTGCAACAATATAATATTTCATCACCGGATTCAAGTGACAAATGTCACATTCTACATTCGGATACCTTTCCCCTTCATATCTCCTCGAAACGATCGCCTAAACCGCTTATGCCTGTTCGTTAAACCAAAGGTTCAATTTCCACCGGGCAAATGAACAACCTGTCCTTCACAGGCGTTTTTTCCTCACCGATGATCTCAAATGTTCCATTGCAGCGGATATCCTCCGAAGATGAACCCAGCATCACCCGGACTGTTCCGGCCTCCACGACCAGCTTCATCTTCTCGTCATAAAAGGCCATTTGGTTCACAGGCAGGTGGAAGGTGACGCGCCGGGATTCGCCTGGCTGGAGCGTCAGACGGGTAAAGCCTTTCAATTCTTTAACCGGACGCGGGACACAGGCATATTCGTCACATATATACAACTGCACCACCTCGTCTCCTGCCACCGTTCCGGTGTTGCGGATGTTCAGGCTCACATCCACCGTCCCGCCCGCTTCGATCTGCCGGACGGACAGGTTGAGATCGCTATATTCGAAAGTCGTGTAACTCAGTCCGTGCCCGAAAGGATACAGAGGGCTGCGGTCAACACTGACATAATTCCAATACCAATTTGACCTCCCGCCGGATGGTTTCTGGTTATAGAACAACGGAACCTGCCCGACATGCCGCGGGAAGCTGATCGGCAGCTTTCCACCAGGATTTACATCTCCAAAGAGGACCGCTGCTACGGCGGCACCACCTTCCTCACCCGGCAGCCATGCTTCCAGGATGGCGTCTGCTTTTGCGACCAGTTCCGGAACTGCCATTGGGCGGCCATTGACCAGCACAACGGCTACCGGTTTCCCGGTTGCGAAGACGGCCTGTGCCAGTTCACTTTGTACACCGGGTAAACGCAGATCAGCGCTGTCGCGCGTCTCACCGGTGGTGCAATCCCGCATCAAGCCCGAACGGTCGCCCAGCACGAGTACCACCACATCGGAAATGCGTGCCAGCTGGATGGCCTCTTCAAAACCAGATACATCACTGTCAAGGTTATCGCATCCGCGCGCATAGAGTATGTTGGCTCCCGGGGCAGCCAGGCGGATGGCCTGCAGAATCGTCGGAATATTGACAGCCTGAGGTGCAAGTGAAGCTGGATCAATTCCTGCCAGGGGTAAATCCTGAGGAACGATGGAGAGCATATATTCAACCTGTGCGGCATAGGTATAAGCCCCCAACAGGTTGCGGCCTGTGTCGGCGTTCGGCCCGATGACTGCCACTGTTCCAACGGTTTTCTTGAGCGGCAGGAGACCATCATTGGCCAACAAGACCATGCTCTGGCTCGCAATTTGACGGGCCAGGCGGCGCTGGGCGGGAGTATCAAAAACTTCCTGAACGCGGCCTTCATCCACAAAGGGATTTTCAAACAGACCGAGCTCGAATTTCTTCTGCAAATGCCGGGACACCGCCGCATCCACCAGCTCCATTCCCACTTTGCCAGTTTCAATGGCCTCTTTGAGGGGTTCCCGATAACAATCCGGGGCGGGCAATTCCACGTCAATGCCAGCCTGCAAAGCCAGGGCGGCTGCACTGGCTTTATCCATTGTGACATGGTGATAACTCTGGATCATCGGAATGGACTCGTAATCCGATGCGACCAGTCCATTAAAACCGAGTTCGCCGCGCAACAGATCTGTGAGGATGGCAGGCGAGGCCGCCACTACCTCGCCGTCCAGCTCGGGATAGGCATTCATAATGACTTGCAGGCCAGCCTCCCGGATGGCAGCCTGGAAGGGACCGATGTAGATATCCCACAAATCACGCTTGCCCATATGGACCGGGGCGCAATTCATTCCACCTTGTGACAGGCTGTGGCCAATAAAATGCTTGCCGGTGGCCATCACCCCGCCATCTTTCAGGTTTTTTCCTTGCAGGCCGCGTACGTATGCCATCCCAAACTGGCTTACCAATGTTGGATCTTCACCGAAAGTTTCCTCCACAC